>NZ_QMJY01000078.1 GCF_003574395.1 Tabrizicola thermarum
ACCATCCAGATGCAACCCCCGCCGATCCATCCCAAACCCCATCCCAACCTCAGCTGTTGCGCTCCATTCTAGAGGTGAAGATTTATCAACCACTTGCCGCCTCGTCCCCGACCGCCTAGCCTGCCCGAAAGCCGCAGGGGAGAGCGCATGAGCCCGCATCAGTTCACGACCCGCGTCTATTACGAGGACACCGATCTTGCCGGGATCGTCTATTACGCCAATTACCTGAAGTTCATCGAACGCGCCCGGACCGAATGGGTCGCCGCGCTGGGCATCGACCAGATCGCGTTGAGGGAACGGGACGGGATCGTCTTTGCCGTCCGCCGGGTGGAGGCCGATTATCTGCGGCCCGCGAAATTCGCCGACGACCTTGTGGTCGAGACCCGGCTGCAAACGCTGGGCGGCGCGCGGATCGTGCTGGAGCAGGTCGTCCTGCGCGACGGAGAACGGCTGTTCGCCTCGATCGTGACGCTGGTCTGCCTGACCGAGGACGGCCATGCCGCGCGGCTTCCCGCAGAGGTGCGGGCGCGGTTGTCGGGGCCGTTGCACTGATCCCGAGCACAGGGCCATGCCTTCGTCGGACCGCGTACGACGACAGGACGACATCGCAAGACAGGGCGCGCCGAGCATGACGAATGCCGTCATCCGGCGGCGAAAGCCTGCCCCCTGACAGAGTTGTGTTGGCTTTCCCCCTGCACTCTTGCTAGAATCATTGCTAACGGAGCCGATCAACGGCCCGATCAACAAGAGCAGGCGTATGGAACCCAGCACCCTTGCGATGGCGCAGGAGATCGATTTCTCCATGTTCGCCCTTTTTGCGCGCGCGACCCTGACGGTGAAGCTCGTCATGTTGACGCTGTTCGTCATGTCCTTCTGGTCATGGGCGATCATCATCCAGAAGCACATCATGCTGCGGCAGGCCAAGGGTGAGGCGTCGATCTTCGATCGCGCCTTCTGGTCGGGCGAGCCGCTGGACGAGCTTTTCGAACGGATCGGGCCGGACCCGCAGGGTCAGTCGGAAAGGATCTTCGCGGCCGGCATGCTGGAATGGCGCCGCAGCCACAAGCAGGACGGCGGGCTGATCGCCGGGGCGCAAAGCCGGATCGACCGCGCGATGAACGTGGCCATCGCCCGCGAGGCCGAGGTCATGAACCGCGGCCTCAGTTTCCTGGCCACCACCGGGTCTACCGCGACCTTCATCGGTCTGTTCGGCACGGTCTGGGGGATCAAGCACAGCTTCGAACAGATCGCGATCAGCCAGAACACCAGCCTTGCGGTCGTTGCCCCCGGCATCGCCGAGGCGCTGCTGGCGACCGGCGTCGGTCTGGTCGCGGCCATCCCGGCGGCGGTCTTCTACAACAAGCTGAGTGCCGACATCGACCGGGTGGTCGGGGGCTATGAGGCCTTTGCCGACGAATTCGCGACGATCCTGTCGCGCCAGCTGGATTCGTAAGCCATGGGCATGGGTGTCTCGGGGTCGTCAGGCGGCGGAGGGCGGCGCCGGCGCGGCGGGCGCGCAGCGGCGATGCATGAGATCAACATCACGCCGATGGTCGACGTGATGCTGGTGCTGCTGATCATCTTCATGGTGGCGGCACCGATGCTGACCGTGGGGGTTCCGGTCGAACTGCCGAAGACGGCGGCGGCGGCCTTGCCCACCGAACAGGAAGAGCCGCTGACCGTGACGATCACCGCCGACGGGCGGCTGGCGATCCAGACGACCGAGGTCGCGGATGCCGAGATGATCCCGAAGCTGACGGCCATCGCGGCCGAGCGGAAATCGAAGAAGATCTTCCTGCGCGCCGACGGGTCGATCCCCTATGTCCGGGTGGCGCAGGTCATGGGCGCGCTGAATGCGGGCGGGTTCAACGAGATCGGGCTTGTCACCGATGGCGACGGGCCAGGTTTCGGCGCGGGGGCTACGTCCAATGGCGATAGCAGCGGCGGCTGAGGCGGATGGAAACGCGGTTCCAGACGGGAACGGTTGTATCGGCGATCGGGCACGCAGGGTTGATCCTGTGGGTGCTGGTCGGCGACTGGCTGTTCTCCGCTGCACCGCCGCAAGAGGTGATCGTGACCTCGGTCTCGATGATAAGCGCGGAGGAGTTCAACGCGCTACAGGCCGCAGCCACCGCGACACCCGCGCAAGAGACCGCCCCGCTGCGCCCGCAGGCCCGCCCCGAAGAGGTCACGCCGCCGCCCGAGCCGGTGCCCGAGCCTGCACCGGAACCCCAGCCCGCGCCGGAACCCGACCCCCTGCCGGTGCCCGAGCCGCTTCCCGACCCTGCGCCCGCGCCGAACGATCTGCCGCAGGCCGAAACCGAACAGGTGCTGCCGTCGGAATCGCTTGATATCCAGCCCGTGCCTGAGGCTGCGGACATCATCGCGCCCGACCCCGTCCAGCCCGAGACCGATGCCCGGACCTCGGACACGCCGCAACCTGCCGTGGCCGAGGACCCTGCCGCCGATCAGGTGATCGACCAGAAACCGACCGAGGAAACCGTGGCCCGCGATACCGGCGACGTGACCCGGACCGAAGCGAATGCGCAGGACACGGCCGAGACCGGGATGCAGACCTCGATCCGCCCCAGGTCACGCCCGGAGCGCGCCGCGAAGCCGGATCCCGAACCGGATCCCAGGCCCGCCGAGGTCGCGCAGTCCACCGAGTTGCAGGTGCAGCCGGTCGACGATGCCGACACGCAGGCGGCGATCGACGCGCTTCTTGGCGAGGCTGCGGCAGAGCCGGTGGAAACTCCCGCGGCGACAGGCGGGCAGAACCGGCCGCAGGGCCCGCCGCTTACCGGGGGCGAGATGGGCGACATCTCCTCGGCCATCGCGCGGCGCTGGAACCTCGGGGCTGCCTCGACCGACGTGATGAGCTCGATGGTGGTGATCCGGGTCAGTTTCGACGAAAGCGGGCGGCCGTTGAGTTTCGAGCTGATCGATTCGAGCGGGCCGACGCAGGCCGCGGTGGACAACCTGTTCCGCATCGCGCAGCGGGCGGTGAACCGGACCCATCAGGAAGGCGGGATTCCGCTGCCTCCCGGCAAGTTCGACACCTGGCGCGTGCTTGACCTGGTCTTCGATGCCAATGGGATGCGGGTAAGATGACCGGACTGCAGGGAACCAAATCGGGGAAATTCCCCTTCTCTCCCGTCGCCACGGCGGGCAAGGACAACCAGAAGAACGGAGCATGAGGCCGATGACCAGACCCATGAGACCCTATTTCCGCACGGTGCTTGCACTTGCCTTCGGGGCCCTGTCCCTGATGGCCGCCCCGGTCCTGGCGCAATCCAGCCCGCCGCGCATCGTGATCGGGCCCGGCGTGATCGAACCGATGCCCATCGCCGTGCCCACCTTCATCGACGAGGGCGGCGCACGGGATTACGCCCGGGAAATCAGCCGCGTGGTGATCTCGGACCTGGAAGGGACCGGCTTCTTCCGCAACATCGGCGAAGAGGCGCATATCAGCCGGATCACCAGCTTTGACGGCGGGATCGCCTTCGAGGACTGGAAGGCGATCAACGCCCAGGTCCTTGTCACCGGGGCGGTCAGCGTCGCGGGCGACCGGATCACGGTGAAGTTCCGCGCCTATGACGTCTTCAACGGCACCACGCTGGACGGCGCCGCGCTGCAATTCGCCGGGACGACAGACGGCTGGCGGCGGATGGCGCACAAGGTGGCGGACGTGATCTATTCCAAGATCACCGGCGAGGGCGGCTATTTCGACAGCCGGGTGGTGTTTGTCAGCGAAAGCGGCCCGAAGAACGCCCGGCTGAAGCGACTGGCCGTGATGGACTACGACGGCGCGAATGTGGCCTATCTGACCGACTCGTCGTCAATCGTGCTTGCCCCGCGCTTTTCGCCGCAAGGCGACCAGATCGTCTACACCAGCTTCGAGACCGGCTTTCCGCGCATCACGCTGATGGATGTGGCCACGCTGCGCCGCCGCGCGCTGGAGGAGCAGCCGGGCACGATGACCTTTGCCCCGCGCTTTTCGCCCGATGGCCGGACCGTGGTCTTCAGCCTGGAACGCGGCGGCAACAGCGACATCTACCTGCTGGACCTGAACTCGGGACGCCTGACCCAGCTGACCAATTCGCCCTCGATCGAGACCGCCCCCAGCTTCAGCCCGGACGGCAGCCAGATCGTCTTCGAAAGCGACCGGACCGGTGTGCAGCAGATCTATGTCATGCCCGCAAGCGGTGGCGAGGGCACCCGGATTTCCGGCGGCGAGGGACGCTATGGCACCCCGGTCTGGAGCCCGCGCGGCGACTACATCGCCTTCACCAAGCAGAACGCGGGCCGCTTCCACATCGGCGTCATGCGCACCGACGGGTCGGAAGAACGCCTGCTGACCGCGTCCTTCCTGGACGAGGGCCCGACCTGGGCCCCGAACGGGCGCGTGCTGATGTTCACCCGCGAAACCGCGGGCGCGGGCGGGCAGACCTCGCTCTGGTCGGTCGACATCACGGGACGCAATCTCAAGCAGATCCCGACGGACGGTCCGGCCTCCGACCCTGCCTGGTCGCCGCTTTTGCCCTGAAAAGTGACGCGCCGCCGATTCACACGGCGGCGCAAAGCTGATACTCTCGCCCCCAATCGAGCCAACAAGAAGGATGCCCCCCAATGAGCCTTGCTGCGAAGTCGCTTCTCCTGATCGCCGTTCTTGGCCTTGCGGCCTGCAACAACCCCGACCGCTATGGCCAGGGTGGCGCGGGCGGCCCCGGTGGCGCAGGCGGTGCCGGGGGCGGGATCGACACCACGGGCCTTGGCGATCCGAACAACCCGACCTCGATCGCCTATTTCAACCAACGCGTCGGCGATCGGGTGCTGTTTGCCGTCGACCAGTCGACCCTGTCGCCCGAGGCCCGTCAGATCCTGACCGCCCAGGCCCAGTGGCTGAACCAGAACCCCGGCTATGCCGCGATCATCGAAGGCCATGCCGACGAACAGGGCACGCGGGAATACAACCTCAACCTCGGGGCCAAACGCGCGGCGGCGGTGCAGAACTTCCTCATCAGCCAGGGTGTCGCCCCGGGTCGTCTGCGCACCATCAGCTACGGCAAGGAACGCCCGATCGAGGTCTGCTCGGCCGAGGCCTGCTATGCCAAGAACCGCCGCGCGGTGACGGTGCTTTCGGCGGGCGCAGGGGTCTGACCCGATGCGTCGGCTTGGCCTTGCCCTTGCCCTTTGCGTCATGCCGGTTCTGGGCCACGCCCAGGACCGCACGCAGACCCTGGCCGACATCCGCGCCGAGCTTGGCGCGCTTGCGGCAGAGTTCAACGCGCTCAAGGCCGAGCTGATCTCGTCCGGGGCCGCGGCCTCGGGGGCTGCGGGGGGCGATGCCCTGCAACGGATGGATGCCATCGAGGCCGAGCTTGCCCGCCTGAACGCGCGCACCGAGGCAGTGGAGCTGAAGCTGAACCGGGTGGTGGCGGATGGCACCAACCGGATCGGCGATCTGGAATACCGGCTGTGCGAAGTGACCGAGGGCTGCGATCCGGCGAACCTGGGCGCGACGCCGACCCTGGGCGATGCCGGTGGCGGCGCGGCCCCGGCTTTGGCCGCCAGCAAAGTGGGGACGGCCCCGGCGACGGGCGGGGCCGAATTGGCTGTAGCAGAACAGGCAGACTTCGACCGGGCCAAGGAGGTGCTCGGTCAAGGTGACTTTCCCGGTGCTGCGGCGCTCTTTGCGACCTATGCCCAATCCTATCCTGGCGGGCCGCTAGTCCCCGAGGCGCATTTCCTGCGCGGCGAGGCGCTGTCCAAGATGGGCGATACCGGCAATGCGGCGCGGGCCTATCTGGATGCGTTTTCCGCCGCGCCGGAAGGTCCGTTTGCGCCGGATGCCCTGCTGAAACTGGGCGAGGGTCTAGGCGCGCTGGGTCAGGTGCCCGAGGCTTGCGTGACCCTGGCCGAAGTCGGCACCCGCTTTCCCGGCAGCATGGCGGCAACCCAGGCGACTGTGGCCATGCAGGGGTTCAAGTGCCAGTAGACGGCGACCGGCTGGTCCGGCTGATCCGCGACGGCCTGCCCGACGGCGAAACCATCGGAATAGCATTTTCGGGCGGTGGGGATTCCACCGCCCTTCTGCATCTGTGCCTGCGCGCCGGGCTGGCGGTCGAGGCGGTGACAGTGGACCACCGCCTCCGCCCCGAAAGCGCGGCCGAGGCGGCGTCGGTGGGGGCAAACTGCCGGACGCTCGGGGTCCGGCACGAGGTGCGGGTCTGGGACCACGGCCCGGTCAGCGGCAACCTGATGGACGCCGCACGGCGGGCGCGGCTGACGCTGATCGGCGATTGGGCGAGGTCGCGGGCAATCCGCACCGTCGCGCTGGGCCATACCCGCGACGATCAGGCCGAGACGGTCCTGATGGGCCTGGCGCGGGCCGCGGGACTGGCCGGGCTGTCCGGGATGCGCCCGGCTTTCGAGGCGGACGGCATCCGCTTTCTGCGTCCCCTGCTTGCCGTCGGGCGCGAGGACTTGCGCGACTGGCTGCGGGCCGAGGGGATCGGCTGGATTGACGATCCGACCAACGACAACGATCGCTTTACCCGCATCAAGGCCCGCAAGGCGCTTGCTGCCCTTGCGCCGCTTGGACTAACCGCCGACCGGCTGGCCGGGGTGGCAGGCCATCTCGCCTCGGTCCGGGCGGCGCTCATGGCGCAGGTCGCCGAGGCTGCGGCGCGGCATGTTGTCGCTGAAGCCGGAGCCTTGCGGATCGCCGGGGGGCTATGGACCGAACCCGCCGAAGTGCAGCGGCAGGTGGTCGTCGCGGGGCTTGTGTGGCTTTCGGCCGCCGACTACGCCCCGCGCGCCGCCGAGGTCTTGCGGCTGCTGGAGGCCATGGCCAGGGGGCGCGATGCGACGCTGGCGGGGTGCCGCGCGCGGGGCGGCTGGCTGATGCGCGAGCCGCGCGCCTTGGGCCAAGAGGTCGCCGTCGGCCAGCTTTGGGACCGGCGATGGCGGGTGACGGGACCCGAGGCCCGGGTCAGGGCGCTCGGGGCCGAGGGGCTGCGTCAGGTTCCCGACTGGCGCCGGACCGGCCTGCCGCGCGAGGTGCTGCTCACCACCCCCGGCGTCTGGGACCGGGACCGTCTGCTGGCCGCCCCGCTTGCAGGACTGTCGGCCGGTTGGCAGGCGAAACTGGACCGACCGTTCCACCTTTTGGGACTAGTGGATTGAACCCGGCCCCCAAAGGTTTATCTTAAGCCCAAAGCCGCTTTGGCCCCATGGGGGGAGAAGGCGCATTCAGGAGATCCCTTACCTTGGGTAATGCACGCAATATCGCGTTCTGGGTCGTGCTGCTGATTCTGGTCATGGCGCTGTTCCAGTTGTTCTCGGGCAACCAGACGACGATGTCGTCCCGCTCGCTGACCTACTCCGACTTCATCGAACGGGTCGGCGCCGGGCAGGTCTCGAAGGTCGTGCTGGACGGCGAAAGGATCGTCGTCATCGGCAAGGACGGCAACAGCTATGTGACGATCAAGCCGCCGGGCGACATCGTGACCGACAACCTGTCGCGTGACCTGATCGCCAAGGGCGTCGAGGTCCAGGCCGAACCGCAGGCGCAATCGGGCTTCGTCTCGGTTCTGCTGTCCTTCCTGCCCTTCCTGCTGCTGATCGGCGTCTGGATCTACTTCATGAACCGGATGCAGGGCGGCGGGCGCGGCGGGGCCATGGGGTTCGGGAAATCCCGCGCGAAGCTGCTGACCGAAAAGCAGGGTCGCGTGACCTTCGACGACGTGGCGGGCATCGACGAGGCCAAGGAAGAGCTTGAGGAAATCGTCGAGTTTCTGAGAAATCCGCAGAAATTCAGTCGCTTGGGCGGCAAGATCCCGAAAGGCGCGCTGCTGGTCGGCCCTCCGGGCACGGGTAAGACGCTCCTCGCCCGCGCCATCGCGGGTGAGGCGGGCGTGCCGTTCTTCACCATTTCGGGTTCGGATTTCGTGGAAATGTTCGTCGGCGTCGGCGCCTCCCGTGTCCGCGACATGTTCGAACAAGCCAAGAAGAACGCGCCCTGCATCGTCTTCATCGACGAGATCGACGCCGTGGGCCGTGCGCGCGGCGTGGGCATCGGCGGCGGGAACGACGAACGCGAACAGACGCTGAACCAGCTGCTGGTGGAAATGGACGGGTTCGAGGCGAACGAGGGTGTCATCATCATCGCCGCCACCAACCGCAAGGACGTGCTGGACCCTGCGCTGCTGCGCCCCGGCCGTTTTGACCGCCAGATCCACGTCCCGAACCCCGACATCAAGGGGCGCGAGAAGATCCTTTCGGTCCACGCCCGCAAGGTGCCCCTGGGGCCGGACGTGGACCTGCGCACCATCGCGCGCGGCTCGCCGGGGTTCTCTGGTGCCGACCTGATGAACCTGGTGAACGAGGCCGCGCTGATGGCCGCGCGGGCCGGGCGTCGGTTCGTCACCATGGTCGATTTCGAATCGGCCAAGGACAAGGTCATGATGGGCGCGGAACGTCGCAGCATGGTCCTGACCCAGGACCAGAAGGAAATGACCGCCTATCACGAGGCCGGCCATGCCATCGTCGGCATGTCCCTGCCGAAATGCGATCCGGTCTACAAGGCGACGATCATCCCGCGCGGCGGCGCGCTTGGCATGGTGATGAGCCTGCCCGAGATGGACCGCCTGAACTGGCACCGCGACCAGTGCAAGCAGCGCATCGCGATGACCATGGCCGGGAAGGCCGCCGAAGTCCTGAAATGGGGCGAGGATTCGGTGTCGAACGGGCCTTCGGGCGATATCCAGCAGGCCTCGGCCCTGGCCCGCGCGATGGTCCTGCGCTGGGGGATGTCGGATGTCGTCGGCAACGTCGACTATGCCGAGGCGGCGGACGGCTATACCGGCAACACCGCAGGCTTTTCGGTCAGCGCCGAGACCAAGCGCCTGATCGAACAGGAAGTGAAGCGCCTGATCGACGAAGGCTATGAAACCGCCCGCCGCATCCTGATCGAGAAGAACGAGGAATGGGAACGGCTGGCCAAGGGGCTCTTGGAATACGAAACCCTGACCGGCGACGAGATCCGCAAGGTCATCGCGGGCGAGCCGCTGGGTGGCGACGACAGCGCCGACACGCCGCCGTCGGGCGGGGGCACCGCCTCGGTCGCGGCAATCCCCAAGACCCGGGGGCGTCCGAAGAAGACCGGGCCCGAACCGGAACCGGCGCCGCTCTGATCGCCGCCCGGGACACAGCCCAAGGCCCCGCAGCGTCGGGGCCTTGGGCTTGTGATCTTCGCCCGTTAAGCTGCGGGCCGGCAAGACGGGAGAGCAGGCGTGATTACAGCTTTTGTTTCGCAGGGCAACCGGCTCGCCAGGCTCGCCGACAACCACCAGCACCTGCCCGATGCGATCTGGATCGACCTCGAGGCCCCCACGGCGGCCGAGGAAGACGCGGTCGAGGCCGCGCTGGGGATCGACATCCCGACCCGCGAGGACATGCAGGAGATCGAGGTTTCCTCCCGCATCTACCGCGAGGACGGCGCGCTGTTCCTGACTGCGCAGGTCGTGGCCACCAATGCCGCCGGTGTCATCGAGATCGGCCCCGTCACCTTTGTCGTCCTGCCCGACCGTCTGGTCAGCGTGCATTACCACCATCCCGGCTCGTTCGACTATTTCGTCGAATGGGCCTCGCGCCACGACACGCCGATCCGTTGCGGGGTCGACGCGCTTCTGGGCCTGATGGAATCCATGGTGGACCGGCTGGCCGACATCCTGGAAGGCGAGGCGCGCAAGCATGACGCGCTGTCCCGGTCGCTGTTTTCCCCCGACCGGATGAAGGGCAGAGCAGAGGACCTTTCTGACGTCCTGCGCAGGATCGGCCTGGCCGAGGATGTGAATGCCAAGGTCAACGAAAGCCTGGGCACGCTGGTCCGGCTGGTCGGCTATCTGGCGGTCGACAAGGGAAACCATTCGCCGCTGGGCATGTCGCAGGCCACGCACACCCAGACCAAGACCCTGCTTCAGGACATCCGCAGCTTGCGCGAAGTCGCGGTGGCGCAGGCCGACAAGGTGCGCTTTCTTCTGGACGCGACGCTGGGGGTCATCAACATCCGCCAGTCGGACGTCATCAAGATCTTCTCGGTCGTGGCCTTCGTCTTCCTGCCCCCCACCCTGATCGCCAGCATCTACGGGATGAACTTCGAACATATGCCGGAACTGTCCTGGACCTGGGGCTATCCGATGGCGCTGGGGATGATGGTGGTTTCGGCCGTGGTGCCCTGGTTGTTCTTCCGCTGGAAGAAGTGGCTGTGACCGACTGGGACCCGGCGCGCTACGGCGCCTTCCGCGATTTGAGGCTGCGGCCTGCGCTGGACCTTCTGGCTCAGGTGCCGGACCTGCCGCGCGGCGACATCGTGGACCTTGGCTGCGGCGACGGGGCGGTCGGCCCGGCGCTTCTGTCGCGCCATCCGGCGCGCAGCCTGGTGGGGGTGGATGCGTCCGAGGCCATGCTGGCCAATGCCGCGCTCCGGCGCTGCTACGAGCGGCTGGACCTGGCAGACATCGTCGACTGGCAGCCCGACACGGCGCCTGCGCTGATCTATGCCAACGCCGCGCTGAACTGGGTGCCGGACCATACCACGCTGATCCCGCGCCTTGCCGCGCAGCTGGCCCCGGGCGGGGTGCTGGCGGTGCAGATGCCCCGACAGGGCGGCGCACGGTCGCACCGGATGCTGCGCGAGGTGGCCGAGACGCTGTTCCCTGACCGGATCAAGGTCGAACCCTCTCCGGTCATGGCGGCCGGGGACTATGCGCGGATGCTGCTGCCCCTGGGCCGGGTCAATGCCTGGAGCACGGATTACCTGCACATGCTTGACCCCGTGGCCGAGGGCCATCCCGTCCGCGCCTTCACCGAAAGCACCGCGATGCGGCCCTATGTCAGGGACCTGACCCCCGAAGAGCGGCGCGCCTTCGTTGCCGCCTATGACGAAGTCCTGGCCTTCGCCTACCGCCCCCTGCCCGATGGCCGCGTCCTCTTCCCCTTCACCCGCGTCTTCTTCGTCCTGGAGCGTTCCTGATGCCCGCACTGATCCCCACCGACCACATCGCCCGCGTCGTCTGGCTGGGCTACCAGCCGGTGCCGGTCGAGAAACTGGTCATCACCTCTGCCCCGCTGGACGCGATGCCGCTGACCTTCGCGGGCTATGACGGCGAGGTCCATGCCGGGCTGACGCGGCCGTCCTGCTCGCGCGTGGTCAAGCAGCATCCGAAGGGCACCGAAATCCGCAACGTCCGCCAGCTCTGCGTGGTCAGCGCCGAGGAAATGGCCGAGGTCGCCCGCGGCATGGGCCTGCCCGCGATCAGCTATGCCTGGGTCGGGGCGTCCGTGGTGCTGGAGGGCATCCCCGACCTGACCCACCTGCCGCCCTCCAGCCGCTTGCAGGGGCCGGACGGGGTGACCCTGGTGGTGGACATGGAGAACCTGCCCTGCCAGGAGCCCGCCGTGACCATCGACAAGGCGCTTCCCGGCCAGGGCAAGGGCTTCAAGCGCGCGGCAGAGGGCAAGCGGGGTGTGACGGCCTGGGTGGAACGCGAGGGCACGCTGCGGCTGGGTGACGAGGTCCGCCTGCATATCCCGGCGCAGCGGGCATGGCAGCCCGGCTGAAACGCAACGGAAAATTAGTTAAACGCCATGAAAATTTCGCCGCCGCTGGCCGCGGTTTCGTATCGGAAACACGGACTGGCGAATTTGGCGGGGTTTAGGTCGGAATCCGCCTTCGACAAGGGCATTCCGCCCGGTATCACGTCGCAAACGGAACACTCTGCCCCCCGGGAGACGCACATGGCCTTCAAGACCGACATCGAGATTGCGCGCGAAGCGAAGAAGAAGCCGATCATGGAGATCGGGGCCAAGCTGGGCATTCCGTCCGAACACCTGCTGCCCTACGGCCACGACAAGGCCAAGGTCAGCCAGGAGTTCATCAAGGGCCTTGCCGGCAAACCCGACGGCAAGCTGATCCTCGTCACCGCGATCAACCCGACGCCTGCGGGCGAAGGCAAGACCACGACCACCGTGGGTCTGGGCGACGGGCTGAACCGGATCGGCAAGAAGGCGGTGATCTGCATCCGCGAGGCCTCGCTTGGCCCGAACTTCGGGATGAAGGGCGGCGCTGCGGGCGGCGGGATGGCGCAGGTCGTGCCGATGGAGGAGATGAACCTTCACTTCACCGGCGACTTCCACGCGATCACATCCGCGCACAACCTTCTGGCCGCGATGATCGACAACCACATCTACTGGGGCAACGAGCTTCAGATCGACGAACGCCGCATCGTCTGGCGCCGTGTGATGGACATGAACGATCGCGCGCTGCGCGACATCGTGGTGAACCTTGGCGGCGTCGCCAACGGCTTCCCGCGCCAGACGGGGTTCGACATCACCGTGGCCTCGGAAGTCATGGCGATCCTGTGCCTGTCGAACGACCTGGAAGACCTTCAAAAGCGGTTGGGCGACATCGTCGTTGCCTACACCCGCGAGAAGAAGCCGATCTATTGCCGCGACCTCAAGGCCGACGGCGCGATGACCGTGCTCTTGAAAGACGCGATGCAGCCGAACCTGGTGCAGACGCTGGAGAACAACCCGGCCTTCGTCCATGGCGGCCCCTTCGCCAACATCGCCCACGGCTGCAACAGCGTGATCGCGACCAGGACCGCGCTGAAGCTGGGGGACTATGTCGTCACCGAAGCCGGATTCGGCGCTGACCTCGGCGCCGAGAAGTTCTTTGACATCAAGTGCCGCAAGGCCGGGCTGAAGCCGGCGGCGGCGGTGATCGTGGCGACCGTCCGCGCTATGAAGATGAACGGTGGCGTCGCCAAGGCCGACCTTGGCACCGAGAATGTCGAGGCGGTGAAGAAGGGCTGCCCGAACCTTGGCCGCCACATCGCCAACGTGAAGAGCTTCGGCGTGCCGGTCGTAGTGGCGATCAACCACTTCTACAGCGACACCGATGCGGAAATCGCCGCCGTGAAGGCCTACGTCGCCGAACAGGGGGCCGAGGCGATCCTCTGCAAGCACTGGGCGATGGGCAGCGCGGGGATCGAGGATCTGGCGCACAAGGTGGTGCAACTGGCCGAATCCGGGGCCGCGAATTTCGCGCCGCTTTACCCCGACGAGATGCCGCTGTTCCAGAAGCTGCAAACCATTGCCAAGCGGATCTACCATGCCGACGACGTGATCGCCGACAAGTCGATCCGCGACCAGTTGAAGGCCTGGGAAGCCGCCGGCTACGGCCATCTGCCGATCTGCGTGGCCAAGACCCAGTACTCCTTCACCACCGACCCGACCGTCCGCGGCGCCCCCACCGGCCACACGGTGCCGGTCCGCGAAGTGCGGCTTTCGGCAGGCGCCGGGTTCATCGTGGCGATCTGCGGCGAGATCATGACGATGCCGGGCCTGCCCAAGGTGCCCTCGGCCGAGGTGATCCGACTGAACGATCAGGGCCAGGTCGAAGGGCTGTTCTGACGCGTTGCCCTTGGGCAGGCTTCCCCTTATCTCCGGGGAAGCCGCCCAGGGGAGACAAAGATGCGAAAGCCCGACGACTGCACCACGATGGCCGAGATCAGGGCCGAGATCGACCGGCTCGATGAAGACCTCGTCAGGCTGTTCGCGGAACGCGCGGGCTATATCGACCGCGCGGCCGAGATCAAGGCCGAGGTGGATCTGCCGGCCCGGATCGAGGCTCGCGTCGAGGAAGTGGTGGGAAATGTCCGCCGCCATGCCGCCACCTACGGGCTGCCGCCCGATCTGGTGGAAAAGCTCTGGCGGCGGTTGATCGACTGGTCCATCGCGCGCGAGGAAAGCCGCCTCGGGCCGGACAGCTTGCGGAAGGGATGAGGGAATGACGGCCAAGGTGATCGACGGCAAGGCCTTTGCGGCCAGGGTGCGGGCGCAGGTTGCCGAGCATGTGGCGCGGCTGAAGGAAGAGAACGGGCTGACGCCAGGACTGGCCGTGGTGCTGGTGGGCGAGGACCCGGCAAGCCAGGTCTATGTCCGCAACAAGCACGCCTCGACCATCGAGGTCGGAATGGCCTCTTTCGAACATCGGCTGGATGCCGCGACCAGCGAGGCCGAGCTTCTGGCGCTGATCGACCAGCTGAATGCCGACCCCAGGGTGCACGGGATTCTTGTGCAATTGCCGCTGCCCGGCCATCTGAACGCCGAGCTTGTCATCAACCGGATCAACCCGGCGAAGGATGTGGACGGTTTCCACATTTCGAACGTCGGCCTGCTGGGGACCGGGCAGAAGGCGATGGTGCCCTGCACGCCCCTGGGCTGTCTGATGATGCTGCGCGATCACCATGGCAAGCTGTCGGGCCTGAACGCCGTGGTGGTGGGGCGGTCGAACATCGTGGGCAAGCCGATGGCGCAGCTTCTGCTGGGCGACAGCTGCACCGTGACCATCGCGCACAGCCGGACCCGGGACCTGGCCGAGGTCTGCCGCCGTGCCGACATCCTGGTCGCCGCCGTGGGCCGGCCCGAGATGATCACCGGCGACATGGTGCGCCCGGGGGCGACGGTGATCGACGTGGGCATCAACCGGATCGAACGCGACGGCAAGGCGAAACTCGTCGGCGACGTACATTATGAAAGCGCGGCGGCGGTGGCGGGGGCGATCACTCCGGTGCCCGGGGGCGTGGGGCCGATGACAATTGCCTGCCTGCTGGCCAATACGCTGACGGCCTGCTGCCGGGCCCATGGTCTGGCAGAGCCGGAGGGATTGACGGCATAGCTCGCGCGGTCGCGCATCCTACCGGGGCATCGGGATCGCCAGGGCGCGCGGGCCGGTCAGGATGGCCAGGGCGTCCCGGTCCATGAGCGCGGTGAGCGTGGCATCATGCGACCGCAGGCCGCCGGTATAGACCCCGTAGGCGGGAAGGATCAGGCGGTTCCTGTCGGCCAGGAAGCAAGGCTTCGACTGGCCAGCCAGGCGGGCCTTCGGATGGTAATGGCCTGAAATCTCGGCCGTTTCCTGCGGCTTGGCGATATGGCGGAAGGTGAAGGGGGCAAGGTGCACCTCGGCCCGGTGCGTGCCGCCGATCTCGATCGGCCCCGGGTCGTGGTTGCCGGTGATCCAGGTCCAGTCGCGCCCCGCCATCAGCCGCGCCAGCCAGAGCCGCGCGCTGTCCTCGATCCGGTCAAACGCCGCAAGGTCGTCGAAACTGTCGCCAAGGCAGATGACCGTCTCCGCCCCTGTCGCCTCCAGGTCGCGGTCGAGTTTCTCCAGCGTGGCTTGTGTCTCGTAGGGCGGCAACAGCGTGCCCCCGCGCCGGGCAAGGCGTTCGGACTTGCCCAGGTGCAGGTCGGAGACCGTCAGCAGCTTGCGGGCGGGCCAGAACAGGGCGCCGCTGGGCATCAGGTGCAGCGTTTCGCCGTGGAAGAAAAGCGCGTGGTGCATGGGGTGCTGGATGCCCCAGCGCCGCGCCTGTGGCAAGCGTCCTGCCTCCGGCGGGAGTATTTGGAAAAAGAGCAATGGCTCAGGCCAGGCCCGCGGCTTCCATCAGGGCCTGGGCCTGCGCGCTGGCCAGCCGGTCGCGGCCTTCGCCGTGGACGGGGATGCGGCCGGGCTCGAAGAACAGGGGCGCGGCGAGCGGGGTGACGCGGGAGAGGCGCCTGAGGTCGATGCGGCCCTGGATGCGGGCAAGCATGGCCTCGATGCGCGAGAAGTCGATCAGGCCGCGCAGCGCCTCTTCCCGGGTGATCTGCAACAGAAGGTGGTCCGGGTCGTAGCGGCGCAGCGTGTCGTAGAGGATGTCGGTCGAGAAGGTGGCCTGCCGCCCGGTCTTGCGGCGGCCCTGGTGGCTGCGTTCGATCAGGCCCGCGATGATGGCGGTGGACCGGAAGGTGCGTTTCATCACCGCGTTCCCGGCAAGCCAGGTGTCGAGGCCGTTGCGGAGGGTGGCGAGGTCGAAGAGGGGGGCAGGATCGGTCACGGGGTCGAGGCCCCAGATCAGCGTGGCATAGTCGGTGGCGACGAAGCCAAGGGGGCCAAGGCCTTGTTGCTCCATCTGTTTCGTGACGAGGAGGCCGAGGGTCTGTTGGGCGTTGCGCCCCGCGAAACCGTAGATGACAAGGTGTTCGCGCCCGTCGTGGGGGAAGGATTCCAGAAGAAGCGAGTGGGGGTCGGGAAGGCGGGAAACCTCGCGTTGTTTCGCCAGCCACCAAGAGGTGTGGGCGGGAAGGTCGGGCCAGCTGTCCCTTTGGAAGATGTCAAGGATACGGTCGGCAAGCAGGGTCGAGGTGGCGAATTTGGTGCCGTTGAACACGGCCACTTTCGGATCGCGGCCGGGGCTGCGCGAGACCTCCACCGTCATCTCGCGCAGGCCTTCGTAGCGGACGATCTGGCCGCCGATCAGGAAAGTGTCGCCGGGGGTAAGGGTGGCGGCGAAACTTTCCTCGACCTCGCCCAGCGGGGTGCCGTGGTTGCGAAGGCGGACCTTCAGGGTTTCGATGTCGATGATCGTGCCGAGGTTCTGCCGGATCAGCGTCGCGGCGCGGGGGTCGCGCAGGTGCCATTTTCCGCCCGTCTTTTTCAGACGCTGCCAACGGTCGTAGGCTTTCAGCGCGTAGCCTCCGGTGGCCACGAAATCGAGGCATGCGTCGAAGTCTGCGCGGGAGAGATGGGCATAGGGCCCGGCGGTGGTGACTTCGGCGTAAAGCGCGTCGGCGTCGAAGGGGCCGGCGCAGGCGGTGGCAAGGATGTGCTGGCACAGGACATCCCTCGGCCCCGGCCCTCGCGGTTCGCCGTCCAGCGCATGGGCGCGGACGGCGTCGAGGGCGGCCTGACACTCCACCACTTCGAAGCGGTTGGCGGGCACCAGCAGCGCCTTCGATGGCGCGTTGTAGCGGTGGTTCGCGCGGCCGATCCGTTGCACCAGGCGTTTCACGTTCCTTGGCGCGCCGACCTGGATCACCAGATCGACATCGCCCCAGTCGATCCCGAGGTCGAGCGAGCCGGTGCAGACGACGGCCCGCAAGGCGCCTGCCGTCATCGCCTGTTCCACCCTCTCGCGCTGTTCGCGGGAAAGCGAGCCGTGATGGATGCCGATCGGCAGGTCCTCGGTATTGGCCAGCCAGAGGTCGTGGAAGAAAAGCTCGGCCTGCGCGCGGGTGTTGTGGAAGATGAGGGTGGTCCGATGGCGCGCGATCTGGTTCAGGATCGCGGGGATGGCGTAACGACCGCCGCCACCGCTCCACGGGGGGGCTTCGTCGGTTTCCAGCATGGAAATGTCGGGGTCGGGGCCGGGGTCGGCCGCAAGGATCGTGGTCCGGGGCGCGAGGAAGCGGGCCAGCGCGGCCGGGTTTTCCACCGTGGCCGAAAGGCCGATGCGGCGAAGCCCGGGGTTCAGAGACTGGAGGCGGGCGATCTGAAGGACCAGCTGGTCGCCGCGTTTGCTTTCGGCCAGCGCGTGGATCTCGTCGATGACGACCCGTTGCAGACCCTGGAAAATCCTTGGGGCGTCCTCGTAGGACAGAAGAAGCGCAAGGCTTTCCGGCGTGGTCAGCAGGATATGTGGCGGATCGGCGCGCTGGCGGCGGCGCTGGGTGTAGGAGGTGTCGCCGGTCCGGTCCTCGACCCGGATCTTCAGCCCCGCGCCGTCGATGGGGGTGCCCAGATTGCGGCGGATGTCGGCGGTCAGCGCCTTCAGCGGCGAGACATACAGGGTATGCAGTCCGGCGGGCGGAGTCTCCCCCAGTTCGGCCAGGGTGGGCAGGAAGCCGGCCAGCGTCTTGCCGCCCCCCGTGGGCGCGATCAGAAGCGTGGCGGGGTCGGCGGCCCGGGCCAGCATCTCCTGCTGGTGGGGGTGCAACGTCCAGCCCTTGGCGGCGAACCAGCGGGAAAGGGCGGGAGGCAGCGTCATCATGCGGCCTAGATAGCCCGATGCGGCGATCAGGGAAACAGGGACGCGAGAGCGGGCAACGATTCGGCCAGGCGGGGCGCCCTTGCCCTGGCGGAGGATTTCCATCGGTCCCCTTGCCCCGCGGGCGGTTGTTCCGGCCTTTGCGATGCCGCCGGAATTGCAGCGCTTTTTCAGCGGCGGCTGCGTCATTCCGCTTGCCGGAACCCGAACGCCCGCCTAATCCGGGGCCATGAGACTGCTTTTCCTGGGCGATGTCGTGGGCCGGTCGGGCCGGACGGCGGTGACCACCCGGCTGCCGGGGCTCCGCGCGGCCTGGGGTCTGGATTTTGTCGTGGTCAACGGCGAGAACGCAAGCCAGGGCGCGGGGTTGACGGCCGACCATGCCAAAGAGCTGCTGGCGGCGGGGGCGGATTGCCTGACGCTGGGCGACCACGCCTTCGACCAGAAGGACATGCTGAGTTTCATCGAAGCCGAGCCGCGGATCGTGCGGCCGCTGAATTTCTCCAAGGTGGCGCCGGGCCGGGGCTTCAAGGTGTTCGAGGCGACCCAGGGCCGCAAGGTCCTGGTGACGCAGGCCCTGGGCCAGGTGTTCATGAAGCGGCCCTTCGACGATCCGTTCAGCGCGCTGGAGACAGTGCTGAAGCAGCATACTCTGGGCGGTGTGGTGCAGGCGGCGATCGTGGATTTCCATGCCGAGGCGACGTCCGAGAAGATGGGCATGGGCCACTGGTGCGACGGGATGGCCAGCCTTGTCGTGGGCACCCATACCCATGTGCCGACCGCCGACACGATGATCCTGGCCAAGGGCACGGCCTATCAGTCGGATGCAGGCATGTGCGGCGACTATGACAGCGTGATCGGGATGGAGAAGCTGGAACCGCTTCGCCGTTTCCTGACCGGGATGCCGAAGGGCCGGTTCGAGCCGGCGGGCGGCGAGGCGACCCTGTCCGGGGTCTATGTCGAGACCGATGACAGGACCGGCCTTGCGACCAGGGCGCGGATGATCCGCGTCGGCGGCAAGTTGCAGGAGTCCACCCCGTGAGCGATCTGGCCGTTGCCGTGCCGGTTCCGGGCAGGGGCAAGCCGCGGCGTTGGGTCTTTGTCGCGGTGCTGCTGTGGCTGGGGATCGGCTGGGGCTCCACCCATCCCCTGGGCAAGATCGCGACCGAAACGGGCCACGCGCCTTTCGGGCTGATCTTCTGGCAGCAGGTGGTCATGGTCCTCGTCCTGGGGGCGATTGCCCTGGTGCGGCGCAAGGGGATGCTCATGACCGCGCCTGCCTTGCGGTTCTACGTCATCGTGGCGGTGCTGGGCACGGTGATCCCGAACGGGACCTTCTATGCCTCCGTGGTGCATCTGCCCTCGGGCATCATGTCGATCGTGATTGCGATGATCCCGATGCTTGCCTTCCCCATGGCGCTGGCGCTGGGGATGGACCGTTTCTCTACCCTGCGGCTGGTCGGTCTGGCGATGGGGCTGCTGGGCGTCGGGCTGCTTGCGGCGCCCGGCGCGGCCTTGCCCGAGCCCGCGATGCTGGCCTGGCTGCCGGTGGCGCTGATCGGTCCGCTGTTCTACGCGATGGAGGCGACCTATGTCGCGCATCGCGGCACGCTGGGCATGGACGCGCTTCAGGCGATGCTGGGCGCAAGCCTGATGGGCCTGATCCTCTGCATCCCGCTGATGCTGGCCCTTGACCAGGGCTATTCGCCCTGGCCCCTGGGCCGCGATGACCTTGCGCTGGCGCTGTCCTCGGCCCTGCACGCGCTTTTGTACGCCAGCTACGTCTGGCTTGCGGCCACGGCGGGCGGTGTCTTTGCGGCGCAGTCCAGCTATCTGGTGACGGCTGCGGGAATGATCTGGGCGATGGTGCTTCTGGGCGAACGGCCCAGTGCCACGGTCTGGCTGGCCGTGGCGGTGATGCTGACCGGGGTGGCCCTGGTGCAGCCGCGGGCGCGGCAAACGACGGTGGAGGGCTGATGTTCGGCATTGCGATCCCGGCAGAGGCGGAACCCTGGGTGGCTCTTGCCATTCTGACGGTGATGTTCGCCCTGTTCATGCAGGAGAAGACCCCGGTCGAGGTGACAGCCATCGGCGGCGCCGCGCTGATGCTGATCCTGGGCGTCCTGCCGGTGAAGGAGGCGACCTCGATCCTGGCCAACCCCGCGCCCTGGACCATCGCGATAATGTTCCTTGTCATGGGCGGCCTCGTGCGCACCGGCGCGGTCGAGGCCGTGGTGGCCGCCATCACCCGCCATGCCGGCGACCGCCCCAAGCTAACCGTGGTGGTTCTGATCGGCACCGTTGCCGTCGCCTCGGCCTTCATGAACAACACGCCGCTTGTGGCCGTGATGATCCCCGTGGTCATCCAGCTGTCGATCAGGATCGGCACCGCGCCGTCCAAGCTGCTGATCCCGCTCAGCTACATGACCGTGCTGGGCGGCATGATCACCCTGATCGGCACCTCGACCAACCTTCTGGTGGACGGGGTCGCGGCGGGCCGCGGGCTGGACCACTTCGGCCTGTTCGAGATCGCGCCGCTTGGCATCGCGGTGACGCTGGCCGGGGGGGCCTTCCTTGCGCTCTTCGGCGACCGCCTCCTGCCGGTGCGACAGTCGATGGGGGTGCTGCTGTCCGAAAAGCGCAGGATGAAGTTCTTCACCGAGGTCGCCGTGCCCGAGGACTCTCCGCTCATCGGCCAGCCGGTGCTGGACATCGACATCTTCAAGCGCGACGGCGTCCGGGTGATCGACGTGCTGCGCGGCGACGCCTCGCTGCGCCGCGATCTTGCCCCGGTGACGCTGCAAGCCGGCGACCGCGTCGTCCTGCGCACCGAGATGACCGAGCTCATGGGCCTGCACGAACGCAAGGACGTGCATCTCGTCGACAAGCTGTCCTCGGTGAATACCGAGACGGTCGAGGTCCTGATCGGCCCCGGCTGCCGGATGGAGGGGCACCGGCTGGGCGACCTGCGCCTGCGCCGCCGCTATGGCGTCTATGTGCTGGCCGTCCACCGCCACAACCAGAACATCGGCCGCCAGCTGGACGACCTGATCGTGCGGGTCGGCGACACGCTTCTCCTCGAAGGCACCATCGAGGACATCCAGCGCCTCGCCGCCGAAATGAACCTGCTGGACGTGAACCGCCCCCGCGTCATGGCCTTCCGTCGGTCCAAGGCCCCCATCGCGCTGGCCGCGCTTGCGCTGATCGTCACGCTCTCGGCCCTGGACGTCGCCCCGATCCTGCCCCTCGCGCTCATCGCCGTTGCGGGCATCCTCATCACCCGCTGCGTCGACAGCGACGAGGCCTTCTCCTTCATCGACGGCCGCCTTCTGGCGATGATCTTCGCCATGCTCGCCGTGGGCGAAGGCCTGGACAATTCCGGCGCGGTCGAAATGATCGTCGCCGCCGTCTCGCCCTGGATGGCCAATCTCGGCCCCTTCGCGCTGATCTTGGCCGTCTACTTCATCGGCCTTGTCCTGACCGAGTTCCTGTCGAACAACGCCGTCGCCGTGATCTACACCCCCGTCGCCATCGAGCTGGCCGAGAAGCTGGGCCACGACCCCCGCCCCTTCGTCGTCGCGGTGATGTTCTCCGCCACCCTCGCCTTTGCGACCCCGGTGGGCTATCAGACCAACATGATGGTCTACGGGCCGGGCGGCTACAAGTTCTCGGACTTCGCCCGCGTCGGCATCCCGCTGAACATCGTCACGATGCTGGTGGTCTGCGCCCTGATCCCGCTGATCTGGCCGCTGTGAAAGGAAATCCCATGCGCCGCCTCGCCCTCGTCGCCCTGCTCGCCGGCTGCGTCGCCGCAGGCCAACCCCCGGTGCCGCAAGCCGCCCGCCTGTCGTCCGAGGTGCTGACCCTCACCCTCGCCGACGGCACCACTTGTCGCGCCAACTGGCGGGCCGAAGGCGGCTCTGGCCGGTTCGCAGACTGCGGCCCCGGCTTCGGCTATTCCGTGCGCGAGGTCACCAACCCCAACCTTCTTCGCCAGCTTTTCACCGGCCTGACCGAGGCCCTGGGCGCCGAAGGCACCGTCCCCCCGATGGCCGAGGTCATCATCACCGACGCCACGGGCCGCGACCACGTCTTCGTCTCGCCCCCGCCGGTCGACGATTGACGGCGTAGGGTGCGCTACAGCGCACCTTGCCTCACAAGAAACTCTGCGGATCAATATCCACCGCAAGCCGCAAATCCCTCGGCAGCTTGAACTGCGCCAGCCACTCCGCAATCGCCGCCTGCAACGGCGCCCCCTTCTCTGCCTTCACCAGAAGCCGCACCCGATGCCGCCCCCGGACCCGTGCGATGGGTGCCGGAGCAGGCCCCCAGACCTCCGCCCCGATCCGCCGCAGAGGCTCAATCCGCCGCGCCAGCTCGCCCCCGAAGTCGAACACCTGCGCCACGTCGGTCGAGGACAGAATGATCCCCGCCATCCGCCCATAAGGCGGCACGCCGGAGGCCCGCCGCTCCGCCGCCTCGGCCCGCCAGAACGCCTCCTCATCCCCGCCAAGGATCGCCCGGATCACCGGATGCTCCGGCTGGTGGGTCTGGAGCCAGGCCTCGCCCTTCCGCTCTGCCGTCCGCCCCGCCCGGCCCGCTACCTGCCGCATCAGCTGGAACGTCCGCTCCGCAGCCCGCAGGTCGGACCCCTGCAAACCCAGATCGGCGTCGATCACCCCCACCAGCGTCAGCAAGGGAAAGTTGTGCCCCTTGGCCACGATCTGCGTGCCGATGATGATGTCCGCCCCGCCCGCCGAAATCTCGGCGATCTTCTCCTTCAGCGCCCGGGCCGACCCGAACAGGTCCGACGACAGCACCGCCACCCGCGCGTCGGGGAACCGCACCGCCACTTCCTCGGCCAGCCGCTCCACCCCCGGCCCCACGGCGGCCATCCGGCCCTCCACCCCGCAAGAGGGACAAGCCACGGGCACCGGCTTTGTAGCCCCGCACTGGTGGCAGACGAGCCGCTTCTGGAACCGATGCTCCACCATCCGCGCGTCGCAGTGGTCGCAACCCACCTGATGCCCGCAGGCCCGGCACAAGGTCACCGGCGCAAAGCCCCGACGGTTGAGGAACAAGAGCGCCTGTTCACCCCGCGCGACCACGTCCCGCACCTTCCCGGCCAGGGTCTCCGAAATCCACCGATCCCCCGGCAGCTTCTCGGCCCGCATGTCGATCGCCCGCATCTCCGGCATCTCCGCCGCGCCATACCGAGACCCCAGATCAAGCCGCCGATACTTCCCCGCCTCGACATTGGCCCAGGTCTCCAGCGACGGCGTGGCGGATGCCAGCACCACCGGACACCCGCAGATCGCCGCCCGCAGCACCGCCATGTCCCGCGCGTTGTAGAGAACCCCCTCCTCCTGCTTGTAGGACGTGTCGTGCTCCTCATCGACGACGATGAGGCCGAGGTCCCGGAACGGCAGGAAAAGCGCCGACCGCGCCCCCACCACCAGCTCCGCGCCGCCTTCGGAGACCATCCGCCAGAGCCGCCGCCGTTCCGTCATGGTGACGCCCGAGTGCCACTCCGCCGGCTTCGCTCCGAACCGGGCCTCCACCCGTGTCAGGAACTCCGCCGTCAGCGCGATCTCGGGCAAGAGCACCAGTGCCTGCCGCCCCTGGCGCAGACATTCCGCCACCGCCTCCAGATAGACCTCGGTCTTCCCCGACCCCGTCACCCCCTTCAGCAGCGTCGCCGCATAGGCCCCCCGCGCCACATCCGCGACCAGAGCGTCCCCTGCCGCGACCTGATCGCCCTCCAGACGCATCCCCTTTGCCGCCTGCAACCGCGGATAGGGCGTGTCGCGCGGCGCATCCTCCTCGGCCACCACGCCCAGCTTGACCAGCCCCTTCACGACGCTTGCCCCACAGGCCGCCGCCTCGACCAGTTCCCCCAGCGTGACCGGCAGACCTCCGAACGCCCGCAACGCCTCCACCACCCGGTGCCGGGCCTCGGTCAACTGGTTCGGCACCGGCCCCGCCAGCCGATACACCCGCCGCATGGAGGCAGGCTCGCCCAGCCCCGGCGTCCGCGT
This sequence comes from Tabrizicola thermarum, assembly GCF_003574395.1. Taxonomy (GTDB): domain Bacteria; phylum Pseudomonadota; class Alphaproteobacteria; order Rhodobacterales; family Rhodobacteraceae; genus Tabrizicola; species Tabrizicola thermarum. The sequence continues at coordinate 23,915 of NZ_QMJY01000078.1, forward strand.
CGCCAGCCGCAGCATCGCCGGCAGCGGCGTCAGCGTGTATTCCGCCGCCCGGGTCAGGAAAGACCGCAGCTCTGCCCGCATCGGCCGGGCGTCCAGCACCCGGTTCACCGGCCTGATCCGCGCAGGATCGAAATCCCCCCGCCCCGGCCCCCAGACCACGCCCAGCACGCGCCGCGGCCCCAGCGGCACCTCGACGAAATCCCCGTCCCCGCAGCCGCCTTCGGGCGCCCGATAGTCCAGCACGCGGCCCAAAGGTTCCGTCGTCAGCACGCCCACCAGATCGCCCGCCCGATAGACCCGCTCCACCACCTGAAACCTTTCGCTCATCCGCCGTTTGGGCTAAACCCCGGCCCGAGAGCATTCAACCCCCGCGTTGCACCCCCCGCAACCACCCCCGCCCGAATACTGGAGAGGCCCATGAAATTCTTCATCGACACCGCCGACGTCGACGCCATCCGCGAGCTGCACGACCTCGGCATGGTGGACGGCGTCACCACCAACCCGTCGCTGATCCTGAAATCCGGCCGCGACATCCTTGAGGTGACGAAAGAGATCTGCTCCTTCGTCTCCGGCCCGGTGTCCGCCGAAGTCGTGGCGACCAAGGCCGAAGAAATGATCGCCGAGGGCCGCAAGCTGGCTGCCATCGCCCCGAACATCGCCGTCAAGGTTCCGCTGACCTGGGACGGGCTCAAGACCTGCAAGGTCCTGTCGGGTGAGGGCTTCATGGTCAACGTCACCCTCTGCTTCTCGGCCAACCAGGCGCTGCTGGCCGCCAAGGCGGGGGCGACGTTCATCTCTCCCTTCATCGGGCGGCTCGACGACATCAACCTCGACGGGCTGGACCTGATCGGCGACATCCGCACGATCTATGACAACTACGACTTCCAGACGCAGATCCTCGCGGCATCGATCCGCAGCGCCAACCACGTCAAGGACTGCGCGATGATCGGAGCCGACGTCGTCACCGCCCCCCCGGCAGTCATCAAGGCGCTGGCGAGCCATGTGCTGACCGACAAGGGTCTCGACCAGTTCCTGAAGGACTGGGCCAAGACGGGGCAGAAGATCCTGTAGCCCGGATCGACCCCGGGCGGGCGCCCGGTGCACCGCCGCCCGCCTTGCGTCGCCGCATCGCCGGGACCTGTGGTGAAGTGTTGCATCCCTGCCGGTCCCATACGCCGTTGTATGTCAATCCTGTCGCCAAGGGCTTTGCGGCTGACCTATACTCCTGCCCGAACCGTCCGAACTGCTGGCTTGCCCGATGATCGAACCCGACCTGCGCGACCGCATCCTTGCCGAACCGGAACGCCTGCTGGACGACCGCGACGTGATGAACGCGCTGGTCGCCGCGAACGAACGCGCGATGGGCGAGAACATCGTCGATCTGCGCGGCATCGCCATGCAGCGGCTGGAATCCCGGCTGGACCGGCTGGAGGACACCCACCGCTCGGTCATCGCGGCGGCCTATGAAAACCTCGCCGGGACCAATCAGGTGCACCGCGCCGTCCTGCAATTGCTGGAGCCGACCAACTTCGAGGCCTTCATGGCCGCGCTGGCCGGAGAGGTCGCCCAGACCCTGCGGGTCGACCATGTGCGGCTGGTGCTGGAAAGCCTGCAGGAAGACAGCGATACCGACCCCACCCTCCGCCGCCTTGGGGATGTCCTGACCGTCGTGCCGCGTGGTTTTGTTGCTAACTATCTGACAAACGGGCGAAATGGCCCCGGCCGTTCGGTCGTGCTGCGGTCGGTGACGGGGCTTGCGGCCGGGTTTTACGGCCCCCGCGCCGAGGAGATCCAGTCCGAGGCGCTGATGAAGCTGGACCTCGGTCCGGGCCGGTTGCCGGGGATGCTGGTCTTCGCCTCCGAGGATCCGAGCCAGTTCAAATCGACCCACGGCACCGACCTTCTGGCGTTTTTCGCCGGGGTCTTCGAACGGGCGATGCGGCGGTGGCTGGGCTGACCGCCGATCCCTTCCTGGCCCCCGCCCTGGGGGCTGCGCTGACGCAATGGCTGTCGCAGCTCGCCGCGCTGCACGGGGTGGCGGCCAACACGCTGGACGCCTATCGCCGCGACGTCACGCGCTATCTGAGGTTCCTCTCGGCGCATCACGGCGGGGCCTCCGGCATGGCTGCGGTGACAGCGGCAAGCCAGTCCGACCTCCGCGCCTGGATGGCCGAGGAGCGCGGTCGAGGCCTTTCGGCCCGATCCCTGGCGCGCGCCCTTTCGGCCGTGAAAGGCTTTACCGCCTGGGCCGCCGATCGCAGCGGCACGGACGCCACCACGGTCCTGTCGGCCCGAGCGCCGAAGTTCCGCCGCAAGCTGCCTCGGCCGCTAAGTGAATCTGGAGCCTCGGAAATTCTGGCCGAGATCGGCTCGGACGCCCGCGAAGACTGGATCGCTGCCCGCGACACGGCGATTGTGACGCTGCTTTACGGTCTTGGCCTGCGCATCTCGGAGGCGCTCGCCCTGACCGGGGCCGACCACCCCCTGCCGCCGACCCTGCGCATCACCGGCAAGGGCGGGAAGACCCGCCTCGTCCCGGTGATTCCCGCCGCGGCCAGGGCGGTTGCCGCCTATGTCGCCCTCTGCCCCTTCGACCTCGCCGCCGATGGCCCGCTCTTTCGCGGCGCGCGGGGCGGGGCGGTCAATCCCCGGCTGATCCAGTCCGCGATGGAGCGCGCCCGCCTGCGCCTGGGCCTGCCTGCCACGGCAACGCCGCACGCGCTGCGCCACAGCTTTGCCACCCATCTTCTGTCGGCAGGCGGCGACCTGCGCGCGATCCAGGAGCTTCTTGGCCATGCCTCACTTTCGACAACCCAGGCCTATACCGCCGTTGACGCTGCCCGGCTGATGGAGGTCTACGAACGGGCGCATCCCCGCGCCTGAGCCCGAAGCCAGGTCCCGAAGCGGCCTTTTGGTTGCACCCTTTGCGATAATCGGCCATCAACTGCCCATGAACCCGCGCATGAAAGCCCTCTCGGTCCATCTGCTCACCGCCTCGGGCGCGGTGTTGGCGATGTTCGCCATGCTTGCAGCCGTGCAGGAAAACTGGAGCCTGATGTTCCTCTGGCTGGTCGTCGCGCTGATCGTGGACGGGATCGACGGCCCGCTGGCCCGAAGGTTCGACGTACGGAAGAACTGGCCGACCTATGACGGTGTCCTGATGGACCTGATCGTGGACTATCTGACCTATGTCTTCATCCCGGCCTTCGCGCTGTTCCAGTCCGGCCTTCTGCCCGGCTGGACCGGGTGGCTCGCGATCATCGTGATCTGCTACGGCTCGGTGGTCTATTTCGCCGATACGCGGATGAAGACCAAGGACAAGAGTTTCGCGGGCTTTCCGGCCTGCTGGAACATGGTGGTGCTGGTCCTTTTCGCAACGAAGCCGGGCGAGGCGGTCATCCTTCTTGTGGTGATCCTCCTGACCGTCACGATGTTCACCAATCTCAAGTTCATCCACCCGGTCCGCACCAGCCGATGGTACGAGATTTCGCTGGCGGTCTGCATCGCCTGGATCGCGCTGGCCGCCTGGGCTGCCTGGTGGGATTTCAACGAGGGGCCGGTGGCGAAGTGGCTTCTGGTGCTGACCTCGATGTATCTGATGCTGGCCGGGATCGCGCAGCAGATCATCCCCGAGGGCATCCGTCGGGTGCGCTGACCCTCGGCTCAAAGCCGCGTCAGCATCACGCCGGCGACGATGACCAGCGCCGCCACGGCCTTTTCCGCGCCCATCCTCTCGCCGAAGGCCAGCCAGCCGATCAGCACCGCAAACAGGATCGAGGTCTCGCGCAGGGCCGCCACGACGGCAATGGGCGCCAGGGTCATCGCCCAGATCGACACCGCATAGGCGCCATAGCTGGCCGCCGAGGCGAAGGCCCCCATCCGCCAGGCGTGCCAGTTCCGCGGGATCACGTCCCAGCCGCGCAGGGCGAGCATCCCAAGCGTGAAGAACGTCCCGTCCGCCACGAAGACCCAGGCCACATAGGCCGCAGCCGAGCCCGAGACCCGCGCCCCCGTCCCGTCGATCAGCGTGTAGGTGGCCGTGGCCAGGGCGCTGCCCAGGGCAAAGGGCAGCAGCTTGCGGTCCTCGCCGCTGGTGAAGACGCCCCGCGCCATCAGCAGGATGCCCCCCGCCAGAACGGCAATCGCCAGATATTCCTGTGCGCTGACCGCATCGGCCAGAAAAACTGCGCCGAACAGCGCCACCGCCATCGGGGCCGCGCCGCGGGCGATGGGGTAAACCCGGCTCAGGTCGCCCCGGTCGTAGGCATAGGTCAGGAAGAACTTGTAGGCGAAGTGGGTGCAGCCCGCCGCGATCACCCAGGGCACCGCCGCAGGGTCGATCGCCGGGGTCAGCATCGCCACGGTCAGGCCGATGGGCACCTCGACAATCGACAGGATCACCATCCCGCCGACCTTCGAGGTCCCCAGCTTTATCAGCGCATTCCACAGCGCGTGAAGGAAGGCCGCGCCAAGGACGGCCAGAAAGACGCCTAGGGTCACGAAGCACCCGTCATGAAACCGTTACAGGCAGGCCTAAGCCCCGGCACGCGCGCAGGCAAGCAGGGCGATAGGTCCAGAGCCGGTCATTCGATAGGCCTGGCCTGCCCGGACCCTGCTGCTCAGATCAGCAGCGCCCCTTCGTGCTGCAGGAGGGCCGCCTTCGTCTCGACCCCGCCCGGGGCCGAGAACCCGCCGAACCAGTCGGTTCCCGTCACCCGGTGGCAGGGGATGAGGATCGGCAACGGGTTCGCCCCGCAGGCCTGCCCCACCGCCTGCGCCGGGGCACCGACGATCCGGGCGATCTGCCCGTAGGTTCGCGTCTCGCCATACGGGATGTCCGCCATCGCCCGCCGAACGCCTTCGTTCAGCCCCGTTCCCCAGTCCAACGGCAGGTCGAACCGTGCCAGCCGCCCTTCGAAATACGCCGCAAGCTGGGCCAGCGCCTCGGCGAGCAGGTCGCTCTTCCCCGGGGTCTCCGGCAAGCGCCATTCCAGACCGACCAGCAGCCCGTCCCGTTCGACCAGCGTGACAGGCCCGAACGGCCCCGTGATCCCCGCCCGGATCATCGCGCCCCCTCCCGCAAGGGCGCGAAGGCTGCCCGCAGCACCTCGGCCATGCCTTCGACCGCCGGAGAGGTTCCGCGCGGGTTCCGCCGCAAGACCACCCGCGCGTTGTCCACGATGGGAAACCCGTCCTCGGTCGTCAGTTCCCGGCAGCCCGCCGGGATCGTGCTGCGCGACAGGGGCGCAATCGCCATCCCGTTCGTCACCGCCACCCGGAACCCCCCGGCCATGTCGCAGGCCCAGGCCACGCGCCAGTCCATGCCCAGCCGGTCCAGCGACCCCTCGACATAGTTCCGGCTCCACTCCGACTGGAAATAGACCGCCACCGGCACCGGGCGGCGCAGGTGCTGGGCATGGGTCAGCGAGGTCACCCAGACCGTCGGGTCGATGCAGAGAACCTCGCCCTCCTGCACATATTCCCAGTCGTAGATCACCGCGAGGTCGATCTCGTCCGCCTCCAGCGCCGCGATCTGGGCCGTCGAATGGTCCACCCGGACGGACACCTGCACCCCTTCGTGCCGTTCGTCGAAGGCCGCCAGCGCCCGGGGCAGCACCGTGCCGGAATATTCGTCCGAAATGCCCACCCGCACCGGCCCGACCAGCGGCTTTTCCCGCAGTGCCACCGCCGCCTCGTCCAGCAGGGCCACCACACGACGCGCATAGGGGACCAGCTGCTGGCCGCGAGGGGTCAGGACCACCCCCCGCGCCTGGCGTTCGAACAGAGGCTGACCAAGGCTTTGCTCCAGCCGCTTGATCTGAAGGCTGACCGCCGACTGCGTGCGGAACAGCCGCGCCGCCGCCGCCGTGACAGACCCGGAATCCGCGACCGCGAGGAAGCTGCGCATCAGGTCGCTGTCAAGCGGCTGCATACCAAATCCATGAGTCTGGCTTATGCCCCCTATCAAACCTATTCGTTTGTGAAATGTCAAACCCGCCCCTATCTTCGGGTCTCAAGCACAGGAGATCACAAGATGTTTGCCCGCCTCTTCGCCCTTCTGCAGCTGCGCCGGTCGACCGCGTTCCTGCTGGAACGCGAGGATGACCACCTTCTGGACGACATCGGTCTGACCCGCGACGATCTTGTTGCGTTGCGCCGGGGAGAAGGGCTGTTCAACGCTCCGGCCGGTACGCTGCGCTATCATTCGACGCCGACGCCCCGCGGTCTCCCCGTGAAGTCGGCCTGACTCTTCGCCGGGCGTCCGGGGACACCCGGCGAAGATTTTTCCCGTCTGCCCCTTCCTCGTCGCCCCTGCCAGGAGTGCCCGAAGGGCTTCGACGAGCCGTCAGACCGGCAGCATCCGCCGCAGGATCTTGCCCGAGGCCGATTTCGGGATCGCCTCGATGAAGGTGATCCGCTTCGGCAGCTTGTAATGCGCCAGCTGCTCTGCCAGATGCGCCCGGATCGCGGCCTCCTCGGCCCCTTCGGCGGGCACCACGAAGGCCACCGGCACTTCCCCGGCCTCGTCGTCCAGCACGCCCCGCACGGCCGCGTCCCTGACCATCGGGCAGGTCAGCAGCACCGCCTCCACCTCGGCAGGGGCCACCTGGAAGCCCTTGACCTTGATAAGTTCCTTCAGCCGGTCGCGGATATAGACCCAGCCCTCCGCGTCAACCTCGGCCAGATCGCCGGTCCGCAGCCAGCCATCCACCAGAGTCTCTGCCGTCGCCTCGGGCCGATTGTGGTAGCCCAGCATCACCTGCGGCCCCCGCACCCAAAGCTCCCCCGCCTCGCCCGGCCCCGCGTCGCGCCCGTCCACCACGATCCGGCATTCGGTCGAGGGCAGCGTCACCCCGACCGAGCCCTTGCGCGCCTGCCCCCTTGGGGTTGCATGGCTGACCGGGCTCATCTCGGTCATGCCGTAGCCCTGCACCGACAGACAGCCGATCCGCCCGGCCACCGCATCGCCGACATCCCCGCCCAGGGGCGCCGCGCCCGAGAAGAACCGCTCGACGCAGGACAGGTCGAACTCGGCCACCATCGGATGTTTTGCCAAGGCCACCGCGACAGGCGGGGCGGAATAAAGCGTGGGCGTCCGATACTTCGCCGCCAGCGTCAGGAACTGCTGCAAGTCGAACCGGGGCATCGTCACCACCCCCGCCCCGGCGGCAAGGTGCATGTTCATCAGCACGGTCTGGCCGTAGATATGGAAGAAGGGCAGGAACCCCACCGACCATTCACCCGGATTGCAGCCGATCACCGCAAGGCACTGGTCCACGTTCGCCACCAGGTTCCGGTGCGACAGCCGCACGCCCTTGGGCAGACCCGTGGTGCCGCTGGAATAGGGCAGCACCACCACGTCCCGCGCCGCGTCGATGGGGACCTGCTGTGCCAGCGGCTCGCCCATCAGCGCGGTCAGAGACGTCGCCCCCTCGGCCTCGCCGATGACCACGATCTCCCCGGCAAAGGCCGCCCGCGCGGTTTCCAGGAACGCCGGGACCGTGACCAGAAGCCGCGCGCCGGAATCCGTCAGCTGATGGCTCACCTCGGGCGCGGTGTAGGTCGGGTTGATCGTCGTGACCGTGGCACCCGCAAAGGCGACCCCGTGGAATACCACTGCATATTCCGGGCAGTTCGGCGCCAGGATCGCAACCACGTCGCCCTTGCCGATCCCCCGCGCCTTCAGGCCACCGGCCAGCCGCCGGATGCCCGCTTCCAGCGCCCCGGCCGTCATCTCGCGGCCCGAGGGTCCGTCGATCAGCACCACCCGGTCGGGGTCACCCACCAGACCGCGGAATATTCGTTCGGTGATGCTTTCGCCGGTCAGAGCGATCGGCGGAAACGGACTTGCGTGGATCATGACATCCTCCCCTTTTCAGGGGAGGATACCACGGTTTCGGCGGAGAAGTTTCAACCCCGAGCGTCAGCCCAAGGCGTCGTTGCAGCGCTGGCAGGTGCCGGGGTGCCTGTGCGTGCCGACGTCGGGCAGCACTTTCCAGCAGCGCTCGCATTTCTGGCCGCTGGCGGGTTCGAACCGGACGGCAACGCCTGGCACCTCGGGCAGGACAAAGGCATCCGTTGTCGGCGCGCCGGTTGTCAGCTTCAGGCCAGACGTGATGCACAGTTCGGCAAAGCTCTCGGCATCCATGCCAAGATCATCCCGTTCCAGGAACACCACCGGCGCGGCCTCCAGGCTGGAGCCGATCACCTTCGCCGTCCGCTGCACTTCCAGCGCCCCGGTCACCACGCGGCGCACATCGCGCAGCCGGTCCCATTTCGCCGCCAGCGCCTCGTCCCGCCAGTCGGCCGGGGTCTCGGGGAAATCGACCAGATGGACGGAGGAGTCATCCCCGGGGAACCGTTCCAGCCAGACTTCTTCCATCGTGAAGACCAGCACCGGCGCAAGCCAGGTGGTCAAGCGATGGAACAGGATGTCCATCACCGTCCGGCAGGACCGCCGCCGCAAGGACGAGGGCGCGTCGCAATACAGCGCGTCCTTGCGGATGTCGAAATAGAGCGAGGACAGGTCCGTGGTGCAGAAGGCGAACAGCTTCTGGAACACGCCCTGGAAGTCGTATTTCGCATAGCCCTCACGCACCTGTGCGTCGAGTTCGGCAAGGCGATGCAGCACCCAGCGCTCCAGCTCCGGCATCGCGGCAGGCTCCACCCGCTCCGCCTCGCTGAACCCCGCCAAAGCCCCCAGCATATACCGCATGGTGTTGCGCAGGCGGCGATAGCTGTCGGCGACGCCTTTCAGGATCTCCTTCCCGATGCGCAGGTCCACGGTGTAGTCCGACTGCGCCACCCAGAGCCGCAGGATGTCGGCCCCGTATTCGCCGATCACCTCTTGCGGGGCCACCGTGTTGCCGAGCGACTTGGACATCTTCATGCCCTTCTCGTCCAGCGTGAAGCCGTGGGTCAGCACGCCGCGATAGGGCGCCCGCCCCTTGGTGCCGCAGGCTTGCAGCATCGAGGAATGGAACCAGCCGCGATGCTGGTCGGTGCCTTCCAGATAGAGGTCCGCGATCCCGTCCGGGCTGCCGTCCTCGCGGTCGCGCAGGACGAAGGCATGGGTCGAGCCGCTATCGAACCAGACATCCAGCACGTCGAAGACCTGTTCATAATCCTGCGGATTCACGATGCCTTGCAGCACCTTTTCCTTGAATCCTTGCACATACCACACATCGGCGCCTTCCGCCTCGAAGGCTGCCCTGATCCGCGCGTTGACCTCGGCGTTCTTCAGCAGGAAGTCCGGCGCGTCCGGCCGCGCGCCCTTCTTCACGAAACAGGTCAGCGGCACGCCCCAGGCGCGCTGGCGGCTCAGCACCCAGTCGGGGCGCGCCTCGATCATCGAATGGAGCCGGTTGCGGCCGGTCGCCGGGGTCCATTCGACCAGCTGGTTGATCGAGTTCAGCGCCCGCTTGCGGATCGTGTCACCATAGGTGGACATGCCGTCATCCAGCGTCTTGTCGATGGCCACGAACCACTGCGGCGTGTTGCGGTAGATGACCGGGGCTTTCGAGCGCCAGCTATGCGGATACTGGTGCTTGAACTTGCCCTTGGCAAACAGCGCCCCCGCATAGGCCAGCTGCTTGATGACCGACACGTTCGCCGGCCCCTCCTTGCCATCCGGCGTGATGATGTGCTGCCCGCCGAAGAGCGGCAGGTCCGCCCGATAGGACCCGTCCGCCTCGACGTTGTAGGTCATGGGCAGGCCGAACTTCACGCCCAGCTGATAGTCGTCGTCGCCGTGGCTGGGCGCCGTATGCACGAACCCCGTGCCGGCATCGTCGGTGACATGATCGCCGGGGAGCATGGGGACGTCATAGTCCCACTCGCCGTTGCCACCTTCGATGCCGCGGAAGGGGTGGGCGAGGGTCATGCCTTCGACACCATCCTTCCAAAGTTCGCAAAGCCTTCTGAACTTTGTAACTTTGGCTGATCCCATAACGGAATCGGCCAGATCAGTGTTGATTACGACGACCTCGCCAACGCGCGCGGCACTTCCTTCGGCAACTTCTTCAACTTCGCAGACCGCAAAGATGTGATCTTCGTTGTATGCAACAGCGCGGTTCTGCGGGATCGTCCACGGCGTAGTCGTCCAGATCACGATGCTGGCTTCGCGAACCTTCTTGAAGAGACTGTCATCACTGGCATTCCGACCCGCAGACGCGTGAACAACAAGATTCTTCACACCAACGATTGGAAATCGCACCCAGACCTGATGGCTGGTATGGTCGTGATACTCCACCTCCGCCTCGGCCAGCGCGGTCTTCTCCACCGGAGACCACATTACAGGCTTCGACCCCTGATAGAGGCTCCCGTTCATCACGAACTTCATGAACTCGTCCGCGATCACCGCCTCGGCGTGGTAGTCCATCGTCAGGTAGGGCTTGTCCCACTTCCCCGTGACGCCCAGCCGTTTGAATTCCTCGCGCTGAACGTCGATCCAGCCTTCCGCGAACCGGCGGCATTCCTGCCGGAAGGCCACGGTGTCCACATCGTCCTTGTTCAGCCCCTTGGCGCGATACTGCTCTTCGATCTTCCACTCGATCGGCAACCCGTGGCAGTCCCAGCCCGGCACATAGCGGGCATCGCGGCCCATCATCTGCTGGCTGCGCACCACCATGTCCTTCAGCACCTTGTTCAGCGCATGGCCGATGTGCAGGTGCCCGTTGGCGTAAGGAGGGCCATCATGCAGCACGAAGGGCGCGCGGCCCGCAGCGCGTTCCCGCAGCCGGTCATAGACCCCGATCCTCTCCCACCGCGCCAGCCACTCCGGCTCGCGCTGAGGCAGACCCGCCCGCATCGGAAAGGCGGTCTCGGGCAGGAAAACGGTCTCGCGGTAGTCGACAGGGGCGGCGGTATCGGCGCACATCGCAGGGGAACCTCAAAGGATCAGGGGCAGGTCGGCCCGGACAGGGCCATCGGCAAGACGATAAACCCGGTCGGGCCTCAGCCCGCCGGGCAAGTAATTCGTGACCGAATGACCCAGCCCATCCGCATGGCGGGCCTTATAGTCAAAGGCCGCGGAACGGTCCAGCCCGGCCCTCCCGGATAGGCTTGCTCTTTTCGGAAATACTCCGGGGGATTGGGGGCAGCGCCCCCATCAGCCGACGACGAGACAGGGGGCTTGCGCGGCAGCGCCCGGTCCGGAACCCGTCCCGTCGGGTCTGCCGCTCCTGACTGGACAAGCCGTCCCTCCCGCGCTTCCCTCTGCGCAACGCCAGACCGGAGCCCCTCATGCGCCTTGCCCTCATCGCCCTTGCCCTTGCCGCCACCTCCGCCAGGGCCGAGCTTGCCTCGCGGATCCCCGGCCTTGACATCGTCACACTCGACCGCCTGCCCCCCGCACCCGCAGACCGGGGCGACGCCGCGTATTGCAGCCACCTGGCCAGCCAGCCCGAAACCGCTGCCGGACGGGCGGTGCAGGCGCAAGGCTGGACCGTGACCGGCGAGGTCCCATTCGGCACCCTCACCGCCGTCAGCTTCGTCGGCAGCTTCCTTCAGGGCACTTCGGGCACCTGCCTGCGCCGAGACGGCAATGTCGGCTTCTTCGCAGGCGACAAGCTGACCGCGCTGATCTACGCCAGAAACGCCGAAGAACTGCCGATCGGCTTCATCGCCCCCTTCGCCGACAGCGGTCTGCGCCTCTGGTCCGGCGACTACCTGCCGGAACCCCTGGCCGACATCCAGCCGACGGCAGGCGGAATCACCGTTGTCCCCCTCGCCGCAACCGAGCCTGTGTGCCACGGCACCGCCGAAGTGCCGCTGATCTACGGCCTGCCCATCGACGTCGCGCGCAAGAGGCTGGCAGAGGCAGGCTGGCAGCCGGTGCCCTTTCAGGGCGACCGGTCCGAAAGCATGGGCCTTGATGCCGAGATCGCCGCGCGCGGCGTGCCCGAAGTGGACGTCTGTTCCGGCACCGGCTTCGGCTTCTGCGGCTATGCCTATGCCGGGCCTGCGGGCAGCCTTGCCGTGACCACGATGGGTGAGTTCGGCGAGGACGGCAGCTTCCCCGTCGTGGCGGACTACGGGGTGGACTGTCGCTAGCGATCCCGTGAAGCCCCTTGAATGGCACAACCAACGCTCTGATTTCATTTGACTCGGCACGCCCGGACATTGCTGGACAGCCGCCCCCCGACCTGCCATCCTGACCGCATGAAACTGCCGTCCCTCAACGTCCTCGGCCAGCCCCTCCAACCCTGCTCCACCGATCCGGTGACGGGCTTCTTCCGCGACGGCTGCTGCAACACCGGCCCGATGGACCGCGGCCTGCACACCGTCTGCGCCCTGATGACGGCCGAGTTCCTGGCCCTGTCGAAATACCTTGGCAACGACCTGTCCACCCCGCGCCCCGAATACGGCTTTCCGGGGCTGAAGCCGGGCGACCAATGGTGCCTCTGCGCCTCGCGCTTCCTTCAGGCGCATCAGGAAGGGGCGGCCCCGAAGGTCCGGCTGGCCGCGACGCATCAGGCCACTCTCGGCATCGTCCCGCTGAACATCCTGCGGCAATACGCCACCGATTGACCTTCCTCGCCTGGATGGACTTCGGCGCCTGCCCGCGCGACACCGGCAAGGACCACAGGCCAGTGCGACGACAATCACGCCCGATGATCCCGCCCCGTTTCGATGTCAGTGAAGACCAGATCGCCCGCGTCGTGGCGACCTTCTACGCCTGCGTCCGCGACCATCCCGGCCTCGGTCCGGTCTTCGCTAAGCATGTGACCGACTGGCCCGCGCACGAGGCGAAGATCACCCGCTTCTGGCGCAACGCGATCCTGCATGAGAGGGGTTACGACGGCAACCCGCTGGCCGTCCATCGCGCCGCCGGCAATGTCCGGCTGGGGATGTTCGACGTCTGGCTCGGCCTTTTCGACAGCGTGCTGCGGCTGGAACTGCCGCCAGAGACCGCCGCAGCATGGTCGGCCCTCGCCCATCGGATCGGGCGCGGGTTGATGTTCGGGATGCAGGGGGACCGGGGGGCGCCGCCGTCACTTCGCTGAAACGGCGACCTTCCGCTCCGGCTCTGGCATCGGCCGGATCGCGCCGTCGTCGCGCATCAGATCCTCGATGAACAGCGACAGAAGCTGCGGCCGCCCGGTCACGCCCGCCTTGCGGTAGATCGCGTTGGTCTGGGCCTTGACCGTGCCCTCGCTGGTGGAGCGCAACTGCGCGATCTCGGCCGTGGACAGGCCCTTGATCGCGAACAGCGCCACGTCCTTTTCCGATGGCGTCAGGCCCCATTCCTCGAAGCGTTCGGCCAGCAGGTCGGCAAAGGCGCCCGAGGCACGGCGCAACTGTTCCTCGGCCCGATGCCGTTCCTTCAGCGCGCGGCGCAGCATCAGACCGCCGACAATCACGCCTAGGACCAACCCGACCGCAGCGCCGATCTCCATCGCCTCGCGCATTTCCCAGCTGATCGGCGTGCTGCGCAGTCCGATCACTGACGACAGGATGTCGGACACGAAAAAGAAGGCGCACAGCGCCTGGATCAGGAAGATCGCCAGAAAGGGGGCCGCCCGTTTCACGCAGGGAACCGGAAGCGGCAGGCAGGGTCAGTCATCGTCACCACCCTTGTCACTCTTGTCGTCGTCCCGGTCGTCGTCATGGTCATCGCCGTCATCGCCTTTGTCGCGATCCGATCGTCGCTCCCGGTCGTCGATGATGGTCAGCGCGCCGCCCTGGCCCGAATCGGGGATCCAGAGGTCACGCAGGATCTCGCCGGTGTTCGGATTGACGATGATTTCCCGACGGCCATCCTGGCGCGCTGCGGTAATACGGATCCGGCCCAGAAGCGTGCGCTCTTGCGCGATCTCGCTGAAACCCAGCTTTCTCAGCTGCCGGATGATGCTTTTGACGACATCTGCCGCAAGCGCCGGCGACGCAAGGACAATGCCTGCGGCAAGTCCGCACAGGAACGCACGCCGTTTCATGTCGTCACCCCGATCATCGCCCGCCCACTATGTTCCACACGGAAGGCCCCGGCAAGACCGGGGCCCTCGCTTGTGCGACCTGACAGGGGGTCAGTCGTCGTCACTTCCATTGTCGTTGTCGTCATGGCCATCACTGTCACCGCCATGATCGTCGCCGTGATCGTCGTCGCCACCACGGCCCTTGCCGTCATGGTCATCATCGCCTTCATCGTGCTTGTCGCGTCCCTCGTCATCCGAGCCTTCGAAATCGCGATTGACGGTGCCCACCTGCTTGCCCACACGGCTTGCATCGTCACTCTCCACGCTCTTCTGCTCGCTCTTGAGGATCTCCGCAGTCTCGTTGTCGTAGATCACCTCGACCTTCATGTCGCCCTTGATGGCCTCGACCTTGGTCTGGGTCGGGCCGACCTTGACCTCGGCGAAAGTATAGCCCTGCGCCAGATAGTCGTCGGCCAGTGCATTGCCGTCGATTGCGGCAAAGGCCACGCTGGTCGTCATCAGGATCGCGGCGCTGTAGCACAGCAGCTTGGCTTTCAGTTTCATTCTCTAGCTCCTTCGATTGCTTGTCTGGTGCTTGTCTGGCACGGGCTGGTTTCATTGCCACCGTCAGTGCCTGCACCCAGAAGACCGGCAGGACCGCCCACTGGCCATTGGCCCAGGGTTTAAACCGGGTCGCCTAAGCTGAAAGTTTGGACGGATAAACCTGAGTTTAGGCGGCCCCTCGCAAGGCCCGCCAAGAAAAAGGGACCCGCGGCGGGGTGCCGGGGTCCCGAAAGCCGTCAGCTGCGGGTCGGGTCAGACCTTCATCTGAACGCCCAGGTGCCTGGCCACGGTGAAAATGTCCTTGTCGCCCCGCCCGCACATGTTCATCACGATGATCCGGTCCTTCGGCAGGGTCGGCGCCAGCTTCATCACCTGAGCCAGGGCGTGGCTCGGCTCCAGCGCCGGGATGATTCCCTCAAGGCGGCAGCACAGCTGGAACGCCTCCAGCGCCTCGGCATCGGTGATGCTGACATATTCCGCCCGGCCCACATCGTGCAGCCAGGCGTGCTCCGGCCCGATGCCGGGGTAATCCAGCCCGGCGCTGATCGAGAAGCCCTCAAGGATCTGACCGTCGGCATCCTGCAACAGATAGGTCCGGTTGCCGTGCAGCACCCCCGGACGCCCGCCGGTCAGCGAGGCGCAGTGTTCCATCCGGTCGTCCACGCCCTTGCCGCCCGCCTCGACACCCACGATCCGCACCGAAGGGTCGTCGAGGAACGGATAGAACAGCCCCATCGCATTCGAGCCGCCGCCGATGGCCGCGACCACCACGTCGGGCAGACGGCCCTCGCCCTCCTGCTCGGCCAGTTGCCAGCGGACCTCCTTGCCGATGATCGACTGGAAGTCGCGCACCATGGCCGGATAGGGATGCGGCCCCGCCACCGTGCCGATGCAGTAGAAGGTGTCGCGCACATTCGTGACCCAGTCGCGCAGCGCGTCGTTCATCGCATCCTTCAGCGTGCCGCGCCCCGAGGTCACCGGGATCACCTCGGCCCCCAGCAGTTTCATCCGGAACACGTTCGGCGCCTGGCGTTCCACGTCATGCGCGCCCATGTAGACCACGCATTTCAGCCCGAACTTGGCGCAGACCGTGGCCGTCGCCACCCCATGCTGGCCCGCGCCGGTTTCCGCGATGATCCGCGTCTTGCCCATCCGGCGGGCCAGGATGATCTGGCCCAGCACGTTGTTGATCTTGTGCGCGCCGGTGTGGTTCAGCTCGTCGCGCTTCATGTAGACCTTGGCGCCGCCCAGATGCTCGGTCAGCCGCGGCGCGAAATACAGCGGAGACGGCCGGCCCACATAATGCTTCCAGAGATCGTCCATCTCGGCCCAGAAGCTGGGGTCGGTCTTGGCATGTTCGTACCGCTCTTCCAGCTCCAGGATCAGCGGCATCAGCGTTTCACTGACGAACCGCCCGCCGAACAGGCCGAAGCGGCCCTGCTCATCCGGCCCCGTCATGAAGCTGTTCAACCCGTCCTCGGCCATGGCGCACCCCCGTTGTTCCCCAAGGCATGTAGCGCCATCGGCCCGCCGGGAAAAGCCGGAGTTTTCGAAAACTCCGGCCCGGAGCTTTCAAAGGCTCCGGTGCGATGTCTTCGAAGACATCGCGCTACCGCAGGATCGGCACGCCCCCCCTGACGCCCTGCGCCGCCTCGACGAAGGCCGCGATCCTGCCCGCATCCTTCACGCCCGGGGCGCTTTCGACACCGCTTGCCACATCGACCTGCCGCGCGCCCGTCCGCTGGATCGCCTGCCCCACATTCTCGGGCGTCAGACCCCCGGCCAGCATCCAGGGCTTCAGCCACTTGCGCCCCACCAGAAGCCGCCAGTCGAAGGTCAGCCCGTTGCCGCCCGGCAGCACCGCATCCTTCGGAGCCTTGGCATCGACCAGGATCTGGTCGGCGACCAGCTGGTAATCCAGCAGCGGCGCAAGGTCCGCCTCGACCGCCACCCCGATCACCTTCATCACGGGCAAGCCGTAACGCGCCTTGATCTCGGCCACGCGGGCCGGCGTTTCACGGCCGTGCAGTTGCAGCATGTCCAGCGGCACCGCCTCCACGATGGCATCCAGCGCGGCGTCATCGGCATCGACCACCAGCGCCACCTTGCACAACCCCTCGGGGGCGATCAGCGCCAGCGCGCGCGCCTCCCCGGGCGAGACATGACGCGGCGATCTGGCAAAGAAGTTGAACCCGGCATAGGCCGCCCCGGCCTTTGCCACCGCAGCCACGTCCTCGGGCGTCTTCAGCCCGCAGATCTTGACCCGGACCTCGCGCATCAGCGCTTGTCCAGAAGCGCCAGAACCTCGTCCTGCTGCGGGACGGAGGTTGCGTCCTTCAGCACGGCCAGTTCCCGCTCCAGCCGGGCGACTTCCCGTGTCTTCCGGCTGGCCGCCGCGCGGTGGCCATGTTCGCGGAACCATTCCCAGACAAAGCCGATCAGCACCCCCGCGATGATCCCGCCGAAGATCACCACGAACAGCGGCAGGTCCATTGCCCAGGTCAGCCCGGTCAGCGCCGCAAGATCGGCAGGCAGAAGCTGCACGGTGACCGGCGCCCGATTGGCCAGCGCGACAGTCAGAAGCCCGAGGCCAAGAAGCCCCAGCAACAGCAGGCGAAGATAACGGATCATGCGGAACGCAACCCTTCCTGGTTTCGTCCCGAGTATCGGCGCCGCAGCCCCGAAGCGCAAGCGCGGGTGGAACTACTTGCCGTTCAGCCGGTCGCGCAGAAGCTTGCCGGTCTTGAAGAAGGGCACCTTCTTGTCGTCAACCTTGACCGCTTCGCCGGTCCGGGGGTTGCGCCCGACGCGTGCGTCGCGCGCCTTGACCGAAAACGCACCGAAACCGCGCAGCTCGACCCGGTCGCCCCTGGACAGAGCCTCGATGATTTCCTCGAAGACCGTGTTCACGATCCGCTCGACGTGACGCTGGGTCAAATGCGGGTTCTCATCCGCGATCTTCTGGATCAGTTCCGAACGGATCATCCGTTGTCCCCCCTGTGGTCCGGCCGATTGGCAGCGACCGCCACGTGCTTGTTCTTGCGTGACTATAGCGACAGGATTTGCCTCATGACAAACAAAAACGGGGACTTGGCACCAAGGAAAAGGCCCCGCGGGCTACGCGGGGCCTTGCCGTTCAATCGCAGGTTCGGTCGACCCTGGCTCAGCTGCGGTCCTTCAGGGCCGCGCCAAGGATGTCGCCCAGCGAGGCGCCCGAATCGGACGAGCCATACTGTTCGACCGCTTCCTTCTCTTCGGCGATCTCGCGGGCCTTGATCGACAGACCCAGCTTGCGGGTCTTCGGGTCGATGTTGGTCACGCGGACATCGACCTTGTCCCCGACCTGGAACCGCTCCGGCCGCTGGTCGGCGCGGTCACGCGACAGGTCCGACCGGCGGATGAAGGATTTCTGGCCGTTGTATTCGACCTCGATCCCGCCATCCTCGATCGCCGTCACGGTCACGGTGATCACCGCGCCGCGCTTCACGCCGTCCACCGCATCCGAGAAGGTGTCGTCGCCCAGCGCCTTGATCGAAAGCGAGATGCGTTCCTTCTCGACATCCACTTCGGTGACGGCGGCTTGCACCACGTCGCCCTTGCGGTAGTTCTGGATCGCTTCTTCGCCGCGCTGGTCCCAGGACAGGTCCGAAAGGTGGACCATGCCGTCGATGTCGTTCTCCAGCCCGATGAACAGACCGAATTCGGTGATGTTCTTGACTTCGCCCTCGATGGCCGAGCCGATCGGATGGTTCTCGGCAAAGACTTCCCACGGGTTGCGCTGGGTCTGCTTGAGGCCCAGGGACACCCGACGCTTGGCGCTGTCGATTTCCAGCACCATGACGTCAACCTCCTGCGAGGTGGAAACGATCTTGCCGGGGTGCACGTTCTTCTTGGTCCAGGACATTTCCGAGACGTGAACCAGGCCCTCGACCCCCGCTTCCAGCTCCACGAAGGCGCCGTAGTCGGTGATGTTGGTGACGCGGCCCTTGTGGACCGAACCGATGGGATACATCTTCTCGACTGCATCCCACGGATCGGACTGAAGCTGTTTCATGCCCAGGCTGATGCGGTGGGTTTCCTTGTTGATCTTGATGACCTGAACCTTGACGGTCTCGCCGATCGACAGGATTTCCGACGGGTGGTTGACGCGGCGCCAGGCCATGTCGGTGACGTGCAGCAAGCCGTCCACACCGCCCAGGTCCACGAAGGCCCCGTATTCGGTGATGTTCTTGACCACGCCGTCCACCACCTGACCCTCGGTCAGGTTGCCGATGACTTCGGCGCGCTGTTCCGCGCGGGACTCTTCCAGGATCGCGCGGCGCGAGACGACGATGTTGCCGCGGCGACGGTCCATCTTCAGGATCTGGAACGGCTGCTTCATGCCCATCAGCGGGCCGGCATCACGCACCGGGCGGACGTCGACCTGGCTGCCGGGCAGGAACGCCACGGCGCCCCCGAGGTCGACCGTGAAGCCACCCTTGACGCGGCCGAAGATCGCGCCCTCGACGCGCTGCTCGGCGGCATAGGCTTTTTCCAGACGGTCCCAGGCTTCCTCGCGGCGGGCCTTTTCACGGCTGATCTGGGCTTCGCCGCGGGCATTCTCGACCCGCTCGAGATAGACCTCGACCGTGTCGCCCACATTGACGTTCGGAGCCTCGCCGGGGTTCGCGAATTCCTTCAGGTCGATGCGGCCTTCCATCTTGTAGCCGACATCGATGATGGCCTGGCCCGCCTCGATGGCGATGACCTTGCCCTTGACGACAGTGCCCTCTTCGGGGGTGTCGATCTCGAAGCTCTCCTTCAGCAGGGCTTCGAAGTCTTCCATGCTTGCTTTGGCGCACATATGGATCAGTTTCCTTTTCTCGTGTTTTCTCTGGCCAGGCGGTTGGCTCCGCCGGTCTTGGTCATCAGTGAAAAAACGCTGCCGCCCGGGAAACCGGAGGCTTCGCATCTTTCAGGATGCAGGCGCTATAGTGGGAAAGCCGCCCCAGAGCAAGGGAAAGCCTGCCGGAAAGGCCTCAGGCCGGGTCATCCGGCCCGGTCTCCGGGTCCTCGGGCCCCGTGTCGTCCCCCTTGCCGCCGCCGCCGGGCACCAGAAACGCAAGCAGCATCAGCGCCAGCCCCCCGGCGATCAGAAAGGCCGAGCGATGCGTCCCGCCACTCGTCCCGCTCCCGTCGTCATGCCCTTTCGCTCCGCCGCGCAGGATCGAACTGGCCGCGTTCACCGCCGTCGCAGCCCACAAGGCCCGTGTCGTCGCCCTGATCTCGGCCGCGCGGCGATTGCGGGCCGAGGTGATCCAGACGAGCAGCAGCGCAAGCACGACCAGTCCCCCGGCAACCGCCAGCAAGGCCCGGACGGTTCCAAGGTAAGCCGCAATGATCGTGACAAGGGCGGCCACCGCCAGCACCAGGGCCATCAGCAACAGGACTCCCGCCACCAGAAGCACTCCGGCAGCGGCCACCCGGTCGCGCAGGGCTCCCGACAGCATTTCCCTCAGACCGGCCAGCGCCACCGTGCGATCCTCCTGATCTTCCCCGGATCCAGACTGACCCATCGCCCCTTGCCCCGCAAGCCGCGCCGGACGGGACTCACTCCGGCCGGAACCGGGCCCTTACGACGGCACAGGCCGCCTCCACCGCCTCATCGATCCCCAGCGCAGTGGTGTCGATCACCACGGCATCGTCCGCGGCCCGCAGCGGAGCATCCGCCCGGCCCATGTCGCGGGCATCGCGTTCCAGGACCTCGGCCAGCACCTGCGCCTCGTCGCCGCCCACTTCCAGCCAGCGGCGATGCGCCCGCACCTCGGGGCTGGCGGTGACATAGAGCTTCACCTCGGCCTCCGGGCAGATCACCGTGCCGATGTCGCGCCCGTCCAGCACCGCGCCGCCCTCTGACCGGGCAAAGCGGCGCTGGAACGCGACCAGAGCCTCGCGCACCTCTGGGATGGCGGCGACGCGGCTGGCGGCCTGCCCGGCCTCCAGCGTGCGCAGGTCATCCCGCGCCAGATCCTCGGCCGTCAGCGCGCGCGCCGCCGCGACGGGATCGCCGCCCTTTGCCCCCACAGCCCGATACAGCAGCCCCGTGTCCAGGTGCCGGAACCCGAACCGGGCGGCCACCGCGCGCGAGATCGTGCCCTTTCCCGCAGCCGCCGGCCCGTCGATTGCCACCGTGAAGATCATCTTTCCCGTCCCTGCGCCCGTCTTCCACGCCTGATGCCTCCGGCGGGAGTATTTGGAAAAGAGCAAGCCGAAAAGGGTGATTTGCACCGGGGCCGGATCGGCGGATCGACCAGAGGATTTTCAAGCCGTTGAAATCATTGCACGCCTCACGCGGCTCCGGTCAGAATCCCAAGATTTCCGCTTGGATTCGGCGGCGGAATTGCCTATGTTTATGATGCGACGTTATCTATTCGACCACTGTCTCCGACCATCGGCCACAGCAATCGACTACAGCTGACGGGGCCAAGCCGCCGCATCCCGCGGGCGGTACGACTGAAATGGAGACTTCACGATGGCCAAGGGCACCGTGAAATGGTTCAATGAAACCAAAGGCTACGGCTTCATCGCCCCGGAAGGCGGCAAGAAGGACGTGTTTGTCCACATCACCGCGCTGGAGCGTGCGGGCCTGCGCAGCCTGAAGGACGGCCAGCCGGTCACCTTCGACATCGAAGCCGGCCGCGACGGACGCGAATCCGCGACGAATCTGGCGCTGGCGTAAGGCCGGGTCGACGACCATCGGACGGGGGCGGCGCTCTGCCCCCGGCCTTTCTCAGTTCATCATGACCGCTGCCCGATCGCGCAGCACATGATCGAAGCCGATGCGGAAGCTGGCTTCGGACACATCCTCGGGCAGGCAGACCGCCGTGCGGCGCCCCAGGGGATAGGCGGGAACGTCGAACTCCCGGCTGACCAGCATGACCCGCATCTTCGCATCGCCGGCGATCAGGGCCGCAATCGCCTTTTCCGCGCCTGAAATCCCGCCAAAGGCATCGCACTCCATCACGAAAAGATCGTAGCCGACCCGATCTTCCAGGATGGCGTTGACCGCTTCGTCAAGATCGTCCGAAGCTTCGACCAGGCTGCCATAGGCCGCAAGCCTCTGGCAGATGAGCCCGTCGCCCTGATCCGTCAACACCATCACCCGCACACCCAGGGTGTGAGAGGCAACCTTCTGGCGGTCGGTCTGAATGAATGTCTGCACGCGCACTCCTCCACTACCTTATGCCAATAACACCAACAATGCGGAGAGCTTTCGCCCGAATAAAGGAAACTTGCAGGAATTCCACAGAAAGACCGCCACATTCACGCCAGAGTCGGCGACTGCCCGGACCGTCTTCCGCACTCGATTGCAGGCGCTACGCTCTTGCCGGCTGGGAAACCGATCCTGATGTTGTTAACCTATTCCAGACCGAAAAGCAGCCCCTTCCAAGGGGGATTACCTTGATTTGAAGCGGGGGCGGCGATGAACCTTCACCTGAACATGACGGACCTGGACCTTCGGCGGGACCTGGCAGCGGCCTTTCGCTGGACCGTGCGGCTGAATCTGCACGAAGCGGTGGCCAACCACTTTTCGCTGGCGGTGAACCCCGAGGGCACCCGATTCCTCATCAACCCGAACGGGCGGCACTTCAGCCGGATCACCGCGTCCTCGCTGGTCGAGATCGACGCCAACGATCCCCGAACAATGTCGCGCCCCGACGCGCCAGACCCTACGGCCTGGGGCCTGCACGGTGCGATCCACCGCGCCTGCCCCCATGCGGCTTGCGTGATGCATGTCCATTCCATTCACGCCACGGTCCTGGCCAGCCTCGCCGACTCGCGCCTGCCTGCCATCGACCAGAACACCGCGATGTTCCACGGCCGCATGGTCATCGACGACCGGTATGGCGGCATGGCCTTCGAGGAGGAAGGCGCCCGCTGCGCGCAACTGCTTGCCGATCCGAAGATCACCACGATGGTCATGGGCAACCATGGCGTTCTGGTCATCGGGCGGACCGTGGCCGAGACCTTCAACCGCCTCTACTACTTCGAACGCGCGGCCGAGACCTACATCCGCGCGCTCCAGACCGGCCGCCCCCTGCGCGTCCTGTCCGACGAGATTGCCGAAAAGACCGCGCGCGAGTGGGAAAGCTATCCCGGGTTTGCCGAAGCCCATCTGCGGGAATTGCGCGCGATCCTTGACGCCGAGGATCCCGGCTACGCCGACTGACCGCGGCCGCCGGTCGCCCCCGCCTGCGTCGGAAAATCGTCTTCGCTTTTCCCCGCCCTTACCCTAGATCAGGACCAAAGGGAGTGCTTCATGTTTTCCGATCCGCTGTTCATCTTCGCCGGCATTGCCTGCCTGGTCGTGCTTGGCATCCTGCTGTTCGGCATCGCCACCTTCGCCCGCGGCGGTGAGTTCAACAGGCGCAACGCCAACCGGATCATGCGCTGGCGGCTGGGCGTGCAGTTCGTGGCGGTGGTGCTGATCGTGGCCTTCGCCTGGCTGCGGGCGCGGGGGCAGTAGGCATGGTCGTCCTGTCCAAGATCTACACCAAGACCGGCGATGCCGGGGAAACCGCCTTGGGCAATGGCGCGCGGGTCGCCAAGCACTCGCTGCGGGTCAGCGCCTACGGCACCGTGGACGAAACCAACGCAACCGTCGGCCTCGCGCGGCTCCACGCGACCGGAGAGATGGCCGAGGCCCTGACGCGCATCTCGAACGACCTGTTCGACCTTGGCGCCGACCTCTGCACCCCCGACCGGCATCTGGACGCCACGCTGTCCTACACGCCGCTGCGGATGATCGAGGGGCAGGTGACGCGGCTTGAACGCGAAATCGACGCGATGAACGACCGCCTCACGCCCTTGCGGTCTTTCATCCTGCCGGGCGGCTCGGTGCTGGCGGCGCAGTTGCATCTCTGCCGCACCGTCTGCCGCCGGGCCGAACGGCTGGTGGTGGAACTTGCCACGATGGAGGATGTGAACCCCGAGGCGGTGCGCTACCTCAATCGCCTGTCCGACTGGTTCTTCGTCGCAGGCCGGATCGCCAACAACGACGGCAAGGATGACGTGCTGTGGGTCCCCGGTCTGACGCGCTGACAGTCTGATCGCCTCGCACGATCAAAACGCGGCGTCGCGTCGCGCTTACCTGTCGTATTTGGTCTGTTCCGACCGCCCCCGTTCCGGTAACAGGCGGGGCGAGAGCTTGTGCGGCCTCGCGCCGCGGTGGATGAGGAGGTTGCGGCCCATGAAGGTTCTGGTCCCGGTCAAGCGGGTGATCGACTACAACGTGAAGGTGCGGGTGAAGGCGGACGGGTCGGGGGTTGACCTCGCCAACGTCAAGATGAGCATGAACCCCTTCGACGAGATCGCGGTCGAGGAAGCCATCCGCCTGAAGGAAAAGGGCGTCGCGACCGAGGTCGTCGTCGTCTCGATCGGCGTGAAGCAGGCGCAGGAGACGCTGCGCAACGCGCTGGCCATGGGCGCGGACCGCGCGATCCTGATCGAGGCCACCGACAACGTGCATGTGGACATCGAGCCGCTGGCCGTCGCCAAACTCCTTGCCGCCGTGGTCAGGGAAGAGGCTCCGGGCCTCGTCCTCTGCGGCAAGCAGGCGATCGACAACGACATGAACGCCACGGGCCAGATGCTGGCCGCGCTTCTGGGCTGGAGCCAGGCCACCTTCGCCTCGGAAATCGCCATCGAAGGCGACCATGCCAAGGTGACGCGCGAGGTGGATGGCGGGTTGCAGACGATTTCCGTCAAGCTGCCCTCGATCATCACCGTCGATCTGCGGCTGAACGAGCCGCGCTATGCCAGCCTGCCGAACATCATGAAGGCCAAGGCCAAGCCGCTGGCCACCAAGACCCCCGCCGACTATGGCGTGGACGTCTCGCCGCGCCTGACGGTGGTCAAGACCGTGGAACCGGCGGGCCGCAAGGCGGGGGTGAAGGTCGGCTCGGTCGATGAACTGATCCGGAAACTGAAAGACGAAGCGGGGGTGATCTGAGATGGCCGTTCTTCTTCTTGCCGATGTTGTCGACGGGAAACTGGCGACCGACCAGGTCGCCAAGGCGCTGACCGCCGTGAAATCGCTGGGCCCGGTGACGGTGCTGGTCGCCGGTCCCGACGCCGGCGCCGCTGCGGCCGAGGCCGCGACGCTGGACGGCGTGGCCAAGGTGCTTCTGGCCGAGGATGCGGCCTATGCCCATGGTCTGGCCGAACCCACCGCCGCGTTGATCGTGTCGCTTTCGGGCGACTACGAGCACATCGCCGCCGCCTCGGGCGCGCTGGCAAAGTCGGTCCTGCCGCGCGTGGCGGCCCTTCTCGACGTGATGGTGATCTCGGAAGTCCTCGCCGTGCATGACGCCGCGACATTCGACCGGCCGATCTATGCCGGCAACGCGATCCAGACGGTCAAGACTTCGGATGCGAAGAAGGTCCTGACGATCCGCACCGCGACCTTCGACGCGGCGGGCAAGGGCGGCAACGCGCCGGTCGAGAAGGTTTCGGCCAACGTGGACGGCAGCCTCTCGGCCTGGGTCGAGGACAAGGTGGCCTCCTCCGACCGGCCCGAGCTGACCAGCGCGGGCATCGTCGTCTCGGGCGGGCGCGGCGTGGGCAGCCAGGCCGACTTCGCGCTGATCGAAAAGCTGGCCGACAAGCTGAACGCCGCCGTGGGCGCCAGCCGCGCGGCGGTTGACTCGGGCTATGCGCCGAACGACTGGCAGGTCGGCCAGACCGGCAAGGTCGTGGCGCCGGATCTCTACGTCGCAGTCGGCATCTCGGGCGCGATCCAGCATCTGGCAGGGATGAAGGATTCGAAAGTCATCGTCGCGATCAACAAGGACGAAGAGGCGCCGATCTTCCAGGTCGCCGATTACGGGCTGGTGGCCGACCTGTTCCAGGCCGTGCCGGAGATGATCGAGAAGCTGTAAGGCAAGGTGGGCAGTATTGCCCACCCTACGAGGGGGTCACCGCCGGGTGGCCCCCTTTGCCTTGGCGACCAGCCGCCCGATTTCCGGCGCAAGCCGCTCTGCCGCCTCGGCATGGACGGCAGCCCCCGGCAGCGCGCGGGCCTGCTC
The DNA here is from genome assembly GCF_003574395.1 of Tabrizicola thermarum. GTDB lineage: Bacteria > Pseudomonadota > Alphaproteobacteria > Rhodobacterales > Rhodobacteraceae > Tabrizicola > Tabrizicola thermarum. The sequence goes on from NZ_QMJY01000078.1 coordinate 49,461, forward strand.
TACCTCGGTCGGCGGAAAAAGCATCCCCGCCGCACCTTCGGTCAGCGCGGCGGGTGAGGCCACGATCTCGACCAGGCGCGTCGCCATGCCCTGCACCGCCGCCAGCATCCGCCTGTCGACCAGCGAAGGGCCGAACCCGGCCTCGGGCCCGGTCGCAGAAGGCGGCGGCGGGGTCTCGGACAGCCAGACCAGCACCCGCGACCCCGGCAGCTGCGCCAGAAGGCTGCGCATCCGGTCGACCCAGTTGTCCTGAAGCACCCGCAGCACCGTGGCAAAGCGCAGCGGATCGGCGCGGCGCAGGGCCGTCAGCAGGTGCCGGGTGAAATGGATCTCGGTGAAGTCGACCTGCGGATACAGCGCCCGCAGCGCCGGGGTTGCGGCCAGGAACCGGTCATTCCGTCGGGCATGAACGCTGTAAAGCGGATTGCTCATCCCTTCGGCCCCGGTGATCTGGACCACGGCCACCGCCGCGCCTGCGGCAATCTCCAGCGTGGCCGGATCGCCCAGATACAGGTCCGGCCCCGCATTCTGCGCGGCAAGATTGACCACCGGACAGTCCAGCGCCCGCTCCAGCAGCGCGGGCCAGGGCTGGGCCACATATCTGCCGAAGCTGGCCGACCCGCCCAGCACCGCGACGTAAGGACGCGACAGCTCGCGCTGCGGCCCCCGGAACACCGCCCGGGACGCGCCATAGCGACACGGAAAATAGTCAAGCGCCCCCGCGCCCGCATCATGATGCATCATCCCACCACCCGATTGCAGTCACCCGTCGCAATCTGTGGCCGAGAGTGGTTGCCGAATGGCTAAAATCGGGCGGTTGTCTAAAAGGCCCGGCATTTTGCCCGTCCTTGCGCGGGCCGGATCGCCCGGGCATAACCGGGGGCGACAGATGGAGGTTCGGGCAATGGAGATCAGGCTGGTGGGCGTCGTGGGCGCCGGGCAGATGGGCAATGGCATCGCCCATGTCTTCGCTCTGGCGGGATACGATGTGCTGATGACCGACATCTCGGAGGAAAGCCTGCAAAAGGCGCTGGCCACCATCGAGAGGAACCTCGACCGCCAGGTCGCGCGCGGCAAGGTCCTGCCCGCCGACAAGCGCGCGGCGATGGAGCGGATCCGGACCACGCTGAAACTGGCGGACCTTGGCCAGTGCGACCTCATCATCGAGGCCGCAACCGAACGCGAGACGGTGAAGCAGGCGATCTTCGAGGATCTGATCCCGCATCTGAAGCCGACGACGATCCTGACCTCGAACACCTCGTCGATCTCGATCACCCGGCTGGCCAGCCGCACCGACCGGCCGGAAAAGTTCATGGGCTTCCACTTCATGAACCCGGTGCCGGTGATGCAGCTGGTCGAACTGATCCGCGGCATCGCGACCGATCAGGAGACCTGGGAGACGCTGCACGAGGTGGTCCGCAAGCTGGGCAAGACCGCCTCCAGCTCCGAGGATTTCCCGGGCTTCATCGTCAACCGCATCCTGATGCCGATGATCAACGAGGCGGTCTATACCCTTTACGAAGGCGTGGGCAACGTGAAGTCGATCGACGAGTCGATGAAGCTGGGCGCCAACCACCCGATGGGCCCCTTGGAACTGGCGGATTTCATCGGGCTCGACACCTGCCTGTCGATCATGAACGTGCTGCACGAGGGGCTGGCGGATACCAAATACCGGCCCTGTCCCCTGCTGACGAAATATGTCGAGGCGGGGTGGCTGGGCCGCAAGACGCAGCGGGGGTTCTACGACTACCGGGGCGAAGTGCCGGTGCCGACACGGTAGGGCAATGGCGTGCCGTCGCGCGCCCTACGCGCGGTCCTTCAACGCCAGCGTATGCTCACGCAGCCAGGCCAGGAACCCGCGCGGGTTCCCCTCCCACTTCTTCAGCTCCTCCGCCGGGATCGGCGCGCCGATGACGGGCCGCGTGGGCTTGAAGAGGCACCGCTTGATCTCATACAGCAGCAACCCCTGCCGCAGCGTGTCGGAAATCTGGTTGGCGATCTGAAAGAGCCGGCTGTTCTGGCCGGGGAAGTAGATCGGCAGGATCGTGGCCCCGGTGGACTTGACGATCTTGTGGGTGAAGACGTTCCACTCGCCCTCCACCGCCGGGCCCCACCAGCCTTCCGACATCGCGACCTTGCCGGCCGGGAACAGGATGATGGCCCCCCCGGCCTTCAGATGCGCCAGCGTCTGTTCCCGCATCTGCAGGCCCAGCTCGCGGGCGTTGTCCTCGTGCGGGAAGGGGACGGGGATCATGAACTCCTCGACCTCGGGGATCCCGGTCAGCAGGCTGCGGGTCAGGATCTTGAAGTCCGACCGCACGCGGTTGACCATCTCGGCCAGCACCATGCCATCCACCAGCCCCGAGGGGTGGTTCGACACCACGACCAGCGGGCCGGTCGGCGGGATCAGCGCGATCTCTTCGGGCGGGGTCTGGATCGTGATCCCCATGTGCCGGATCGCCTTGGGCCAGAAGGGCGAGCCGAAGGGCGCGCCGGACTTCTCGAACTTGCGGATCAGGCGCAGAAGCTGAACCTTGGCGGTCAGCCATTCGATCGCACGGATGGTTCCGGCCTTGAACGGGTTCTTGAACGTGCCCGCATAGGACAGCCGCCGCATGTCATACTGGCGGTCACCCCGACCGGCCGCAGACACGGGCGTCTCGGTGGCGATCTGGCTCTGTTCTGTCACTAAGCGGCTTTCCCCGGCATTGCCCGGAACGAGTCAGGGCATCCGCCTCAATAATCCTCTCCGAACCGCGCCGCAACAAGCGCCTCCAGAGCATCGGCGAGTTTCTCCGCCTCATCGCCCGAGCAGGTCACGTCGATCGAGGTTCCGCGCGATGCGCCCAGCATCAGCAGGCCCATGATCGAATCGCCCGAAACCTCCATCCCGTCCTTCGACACCGTGGCCCGGGCGTCATGCGCCTCGACCACTTCGACGAACTTGGCACTGGCGCGGGCGTGCAGGCCCTTTTCGTTGACGATCCGCAAGGTACGACTGGTCATCTTGGTCCCTCAGGCCCCGCTGCCGAGGTCCAGGCTGTTGATATACTTGCGGCCTGCATCCAGTGCGGCCGCCACAGCCTCAGGAACACCAAGGTCGCGCGACTTGGCAAGCTTGATAAGCATCGGCAGGTTCGCGCCATACAGAATCCGGCGGCCACTGGCCGCACAGGCCGGCAGCGACAGGTTGGACGGCGACCCGCCGAACATGTCCGTCACCAGGATCACGCCCTGGCCCTGATCGACGGCATCGGCGGCTGCGCAGATTTCCGCCTGCTTGGCGCTGCGGTCATGGTCGTCCTCGATGGAAATCGCCCGGACCCCGTCCTGGCGGCCCACGACATGCTCCACCGCCGAGAGGTATTCCCGCGCCAGTCCGCCATGCGCCACGATCACGATACCGATCACGCGTGTGATACCTTCATTGCGTCCGGCTGCCCCGCGGCGGCCTTGCGTTCAAGTTCCCGGTGTCGTTTTGACACCGGCCAGCCGCCTTCCGCAAGCGCGGAACCGACCATTTCCGCCATGGCAACCGACCGATGTTGCCCTCCGGTACAGCCGAACCCGATGGCAAGATGCGCCTTGCCCTCGTCCAGATGGGCCGGAAGAAGAAACAGCAAGAGTTCGCTCACCTTCTGGAAGAATTCGGCAAAGCGCGGGTCGGCGCGAACAAAGGCTTCGACCGCCGGATCGCGGCCATCCAGCGGGCGCAGCGCCGGTTGCCAATGGGGATTCGCCAGGAACCGGCAATCGAAGATCATGTCCATCCCGCGCGGCACCCCGCGCTTGTAGCTGAAGGACTGCACCGAGACCGACAGCCGCCCCGCCGTCCCCGCATCGAAGCGGCGGGTGATCTCGGCCTTCAGGTCGTGCTGGGTCAGTTCGGTCGTGTCGATAAGGTGGTCGGCCCGCACCCGGATCGGCGTCAGCAGGTCGATCTCCCGCTCCACCCCCTGGGCCGGGGTCTCGTCCGGGGCCAGCGGATGGCGGCGGCGGGTTTCGGAAAACCGCTGGATCAGCACCGAGGGCGCACAGTCCAGATACAGCACCTCAAGCCCCACCTTGGGGTCGCGGGTCAGCTTGTCGATCAGCTCGATCAGCGCGGTCGCGTTGAAATCGCGGTTGCGCACGTCCAGCCCCAGCGCGATGGGACGGCCCAGCGGCGGCCCCTCGACCAGACGCGGGACCAGCGACAGCGGGATGTTGTCGATCCCCTCATAGCCCATGTCCTCCAGCACACGGATAGCCGTCGTCCGCCCGGCACCCGAAGGGCCGGTCACGAAGACAAGGTGATGATCCATCGAAAGGTCGGGCATAGGGTCGGGTTCCGAGGCTGTCATGCCTCACGTCCATGGCGAAGATAAAGCATCAGCGCGTCTGGAAAATGGTCATTCTGCACTTGCAGCACAAGGGCGACGGGAACTCCCGCAATCGTGACCGTGCGGCGCGGCGGCAGGCGCTCGGTCTCCGGCTGGCCCAGATCGGCCACCAGGCCGATGTCGGCTGACCGCACGGACGGCACGCGCAGAAGCCCCACGCCCCGCGCCTCGATCACGCCTGTCAGATCCGGGTTCGGACAGCTGGCCCGCAGATGCCCGGCGTCGGCCATCACCCGGGTCCGGTCGTCCGACACCAGCGCCGCGCCCAGCGCGATCAGCCGCAGCGCCAGCGACGATTTCCCCGCCCCCGAAGGCCCAAGGATCAAGAGCCCCCGGGTCTCGACCGCCACGCAGGTTGCGTGCAGGGTGATGCTGTCCGTGGTCACACCGGCAGACCGACGACGAACCGCGCGCCCAGCGGGTCCGAGGTCGGGTCGGCGGCAGTGGGGCGGATGTTCTCGGCCCAGATCACCCCGCCATGCGCCTCGACGATCTGCTTGGAAATCGCCAGACCAAGGCCGGAATGCTTGCCGAACTCGGATTGCGGGCGTTCGGAATAGAACCGCTTGAACACCTTGGTCAGCGCCTGTTCCGGGATGCCCGGGCCGGTGTCTTCCACCACGATCAGCACCCGGTTCTCGCGCCTGCGCGCCCAGACGCGGACCGCATCGCCGTCCTCGCAGAACGAAATCGCGTTGGTGACAAGGTTCACGAAGACCTGCGCCAGCCGCGCCTCCAGCCCGTGAATCACGATCGGGTCCGGCGGCAGGTCGATGATGAAATCCACCCCCTTCTCGCCCGCCTGCTGGCTCAGATACTGGCAGAGGTTGGACAGGGTCTTGAGCAGGTTGAACTCTTCCTCCTCCTCCTTCACCAGCTCCGAATCCAGCCGCGAGGCGTTCGAGATATCGCTGACCAGCCGGTCCAGACGCCGCACGTCATGCTCGATCACATCCAGCAGCTTGTCGCGGTGTTCGTCCTTCTTCACGAACCGCAAGGAGCCCACCGCCGACCGCAAGCTGGCCAGCGGGTTCTTGATCTCATGCGCGACATCCGCCGCAAACTGCTCGTTCGCGTCGATCCGGTCATACAGCGCCGAGACCATCCCCCGCATGGCCACCGACAGCCGCCCGATCTCGTCGGGGCGCGCGGCAAGGTCGGGGATGCGGACCCGGGACGGCGCCACCCGGCGCGAGTCGCGGTCGCGGCCCACTTCGGCGGCAGCGGCCAGGTCCGACAGCGGGTTCGAGATGGTCGAGGCCAGCATCACGCTGAGGCTGATCGACAGCACCACCGCCAGCAGGAACATCTGCAAGACCTGCTCGCGCTCATAGCGCACCAGCCGGTCGATCTCCTGGCTGTTCGAGGTGATCGCCACCACGCCCACAAGGTCGTTGTCGACCGTGATCGGCGTCGCCACAGTGAAATACATGCTGCCTTCGCCGTTGCGCGTGACACGGGTCACCACCTCCCCTCCCCGCGCGCCCTCGAAGGCGGCGCGGGCATTGTCGGCCGGATCAATGGTCTCGGTCCAGTCCCGCTGTCCCTGCCGGAACAGCACCGTCACCACATTCCAGACGCGCTCCAGGAAATCGGTCACGATCGTGGGCTGATCGGGGTCGGTGACCAGCGTCCCCCTTCCCTGCCCCACGCGCGACGCCAGAAGCTGGCCGGTCGGATCAAAGACGAAGACCTCCAGCACCGGGTCCAGCTCGATGTCCTGCAACGGGATGCGGAAATCAAAGCCGGTGCTGCCCTTGCTCAGATGCGCCTCGTAGACCGAGGCGATCAGTTCCGCCTGCCGCACCATGCCCAGCTGCCGCTGCAAGGCCAGGCTGTCGCGGAACGGGTTCATGAACAGGACCCCCACCGCCAGAAGGACCAGCGCCATCAGGTTGAAGACGACGATCTTCCGGGCCAGGGGCGAGCGGTTGAGCCCGACGATGCTGCGCCCGCCCCGGCCTTCCTTCAGCCGCTCGACAGTGGCGTCTGGCGATACCCAGTCCTCGCCCAGCAGAACGTCACCCGACCGCTTGGGCCGGACATCATTGGGGGCGATCCTCGGGGCCGATGACATGGCGGCGGCTGTTACTCTTCGTTGTAGCGGTAGCCGATACCATACAGCGTCTCGATGGCCGAAAACGTGTCATCGACTGACCGCATCTTCTTGCGCAGCCGCTTGATGTGGCTGTCGATGGTCCTGTCGTCGACATAGACCTGATCGTCATAGGCCACGTCCATCAGCTGATCGCGGCTTTTCACGAAACCCGGCCGCTGGGCCAGCGCCTGCAACAGCAGGAACTCAGTCACCGTCAGCGCGACCTCCTTGCCCTTCCAGGTCACCGAATGGCGCAGGGGGTCCATCCGCAGGTTGCCCCGCTCCATCATCCGGGTCTCTTCGGTGGCGGCAGCCTCGCCGGTATTGATCGCCTCCTGCCGGCGCAACAGCGCGCGGATGCGTTCCACCAGCAGGCGCTGGCTGAAGGGTTTCTTCACATAATCGTCCGCGCCCATCCGCAGGCCCAGGACCTCGTCGATCTCGTCATCCTTCGAGGTCAGGAAGATCACCGGGATCGAGGTCTTCTGCCGCATCCGCTGCAACAGGTCCATCCCGTCCATGCGCGGCATCTTTATGTCCAGGACAGCCATGTCCGGCATCCGGCGGCTGAAGGCCTCGAACGCGGACTGGCCGTCATTGTAGGTCTCGACCTCGAACCCTTCGGCTTCCAGGGTCATCGCGACCGAGGTCAGGATATTCCGGTCATCGTCGACCAGGGCGATGCGGGACATCTTCGTGCCTCCCTATACTGCTGCTGCCTTGTCTTTATTTTCCAAGCATTTTCAGGGCTGCCACCGGGATAATCAACAGAAATCCGAATCACCCCCGAAACAATGGCCCGGGTGGTGACAATTTCGCCCAGGCGGGCGACAATTCTGCAACCCATCCGGGTTTGCCGGGCGATGGTGGCGCTAACGGCGGAATGATTGCGCTAACTGTTTGAAATCACGCTATTCCCGTGCGAAAATCCCGTGCTATAGGCCCATTATGGCCGGTCCCCGCCGGGGCTTGTCACGGCATTCATTGGCCCGGGTGCCGACGCATTTGAACCGCCACATGTCGCTTGTGGCAAAGGGAGCTTGCAGGATGAACCACGGTCGCGTGAACCCCACCCAGACACTTGAACACCACGGCATCACGGGTGCGGCGGTCGCCCACTACAACTATGTCGAGGCGGCTCTGGTCGAGGCGGCGGTCAAGCGGGGCGAGGGTCGTCTGGGCCGCGGCGGGGCGTTCCTGTGCTCCACCGGCCAGTTCACCGGCCGCTCGCCGAAGGACAAGTTCGTCGTCCGCACGGCCACGACCGAAAGCACGATCTGGTGGGACAACAACGCCGCGATGACGCCGGACGCCTACGCACGCCTCAAGGCCGACATGCTGGCGCATGTGCAGGGGCGTGAGCTTTTCGTGCAGGACCTCTACGCCGGGGCCGACCCGATCCACCGGCTTGACGTCCGCGTGGTGACAGAGCTCGCCTGGCACAGCCTCTTCATCCGCCATCTCCTCCGCCGCCCCGAGCGTTCGGAACTGGACGGCTTCACCCCCGAATGGACGGTCATCAACCTGCCCAGCTTCAAGGCCGACCCCGCGCGCCACGGCACCCGCACGGAAACCGCCATCGTGCTGAACTTCGACGAAAAGACGGTGCTGATCGCCAACACCGCCTATGCGGGCGAAAACAAGAAGGCGGTGTTCACCGTCCTCAACTACCTTCTGCCGGAAAAGGGCGTGATGGCAATGCATTGCAGCGCCAACCACGCCATCGGCAACCCGGTCGACGCGGCCGTTTTCTTCGGCCTCTCGGGCACCGGCAAGACCACGCTTTCGGCCAGCCCCGACCGCACGCTGATCGGCGATGACGAACACGGCTGGTCCGACCGCGGCATCTTCAACTTCGAGGGCGGCTGCTACGCCAAGACCATCGACCTGTCCCCCGAGGCCGAGCCCGAGATCTACGCCACCACCCACCGTTTCGGCACCGTGGTGGAAAACATGGTCTACGATCCCGAAACGCTGGAACTGGACTTTTCCAACCGCAGCCTCACCGAAAACACCCGCTGCGCCTATCCGCTCGAAGCGATTTCGAACGCCAGCGCCACCGGCCTCGGCGGCCATCCCCGCCATGTGGTGATGCTGACCTGCGATGCCTTCGGCGTGTTGCCCCCCATCGCGCGGCTGTCCCCGGCGCAGGCGATGTACCACTTCCTCTCCGGCTTCACCTCCAAGGCCGCCGGGACCGAACGCGGCATCACCGAACCGCAGCCCACCTTCTCCACCTGCTTCGGCGCCCCCTTCATGCCGCGCCGGCCCGAGGTCTACGGCAAGCTCCTGCAAGCCAAGATCGCCAAGCACGGCGCCTCCTGCTGGCTGGTGAACACCGGCTGGACCGGCGGGGCCTACGGCACGGGCCGCCGGATGCCGATCAAGGCGACGCGGGCGCTGCTGGCCGCTGCGCTGGATGGCTCGCTTGGCGCGGCGACGTTCCGCAAGGATCCGACCTTCGGTTTCGAGGTTCCCGTCGAAGTCCCCGGCGTCGATGCCGCCCTTCTCGACCCGCGACGCACCTGGGCCGATCCGGCCGCCTATGACGCGCAGGCGGCGAAACTGGTGGCCATGTTCCAGAAGAACTTCGCCCAGTATGTGCCCTTCATCGACGCCGACGTGAAGGCCGCCGCCATCGGCTGACCGCCCCCTCGTCGCGCGCCTTCTGCTTCTTCTCGCTGAACCCCGGCGAGCGGAAGCGAAGTGCGCGACGAACCGTCACCCAAGCGCCAGCCGCACCATGTTCAGCCCCGTCACGACCAGCAGCGCCTGCGTCCAGCGCCGGAACCGCGCCTGGTCCAGCCGGTCCTGCACCCAATAGCCCGCATACAGCCCCACCAGCGCCGGAACCGACAGCGCGGCCGAAAACCCCAGGCTCGCGCCATTCGCCACCCCGGTCCCCAGATGCGAGACCAAGAGCGCCACCGCTCCGATCAGGAACACCACCCCCTGCGCCCGGATCATCGTCAGCTTGTCCGCCCCCGTGGACAGCAGAAGCACCAGAAGCGGCGGCCCCCAGATCCCCGACACGCCGCCATACAGCCCGCCGATCACCCCCAGCCCCCACTCTGCCCACACCCGGTTGCGCACCGGGATCGCCAGGCTTCGCCCGGCCAGTTGCAGCGCCGCGAAGGCCGAGATCGGCACCCCCAGCATCAGCAGGTACAGCCAGCGCGGGATCGCCTCGGCGAAAGGTGCGGAAACCGCGATGAACACCACCGTCGCCAGCAGGAAACGCCGATAGGTCCGCGCCGTCTCGACCGCGGGACCCACGCCTTGCCGAAACGCTTGGCTAAGGTTCGTGGCCAGCGTCGGCAGGATCAGCCCGGCCAGCGCCAGGTGCTGCGGCAGGAACACCGCGAAGGCCGATACCAGGATCATCGGCATCGCAAAGCCCACCGCGCCCTTCACGAAGCCCGCGAACAGCGTCACCGCCAGCGCCGCCGCGAAGGCCTGACCGGACAGCCCGCCAGAGACCAGATCGAACATGACTTGCCCTTTCCCTCCCCTTGTGGCGCAATCAGGCGTGCCGGGAAAGCGCCAACAGGGTGACGTCGAATGCTCCGCGGACTGATCCTTGCCCTGACGGTCGCTCTGCCGCTGCGGGCAGAGCCCGCCCCGCCGCAGGCCGCCTCCGAGGTGGCCTACCTCAAGCTCGGCATCTTCTGCGCCCTGCAAGCGATGGACCAGCGCCCCGCCCCCGGCACCTTGTCGGGCTGGATCCACGTCCCCGACGGCCCGATCGACTTTCACTGGCCCGATGCCCGGGTCGTCCCCGCCGTCCTTGGCCTGGCTTTCGGGGTCAAGTCGCGGATGGTCCCCGGCGTCTTCGCCTCGGGCGAGATGCGGGTGTATCGGCCCGGCGCCACCACCCCCGAAACCTGGGACACCACCTTCTCGGACACTGGCGAGCAGTTCGGTTTCTTCCGCTTTGACCGCGAGGACGAACTCCTGCCCGGCCTCTGGCGGTTCGAGGCCTGGGAGGGCGAGACCCGGCTTTACTCTGCCGAGTTCGAGGTTGTCCCCGCCGCCGCCCTGCCCGAAATCGCCCAAGCCTGCGGCGCGACCTCTTGACATCGCCTGCGACATTTTAAGTCCTGTGCTGCGCCAGTATTGAAATCTTGTTGCGCTGCCGCTGCGAAGGCGCTACCTCTTCGCAGGTGCAGAATCTCGCCGGAGCCGCCCCATGCCTGACGGACAAGTCATGACCCAGACCCCGATCCTTGCCGACCTCCAGGCGCTGACCAGGGCCGCCCTGCCCGAGGTAGAGGCGCTGTTCGCTCAGGCGCGCGACAGGTTGAAGGCGCAGGTCACGGTGGGCGGCAAGCTGTCCGGCGCCGCGCTTGAGGCGCAGCAGTTCCAGGCCCATGCGCTGGCCTGGCTGGCGACCTATCTCGAATCGCTGCGCCAGCTGGACGCCTGGGCCGGTCGCCTGTCCTCTGCCGGCCGGTTCGGCCCGATGGAACAGCTGATCCTGCAGATCGGCTTCGGCGAATATCTGTCCCAGATCGCCGGCGGCCTGCCGATGAGCCAGGGCGAGATCGCCCGCCTGTCCGACCTTGGCCAGAGCTGGACCCCCGGACCCGAAGCCGCCCGCCTCATCGCCCACGGCAACACCGCCCCGTCGCGCGAGGCGCTTGTGGCCCTGATGCGGGACAACCACGGCCGCGCCACCTTTGGCGCCACCGGCCTCGATGAAGAGCTGGAGATGATCCGCGACCAGTTCCGCCGCTACTCGGACGAAAAGGTCATCCCCCGCGCCCATGACTGGCACCTGAAGGACGAACTGATCCCGATGGAGATCATCGCCGAGCTGGCCGAGCTTGGCGTCTTCGGCCTGACCATCCCCGAGGAATACGGTGGCCTCGGCCTCTCCAAGGCGTCGATGGTCGTCGTGTCCGAAGAACTCTCGCGCGGCTATATCGGCGTGGGCAGCCTTGGCACCCGCACCGAGATCGCCGCCGAACTGATCCTCTGCGGCGGCACCGAAGAGCAGAAGCAGAAATGGCTTCCCGGCCTCGCCTCCGGTGAAATCCTGCCCACCGCCGTCTTCACCGAACCGAACACCGGCTCCGACCTCGGCAGCCTTCGCACCCGTGCCCGCCGCAAGGGCGAGGACTGGGAGATCACCGGCAACAAGACCTGGATCACCCACGCCGCCCGCACCCATGTGATGACCGTCCTCGCCCGAAGCGTCGAGGGCACCACCGACTATCGCGGCCTGTCGATGTTCCTGGCCGAAAAGACCCCCGGCACCGACGAGACCCCCTTCGTCGATCCCGGACTCTCGGGCGGCGAGATCGAGGTGCTGGGCTATCGCGGCATGAAGGAATACACCGTCAACTTCGACGGCTTTGCCGTGAAGGGCGAGAACCTGCTCGGCGGCGTCGAGGGCCAGGGCTTCAAGCAACTGATGCAGACGTTTGAGTCCGCCCGCATCCAGACCGGCGCGCGGGCCATCGGCGTCGCCCAGTCCGCGCTGGAAACGGGGATGCAGTACGCGCTCGACCGCCAGCAGTTCGGCAAGCCGCTGATCGCCTTCCCGCGCATCTCGGGCAAGCTGGCGATGATGGCCGTCGAGATCATGATCGCCCGTCAGCTGACCTACTTCTCCGCCTGGCAGAAGGACCACGGGCACCGCTGCGACCTCGAGGCCGGGATGGCCAAGCTGCTGGGCGCGCGCGTCGCCTGGGCGGCGGCCGACAACGCGTTGCAGATCCACGGCGGCAACGGCTTTGCGCTGGAATACCGCATCAGCCGCATCCTCTGCGACGCGCGCATCCTGAACATCTTCGAAGGCGCGGCCGAGATCCAAGCCACCGTGATCGCGCGCCGGCTGTTGGAGTGAATTTCTTGCCTTGACCTTGCCAGCCTGCGACACTGTCCCATGTCGGGGCGTGTCGACACCGTAAAGACCAGGGCAGGCAATGGCAGAAACTGTGCTTCTTACCGGGGTTTCCGGCTTCATTGCCAAGCATATCGCGCTGAAGCTTCTGAACGCCGGATACGACGTCCGCGGCACCCTGCGCCGCCCGGACCGGGCGGATGAGGTCCGCGCGGCGCTTGTCCCCTATCTGACCGAACACGCGGGCGAACTGACCTTCGCCCAGACCGACCTCGAATCCGACGCGGGCTGGGCCGAGGCAATGGCCGGGGTCTCCGCCCTCGTCCACACCGCCTCGCCCTTTCCCATTGCCCAGCCCAAGGACCCCGCCGTCCTGATCCGACCGGCTGTCGAAGGCACCGAACGCGTTCTGAAGGCCGCCGCCGCCGCCGGGGTCACGCGCGTCGTCCTCACCTCCTCGACCGTCGCCGTCCTCAACGAATCCAAGCCCGACACGCTTCAGGACGAGGCCGACTGGTGCGACACGCACCTGCCCACGACCACGCCCTACGCCAAGTCCAAGACCCTCGCCGAACGCGCCGCGTGGGAGATCGCCAAGGCCCGGGGTCTCAGGCTGACGACGATCAACCCCGGCCTCGTCCTCGGACCGCCGCTCGATGAACATTACGGCTCCTCGCTGGGCCTCGTCGAACGCTTGCTCAAGGGCAAGGACCCGATGCTGCCCGCCCTGGGCTTTCCCATCGTCGATGTCCGCGACGTGGCCGAGATGCATCTCCGCGCCCTCCAGCGCCCCGAGACGGAGGGTCGCCGCTACATCGCCGCCGCCGGCTCGATGGCCTTCGTGGACATGGCCCGCACGCTCAAGGCCGCCTACCCGACCCGCCGCATCCCGACCCGCGAAGCCCCGCAGTTCATCGTCCGCGCCCTGGCGCTGTTCGATCCCACGATCAAGTCGATCCTGCCCAAGCTCGGCCACCTCGAACGCGTGTCCAATGCCCGCGCCGTCAGCGAAATGGGGATGGAGTTCATTGCCCCCAAGGCCGCGCTGCTGGCCTCGGCCGACTGGCTGGTCAAGCACGGCAAGGTCCGCGCCTAGGCGACCGCCCCGCCGCGTGACGGCCGCTGCACACCCAGTCGCGGATGCAACCGCCCGGCCACGGCCCAGGACGCCACCAGCCCTGCCCCCGCCGCCACAAAGATCGCGGGCAGCGGCGCCACCCACAGGACCAGCCAGGCCGCCCCGGGCGTCAGGATCGAGGACACGTCGCGGAAGCTGGAATAGACCGCCGACATCTCGGTCCGCTCGCTGGGCTTGACCGACATCAGGAAGGGCAATCCCCCCACCACGTCCAGCGTGACCAGAAAGATGGACGCCGCCATGACCAGCGCCACCGTGGCCCAGGGCAGGAAGGACAACAGCCCCGCCGCCACGAACAGCGCACCGCAGGCCCCGAAGGCAAGGCGGACCGACCGACGCACCGACAGCCGACGCGCCAGCCGGTTCAGCGCGGGTGCCGCGAACAGCGAGGCGTTGGTGATCGACAGGGCGATGCCGCCGATCTTGTCCCCCAGTCCCGCCTCTATGCAGAAGATCGGCAGGTAGACCACATAGACCCACCAGCCGCAGGACCGCATCACCGCGAACATCCAGCCCGCGATCAGCCGGGGCTGGCTGAAGAACCGCCCCAGATAGCCCAACGGGTTCACCGCCGGCCGCTTGGCCCGCGCGATCTGCTTGCCGTTGCCCAGCCGCAGAACCCAGAAACTGACCAGAAGGATGCAGGCGAAGGTGCCCGAGGCGAGGAACGGCAGCGCATGGCCCTGATGGTAAAGCCAGACCCCCGCCATCGGCCCCACCGCCCAGGGAGCCGCCGCATAGACCATCTGCGTCGACTGGCTTTTCCCCAGGTTCGCCCGGTCCACATAGTCCAGCACATAGGCGTTCAGGCAGACGAAGATCGTCACCGTCGCCATCGCATTGCAGATCAGCGCCATCGGCACGGACCACACGGTCCCGATCGCTCCCAGCGTATTGCCCACCAGATACAGGCACACACCCCCGGTATAGGTCCAGCGCCGCGGGATCTTCCGCGCCGCCCAGGGCACCATCAGCCCCCAGACCAGCGCCACCACACCCGACAGGAAGAACGCAACCGAAGTCGCCTGCGCATCGCCCAGGGCGTCATAGACCACCAGCGGCATGGTCGAGATCAGCATCCCCCGGATCGACGCGTCCAACCCGGAAAGCAGGGCGAAATGCTCGATCCTGGGCGTGGGGCTGTGACGCAGCGCCAGCGGAATGTAACGGTAGGCCATGCCACCACTTGGACGGCCACCCCCTCGGTCCGTCTGTCACAAACCCGACATCTTCCGTCGCATCACGCCAGACGCGTCAGAAGGTCGACCAGGCGCGACCGGGCCTCGGGCAGCGGCCGGTCGTGCAGCACCGGGCGCAACTCGCGGTCCAGAAAGAACCCTGTCAGCCGCAGCCCGGCCACCACCGCCTCGGGCGACAGGGGGCCGCTTCCCGCCAGCCCCTCGGGCAAGGGAAGCAGCCGATCCGCCCACTCTCCCGCCCCGCTTTCCGTCACCGCGCGCCCCGATTTCGGGCTGACATAGGCCAACCCCTCGGTCGCCCCCGTGACCGCACAGGCGGCAAGGTCGAGGCCGAAGCCGATCTCCTCCAGAAGGCACAGCTCCCAGCGCACATAGTCCGCCGTCCAGCCCTCCTGCCCCAGCCTGTCCATCAGCACGCGCGTCCGCTGCCACAGCGCCGGATGCGGCGCGCGCTCGGGCAGCGCCTCGTGCAACAACGTACAGACCGCCAGCAACCCCGCCAGCGCCAGCCGGTCCCCCAACAGATGCGCGCGGCTCTGCAAGGGCTCCACGGTGAAGCTGCCGATATGGTCGTCCAGCCGCGCCCGCCACTCCAGCACCAGCCCCGTCCCCGGCTGCAACACCGCCGCCATCCGGCGCGAGGCCCCCCCGCGCACCACGCCCATGTGCCGACCATGCCCCGCCGTCATCACCTCGATGATCGCCGAGCTTTCCCCATGCGGCCGCATGGACAGAAGGATGCCTTCGTCGCGCCAGTCCATGGCCGGACTATCCGGCGACAACGCCCGGTCCGCAACTCAATCCGACAGCCCGTCCTCGTCCAGCAGCGTCCGCCCCTGCCGGTCCTCCAGCTCGATCACCCAGAGGTCCGGGTCCCTCCCCTTCGTCCGGGCGACCAGCGCATCCACCTCCGCCTCCGGCCCCTCGGCCAGCACGATCCAGGCCCGCGCCCCGGTCATCAGGTCCGACCGCCGCTCATAGGCCCGCGCGGTCCCGTCCAGAAGCGCCACCTTGACCACCACCGCCCCCGCCGTCGGATCCCCCTTCGCGGTGACATAGGCCGGAATGTCGGCCAACCGCAGCCGCGTGAGGTAAGCCGAGACCCAGACTCCGCTCGCCAACCGCGCGCTCATGCAACTTGCCCTTTTCGCAAATACTCCCGCCGGAGGCGCCAACGCGTCCCCCCGTGCCGCCGCGTCAGGAGAGTCGCAAATTCCTTCGAAGGAATTTGCAAAAGTCTTCGAAGACTTTTGCTCCCCTCACGCATCGCCGTCCTTGAAATCCAACCCCATCTCGGAATAGCGCTCCGGCTCGTCCAGCCAGTTCGGCCGCACCTTGACCTGCAGGAACAGGTGCACCGTCCGCCCCAGGAACTCGGAAATCTCCGCCCGTGCTGCCTGGCCGATGGATTTGATCGTCTCGCCCTTGTTGCCCAGGACGATCCCCTTGTGCCCGTCCCGCGCGACATAGACCACCTGGTCGATCCGGGTCGTCCCGTCGGGTTTGTCCTCCCATTTCTCGGTCTCGACCGTCAGCTGATAGGGCAGCTCCTCATGCAGCCGCAGCGTCAGCTTCTCGCGCGTGATCTCGGCCGCGATCATCCGCATCGGCAGGTCGGCGATCTGGTCCTCGGGGTAGAACCACGGACCCTCGGGCAAGGTGGCCCCCAGCCAGTCCTTCAGGTCCTCGACGCCGTAGCCGCGTTCCGCACTGATCATGAAAGTCTTCGCAAACGGAAATGCTTGGTTCGCCTCCTCGGCCAGCGCCAGCAGCGTCTCGGCCTTCACCCGGTCGATCTTGTTGATCGCCAGCGCCACCGGCTTGCCCTTCGGCATCTCGTCGCGCAGCCGCTCGATGATCGCCCGTGCCCCTTCGGTCAACCCGCGATGCGCCTCGATCAGAAGGACGATCACATCGGCATCCGAAGCCCCGCCCCAGGCCGCCTTGACCATGGATCGGTCCAGCCGCCGCCGGGGCCGGAAGATGCCGGGAGTGTCGACAAAGACGATCTGCGCCTCGCCCGCCATCGCGATTCCCCGGATCCGCGCCCGCGTCGTCTGCACCTTGTGCGTGACGATACTGACCTTCGCCCCGACCATCCGGTTCAGAAGCGTGGACTTGCCGGCGTTCGGCTCTCCGATCAGGGCAACGAAGCCCGCGCGTGTGGTCATGTGGTGGCAACCCTTTCCTCAGGCTCTCCCCATAGGCGAAAGCCGGGAAAAAGGCCAGTTGGCAATCGACGCAGCCCGAAAACCTCGTCGGGCAGGTCGTGCGCGCGTCGCTGCCGCACAGCGGGAAGAGCACGACGAGCGGGCCGTCTAGCCCTCCCGCTCCAGCCGATCCAGAAGCGCCCTGGCCGCCGCCTGTTCCGCCACCCGTTTCGAGCCCGCCGTGGCCTCGGCCGTCTCGCCGCTGGCAAGCCGCACCCGCACCGTGAACTTCGGCGCGTGGTCGGGGCCGGACCGGCCTGCTTCCTCATAGGCCGGGGGCACCATCCCCCGCCCCTGAGCCCATTCCTGCAAACTGGTCTTGGCATCCCGCGCGTCGGGCTCCACCGCCGCGATGCGGGCGCCCCACAGCCGCAGGACCAGCGCCTTCGCCGCCTCGAAGCCCGCGTCCTGGTAGACGGCGGCGATCACCGCCTCCATCGCATCGCCCAGCAAAGCCTCTTTCCGCCGTCCGCCCGTCAGCATCTCTGACCGGCCCAGCTTCAGCACATCGCCCAGGCCCACCTCGCGCGCCACGTCCGCGCAGGTCTCCTTGCGCACCAGCGCGTTGAAGCGTGGCGCGAGCTGCCCCTCCCGCGCGCCCTCGTCGGCGGCAAGCAGCGCCTCGGCCATCACCAGCCCCAGCACCCGGTCGCCCAGAAACTCCAGCCGCTGGTTGTCGGGCCGCGTGGCCGTGCCGATGGACGCATGCGTCACCGCGCGCAGCAACAGGTCGGGCTTGCGGAACCGGTGCCCCAGCCGGTCCTGAAAGGCCAGAAGGTCCGCCGACAGCCTCACGCGCGCCCCGTCAATCGCCCGGCCTCACTCGCCCAGCCTCACTCGATCGCCTTGAAGAAACGGTCGGCCCGCCACGTCCAGACATAGAACAGGCTGGTCCCCGCCGAAGAGAAGATCACCCGATCCGCCCGACCGATCAGATACTTCGCGGGCAGCATCCCGACCCCGCCCACCGCCTGCGCGAACCGGCTGTCGGTGGAGTTGTCGCGGTTGTCGCCCATCACGAAGTAATGGCCCGGCGGAACGGTGAACACATCCGTGTTGTCGCCCGGCCCCCGGGCATCGATGTTCAGGATGTGGTGCTGACGCCCCCCCGGCAGCGTCTCGATGAAGCGGGATTTCTGGCAGATGCCGCCATCGCCGACCGCCCCGTTCTCGCAGCGCGGACGGTTGCGCATCGGGCCCTGCGGCTCGAACACCTCCTCGAAGACCCCGTCGGGCACCTGCGGCGCGGCGGTGCCGTTGATGTAGAGCACACCCTCCTTCATCTGGATCGTGTCACCCGGCAGCCCGATCAGCCGCTTGATGTAATCCGTCCCCGCCGTGGGATGACGGAACACCACCACATCGCCGCGTTCCGGCTCGGACCCCAGGAAGCGGTCCTCGAAGGGGCAGAGGCTGATCGTGGTGAACGGGATCTCGCAGGAATAACGCGAATAGCCGTAGGCCATCTTGTTGACGAACAGGAAGTCGCCGATCAAGAGCGTGTCCTTCATCGACTCCGAGGGGATCCAGAACGGCTGGAAGAACACCGACCGGAAGCCGATGGCGATCACCAGGGCCCAGAAGACCGTCTTGATCGTCTCGACGATGCCGCCATCGCCCTTGTCCCTGCTTGCCATTCTCTGTCCTGCCTCATCCGGTTTGCCGCTTCTTGCGCGCAAGCGCGGGGCGAAGTCAAGGCAACCGGCCGTGACCGCGCGGTCGGGACGCAAGGGCCGGGGCCTGGCCTACCCCCTGTCCGCAACCGGCCTTGCCTCGATCACCACGAAAGCCTGCGCCCAGGGGTGGTCGTCGGTCAGGGAGACATGGATCACCGCCTCATGGCCCGCGGGCGTCATGGCGCGCAGCCGGTCCGCCGCCCAGCCCGTGACATGCATCACCGGCTGGCCCGAACGCAGGTTGGTGACCGCCATGTCGCGCCACGAGATCCCCATGCGCAGCCCCGTCCCCAGCGCCTTGGAGCAGGCCTCCTTCGCCGCCCAGCGTTTCGCATAGGTCGCCGCCACCGCCCGCGCCCGGCTTTCGGCCTTCTTCTGCTCGGCCTCGGTGAAGACCCGGTCCCTGAAACGATCGCCATGGCGGGCCAGCACCGCCTCGATCCGCTCGATGTTGCACAGATCGCTGCCGATCCCCAGGATCATCAGATGATCCCGCGCGCCAGATCCATCCTGCGGCGCATCTCCTCGATCGCGGGGCCCAGGCCGCGGAAGATCGCCTCGCCCACCAGGAAATGCCCGATGTTCAGCTCCATCAGCTCCGGGATCGCGGCGATGGGTTCCACGTTTTCATAGGTCAGCCCATGCCCGGCATGGACCTCCAGCCCCAGACTTGCGGCGAACTCGGCCCCCGACCGCAGCGCGGCAAGCTCCCGCTCGGCCAGCGCGGTTTCGCCATCGGCCAGAAGGTCCGAGTATAGCCCCGTATGCAGCTCCACCACCGCCGCGCCGATGCGCGCGCTCGCCTCGATCTGGCGGGGGTCGTGGCTGATGAACATCGACACCCGGCAACCGGCTTCGCGCAGCGGCGCGATGAAATCGGCCAGCCGGCTCTGGTCGCCGGCCACGTCGAGGCCGCCCTCGGTCGTGCGCTCTTCGCGCTTTTCGGGGACCAGGCAGACGGCATGGGGCCGGTGGCGCAATACGATGGCCTGCATTTCCGCCGTCGCGGCACATTCGAAATTCAGCGGCACCGTCAAGGCCGCCATCAGCGCGTCGATGTCGGCGTCGCGGATGTGGCGGCGATCCTCGCGCAGATGCGCGGTGATCCCGTCCGCTCCCGCCGTCTCGGCCAGGAGCGCCGCGCGCAGCGGGTCAGGCCAGGCCGCGCCGCGCGCATTCCGCACCGTGGCGACATGGTCGATGTTCACACCAAGTCGCAGCTTGCCCGGCATTTGCATTGGATGGGTCATCTCTGCCTTCCCGCTTTTTCCGAAAGTCTAGGGCGCCCCAAGGCTGTCGTCATCACCATCGTCGCCCTTTTCGCTGCGGCGTTTCAGCTTTGCCGCCGCCTCGGCCAGCTTGGCGCGCATCTTCGTGCGCCGCTCGGCCCGCTCGTGCGCGGTGGCGGCACGGGCCTTCTGATAGGCTTCGACCAGGGGGATGGTGATGTAATAGGCGATGGCGCTGATGACGATGGCCGGGCCAAGCGCGCCGATGAACCAGGGCAGGTAGATCTCGTTCCAGAACTGGATCAGCCCGTCCCACTGCGCCTTCTCCGGCCCGAACAGGGCCATGAAGTTGAACCACAGGTCATGGCCCGCGTTTTCCAGCGCGCTCCAGATGTACTTGAAGTTCAAAGGCGCCTCGATCCCGAGGATCCAGTGGCCCAGCCAGACCGAAAAGACCGTGAAGGGCGGCGTGGTCAGCGGGTTGGTGTTGAAGGTGCCCAGCAGGGCCGCCAGCACATTGCCGCGCATCAGCCGGGCCATGCCCCAGGCCGCCAGGAACTGCATCCCCGGCAGGGGCAGGAAGCCGATGAAGAAGCCGGCAAAGACCCCGCGCGCCACCCGGTGCGGCTGGTCGGGCAGGCGCCGCATGCGGTAGATCACATAGCGCGTCGCGCGCTTGAAGCCCGATTTCGGATAGACCTGCTCGCGCAGCCATTCGCCCCAACCGACCGGATCCCTGCGCTTGAAAACCAACTGACTGCCTCTTCGACCCGATTAAGCCCGTTCTGCTGTCCTATGGCCGCCGTGTCAAATCCCGATGACGCGATATCTGCGCCACGTCGGTTTCGGCTTCCAGTGCGGTCATGACCATGTGCAGATGCTCAACATCCCGCAGGTCCACGTCAACAATGAGGCGATAGAAGTCCGGTTTCCGGTCGGTAAAGCGCAGGTCGCTGATATTGGCCTTCTGCTCGCCGATCAGCGTGCAGATGCGCCCCAGGACGCCCGCGTCGTTCGAAATCGTCATGTCCAGGCTGACCGTGAACACCGGCTTGTGACGGCCAGAATGCCAGTGCAGATCGACCCAGCGCGAGGTCTGGTCCTCGAACTCTTCCAGCGCGGGGCAGTCGATGGCATGGACCACCACGCCCTGCCCCCGGTAGGTGATTCCCACGATCCGCTCTCCCGGCACCGGCTGGCAGCAGTTCGCCCGCCGGAAGGCCTGATCCGCGGTCAGCCCGGCGACCGGGCGGCCGGAGTCCACTTCTTCCGCCACCGCCTGCGCCAGTTCGGGATACAGCGTCTCCACCACCCGCCGCGCCGGCAGTTCGGCCGACCCGACCCGTGCCAGAAGGTCGTTCTCGTCGGCCAGCCCCAGCATCTTGGCCGCCGTGCGCAGGGCCTTGTCGGTTGCCTTCTTGCCGACATGGTCGAAGGCCGCCCGCGCCAGCTCCTGACCCAGCTTGACGAACCGCCCCCGGTCCTCCTCGCGCAGGCTGCGCCGGATCGCCGCCTTCGCCCGGCCCGTGGTCACGATGTCGATCCACGACGCCTGCGGCCGCTGCCCTTCCGCCGTGATGATCTCGACCGACTGGCCGTTCTTCAGCCGCGTCCACAGGGGCACCCGGATGCCGTCGATCTTGGCCGAGACGCAGGAATTGCCGATCCGCGTATGGATCGCATAGGCGAAATCCAGCGGAGTCGCCCCGCGCGGCAACTGGATCACGTCGCCCTTCGGCGTGAAGCAGAAGACCTGGTCGGAATACATCTCCAGCTTGACGTGCTCCAGGAACTCGTCCGTGTCGCCCTCGTCCAGCCGTTCCGTCAGCGCCGCGATCCACTTGGCCGGGTCCACCGCGAAGGGGTTCACCGCCCGCACGCCCTCGCGGTAGGACCAGTGCGCCGCAACGCCTGCCTCGGCCACCTCGTGCATCTCGCGCGTGCGGATCTGCACCTCGACCCGCTTGCCGTCGCGGCCGCTGACCGTGGTGTGGATCGACCGATAGCCGTTGTTCTTCGGCTGGCTGATGTAATCCTTGAACCGCCCCGGCACCGCGCGCCAGCGCTGGTGGATCACGCCCAGAATCCGGTAGCAATCCGCGACCGAGGAACAGATCACCCGGAACCCGTAGATGTCGGACAGCCGGCTGAAGGCCAGGTCCTTCTCCTGCATCTTGCGCCAGATGCTGTAGGGCTTCTTCGCGCGGCCGAACACGTCGGCCTCGATCCGCGCCTTCTCCAGCTCGTGCCGGATGTCGCCGCTGATCTGGTGGACCACATCGCCGGTCTCGCGCTGCAAGGTCAGGAAGCGGCGCATGATCGAATTGCGCGCCTCGGGGTTCAGGACCTTGAAGGACAGATCCTCCAGCTCCTCGCGCATCCACTGCATCCCCATCCGGCCCGCCAGCGGAGCGAAGATCTCCATCGTCTCGCGCGCCTTCTGGGCCTGCTTCTCCGGGCTCATCGACTTGATCGTCCGCATGTTGTGCAGACGGTCGGCCAGTTTCACCAGGATGACCCGCAGGTCGCGGGACATCGCCATGAACAGCTTGCGGAAGTTCTCGGCCTGCTGGCTTTCGGTGCTGGACAGTTGCAGGTTCGTCAGCTTGGTCACGCCGTCGACCAGCTCGGCCACTTCCTCGCCGAACTGGGCCGCAAGATCGGCATAGGTCGACCGCGTGTCCTCGATCGTGTCGTGCAGCAGGGCGGTGACGATCGTCGCATCATCCAGCCGCTGCTCGGTCAGGATCGCCGCCACCGCGACGGGATGGGTGAAATAGGGCTCGCCCGATTTGCGGAACTGGCCCTCATGCATCTTCAGGCCATAGGCATAGGCCCGGCGGATCAGGTCGGCATTGCACCGCGGGTTGTAGTTGCGGACCAGGGCGATGAGGTCTTCGACGTCGATCATCACCGCCCCTTCGCGGGGAAACCCCCGTCAGAACTCGCCCTGGGCTTCCATCAGCGCGCGCAGCAGCTTTTCTTCCGACATGTCGTCGGCCATCGGACGATCGATCTCGCCACCCATGAGCAGCGCCATCTGATCCTCTTCCGGCTCGTCGACCTCGATCTGGGTCTGATAGCTTTCGATCATCCGCTCGCGCAGAACCTCGGCCGAAATCGCCTCTTCCGCGATCTCGCGCAGCGCGACGACCGGGTTCTTGTCGTTGTCGCGATCCACCAGGACGGGCGAGCCCGCAGCGATCTCGCGCGCCCGGTGGGCGGCCAGCATCACCAGCTCGAACCGGTTCGGGACCTTGTCAACGCAATCTTCGACCGTCACGCGGGCCATGGGGATACTCCAATCGGCAAACTTCGCTGGAAGACGCCTCTTTATGCCGCCCGGACAGGCTTGACAAGCGGCAAATCGGCCAAATTCAGGGGGTTTGATCCTGCAAGGCGATCACAACGGCTTCACCGCCGCGACATCCGCGGCAGGCAGGGCCGCCAGCATCGCGGCGACGGTCTGCCCGGTGCGCGGATGCACCCAGTCCGGCGCCACCTCCGCCAGGGGCACCAGCACGAAGGCCCGATCCTGTAGCCGCGGATGCGGCAGGATCAGGCGATCCGGGGCACTTCCGATCTGGCGGTCCGGCGACAGATTGCGCCATTCGTCCTGCGCATCCCCATCCGGCAGGACCGAATCGCCCAGGGCCAGAAGGTCGATGTCCAGCGTCCGCATGCCCCAGCGGGTGTCGCGCCTGCGGCCGAACCGCTCTTCGACCCGGTGCAGCACAGCCAGAATTGCCGTTGCGTCACTTTCCGCATCGACCGTCAGCATCGCCGCGGCATTCACATAGTCCGGCCCGGCGCCCGCCGGAAAGCAGGGCGTCGCGAAGAATCGGCTAACCGCAAGAAGCGAAAGGCCTTCTTCGGAAAGCGCTTTGAGAGCGCGCGCCAAAGTCGTCTCCGGGGGATCGCCCCGGAATGGCAGGTTTGCGCCGAGTGCAACCAGTGCGTGCATGGAGTTCACCATCGCCGGGATTATTTTCCTATACTTCACTTGTCGGAAACCTCGTCCGACTGCTATTCACAAGGGGTTAGCCGCGCGAAATTCCATTTTGGCCGTGCACAAGACACGACACATTGCTTCCGCGGCGACATTGAGGGGACCTTTACATGTTTTACAAGGACGAACGGCTAGCGCTGTTCATTGATGGTTCGAACCTTTACGCGGCCGCCAAGGCGCTTGGTTTCGACATCGACTACAAGCTGTTGCGGATGGAGTTCATGCGTCGGGGCAAACTGCTCCGCGCCTTCTACTACACCGCACTGCTGGAAAACGACGACTACTCGCCGATCCGGCCGCTGGTGGACTGGCTGCACTACAACGGCTTCACCATGCGCACGAAACCGGCGAAGGAATACACCGACAGCCAGGGTCGCCGGAAGGTGAAGGGCAACATGGACATCGAACTGTGCGTCGATGCCATGGAGCTTGCGGCGCGCGTCGATCATGTGGTGCTCTTCTCCGGCGACGGCGACTTCCGTCCGCTGGTGGAAAGCCTGCAACGTCAGGGGGTTCGGGTGTCGGTGGTGTCCACCATCCGCAGCCAGCCGCCGATGATCGCGGACGAACTCCGCCGCCAGGCCGACAACTTCATCGAGCTGGACGAGCTGCGCGAAGTCATCGGCCGCCCGCCGCGCGAACCGCGCCCGGTGGTCGGCGAAGAGGTCGCGGTCGAGGCGAAGTGAGGTCCGGGATCACCGGGGTGGCTGGGGAGCGCCTCGTGATCGCGGCATGATCGCGCTGTCAGGCCTGTTCGTCGCGGCCTTTCTGGCCGCGACGCCGGTTCCGTTTCAGTCGGAAGTGGTGTTCCTCGGCCTTCAGGCTGCGGGATCAGAGACGTTCTGGCTGGTCGTTGTCGCCTCTGTCGGCAACACGCTCGGGTCCTGCGTGACCTATGGCCTTGGCCGCTGGCTCTCGGACCAGCGCGACCACCGCTGGTTTCCCTTGAAGCCCGCCCGGATGGCGCGGGCCGAAGGCTGGTGGGCGCGCTGGGGCCTGTGGCTGCTGCTGCTCAGCTGGGCGCCGTTCGGCGACATGATCGTGGCCCTGTCCGGGGTGCTGCGCGTGCCGTTTGCGGTGTTCCTCCTCCTCGTCGCCATCGCCAAGACCGGCCGCTATATCGCGCTGGGTTGGCTCGGGGCCGCAGCCTTCGGCGCCTGACCACACCGCTCGACGGCCCCCTTCGGGCCTCCTCGCTCGGGTCCCACCCGACGAGGAGACGAAGTCGAACGAGGAGGCGGACGAGAAGGCGTAGAAGTTAACCGATCCCTAACGCCCACAGCCAACCCCTTGAAATCCCTCACCCCGCAAATCGCGCCGCGCGCGGCGCTGGACGCGGCTGCCTTCACCCCCTAAACCTGTGCCCGACCCCTGCCGGAACCCGCCCCATGCCCGACCTGCCCCCCCTCACCCTCTCCCTCGCCGCCCCCCGCGGCTTTTGCGCCGGGGTGGACCGGGCGATCAAGATCGTCGAGATGGCCCTGCAGAAATGGGGCGCCCCCGTCTACGTCCGGCACGAGATCGTCCACAACAGGTTTGTGGTCGACGCCCTGAAGGCGAAAGGCGCGATCTTCGTCGAGGACCTGGCAGACTGCCCCACCGACCGCCCCGTGGTCTTCTCCGCTCACGGCGTCCCCAAATCCGTCCCCGCCGAGGCCGCCGCCCGGAACATGATCGCGGTGGACGCGACCTGCCCCCTCGTCACCAAGGTCCACAACGAAGCCGCCCGCCACCACGAGGCCGGGACCCAGATGATCTACATCGGCCACGCCGGCCACCCCGAGACCATCGGCACCATGGGCCAGCTCCCACCGGGCGAGGTCCTGCTGGTCGAGACCGTCGAGGACGTGGCGAAGCTCACGGTCCGCGACCCTGCGAAACTCGCCTTCATCACCCAGACCACCCTCTCGGTCGACGACACCGCCGAGATCGCCGCCGCCCTGAAGGCACGCTTCCCGCTCATCCACGCCCCCGCCCACGACGACATCTGCTACGCCACCACCAACCGCCAGGCCGCCGTCAAGGCGATGGCGCCGAAGATCGACGCTCTCCTCGTGATCGGCGCCCCCAATTCCTCGAACTCCCGACGCCTGGTCGAGGTCGGCACCGCCGCCGGCTGCCCCTATTCCATGCTGATCCAGCGCGCCGCCGACATCGACTGGCGCGCCCTCCAAGGCGCCCGTGCCATCGGCCTGACCGCCGGGGCCAGCGCGCCCGAGGTCCTTGTCACCGAAGTCATCGACGCCTTCCGCGCCCGCTACGATGTTACCCTCGATCTGGTGGAGACCGCCGTCGAGGACATCGAATTCAAGGTCCCCCGCATCCTGCGCGAGCCTGTCTGATGTTGCGTCGCCTCGCCCTCTTTCTCGCCCTGAGCCTGCCCGTCCAAGCCGACGAACTCGCCCCGGTCCTCGTCAACTATTGGACCAACAACGGCAGCCTTCCCCCGGAATATGCCTGGGAGACCAGCATCCTGATCCGCGAGGACGGGCAGCTGGAGCTGAAGCACTGCAAGGGATATGAGACGGAAGGCCCGGCCTGCAAACTGCGCCGCGCCAAGGTTCCCGAGGCCGCGCTGGACGCGATCCGGACGGCAGCCAGGGAAAGCGGCCTGGTCGCAAGGCCCGCCCGTGAGACGGATACCCCGATTGTCGGCGGGGGGCTGGCCTGGGGGCGCGTGACCCTTGCCGAGGGCACGGTCGACCTTCCCTCCCAGCCCCGCGACGCCGATGTCGAGCGTGTCGGCAAGGTCCTGGCCGCCATCGCCGCCGCGATCCCGCCACGCTTCAACCGTTTCACCGACCCGGACTGACTGGCCTTGCGCCGCACCTCAGGCTAGATCAGCGCCATGACCGACGACACCCGCATTCCCCGTCCCGCCCTCTTGCTCGGCCTTGCCGGGCTGATCCCGTTCCTCTGGTCGGCCGCCACGCACCTGTCCCCGGCCCTGTCGGGCATGGCCGGGCAATGGCTTTCCCCGATGTTCCTGGGCGCCTATGTCGGGCTGACCTACGGCACCGTCATCCTCGCCTTCATGTCCGGCGTCCTCTGGGGCTTTGCGACCAGGGCCGAAGGTCGTGAGGCGACCCTGGCCTACACGCTCTCGGTCATCCCCGCGCTCTGGGCATTCTTCATGGTGACCGACGCCTCCGACAGCTCGAGGATCTTCCTCGCGGCGGGCTTCGTCGGTCTCCTTCTGCTCGACGCGATGTTTTCCGCCTGGGGCCTTGCCCCGCGCTGGTGGCTGCGCCTCAGGGTCATGCTGACCGTGGTGGTCCTGGCCTGCCTCGCCATCCCCTTGCAGGCCTGAGATGGCCGAACTTTTCGCCTATACCGATGGCGCCTGTTCCGGCAACCCCGGCCCGGGCGGCTGGGGCGTGCTGCTGATCGCCCGCGAGAACGGCACCGTCGTCAAGGAACGCGAGCTTTCCGGCGGCGAGGCGCTGACCACCAACAACCGGATGGAACTCCTCGCCGCGATCTCGGCGCTGGAAGCTCTGACCCGGCCCTCCGAAGTGACCATCGTCACCGACAGCGCCTATGTGAAGAACGGCATCACCGAATGGCTGGACGGCTGGAAGCGCAAGGGCTGGCGCACGGCGGGGGGCTCTCCGGTCAAGAATGTCGAGCTTTGGCAACGGCTTGAGGCTGCCGCCGCCCGGCACAAGGTAACCTGGCGCTGGATCAAGGGCCATGCGGGCCACGCGGAAAACGAACGCGCCGATGCCCTGGCCCGTGCCGGGATGGCGCCGTTCAAGGCCCCGGCCTGATGTCGGCTTTCACGCTTCAGGATGGGCTCGACTATGCCTCGGTTCTGGTCTTTGCGCTGACCGGAGCGCTGGCGGCCAGCCGGTCGCAGCTTGACATCGTGGGCTTCATCTTCATCGCCTGCCTGACGGCCGTCGGCGGCGGCACCCTGCGCGACACGATCCTGAACCGCGAGGTGTTCTGGGTCGCCGATCCCCTGCCGCTGGGCGTAGCCACCGCCGCCGCGATCCTGGTCTTCTTCTCCGCGCATCTTCTGGAAAGCCGCTATCGCGCGCTTTTGTGGTTCGACGCCTTCGCCCTTGCCGTCGCCGTCCCCGCCGGGGTCGCCGTGGCCCTGGCCGAGGGTCAGGGCTGGCCCATCGTCCTGGTGATGGGGATGCTGACAGGCTGCATGGGCGGCCTTCTGCGCGATGTGGTCTGCAACGAAGTGCCGCTGATCCTGAAACAGGGCGAGCTTTACGCCACCTGCGCCATGGCCGGGTCGCTTGGGGCGGTCCTGGCAGGCCTGGCCGGGCTGGGGGACGGCCTGTCGCTGGTGATCTGCGCCGCGCTCGTCTTTACCTTGCGCGCGGGCAGCATCGCATTGGGCTGGCGGCTCCCGGTCTACAGGTCGCAACCCCCGCGCCCGGGGGCGCCAAAGCGCTAGCGGGCTTGATCCGTGAACGAACATTCGTTTAGGTTCGGGGAATGGCGCGCAAACGCATCATCCCGGACGCAACCGTCTTTGGCATCATCCAGCGCCTGCTGGAAGAGGGCGGCGACAAGGCGGTCTCCTTCGGCTCTGTCGCCACCGCGACCGGCCTTGCGCCGCCGACCCTGGTGCAGCGCTATGGCAGCCGCGATGCGATGGTGCGCGCGGCGCGGCTGGCCTTCTGGGATGCGCTGGACCAGCGGACGGGCGAAGCGGTGGCCGCAACCGCCGGCAAGGGGCCGCAGGGGCTGTTGAAGGCGATCGGCCCGGTCAAGGTCACGGAAATTGCCGCAGATCTGCGCGATCCCGACCTCGCGCAGCGCGCAGCGGCCTGGCGCGCAGGGGTCGAGGCCGCGCTGGCCGAACGGCTCGGCTCTGGCACCAAGGCCCGCGAAAGCGCGGCGCTTCTGTTTGCCGCCTGGCAGGGCCTGGAGCTCTGGTCGGCGGCGGGGCCGACGGACCTGCGCCTGAAGGATGCGGTGAAACGGCTTACCTGACCCAGGATTTCCACGCCCAGATCAGCACCAGCGCCCCCAGCAGCGCCCCGACGAACCCGGCCCCGATCCCCGCCAGCATCACCAGCCCGCGCAGGACCACGGTCCCGATCAGCGCGCCCAGCACGCCCAGCGCGATGGTGGACGGCGTGTCCATGTTCACCTTCAGGATGCGGCTGGCCAGAAAGCCCGCGGCAACCCCGACGATCAAGAGAGCAACTAGCGGCATGGCGTCCCTCCCACCCTTGTCAGCGGAATATGGGAACCCCGATACCCCCGCGCTATAGCGCCGCAGGCAGAATCAGACCGCGCAGCACTTCGGCTGCGGGCATCGGTCGCTTGCCCTCGCGCTGTGCTTCCAGCACCTCGACGGCGCCCTCGCCACAGGCCACGGTAAAGCCGCCGAGGACCTGCCCCGGCGTGCCCTGCCCATCGGCCAGCCGCGAGCGAAGCAGCTTCACCCTCTCGCCGTTGACTTCGGTCCAGGCTCCGGGAAAGGGCGACAGGCCGCGGATCAGCCGGTCCACCTCGACCGCCGGGCGGGTCCAGTCCACCCGCGCCTCGGCCTTGTCGATCTTGGCGGCATAGGTCACGCCCGCCTCGGGCTGCGGCGTGGCGGGCAGCGGCAAGCTGTCCAGCGCCTGCACGATCAGCCGCGCGCCCAGCGCACTCAGCCGGTCGTGCAGCTCGGCCGTCGTCTCCTCGGCGCCGATCCCCACGGCCTCGCGCAGAAGGACCGGCCCGGTATCAAGCCCCGCCTCCATCTGCATGATGCAGACCCCGGTTTCCCGGTCGCCGGCCATGATCGCCCGATGGATCGGCGCCGCGCCGCGCCAACGGGGCAAGAGGCTTGCGTGAATGTTCAGACACCCCAGGCGCGGCGCGTCCAGCACCGCCTGCGGCAGGATCAGCCCATAGGCGACCACAACCGCGACATCCGCATCCAGGGCGGCGAAGTCCCGCTGCGCCTCCTCGCTGCGCAGGCTGACCGGATGGCGCACGGTCAGCCCCAGGGCCTCGGCCCGCGCCTGCACCGGGCTTGGCCGGTCCGCCTTGCCCCGACCCGCCGGACGCGGCGGCTGGCAATAGACCGCGACGATCCGATGCCGGGCGTGCAGCGCCTCCAGCACCGGGACGGAAAACTCCGGCGTGCCCATGAAAACGACTTTCATCCGCGCCGCCCCAGCTTTTGCGCCTTTGCGATCAGCATCTTCCGCTTCAGGGGCGAGAGGTGGTCGAAATACATCTTCCCCGCCAGATGGTCGATCTGATGCTGCACGCTCGTCGCCCAAAGCCCGACGAAATCCCGCTCCTCGACCTCGCCCCTCTCATTCAGAAACCGCACCGTCACCGCCCGCGGGCGGGAAATCACCGCCGAGACGCCCGGCAGGTTGGGCGAGGCTTCCTCATGCTCGCGCATCTGCCCGCTTGCGTGCAGCACCGAAGGGTTCGCCATCCGCACCGCCTGCCCCCGGCTTTCGGAACAGTCCACCACCGCCAGCCGCAACGGCACCCCGATCTGCACCGCCGCCAGACCATAGCCCGGCATCGCCTCCATCGTGTCGATCATGTCGGCCCAGATTGTGCGGACCTCATCGCTGATCGCCGCCACATCCGCAGCCGGTGTCCGCAACACCGCCGCAGGCCAGGGAACGCAGCGCCGGACCGTCACGCCCGCGCCCGTTCCCGCTTCAGCTTTTCCATCTTGCGGGTGATCATCTGCCGCTTCAGCGGGCCCAGATAGTCGATGAACAGCTTGCCATCCAGATGGTCGATCTCGTGCTGCACGCAGGTCGCCCAGAGGCCCGAGAACTGCCGCTCCTGCTCCGACCCGTCCAGCGCCCGCCAGCGCACCCTGACTTCGGCGGGGCGCTTCACCTCGGCGTATTGCTCGGGGATCGACAGGCAGCCTTCCTCGTAGGTGGACAGGTCTTCGGAGGACCAGACGATCTGGGGGTTGACCAGCGCCATCGGCTCCGGGTCGCCCTCCTTGATGCAGTCCATCACGATCAGCCGCTTCGTCACCCCCACCTGCGGCGCGGCCAGGCCGATGCCGGGCGCGTCATACATCGTCTCCAGCATGTCGGCGGCCAGCTGCCTGATCTCGGGGGTGATTTCGCCCACGGGATCGCAGACCTTCTTGAGGCGCGGGTCAGGATGGATCAGGATGGGGCGGATCATGACAGCGATCTACGAAAGCGGACCCGCGATGGCAAGAGGCTGGCGCAGATCCGCGGCCCCGAACCGGCAGACGGACTCGAAATACATTCGTTCCGGATATAGGCGAAATACTGGATTCATGTTCCACTATAATACGAAAAATCGGGATGACTTCCCGATCAGGATGCAATAATCGGATGAAAATCCCAAACCTCAGGCCAGGTGAAATGACCTTCGACACTCCAATCTCCCGCGCGGGCTCCCATTGCGTCAAGTGGGACATGCTGGAACCCCTTTACGGCCTGAAGCCCGACGAGGGCCTGGCGATGTGGGTTGCGGACATGGAGTTCCGGCCGCCGCAGGTGGTGCAGGACGCGCTGCAAAGGATGCTCGACCACGGCGTCTACGGCTATTTCGGCGACGACCGCGCCTATCTTCAGGCGATCCGCTGGTGGATGTCCACCCGCCACGGCTGGGAGGTGCAGCCGGACTGGATCTTCACCACCCATGGCCTGGTGAACGGCACCGCACTGTGCATCCACAGCTTCACGCAACCGGGTGATGGCATCATCCTGATGACCCCGGTCTACCACGCCTTTTCCCGGATCATCAAAGCCGCCGGGCGCGAGGTGGTGGAATGCCCGCTCGCCCTCGTCGATGGCACCGCCCGGATGGATTTCGCCGCCTGGGAACAGCGTCTCACCGGGCGCGAGACCATGCTGATCCTCTGCTCGCCGCACAATCCGGGCGGCCGGGTCTGGACCCCGGACGAACTCCGCGCCGTGGCGGATTTCTGCGTCAGGCACGACCTGATCCTGGTCTCGGACGAGATCCACCACGACCTCGTCTTTCCCGGGCAGAAACATACCGTCATGCCCCTCGCCGCGCCCGGGATCGCCGACCGGCTGGTGATGATGACGGCCTCTACCAAGACCTTCAACATCGCCGGCGCCCATATCGGCAATGTCATCATCGCCGATCCCGCCCTGCGCAAGACCTTCGCGGACACGATGATGGCGATGGGCATCTCGCCCAATTCCTTCGGGATGCACATGGCCACCGCCGCCTATTCGCCCGAAGGCGCCGCATGGCTCGACGCGCTGATGCCCTACCTCGACGCCAACCGGCAGCTTTTCGACGCCGGCATCGCGGCAATCCCCGGACTGCGCTCGACGCCGCTGGAGGCGACCTATCTCGCCTGGGTCGACTTTTCGGGCACTGGCATGGCCCCGGCCGAATTCATCGCGCGGGTCGAAAAACAGGCCAGGATCGCCACCAACCACGGCTCGGCCTTCGGCACCGGGGGCGAGAACTTCCTGCGCTTCAACCTCGCCTGCCCGCGCGCCCAGGTGGCCGAGGCGGTCGGCCGGCTGCAAAGGGCCTTCGCCGACCTGCAATGATCCGCTTCCTGCGCCTTGTCCTTTACCTTGTTCTGCTGGCCGTCCTCGGCTTCATCGCCGCTTCCCTCTACAGCCCGCCGGTGCGGGTCGCCGCACCGCCGCCCCCGCCGCTCAGCGGCACGGTGGACCGGATCGTGATCGAAAAGGCCGCCCGCCGGATGCAGCTTTTCCAGGACGGCAAACCGGTGCGCACCTACCGGATCGCCCTTGGGTTCACGCCCGAGGGCGACAAGATCCGTCAGGGCGATGGCAAGACGCCCGAGGGCGAATTCACCATCGACCGCCGCAACGATGAAAGTGCTTTTCACCTGTCGCTCGGGCTTGACTACCCGCGACCCGCGGACCGCGCCCGCGCGGCGAAGAGCGGTTATTCTCCGGGCGGGGACATCTTCATCCACGGCCAGCCGAACGCGCTGCCGGAAGGGTTCAAGCTGAAAGGCGACTGGACGGCGGGCTGCATTGCCCTGACCAATGCCGAGATGCGCGAGGTCTGGGCCGTCACCCCCATCGGGACCAGGGTGGAAATCAGGCCCTGACGCGCGCCCTTTGCCTCGTCGCGCCGGGCCGTGTCGCCCCGACAAGACGACGAAGCCGCAGGAGAGAAGGCGGCCAGGCCATCACGCCTTGGACAGGTATCCCACCGGCGCGTTCTCGTCGCGCCAGAAGTCCAGCGGCGCCCGTTCCGTCACGGCGGTCGCGCGCTTGAAGTCGCAGACCAGCTCGCCATGCTCGATGCCGGAGGCGACGATCAGGCACTGGAACACATGGCGAGAGCCGTCGAACACATCGACCAGACCGCGCAGCTTGCCCGGGCTGAAATCCGCATCCAGCGCAAAGCCGTTGTCCCAGAACCGCAGCACGGGATAGACCGCTTCGCCAACCTGCACGCGCAGCTTCGACTTGCGCTTCTGGTCACGCTTGCGTGCGGCGTCCAGCCCCTCGCGCACTTCCGCCGGCAGAAACTCAAGCATGGCAACCTCACCCTCTCCCCCAATCCGAAGTTTGGGGACGACCTTCGGAAAATCAAGCTGCCACAAGGGTATTACCGGAATATGAAGGCTGCATGTGCGTTCGGGCAAGGGGCATGGCAACCTCTGGTTGATCCCGCTCGATCCCGCCATGCTGCGCGGCGAAAACGCCGCAACGCAGCAGTTGCGCTTGCGAATCGGCACCGGCGGCGGAATAGCCCTGCGCATGATCCTGATCGCCGCCCTCCTTCTTGACGCCGCCTTCGGCGAGCCGCGCTGGCTCTGGGACCGCCTGCCGCATCCTGCCGTCCTGATGGGGCGTCTCGTCGGCTGGTGCGACAGCCGGTTCAACCGCGGCGAGGACCGCAAGCTCAAGGGCACCCTGGTCGCCGCGGGTCTTGCCCTGACCGGCCTCGCGCTTGGCTGGCTGATCCACCTGATTCCCGACCACGGCCTGCTTGAAGCGATCACCGTCGCCATCCTGATCGCGCAGAAAAGCCTGGTCGAACATGTCCGCGCCGTGGCCAGCGCGCTGCGCCGTTCGGTGCCCGAAGGCCGCCGGGCCGTCGCGATGATCGTCGGCCGCGACACCGCGCAGATGACCGGCCCCGACATCGCCCGCGCCGCCATCGAAAGCGCGGCCGAGAACCTGTCGGACGGCGTGGTCGCCCCGGTCTTCTGGTATCTCTTGCTGGGCCTGCCGGGGATTCTGGCCTACAAGCTGGTGAACACCGCCGACAGCATGATCGGCCACATGACGCCGCAGTACCGCGACTTCGGCTGGGCCTCGGCCCGCCTTGACGATGTGCTGAACCTGATCCCCGCGCGCCTGACCGCTCTTCTCATCGCGCTGACCCATGGCTGGGTGGACCCCGCCCCGATCCTCCGCGACGCGCCCAAGCACCGCAGCCCGAACGCCGGCTGGCCCGAATCCGCCCTCGCGCCGGTCCTCAACGTCGCCCTCTCCGGCCCGCGCAGCTACAACGGTGTCCGCAAGGACTATCCCTGGGTCTGGCCCGAGGGCCGACGCGACCCCGGACCGGACGACATCGACGCCGCCGCCGATGCGCTCTGGCGGGTCTGGGCCGCGGTGCTTGCCATCGCCGCGCTGATCGTCATCTTCTAGGGCCAGGCCTGAAGGAGATCTCATGCGCGCCGCCCTTGTTGCCCTGCTGCTGACCTCTCCCGCCGCCGCGGCCCCCTGTGGCGGTGACTTCGGCGACTTCCTCAAGACGATGGAGGCCGAGGCCGTGGCCAGCGGCACCCCGGCCGACAAGGCCGCCGCCTTCTTCGCGGGCGCGCAGCAGGACCCCAGGGTGCTGAAGGCCGACCGCAGTCAGGGCGTCTTCCGCAAGACCTTCCTCGACTTCTCGCAGTCGCTCATCTCGAAACAGCGCCTCTCCACCGCCCGCCAGAAGGCCGAAAGCCTGGACGACATCTTCACCCGCGCCGAGGCCGACTACGGCGTCGGCCGCGGCATCCTGCTGGCCTTCTGGGCCTTCGAGACCGACTTCGGCCAGGTTCAGGGCGACTTCAACACCCGCAACGCGCTGCTCACCCTTGCCCACGACTGCCGCCGCCCCGATCTGTTCCAGCCCCAGGTCCTCGCCGCCGCGCAACTCTACGCGATGGGCGACTTCCCGCTGGACACCACCGGCGCCTGGGCGGGCGAGATCGGCATGGTCCAGATGCTGCCGAAGGACATCCTGGAACGCGGCGTCGATGGCGATGGCGACGGGCTGATCCTGCTCAAGACCTCGCCGGCCGACGCGATCCTTTCAGGCGCGCGGCTGCTTCAGCACCACGGCTGGCGCGCGAATGAGCCCTGGCTGGCCGAGGTCAAGCTGCCCGATACCTTCGACTGGTCGCTGACGGGCCTCGAGACGGAACGCCCGACCGAGGACTGGCAGGCGCTTGGCGTCACCCCTCGCAACGGACCGCTGGCGCCGGGCCTCTCCGCCTCGATCCTTCTGCCGCAGGGCCGCAAGGGCCCGGCCTTCCTGGCCTATCCGAACTACCGCGTCCTTTTCGACTGGAACCAGAGCTTCGTCTACGTCACCACCGCCGCCTATTTCGCCACAAGGATCGAGGGCGCGCGCCCCTATGCCGCAGGCACCCCCGACCCCGCGCTTGACCTCGACCGGATGAAGCGATTGCAGGAAAGGCTGACCGCCCTTGGCCATGACGTCGGCCAGATCGACGGCATTCTCGGCGCGGGCACCCGCAGGGCGGTGCAGACGGAACAGGCCCGCCTCGGCCTGCCCGCCGACGGCTGGCCGACACTTGCGCTGCTGGACGCGCTCTGATGGCCAGTTGGGCCGTCGTCTCCACCATGAAGGCGCCGGAAGAGAAGGTTCTCGCCTTCGCCGCCCATCATCTGTCGCTTGGCGCCGATCATCTGTGGCTCTACTTCGACGACCCCGACCAGCCGATCCCCGCGCCGCTGAGCGCCCATCCCCGGGTGACCGTCAGCCTCTGCGATGATGCGCACTGGCAGACGGTCGGCAAGAAACGCCCGCCGCAGCACCAGAACCGGCAGACCCAGAACGCCCGCCTGACCTACCGCGCGCGGGTGACCTCGGACTGGATCGTCCATATCGACGTGGACGAGTTCCTGCTATCCCCGCGCCCGATCGCAGAGGTTCTGGACGACACCCCGGACGAGACCATCGCGCTGAAGCTGGAGCCCTTCGAGGCGATGCACGATCCGCTTCTGCCCGACGACATCTACACCTCGCGCGAGTTTCGCGGCGCGCTGCGCCATGAACACTGGCCCCGCCGCCGCGCGGCCCTTGGTCCCTATCGCAAGGTGATCCGCGACGGGATGCTGTCCCATTCGGTCGGCAAGATGATCTACCGCACCCGCGTCCCCGGGCTCCTGCCGCGGCTGCATGCGGTGATGGTCGATGGCGAATTCGTCCGGACCCCGGACTGGCAACCGGAGATCCGGCTTCTGCACTTTCATGCCCAGGACAAGGCCGCCTGGCTGGCGGCGCTGCCCTTCCGGATGACGAAGGGCGCCTACCAGTTCCGGCCGGAATTGCAGGCCTTCCTCGCCGAGGCCCCGCCCGAAGAGATCGACCGCTTCTACCGGCGCACGCAGATCCTGCCCCTCGACCTGCGCGATGAACTGGTCCGGGTCGGCCGGGTCATCGTTGCGGATCTTTCCCTGCGCGCCAAGGTGCAGGCCCTGCGGGACGGCACGCTTTAGTCCGTGTTCACCAGCATCAGGGCCGCGCGCCGGAAGGTGGCCATGATCTCGCGGCACTCACGCTCACCCACGCCGGTCTCGACCATCGCCTGCTGCATCACCGCCAGCCAGTCCTCGGCGTCCTGACGGCGGATCTCCACATGCGCATGGATTTCCCGCAGGTTCATGTGCCCGTGCCGTTCGTGGTAATAGCGCCGCCCCCCGAAGAAACCGCAGAGAAAGTCGAACTGCTCGGGCCGGACATGGGAAAGCCCGTGGCCTTTCAGATGCATCTCCAGGATCGCGCGGCCCTGCGGCAGGGTCTCGATCAGGTCGTAGAAATGATTCACCAGCAGCCTGACCTGCGGCTCTCCCCCGATCCGGTCGATCATCGGCTCCATCGCATCCTCCTCTCGCCGATTTCTTCGAAGAAATCGGCCCGGAGCCTGCAAAGGCTCCGAACCGGACTTTTCGAAAAGTCCGGCGCCCTTCAGCTCTGCGGCCGGGTCTTCTTCGGGTCGTAGTGCGACAGGGGCACGATCACCGCCGGCAGCCGCTTCTGCTGGCCGTCCAGCTTGCCCACTTCCAGCGCCGTCCCGACCTCGCTGTGCGCCACATCCACCCGCGCCAGCGCGATGTTCTTGCCAAGCACGGGCGAGCGGACCGCGGACGTGACCTCCCCCACCTGCGCCCGCCCGACATGCAGCGGGTCGCCGTGGCCCACATCGACATTCGCGTCGATCTCCAGCCCGACGAAGCGGCGCGCTGGGTGCTCCTTCCGCCGGATCAGCGCCTCGCGGCCGATGAAGTCATCGGTCTTGGACTTCAAGGGCACCGTGAAGCCGATCCCGGCCTCGAACGGGTCGGTCTGGTCGGAGAAATCGTAGCCCGCGAAGATCAGCCCCGCCTCGATCCGCACCATGTCCAGCGCGGCCAGACCCATCGGCTTCAGCCCCAGATCGGCCCCATGCTCCCAGACCGCGTCATAGACCGCCGTGCCGTCCTTCGGGTGGCAGAAGACCTCGAAGCCAAGCTCGCCCGTGTAGCCCGTGCGCGACACCACCACGGGCGCCCCCGACGGCCCGCCGATCCGCCCCACCGTGAACCGGAACCAGCCCAGCTCCTCGATCGTCGGCTGGTGCGGCGCGGTCCAGATCATGCGTTTCATGATCTCGCGGCTGTTCGGCCCCTGCACCGCCAGATTGTGCAGCTGGTCCGTGGAACTGCGGACCATCACCTTCAGCCCCAGCTTCTCGGCCTGCTCCCGGATCCAGACCCCGCCGTAGTCATCCCCGCCGATCCAGCGGAACTGATCGCGGCCCAGCCGGAACAGCGTCCCGTCGTCGATCATGCCGCCATGCGGATAACACATCGCCGAATAGACCACCTGGCCTTGGGCAAGCTTCTTCACGTCCCGCGTCAGCACCCATTGCATCAGGGCTTCCGCATCCGGCCCGGTGATCTCCCACTTGCGCAGGGGCGACAGGTCCAGCACCACGGCCGCCTGCCGGCAGGCCCAGTATTCCTCCAGCGCGCCGTTCGCGGAATAGACCTGCGGCAGCCAGTAGCCCTTGTATTCGACGTGATGGCGGGTCCTTTCGACAATGCGGGAATGGAAGGCGGTTTCCTTGGTCATCTTCGGCTCCGCATCGGGCGTGGGGCGCCAGGCGATGGCCCGGCTGAACTTTTCCGCCCCCGAATAGGTGCGGACATGGATGTCGCTGAGATACCAGCCATTGGCCGGAGAGGTATCGTCCGGGCAGGCGGAATTGACGCAGACGATGTCGGTCAGCGCGCGGAACAGCACATAATCGCCGGGCCGCGACCAGGGCTCGTCGCTGATGAGGACGCCATGTGAATCGATGTTCGTATTGAAGAACAGGTTCACCGCCATCCAGCCGGGGCGAGGGTCCACCCCATGCGGCGCCAGTGCCTTGTTGAAGTTGTCCGAACAGTTGACATGGCCGGGATAGCCGATCTCGTCGTAATACTTCGACGCACAGGCCATGGCGAAGGCATCGTGCCGCCCCACGGTGTCCTGCACCACCTCGACCAGCGGCACCCAGTCCTGATCGTAGTATTTCGAATGCAGCCCCGGCATCGAATAGGCGTGCCCCATAAGGGTGCGAGATGTCGTCACGTCCAGCGCGTGCTGGATGCCCCGGTCCAGCTTGCGCGCGTCAAAGCACTGGAAATCCGTGCACTGCCGCCCATCCACATCCAGGATCTGGATGTAATCCCCCGCCTTGACGAAATAGCTCTCCGCCGTGGCCGACTTCACCCGCAGGTCCAGGATCGGGTCCGCCAGCGGATCGGGCAGGTCGTAATGCCCCACCAAACGCGGCCTGGCCCGTTGCAGCAGAACCGTCACCGACGTCGCCGTGTCCTGCGCCTCCGGCGCCATCGGCAAACCCGGGGCGCAGACGACCAGCCACCCCTCGTGCTGCGCCACCAGATCGGCCCGCGTGCCCGCTGGAGTTTCGGCCGAGAACAGCCGCACCGCCCCCGCGCGGCCCAGGTCGATCTTCCGCGCCGCCAGCCCCTTGCGCAGCCGCACCAGGCTTTCGTCGCCGGACGCAAGCATCGCCTTCAGCCCCTCGGCCGTCGCGTTCGCCGCCTGACCGAGAAGGCCCGCATCGATCCGCCCGTCCTTCGCAGCCGCCACCAGTTCCACCGGCTGCCCGCCCTCGTCGTTGACCAGCGTCACCCGGTCGCCCGCAAAGACCTGCAACATCAGCGCCCCAGCCCCGGGAACCACGTGCCGTTCCTGTCCGTGGTGACGCGAAAACCCTCTGGGCGTCAGAATCCGCGACGGCCGGGGTGGACCGGGAACCACAGTCGGATAGATCGTGCCCAGCATGGCGCTCCCCGTGGTCGGACCGGCCCGAAGGACCGGAGCCGTTTAATGAGGATAAAACTTGTTCATCCCCAAGAATAGCCTCAGGGTAAGACTGACACAAGCGGCAGCAGAGGAAAAGGCGACGGAATGCTGGCTCTCACCTTCGGCCTGACGGCTGCGCTTCTCTGGGCGGTGCATGACCTTCTGGCGCGCAAGCTCAGCCAGGGCGCGGCGCTTCTGCCGATCCTCACGGTCGTTCTGGCCACCGGAACGCTGGGCCTTCTGCCCGTCGCGCTGTGGCAGGGCGGCTGGGGGGCCATGACGGGTGCGGCCTGGGGCGTGGCCGCGCTGTCCGGCCTTGCCTTCGCGGTGGCGATCGGAGGGCTGTACCGGGCCTTCAGCCTTGCGCCGGTCCGGGTCGTCTCACCGGTTGTCGGGGCCTATCCGCTGCTGACCCTGCTGATCGCGGCGGCCCAGGGGCGAGGGGTCACCACGGGCGACTGGCTTTCCGTCGGGGCCATCGTGGTCGGGATTGCCATCGTCGCCATCGCCGCGCGCGACGACGCGCCGGAAGGCTATGCCGCCTCGCCCGCTGTGGCCATCGCCTGGGCCGCCCTGTCGGCAGTGGGCTTCGCGGCGACCTTTTCCCTGGCCCAGGAGGCCGCGCGGCTCGGCGCGGAACTGCCGGTGATCCTGCTGGGCCGCGCGGTGGCGCTGGCCACCATTCTGACCCTTCTGGTCTGGCACCGGGGACAGCTTGCCCCGCAGCGACGGCAGTTCTGCGTCCTGGCCCTGATGGGACTTCTCGACGCGCTGGCGCTGGGTCTGGTCACGGCCTCCGGCGGCCTGCCGCGCGCCGAATACGCCTCGGTCGCCTCGTCGCTCTTCGGGGTGCTGACCGTGCTGCTGGCTGCATGGTTCCTGAAAGAGCGCGTCCGGCCGATCCAGTGGCTCGGCATCGCCGCGGTCTTTTCCGGCATCGCCGCCCTTGGCCTGCAGGGCTGACTATTCCGCCGCCTCGACCCGCAACGGGGCCCGCCGCATCGTCTGCGTCAGCCGCCGCTCATCGCGCGGAGAAACGCCGAAGAACTCCGTGTAATGCCGGATCATCGGGCTGGTGGTCATGTAGCCGACCGAGGCCGCGATCTCGCGGAAGGAGTCGTTGGAATAAAGCACCCGCTGTCGCGCCTTCTGCAATCGCAGGTGATGGTAATAGCGCAACGGGCTCTGCCCGGTCTCGCGCTTGAACATCCGCTCGAAATGCCGCCCGGAAAGGCCCACCGCCGCCGCCACATCCGGGATGCGCAACGGGTCCTCGACATGGGTCTCGAACAGCCGGATCGCCGCGCGGATCGCGGCCGGAAGGGCATCGGTCGTCCCCCCGGCGCGCGGGACGGGCACCTTCTGGCTGGCATCGGCATCGCGCACGAAGGGATGCTG
Organism: Tabrizicola thermarum; assembly: GCF_003574395.1. Classification (GTDB taxonomy): domain Bacteria; phylum Pseudomonadota; class Alphaproteobacteria; order Rhodobacterales; family Rhodobacteraceae; genus Tabrizicola; species Tabrizicola thermarum. The sequence continues at coordinate 90,200 of NZ_QMJY01000078.1, forward strand.
GAACCAGCAGGCGACCTCGGTCATGCAGTCGCGGCCGAGCCGTTCTTCGATCAGGTGCAGCATCAGGTCGAAGACCGCCCCCGAGCCGCTGGCCGTGATCCGGCGGCCTTCGCGCAGGATCGTGACCTCGCGGGCCTCCACCGCCGGGAAATCCGCCTTGAAGGCCGCCTCATAGCACCAATGCACCGAACAGGGCCGCCCCTCCATCAGCCCTGCCCGCGCCAGCGGAAAGATCCCGCCCGAGAAGGCGCCAAGCGTCACTCCCGTCCGGTCCAGCCAGCGCAGTTTCGCCGGGCTGCGGCGCGGATCGGCGAAGGCCGCCGTCGGGGGCGACAGGAGGTAAAGCTGGTCGATCCCCTGCAGATCCTGCAACGTGACATCCGGGTCAAAGCCGATCTCGGCCGAGGACCGCACCGGGCTGGGCGCTTCGGCCACCAGTTGCCAGACGAACTCCCTACGCCCGGTGATCTCGTTCGCCGCGCGCAGGGGTTCGATGGCCGAAGTCAGGCAGGCCATGGGAAAGCCGGGGAACATCAGGAACCCCAGCCGCAGGGGGCCGCGTTCAGTCATCGGGGAACCAGCCGGGGGAGGTGGGCGCGCCATCGTCGTATTGCGACAGCCATTCCACCATCGCATCGCGGTTGCGGATGAATCCCTTGTAGGTCGCCAGCTCCACCGGCAGGTCGCGGATCACCCGGTGCAGGCGGCGGGCCCATTTCGGGACCGTGACGATCTGCTCGAAGCTGCACAGATAGCAGCGGATGTCGAAGGCGATGGCATTGGACCGGGGCAGACGGTAGAGGCTCTGCAGCTCGACCCGCAGGTGCTGCTTCTTCCCCATGTTCTCCTGCGTGATCGTGGTCTTGGACGGCCCCCACTTGGGATAGGTCTCGGGCGCGGTGTCCAGAAGCGGGTTGACCGTCATCGTCCAGTTGAACCGCCGCACCGGCGCGCCGTGCTGGAGTTTCAGAAGAAACTTCAGCGCCCGGTCGAACACGCCCTTCTCATGCGCCAGAGGCACGGGCGCGTGCCATTCGTGAAAGTTCATGCCGACATCGAAATCCACCGACCAGTCGGCCTGCGAGGTGGCGATCCCCGCATCCATCCACAGCGTCCCGTCGCGTTCGTCCTGCAAGGTCCAGTCGCCCTGCGTCTGCCGCATGATGTATTCGAAGGGCGGATAGGGCAGCGTGCTTTCGTCCAGGAATGTGAACGACTGTTCGATTCCCAGCGGGCGGTTCACCCAATGCCAGCGGTTGCCGTCCTTGGTCAGGCTGAACCACTGCGGATAATCCCGCGCCTTCGCCTCCATGATCAGCTCCAGCGTATCCCAGCCGGCCAGCGTCATGTGCGGCAGCGACTGGCAGCGCAGCGGGTCCTCGGCCAGCACCTTGGCGCGGTCGATCATCTCGGCGATGTAATGTTCGTCCACGTCCAGCATGTGCTCGAAGGCCGTGCCCTTCCGGCCCGGGACATGCGGCTCCATGTTGACCGAATACATGTAGTCGTCCCGGTCGAAGGGGAACGGGAACCGGCGCGGGTCGCTGTTGCGGTAGGTGAAGGTGTCGCGGAACGTCTCGTCCCGGAAGAAGCCGCCGAAATCGTCGGGAGCGAACTTGAAATCAAGGCTCATGGTTCTCTCCTATCGGTCAATGACAAGGGTCTTGCCCTCGAAGCGGCTGACGCAGGGCATGATCTTGGTGTTCGCCGCCTGCTCTTCCGGCGTCAGCCAGTGGTCGCGGTGAAGGATCGTCCCGTCGCATTTCCGAACGACCGTTTCGCATTGCCCGCAGGCCCCGCCACGACAAAGGTAGGGCGCCTCCACTCCGGCGGCCTCCATCGCCTCCAGCAGGCTTTGCGTCGGGCCCACCGTGATCGTCTTGCCGCTGGCGGCCAGTTCCACCGTGAACGGCAGGCCGGTGCCGGGGGCCAGGAATTCCTCGTGGTGCAGCGCCTGTTTCGGCCAGCCCATGGCCTCGGCGGTGGACAGGACCCAGTTGATCATCCCCTTCGGCCCGCAGACGTAAAGATGCGTGCCGATCGGCTGATTTTCCAGCACCTTTTCCAGATCGATCACCTGCTTCTGGTCGTCGAAGTAGCAATGCACCCGGTCGGGATGGGCCGAGGTCAGCCGGTCCATATAGGCCCCCAGCGCCTTTGACCGCGCCGCATAATGCAGCTCGAACCTGCCGCCGAAATGCGTCAGTTGCGCGATCTGGGCGAGGAACGGCGTGATCCCGATGCCGCCCGCGATCATCAGATGCTTCCGCGCCCGGTTATCCAGCGGGAAGAGGTTGACGGGGTAGGACAGCGTCATCTCCATCCCCGGCACCACATGCCGATGCATGTAAAGCGAGCCCCCGCGCCCCTGATCGTCGCGCCGGACGGAAATCTCATAGCCCGACCGATCCTCGGCGTCGGACATCAGCGAATAGGGGTTCAGCCTGCGGACCCCATGGTCGTCCATCTCGACCACGGTATGCGCCCCGCCCGAAAACGCGGGCAGCAGCGAGCCGTCCCGCGACACGAAGCGGAACCGCTTGACAAGGTCGTTCACCTCCACAACCTCGGCCACGCGGACCTGAAGTTTCGCGCCGCCGCTCATCTGAACCTCACCACGCTTTCGGGCACCTGGCCGGGGTCTTCCGCGTCGATGCAGACCCCCATGAAGGCCGCGATCCTGCGCGAATAATGATCGCGCACAAAAAGATTCAGCCCGCAATGGCTGCATTTGAACGGGTCGGTCGCCACGTTCTCGGTGATCCCCTTGCAGTGCACGCATTGCACCCGGCGCAGGGTGGATCCGCGCTGTTCCTTCTGGATCGAGGCATGGGGGAAGCCCGTCGCCATGATCTCGCGTTCGGCCTGGCCGATCAGCCCCTCGGTCCCGGCCAGATAGAACTGCGTCCCCATATGCGCATCCGCCAGCACTCGCACCAGACGCGGCAAGAGCGCGGGAATGGTCGGCGCGCGGAAGAACTGCGCCGCGCCCAGCACCTCCAGTTGCGCCGAAAGATCCGTCCCCGTCGGACCGGGGCAATACATCACATGCGACGCCGCCAGCATTCCCGAACGGTCATTCGCCTTGCCCACCATCTCAACCACCGCCGCCGCGCCCTCGTCGTCGGCGACGATCACATGCAGCTTGCCCGGGCGCGGCTCCAGGGTCGCATAGACCGGGCGCGAGCGGATCGAGGGGGCATTCACCGGGGTCAGGTCTACTTTCACGGAGCCACTTCCCTTGGGTCGAACGGGGCCCACCGACCGGCAGGCCCCGAAAACATCAGTCCTTCGCCGTCCGGCGCTTCTTCTCCACGTCATAGAACGGCAGCGGCGCCGAGACCGCCTTCAGCGGCCCATGCGTGCCGCAGCGCACCTCCAGCTCGGTGCCGTTGTTGGCGCAGTCCACGTCCAGCCGCGCAATCGCCACCACCCAGTCGTTCAGCGGCGAATACATCGGCTGCGTCACCACGCCGACCTTCCTGTCGCCCTTGTAGATCGGCGCGTTGCCCGGAACCTTCTTGCCTTCGAACTTCAGGCCCGAGATCTTGAAGCGTTCCTTGCCTTGCAGGCGGTAATGCTCTTCCGCGCCGCGGAAGCCGGTCTTGCCCTTGCTGACCGTCCAGTCGAGGCCCAGCTCCCACAGGGTATCGCCCGGGCCTTCGTTCTCGAACGGATACATCTCGGAATTGTCGAAGGGGTAGAACAGCAGGTAGCTTTCCGCCCGGAGCATGTCCAAGGTGGTGAAGCGGCAGGGGATGATCCCCATGCTCGCGCCCTCTTCCAGAATACGATCCCAGATCTCGCCTGCGTCCTGACCCCGGCAGAAGATCTCATAGCCCCGCTCACCCGTATACCCCGTCCGCGACAGGGTGATCGGCTTGCCGAACAGCATCGCGGGCATATGGCCCATGTAAGGCAACGCCCGCACGCCCGGGATATGCTTTTCCAGATAGTCCACCGCCAGGGGCCCCTGCAGCGACAGGTCGTGCAGGTTGTCGTCGAAGCGGATCGACACATCGCGCCCCGTCGCCGCCATGGTCAGCTGCTCATGCCCCTGACCGGATCCATGCACCACCGTATAGGTGTTCGGGCCGAAGCGGTAGATGATGCAGTCGTCGATGAACTTGCCCGCGTCGTTCAGCATGCAGGCGTAAAGCGACTTGCCCGGCGCGATCTTCTCCGGGTCGCGCGTCGTCGCCCGGTCGATGATGTGGCTGGCGGCGTGGCCGGTGATATGCACCTTCTTCAGGCCCGACACGTCCATCAGCCCCGCCTTGGTGCGGATCGCCATGTATTCCGCATTCGGGTCGCCCTTGGAGTAGGACCAGGCCGTGCCCATTCCGCTCCAGTCTTCCAGGTTCGAGCCAAGCGCCCGATGCCGGTCCATCAGTGCCGAGAAACGCCAGGAATTCGTCATGCGCAGTCCCTCCCAGTGGGCTTTCATTTTCGCCGAGTGTCAGGCGATTCCCGCCAGAAAGCAATAATGAAGTGCAACAATCTTTCTTGCCAGAAAACATTCGCCCAAGAAAAAGGCCGCCCCGCAGGACGGCCTTTCCCAAAGCGGTTTACCCCTGTCAGGCAGGCAGGACGAAGAACCAGTTGGCCCAGAGAACGACCACGGCCCCGGCCGCAAGCGCCAGATAGGGCAGCATCCCGGCCTTCCTTTCGCCCATCTCGCCATAGGGCAGGCCCAGGTCCTCATAGGCCTCTTTCGGGAACTTGCCCCCGTCCACCAGATAGTGGCGATACCAGAACACCGGGAAGATGAAGGCCGCGAAGATCAGGCCGGACCACAGCGCGTTCTCGTAGCCCCAGACCTTTGCACCGGCGCCGAGGAACAGCGCATTGACGAAGGCAAGCACCGTGTTCAGCCCGATCAGCCAGGTCGGCGCCTTCCAGGGCCGCTCCATATGCGCGTTGTCGATCCGGTGGATCCAGCCGGCGTTCAGGTTCAGGAAATTGAACAGGATGTAGCCGACGTTCGAGATCGCGAGAACGTAGAAATACCCGCCCGTGTCCGAGGCCAGCGCCAGCAGGAACACGTTGAAGGCGACGTCCGTCCACATCGCCCGGCGCGGCACGCCATGGTCGTTCAGCTTGGACAGATAGCCCGGCAGCCAGCCGTCGCGGCTGCCCTGATACAGCGTCCGCGACGAGCCGGCCATCGCGGTCATGATCGCCAGGAACAGAGCGAGGATCATCAGGATCACGAAGATCTGGGTGATGACCGGCCCACCGCCGATCATGTTGCCCAAGGCCTCGCCGATCCCGGTGCCGTCCACGATCCCGGCGGCCAGCATCCCCTCTTGCCCCAGAACCCCCTGGAACGAGAAGGGGATCAGGAAGAAGAACACCATGCACAACAGGCCCGAGTAGAAGATCGCCCGGAAGGTGTCGCGCTTGGGGTCCTTCAGCTCGCGCGTGTAGCAGACCGCCGTCTCGAAGCCGTAGGTGGACCAGGCCGCGATGTAAAGGCCGCCCAGGACCAGCGTCCAGCCGCCCAGGTTCCATTCCCCGTCCACGCCGGAATAGGCCGCCGTGGGGGGGACGATGTTGGTGACGTTCATCCAGTCGATCGCCCCGGTCAGCAGCGGCACCAGGCCAACGAGCAAGAGCGGCGTCAGCACGATGATCGCCAGCCATTTCTGCGCGCTGGCCGTGTTGGCGATGCCGCGCTCCTGGATCGCCAGGATCATCAGCATCAGGATCACGCCGATGATGAAGGTCGAGTTGAAATGCAGCGTGCCGAGGCCCGGGATGGAGATCTGGAACGCCTCGTAGACCCGGAACCAGGGCGTCAGCGCACTGACCGCATCGGCCGAGGCCACGGCCTGGATCGCCGCCTCTGCCGTCACCCCGGCATTGTCGGCCATGTACTGCACGACCGAGGGCGTTTCGGCGCTATAGTTCGCCAGGTTCGCCGTCACCCAGTCCAGCACCGGCTGGCTGTCGGCCAGCGGGATCGGGAACAGGGCATTCAGGATGTATCCCGCCGCGATGGCGCCGCCGAGCGACAGGACCGGCGACCAGGCGAACCAGTTGCACCAGACCGACAGGGGCGCGATCAGCTTGCCATAGCGCAGCCAGGCCGTCGCGCCATAGACGCTGGTCCCGCCCGACTTGTTGCCGAACATCCCCGCCATCTCGGCATAGGTGAAACTTTGCAGGAACCCCATCACCATCGAGACGATCCAGACCACGAAGGCGACCTTGCCCGTCGTCCCCGCGATCCCGCCGATAGAGAACAGCACCAGCGGCGGAACCCCCGCCGCAACCCAGAAGGCGCCCTTCCACGTCAGCGCCCGGACCATCTGGCCCGATCCAGTTTCAGTCGTCATTCCCTCTCTCCTGTTGGACAGTGCTTGCGTCGCCTGGGCAGGTCTTGCCGCCTTCCCTTCCTTCCGCCGCACCCTGATTATTGGTCTGACGTCCCGCCGGACGTCGGTCTCGGTCGTCTCCCTTCCTCATTCCCGCGCCACGGCAACGCCAAGCGCCCGCAGCCCGATTGCGCAAACAAAACCACGGCCAATCGCCCGTGGCGAGAAAAATTTCATCGAAGCGAAAGTATTTTTCCCTTGAATTGCGCCCAGAACTGCGCTGCCCGCTAAACAGGCAAGGCACGGCCCCGGGGCCTGGGGCCGTGCCATAGCTCGCGTCAGTTGCGCAGATAGCTTTCCATCGAATCCTCCAGCGCGTCCTTCCAGGGCGTGTGGTGGACGGGCGCCATCGTGCCGGTGATGACCGATCTGTAGGCGTTGTCGCGGAAGGCCATGATGTCCTGCGCCTTGTGCTCCTTCCACTCGAAGAAGGCCTCGCAGGCGCCGTCCACGTCGAAGGAGGGATAGTCCGTCTCGGCGATCAGCTCCTTCACATAGTCGCCCTGATAGTGGATCGCGTCGTGGGCATCCTTGCAGGCATCCTCGGCCGCGACCCGGTCCTCGACATCCTTCAGCAGCACCGCCTTGTCCTCGGGGATCCGGATCTTGCCCATGATCGCATCACGGACCCACCAGGCCTGGGCGTCGAACATGTTGAAGGTGAACCACTGGTCCTGCATCCCGATGTAGAACAGCTTCGGGTTGTGGACCCAGACCACTCCCTTGTACAGGTCCGCCGTCGCCAGCCGGTTCGCCGTCTTCAGCCGCAGGTCATCGGGCAGGAACGGGAAGTGGTGCTTGTAGCCGGTGCACAGGATGATCGCATCCACCTTCTTCGAGCTGCCGTCCGCGAAATAGGCGGTGGTCTCGTCCACCCGCTCCAGCTTTGGCACTTCCTTGAAGTTCTCCGGCCAGTTGTAGCCCATCGGCGCGTGGCGATAAGCCACCGTCACCGACTTGGCACCGTATTTCCAGCACTGGCTGCCGATGTCCTCGGCCGAATAGCTGGAGCCCAGAAGCAAGATGTCCTTGCCGGCGAATTCGCGCGCGTCGCGGAAGTCGTGGGCATGCAGGACGCGACCGTTGAACTTGTCGAAACCGGGGTATTCCGGGACGTTCGGCACCGAGAAATGGCCCGAGGCGACAACGACATTGTCGAACTCCTCGGAATACATCCGGTCGTTCTTCAGGTCATGCGCGGTGACGGTGAAATTGCCCTTGTCCGCATTGTAGTTGACCATGCGCACGGTGGTCGAGAAGCGGATCCAGTCGCGCACGCCCGCCTTCTTCACCCGGCCCTCGATATAGTCGAACAGCACGGCGCGCGGCGGGTAGCTGGCGATCTGCTTGCCGAAATGCTCCTCGAAGGAATAGTCGGCGAATTCCAGCCCCTCTTTCGGTCCGTTCGACCACAGATAGCGATACATGCTGCAATGCACCGGCTCGCCGTGCTCATCCAGGCCCGTGCGCCAGGTGTAATTCCACAGGCCGCCCCAGTTCGACTGCTTCTCGAAACAGACGACCTCGGGGATGTCCTCGCCCTTAGCTTTCGCCGACTGGAACGCGCGCAACTGCGCAAGGCCGGACGGCCCCGCTCCGATGACGGCAACTCTTTTCTTCATGGTCAACCTCCGCGTGCTGGATTCGTGGCGGCCACAGGGGCGCCGGTTTTTGGCAAGCCTAGGGGCAATGTTGCGCCTGTGTCAAATCTTCTTCCTGCCGGTAAACAAGACTGGCCCCGGCACGCGAGGCGCCGGGGTCGGGACTTGCAACCCTTGCACGAAGTTTATGCAGATGCGGTGTCAGCGGGCAATGGTCACGGTGCAATGCGCGCGTGTGGCCACTTCGCTTGCCACCGACCCCAGCACCAGCCGCTGCAAACCGCGCTTGTCGCCGGTGCCCATGACGATGTGGTCATAGCCGTTCTGCTCGGCATAGGCGATGATCGCCGGGGCGGCCTCGCGGGCGACGACTTCCAGCGTGCCCACATCCGTCGCACCCTCGGCTTTCGCCAGGGCCTCGGCATCGGCCAGCAGTTTCTGAACCTCCTCCGGCCTCCAGTGGCTGATCGTCGGGCCGCGCACGCCGCCATGGGCGATGTTGACCGCGCAGATCGTCAGATGGGCGCCGCTCGCCTTGGCGAATTCCGCCGCAAGCAGGACGCCCGTTGTCGCGTGATCGGACCCGTCGGTCGGGCAGAGAATCTTGCTGGTCATCGGTCTTCCCCTTGTGATTGTCCTCGGGTTTCATCAATCATCAAAGCGTCGCCTCAGCCTTGACCTGGGTCAAGAAATTTCACCTTCAGGCAAAAGAACGGAGCCCGCGATGCAGCCCATCGACCCGAAGGACCGCCGGATCGCCAACATCCATCAGGCCAGCTTCACGCCGTTCGTCTACCCCGACGGCGTGGCGCTGGGGGATGCGGTGCTGCAACTGGACGACGACCGCCCGCTTGGAACCGGCTTCCATGTTTACCGGATGCCCCCCGGCATGACGACGCGCGGGCATCGCCACAACGGGCACGAACAGTTCCTGATCCTGGAAGGCGAACTGATCGAAAGCGACGGCACCGTGCTGCGCGCAGGCGACATGGTGTTCTACCGCGACGGGACGGAACACAATTCCCACACTCCGACCGGCTGCCTGCTGGCCGTCCACATCGCCGCGCCAGAGACGCCGCTGGAATGACCGGGGCCTTCTCGTGCGCCTTCGGCGTCTCGCCGGTGGGCCCGCGAAGAGGGACGAAGTCGCCGACGAGCCCCACCGTTGCGCAGAAGAAAAGCCCCGGATCGCTCCGGGGCAAGTCGGGGGCTCAGGTCAGGCAAGCCATCCCTGGGCGGGGGGCGAAGCCGCGCCGCCAGGGTCTTAACCGTTGGTAAATGCCCACAGGCAACCCATTGATTTCGCTGGTCTCGAAAACCGCGCCACGCGCGGCGCGCCCTCAGATATCCAGCGTCGTCTGGGTCTCCCAGGCCGAGAAATGCGAACAGTAGTCGTTCCATTCCTTGTGCTTCAGCTTGAGGTAGGCCGCGCTGAACTCTTCCCCCATCATCGCCTTCAGGGTGCGGTCCTTGTCATACTCCCGCAGCGCGTCCAGCAGGTTCAGCGGCAGCTTCGGCGCCCCCTTCACCTTCCAGCCCTCGGCATACATGTCGATGTCGTGCCGCTTGCCCGGGTCCGCCTTGGTCCGCATCCCGTCCAGCCCGGCCGCCAGGATGACCGCCTGCATCAGGTAGGGGTTCGCCGCTCCATCCGGTAGCCGCAGCTCGAACCGCCCCGGCCCCGGCACGCGGACCATGTGGGTCCGGTTGTTGCCCGTCCAGGTCACCGTATTCGGCGCCCAGGTCGCGCCCGAGGTCGTCCGCGGCGCATTGATCCGCTTGTAGCTGTTCACCGTCGGGTTGGTGATCGCCGCCAGCGCCGAGGCGTGCTTCATGATCCCGCCCAGGAAGTGCCGCCCCTGATCCGACAGGCCCAGCTCCTTCTTCGGGTCGGCGAAGGCGTTCTTCCTGCCGTCCAGCGACCAGACCGAGATATGCGCGTGGCAGCCCGAGCCGGTCAGCCCCTTGAACGGCTTCGGCATGAAGGTGGCGCGGAAGCCGTGCTTTTCGGCCACCGACTTGACCATGAACTTGAAGAACGAATGCTTGTCCGCCGTGGCCAGCACGTCATCGTATTTCCAGTTCATCTCGAACTGGCCGATCGCATCCTCGTGGTCGTTCTGGTAGGGTTCCCAGCCCATTTCCAGCATGTAGTCGCAGATTTCCGAGATCACGTCATACCGCCGCATCACCGCCTGCTGGTCGTAGCAGGGCTTCTCGGCGGTGTCGTAGACGTCCGAGATGCCGGTGCCATCGGCGTTCAGGATGAAGAACTCGGGCTCGACCCCGGTCTTGACGCGCAGACCCTCCTTCGCGGCCTCGCCGACCAGCTTTTCCAGCACGTTGCGCGGGGCCTGATCGACGAGCTTCTCCTCCATCGTCGCGCGGGCGGCGACCCAGGCGACCTCTTTCTTCCATGGCAGCTGGATCACGCTGTCGGGGTCCGGCACCGCCATCAGGTCGGGATGCGCGGGCGTCAGGTCCAGCCAGGTCGCAAAGCCCGCGAAGCCCGCCCCTTCCGCCGCCATGTCATTGATCGCCTGCGTCGGCACCAGTTTCGCACGCTGCCCACCGAACAGGTCGGTGTAGGAGATCATGAAATACTTGACGCCCTTTTCCCTGGCCCATTTGGCAAGGTCTTTCGCCATCTTGTCGCTCCCTGGTCTTTTCTATCGTTGAAGTGGAAACGGCGGCCTTACCAGCCGCCGTTCCGTCCCGGTATCCAGTTGGTGCCCGCCAGCGGAACCCCCGCCATCGCCGCCGCCTCGATGGTCAGCGAGACCAGATCCTCGGGTTCCAGATTGTGCAGGTGGCTCTTGCCGCAGGCCCGCGCGATGGTCTGCGCCTCCAGCGTCATCACCTTGAGATAGTTCTTCAGCCTGCGCCCGCCGAGAATGGGATCGAAGCGCGAGTAAAGCTCGGGGTCCTGCGTGGTGATCCCGGCCGGGTCGCGGCCTTCGTGCCAGTCGTCATAGGCGTCGGCCGTGGTGCCGAGCTTCTGGTATTCCTCTTCCCATTTCGGGTCGTTGTCGCCGAGCGCAATCAGCGCCGCCGTGCCGATGGCCACCGCATCCGCCCCCAGGGCAAGCGCCTTGGCCACATCCGCGCCCGACCGGATCCCGCCCGAGACGATCAGCTGCACCTTGCGGTGCATCCCAAGGTCCTGAAGCGCCTTCACCGCCTGCGGAATGCAGGCCAGGATCGGCATCCCGACATGTTCGATGAACACATCCTGCGTTGCCGCCGTGCCGCCCTGCATCCCGTCCACCACCACCACATCCGCGCCCGCCTTCACCGCCAGCGCCGTGTCGTAATAGGGCCGCGCGCCGCCGACCTTCACATAGATCGGCTTTTCCCAGTCGGTGATCTCGCGCAGTTCGTGGATCTTGATCTCAAGGTCATCCGGCCCGGTCCAGTCCGGGTGACGGCAGGCCGAGCGCTGGTCGATCCCCTTGGGCAGGTTGCGCATCTGCGCCACGCGGTCGGAAATCTTCTGGCCCAGCAGCATGCCCCCGCCGCCGGGCTTCGCCCCCTGCCCCACGACCACCTCGATCGCGTCCGCCCGGCGCAGGTCGTCGGGGTTCATGCCATAGCGGCTGGGCAGATACTGATAGACCAGCGTCTTGGAATGGCCGCGTTCCTCCTCGGTCATGCCGCCGTCGCCGGTGGTGGTCGAGGTGCCGGCGGCGGTCGCGCCCCGGCCCAGGGCCTCTTTCGCCGGGCCAGACAGCGCGCCGAAGCTCATCCCGGCGATGGTGATCGGGATCTCCAGGTGGATCGGCTTCCTGGCAAAGCGGGTGCCGAGCCAGACATCGGTCGCGCATTTCTCGCGGTAGCCTTCCAGCGGGTAGCGGCTGATCGAGGCGCCGAGGAACAGGAGGTCGTCGAAATGCGGCAGGTGCCGTTTCGTGCCGCCGCCGCGGATATCGTAGATGCCGGTTGCCGCGGCGCGGCGGATTTCGGCGTTCACCGCAGGGGTGAAGGTGGCCGAATAGCGCGGCGGGGTGCGGGGAAAGTCGGTCATTCAGACTGCCTCAGTACGACGACGCATTGTCGATGTTGAAATTGTACAGTTTCCGGGCGCTGCCGTAGCGCCTGAACTCTTCTGGCCTGGCCTTGCCGTCCGCCTCGCCGCGCTTCAGCAGATCGGCGAGCAGCGCGATATGTTCCGGCCGCATCTCCTTCTCGATGCAGTCGGCACCCAGCGACTTGACCTTGCCGCGCACGAAGATCCGCGCCTCGTAGAGCGAGTCGCCCAGCGCCTCGCCCGCGTCGCCCAGCACCACAAGGTTCCCCGACTGCGCCATGAAGGCCGACATGTGGCCGATGTTGCCATGCACCACGATGTCGATGCCCTTCATCGAGATGCCGCAGCGGCTGGAGGCATTGCCCTTGATGACCAGAAGCCCGCCACGGCCCGTGGCTCCGGCATACTGGCTGGCGTCGCCGTCGATGATGACGGTGCCGCTCATCATGTTTTCGGCCACGCCGGGGCCCGCCGAGCCCTTGATGCGGATCGTCGCCTGCTTGTTCATCCCCGCGCAGTAATAGCCGGTGGAGCCGCGCACCGTGATGTCCACCGGCGCGTCCACCCCGGCGGCGATTGCGTGGGCGCCCCTGGGGTTGATGACCTCCCAGGCCGTCATGTTGGTCTGGCCCTTCAGGGCATGCAGCGAGGAATTGAGCGCGCGGAGGCCCTCGCGTTCAAGGTCGAAGGTCTGCATTCTCTCAACGCTCCCAGAAATAGACAGTGGCGGGTTCCGGTTCCCAGACGCGGGCGTCCTCGATCCCCGGCAGGTTGACCAGCGCCCGGTATTCGCTGCCGAAGGCGACATACTGGTCGGTTTCGGCCATCACCGCGGGCTTGCAGGCGATGGGGTCGCGCACGACGCCGAAGCCGTTCCGGGTGCCGACGACGAAGGTGTAGAATCCGTCCAGATCCTCCAGTCCCGCTTCCAGCGCCGAGCCCAGATCCTCGCCTTCCTTCAGCTTCTGGCTGACATAGGCGGCGGCGACCTCGGTGTCGTTCTGGGTCTCGAAGGTCATGCCCTTGCGGATCAGCTCGCGCCGGACGCCGTTGTGGTTCGACAGGCTGCCGTTGTGGACAAGGCACTGGTCCGCGCCGGTGGAAAACGGATGCGCGCCCATGGTGGTCACGGCCGATTCGGTGGCCATGCGGGTATGGCCGATGCCATGGGTGCCCCTCATCTTCGACAGATCGAACCGGGCGGCCACGTCCTTGGGCAGGCCGACTTCCTTGAAGATCTCGATGGAATCGCCCGCGCTCATCACCTTCACGCCCGGGCGCAGATGCGCAAGGGCCGAGCGGGCGGCCTCCATCTGGTCCAGCGGCACTTCCAGCACTGCATGGGTGGACTTGACCTTCATGGTCACGGGCTGGCCGAGGGCCTCATGCAGATCGCCGTCCAGGTCCTTGAAATCCTTCGCCGGGTCCGCCGACTGGATCGTCAGCTTGCCCAACCCGTCCTTCGCCCCGCTGTAGATCGCGATGCCCGCGCTGTCGGGGCCGCGGTCGGTCATGGTGATCAGCATGTCCGTCAGCATGGCACCGAGCTGCGGTTCCAGCTTCGGGTCCTTCAGGAACAGGCCAACGATGCCGCACATGGTGAGTCTCCTTCACATGGTTGAAATGACGCTAGCACCGCTTTTTCCGCCTATCAACTGGTAAGAAACAATTTTCACCTGTCGGGAAAATTGCTGCGCAAGGATTGGGCATGTGCGGTTTTTCTTGACAGATTGTCGCAGGTGCCTTTCCCTTCGGAAAACAAATTTTCCGTGCGGGGAAACGTCGGGGCCGCGTTGCACGGAGAAGCCAAGCGCCCAAGGGAGGGAGTATGGGAGACCTTAATCAGCGGATCGAGGCGATGCACAAACGCGACGTGCTGGTGGCATGGGCGTTCGTGGTCGGCCTCTGGTTTGCCGTGATCTTCGTTGCCATAGCGACCTGGGACCTTGCGCCGACGGGAGGGGCGCGGACCCTGCTGTTGATCGGCGGCGCCATCGTCCTGATCTTCAACACCGCCGCGATCCTGGCGATGCTGCGGCACTACCGCGAGGACCGCGATTTCATGTACGGCCTCGACATCAGGTTCCAGGACGAAGCCCGAGGAATGAAGACTGGGGGGAAACGCTGATGGCGCGTTACCAACCCCCAAAACAGGGCAAGACCAGCCAGCTGATCGATGTCGTGGTGCTGGTCGTGATGACCATCGGCGCGCTGTTCGTACCCCTGTGGCTGAACATGGCCGGCGCCGCGAAGTCGGTGACGAACCCCGCCACCGAGGCGACCTGGGAGGCCCTGGGCCAGAACGCCGCGCAGGCCGCGAAATACGAGGCGCTGGGCTATACGCCCGAGACCGCGCATGACCTGATCCTCGCGCGGTTCGACTACGGCTTCTCGGGGATGGCGCTGCTGACGATGGTTGCAGTCATCCTGCTTTACTACTTCCTGATCCTGCGGTTTTCCGAAGTGGAATACCGCGAGGTCATTTCAGAAAAATTCGGGGAGTAAGCCGCCATGGACCTGTGGATCTGGCTTGAATACGGCGCCTGGGGGCTTTCGGCCCTGTTGGGGCTGCACATGGTCTTCGACTGGCTGAGGACCGACTCGACCTATTCGGAAGAGGTCCTCACCTCCTCGCGCGAGGGCGAGATCGAGGCCCTGGCCGAACAGCACAAGGCCGGAGGCGCACATCATGGCTGACGTGGACATCACCTCGCAGACCATGGACGGCATGGGGCCGCACGGCACCAAGGTCGGCCTGCTGCGCGTTCTCGGCCCGGCGCATGTCTGGGCGCTGGGGGTCGGCATCGTGCTGGTCGGCGAATACATGGGCTGGAACTTCGCCGTGGGAAAGGGCGGCGCCTATGCGGCGCTGATCGCCTGCTGGTTCGCGGGGATCCTCTATTCCTGCGTCGCCATGATCGATTCCGAAGTGACCTCCACGGTCGCTTCCGCAGGCGGGCAATATACCCAGGCCAAGCACATCATCGGGCCGCTGATGGCGTTCAACGTCGGCCTCTACCTCGTCTTCGCCTACACGATGCTGGAGGCGGCGAACGCCATCACCGCGGGTTACCTCTTCTCGGTCGTGGCCTCGATGACCGGGCACGCGGCGGAACTTGACCAGCGGCCCTTCATCATCCTGGTCATCATGTTCCTGGCATGGCTGAACTATCGCGGCGTGCTGGCGACGCTGACCTTCAACCTCGTCATCACCGCCGTGGCCTTCTGCGCCATCATCGTCCTGTTCCTGTCCACCAGCGGCGTCCTCGGCGGCGGGATCATGGAACACGCCGCGCTGTTCGAGGGCCACGAACTGCCCTACGGCTGGATCGGCGTTCTGGCGGCCATGCACTTCGGCCTCTGGTACTACCTGGGCATCGAGGGGACCACGCAGGCGGCCGAGGAAGTCCGCTCTCCCGCCCGCGCGCTGCCGTTCGGAACCTTGGCGGGGATCATGACGCTGCTGATCGCGGCCACGCTGACCTGGTATGTCTGTTCCGGCATCCTGCCCTGGGAATATCTGGGCGACGGGGTGGACGGGGCGGTGGCGCCGCTGTTCGACGCGGCGCGGCTGTCGGGTTCCACGGCTCTGGTCTGGCTTCTGGGCTTCGGCACCCTCTTCGCCACCCTCGCCAGCGCCAACGGCTGCATCAACGACGCCAGCCGCGCCTGGTTCGCCATGGGCCGCGACAAGTATCTGCCCGGCTGGTTCGGCGCGGTGCATCCGCGCTATCGCACGCCTTACCGGGCCATCGTCTTTCTGGTCCCCATCGCGCTGATCTTCGCCCTTGGCGCGCCGCTGGATCAGGTCATCACCTTCTCGATCCTCTCGGGGCTCCTCGGCTATACCTTCATGCCGCTGAACATCATCATGTTCCGCCGCAAGTGGCCGCTGGAGACGATCAAGCGTGGCTATGAGCACCCGTTCCACCCGATCCCCGCGATCACGCTTCTTACCCTGTGCGGCGTGACCTTCTTCGCGGTGTTCCTGGGTTACGGGACGCAGCTGGTGGCGATGATCGGCTTCTACATCGTGGTGTCGCTGTGGTTCCACTTCTGGCGCTACCGCTTCGTGAACCGGGGGGCGCAGTTCACCATGCCCTGGCCGAAACCGCGCGGCTATTGAAAGACAGCGGCCCGTCCCGGAAGGGGCGGGCCTTTTGCCATGTCCCCTCTCCTCCCCCCTGGTCTTGCCCTCGCCGCCCTCGGCCTCTGGCTGGCGTTCCGCCTTGTCCGCGAAAGCCGCGCCCGAGCGCTGAGCCGCGCCGCCTATTTCGACGCCGTGAAACCCCTGTTCGACGGCGGCGAGACGCGCCTGGAACCCACGAGCTTTCCCCGCATGACCGGCCGCCGCGCGGGTCTTGCCTTCGACCTTAAGGCCGTCCCCGACACGCTGACGTTCCGCAAGCTGCCTGCGCTTTGGGTCATGGTGACGCTTGTCGAACCCCTGCCGCTGGAGGCCACGCTGGACCTCATGGCGCGCCCCTCGGGAAACGAGCCCTTCACCAGGTTCGCCACCCTGCCCCAATCACTACCTACCCCGCCGGGGTTGCCGGGAGAGATCGCCATCCGCAGCGATGACGCGAGGCGCATCCCAACGCCGGACCTGATCGCGCGCCATGCCGACCTGTTCCGCGACCCCCGCGTCAAGGAACTGGTCCTGTCCCCCAGGGGCCTGCGCATCGTGATCCTGGCCGAAGAGGCCGACCGCGGCCGCTATCTGATCTTCCGCGAGGCCGAGATGGGGCGCATCCCGCTTGCCCCCGCGCGGCTGACGCCGCTGCTCGACAGGCTGGCCGCGATCCGCAAGGATGTGCTGGCCCTGAAGGACACCAGATGAAACAGCCGCCGAACCCCTACCTCGTCCTGGTCGTGGCAATCATCCTGCCGGGCGTCGGTCAGGTCCTGAACCGCCAGCCGGTGCGCGGGCTGATCTTCGTCTGCTTTGCGATCCTGCTGGGGGCCTTCACCCTGAAGACCGCCGCCCCGGAGGTTTCCTTCGTGGGGAAGATTGCCGGGGGTCTGTTCGTCTGGGCGATGGCGGTGCTGGATGCCTACAAGACCGCGCGCATCCGCCACGCGGTGTGGAGCCATTCACACCAGAAGCCGTAAGAGGCCAAATTCCTTCGAAGGAATTTGCAAAAGTCTTCGAAGACTTTTGGCCTTCTATTCCCGCCACAGCGCCCCGAGCATGCCGTGCAAAGCGGCCAGAGCCTCGGCCCCGTCCTCGCAGCCTGGCCCGACCCTGACAGCCACCGTCGCCGCAAAGCCAAAAGCGGCGCGCTTTTCCGGGCGGATCGTCACCTCGAACCCCTTCGGCCCTGCGACCACGCTTTCGATGGCATCCTCGGCCCCGAAGGTCTCGTCGCTCGCCTCGAACCAGACCGGTCCGCCGCCCACCGGCTGACGGAACAGCACATAGCCATCCGCCTCATCCTCGCCCGCAGCGAAGCCTACGAACAGCATCCCCTCGTCCTCGACGACCGAGCCATAGGCCGCCTTCACCGTGATGTCGGCCATTGCCTCAATACCACTTGGCGACGGGCGGCAGGCTCATCAGCACCGCGTTTGCGTCGTGCCCGGTTTCCAGCCCGAACTTCGTGCCCCGGTCATAGACCAGGTTGTATTCGGCATAGAGCCCCCGATGCTGCAACTGCACCTCGCGGTCGGCCTCGGTCCAGGGCGTCTGAACCCGGCGTTCGGTCACGGGCAGGAAGGCGGGCAGGAAGGCCTCGCCCACGGACCGGGTGAAGGCGAAGTCGCGGTGCCAGTCGCCGGTGTTCAGGTCGTCATAGAAGATGCCGCCCACGCCCCGCGCCCGGCCGCGATGCGGGATGAAGAAGTATTCGTCCGCCCAGGCCTTGAACTTCGGGTAGTAGTCGGGCGAATGGGCATCGCAGGCCTTCTTCATCTCGGCATGGAAATGCGCGGTGTCCTCGGCATATTCGATGCAGGGGTTCAGGTCCGATCCCCCCCCGAACCACCAGGCGCCAGGGGTCCAGAACATCCGGGTGTTCATGTGGACGGCGGGCGCATGCGGGTTGACCATGTGGGCAACGAGCGAAATGCCCGACGCCCAGAACCGCGGGTCCTTGTCCATCCCCGGCACGCCTCGCGCGGCCATGGCGCGCTGCGCCTTTTCGCCAAGGACCCCATGCACTTCGGACCAGTTGACGCCGACCTTCTCGAACACCTCGCCACCGCGCATCACGCTCATGATACCACCGCCGCCATCGGCGCGGCTGGTCGGCGTAACCTCGAAGCGGCCGGGCGTTCCCTTGGCATATTTGGTCTCCAGCCCCTCGAAGGCCGCCACGATCCGGTCGCGCAGGGTTCGGAACCAGGCGGCGGCGACGGCGTTGCGGCTGTCAGTGGGATCGGTCATGATCGTGTCCTCGGAATTTGACAGCGCATGCCTAACACCCCGGCGCGGTGCTTTCCACTGTTTGAGGAGGAAGCCATGAAACGTCCCGCCCTGCTGATGCTTTGCGCACTTGCCGCCTGCGGCACACCGCAGGAACAGTGCATCAGCCGCAATACCCGCGACCTTCGCACGGTGGATCGCCTGATCGCCGAAACCCAGGGCAATCTGGACCGGGGCTATGCCTTTGAAACGATCACCGTCTACGAGGATTACTGGACCAGGTGCCCGCTGCCCCCGGTGGCCGAGGGCGAACCCCCGCCGCCACCCCGCCTGTGCCTGGACGAGCGTCCGGTCACCGAGAAACGCGCCAAGGCGATCGACCTGAACGAAGAGGCGCGCAAGCTGGACAGCCTCAAGGCCAAGCGCCGCGATCTGGCCCGCAAGGCCGAGGCGGTCATCGCCCAGTGCAAGGCCCAGTACCCGGAATGATCAGTGCGATGGCGCGCCGACCACGTCCAGAAGCCCCCGCCCCCCGTCGACGGTCAGGATCTGCCCGGTCACAAAACCCGCGGCATCCGAGGCCAGGAACTGCACCGCCTCGGCCAGCTCTGCCGGGGCGGCAATGCGGCCCAGCGGGGTCGCCTCGGCGATCTCGTCACGGTAGCCGGGGTTGTCCTTCAGCGCCGCCTGAAGGCTGGCGCTCATCACCGATCCGAAGGCGACGGCATTGACCCGGATCCCCTTCGGCGCCAAGGCCACGGCAAGCGACCGCGTCATCTGGTCCGTTGCCGCCGCTGCCATCGAATAGGCCAGAAGCTCTGGCCGCGTGGCCTGCGCCGCGATCGACGACAGGTTGATGATCGACCCCAGCATCGTGCCCGGCTCCAGCTCGGCGCGCTGCGCGTGCTGGATCATCCGCTTTGCCGTCATCTGCGAGATGCGCAGGGCCGACAGGACATTGTGGCGCCACAGCTCCTCGACCCCGTCGGCCTCGGGCGACAGGACATCCGAGATGAAGGTCCGCCGGTTCGCGTTCACCAGGATATCGACCCGATCGAAGGCATCGACCGTGGCCGACAAGAGGTTCGCAATGGTCAGCTTTTCGGTCAGGTCGCCGGAAAACATGCGGATCGGCCCCTCGGCGCGGGCTTCCTCGCCGATCTCGGCCTCCAGCTTGGCCTCATCGACGTCGGCGAACATCACGTTCGCGCCCTTGTCCACCAGGTGTCGCGCAATGGCCAGGCCGATGCCCGCGGCCGAGCCGGTGACGATGGCGGTCTTGCCGGAAACGGAGAAGGACATGTCTGACCTCGTATCAGGGTTTCGCCCGCCTGGGCTTGATGGCTTGGATAACACGAAAGCGGCTGTCGCCAGCGACGTCCCGGACCTCAAGGAAGCATTCGGCCAGCACCGCATCATAGGGGAGGTGACGGTTTGCGACCAACCAGAGGCTGCCATCGGGGGCAAGCATCCGCCGGGCCGCGCGGATGAAGGCCGCCCCGAGCGCGGGCTCTGCCGTCCGTCCGGCATGAAAGGGAGGGTTCATCACCACGGCGTCCAAAAGCGTCTCGGGCCGCCAGGTGGTCGCATCGGCCCAGTGGAACCGGGCGCGGGGATCAGGGACGTTCACCTTCGCGCAGGCCAGCGCGTCGGCCTCGGCCTCGACCAGATCCAGCCGTTTGACGTCGGCACGTTTCAGGATCTCGGCGGCCAGGAAGCCCCAGCCCGCCCCCAGATCGGCGATCTTGCCGCCCAGTTTCTGGGGCAGATGCGCGGCCAGCATCGCCGATCCCGGATCGGGACCGTCTGCCGAAAAGATCCCCGGCAGGGTCTGGAACCCGTCAACCAGGCCGGGCCGCGCCGACCAGTCCGACAGGTCCGGCCCAACGGGAAAGGATGCCAGCTTGCCGTGCGCCTTGGACAGGCTTTCCGACAGATCGACCCGGCCCCGCAGATCCTTCAGCGCCGTGTCGATCCCGTCGGTCTTCTGGCCATCCACCGCGATCCAGCCCCCGGGCGCCACCTCTGCCGCAGCCCGTGCGATCAGCGCCCGCGCCGCCTCGCGTGAGCGCGGAAGACAGACGATCGCCGCGGCATAGGGTGGCGCGGGCGTCACGGAATAGCCGGCCGCGAAATGGTCACGGTCCGGCTTGAACCCGCTCAGCACCACGACCCGGTCGCGCGGCAGGGCCGACAGGTCGTCCCCCAGCTTCGGCCCGTACACGGCCACCCGCCCCCCGGATGGCAGCGTCAGCGCGCCGGTTTCCAGCGCCAGGGTCAATCTTGCGGATCGCATGGGCGGAGGCCTCAGGCCCCCCGGTCCCTTCTGCCAGGCTGCACGATCATTCCTTTTCCATCGTGCATTGCAGCGGATGCTGATGACGCCGCGAGAAGTCCATCACTTGCGCCACCTTGGTCTCGGCCACCTCGAAACTGAAGACACCGACCACGGCAAGCCCCTTCTTGTGGACCGTCAGCATGATCTCGAACGCCTGGGCATGGTTCAGGCCGAAGAACCGCTCCAGCACATGAACGACGAACTCCATCGGCGTGTAGTCGTCGTTCAGCAGCATCACCTTGTACATCGGCGGACGCTGGGTCTTGGTCCTGGTCTTCGTCAGAATCGAGGTGTCGTTCCCCGGGCCATCCGTCTTGTCCGACATGGTCAGTGGGCGGATGGACACGAGATTCGGGCTCCGTTCCGGGTGGATTCGGGGTTGCAACAGACGAGTGAAATATAGCCTCTTTTGGCGCAGGGAAAAGGGGCGGCCATGCTGACAACGATCGGCTTCGATGCGGACGACACGCTTTGGCAGAACGAGACCTGGTTTCGGCTGACGCAGGACCGGTTCCTGCAAGTCCTCGTCGACTATGCCGATCCGGTCCATCTGCGCGAACGGCTGGAGGCGGCCGAGCGGCGGAACCTCGACTACTACGGTTTCGGGGTGAAAGGGTTTACCCTGTCGATGATCGAGACGGCGGTCGAGGTGACCGAGGGCCGGGTGCCCGCTTCGGTCATCGGCGACCTCGTCGCGATGGGGCGCGATCTTCTGGAACATCCGATGGAGCTGTTGCCCCATGCGCGCGCGACGATCACCGCGCTGGCACCAGAGTTCCGGCTGGTCCTCATCACCAAGGGCGACCTTCTGCACCAGGAAAAGAAGCTGGCGCAGTCCGGCCTGGGCGACCTGTTCGACGGGGTCGAGATCGTCTCGGACAAGACCGAGGCGACCTATCGCACGATCTTCGCGCGTCACGGCACCGGTGCCGACCAGGCAATGATGGTGGGCAATTCGCTGAAATCGGACGTCATTCCGGCATTGCAGGCCGGGGCCTGGGGCGTGCATGTGCCGCAGGATCTGGAATGGTCCTTCGAGGCCGCACTGGCGCCGGACGGCCATGACCGCTTTCATGTGGTAAAGCACCTGGGCGAAGTGCCGGCACTGGTTGATCGGCTGTGCTCCAGCCCCCACAATTAGCGACAGCTCTGCGCTGCGCCCCAAGATATGGCCGATGGTGGCAGATGGTGCAGCATCGCGGCCACTGCATCAATTGCGCCCTGAAACCCATTGGAAATTTTGGGTTTTCGGATCGCCGAACCTGTGCTAGCGTTTCGCCTGAGGCAGAATAGGGCACCGGAAAATCCGGGCCAACAGGCAAAGGGTGGGCGACGTGGCATCGCTTCTCGGGCGGATTTATCACGCTGTTTTCTTGGCATTTGTTGTCGCCACCATCGTGGTGACGTCTCCGTTGCAGGCCGCACCCTTCGCGGCCATCGTGATGGACGGTCGCACTGGCGAGGTGCTGTACGAAAAGAACGCGGATGCGCGACTGCATCCGGCGTCGCTGACGAAGATGATGACCCTCTACATCGTTTTCCAGGAAATCGAGGCCGGGCGCCTGTCGCTGGATACGATGGTGACGGTGTCCAGATACGCCGCCTCGCAGCCTCCGTCGCGGCTGGGACTGAAGCCGGGTCAGAAGATCGCCGTCCGCTATCTGATCCGCGCCGCCGCGATCAAGTCGGCGAACGATGCGGCAGCGGCGCTTGGCGACCACATCGGTGGGGACGTTGCAAGTTTCGCCAAGCGGATGACACGCACGGCACGTCAGCTCGGGATGAACAACACCACCTTCAAGAACGCAAATGGCCTGACCGCCGAGGGTCACCTGTCGACCGCCCGCGACATGAACATTCTGGGGCGGCACCTGTTCTACGATTTCCCGCAATACTACCACATCTTCTCGCGCCGGACGGCGGATGCCGGGATCGCCACGGTCGCCAACACCAACTCGCGCTTTCTGGACAGCTATGAGGGCGCGGACGGGATCAAGACCGGCTACACCGCGCCGGCCGGGTTCAACCTGACGGCCTCTGCCCATCGCGGCAACAAGCACATCATTGCGACGGTGTTCGGCGGGACTTCTTCCGCGAACCGCAATGCGAAGATGGCCGAGCTGATGGACATCGGCTTTGCCAAGGCGCGGAACAAGGTCACGGAGCAGCCGCCCAAGGTGGCGCCGCTGGACGATCCACTGGTGGCCTCGCTTGAGACGGGGATCGACGAGATCGACGCGGTCGGCGGCGCGGGCAAGACCGTGCGGGTATCGGGGGAGGTCAGGTCCTCGCCCCGCCCGAAGGCACGGCCGGATACAACCGTGGTTCCGGATGCGGTGGCGATTGCGATGGCCCAAGGCATCGACGGCGCGCTTGCCGAGGCGACTGCCGAACCCGCGCCGGAGGGCACGCTGGAGTTCCAGGCTCAGGCGATGGCCCTGGTCGAGGAAGCACCCGCCCCGACCCTGCCGGATGAAGCAGAGCCCGCCGTCACCCTGGCCGAGGCCGAGGTTCCTGAAGCCGCTCCGGGCATGGATGTCGCGCTGGCGGATGCAGCGGGTCCGGCGGGCACCGAAGACCTTCCGGCACTGGCAGCAGCCGATCCGGCCCCCGTGGCAGAGCCCGGCACGCTGGAGGCGCAGGCCGCGACACTGGCGGCTGCGGCACCTCTGGCCGAAACCCCGCTGGCCGAGGCAGGCCCTCAGGACATTCCGCCTGATCCCGCGCTGGCCGGGCTGAAGCCGAAGGCCCGCCCCGAAACTCTGGAGCCGCCGCAGATGGTGGCCGTCGCAGCCGAAGTGCCCGCACCCGAACCGGCGGCTGTGGAAGAGGTCGTCGTTGCCGACGCCGCGCCCGAGATTGTCGTGACCGACCCGGGTCTGGTTGCACGCGGCATGGACACGCCGCCGACCCTGATGGCCGAAGTCAGCGATGTCGAGACGGTGGCCGCCGGGACTGCATTTGCCTCGCCCTCGGTTGACCTTGCACCGGAGACCCCGGCCGCCCCGATGCCCAAACGGCAGGCACCGATCTTCGACGCGGTGGAGACGGCGGAGGCCGGGCCGGACCAGAGCGAGGAAGTGGTGGTCGTGATGTCCACCTCGGGCGGGCGGCACTTCGGGGTGAACGTGGGCGAGTTCCCCTCGCGCTACGAGGCCGAGAAGGCGCTGTTCAAGACGGCGCTGGCCGAAAGTGCGACGCTGAACGAGAGCCTGCGGAAGACGACCCAGTCGGGCGGGGCCTGGCGGGCAAGTTTCATGGGGCTGACCGAGGAGCAGGCCGAGCTTGCCTGCCGCCGCCTGACGGCCCGCGCGATTCCCTGCGAAACGGTGGGAGGCTGACATGGTCGCTCTGGTTTTCCCGGCTCTGCCGACGGTCACCCTGCCCGTCACCGGCCGCGCCGAACGCTTCCCGGTCCGCCGCATCTTCTGCGTCGGCCGGAACTATGCCGAGCATGCCCGCGAGATGGGGGCCGACGAGAGGGAGGCGCCGTTCTTCTTCACGAAGCCCGCCGATGCGGTGGTCGAGAGCGGCAGCCGCATCCCCTACCCGCCCGCCACGACGAACCTGCACCACGAGGGAGAGCTGGTGGTGGCGATCGGAAAGGCGGGGAAGATGGTCTCGGAGGCGGAGGCCCAGGCGATGATCTGGGGGCATGCGGCGGGGAACGACCTGACCCGGCGCGACCTGCAGGCCGAGGCGAAGGAACGCCGCCGGCCCTGGGACATGGCGAAGGGGTTCGACAAGTCGGCGGTGGTGGGCGCGATCCGGCAGGGCGCGCTGCCGGACGGGCGGCTGCGCTGTCTGGTCAACGGCATGGTCCGGCAGGAGGCGGCGCTGTCGGAGATGATCTGGTCTCCGGCGGCGATCATCGCGGCGCTGTCGCAGATGGTCAGCCTGTCGCCGGGGGACCTGATCTTCACCGGCACTCCGGCGGGGGTGGGCCCCCTGAACCGGGGGGACAGCTGCAAGGTGGAGATCGAGGGGTTGCAACCGGCGACGGTGACGATCGCCTGACGCGCCGCGCGCGGCGCATTTCTGACACTCAACGGAATCAAGTGGTTACGATTCCGCGTTAGGGTGGGGTTAACTCAAGTTCCAAGTGCAACGGTTGTTGGTGTTTTTTCGAGTTCCTCGGCGAGGGCCTGTGCTGGTGTTTTCCAGC
>NZ_QMJY01000079.1 GCF_003574395.1 Tabrizicola thermarum
CACCATCCAGATGCAACCCCCGCCGATCCATCCCAAACCCCATCCCAACCTCAACTGTTGCGCTCCATTCTAGAGGTGAAGAGTGCTTAACCTTTGCCCGCGCTCCGGGGCGAGGGCGGTTTTCAGATTGAGCGCCTTTCGGCGCGAGCCTTCTGTCTCGCCTCTGGCCTTCGGCCAACCGGCTCGGGCGCTGGGGGTTTTCCACCCCCAGACCCCCGGGAGTATTTGGGAAAAGAGCAAATCAGGGGCTGCGGCCGGGTGTCTGGCCGGGTTTCTGGCCGGGTGTCTGGCCGGGTGGTCGCGGCACCGGCTGCATGGGCCGGGTCGGGTAGCCGTCACCCCAGACCCTTGCCGCATCGCGGGCAAGCGTGCGGGCCTCGGCGCGGGTCAGCCGGGCCCTGGCGGCCTCGGGGCAGCCGGTTTCGCGCAGGGCACGCTGCCAGAGGCGAAGGACCGAGGCCGCGCTCCAGGGAAGGGCTGCCCCGGCGGCCCAGGTGCGCAGCTCGGGGGGCAGCCGGTCATGCGCCGCCATGGGATCGGTCTTGCGCCAGCGCGCGCGTGGGGTGGCGAGATTGCGGGTCATGCCGCCTGCCGCCGCCAGCGGGGAACGGGTCGGAAAAGCCGGTCCAGGCCTCGGGCGTGAAGGCGCGGGCCGGGACGAGGGCCGCGTCGAGGCGGGCGCGCAGGGTGGCCTCGTCCATCCCGCTGCCGATGAAGACCAGTTCCTGGCGCCGGTCGCCCCAGGGTTCCTGCCATTTCGACGCCACCTCGGCCAGGGCGTCGGGGTGGGTCGGCCAGCGGTCGCGGGGCACGCTGGCCCACCAGCCGCCAAGCGGCGTCACCGAGGAGACGGCACCGGCCAGGGAAAACTCGGCCACCCAGTCGGGCCGGGTCGCCAGCCAGAAATGGCCCTTGGCACGGATCACGCCGGGCAGATCGCCGTTCAGGACCGCGTGGATCCGGCCCGGATGGAAGGGCGCGCGGGCGCGATAGACGAAGGAGGTGATGCCGTATTCCTCGGTCTCGGGGGTGTGCTGGGCGAAGCCATAGAGTTCCTTGGCCCACAGCGGGTGTTCGTGGGCGCGGTCGAAGTCGAAGAGCCGCGTGTCGAAGATGATGGCGGGATCGACACGGGCGTGATCCGTCTCGATCAGGCGGGCGTCGGGGTTCAGCGCCCTGATGATCTTGCGGGCGGCCTCTGTCCGGGCGGGGCCGGCGTCCGTGATCTTGTTCAGGATCACCACATCGGCGAATTCGATCTGATCGGTCAGCAGGTTGACGATCGTGCGGCTGTCCCCCTCGCCCAGGGATTCGCCGCGGTCGGCCAGGAAATCGTGGCTGGAGAAGTCGTTGAGCAGGTTGATCGCATCGACGACCGTGACCATCGTGTCGAGGCGCGCGACATCCGACAGGCTGTTGCCCGCCGCGTCGCGGAAGTCGAAGGTCGCGGCCACCGGCAGGGGTTCGGCGATGCCGGTGGATTCGATCAGGAGATAGTCGAAGCGGCCCTCTGCGGCGAGGCGGCGCACCTCGGTCAGGAGGTCGTCGCGCAGGGTGCAGCAGATGCAGCCGTTGGTCATTTCGACAAGCCGCTCTTGCGTGCGCGACAGGTCGGCGCCGTCGCGGATCAGGTCGGCGTCGATGTTCACTTCGGACATGTCGTTGACGATGACGGCGACGCGGCGACCGTCGCGGTTGTTCAGGACGTGGTTCAGAAGCGTGGTCTTGCCGGCGCCGAGAAAGCCGGAAAGGACAGTGACGGGAAGGCGGGTGTCGGGGAGGCGGGGGTCGGGCATCGCTGGCTCCTTGCTATGTTATACTATAACATATCTGGGTCAGACGGGGACGGCAAGGCCAGGGCGGCCCCGTGCTAGCCGATGTCGAGCGCGATGGCGTGGATGCGGTTGTTCAGGTCGCCCAGCGCCTTCTGCACCGCGCGGTGGCGGGCGAGGCGGGACATGTCGCGGAAGGCCTCGGCCCGGATGGTGATGCGGAAATGGCTTTCGCCCGTGCCGTCATCGCCCGCGTGGCCCGCGTGCCTGTGGCTTTCGTTCACCACCTCCAGCACGGAAGGGTGGAAGGCGGCGGTCAGCCGATCCTCGATCTCGTCCTTCACGGCCATGTCAGCTTCCCCTGCCCTTCCAACTTGCCGAAAAAGCCCTAAACTCGTGGCCCCGAGTCGGAAAGGCCCCAAACGCATGTCCAGTCGCCCGCCCTTTGACTTCAACATCAGCGCTGCGGCGGCCAAGAAGCGCAAGACGGCCGGTCGGCGCGGCATGTCGGGCGCGTTCGAAACGGCGGACCGGCCCTGCGATTATCCGGGTTGCAAGGAGAAGGGCGCCTATCGGGCGCCGAAATCGCCCGAGCTGCTGGACGAGTATTTCTGGTTCTGCAAGGACCACATCCGGGAATACAATCTGAAATGGAACTTCTTCCAGGGCACAACGGATGAGGAGTTCCAGAAGTTCCTGGACAAGAACCGGGTCTGGGAGCGGGAGACGAAGCCCTTCAGCCGTCTGGGCGACGGCAACGCCTGGGCGCGGCTGGGGGTGAACGACCCGATGGCGCTTTTGGGCGAGAAGGCGACGCAGAACCCCGGGCGCGTCAATTCGGCCGCGACGCGGAAGCTGCCCGCGACCGAGCGCAGGGCGATCGAGATCCTCGATGCGCGGGATACGATGTCGAAGACGGAAATCCGCAAGGTCTACAAGGGGCTGATCAAGGTGCTGCACCCGGACATGAACGGCGGCGACCGCAGCCATGAGGAACAGCTGCAAGAGGTCGTCTGGGCCTGGGATCAGCTGAAGGACAGCCGGTATTTCCGCGACTAGGCGGGTCTGAAGGCCAGCGCCGCGCCGTTCATGCAGTAGCGCAGGCCGGTGGGCGGGGGCCCGTCGGCGAAGACATGGCCGAAATGCCCGCCGCAGCGGCGGCAGTGAACCTCGGTCCGGGCACCGAAGAGCCCACCGTCTTCGCGGGTGGCGATGGCGTTCGGCAGGGGCTTCCAGAAGGACGGCCAGCCAGTGCCGCTATCGTATTTGGTGTCCGAGGCGAAGGCGGGAAGGTCGCAGCCGGCGCAGTGGTAGGTGCCCTTGCGCTTTTCAACGTTGAGCGGGCTGGTATGGGGGCGTTCGGTTGCCTCCTCGCGCAGGACGCGGAAGGCGAGGTCGGAGAGGCGGGCGCGCCATTCGGCCTTTGTCAGGGTGACTTCGAAGGTCTCGGCCCGGGCCATGGGCGCGGCGAGGACGGTGAGGAGGAAGAGGCGGCGGTGCATGGGCGGGCTCCATTTCCAGCGAGGATACGGGGCAGCTACGCTGCGGCGAAGCGGGAAGTTGCAGGCTCACGCGATTGGGAAGCGGCCCTTCCCCTTGAACCCCCCCAAGATATGTTCCAAGGATGGCCCTGCGCGGCGCAATGGGGCGCGGGCGGCTTTGGATGGACTGTCACGATGCTGGATCAGGCGATGAAACCGACCGAGGAAATCTCGGTCCGCGATGTGTTCGGGATCGACACCGACATGCGTGTGAAGGGCTTCGCCGAGCGCACCGACCGGGTGCCGGAGATCGACCCGACCTACAAGTTCGACCCGGACACGACGCTCGCGATCCTGGCGGGCTTTGCCTACAACCGCCGGGTGATGATCCAGGGCTATCACGGCACCGGGAAATCGACCCATATCGAGCAGGTGGCGGCGCGGCTGAACTGGCCTTGCGTGCGGGTGAACCTGGACAGCCACATCAGCCGGATCGACCTGATCGGCAAGGACGCGATCAAGCTGCGCGACGGCAAGCAGGTGACGGAGTTCCACGAGGGCATCCTGCCCTGGGCGCTGCGGAACCCGGTCGCCATCGTCTTCGACGAATACGACGCGGGCCGGGCGGATGTGATGTTCGTGATCCAGCGCGTCCTGGAGCATGACGGCAAGCTGACGCTGCTGGACCAGAACGAGATCATCACGCCGAACCCCTATTTCCGGCTGTTCGCCACGTCGAACACGGTGGGTCTGGGCGATACGACCGGCCTCTATCACGGGGTCCAGCAGATCAACCAGGCGCAGATGGACCGCTGGTCGCTGGTGGCGACGCTGAACTACCTGAGCCATGACGCGGAAAGCGCGATCATTCTGGCCAAGAACCCGCATTACAACACCGAGAAGGGCCGCAAGGTGATTTCACAGATGGTGACGGTTGCCGACCTGACGCGGACAGCCTTCATGAATGGCGACCTGTCCACCGTGATGTCGCCACGCACCGTGCTGAACTGGGCGCAGAATGCGGAAATCTTCCGCAATGTGGGCTATGCCTTCCGGCTGACCTTCCTGAACAAGTGCGACGAGCTGGAGCGGCAGACCGTGGCCGAGTTCTACCAGCGCTGCTTTGCGGAAGAGCTGCCGGAGTCGGCGGCCAGCATGGCGATGAAGTGATGCGGCGGGCTTGGTTCGCCCAAGCCTTTCTCGCAATCCTGGCAGTCGGACTTGCGGGCTGCGTGGCGACCTCTGCTCCGACCCCGCAGGGCCCGTCCGGCCCCGTCGATACCGGCTGTCGCGTCACCTATATCGCCGATGGAGACACGATCCACATGGCCTGCCCGGGCACCGGCGAGGTCAAGGCTCGGCTTCTGGGCTTTGACACCCCCGAGGTCTACTCTCCAAGATGCGGCAAGGAACTGGCGGCGGGCCAGCAGGCGACGGCGATCCTGCGGCAGGTGCTGCGGTCCGGCCCGATCACGGCGGCCCGGTTCGAGGGGCATGACCGTTACGGGCGCGAGTTGGTCCGGCTTGAGGTCGCCGGACAGGACGTCGCGGGCCAGATGATCGCAAGCGGCCTTGCGGTGCCCTATTCGGGGGGAAGACGCCCGGATTGGTGCCGGATGCTTTGAGGGGGCCACCCGGAAGGATTTCCCTTCCGCCCGCAAAATGCACGAGTCCGCGGGCCTTCTGCCGAAATTGCGCGCGGATCGGAGACGTTTCTGGCCGTCTTCCGGCCTTGGGCTGCGACGAAGCCCGGGGCGGCCTGTCCCCTGTTGCGCGGCCGGGTGAGGCCGCAAGGGCGATGACCTGGCGGATCGAGGCTAAGGTGGCGCGGAAGGCGCTGCCGGACCGGGCGTGTTTCGCAAGGGATCACGGGGCAGAAAGAAGATCGGCGCAGCTTCTGCAAGGCTGCGCCGACCTGATCGGTCGATCCTGACGCAGCCTCAGGCCGCGCGGGCGGCCATCGTCGCCTTCGCCCACCAGGCGAGGTCATCGAGCGTGGCCTTGGCAGACGGCAGCAGCGCGCCTTCGATGTCGGCCAGGTTGCCCGAGCCGCCCATGCCGGGGTGGACCTTCCAGAAGTCCGCGCCACCGATGTGGACGGCGTTGCGGGTCGGGACCATCTGGAGTTCGACGGCGATCAGGCGCAGATGCTCCAGCGCGCGGGCGCCGCCCATCGAACCGTAGGCAATCGCGGCCATCGGCTTGCGGGCCCAGGCGGTATAGGCCTGGTCAAGCGCGTTCTTCAGCGGGCCGGTGATCGAGTGGTTGTATTCGGCGACAACGAAGATGTAGCCGTCATACCCGGCGATCTTCTTCTGCCACGCCACGGCGGCGGGGTTCGACGACGGCACATAGGCATCCGACGCCGGTTCGTCGAACATCGGCAGGTTGAAATCGCGCAGATCGACGATTTCCACATCCATGTCGCCGCGGGCATCGGCCTGGGCCTTCATCCATGCGGCCGGGATGTCGGCAAAGCGGTGCTGGCGGATCGAACCGATGATGAGAGCGATCCTGGGTTTGTTGGCCATGGGACGGTTTCCTTCCGGATGGGTTTGAATTCGGTGTCTTTTATCTGTGGTTGCGGGGGGTGATGCCAACTCTCCAATCCCGCGCCGCGTCTGTGCGCCGACGCACGGCGACGCTTGCCGCCGGGGGCGCGGAGTGCTTTATCTGGGGCATGAACAAGCCCAGCGACAACCCCGCCGATCCGTTCAAGAAAGCCCTGGCCGAGGCCACCCGCACCATGGCGGATGACCCGGAGATGACGGTCAGTTTCTCTGTCGATCCGGCGGGGATGAACAAGGAGGGCGTGCGCCTGCCGCAGGTCAGCCGCCGGATGACGCGGGACGAGGTGCTTTTGGCGCGCGGGACGGCGGATGCCTTTGCGCTGCGGCGGAAGTATCACGACGATGCGGTGGCAGCCCGCTATGCGCCGACGGGGCCGCTTGCGCGCGACATCTTCGAGGCGATGGAGAACGCGCGCTGCGAGGCGGTGGGCGCGCGCGACATGCCGGGGACGGCCGGGAACATCGACGCGAAGATCGCGCATGAGGCGGACCGCAAGGGCTATGGCCAGGTGACGCAGGCCTCGGAAGTGCCGCTGCCGGTGGCGGCGGGCTATCTGGTGCGGCAGATGGCGACGGGGCGCGCGCTGCCGAAGTCGGCGGAGCACGCGGCGGACCTGTGGCGCGGCTTCGTCGAGGAGCAGGCGGGAGAGACGCTGACCGGGCTGGACGATGTGCTGGGCGATCAGGCGGCCTTCGCGCGGCTGGCGCGGAAGGTGATCGCGGACCTCGGCTATGGCGACCAGCTGGGCGACGACCCGGATGCACCCGAGGATGCGGGAGACGATCAGGCCGAGGAGGATCAGGACTCGCCCGATTCGGCAGGGGACGAGCAGGACGAGAGCGAGGACGCGGAGGCCTCGCCCGAGCGGAGCCAGGAGGAGCAGCAGGACCAGTCCCAGGCGCAGGTCACGATGGAGGACAGCGCCGACATGGAGCAGGGCGACGAGGCGGAGTTGCCCGAAGGCGAGGCGCCTCTGGAGCCGCCGCCGCCCGCGCCCCATTCTGACGCGGACCCGAATTATGTCGTCTATACCACGGATTTCGATGAGGAAATCAAGGCCGAGGAATTGGCCGAACCGGCAGAGCTGGAGCGGCTGCGCGCCTATCTGGACCAGCAGCTGGAGCCGTTGAAGGGGGCGGTCAGCAGGTTGGCGAACAAGTTGCAGCGGCGGCTTCAGGCGCAGCAGAACCGCAGCTGGGAGTTCGACAAGGAGGAGGGCATCCTTGACGCGGGCCGCTTGGCGCGGGTGGTGGCGAACCCGACGACTCCGCTGTCCTTCAAATGGGAGAAGGATACCGAGTTCCGCGATACGGTGGTGACGCTGCTTCTGGACAATTCGGGGTCGATGCGGGGGCGGCCGATCTCGATCGCGGCGATCTGTGCGGATGTGCTGGCGCGGACGCTGGAGCGGTGCAACGTGAAGGTGGAGATCCTGGGCTTCACCACGCGGGCCTGGAAGGGCGGGCAGAGCCGCGAGCGCTGGCTTGCGCAGGGGCGGCCGCAGATGCCGGGGCGGCTGAACGACCTGCGGCACATCATCTACAAGTCGGCGGATGCGCCCTGGCGGCGGGTCAGGCCGAACCTTGGGCTGATGATGAAGGAGGGCCTCTTGAAGGAGAACATCGACGGCGAGGCGCTGGAATGGGCGCATCGGCGGGTGATGGCGCGGCCCGAGCAGCGGAAGATCATGATGGTGATTTCCGACGGGGCGCCGGTGGACGATTCAACCTTGTCCGTCAACCCCGCGAATTATCTGGAGAAACACCTGCGCGACGTGATCGCCATGGTGGAACGGCGCCGCGCGGTGGAGCTGATCGCCATCGGGATCGGGCATGACGTGACGCGCTATTACCAGCGGGCGGTGACGATCACCGATGTCGAGCAGCTGGCGGGCGCGATGACGGAACAGCTGGCCGCGCTGTTCGAGGTGGACCCGAAGAAACGCGCCCGGGCGCTGGGGATGCGGCGGGCAGGCTGAGGGGGCCTTCTGCCCCCTCGCCCCGGACAGGGTCCGGGGCTCACCCCCGAGGATATTTGTGGACAGATGAAAGGCCGCGGCATGTTCCAGAGCTTCGACAGTCACGCCTCGCCCGATCAGGGCCCGCCCCGGCTGCTTGCGCTGCGCGCGAAGCTGGCGGCGATGGGGCTACAGGGCTTCATCGTGCCGCGGGCGGACGTGCACCAGGGCGAATATGTCGCCCCGCGGGACGAGCGGTTGCAGTGGCTGACCGGGTTCACCGGCTCGGCGGGGTTCTGCATCGTGCTGCCGGACGTGGCGGGGGTGTTCATCGACGGGCGCTACCGGACGCAGGTGAAGGCTCAGGTGGACCTGTCGGTCTTTACGCCGGTCCCCTGGCCGGAGGTGAAGCCGGGGGAGTGGATCAGGGAGAGGCTGGCGGCGGGAGTGGTGGGATTCGACCCCTGGCTGCATACGGCGGATGAGGTGGAGCGACTTCAGAGATCGCTTGAAGGCACTGGTGTAACCGTTTCTTCTGTCAGCGAAAATCCTGTTGATGCGATCTGGCCTGATCAGCCCGCGGCGCCTGCGGGGAAGGCTTTCGTGCATCCTGTCGCGCTTGCGGGCGAAAGCCATGCCGACAAGCGCGCGCGGCTGGCGGAGGCGTTGCGAAAGGCCCGGCAAAGGGCGGCGGTCATCACGCTGCCGGATTCGCTGTGCTGGCTGCTGAACATCCGGGGCGCGGATGTGCCGAAGAACCCGGTGCTGCATGGGTTTGCCGTTCTGCATGACGACGCGCGGGTCGATCTGTTCGTGGCGCCGGCCAAGCTGGACGACACGGTGCGGGCGCATCTTGGGCCGGAGGTCGCGGTACATCCGGTCGAAGGATTTGCCGAGGCGCTGAAGGGCCTTGCCGGGCCGGTGCGGGTGGACAAGACCACCGCGCCGCTGGCGGTGTCGGACATCCTGAAGGGGGCGGGGGTGGAGGTCGCCTGGGGCGATGATCCCTGCCGGCTGCCCAAGGCCTGCAAGAACGCCGCCGAGATCGCGGCCACGCGGGAAGCCCATCTGCGCGACGGGGCGGCGATGGTGGAGTTCCTGCGCTGGCTGGACGAGGCCTCGCCGTCCGGGGGGTTGACCGAGATCTCCGTGGTGCAGGCGCTGGAAGGCTTCCGCCGCGCGACCAATGCGCTGCATGACATCAGTTTCGACACGATCTGCGGGGCGGGGCCGAACGGGGCCATCATGCATTACCGCGTGACCGAGGAGACCAATCGGCCGGTGCAGCAGAACGAATTGCTGCTGGTCGATTCGGGGGCGCAGTATGCGGACGGGACGACCGACATCACCCGGACGGTGGCCATCGGCGATCCGGGACAGGAGGCGCGGGAGTGCTATACGCGGGTGCTTCAGGGCCTGATCGCGATCAGCCGGGTGCGGTTCCCGAAGGGGCTGGCGGGGCGGGATATCGACGCGCTCGCACGGTTCAACCTGTGGGTCGCGGGGCAGGATTACGACCACGGCACGGGGCATGGCGTGGGGGCCTTCCTGTCGGTGCATGAGGGGCCGCAGCGGATTTCCCGCGTCTCGGAGGTGCCGCTGGAGCCGGGCATGATCCTGTCGAACGAGCCGGGCTATTACCGCGAGGGCGCCTTCGGCATCCGGCTGGAGAACCTGATCGTGGTGCAGGAGGCGCCTCCTCTGGGCGACAACCGGGCGCAGCTGGCCTTCGAGACGCTGACCTTCGTGCCCTTCGACCGCCGCCTGATCCTGCGCGAGGAGCTGTCTAAGGGGGAACGGCGCTGGCTGGACGCCTATCACGCAGAGGTGCTGGAAAAACTTGGCAATCGGGTTTCCGGTGCTACCCTTGACTGGCTGACGCAGGCTTGCGCGCCGATCTGAGGAGGCAGGAATGGCCGATCACATCCGCATTGCCAGGGTTGACGGGCCGGTCACGGTGCGGGCGGGCACCACGGTGCTGGGCACCAGCGCGCGGGCACTGGAGCTGCGCGAAGGATCCTATCCGCCGGTGATCTATGTTCCGCGCGAAGATATCGACATGACCCGGCTGGTGCGGACGGATCATGCGACGTCCTGCCCGTGGAAGGGCAAGGCGAGCTATTACTCGATCAAGGGCGATGTCGGGATGCCGGCCAATGCGGTCTGGAGCTACGAGACGCCGAAACCCGACGTGGCCGAGATCGCGGGGCACCTGGCGTTCTATCCCGACCGGGTGACGGTCACACGCGGCTAGCAGCCTCGTCGCGGATGCGCTGGACCATGGCGCGCAGGCCGTTCGAACGCTGGCTGGAGAGATGTTCGTTCAGGCCAAGGCGACCCAGTTCCGCGGTGGCGTCGATCTTGCCGACCTCGGCCACGGGGACGCCGGAGTAGAGCGCGTGCAGGATGGCGATCAGGCCGCGGACGATCATGGCATCGGAATCGCCCTGGAAGTCGAATTTCCCATCCTCGACCATCGGGCGCAGCCAGACCTGACTGGCGCAGCCCTGCACCTTCAGCGCCGGGACCTTGAAGCTGTCGTCCAGAGGCGGCATGGCCTTGCCCAGTTCGATGACATGGCGGTAGCGGTCCTCCCAGTCATCAAGGAAGTCGAAGGTTTCGGCGAGGTCTTCGAAGGCTTGGGTGGCCATGGTCTGCTCCGTCTGGTGTGGGTGAGGTAAGGCGCGGGGGCGGGACAGTCCAGTCCAAGATGCGCTTTTCAAACGCGGTGCCATCGGCTACCCAAGGGGCAACGCATCAGGAAGTTGGCCCCATGTCCCTGTCCCGCCGTCACGTCGTTCTTGGTCTTGCAGTCGCCTTGGCGGGTTGCGGGGGGCTGCGGCAAAGCAAGCTCAACCCGTTCAACTGGTTCCGCAAGTCCGAGCCGCGCGAGACGATCGTGCTGCCCGAGGCGAAAGAGGACGGGCGGGTCCTGGCCGAGGTGGTGCTGTCGCTGGCGGTCGAGCCGATGCCGGGCGGGGCCATCGTGCGGGCCCGCGGGCAGATGCCGGTGCAGGGCTACTGGAGCGCGGAACTGGTGCCGCAGCCCGTGACCGAGGGCGGGACGCTGGTCTATGAGTTCCGGGTGTTCCCGCCGGTGACGAAGACCGACGTGAACACGCCGCAGTCTCGGCAGGTGGACGTGGCGATCTTCATCTCTGACGTCAAGCTGGAGAACGTGCGCGAGATCGTGGTGCAAGGCGCCACGAACGCGCGGGCCTCGCGGCGGTAGCGCCGATTTCCCTGCGGGATCGGTCCGGGTGTCCCGAGACCTTCGGGCCGCGTTACAGGCGGACGACGCGGACTTCGTTGCCTTTGGCGGAAAGCGCGATCTCGCCCTTGCAGAGGCGCAGGGCGTCATCGCCGAAAGCCTCAAGCCGCCAGCCGGTCAGCGCGGGAACCGAGCGATCCCCGGCGGCGATCAGGTCGAGGTCGGCCGATGAGGCGATCAGGCGGGGCGCGACGCCAAGGCTTTCGGACTTGGCCTTCAGCAGCACGCGGAGAAGGTCGGCCAGCGCCGGGTTCACCTGCATCTGTTCGCGCGGGGTCTCGACCCGGGGGATGTCCTCGGGCTTCATCTCCAGCCCTTCCTTCACCGCGGCAAGGATGCCTTCGGCGATCTCGGGCTTGCGGCCTTCGCGCAGGAGGAGACGGGAACGGCCCAGTTCCTCGGCCGTGGTGGGCCGGGTGGAGGCAAGCTCCAGCAGCGCGTCGTCCTTCATCACCCGGCTGCGCGGCACGTTCTGGGTCTGGGCATAGGATTCGCGGAACCGCGCCAGCGCCTTCACCACGGCGAGGAAGCGGCCGGAGGTGGTGCGGGTCTTGATCCGCTGCCAGGCATCGTCGGGGTGGATGGTATAGGTGGCGGGATCGGTGAGGATCGCCAGTTCCTCGGCCACCCATTCGGCGCGGCCGTTCTTCTTCAGTTGCGCGGCAAGCCATTCGTAGATCACCCGCAGGTGGGTCACGTCGGCCAGCGCATATTCCTTCTGCGCGTCCGACAGGGGCCGCCGCGACCAGTCGGTGAAGCGCGAGGTCTTGTCGAGATCGGCCTTGGCGATCTTCTTGACCAGCGTCTCGTAACCCACCTGTTCGCCGAAGCCGCAGACCATGGCGGCGATCTGCGTGTCGAAGAGGGGTTTGGGGAAGACGCCGCCTTCGACGAAGAAGATCTCCAGATCCTGCCGGGCGGCGTGGAAGACCTTCACCGTCGCCTCGTGCCGGAACAGGTCGTAGAGCGGTTCCAGCGACATCTCCGGCCCCGCGATCGGGTCGATCAGGACCGCCTCCCCTGCCCCGGGAAGCGCCATCTGGATCAGGCAGAGCTTGGACCAGTAGGTGCGTTCGCGCAGGAATTCGGTGTCGAGGGTGACGAAGGGCTGGGACTTGGCAAGCGCACAGTAGGCGGCGAGGTCTTCGGTCGTGGTGATCGTGCGCATGAGGCAGCCTTTCGTCGCGGGGTCATCCCGCCAATGCCGGGCCGTTCTAGGGCTTCGGGCGGGAAAAGGAAAGGGGCGGGGTTGAGCCTGACGCCCGGCCATGCGCAAGTGGCGAACGAAACGCGGGGTGGGTGATGCGCACGCTTTGGCTGGCGGCGGGGTTTCTGTTCCTGGGCCTGGGGCTTCTGGGCGTGGTGCTGCCCGTCCTGCCGACCACGCCCTTCCTGTTGCTGGCGGCGGGGTGCTTTGCCAAATCCTCGCCCCGGCTCCATGGCTGGCTTCTGAACCACCGGACCTTCGGCCCGCCGATCCGCAACTGGGAAGAGCACGGCGCGATCTCGCGGCGCGCCAAGCGGCTGGCGGCGGGCAGCATGGCGGCGGTC
Source organism: Tabrizicola thermarum (assembly GCF_003574395.1). GTDB lineage: Bacteria > Pseudomonadota > Alphaproteobacteria > Rhodobacterales > Rhodobacteraceae > Tabrizicola > Tabrizicola thermarum. The sequence continues at coordinate 12,604 of NZ_QMJY01000079.1, forward strand.
TGGGGCCTGTCGCTGTTCGCCGGCCTGCCCTGGAGCGCACTGGTCGTGCAGACTGCGCTGATCGGTATCGGCGCGGCCTTCGTGCTGACGCGGCCGGACGGGCCGTCAGGGGAGTAGGACGGGGGTCCGGTCCCCGGCGGCAAAGCGGCGGAGGACGGCGGGGTAGAGCCGATGTTCCTGCGTCAGGACGCGGGCGGCGAGGGTTTCCTGAGTGTCTCCGGGCAGGACGGGGACGCGGGCCTGGCCGAGGATGGGGCCTGCGTCGAGGTCGGCGGTCACTTCGTGGACGGTGCATCCGGCCTGCGCGTCGCCTGCGGCAAGGGCGCGGGCATGGGTGTGCAGGCCGGGGTATTTCGGCAGGAGCGAGGGGTGGATGTTGAGCATCCTGCCTTCGTAGCGGTGGATGAAGCCGGGGGTCAGGATGCGCATGAATCCGGCAAGACAGAGGATGTCGGGCCGGGTGGCGTCGATCTTTTCGGCCAGGGCGGCCTCGAAAGCCTCGCGGGTCGGGTAGGCGCGGTGGTCGATGGCGGCGGTGGGGATGTCAAGGGCTGCGGCTTTGGCAAGGCCGCCTGCCCGGGGATCGTTCGCGGCGACGAGGACGGGTCGGGCATAGCCGCCTTCCGCCATGTCCCGGACGAGCGCCAGCATGTTCGAGCCACCCCCGGAAATCAGGATGGCGACGCGTTTCACAGCAGGCGGCCCTTGTAGATGACCCCCTGCCCTTCGGTGATGGTTCCGAGGCGGGTGACGGTTTCGCCTTCGCCTTGCAGGAGTTCGGTCAGAGCATCCGCCCGGTCCTCGGCGACGACGAGGATCATGCCGATGCCGCAGTTGAAGGTCTTGAGAAGCTCGGGTTCCGCCATGTTCGCGGTGGTGGCGAGCCAGCGGAAGACCGGCGGGAGTTGCCAAGCGCCAAGGTCGATTTCGCAGGCGAGGCCTTCGGGCAGGACGCGGGGCGGGTTCTCGGTCAGGCCCCCGCCGGTGATGTGGGCAAGGCCGTGGACCCCACCGGCGCGGACGGCGGCGAGCGCCTGTTTGACATAGAGGCGGGTCGGAGTGAGAAGCGCCTCGCCCAGGGAGCCGTCGCTGAAGGGGGACTTGGCGTCCCAGCCGAGGCCGGAAAGTTCCACCACCTTGCGCACGAAGCTGTAGCCGTTGGAATGGACGCCCGAGGAGGCGAGGCCGAGGAGGACGTCGCCCTTCTGGACGTCGCGCGGAAGGTCGGACCCACGTTCCATCGCCCCGACCGCGAAACCTGCAAGGTCGAAGTCGCCCTTGTGATACATGCCGGGCATCTCGGCCGTCTCACCGCCGATCAGGGCACAGCCAGAGTCGGCGCAGCCCTTCGCGATGCCGGTGATGATGCGGGTGGCCTCTTCGACCTCCAGCTTGCCGGTGGCGAAATAGTCGAGGAAGAACAAGGGCTCGGCGCCCTGACAGACAAGGTCGTTGACGCACATGGCGACAAGGTCGATGCCGATGCTGTCGACGTGGCCGGTGTCGATGGCGATGCGCAGTTTGGTGCCGACGCCGTCGGTGGCGGCGACGAGGATCGGGTCCCGGTAGCCTGCGGCCTTGAGGTCGAAGAGCGCCCCGAAACCGCCGAGGCCACCCATCACGCCCGGCCGGGCCGTGGACTTTGCGGCGGGCTTGATCCGGTCGACAAGCGCGTTCCCGGCGTCGATGTCCACGCCTGCATCGGCATAGGTCAGCCCGTTGTGCCCCGTGGTCATCTGCCTGCCCCTTTTGCGGAATCGGTTGCCGCCCGCATAGACGATTGCCCGCAGGCGCGCAACGCGGGGCGGCTTGACCGTCCGTCCGGTTCTGCTAGGCAGGGGCCGCTACGGGCCTGTAGCTCAATTGGTCAGAGCAGGGCGCTCATAACGCCTTGGTTGGGGGTTCGAGTCCCTCCGGGCCTACCATTCCCGTTGTGGGCGGCGTCAGTCGACCGGGATCAGCGCCACGGCGACGCGGCGGCCTTCGCCGAGGAGCACGTTGTAGGTGCGCGCCGCAGTCGGGGAGGCCATCACCTCGACCCCGATCCCCTGCCCTTCCAGCGCGTCGCGGAAGGCTGCGGGCACATGGGCGACCTGCGCGCCCGTGCCCACGAACAGGACGTCGATCCTGTCCACCAGACTGAGCGGGGCTGCGGTGTCGCCGTAGCCCCCCCAGGGACCGGCATCCCAGGGGGTGATGAGGCAGGGGCCGCGCAGGACATGCCCGGCGACGCGGAAGAAGCCGGGGCCGTAACCCTCGATGGCTTTCGCGTTGCCGTAGGTGACTTCGGTCAGGCGCATCGCGTCAGGCGTCGACGTTGGCGAAATCGCTCTTGTCGGCCTTCTTGGGCTTGTCGCCGCGGTCGAGGCCGATGAACAGGACCAGGTTCTTGGCCACGAAGACCGAGGAATAGGTGCCGAGGATCACGCCCACGAAGATCGCGAAGGTGAAGCCGCGGATCACGTCACCGCCGAAGATCAGCATCGCCCCCAGGGCCATCAGCGTGGTGCCCGAGGTCATGATCGTGCGGCTGAGCGTTTCGTTGACCGAAAGGTTCATCACGTCCCTCAGCGGCATCGTCTTGTATTTCAGCAGGTTCTCGCGCAGGCGGTCGAAGACGACCACGGTGTCGTTGATCGAATAGCCGAGGATCGTGAGAAGCGCGGCGATGATCGTCAGGTCGAACTTGATCTGGAACACCGCGAAGATGCCGATCACGATGAAGATGTCGTGCAACAGGGCCGCCACGCTGCCCACGGCATACTGCCATTCGAAGCGCAGCCAGATGTAGATCATGATGCAGACCGAGGCCGCCACCATGGCGGTGATCGCCTTCCAGATCAGCTCTCCCGACACTTTGGGGCCGACCGATTCGATCGAGGGGAAGGTGATCGAGGGATCGACCGCCTTGAGCCGGGCCTCGACCTCGGAGAGGGTTTCGGGGGTGACGGCCTCTTGCCCGTCCAGCGGAGCGATGCGGATCTGGGCCACATGCTGATCCGCGGCAAAGGTCGGGTCGAAGACTTCGGTGATGGCAACGTCGCCAAGCTCAAGGCCGGACAGCGCCTGGCGATAGGCGCCGACGTCCACGGGTTGCGTCGCCTCGGTGCGGATCGTGGTCCCGCCGCGGAAATCGATACCGAAGTTCAGACCCATCACCGCCCAGGCGATGATGGAGATCACGGTCAGCATCATCGAGCCGCCGAAGGTCAGCCACTGGGCGCGGAAGAAGTCGATGTTGGTCTTTTCGGGGACGACGCGAAGACGGAAGGCCATGGTTCTGATCCCCTTAGACGACGACGGTCGCGGGACGCCGCGCGCGATACCAGATTTCCACCAGAAGGCGGGTCACGTAGATCGCGGTGAAGACCGAGGTGATGATCCCGATCCCCAGCGTGATCGCAAAGCCGCGCACGGGGCCTGCTCCGACCAGGAACAGCACGGCGGCCGTGATGAAGGTGGTGATGTTGGCGTCGATGATGGCGCTGAGCGCGCGCTGGTAGCCAAGTTCGATCGCGCGGCCGGCGTTCCTGTTCTGACGCAATTCCTCGCGGATGCGTTCGAAGACAAGGACGTTGGCATCGACCGCCATGCCGATCGTCAGCACGATCCCCGCGATGCCGGGCAGCGTGAGGGTGCCGCCGATGGCCGAAAGGGCGGCGAAGATCAGCGCCATGTTGAAGACCAGCGCAATGTTGGCGAACAGGCCGAAAAGCCCGTAGCTGGCCAGCATGTAGAGGACCACCACCGCGCCTGCGACCATCGCTGCGATCTTCCCGGCCGCGATGGAGTCGGCGCCGAGTTCCGGCCCGATGGTGCGTTCCTCGAGAAAGCTCATCTCGGCCGGCAGGGCACCGGCACGCAGAAGGACGGCGAGGCGGGTCGATTCCTCGATCGAGAAGTTGCCGGTGATGATGCCCGATCCGCCGGGGATATGGCTTTGGATCACCGGGGCCGAGATCACCTTGCCATCCAGCACGATGGCAAAGGGCGCGCCGATGTTGGCGGCGGTGTAGTCGCCGAACAGCCGCGCGCCGGTGGTGTCGAAGCGGAAGCTGACGGCCGGGCGGCCGTTCTGGTCGAACGTGGGCTGGGCATCCACCAGATCCTCGCCGGAGACGACGGGCGTGTCCTCGACGATGTAGTAGACGCCGGGCTCATCCAGCGAGGGCAGCAGCACGTTGCGCGGCCCCGGCGTGGCGGCCGCGTCCGTGGTGCGGCTTACGACGGCGTTGAACGACAGCTTTGCGGTCTGGCCGATCAGCGCCTTGAGCTCCTGCGCCGAGCCGATGCCGGGCACCTGGATCAGGATGCGGTTTTCGCCCTGCCGCTGGATCGTCGGTTCGCGGGTCCCGGCCTCGTCCACGCGGCGGCGAATGATTTCCAGCGACTGCTGGATGGTGCGTTCGTCGGTGGCCTGCTTTTCGGCCTCGGACAGGCGCACGACGATGTCGCTGCCCTCGGCGGTCACGTCCAGCGTGCTTTTCCCGATGCCGGTCAGCGACACGACGCTGGAGCCAAGACCGCGAACGGCCTCCAGCGCGGCGGCCATGCCTTCGGGCTTGGACAGGGTGACGCGCAGGACGTCATCGGGCGAGGGCGCGCGGCGGACGGCGCCGACCTGGTCGCGCAGGTCGCGCAGGCGGTCGCGCACCTCGGGCCAGAGGTTGTCCATGCGGGACTTGTAGACATCCTCGACCTTCACTTCGGCCAGAAGATGCGCCCCGCCCCGCAGGTCGAGGCCCAGATTCACCAGCGCCGAGGGCAGGAAATCGGGCCATTCGGCCCGGGCGGCCTCTTGCTCGGGCGTCGCGGTTCCCCCTGCCGCCTCGATGGCGGCGACGGCGTCATTGTGGCGTTCGACCCGGGAGTAGAACAGGTTCGGCACCGCGCCGACGATACCCCAGGCACAGATCAGCAGGATGAGAACGCGCTTCCACAGCGCCATCGGTTCCATGGCTCAGGCTCAGTTCGCCGCGGGTTCGGTCTTGTTCAGGACCTGGGAGATCGTGTGCTTGACGATCTTGACCTTGACGCCATCGGCGATCTCGACCTCGACCTTGCCGTCGTCCTGGACCTTGGAGACCTTGCCGATGATCCCGCCCGAGGTGATGACCTCATCCCCGCGGCGCAGGGCATCGACCATGGCGCGGTGTTCCTTCATCTTCTTCTGCTGCGGACGGATCAGCAGGAAATAGAAGATCACGAAGATCAGGATGATCGGCAGGAACTGGGCGAAGGCGGCTCCGGCGCCGGGGGCTCCGGCGGCCTGGGCGAAAGCGGGGGTGGCGAACATGGTCATCCTTTCCTGCGGGGCCGGAGGGTCAGCGCCCCCCTTGCGATTGCCGCGTCATGTAAGCCCTTTCGCAGCGCATTGCCAGAGGGGGCGCGTGGATCATGGGGGCGGGCGATGCCTTCCCCCCTGCCCCGATATCGGGCATAAGCGCCGACACAGCTGCAAGCGAGGCCAGACCATGCACGACATCCGCTTCATCCGCGAGAACCCGGCTGCGTTCGACAGGGCGCTGTCGCGTCGGGGATTGGCGCCGATGTCGGCAGAGCTGCTGGCCATCGACGAGGCGCGGCGGGCAAGGATCCTGGCGGCGGAAACGGCGGCGGCGGCGCAGAATGCGGCCTCGAAAGAGGTGGGCGCGGCCAAGGCGCGCGGGGATGACGCGGAGTTCGAGCGGCTGCGCGCGCTGGTGGCCGAGAAGAAGGCCGAAGGCGCGCGGCTGACCGAGGAGGCAGAGGCCGAGGATGCCCGGCTGCGCGACGCGCTGATGCGGATCCCCAACCTGCCGCTGGACGAGGTGCCGGAGGGGCCGGACGAAAGCGGCAACGTGGAGATCCGCCGCTGGGGGACGCCTCGGGTCATGGACTTCAAGCCGTTGGAGCATTTCGAGATTCCGGCGGCGAAGGGGGGTTTGGATTTCGCCACGGCGGCCAGGCTGTCGGGCAGCCGCTTCGTGGTGATGCGCGGCGCGGTGGCGCGGGTGCACCGGGCCTTGGCGCAGTTCATGCTGGATCTGCACACCTCCGAGCATGGGCTGGCCGAGACCTGGACCCCGGTCCTGGTCAAGGAAGAGGCCATGTATGGCACCAACCAGCTGCCGAAATTCGCCGAGGACAGCTATCAGACGACGAACGGCTGGTGGCTGATCCCGACCTCCGAAGTGACGCTGACCAACTCGGTCGCCGGGGACATCCTGGAGGAGGCGGTGCTTCCGATCCGGCTGACCGCGCACACGCAGTGCTTCCGGTCCGAGGCGGGGTCGGCGGGCAAGGACACCACGGGGATGCTGCGCCAGCACCAGTTCGAGAAGGTCGAGATGGTGACGATCTGCACGCCGGAAACCGCTCTGGCCGAGCATGAGCGGATGACGAAATGCGCCGAAGCCGTGCTGGAGCGGCTGGAGTTGCCCTACCGGACGATCGTGCTGTGCACCGGCGACATGGGGTTCGGGGCGCAGAAGACGCATGACCTCGAGGTCTGGCTGCCGGGGCAGAACACCTATCGCGAGATTTCCAGCGTTTCGACCTGCGGCCAGTTCCAGGCGCGGCGGATGAACGCGCGCTATCGCCCGGCAGGCGGCAAGCCGGAGTTCGTGGCGACGCTGAACGGCTCGGGCCTCGCTGTCGGGCGCTGCCTGATCGCGGTGCTGGAGAACGGGCAGGAGGCCGATGGCAGCGTGACCTTGCCTTCGGCGCTGAGGCCCTATCTGGGAGGCAAGACCCGGATCACGTCGGACGGCGTGCTGGTCTGACATCCGGGAACCCATTGGCGGGGCTGGGGGTTTTCCCTGCGCCCTGCCCTTTACCGGAGTGACCGATGTCCCGACCTGCCCCCCTGATCCTGCTTCTGGCGACGATTGCCTTCGGGCTTGCGCCGTTGGTGACGCCTCCGTTCACCGGCTATGACCCGGCGCTGTTTCCGGTGGATATCGGGCGTCCGGCGATCCAGCCTGCGGGCTATGCCTTCGCGATCTGGTCGGTGATCTATCTGTGGCTGATCGCTCATGCCGTCTATGGGCTGTGGAAGCGGGCCGAGGACCCGGTCTGGGCGCCTTCGCGCCTGCCGCTGACCGTGGCGATCGGCGTCGGTGTGGTCTGGCTGTGGATCGCGGGGCAAAGTGCGGTCTGGGGCACGGTGACGATCTGGATCATGGCGGCGGGGGCGCTGATGGCCTTCCTGCGGGCGCCGACCGAGCCGGATCGGTGGCTGCTGTCGGGGCCGCTGGCGATCTTCGCGGGCTGGCTGACGGCGGCGGCGGCGGTGTCGACGGGGGTGCTGATTGCGGGCTACGGCGTGCTGTCGAACAGTGCGTCGGCGCTGGCGATGCTGGGGCTGGTGCTGGGGATCGCGCTGGCGGTGCAGGGGCGGAAGCCCCGGATGCCGGTCTATGGGCTGACCGTGGTCTGGGCTCTGGTGGGGGTCATCGTGGTGAACCGGGCGGACAACATGCTGGTCGCAGGCACGGCGGCGGGGGGCGCGGTGGTGATGTTGGGCGCGCTGGGGTGGATGGCGCGCAAGGGGTGAGGTGGGGCCAAAATCCTTCGAAGGATTTTGCAAAAGTTTTCGAAAACTTTTGCGCCCCTACTGGCCGGTGTTCTTTTCCTTGTGCTTGCGCAGGCGCGAGGGTGTGTTGAACTTGCGTTCCTTCCACGGGTTCTCGTTGCCTTGTGAGCGGAGGAACAGCCGGATCGGCGTGCCCGGCATGTCGAAATGGTCGCGCAGGCCGTTCACGAGGTAGCGCTTGTAGCTGTCCGGCAGCTCGTCGGGGCGCGAGCACTTGATGACGAACCCCGGCGGCCGGGTCTTGGCCTGGGTCATGTAGCGCAGCTTGATCCGGTGGCCACCCGGCGCCGGCGGCGGGTGCGCCTCGGTCATGGCACCCAGCCAGCTGTTCAGCTTTGCCGTGGGGATACGGCGGTTCCAGACGTCATGCGCCCGACGGATCGCGTCATGAAGGCGGTCAAGGCCCCTGCCCGTCTTGGCCGAAACGGTGACGAGAGGCGCCCCACGCAGCTGCGGCAGCAGGCGCTCGAACATCTCCTTCAGTTCGGCCAGCTTTTCCTGCTTGTCGTCCTCGAGGTCCCATTTGTTCACCGCCACCACCACCGCACGGCCTTCGGTTTCGGCGAAGTCGGCGATGCGCAGGTCCTGCACTTCGAAGGGGATTTCGACGTCAAGGAGGACGACCACCACCTCGGCGAAGCGCACGGCGCGCAACCCGTCGGCGACGGAGAGTTTCTCAAGCTTGTCCACCACCTTCGCCTTCTTGCGCATGCCGGCGGTGTCCCAGATGCGGATCGGCGTGCCCATCCAGTCGGCGCGGACGGAAATGGCGTCGCGGGTGATCCCGGCCTCCGGCCCGGTCAGCATCCGGTCCTGGCCCAGGATCTTGTTGATGAGGGTGGATTTTCCGGCGTTGGGGCGGCCGATGACGGCGATCTGGAGGGGCTTCGCGGCGGTGGGACGGTGGGCGTTCTCGTCCACCTCAAGCTCTGCGTCTTCTTCCGAGATGTCGGTGTCGGTTTCCGGCAGCATCTCGGCTTCGCGGGGGGCGAATTCCTCTTCGAAGGGTTTGAGCGCGCGGTAGAGGTCGTCCATCCCCTCGCCATGTTCGGCGGAGAGGCGGATGGGCTCGCCCAGGCCGAGGGAGTATGCCTCCAGCGCGCCGGCATCGCCTGCCTTGCCTTCGGCCTTGTTGACGCCGAGGAGGACGCGGGCGGCTTTCTTGCGCAGGATGTCGGCGAAGACCTCGTCCGAGGGCGTGACGCCGACACGCCCGTCGATCAGGAACAGGCAGACATCGGCCATGTCCACCGCGCGTTCGGTCAGGCGGCGCATCCGGCCTTGCAGGCTGTCGTCCGTCACCTCTTCCAGCCCCGCGGTGTCGATCACGGTGAAGCGGAGGTCGAAGAGTTTCGCGTCGCCCTCGCGCAGGTCGCGGGTCACGCCGGGCTGGTCATCGACCAGCGCGAGCTTGCGGCCGACGAGCCGGTTGAAGAGCGTCGATTTGCCCACATTTGGGCGGCCCACGATGGCGAGGGTGAAGGTCATGTCAAGCGTCCGGCCTTTGCGAAGCGCCTGCCATACACGGCTTCTCCGCTAGCGGAAAGCGTGAAGTTGCCCGTTGGTGCCCACGACGTAGAGCGTGCCCCCCGCCACGGCGGGTTGCGCGGCCGCCCCGCCGGGGATTTCGGCGGTGTAGGTCAGCGTGCCGTCGGTCGGGTCGAAGGCCCGCAGCAGACCGTCCGAGGAGACGACGATGATCCGCCCCCCCGCCATCACGGGTCCGTAATGGGCGTAGATGCCCTTGCGGCGCTTGATCTTGTCGTTGGTGAAATAGGGCATCTCGACCGACCAGATCGGCTCGCCCGTCGCGGCGTCAAGGCGCACGAACCGGGCTTCGTCGTTGACAAGGAAGATCGAGCCGCCCGCGACAGCGACGGGGCCGAGGGCGCCTTCGCCCGCCGACCAGATGCGTTCGCCCGAGGAGGCCGACATGGCGACCGTGCGGCCCGAGCCGGAGCCCGCGTAGAGGGTCTTGCCCGCGATCACGGCATCTCCGGTGACGTCGGGGGTCAGCGCATAGGCCCGGCCCAGACGTTTCCCGGCGAGCGACGACTGCCAGATCTTCGTGCCGCCGCCGATCTTCAGGACGGCCATCAGATCGCCGCCCGAGGACGGGAAGATCACCGCGCGGTCGCCGATCGTGGGGGCGGCGGTGCCGACATAGGCCGCCTTGCCCGGGGTGCCGACGACCTGCCAGATCACCTTGCCGTCGGCGGCATCGACCGCCCAGGCCGAGCCGTCGCGGGCCGAGACATAGACCGCGCTGCCATCCGTCGCCGGAGCGCCCGAGATCGGTGAATCGACGCGCTGGCGCCAGAGGACCGCACCGGTGCCGGCGTCGAGTGCCACGAGTTCGCCGTAGCCCGTCGTGGCGAAAACGCGATTGCCCGCCGTCGCGAGGCCGCCCGCCGACTCGCCACCGCCACGGTCGAAGCTGGCGGCAAGGTCGGTGGTCCAGAGCGTGGCACCCGCCGTCGAGGTCGCGGTCACGCCCGTCCCGGCGTCGATGGTGAAGATGCGGCCATCGGCGACCACGGGGGCGGCGGCGATGCGGTTCTTGCGGCTGGAGCCTGCGCCGACCTTGGCCGACCAGACGAGGCGCGGGGTCGAGGACAGCGCGGCATGTGGCATCAGGTGACGGGCATTGCCGGCGCGGTGGGTCCAGTCGCCGCCGGTCTGCGGCCCGAGCGAGATCGCCACGCTTTGGTTTTCCGCCGGGGCGGGAGCGGTGGGGGCCGGTTGCCCCTCGACCGGGATCGAGGCCTCAAGGTCGGCCCGCACCGGGAAGCGTTCGCCCGAAAGGATGACTTCCTTGTTGCCGCAAGCGGCCAAGAGAGCCAGGAGCCCGACACCGGTCACCAGCTTGCCTCTCATCTGTCTGACCTTCATGCCTGCCACCTGAAAGAACCTTTCGCTTGGCCCATCTTGCGTTTCAACCCTCTGCCGGGTCGGGCAGGGTCCCGCCGAGTGCGGTAATCATCTGGCCAACCCGCGCCCGGAGTGCGTTCGAGGCTTCCTGATCCTGCATGAGCGCGCTCAGGGCGGCGACGGCTTCGTCCGGCTTGCCTTCCTCGATCAGAAGGTAGGCCAGCTGTTCCTGGGCGAGAACCCGATAGGGTCGGCCGGCAACCGCGATCCCCTCCAGCGCGGCGCGGCGGTCGGCGACGGACTGGCCGGAGCCCGCAACGAGAACCCGGCGCAGCACGGCGAGGTCACGATAGGCTGGCGACAGAGCGCTGTCGGCGGCAACCCTGTCCAGCGCGGCGAGGGTCTCTTGCACATTCGCGGCCGGATCGGAGGCCAGGATCAGGTTCAGGATGGCGGCCTGTTCGCCGTCGGCGGGCACGGCGGCCAGCGCCTCGCGCCGTTCGTCGGGGGTGCCGTGGTCCAGCGCGTCGATCAGCGCATCGCCAAAGGCCTCGGCCCGGGCCTCGGCGCGGGACTTGGCGTATTCGGTCCAGGCGGTGCCACCGACGAGCCCGAGGATCACCAGAACGCCGATCCAGCCGTATTTGCGGAACAGACGGAACAGCCGATCCCGGCGCACCTCTTCGGTGACTTCCTCGATGAAGCTGTCGGGATTGCTCAACGCGGTGGCCTCACTTTTCGTTTTCCCCGTCTTACAGGCAAAGCCCGCGCGTTGCCAAGCCCTGCCCCGCCGCGCCGGTCACTTCGTCGGCAGAGCCAGCGCCTTGCGGAAGGCGGGAATCCAGTCCTCATAGCCTTGCGGCAGGGTGCCGGCGGCCTGCATGTCTTCAAGGATCGCCAGCGCCTCGCGGTTTTCGGCGGTGGGATCCTTCAGAAGGACGGCGCGCTGGTCCAGCGCACGGACGAGGTCGATGCGGTACCACGGGTCGTCGGGATAGGCGGCGGCAAGGTCGCGCATGATGCGCAGGGATTCGTCCTGATGCGGCAGGGCGGCGCTCGGGTCGTTGCGGTCTGCAAGGGCGGCGGCCACGCTGGCATGGGACAGCGCGAGGTTGCGATACCAGACCGGGTTCGACGGGTCCTGCTGCGAAAGCCAGTCGCGCAGCGCCAGCGCGTCCTGGTGGCTTTTCAGCGCGCCCGCCACGTCGCCCGTGGCGGTCAGCGCATTGCCCAGCCGTTCCAGCGCCAGACCAAGGTCATTGGCCCAGGGCTGGCTGTAGGGATCGACGTCCAAGAGCCTGTTGCCCTCGGCGACCATGGCCTTGAACGTCCCGGCGGCCGCGCGGTTGTCGCCCAGTGCAGCCTGAGCATCCCCCAGCCGGTTCAGCGTGACAAGCCGGTCGTGGATATGTTCGGGGATGGTCGGATCAAGCTGCAACAGCCGGTCGGCGGTGGCGAGCGAGGCCTGAGCGACCGTCACCGCCTCGCTGTTGCGGCCAAGCTGCATCAGGGTCGAGGCATGCAGGTTCTGCGCGATCGACAGGTCGCGCAGCGTGAGGGCGTCCTTCGGGGCCGCGCCGGCCAGCTGGGTCTGGCGCATGACGGCATCGGCCACCAGCGGTTCGGCGGCGGCAGGGTCGGCTTCGGAGAGGTCAAGCTCGGCCATCGCCAGCAGCGAATAGGCGAGGTCCCGGACAAAGCGCGGCACGGTGGCATCCGTGGCGACGATGGCCTGGCGCAGGTCGAGCGCGGCCTGCAACGCCTCGCGCGCGCCGAGGGGGTCGCCCATCGCCCGCTTGATCTCGCCGATCTTCTTCAGGGCCAGGCCAAGGTCGGCCTGACGCGACAGGTTGTCGGGGGTCATCGCAACGATGGCTTCCGCCACGCCGCGCGCCTTTTCCTGCGCGGCAAGGGCCGCAACGAAATCGTTCGCTTCGAAATGGATGTCGCCCATCCGGTCGAGGCTGACGAGGTGGTCCTGCTGCCAGACCATGTTGGTGGGGTCGAGGGCGGCCAGTTTCTCGCGGATGGTCAGCGCCGCCTGATAGGCCAATAGCGCCGAGTCCATGTCGCCCGACAGCCGGTGGACATCGCCGATCCGGTCGAAGGTGATCGCAAGGTCGCGCTGGCGCGGCTTGTTGTCGGGGTCGAGGGCTGCCAGCTCCTCGCGGATCGCCAGAGCCTTGCCGAAGGTGTCCAGCGCCGCGGGGTAGTCGGCCGCGTCCACCTGCATGTCGCCGATGCGTTCGTAGCTGACCGACAGGTTGCGGCGGATCACCACGTCGGCAGGAAATTCGGCCACCAGCGCCTCGCCTATGGCAAGGGCTGCCTCGAATGCTGCCCTGGCGCCCGCCTTGTCGCCCAGCGCAAGCCGGGCGTCGCCGATGCGTTCCTGGGTAAAGGAAATGTCCATCCGGTAGGTGACGCTTTCGGGATCGCGGGCCAGAAGTGCCTCGGCGATGGCCAGCGCCTCGCCATGGGCTGCCAGCGACCCGGCAGGGTCGTTGCGCGCCAGGCGGATCGAGCCGACGCGGTTCACGGCCACTTGCCGGTCGCGCATCAGGTCCAGATCGTCCGGGCGCTGGTCGGCCTGCCATTGCGAGAAATCGAGCGCGCCGGAATAGGCGGTCTCGGCCTCTTTCAGATAGCCCTGCTGTTGCAGGACGCTGCCGAGGTCGTTCAGCGACCAGACCAGCTCTCGCACCCAATCGACATCGGTCGGATCGGCCTCGACCCGGGCCTGGGCAAAGGTGGCGCGGGTGTTGTAGGCGGCCCAGGCGGCCTCGGTGTTGCCGGCGACGAGGTGCAGCTCGCCCAGGGTGGCCAGCGTGGCGACATAGTTGAACTGCGCCTCGCGGTCGAGATCGGCCGCCACTTCGGCATAAAGCGCCGCCGCCTTGTTCAGGTCCGAGATCGCGAAGTCGTAGCGCAGGTCGGTGCGGGCGGCATTGGCGTTCAGGACATGCGTCGCGGCCTCGGACAGGGTGCGCGCAAGGTAGGTTTCCCTGATCGTGCCGCGGGCGGTGGCGTCGATTTCGGCCGCTTCGGTCAGGGCGGCGCGGGCGGCGTCGAAGGCGCCGAGGGTCAGCGCCTCTTCGGCCCTGGCGCGCAGGGCGGCAACGCGGGGATCGTCGGATTGGAAGCGCTGCAATTCGGTCTGGAAGTTCTCGTAGGACTGCGCGGCCTCCAGCAGCATCGCGCCGCGTTCCTCGGGCGTCTGGCGGTCCAGATCGGCAGAGAGGAGAGCGGCATAGAGCGGCGCAAGGGGAAGGTTCCTCCGGGTTGCCAGCGATTCGACTTCGGCGCGGATCTCGGGGGTTAGGTCGGCCATGGCGATCAGAAGCTGGTCGCGTTCCGGCAGCGCCCCCTGGCCGGAGATGAACACAAGCTCGGGCAGGCCGGATTCGATGTAAGGAAGCTGCTTGCCGCGGCTGCGGTCGTAGACGTCCTGCTGGACAAGGGTGAGAGCGGTGCGCAGTTCCACCCCTGCGGTGGCGAAGTGGCGGACGAGCGCTGCGGTGAAGGGAGAGTTCGCCTCGTCGCCGTCCGAAGCGGTTTCCCCCGGTGCGGCGGCGAAGGCGAAAAGCACCCCGTCGGCGCGGCCCATGCGGCCAAGGCCGGGCACGGGTTCAGGCGCGGTGGGCGGGTCGTCGTCGAGGGCGGCGGCCCCCCTGCCCTCGGTCCCGCCGCCGTTGAACGGGTCGTCGCGGCAGGCGTCGAGAAGGATGATGGCAACGGGGGCGACCGACCGGATCGCCTCTTGCGCCTCGGCCAGAGGCAGCGAGGTTTCGGCCAGTTTCGCAGCCGAGGAAGCATCGGCGTCGGTGGGCAGAAGGTAGTTCACCCCGTCGATGGCCACCCCGTGGCCGGCGAAGAACAACAGCGCCACATCGGCCCCGGCGGCGTCTTCCCTGAAATCCTCCAGCGCGCGGCGAGTGCGTTTCAGGTCTCGGTTCGTCTCGACAAAGACCTGGAAGTCAAGGTTTTCAAGAACGGTTTCCAGCGCGCGGGCATCGTTCACAGGGTTCGCCAGCGGGCGGATGGACTTGTAGTCATCCGCCGCGATGAGGAGGGCGACGCGCTTTTCGGCCAGCGCGGACGCGACGCCGCAAAGCCAGAGGATCAGAACCAGACCAAGACGCCGAATGAGCATCGCCCACTCCACAAGACCGGGCGAAGAATGCGGAAGCCTGACCGGATGGTCAAAGGAAAAAGCCTGTCATCCGACGGGCTTCACGCGTCCGTCATGGATGGCGTCAGGTCGCGGCGACAGCGCGAAGCGGGGTGGCTTCCTCGGCCGCGGGGGCGAACTCTTCCTCTTCCATGATCTGGCGCTGCCACATCGCGGCATAGACCCCGCCCAGGTCCAGAAGGACCTCATGCGTGCCGCGTTCGACCACGCGACCTTCGTCCATCACCAGAATCTGGTCGGCATCGGCAATGGTGGACAGCCGGTGCGCGATGGTGATGACGCTGCGGCCCTGCCCCATCTCGGCCAGGCTTTCCTGGATCGAGCGTTCGGTCTGGGTGTCCAGCGCCGAGGTCGCCTCGTCCAGAATCAGGATCGGCGGGTTCTTCAGCAGCGTCCGCGCGATGCCGACGCGCTGCTTTTCGCCGCCCGAGAGCTTCAGGCCCCGTTCGCCGACCTTGGTTTCATAGCCTTCGGGCAGCCGCATGACGAAGTCGTGGATGCGGGCAGCCTTTGCGGCGGCGATGATCTCGTCCTCGGTCGCGTCTGCCTTGCCGTAGGCGATGTTGTAGCGGATCGTGTCGTTGAACAGCACGGTGTCCTGCGGCACGACGCCGATCTGGGCGTGGAGCGAGGATTGCGTCACGTCGCGGATGTCCTGCCCGTCGATGCGGATGGACCCCGAGGTCACATCGTAGAAGCGGAACAGAAGCCGCGCGATGGTGGACTTGCCGCTGCCGGAATGGCCGACGAGGGCCAGTTTCTGGCCCGGCTTCAGCGTGAAGGAGACGCCCTTCAGGATTTCGCGCGTCGGTTCATAGGCGAAATGCACGTCATCGAAGACGATCTCGCCCGCCGTGACGCGCAGAGGTTTGGCGTCCGGTGCGTCCACGATTTCGGCCGGTTGGCCCAGAAGCGCAAACATCTCGCCCATGTCGACCAGTGCCTGCCGGATCTCGCGGTAGACGGTGCCGAGGAAGTTCAGCGGCATGGTGATCTGGATCATGTAGGCGTTGACCATCACGAAATCGCCCACGGTCAGGGTGCCTGCACGGACGCCCAGCGCGCTCATCGCCATGACGATGACAAGGCCGGTGGTGATGAGCGTGGCCTGGCCGATGTTCAGGAACGACAGCGACAGGCCGGTCTTGACGGCCGCCGTCTCATACTGGCGCATCGCATTGTCGTAGCGGTCGGCCTCGCGGCTCTCGGCGTTGAAATACTTGACGGTTTCGTAGTTCAGCAGGCTGTCGATCGCCTTCTGGTTGGCGTCGGTGTCCTGGTCGTTCATCTCGCGCCGCAGCTTCACGCGCCATTCGGTGACGGTGAAGGTGAACCAGACGTAAAGCGCGATGGTGACGACGACGACGGCGGCATATTTCCAGCCGAACACCAGCGCGAAGATGACCGAGACCATGGTCAGTTCCAGGATCAGCGGCCCGATGGACAGAAGCATGAAGCGCAGAAGGAAATCGACGCCCTTCACCCCGCGTTCGATGATGCGGCTGAGGCCGCCGGTCTTGCGGGTGATGTGGTAGCGCAGGGAAAGCTGGTGGATGTGGGTGAAGGTCTCGATCGCCAGGCGGCGGATCGCGCGCTGGCCGACGCGGACGAAGACGGCGTCACGAAGTTCGCCGAAAACCACGGCCCCAAGCCGCGCAAGGCCGTAGGCGACGACAAGACCCACGGCGCCAAGCCCCATCAGCGCGCGAGGGTCGCTGCCAGACTCGTTCGACAGGCTGTCGACGGCCAGCTTGTAGACGTAGGGCGTTGATACCGAGACGAGCTTGGCCGCGAGGAGGAACAGAAGTGCGATGACGACGCGGCGCTTCACCCAGGCCTGACCCCGGGGCCAGAGGTAGGGCATGACCCGACGGATCGTGGTGGTAGCCGGAAAGCGGGCGGTGCCGGCATCGGCGGAAGTCGCGGTCGAGGTGGTGCGGCGCATCTCTTGTCCTGGCCCGCCAACGGCGTTGCGCGGCGGTCGTGCTTGGGGTAATGTCATTTCAACGCTTCGTGAATAGTTGAACCATGGACCGAAGTAAAGCCCTCGCCGCTCTGTCGGCCCTTGCGCACGAGACGCGGCTGGACCTGATCCGGCTGCTGACCTCGCGAGGCGAAGAGGGCATGGCCGCAGGGCAGATCGCCGAGGCGCTGGGGATCGCGGCCCCGCGGCTGTCGTTTCACCTGTCTGCGCTGGAGCAGGCGGGGCTGATACGGTCGCGCAAGGTGGCGCGGAATGTCTTTTACAGCGTGGATGCGCGCGGCATCGGCGTGACCATCGCCTATGTGCTGAACCATTGCTGCTGCGACCATCCCGACGTGCTGGCCGCCTGTTCGAACCGGCGCGACGGCGGTCAGGGCGAAGGCGCCGGATCGGGCACCGAAAAGACCTGACCCGGATAGATCAGGTCGGGGTTCTTGATCTTGTCGCGGTTGGCCTCGAACACCTGGATATACAGCACCCCCTTGCCATAGCGTTCCTGCGCGATGCCCCAGAGGGTGAAGCCCGGCTGGACAGTGACGGTGACAGGCGCGGGGGCCGCGGCGACGGAATCCGGCTGCGGCGCAGCGGGTGCCTCGGGTGCAGCGGGGGCGGGGGCGGCTGAGGCGAGGTCGGCGGCGGCGACTTCGGGCTGTGCCGCGTCCTCGGCGCCGGGCGCCACGGCGGCAGGCCCTGCCGACGCCAGGTCTGCAGCGGCGGCAGGTTCCGCCGGAGCCGGTTGCGCCGGGGCTTCGGTCGGCGCGGCGGCGGCATCCTGCGCGGCGGGCGCAGGTGTTTCTGCCTGGGCAACTGCGGCCAGCGCCTCCAGCGTTTCACGCTTGAAGGGCGTCTCGAAGCGTGAGGTGACCTTGCCCGAGGCATCCAGCTGGTCGACGCGCAGGGTGTAGATGCCGGGCGGAGTATCCGGGAGCGTCGTCAGCCAGGTTCCGGCCTGGGAAACCCGCAGGCTCCGCTGCTCGACATTGTCAAGGTAAAGCCGGAGCGCGGCCCCGCCCGTCCCGCGGCCTCCGATCTGCACCGCACCGTCCGGCGTGTAGGAAATCGTGTCGATCATCACCGAAACGGCCGGCCCGCCGGGGCCTTCCGCAACCGGCTCGGCAGCGGCCGGATCCTGAAGGACCACCGCACCCTCCTGCGACAACAGGAGAGCCGGAGGTGCGGCAGGGTCCTCTGCGGCGACCTCGGTGCCGGCGGGGGCCGTGGCGGTGGGGGCCTGATCCGGTTCTGGCCCCGCGATCGGCCCCAGTGCGACCAGTTCGGCCGAGGCCACGGCAGGCTGGCCGGGCAGCGTCATCGACAGCCACATCAGGCTGGGTCTGGGGTTCGCCGCAAGCGAGAAGAGGATGGCGAACTCGCCCGAGGCGGTGGCCTTGCCGCTGGCGACGGTCACCTCGTCGACGACGACATCCACCGTCGCGCCGGGGGCGGCGCTGCCCGAGACGACCGCCTCGCCATCGGCGGCAACCCGCCAGGTGTCGATCCTTGGCGCGGGTGTCGGCACGGGATCGGCAGGTGCGGGGGCGGCCGTTTCCGGCGCGGCGGCGGCGCCAACCGGATCAGCGGCGGTGGTATCGGTTGCAGCGACGGTCGAAGGTGCAGGCGAGGCGGCAGTCGGCGCCTGCGCCTCTGCCGGGGCTTCGGCCGCTGTCTCGGCCTGGGGCGCGGGCCGGGTCATCTGCCAGCCGAGGTAGCCGATCCCGGCCAGTGCCGCCCCGCCCAGAAGCAGGATGGCAACCCTTGTCCCACGGTCCAAGGCCCCGAATGTCGACATCCCCGTCTCCCCCGGCGCTTCCCGCCGCCTTGCATTTCTTGTGATCAGGAATCTCTATATGACGGGGCAAAGCAACCCTTTTCAGGACCCTGTCATGTCCCCACGTTCCGTCTGCGTCTTTTGCGGCTCGCGTCCGGGCCGGAATCCCGACCATGCCAGCGCGGCCCGCGCGACCGGCGAAATGCTGGCGCGCAACGGCTGGCGGCTGGTGTTCGGCGCGGGCGACGTGGGGCTGATGGGCGAGGTTGCGAAGGCTTGCACGGGGGCGAAACTGGGGGTGATCCCGGTGCATCTTCTGGGCCGGGAACGGGTGGAACGGGACCGCAGCGCCATGGTCGTCACCGAGGACATGCACGAGCGCAAGAAGGTGATGTTCATGAACTCGGACGCCGTGGTGGTGCTGCCGGGGGGCGCGGGGTCGCTGGACGAGTTCTTCGAGGTGCTGACCTGGGCGCAGATCGGGCTGCACGGCAAGCCGATCCTGCTGCTGGATGTCGCGGGCTACTGGCAGCCGCTGGTGGGGTTGATCGACCATGTGATCGCGGAAGGCTTTGCCGATGCCTCGCTGAGGCGGCATTTCCGGGTGGTGCCGGATGTGGCCGCGCTGGAGGCCGCGCTGGCCGAGGCGCTTCGATAGCAAAAGGCCCGCAGCTTGCGTTGCGGGCCTTCGAAAGATGATTTCCGGGATCCTGGCCGGATCAGAGGCCGGCGGCGACGGCTTCCCAGTTCACCAGCTTTTCCAGGAAGTTCGTCAGGTAGGCCGGACGCTTGTTGCGGAAGTCGATGTAATAGCTGTGCTCCCACACATCGCAACCCAGAAGCGCGGTCTGCCCGAAGCACAGGGGGTTCACGCCGTTTTCGGTCTTGGTGACCTTCAGGCTGCCGTCCTTGTCCTTGACCAGCCAGGCCCAGCCCGAGCCGAACTGTCCCACTCCAGCGGCGGCGAAGTCGTCCTTGAACTTCTGCACGGAGCCGAAGCTTTCGGTCAGCGCCTTTTCCAGCGCACCGGGCATCTTCTTGTTCTCGCCCGGGGCCATCCAGGTCCAGAACATGTTGTGGTTCCAGTGCTGCGAGGCGTTGTTGAAGATGCCGTTCTGGGCCACCGCGCCGGCCTGATAGGTGCCGCGGATGATATCCTCGAGCGACTTGTTCTCCCACTCGGTGCCGGCGATCAGCTTGTTGCCGTTGTCGACATAGGCCTTGTGGTGGAGGTCGTGGTGATATTCCAGCGTCTCCTTCGACATGCCGAGGGGCGCGAGCGCGTCATGGGCATAGGGCAGATCGGGAAGGGTAAAGGCCATGGGAAGCTCCTGTTGGTTGCTTGCCACGAATAAGAGGGTTCGACACGGGAAGGTCAAGGGCAAGCGCCGGAGATAACGCCCCGGCGGCAGCCCGGTTCCGATGCCGGACCGGGCGCGGAAGGGTGTGGCCGCTAAAGCTCGCTGCCCGGTTGCGCCGAATGGGTCAGAAGGCCCATGACATAGGCCGCGACCGAACGGAAGCAGACCAGCGTAAAGCCTTGATCCTGCTTCCAGATCGCCGCAGCGACCTGGGCCGCGCGGCTGCGGCGCAGCTCGCCCGGTTCCAGCCGGTCGAAATCGACCGGCATCAGCTTGCGCAGCACCTGATCGGCCCTGTCGCCCTCGATGCGGAACACCGCACGCGCGTCCGAGACATCGACGGCAAGATGGTGCTCTCCGGCCAGCGCCTTGGCGATCTTCGTAAGCGCCGCACCGACCTCGGCGTAAGGCAGGAGCAGCAGGTATTCGTCCGGGCTCATCCAGCCGCAGGCGTGTTCGCCCTTGATCTCGATGCGCCGCTGGGCCGGGACCTTGGTGCCGGTCACGGCCTTGATCGCCTTGTCCAGCGATTTCAGCCCCTTGGCGCGCAAGGTTATCATGCCCAGGGGGCCGATCTCGCGGATGGTGGCAAAGCCCTGGAAGCTGGCGCCGTTCAGGGCGCTGACCGGTTCAGACATTCTGCTTCTCCCCATCCTTGTCGTAGAAGACCGTATCGCGGACGCGGGCCTTCACCGTGCCGCCGGCGGCGGTGTTGAACTCCACCACCTCACCCATGCGGGCGGGGCCGTGCTTCAGAAGCCCCATCGCGATGCCGCGTTTCAGGGTGGGCGAATAGTAGGTCGAGGTCACGCGGCCTTGCGTGTTGCGCTGGCCGTTGGCGTTGACCCCTTCGGCGATGATGTAGGCGCCATCGGGGATGACCGAGCCGTCCAGCGTCTCGAACCCCACCAGTTTCCAGCGGTCGGGGCTGGCAAGGAAGGTGCGTTCCTGCCCGCGCTTGCCCAGATAGTCAGCCTTCTTCTTCGAGATCGCCCAATCGAGGCCCAGGTCCTGCGGGATCACGGTGCCGTCGGTCTCGTCCCCGATCATGATGAAGCCCTTCTCGGCCCGCATGATGTGCAGCGCCTCGGTGCCGTAGGGCATCGCGCCCAGGGCCTTCCCGGCCTCATTGCAGGCCGCCCAGAAGGCCGCGCCGTGGCTGGCGGGGACGGCGATTTCATAGCTGAGTTCGCCCGAGAAGCTGATCCGGTAGACCCGGACCGGGAAGCCCGCCAACGTGCCGTCGGCCCATTGCATGAAGGGCAGCGCCTCTTTGGAAACCTCCATCCCGCCCAGGACTTGCAGCAGTTTCCTCGCGTTCGGCCCCACCACGGCGACCTGCGCATACTGCTCGGTGACGTTGGCGGTATAGACCTGCCAGTCCCACCATTCGCATTGCAGCCAGTCCTCCATCCAGGCGTGGATGCGGTCGGCCCCTCCGCTGGTGGTGTGGCAAAGCCAGGTCTCCTCGTCGATCCGTGCGACGACGCCATCGTCGATCAGGAAGCCCTGCTCGTTGCACATCAGCCCATAGCGGCACTTGCCCACGGGCAGCGTGGACATGACGCCGGTGTAGAGCATGTCGAGGAAGCGGCCCGCATCCGGGCCCTTGACGATGATCTTGCCCAGGGTCGAGGCGTCCAGCAGCCCGAGGTTCTGTCGTGTGTTCAGCACCTCGCGGTGGACGGCCTGTTCATGCGTCTCGCCCGGACGCGGGAAGCAATAGGGGCGGCGCCAGAGGCCGACGGGTTCGAAATAGGCGCCGGCCTTTTCATGCGCCGCGTGCATGGGCGTCTTGCGCAGGGGCTGGAAGATCTCGCCCCGCGCCTCGCCGGCCAGCGCGCCGATGGTGACGGGCGTGTAGGGCGGGCGGAAGGTGGTGGTGCCGACCTGCGGGATCTCTTGACCCAAAGTCTCAGCAAGCACGGCTAGACCGTTGATGTTGCTGAGCTTTCCCTGATCGGTGGCCATGCCGAGCGTGGTGTAGCGCTTGGTATGTTCGACCGAGACATAGCCCTCGCGGGAGGCCAGTTCGACGTCGCTGACCTTCACGTCGTTCTGGTAGTCGAGCCACATCTTCGACCGCAACTGGATCGGCGCGCCCTGCGGCATGACCCAGACGGGCGGGATGGCGACGGGTTGGCCGGTGAGGTCGAGGTCTCCGGCAGCCGCGCCCACGCATTCCACCATCGCGCTGCCGTCGTGGTTCAGCGGCGGCCGGGCGGGGTCGGGGATGAAGGCGGAGAGGGTCTCGTCCCAGAGAAGTTTGCCGCCGCAATGGCTCCACAGATGGACGACGGGGGACCAGCCACCGGACATGGCGACGGCCTCGCAGGCGATTTCCTCTTGCACGGCCCCTTCCCCGGCCTGGGCGCAGATGGCGACGCCGGTGACGCGCCTCGTGCCCTTGACCCTGGCGATGGCTTTGCCGGTCAGGACGCGGATGCCGGCGGCGCGGGCGGCCTGCGGCAGCGCCCCGTCAGCGGCCTCGCGGGCGTCGAGGATGGCGGGCACGTCGAGGCCCGCTGCCTTCAGCGTCAGCGCCGTCTGGTAGGCGCTGTCGTTGTTGGTGACGATCACGGTGCGGTCGCCGGGGGAAACCGCGTAGTTCACCACATAGTCGCGCACCGCCGAGGCAAGCATGACGCCCGGGATGTCGTTTCCGGCAAAGGACAGCGGGCGTTCGATCGCCCCGGTGGCCGAGACGATGCGCCCCGCCCGGATGCGCCAGAGCCGGTGTTTCGGCCGCCCGTCGCCGGGCGTGTGATCGGCGACGCGTTCGTCGGCCAGGACATAGCCGTGGTCATAGACGCCGAAGCCGCAGGTGCGGGTGCGGATGGTCACGTTGTCGCGGGCCGCGAGGTCGGATTCCATCGCCGACAGCCAGGCCTCGACGGGCTGGCCGTCCACCTGCGCCTGATCCACCGGGGCGCGGCCGCCGAGGGTCGGCTGCTGTTCCAGAAGGATCACGCGGTGGCCCTTGTCGGCAGCGGCCTGCGCGGCCTTCAGACCCGCAACCCCGGCCCCGATCACCAGCACGTCGCAGAAGGCATAGGCCTGCTCATAGCGGTCGGCGTCGCCCGTGGTCGGAGCCTTCCCCAGACCGGCAGCGCGGCGGATGAAGGGCTCGAACAGGTGCTTCCACGCCGGGCGCGGATGGATGAAGGTCTTGTAGTAGAAGCCCGCGGGCATGAACCGGGCGGCGTAGTTGTTCACCACGCCCACGTCGAACTCGAGGCTCGGCCAGTGGTTCTGCGAGGTGCATTCCAGACCGTCGAATAGTTCCGTCGTCGTGGTGCGCTGGTTCGGTTCCAGCCGCGCGCCGGAGCCGAGGTTCACCAGAGCGTTCGGCTCCTCCGGTCCCGAGGCGACGATGCCGCGCGGGCGGTGATACTTGAAGCTGCGGCCGACCAGCACCTGGTCATTGGCCAGCAAGCCGGCGGCCAGCGTATCGCCCTGATAACCCCGGAACCGCTTGCCGTTGAAGGTGAATTCGACGGGCGCGGTCCGGTCGATCAACCGGCCGCCCCTGGCAAGACGCGTGCTCATTTCGGGGCCTTTCCGTCAGGCTGCCAGCCGGGGCGGCGGGCCTGGATCTTCGCGATGATGTCGGCGGGGGGCTCGGAGACCTGCGCGGGGTAGGTTCCGAACACCTCCAGCGTGGCGGTGCAGCGGGCGGCAAGGAACCACTTGCCGCAGCCGTAGGTATGCCGCCAGCGTTCGAAGTGGACGCCCTTGGGGTTCTTGCGGGCGAACATGTAGGCCTCGAATTCCTCGGGGCTGGAGCCGGGGCCGAAACGCTTCAGATGCGCCTCGTAGCCGGGGGAAAGCTCGGTTTCGTCGGCCATGACGCCGCAGCAGGGGCATTCAAGCGTGAGCATATCACTTTCCCTCATTTTTCCAGCGCGAGTCGAAATACATCGGCACCGAGAACTCAACAGAATGGACACTGGCTTCATTGGATGCCGAAGCGGCAGATGCATCTACCTTTCCACTCACAACCGAAATCAATGTTGCCCCGATTGAGCCGGTAGTGGTCCTTTCAGCCGTTTTCTCAGCCTGAATGGAGACTGTGAACTTCACTAGCTGTTCACCCGCCTTCACACGTTCATCACCAACGCTATGGAGACCGATAGGAATTCCCGCAGACTTCCTAGAGTGATCCTGTGCCTCTGCGACGCCCTCCGAGATGGCTTTAAGTGTCTCGGCCACAAAGTCCTTCAATGAAACCCTTGCCATCAATGCGCCACCCCGGCCGCGACGGATTCGTCGATGAACCGGCCTTCCTTGAAACGCCACATGTTGAAGTCTTCGGCCAGCGGCCCGGGTTCGCCCTTGGCCATCAGCTCGGCCATCGCCCAGCCCGACCCGGGGATCGCCTTGAACCCGCCGGTGCCCCAGCCGCAGTTGATGAAGCAGTTGCCCAGCGGAGTCTTCGAGATGATGGGTGAGCGGTCGCCGGTCATGTCCACGATCCCGCCCCATTGGCGCAGCATCTTCAGGCGGCTGATGATCGGGAAGGTTTCCACCAGCGCGCGCAGGGTTTCCTCGATGTGGTGGAAGCTGCCGCGCTGGGTATAGTTGTTGAAGCCGTCGGTGCCGCCGCCGATCACCATCTCGCCCTTGTCGGATTGCGACATGTAGCCGTGGACGGTGTTGGCCATCACGACCACGTCCATGCAGGGCTTGATCGGTTCGGAAACGAGAGCCTGAAGGGCGACGGCCTCGATCGGAAGGCGGAAGCCCGCCATCTCGGCCAGCTGGCCGGAGTGGCCGGCGACGACGATGCCCAGCTTCTTGCAACCGATGAAGCCGCGCGTGGTGTCGATGCCGGTGACATTGCCGTTTTCTGACCGCACGCCCTTGACTTCGCAGTTCTGGATGATGTGCATCCCCATCGCGCTGCACGCCCGGGCATAGCCCCAGGCGACGGCGTCGTGCCGGGCGGTGCCGCCGCGCGCCTGATACAGCGCGCCGAGGATCGGATAGCGCGGGCCGTCGATGTTGATGATCGGGACCAGTTCCTTCACGCGCTGGGGGCTGATCCATTCGGTCTGCACGCCTTGCAGGGCGTTGGCATGCACCGTGCGCAGATAGCCCCGCACCTCATGATGGGTCTGGGCCAGCATCAGAAGGCCGCGCGGCGAGAACATGACGTTGTAATTCAGCTCCTGGCTCAGCGTCTCGTACAGGCTGCGGGCTTTCTCGTAGATCGCGGCCGAAGGGTCCTGGAGATAATTGGAACGGATGATCGTGGTGTTGCGGCCGGTGTTGCCGCCGCCGAGCCAACCCTTTTCGATCACCGCGACATTGGTGATGCCGTAGTTCTTGCCAAGGTAATAGGCGGTGGCCAGCCCGTGGCCCCCGGCACCCACGATGATCGCGTCATAGGACGCTTTCGGTTCCGGCGAGGCCCAGGCGCGTTCCCAGCCCATGTGGTAGCGGATCGCTTCGCGGGCGATGGCAAAGACCGAATAGCGCTTCATCGGGGCCTCTTGTCGGACGGGGGCTGCCAGACAGGTCCGGCAGCCATGTCTTGGATGAGTTGTGGCTTACAGCCAGACCCATCAGCGGCACAATCGGGAAAATTGCGACATGGTCGCCGCTTGCGGTCCGGGCAGGCGGCCGCCCCCCGTGCGGTGATGCGGCGGAATGCCCCTTTCTCGGGCGCGGCGAAACGACTATGTCGAAGCGGACCAAGCGGGGTTTCGATGCAGGCAATGTCAGTTTGGCTGTTCTGGGCTGTCGCGGCGGCACTGGCGGCCCTTGTCGCATCCGTGCTGATCGCGGCGATGCGCCGTTCGTCCGACAAGGACACGGGTTCCGATGCCGACCTGGGCGTCTACCGGGACCAGCTGGCCGAAGTCGAGCGCGACCTGCAACGGGGCACGATCGGGCCGGACGAGGCCGCGCGACTGCGGGCGGAAATCGGCAAGCGCGTGCTGGACGCGGACCGGGCACGCCATGCGGCCGAGACGCGGCCAGCCGCCGCGGTGTCGAAATCCGTGCTGGTGGCGCTGATCCTTGCGATCACGCTGCCCGGTGCCCTTGCGGCATATTGGGTGCTGGGCGCGCCCGGATACCCGGACATGGCGCTTGAGGCCAGACTGGCCGACCTGGATGCGCGGATCGCCGGGCGACGCTCGCAAGAGGCCGAGTTGCAAGGGATCGGGCGGGTGCGCGATGCGGCGCTTGACGACCGGCTGGCTGCCGAGCTGGCCGGGATCAGCGATCCCGAGACGCTCCGCCGCCGATTCCGCACGGCCTTCGAAGCCGGGCAGCGACAGGAAGCGGTGCGGGTGCAAGAGCGGCTCCTGGCCGTCCTGGGAGATGCCGCGACCTCTGCCGACCATGCCAATCTGGCGCTGGCGCTGGTGGCGGAAGCGGATGGCTATGTCTCGCCCGAGGCCGAAGCCGCGCTGCGCCGCAGCCTGCAGGCGGACATGAGCAACGAGCTGGCGCGTTATCTGGTGGGCGAGATGTTCGTGCAGGGTGGCCGTTTCGACCGCGCCTTCCAGTTCTGGCGCCCGCTGGCCGAGGGTGGAAATCCTGCGGCGCCGTGGACGGCCTCGATCCGCGAGCGGATCGGGACTGTCGCGGAACTGGCGGGGTTGCGCTATGCCCCGCCGGCGGCCGCTTCTGCCCCCGGCCCGAGCAGCGCGGATATGGCGGCGGCGGGCGAGATGAGCCCGGAAGACCGGCAGGCGATGATCGAGGGAATGGTGGCGCGACTGTCGGACCGGCTGGCGACCGAGGGCGGGTCGGTCGAGGACTGGAACCGGCTGATCCGCTCGCTGACCGTCCTGGAACGCCTGCCCGAGGCGCAGAAGATCTACGACGAGGCGAAAGCGAAGTTCCAGGGCCGTCCGGCAGAGCTGTCCTTCCTGCGGCAGGCGGCGGTGGAAAGCGGGCTGAACCCGTGATCTGCGCATCGGTCGAGGAGTTTGTCGCCGCCCTGCCCCCGATGCGGGCCATTGCGGGCCTCGATCTTGGCGACAAGACCATCGGTGTCGCGCTGTCCGACCTGCGCCGCCAGGTGGCGACACCCGTCGAGGTGATCCGGCGCGAGAAGTTCACCATAGACGCGGGCCGCCTGCTGGCGCTTCTGCAGGCGCGGGGCGCGGCGGGGATCGTGCTGGGGCTGCCCTTGAACATGGACGGGTCCATGGGGCCCCGGGTGCAGGCGACCCAGGCCTTTGCGCGCAATCTGGAGAAGCTGACCGCCCTGCCGATCTGTTATTGGGACGAGCGTCTGTCCACGGTTGCGGCAGAAAGGGCACTGCTGGAGGCGGATACGTCGCGGAAGCGTCGGAAAGAGGTGATCGATCAGGTGGCGGCGGGCTATATCCTGCAAGGCGCGCTGGACCGGATGGCGCATATGGGGCGGGGTGAGCAGGCTTGAAGGACGATGTCTGGAAGCGCGACGAGATCGCCAGCCCCTGCGTGAAGCTCTGCGTGGTGCACCCCGAGGAGCGCATCTGCGTCGGCTGCTATCGCACCATCGACGAGATCAGCCGGTGGTCGAAGCTGAGCCACGAGGAGCGGGCCGCGGTGATGGCCGAACTGCCCGCCCGCGCGCCGCGATTGCAGAAGCGCCGCGGCGGTCGGCTGGCCCGGCTGGAGCGCTGATCACATCGAGTGCCTGACGGCACGTTCCTTTCGGGTCGCCTGCGCGGGACTTCGCCCGCTTGGCTCCGGCCGGGGGTTTCACCCCCGGACCCCCAGAGTATTTGCGAAAAGAGCAGGATCAGGGGGCGGTGAGCCACTGGTGAACGGTCGTAAATTGCGGACGAAGGTAGGCGATCATCCGGCCTTCGCGGGGTGCGCGGTCGTCCGGTTTCCACGGTGCCACGCCGTGCAGCGTGAGGCGGTGGAGGAGCGTGGCTTCGCCGGGTTTCGCGTGCAGCTCGATCCGGCGACAGGTGGCGAAGATGTCCTTGCGGGCGGCCTGATAGGCTTCGGTGATGTCGATGTCGCCCCAGGTTTCGGGCGGGTGGGGGTTCAGGGCCTCGAGCAGGGCTGCGCGGAGGATGTCGTGGCTGCCCTCCCACACTGTCAGCGGCGCGGCGGCGGTGTCGTTCAGCGGCAGGCCGAGGATCCAGGCGTGGGGCTCCTTGACCATGCGCCGCTTGTCCGGGCCGATGGGCAGGAGGCCGTCGAGATGCGCGGCGTCGCGGTCGCGGCGGAAGGCGAAGGCGGCGGGGGTTTCCTCGGGCGAAGGTTGCGGGTAGCCGGGGCGGATCACGGAAAGCTGGGCGCGGTGCAGGGGTTCGGGCGCAAGCGGCAGGGCCACCCAGGGGAAGGCGGTGCCGTCGATGGACCCGTCCGGCGCATTTGGCAGGGCATCGACGCCGACGAACCAGGTGCCGCCGCAGCGCCAGGTCTCGGTCGTGGCGGCGAGGACGTCCAGTGCCGCGGCGCGCGCAGCCTTTGCCCAGGCGGCGATGGCCGGGTGGGGGCCGATCCGCTGCCAGCCCGGCCCTACCATCCCACGACCTTGCGCAGCATGTTCAGCGCGACCAGTGTCAGGAACACCGCGAAGGCGCGTTTCAGCGGCCTGGGGTTCATCGCATGGGCAAGGCGCACGCCCAGGGGCGTGGTCAGGAGCGTCGTGCCGATGACGACCAGGAAGGCGGGAAGGTTGACGGCTCCGATCGTCCAAGGGGGCGCCTCGGCGACGGGGAGGAACAGGAAACCGAGGACCGAAGGCACCGCGATCAGCACGCCGAACCCCGAGGCGGTGGCGACCGCACGGTGGATCGGCATGGCGTAAAGCGTCATCAGCGGCACGCCGAAGGTGCCGCCGCCGATCCCCATCATCGCCGAGAAGAAGCCGACCGCTCCGGCCAGCGCGCTGCGCACGGGCTGACCGGGCATCGCCGCGCCAAGGCGCCAGTGGTCGCGCCCGAAGGCCATCCACAGCCCGGCAAGCCCCGCCAGTGCGCCGAACACCGCTTGCAGGGTCAGGGACGAAACCTTGCCGGCGACAAAGGTGCCGATGGCGGCCGAGATCACCAGCGTCGGGCCCCAGGTCTTCAGCACCTCCCAGTCAACGGCGCCCTTGCGGTTGTGCGCCGAGACCGAACGCAGCGAGGTGACGACGATGGTGGCCATCGAGGTCGCCACACAGACCTGCATCAGCTGGCTGCCGCCATAGCCGAGGTGGCCGAAGGCGTAGAAGAAGGCCGGGACCAGCACGATCCCGCCGCCCACGCCCAGAAGCCCGCCGATCACTCCGGCAAGGGCACCGATCACCACCAGCGCGGCGATCATCGGCAGAAGCAGGGAAAGGTCGGGCATGTGTCACCTTGGAATGCGCCCCCGAGGCATAGCCCTTGGGCGCAGGGGCCGCCAGAGGCGATGCGACCGGAACCGGCCCCGGCATGGCACGACCTGCCGGAGGGGTCATGATTTCCGATCTGGCGACAGAAGATACCAGGTGGTATGCAGCCCGCCTGCCCAAGGAGAATCTCCCATGTCCCGCCCCGTTTCCCTGACGCTGATGTCGGTCATCCTTGGCCTGGTGGCCGCGGTCGGGCCCTTTGCCATCGACATGTATCTGCCTGCGATGCCGGAAATCGGCCGCGATCTTGGCGTGGACCAGCAGGCGGTGCAATGGACGATCGTGGGCTATTTCGTCACTTTCGGCCTGGCGCAGCTGGCCTACGGGCCCTGGGCCGATCAGGCCGGGCGGAAGCCGCCGCTCTACGCCGGGCTGGCGCTGTTCATCACCGGCACGGTGATCTGCGCGCTGGCGCCCTCGATCGGCTGGCTGATCGCCGGGCGGATGGTGCAGGGGCTGGGCGGGGCGGCGAACATGGTGGTGCTGCGCGCGGTGATCCGCGACCTGGCGACCGGGCCGCAGGCGACGCGGATGATGTCCACGATCATGATCGTGATCGCCGTCTCGCCCTTGCTCGCGCCCCTGTCCGGCGCGGGCCTGCTGGCGCTGGGGGACTGGCGGCTGATCTTCCTGGCGCTGCTGGCGGCGGCGGTCGCGAGCTTCTTCCTGATCCATTTCGCACTGCCCGAGACGCTGACCGACGCCAACCGGCAGCGGTTCGACCTGTCCGGCACGCTGGCAGGGACGCGCGTCCTGCTGGCCGACCGGGGGTTCATGGTGATGACCTTCCTTGCGGGCTTCGCCTTCGCCAGCTTCTTCGTCTTCATCGCCAGCGCCGCCTTCGTCTATCGCGACCAGTTCGGGCTGACGCCCACGCAGTTCTCCTTCGCCTTC
Organism: Tabrizicola thermarum; assembly: GCF_003574395.1. Lineage (GTDB taxonomy): Bacteria > Pseudomonadota > Alphaproteobacteria > Rhodobacterales > Rhodobacteraceae > Tabrizicola > Tabrizicola thermarum. The sequence goes on from NZ_QMJY01000079.1 coordinate 42,593, forward strand.
GCGGTCAATGCGATCGGCTTCTTCGCGGCCTCGCAATTCGCCTCGCCCCTGTCGCGGCGGCTGAGGACGTTGCGGATGATCGCCGGTGCGACGGTGGGCTTTGCGCTGGCGACCTTTGCGGGTTTCGGCCTGGCGCTTGCCGGGCTGGCAAGCCTGCCGGTGACGATGAGCACGCTGTTCATAGGCAACATCTTCCTGGGCGTGATCCTGCCCACGGCGCAGGTGCAGGCGCTGGAAGAGCATGGCGAGATCGCAGGCCTTGCCTCGTCGCTGGGCGGCACGATGCAGATGGTCGCGGCGGGGGTGCTGGTGGCGGCGGCCGGGCCGTTCCTTGACGGGACGGTCACGCCGATGCTGGCGGCCATCGCGGTCTGCGGGCTGATCGCGCTGGTCCTGTCGCGGATGATCCCGCGTCAGGCGGCCCTGGCCTGAACCTCGGCAAGCGCCGCGTCCAGAACCTCGAGCCCTGCCCCGTCGCGGGAGGCTTGCTCTGACAGCACGCGCCGCCAGCCGCGCGCGCCGGGGCGGCCGGTGAACAGGCCCAGCATGTGCCGGGTGATCTGGTGCAGCCTGCCCCCCGCAGCAAGGTGGTCGGCGATGTAGGGCCGCATGGCGTCGACGACCTCGACCGGATCGGGCGCGAAATCCTCGTCCCAGAGCGCATCGGCCCCGATCAGGACCGAGGCCGGGTCGTGATAGGCGGCGCGTCCGACCATGACCCCGTCCAGGCCCGCGTCCAGAAAGGCCCTCGCCTGGGCAAGGCTGGTGATCCCGCCGTTGATGCAGATGGTGAGGTCCGGGAAGCGCGCCTTCATCCGCAGGACAAGGCCATGGTCCAGAGGCGGGATCTCGCGGTTTTCCTTCGGCGAAAGGCCCTGCAGCCAGGCCTTGCGGGCGTGGATGATGATGTGGCGGACCCCTGCCCCGGCGATGGTCTCGATGAACCGCGGCAGGACGGTTTCGGGGTCCTGGTCGTCCACGCCGATCCGGCATTTGACCGTGACCGGGCTGTCGGTTTCGCCCTGCATCGCCCGGACGCAGTCGGCGACCAGCTGCGGCTGCTCCATCAGCACCGCGCCGAAGCAGCCCGACTGCACCCGGTCCGAGGGGCAGCCGCAGTTGAGGTTGACCTCGTCATAGGCCCAGGCATTGGCGATGCGGGTCGCCTCGGCCAGTTCGCGCGGGTCGGAGCCGCCGAGCTGCAAGGCGACGGGGTGTTCGACGGGGGAATGGTCCAGCAGCCGGGACTTGGGCCCGTGGACGATGGCGGGCGCGGTCACCATCTCGGTATAAAGCATCGCGCGGCGGGTCATCTGGCGGTGAAAGACGCGACAGTGCCGGTCCGTCCAGTCCATCATCGGCGCGACGGACAGGCGGTGGGCCGGGTGCGGCAACCGCCCCTGGTCCCGCCTTGTCGCCGTCTCGTCGCCAGTCATGCGTCCTTCATCCCTGAAAAGTCCCGCCCCCGGGCGAGGTGCGCACCCATGCCCGGCCAGCCGGCATCGTGGAGGGGGGCGGAAAGCCATCGAACCCCGCCCGTCCGGCGGCCCATACCCCGCATACAGGGCAGCGGTGCGGAAGCGCAAGGAGTGATGGCCTCATCAGGCCCGACGGAGAGGCAGGTCAGCACCCGGCAGGACAAGGCCCGGATCGGGCATGACCCGGCCCTGCGGGACCATGCAAAGGAGGACCCGGCCTTGGCCCGGTCGAAGGAGCAGCAAGTGTGTCCACGCGCGAACAGATCTACGACTTGAAGGAAATCAATGCCTTGGCCGTGGGCGTTCAGGGTTGGTTAACCGCTTCTGCGGCAAGCCCGGGGCCCGCAGCGGCCCGGATCAGAGGCGTCAGGCCAAGGTCGGGCTTGTCCAGCCAGCCGGGCGCGCGGGTCCGCCGCGGCTTGTCGGGCGTCTTCGGCTTCTCTTGGCTCGACGGCCTTTTCGCGTCGCGGGTGCGAGGCGATGAGGACCGAAGGGAACGAAGAGCGTCTGACGCGATGGCCACCGGATGAAAAGCCGCCGGTCGGTCTGCCCCGTGACCGAAACCCGTGCCCGGGGCGCGCGCGAACTGCTGGCTCTTGCAGCAGGGCCGCATGCCCTGGCACCGCCACGGACGGCGGGAAGATGAACCGAAAATGAACGCAGGGTTCGCGGCTGGTTAACCAACTCTATTGCAAGCTGACCAGAAGCCGAGTCGCAAACCCGGTGGAAAGGCTGCCGACAGACAGGATCAATGGGGGTTGATCATGCCGAGCGCGACGACAGACCAGGCTCGTTTGCATCTGACCGCGGAATTGCGCGCGGTTGACGCGGTCGTTTCCCGACCTGCGCCCAGGAAGTCGACGACCTTCTTCTCATCCGAATTGCGGCGGTTCCCGCCGATCGAGGATGTTGTCGTTACGCTGGACCGTGTTGCCAAACGGGCCTTTGCCACCTGAAACCGCGATACCCGGCACCAAAGGGCCACCCGGTCAAACGGGGGGCCCTTTGCGTTTCACGGCTCCGCCTCGACGTTGATCGCCGGACAAAGGACAGGTAAGGGCTGCGGACAGGAAAAGGCCGCGACCGGACGGCAGTCTGAGGTCGCGGCCTTCGGAGTCCGGGACGGTTACAGCCCGAGCAGTTTCTTCACCGCAGCTTCGACCGCGTCGGTCACCGGCTTGTTGGCCGCGGCTTCCAGCAGCGAGCGTTCGACTTCGGGCTGCGCTTCGACGCGGGTTTCCAGCTCGGCGATCTCGGCTTCAAGCTGGGCATAGGCCTGGGCATCGGCCAGCTCGGCCTCCAGCCCATCCTCGGCGGCCTGGGCGGCTGTCAGCGCCTCGCGGGCCGCGTCAAGCTGGTCCTGGAGAGCGGCATCCTCGCCGCCGGCCTCGGCAAGTTCGGCTTCCAGACGCGCGACCTCGTCGGCCTTGACGTCGACATCGGTCCGCGCCGCCTCAAGCGCGCCCTCGATCTCGGCGATCTCGCGGTCGGGCGGCGTCATCGATTCGAAAAGTGCGGTTTTCTCTTGCAGTTCCGCCTCCAGTTCCCGCCCTTCCAGCACGGCGTCACGGTAGGCGGCGATCCGACCGACCCGCGAATTGGGTGCGGCATTCTTCAGCGCGTTCGGATTGGCGCGCGCGGCGTTCAGGGCACCAAGTTCCGACGGCTTCAGGCCAAGGTCGTCGATCGGCGTCCTTGCCTTTGTCGTCTTGAGCGCGGTGTCTGCCTTGACGGGCTTCGCCCCCGACTTTTCGACGGACTTGCCGTTGGCCCCGCCGTTGCCGTTGCCGCCGTCTGCGTTGCCGTTTCCGTTCCCGCCGGCGTTGCCTTTTCCGCCGCCGTTACCGTTGCCGTTGCCTCCGCCGTTGCCGTTGCCGCCATCGTTGCCGGATTTCGCAAAGGCCATGTCCGGCAGGGAAACCGCCGAGACGACAGCGACCGAGCCGAGCAGAGCGATGGTCAGTGAACAGGCCCGCAGGACCCGAATGGCTGGTTTGGTCATGGATGAAACCTTCTTGCTGGGCGCGACCTTGGAGGGGCTCTCCGGTCGCGGGGATTACAGTCGGACTGGAACCGAAACACAGCCGAATCCCGGCATCGTTTCGCAACCCACGGAAGAACAAGACACCATCCGCCTTTAACCGGGCAGAAACCGGATGTTCATTTTGGGTTCATCCAGAATTGGATAGACTGCGGCCATGATGTTGAAGCGCGCCCTTCTGTGTGTGGCCTTGCTTGCCCTCTGCGGCCAGGCTCTTGCGTCAGGCATGCGCGAGCTGGACGGGGCGGATTTGCGTCGGGTCGTGCGCGAGCAGGGGATGCTTGGCCTGAAGCAGGTGCTCCAGTCCGTGTCCCGCCAGACCGGAGGCGAGCCCGTCGAGGCCCGCGCCTTCCAGGCCGACAGCGTGTTCTACCGGATCGTTCTGAAGCTGGACGATGGCAGTCTTGTCAGCCTTATCATCGATGCCAGGACGGGGGCGCAGGTGGCAAAGGGCTCGGCCATCGGCAAGGAAGTGGCCGCAGCCGCCAAGGCAGGCGCCAAGTCCAAGGGCGGCAAGGGCAATGCCGCCCGGGGCAATCCTGCCGGGAACGGCGCCGGGAACGGAAACGGCAATGCCGGGGGCAACGGAAACGGCGGCGGGGGCGGAAACGGGAACGGCGGCGGGAACGGCGGCGGGGGCGGGAACGGCGGCGGGGGCGGAAACGGCGGCGGGGGCGGAAACGGCGGCGGGGGCGGAAACGGCGGCGGCAATGGCAAGAACTGACGCCGCCATAATTGTTTCCCATTTGACGGATAATCTCGGTCGGTATGCGCATACTTCTTGCTGAGGACGAGCTGGTCCTGTGCGACCAGATCAAGAAAGTTCTGATGGCCGAGGGCCGGATCGTGGACGTCGCCAACGACGGCCAGGAAGCCTGCTTCATGGGCGCGACGGAACCCTATGACATGATCATCCTGGACCTCGGCCTGCCGATCCGCGACGGGATTTCGGTCCTGCGCGAATGGCGCAGCAACGGCGTGGCGACCCCGGTCCTGATCCTGACTGCCCGCGACGGCTGGTCGGACCGCGTCGAGGGGCTGGATGCCGGCGCCGACGACTATCTGACCAAGCCCTTCCATCTGCCCGAACTTGCCGCCCGGGTGCGTGCCAGCCTGCGGCGCAGCTCGGGGCGGGCCAATCCGCTGTTCGAGAGGGATGGCGTGGTGTTCGACACCCGGCTTGGGCGGGCCTCGGTGCATGGCGTTCCGGTCGACCTGACCTCGCAGGAAGTGGCGGTGCTGTCCTATCTGGTCCACAACGCGGGCCGGCTGATCTCGCGGACCGAACTGTCCGAACACATCTACGAATATGACGGCGACCGCGATTCCAACACGATTGCGGTGTTCATCAATCGCCTGCGCAAGAAACTGGGGCCGGACCTGATCCAGACCATGCGCGGGCGCGGATACATGATCGACCGGGGCTGATGCTGTCCCTGCGGCAGAGGGCGTGGATCAGCGGCGGGCTGTCGGCGCTGGTCTCGCTGGGCGTGGGCATCCTGCTGTTGTATTCCTACCTCAACCGGCAGGCGCTGGACCGGTTCGACCGGGCGCTGGTCGAACGTCACACGCAGGTGGTCGTCGCGCTGAGCTATGCCGCTGACGACCCGTCCCGGCTGGGAGAGTTGCTGTTCGACCCGACCTATCAGGCACCCTATTCGGGGCGCTACTGGCAGGTCACACGCGAGGACGGCCAGACCTTCACCTCGGGATCGCTGTTGGGCGCCAACCTGCCGGGCCATGAGGACGCGCCGACGACTCTTGTGCTGCGGGATGCCGAGAACCCGGACGTCGAAGAGGTCCGCATCGCCCGGCAGCGGATAACGCTGGAGGACGGCTCGACCTGGCTGGTGGCGGTGGCCGAGACTCTGGCGCAGCTGAAGGCCGACCGGAAGGACCTGCGGCAAAACCTGCTGGTGGCCTTTGCCCTGGTGTCGGTGATCGGGCTGGCGAGCGTACTGTTCCAGACCGCCGCGATCCTGCGCCCGCTGGACCGGCTGCGGCGCGACGTGGCGCAACGCTGGGACGGCGGCGAGGCGCTGGTCGAGGCCGATTACCCCGAAGAAGTCGCGCCGCTGGTCGGGGACATCAACACGCTCCTGGAGCGCAACCGCGAGATCGTGGGCCGATCCCGACGGCAGGCCGCCGATCTGGCACATGCGCTGAAGACCCCCAGCGCGATCCTGCGCAACGAGCTGAACACTCTGGCCGAGGGTGGGCAGGACATGGGCAAGGCGCTGGACGCGCTTGACCGGGTCGATGCCCAGCTGGCCCGATCGCTGGCGCGGCTTCGCACGGCAAATACCGGCGAGACCATGCTGGCGCGCACCGATCTGAGCCGTTCGGTCGACCGTTTCGCGCGGCTCTTCGGCATGATGGCCCAGCGCGAGGGCAAGGCTTTCGCGGTTGACTGCGAACCGGGTCTGATGGTGCGGATGGATGCGCAGGATATCGAGGAAGTGCTGGGCAACCTGCTGGACAACGGCCTGAAATGGGGCCGGACGCAACTGCGGCTGACGGCACGCAGGCGCAAGACCGGGGTCGAGGTGCTGGTCGAGGATGACGGGCCGGGGATACGGGTTGCGGAGCGGGACGAGGCGCTGCGATCCGGGGCGCGGCTGGACACCTCGAAACCGGGGACAGGGCTGGGTCTGGCAATCGCCAACGAACTTCTGAAGGCCTACGGCGCGACCATGGCGCTGGAGGACAGTGCCGCGCTTGGCGGTCTTGCGGTGCGGATCACGCTGCCGCTGAAACCGGCCCGCCCCACCCGCGAGGCCGGGTGACGCTTACCCATCCGGCGGCAGGATCAGGATCGCCCGGAAGTCGTTGACATTGGTCAGCGTGGGGCCGGTCACCACCTGCGCCCGGGCGCGGGCGAAGAAGCCGTGGGCGTCGTTGCGGGCCAGCGCCTCGGCCGCGCCGGGGGTCGCCAGCGTGTCGGGGCCGACCAGGGCTCCCGCCACTTCTGCCGCGCCGTCGACGCCATCGGTATCGCAGGCGATGGCATGGATGCGGGGATGGCCGTTCAGGGCCAGCGCGAGCGCGAGGCAGAATTCGGCATTCGGCCCCCCGACCCCATCGCCGGTGCGGGTCACGGTAAGTTCGCCCCCGGAGAGGAGAAGCACCGGCCGGTCGCCGGGTTCAAGGCCGGACGCGATGTCAATGGCCATGACGGCCTGGTCGCGGGCGATGTCGCGGGCCTCACCCTCGATCCGGTCGCCGAGGGTGCGGACGCGGGCCCCGGGCGCGGCAAACGCGGCAGCGGCGGCCAGCGACTGCGCGGGGGCGGCGTAGATCACGTTCTCCGTCCGCGACAGGCGCGGGTCGCCGGGAGGGATGACGCCAGAGTGCTGCAACGCCGCAAGCGCCGCGGCAGGCACCGGGACCTGCCAGCGGTCAAGGATCGCGCGGGCCTCTGCGGGCGTCGTGGCATCGCCGACCGTGGGGCCCGAGCCGATGAAGGCCGGATCGTCGCCCGGCACATCCGAGATCATCAGGGCCAGCAGTCTTGCCGGGTAGGCGGCGGCGGCAAGCTGGCCGCCCTTGACGCGGGACAGGTGCTTGCGGACGGTATTCATCGCCAGGATGGGCGCGCCCGAAGCCAGAAGCGCCGCGTTGACCTGCTGCTTGTCCGCCAGGCTCATCCCCTTGGCCGGGGCGCAAAGAAGCGCGGAGGCCCCGCCCGAGATCAGCGCAAGGACGAAATCCCCTTCGCGGGCGGTGTCCAGAAGCCTCAGCATCCTTTCGGTGGCGTCCACCCCGGCCTGATCGGGGACCGGGTGGGCAGCCTGGACGATCTCGATCCCGCGGCAGGGGCGGGCATGGCCGTATCGGGTGATGACAAGGCCCTCGCACGGTCCCCAGGCCGCCTCGACCGCTTCGGCCATCCGGGCCGAGGCCTTTCCGGCGCCGATCACCAGAACGCGGCCTTTCGGCTTTGCGGGCAGGACCCCGGCAAGCGAGCGCATCGGGTCCGCGACTTCGACGGCACGGTCGAAAAGCTGGCGCAGAAAGCAGGCGGGCTCGGGGATCATCGAAGGCTAGACACGCAGGGGATCAACGGGACGGGAGCAACGGGTTGCAGAGGAGTAGCGGAGCCGCCCTGAAACTGCCAACCGATGGTCCTGCGCCAAGACCGCCATGACCTAACGACGGGTCTTGGGGGCACCTTGTGGTGGCCCGCGCAGGTCCAGCTTCTGGAGGTCCTCCAGCAGGTCGAGCAGCGTTTCCAGCCGCTTGCGCCCGAATTCGGCTTCGATCCGGCCCAGGATCGCTGCACTTGCCGCAGCATGGGCGTTGACCAGCGCAAGCCCCGCCGGCGTGATCGCGATCACCGACTTGCGGCGGTCCTCGGGCGGGGTCATCCGCGAGATCAGGCCTTCCTCGACCATCGGCCCGACCATCCGCGTCAGGCTGGACAGCAGGAGCACGGCCTCGGCGGCGACCTGGCTCAGCTCCAGCGGCCCGCGTTCCTGCAACACGCGCAGGACGCGCCATTTCTGCTCGTTGACGCCGGAACTGGCCAGCATGTCGCGGAACGGCCCCATCACCGTTTCCCGCGCCCGCAAAAGCGCGATGGGCAACGAGCGGCGGGTCTGGCGGAAGCTGGTTGTGTCGGTCATCTTCCGGTTATGGCGCGTTTCGCGCGCGGCCTCAATCCAAGGTTTCGCGCCGGGTCAGGCCACCAGCGCCAGCGCCCGGATGGGAGAGCCCGTCCCGTTCCTGATCTTCAGTGGCGTCACGATCAGCAGCGCGCCCTTGGGCGGCAGCTGGTCGAGGTTGCACAGGCTGGCCAGGCCAAAGCAGTTGTCCCGGTGCAGGAAGTTGTGCGCCGGGAAGGGCGGGCTGAACTTGCCGGCCATCCCCGCATCGGTCCCGATGCATTGCGTGCCCCAGCCGACGATGCCCTTGCCCAGGAGGTAGTCGATGCAGTCGGTCGAGGGGCCGGGAGAGTGGGATCCGTCCTCGTGGGGGTCCGGGTCTTCGTTCAGGAACAGTTCCTCGTCGTGGCTCCGCCTGTCCCAGTCGGTGCGCATCAGCACCCATTCGCCGGGGCCGATCTGCCCATGCTGCGCCTCCCAGGCCTTCACATGGGCCGCCGTCAGCAGGAAATCCGGGTCGGCGGCGGCCTCGGCGGAACAGTCGATGACATTTGCGGGCGCGATCAGGCGCTGGACCGACAGGGTGTCGGTGAAGCCGTCCGGGTGGTCCTTGCCCGACAGCCAGTGGTGCGGCGCGTCGAAATGGGTGCCGGAATGTTCGCCCAGTTCCAGCCAGTTCCAGGCCCAGAACGGGCCGTCCTTGTCGTAGGCGCTGATCCGGTGGATCGCGACCTTGGGGGTGTTCCGCGCCAGATCCTCGGGCAGGCGGAGGATCGGTGTGTCCGGGCCAAGCTCGGCGGTCAGGTCCACGACTGTCACGCTGCCCGAAGCGAGGCCCGAGGCGAGCGCAGCAAGGGTTTCGGCAGGGTTTCCGGTCTTCTCCCCCTGCCCCGCAAAGCGCCGCTTGCGGCGGGCCATCACCTCTTCGACCAGATCGAAGACGGCATCCACCGCGCGTTCCTCGGTCACGAAACCGGGCGACATGCGCAGGATCGGGCCGCGGCAATCGACCGAATAGCCCTCGACCCCCAGCGCGCCGACGCAGGCCGCTGCCTCGGCCTTGTCGGGCATGCGGATCATCACCGCGCCGCCCCGTTTGTCCGCGTCGCGCGGGGAATGGAGGGGGAGGCCCAGACGGTCGGCCCGTTCGATCACCCGGTCCACAAGGCGGCGGTTGTGGGCGGCGACCTCGGTCAGGTCCTGCTTCGAGAACCACTCCAGCGCCGGCAGCGAGGCAAGGGCCGCGACCGAACCCGGCGTGCCGGTGTCGAAGCGGCGGATGTCGGGGGCGTAGTCGAACTTGTCCAGGTCCCAGGAGAAGGGGTTATTCTGGGAAAACCAGCCCCGGCCTTCCGGCGTCAGCATGGGGATCAGGTCCTTGTCGGCGTAGAGGATGCCGGCCCCGGGCGTGCCGCAGAGCCATTTCAGGCTGGTCGAGACGACGAAATCGACGCGCGGGTTCAGGGCGTCGAAGGGCATCAGGCCCGCCCCTTGCGTGATGTCGGCGACCATCAGGCTGCCCATCGCGCGGCCATGGGCGACCAGCGCCGGGTAGTCCATCTTCGAGGAGCCGATGGAGGTGACCCAGGTCAGCAGCGCAAGGCCCACGTCGGGGGTCCAGTGGCTCAGGTAATCTTCGGTCGTGACGAGGGGGAGGCCTTCTGACAGGGGGACGGTGGTCAGGGTGAAGCCCATCTTGGGGGCGAGGCCCTGAAGGAGGAAGTGGAGCGAGGGGAAGCAGTCGGCGGCGGCGAGGACGCGCTTGCCCTTGAGATAGCCTTCGGGCAGGGCGCGGAGGATCTTCTGCAGGCCCTCGGTCACGTTGTCCACCGTGGTCAGGCTGCCCTTCGGCACCCCGATCAGCCGCCGCCAGCGGTCGATGAAGTCCTGCCGCTTGCGCAGGACATACCCCCACTGCTTGTCGTTCGGGGCGGCCCAGATTTCGGAGAACTCGGCCATGGCGCGGGCCAGGTCTTCCTCTTTTCCGGGGTAGATGCCGATGGAATGGTAGAGGAAGTAGCCCCCATGGGTGGTGTTGCGGGTCATGTTCTGCGGTCCCCTCCGGCCTTCCGGGGCGAGAGTGCCAGCGGGGCGCGGCGGCTGCAAGCGCCGCGCGCGGCGCTTTTTCGTGAGGTATTGAAATCAAGGGCTTGGCCGTGGGCGTTTACCTTTCGTCAAGGATTTCGCCGCGCCATCCGGCGGCCTGGGCGAGGGCGAAAACCTCGCCTGCGAGGATATCGACGGTGCCGTCCTCGTGGAGCTTGAACGCGGTCGGCAGGCCTGCGGCGCGGCAGAGGGCGAGGCCGCCGGCACAATCCCAGAGGCCGCCGACATTTGCCTCGACATAGCCTTTGAGGCGCCCGGTGGCGACGAGCATCAGCGAGAGCGCGCAGGAGCCGATCAGGCGCACGCCGAGGTTCCGGGCATCGGCGGCGGCCTCGATTGCGTGGCGGTCGGCGGCGGGCCAGCGGGGGTTGCGGCCGAGGCCGATGCAGGGCGGGTCGGCAGGGCGGGAGCCGGGGGTGAAGCCGGTGGTGCGCAGGGGTTCGCCCACCGCGCCAATCACGGAGAGGCCCAACGCGGGGGCGATGATGGCACCCGCGACGGGCTGGCCGTGGTCCATCAGGCCAAGGGAGACGGTCCAGAACGGCAGGCCGGAGAGGAAATTCGCGGTGCCGTCGATCGGGTCGATGGCCCAGAAGCGGTGGGACGGGTGGCCGCCGTATTCCTCGCCCAGGATGGCGCAATCGGGGAAAGCGGCGCTCAGGCGCTGGCGGACGGTCTGCTCCACGGCGCGGTCGGCGTCGGAGACGAGGTCGCCGGGAGATTTGGCATCCACCTGGCGGGCGGCGAGGCTGTTGAAGAAGGCCAGCGACTGGGCGGCGGCCTCGGTGAGGATCGGGGTGAGGGTGTCCAGGATCATCGGCTTCTCATGGAGACGGGGACGGAAGCCTTACACCACCAGAGTCACGATTTTTCTGCAAAGAATCGGGAATCTTGCAGAAATTTCGTTTGCCTCAAGCCTCGGGCACCGACAGCACGATCCCGTCCAGCGCCGCAGTCATCCTGATCTGGCAGGAGAGGCGCGAGGTGGGTTGGCGGCCGGCCTCGGTGATGTCGAGCATGTCTTCCTCGAAGGCGCTGGGGGTCCCTGCCCGTTCGGCCCAGTCGGGGGCGACGACGACATGGCAGGTGGCGCAGGACATCGAGCCGCCGCATTCGCCGATGATGCCGGGGACGCCATGGCGGGTGGCGGCCTCCATCAGGCTTTGGCCCTCGGGCACGTCGAGGGTGATCGCGCGGCCATCGGCCAGGTTCCAGGTGGCTTTCCGTGTCAAAGTCATTGGCGGACCCTCAGACATACCAGATGTAATAGTCGCGCAAGGCTGCGCCTTCGAGGCCCTCGGTCTTGGTCACCTCGATCCGTTTCATGAAGAGGTGGTGTTCGACAAGCTCCGGGCCGAGAGCGGCGGCGAGGGCCTTGTCGGCCTCAAGATCGTCCATCGCCTCGGACAGTGAGCCTGCCACGCCATAGCCTGCGTCGGTGCGGTCAAAGCCGTCGCCGGCCTCGGGCGCGGGGAGATTGTAGCCGTTCTGCACGCCGAGGAGGCCCGCCTGAAGGAGCGCCGCAAGCGCGGTGTAGGGGTTGCAGCTGGCGTCGGCCATCCGGTGTTCGAGGCGGGTCTTGGGGCCGCCCTCTTCCGACACGCGGACGGTGACGCCGCGATGGTCGCCGCCCCAGTTGCACCAGTAGCCGGACATGGATGCCGGTTGCAGGCGGAGGTAGCTGCCGACCGTGGGGGCCAACAGCCCGGCCAGTCCCTTGTGGTGGTGCAGCCAGCCCGCGACGACGCCTTTCGCAAGGTCGTTCATGTGGTCGGGGCCGCCTTTGGGGCCGGTTTGCAGGGCGTTCTTGCCCGCCTTGTCGGCGAAGGAGAGGTTGAAGTGCAGGCCCGAGCCGCCCTTTTCCGGGATCGGTTTCGGCAGGAAGGTCAAGAGGATGCCGTGTTCGAGGGCCACTTCGCGGGCCATCTGGCGGAAGAGGACCATCTCGTCCACGGCCTTGACGGCGGTGTCATAGGCGAGGGTGAATTCGAACTGCGGCGTGTCGTATTCGGCGGTGATGAGGTCGAGGCGGAAGCCTGCTTCCTCGGCCCTTTGCCAGATCGCATCGGTGAAACCGGCGGGGTCGGCGAAGGGGCCGGTGCCGTAGACGATGCCTCCCGGCGCGTGCAGGGGGGCGATGGAGCCGTCTTCGGCGATCTCGAAGGCGAAGGCTTCGAGCTCCACGCCGACTTTGGGGGTCAGGCCCCTGCCCTCCCAGGCGGCAACGGCGCGTTTCAGGGCGGAGCGGGGGCAGAGGGGGATGCGCTGGCCCTCGCTGTCGTAGAGGTCGCCGGTGACGACCTTCGTGTCAAGCTCCCAGCCGTCGCGGATGTCGGAGGCCTCCCAGCGCAGCTCCATGTCCGGGATGCCTTCGCGGCATCTGGTGTGCGGGGCGTCGAGGATGAGGTCCTTGTCCCAGTGGACGGAAAAGGTGGGCCGCGCCATGCGGGTGCCGTCGGATTTCAGCTTGGACGCGGGCAGGTATTTGCCGCGCATCAGGCTGAGGTGGTCGCAGAACATCGCGCGCAGGCGGTCGGGCATTTCGGTCTCCCCCTGTTTATTGCAGCGTCACGCGGACGGGCAGGCTTTTCAATCCGGCGACGAAGTTCGAGCGCAGGAATTTCTGCTCTCCGGCCGGTTCGATGGATGTGATGCGTTTCGCCAGTTCCTGGAACAGCACGCGGACTTCGAGGCGGGCGAGCCACATGCCGAGGCAGAGGTGCGGGCCGCCCTGCCCGAAGGCGAGGTGTCTGTTCGGGTTGCGGGCGAGGTTGACGCGGAAGGGGTCGTCGAACACGGCCTCGTCGCGGTTGGCGGAGGCGAACCAGTAGAGCACCTTGTCGCCCGCGCGGATGGTCTTGCCGTGCAGGTCGAAGTCGCGGGTGGCGGTGCGGCGGAAGTAGCTGGTGGGGCTGGCCCAGCGGATGATCTCGTCGGCCATGGTGTCATCGACGGCGCCGGACTGGATCAGGGGGAGAAGCTCGGGCTGGTGGGCGAGCGCCTGGATCCCGGCGGCGATGGAGTAGCGCGTGGTGTCGTTCCCGGCGGCGACGATCAGGCAGAAGAAGTTGCGGAATTCGTGTTCGGGCATGACCTGGCCGTCGTGGCCGGGTTGCAGGATCATGTGGAGCACGCCGCCCGTGTCGCCGATGGCCGCTTTGCGGGCCATCAGGTCCTTGGCGTAGACGAAGAGTTCCGCGCCTGCCGGAGAGTTGAAGGGCATCATGCGGAATTCGTCGGTGGTGAGTTTGTCAAGGACGTGGGGCGTGAAGTCGGGGTCGGTGTTGGCGATCAGCGCGTCGCCTTTCTCGACGAGCCAGGGCAGGTCCTCGTCGGGAAGGCCCACGATGCGGCCGAGCATCCGCATGGGCAGTTCGCGGGCGATTTCCCTGGTGGCGTCGAAGGTTTCCCTGGGCAGGGCCGCGTCGAGGATCGTGGTGCAGAGGTCGCGGATCGCCTGTTCGAAGGTGGCGATGACGGGTTTCGAGAAGGCCTTGGCGACCTTCACCCGGGTCAGCATGTGGTCCGGCGGGTCGGTTTCCTGGAAGGTGCGGCGGGCGAGGTATTCCTCGTAGCTCTGATCCTCCATGCGGATGCCGCGGGCGGAGGACAGGAGGTCGGGCTGGCCGTTCAGGCGCAGGATGTCCTCGTGCCGGGTCAGGGACCAGAAGCCCTGGCCTTGGGGGTATGGGGTCCAGTGGCAGGGGTCCTCGCGGCGCAGGCGGGCGAAGGTGTTGTGCGGGGCGCCGTTCAGGAAAGTGTCGTGGCTGGTCAGGTCGGCGTAACCGTCGTCGGTCGGTGTCCAGACTGTCATGGGTTGCTCCCTCCTGCGATTTGCATAATGATACGCATGTTAAATATGTAAAGGGAAATCTCATGCATATCGCGGTGCTGGCCACGAACACCGATGACAGCGATTTCGCCGCCCGCCATCCGCGCGATGTGGAGAAGTTCAAGGCCCTGTTGCAGGGGGTGCGGCCGGGGTGGAAGGTGATGGCCTTCGATCTGCCGAAAGGCGAGTTTCCCGATGATCTGCAAGGGTTTGACGGGGCGCTGATCGGGGGCAGCCCGGCCTCGGTGCATGATGAGGAGGCCTGGATCGACCGGCTGATGCAGCTGATCCGCGACGGTTTTGCGGCAGGGGTCCCGCTGGCCGGGGCCTGTTTCGGGCATCAGGCGATCGCCAAGGCGCTGGGGGGAACGGTGGGGCCTAATCCGGGGGCCTTCGTGCTGGGGACGGCGGAGACCGAGGTGATCGCCCCTGCCCCCTGGATGGAGCCCGTGACACGGTTCCGGCTGGCCGCCGCGCATGGCGAGCAGGTGACGGCGCTGCCCCCCGGCGCGGAGGTGGTGGGGGTCACGCCGGGGTGTCCGACGGCGTGCTACCGGATCGGCAACCGGGTCTTTGCCACGCAGTATCACCCGGAGATGACGCCGGAGTTCCTGGCCGCGCTGGTGGAGGAGTTCGCGCCGAAGGTCCCGGCAGAGGTGGCGGTGGCCGCAAGGGACTCACTCTGTCAGAGAACCGACGGCCCCCGCTTTGCCGAATGGATCGCGCGGTTCTTCGAACAGGCGAAGGGCTAGGAGAGCGCGGCCAGAAGGTCCATCGCCGTCACCTGATCGAACTGGACATGGGCCTGCATCATCGCCTCGGCCCCCGCCGAATCGCGGTCGGTGATGAGGCGCGCGATGGCCCGGTGTTCGGCGGCGGATTTCGGGATCGCACCCTGAAAACGATAGCGGGCGCGGTAGTAGGCCAGCAGGCGGCGGGCGTTGGTCTTGAGGCTTTCCAGCAGCACGCCATTGCCCGAGGCAGTGGCCACGCAGGCATGAAACCGCAGGTTCAACTGGTAATAGCCGTCCGGGTCGCCGGTCGGATCGGCGGCGGCCTGCGCCTCGCAGGCGCGGACGGCGGCCTCGAGCTCTTCGGCCCCCTGCCGCGACAGGCGGCGGGCGGCAAGGCCCGCGGCCTGGCCTTCCAGCTTGGCATGGACCTCGAGGATGGCGAGAAATTCCTCCAGCGTGGGCCGGAAGATCGCGGCCCCCTTGCGCGGCAGGCGGCGGACGAGGCCGAGGGCTTCGAGATAAAGGATCGCCTCGCGCACCGGCGTGCGGGAGACGCCGTAGGTCGCCGACAGTTCGGCCTCGTCCAGAAGGTCGCCCGGGTTCAGCTGGCCAAGGTCGATCCGGTCCAGGATGTGCTGGACGAGGGTCGGGATCTGCGGGCCGGCGAAGGGAATGGACATGGCGAACCTCCTTCCTGGCGACCCTGCCATGCGGCGGGCGCGGCGTCGATGCCCGTCCCGACTTCAGACAATGCTTTCGCATTGACCGGCAAGGCCATGAAATGCCATATTTTCCGGCAAATTCTACCGGCGCGGTCGCAGGTGCGCCGCGCGATTTGACCGGGGAAACTGCCGCTTGTAACGAATCGGGAAAGAGTTTTACCTCTTGGTAAAAATTCCAACCGAAGACCAGCAACAGGGATAGGCATCAGATGACAACGGGAACCTTCACGGTATCGCGGCGCGGGCTGCTTCTGGGTGGGGCGGCGGCAACGGTGGCGGCGAACCTGCCGCGCGCTGGCCTTGCGCAAGAGCCGATCAAAATGGCGGGCATCTACACGGTGCCGGTGGAACAGCAATGGGTCAGCCGCATCCACATCGCCGCCGAGGCGCTGAAGGCGGCGGGGACGGTGGATTACACCTACACCGAAAATGTGGCGAACACCGACTATCCCCGCGTGATGCGCGAATATTGCGAGGCGGGGGTCAAGCTGATCGTGGGCGAGATCTTCGGCGCCGAGCAGGAGGCGCGCGAGGTCTGCGCGGAATACCCGGATGTGGCATTTCTGCTGGGGTCGTCCTTCATGCCGGACGAGGCCGCGAACCCCAACCTCGCGGTCTTCGACAACTACATCCAGGACGCGGCTTATCTCTCGGGCATCGTCGCGGGCGGCATGACCAAGGGCAACATCGGCATGGTCGGCGGCTTCCCGATACCGGAGGTCAACCGGCTGATGAACGCCTTCATGGCCGGCGTGCGCGAGGTGAAGCCGGAGACGAAATTCCAGGTCAGCTTCATCGGGTCCTGGTTCGATCCGCCCAAGGCCAAGGAGACCGCCTTTGCGATGATCGACGGGGGCGCGGACCTGATGTATGCCGAACGCTTCGGCGTGTCGGACGCGGCCAAGGAGCGGGGCGTTCTGGCCATCGGCAACGTGATCGACACGCAACCGGATTACCCGGAGACGGTCGTCACCTCGGCCCTGTGGCATTTCGAGCCCACGCTGAACGCCGCCGTCGCTGCGGTGCAGGCCGGGACGTTCAAGGCGGCGAATTACGGCACCTATTCCTTCATGCGCGAGGGCGGCTGTTCGCTGGCACCGCTGGGCACCTTCGAGGACAAGGTTCCCGCCGAGATCAAGGCTCTGGTGGCCGAGAAGGAAAAGGCGATTCGCGACGGCAGTTTCATGGTCGGGATCGACGACAGCGAGCCGAAATCGTCGTGAGCCGGGACAGCGGGGCGGAAGTCGTTCTTCGCCTTGACCGGATCACCAAGCGCTTCGGCGCGCTGACGGCCAACGACGCCGTGTCGCTGACCCTGCGGCGCGGCGAGGTGGTGGCGCTGCTTGGGGAAAACGGCGCGGGCAAGACCACGCTGATGAACATCCTCTTCGGTCACTATGTGGCCGATGCGGGGTCGGTCGAGGTGTTCGGCCGCCCCCTGCCCCCCGGCAACCCGCGCGCGGCGCTGGCGGCGGGGGTGGGGATGGTGCACCAGCACTTCACCCTGGCGGGCAACCTGACGGTGCTGGAGAACATTCGCCTCGGGACCGAGGGGCTGTGGTCGCGGTCGTATGCGGGCGCGCGGGAGAAGGTGGCGCGGCTGTCGCGGGACTTCGGGCTGTCGGTCGATCCCGATGCCAGGGTGGGCCGCCTGTCGGTGGGCGAACGCCAGCGGGTGGAGATCCTGAAGGCGCTCTATCGTGACGCGCGGGTGCTGATCCTGGACGAGCCGACGGCGGTGCTGACCCCGCAGGAGGCCGAGGCGCTGTTCGCGACCCTGCGCAAGGCCACGGCGCGGGGACTGTCGGTGATCTTCATCAGCCACAAGCTGCACGAGGTGATGGGCGTGGCCGACCGTTGCGTGGTGCTGCGCCATGGCCGGGTGGTGGGCGAAGTGGATACCCACGCCACGGACAAGGCCGCGCTGGCGGCGCTGATGGTCGGGGGGGAACTGTCCCTGCCGCGCGCCGAGGCGCGGACGCCGGGTCCGGTGCTGATGCGGCTGGATCAGGTCTCGACGCCCGACCGCGGCGCGGCGCCGGGACTGAAGGCGGTGTCGCTGGAGCTGCGGGCCGGGCAGATCACCGGGCTTGCCGGGGTCTCGGGCAACGGGCAGGCGGCGCTGGCCGAGATCGTGGGCGGGCTGGCCCTGCCTGCGGCGGGGCAGCTGTGGCTGCATGGGCAGGAGCCGGAGACCTGGACCCCGCGCGAGGCCTTGGCGCGCGGCGTGGCGCGGATCCCGGAGGACCGGCACCATCAGGGGTCGATTGCGGACTTTGACCTGACCGAGAATGCGGTGCTGGAGGGGTATCGCACGCGGTTCTCGCGGCGCGGCTGGATGGACTGGCGGGCGGCGCGGGCCTTTGCGGAAGGGATCATCAAGGGCTATGACGTGCGCTGTCCGGGGCCGGAGACGCGGATCAGGCTGCTCTCGGGCGGGAACATGCAGAAGCTGATCCTGGGCCGCGCGCTGGCGCCGGGGCCGGACATCATCCTTGCGAACCAGCCGGTGCGGGGGCTGGATGTGGGGGCGATTGCCTATGTGCAGGCGCAGCTGATCGCGGCGCGCGACCGGGGGGCGGCGGTGCTGCTGATTTCGGAAGATCTGGATGAAATCATGAGCTTGTCTGACGTCGTTCATGTGATGTCTCAAGGCCGTCTTTCCCCGGCCTTTGCGCGTGGGACGATGACGGCGGCGGAATTGGGCCTGTGGATGGCAGGGCAGAAGTTCGGGGAAGCGCATGCGGCTTGAGACGATCCCCAACCCCTCGGCGGCGCGCAAGGTGGGGTTGCCGGCGCTGGCGCTGCTCGCCACGCTGGGGGTCGCCATGCTGCTGGCGCTGATCGCGGGGGCGAACCCTTTCGCGGTGCTGGGCCAGATCGCGCGGGGGGCGCTGGGGTCGAAGCTGGCGATTCTCGAAACCCTGAACCGCGCGACGCCCTTGATCTTCACCGGGCTGGCGGTGGCCGTGGCCTTCCGGGCAAAACTGTGGAACATCGGCGCCGAGGCGCAGCTTTATGCGGGCGCCATCGTGGCGGTGGTGCTGGGCACGGGCGCGCTGGGAAGCCCGCTGGTCCTGCCCGTCTCGGCGGGGGCCGCGATGCTGGCGGGGGCGGCGCTGCTGCTGGGGCCGGTGCTGCTGAAAACCCGGCTGGGGGTGGACGAGGTGGTGACGACCCTGCTGCTGAACTTCATCATGCTTCTGTTCGTCAGCTATCTTCTGGAAGGCCCGATGAAGGATCCCATGGGCATGGGCTGGCCGAAGTCCCCTGCCCTGATCCCCGAGGCCCGCCTGCCGCGCATCGTGGAGGGCTTGCGGCTGCACTGGGGCTTTGCGCTGGCGATCATCGCGGCGGTCGCGGTCTGGGTGATCCAGACCCGCACCACGCTGGGCTTCGAAATCCGCGCCGTTGGGCAGAACCCCGAGGCGGCGCGGTTCGCAGGCATGCCGGTCAACGCGGTGCTGGTGAAAACCGCCCTTTTGTCCGGGGGGCTGGCGGCGCTGGCCGGGTGGTCCGAGGTGGCCGGGCTGAAGGGGCATCTGTCGTCGGACCTGTCGCCGGGCTTCGGCTACACGGGGATCATCGTGGCGATGCTGGCGCTGCTGCATCCCCTGGGCGTGGTGGTGACGGCGATCTTCGTGGCGGGGATCTTCGTCGGGTCTGACGCGATGAGCCGGGCGGCGGGGGTGCCGACCTATATCGCCGACATGCTGCTGGCGACGGCACTGCTGTTCATGGTGCTGGCGATCCTTCTCACCAAGATGCGGGTGGTGCGGGGATGAGCGAGATTGTCGATATCCTCATTTCGGCCAGCTTCTGGGCGGCGGTGATCCGCATCGCCTCGCCGCTGATCCTGGCCACCATGGGGGAACTCATCTGCGAACGCGCGGGGGTGCTGAACCTCGGGATCGAGGGGATCATGGTCATCGGCGCCTTCACCGGCTGGATGGCGGTCTATCAGGGGATGCCGCTTTGGGGCGGGGTCGCGGTGGCGATGGCGGCGGGGATGCTGTTCGGGCTCTTGCATTCGGTGCTGACCGTGCCCTTCGGCCTGTCGCAGCATGTGGTGGGGTTGGGGGTGACGCTGCTGGCCACGGCCTCGGCCTCTTTCGCCTATCGGCTGATGCTGCCGCAGGTGACCAGCCCGCCGAAGATCACACCCTTCCAGCCGCTTTACATTCCCGGCCTGTCCGACCTGCCCTGGCTGGGGGCCGCCCTGTCGCAGACGGCGCTGACCTGGGCGGCCTTTGCGGTGGCGGGGCTGGTGGCCTTCACGCTTTATCGCACGCCTTTGGGGCTGGCGCTGCGGGCGGTGGGCGAGAACCCGGCGGCAGTCGAGGCGCAGGGGCTGTCGGTCACCGGCCTGCGGATGGGGGCGGTGATCGTGGGCTCGGGGCTGATGGCGGTGGGGGGCGCGTTCCTGACGCTGTCGGCCTTCTCCAGCTTTTTCTTCGAGATGGTGAACGGGCGGGGGTGGATCTGCATCGCGCTGGTCGTCTTTGGCGCCTGGAAGCCCGGCAAGGCGGTGCTGGGGGCGATCCTGTTCGCAGCCTTCGACGCGTTGCAGATCCGGTTGCAGCAGACGGCGCTGGGGGCGGTGCTGCCCTATCAGCTGTTCCTGGCCCTGCCCTTCCTGCTGTCGATCCTGGCACTGATCCTGATGTCGCGGCGGGCCGAGGTGCCGGCGGCGCTGATGGTGCCCTACAACAAGGGGGAACGGTAGATGTTCGATCTTCTGGTCAAGGGCGGCACCCTGCCCGACGGCACGGTGGCCGATATCGGCATCAGGGGCGACCGGATCGCGGCGGTGGGCAGGCTGGAGGCCGAGGGTGCCTGCGTGATCGACGCGACCGGAGACCTGGTGTCCCCGCCCTTCGTCGATCCGCATTTCCATATGGACGCGACGCTGAGCTACGGCCTGCCGCGGGTGAATGCCTCTGGCACGCTTCTGGAAGGCATCGCGCTGTGGGGAGAGCTGCGCGAGATCGCCACGGTGGAGGAGATGGTGGACCGCGCGGTCCGCTACTGCGACTGGGCAGTCAGCATGGGGCTGCTGGCGATCCGCACCCATGTCGATACCACGCCCGACCATTTGCGCGGGGTCGAGGCGATGCTGGAGGTGAAGCGTCGGGTGGCGCCCTACCTTGACCTGCAACTGGTGGCCTTTCCGCAGGACGGGCTTTACCGGACGAAGACCGGGCGGCAGAACCTTCTGCGCGCGCTGGACATGGGTGTCGATGTCGTCGGCGGCATCCCGCATTTCGAGCGCACAATGGAGGAAGGCGCCGAGTCCCTGCGCGATCTGGCGCGGATCGCCGCCGAGCGCGGCTTGATGTGGGACGTCCATTGCGACGAAACCGACGACCCGATGAGCCGCCATGTGGAAACAATGGCGCGCGAGGTGACGCGGCACGGGCTGGGGGGCCGCGCGGCGGGGAGCCACCTGACCTCCATGCATTCGATGGACAATTACTATGTGTCCAAGCTTTTGCCGCTGATCGCCGAAAGCGGGATGACCGCGATCCCGAACCCCTTGATCAACATCACGCTGCAGGGCCGCCATGACACCTACCCCAAGCGGCGCGGGCTGACGCGGGTGAAGGAGATGCAGGCCCTGGGCATCCCCGTGGGCTGGGGACAGGACTGCGTGCTGGACCCCTGGTATTCGCTTGGCACGGCGGACATGCTGGATGTGGCCTTCATGGGCCTGCATGTGGCGCAGATGATGCATCCGGCGGAAATGGCGCGCTGTTTCACCATGGTGACCGAGACCAACGCGCAGATCATGGGCCTGCCCGACTACGGGCTGCGCCCCGGCTGTCTGGCAAGCCTGGTGGTGCTGGACGCGGGCAACCCGGTCGAGGCCTTGCGGCTGCGGCCCGACAGGCTGGCCGTGGTGTCGAAGGGCAAGCTGGTCGCCGAGCGGCAGCGTAACGATGCCCGTCTGTCGTTGCCGGGGCGGCCCGGGCGCGTACGGCGTCGGCAGGGCTAGGGCCGCGAATCAGCCACAGGCCGCAGCAGAGGTCGGACATCCGGGATTCGTTCCGGCCTCGAAACAAAGACCTGCCCCTGAACGGGCACGGATTGGGCGACGGGCCCGATCCTGTTCGGTCGCGTCTGGGTTGAACCCGGCCATTCTTCAAATCTCCTCTGGATCGCCCCATTTTCGCCCCGTTCCACAACCATCACGGAAAATGTGAATTGGTGCCTTTGTGTGGACGATTGTTCCTGCGACAGGAGCCGTCCGGGGGATTTCATGCCTTGGAGAGGTCACATGCCCAGGATCTTTCGGCACCTTTGCTTGAAGGATGAACGAGATGGCGCAACAGAAGGCGGTGGATTCCGTGGAAGATGAGGTTGACGACCTTATCGACGAGTTGCAGCCCGGCGCGAAGCTTCTGAAGGGCCAGTACACGATCACCCGCTACCTCAACAGCGGCGGGTTCGGGATCACCTATCTGGCCAAGGACAGCCTCGACCGCGACGTGGTCATCAAGGAGTGCTTCCCGTCCTCTCTCTGTCGGCGGTCGAAGGTGATGGTCGCGGCCCGGTCGCGCGCGCACACGGCGGAACTGCGTTCGGTCGTGCAGCTGTTCGTGCGCGAGGCGCGGAACCTGGCCAAGATCGTGCATCCGAACATCGTCGCCGTGCACCAGGTGTTCGAGGACAACGGCACCGCCTACATGGCGATCGATTACATCGACGGGCTGGACCTGCAACAGATCATCGACGGCGAAGGTCCGCCGCTGACGAAGGAGCATATCGTCGAGATCACGCGCAAGCTGTTGAAAGCGGTCGGATACATCCACGACCACGACATGCTGCACCGCGACATCTCGCCCGACAACGTGCTGATCGACAGGAAGGGCGAGCCGATCCTGATCGACTTCGGCGCCGCACGGGAAAAGGCGTCGCAGACGAACCGCGCGATGTCGGCGCTGCGGGTGGTCAAGGACGGCTACAGCCCGCAGGAATTCTACATCGCCGGGTCGGAACAGGGGCCGTGGAGCGACCTCTACGCCCTGGGCGCGACGCTGTATCACCTGATTTCGGGCGATCCGCCGGTCAACGGGCAGGCCCGTCTTGCCGCCCTGGCCGAAGACCGGCCCGACCCCTATGTGCCGCTGACGGGCAGGATTGCCGGCTATCCCCCCGGGTTCCTCGAAGCCATCGACCGCGCCATGTGCACTCTGCCGAAGCAGCGCCTGCAATCGGCGACCGAGTGGCTGGCGATGCTGGACAGCGCGTCGGTGGCGCTGGCCACGCCCGCACCGGGGACGGATGATGCGGTCCACCGGCTGGTGAGCGACTTCCAGCGCGAGGAAGCGCAGGCGAGTGCGACACCGGATCAGCCTGTCAAACCGGCCCGGGTCGCCTCGGCCCCGCAGCCGGCGGTTGCGGCTCCGGCCCCGAAGGCCAAGAGCCCGATGCCGATGGTCGCGGGGGCGGTGGTTGTTCTGGCCCTTGCCGCAGGCGGATACATGTTCCTGGGCGCAAGCCCCCAAGCCCCGCAAGCCGCCAGCCGGACGAACCAGACCAGCGACACGGCGACGGCCAGCCTCGCCGGGGCCGCAGAGACCAGCACCGCCGCGGCCACCGCGACGCCCGCTGCGGAAACCGCCAGCGAGACCAAGCCCGCGCCGGCTGTCGAGACCGCAGCCACGACCCCGGCAACGCCGGAGCCGACACCGGAACCGGCAGCCGCGCCCGCCCCTGCGACCGAGACCGCAGCCGCGCCAGAGCCCGTGCCAGAGCCCGCAGCAGAGCCCGCAGCAGAGCCGCAGGTGGCGACCGCCGCGCCGGTCGTCGAAGCTGCGCCGGAACCAGAGGCTGCCGCGACGACCGAGCCCGTGCCCGCCGCCGAACCCGCGTCGGGCAAGCCTGCGCCAACCCAGATCGACTTTGCCGCCTGGGATGCCGTGCTTCCCTTCACCGCCGACGATCGCCTCATCGGCGGCAAGCCGGGCGCAATGATCGTGCGCCTGTCGCCGACGATGGACCCGGCAATCGCGGGAAGCTGGCTGCGTCAGGGTCTGGTGATCCATTCGATCAACGGCCGCCCGACGCCCAATTCCTCGACGCTGACCGCCGTCATCCTGAACGCGATGCAGGTCGATCCCGATGGCCGGGCGCGCGTCGTGGCCGAATATTCGGGGTCGGACGGCGAACGGAAGACGGGCCTGCTGACGGTCGACGCCGTGCGTCTGGTGAACTTGAGCAACGGCGTCGGGCTGCGCACCGCGACCGAGGACGGGATCTGGAAGACCGTGGTGACGGGCGTGGCCAAGCCGGCCATGACAACGCTGCGCCAGGGCGACGTGCTGTTCCGCGACAAGTCCACCGGCATCCCCCTGGACGGGCCGCAGTCTCTGGAATCGATCATGTCGAACCTGCTGGCGGCGAATGCCACGCAGACCGCGTTCTCGATCATCCGCGACAACAAGGTTGGCGAGGGGTCGATGAAGCTTGTCCTTGCCGGGGAGCCGTAAGGATGTCGGCGGCAGAGCGGCAGGCCATGGGTCCCGGTCAGGACCGTCCCGCCCCGCAGACTGCCGTCATGCCCGACCCGAAGACCGCGATGGCACCGCCCGGGCCAGGGACGCTTGACCCGCTGATCCGGGCGCTTGACCGGGCCGTGGTGCGGTCCGCGCAAGCGGGGCCCGGATCCGGCGACAGGACGCCGGGCGACCGGGGCGGCAGGCAGCGGACGGATGAATTCAGGCAGGCATGATTGCCGCCGGGGCAGCTTCGGGCGGAACGCCCGGGACGGCTGCGGCGCGGGCGGTTCAAAAGAAAAGGAGCAAGGACAATGACTTTCGCACGGGCACTTCTTCTTGGCAGCACCGCCTTGTTCCTGACCGCTGCGGCCGGGCAGGCGCAGGAGGCCTGTTCGTCCTACAAGGTCGTTGCCGGGGACAACCTGCGCTTCATCGCCCGCAAGGCCTATGGCGATGCCGACCTGTATCGCGTGATCTATGAGGCGAATGTCGAAACGATCGGTGCCAAGGCCGACCTGATCGAGGTCGGCATGACGCTGACGATCCCCTGCGCCCCGGGCGCTGCCGACATCACGGCCGCGGCCGAGCCTGCCCCGGCTCCCGCGCCCGAACCCGCGCCCGAACCCGCGCCGGAGGCCGTCGTTCCGGTCGCCGCCAAGGTGGACCCCCAGCCCGCAGTCCCGGCTGAACGCCCCATCGCAATGGTCACCGCCAGCGGCAATGCGCCCTTCACCGACAAGACCCTGCCCGGCGGCGGGATGATGACGCAACTGGTCGAAATGGCCGTGTTCCGGGCCGATCCCGGCATCCCCTACACCATCAGCTTCGTGAACGACTGGCAGGCGCATATCGACGCGCTTCTGCCCTCGGGCGCCTATGATCTGAGCTTTCCCTGGATCCGCCCGGACTGCGAGGGCGGCATGCTGTCGCCCGGCGACCAGGCGCGCTGCAACGATTTTGCCTTCTCGGCCCCGTTCTACGAGATCGTCGATGGCTTCTTTGCCCGCCGCGACGGCGACCTGCTGGAGACGACCAGCGCCGCCGGATTTGTCGGCAAGCGGATCTGCCGTCCCGAGGGGTATACGACCGGGGTGCTGGATTCCTACGGGTTGTCGGTCCCCGCGATCACGCTGGTGCGTGCAGAGCGCGTCGAGGACTGTTTCCGCCAGCTTGCGGCAGGTGAGGTCGATCTGGTGTCGGTCGATGCCGAAGTCGGCGATGCGACCGTGGCCAGGATGGGCCTGATCTCGAAGATCGGAACCAACCCGCACCTGTCGACCATCGTCAGCCTGCATGTGATCGCCCACAAGTCCAACCCCCGGGCGGTGGCGATGCTGAACCAGCTCGATGCCGGCCTGATCGAGATGTACCAGTCCGGCGAATGGTACGACATCGTCTCGACCGCGCTGCTGGCGCAGCGCAAGGCGAAGTGACCCGGGATGGCTGCAAGCGTGCGGCATTCGATCTACCGCGCGATGAACCCGTCGGTCACGAGTCGCGCAGAGAATGATCACGCATTCGCCTTATTCGCGCCATTTATGCGAAGCTATCCTGCTGTATCGCGTGCATTGTTTCGGTTGATGCAAGTTATCACCCCCTCTAACGGCCTCAAAAAGGGACCCCCACTCATGAGAACCGCTTCGCACCTGCACCGGCTTCCTCTCCTCGCGGCTGCGATGATTTCGTTGCCTATCATCGCGTCTGCCCAGGAAGCCTGCACCACCTATACCGTGAAAGCCGGCGACACGCTGGGCTCGATCGCCCAGACGGCCTATGGCACGTTCGACTACCAGATGATCTTCAACGCCAACCGCGACGCGCTGGCGGCGAACCCGAACAGCCTGCCGGCCGGGCTGCAACTGATCCTGCCCTGCGAGGACGGTCGTCTGACGCCCGACCAGCCGCTGAGTTCGGTCATCGAAGCGGAGACGCAGAAGCAGGCGGCCACCGCCAAGAAGTCGAACGTCTACGAGCCGCCGCTGAAGTTCGTCACCTCGAACAACTGGGCGCCCTTCACCGACGAATCCTTGCCCGGCGGCGGGATCTTCGTGCGCATGGCCGCCACTGCGATGCAGCGCGGCGGCAACGACCGGGATTATACTGTCGCCTATGTCGATGACTGGATGTCGCATATCGACACGCTGCTGCCCTCGGGCGCCTTCGACGTGTCGATCGCCTGGGAATCGCCGGACTGCTCCAAGCTTGACATGCTGGGCGAATTCTCGGCGCGCATGTGCACCGACTTCGACTTCTCGCTGCCGATCTACGAGGCCGCCTATACCTTCAACACCCTGCCCGACAGCAAATATGCCAATGCCCGGTCCTTCGCGGACTATGCCGGCGCCAAGATCTGCCGTCCCGAGGCATGGCCGCTGGGCGACCTGGAAGTGCAGGGCCTGACCCCGCCGGTCGTGGAATACGTGGCGCCGAAGAACCCGATCGACTGCGCCAACATGCTGATGAAGGGCGAAGTGGACATCTACTCGATCGAGACCGAAACCTCGGTGGCGAACTTCAAGGAACTGGGCGTGACCGACAAGGTGGTGACGAACCCGGCCCTGACCACCTTCATCTCGTACCACTTCCTGACCTCGAAGAGCAATCCGCGCGGCCGGGTCTATATCGCCATGCTGAACCGCGGCATCACCGAGATGCGCGAGTCCGGCGAATGGTACGACATCCTGGCCACCGGGCTGGCGGAATACAACAAGATGACCCAGTAACCCTTTCGGGTTGCGGCAGCAGACGGAAGGCCCCGGTCTGGCGACCGGGGCCTTCTGCATTTGCGGCGAGAGGGGCCGGATCGCCACATGGGCGCTTGGAACGTTCGTTCCATGTGCTATGCTGGCCCTGCCGCACCACCGAGAGCCGCCATGCCGACCGACCTGCACCCCATCGTCCCGCGTGACCCGCCCCGGACGGTCGAGGCGTTCCGCGACCGGCTGCGAGAGCTGAACGGCCAGTTGCCGCGCCGGTTGCAGCAATGCGCCGATCATGTCGCGCGCAATCTGGACAGCATCGCGCTGTCCACGGTGGCACAGGTCGCCCAGGCGGCCGAGGTGCCGCCTTCGGCAATGATGCGGTTCTGCCAGATCATGGGGTTTTCCGGCTATGCCGAGATGCAGCGCCTGTTCCGCGAGGCCCTGTCGCGCGGCATGCCGGACTATGCGACGCGGCTTGCCAACCTGAAAGCGGGAGGGGCGGGCCACCCCTCGACCCTGGTGGCCGAATTCGTCGAGGCCGGACGCCAGTCGATCGAGGCCCTGGCGCGGGATCTGGATGAAACTTCGTTGACTCAAGCGGTTGACCTGCTTGCACAGGCGCGGACGATCCATCTTGCAGGCTTCCGGAGGTCGTTTCCGGTGGCAAGCTATCTGAGCTATGTCTTCGACAAGCTGGGCGTTGCGGCGGTGTTGCACGATGGAGTCGCAGGTCTGGGCCAGCGGTCGCTGCTGCGGCCGGGCGATGCGCTGCTAGCGATCACCTTCGCGCCCTATTCCGAGGAAACGCTGGCCCTGGCTGCGGATGCGCGGGCGGCGGGGATGCCGGTGGTCCTGCTGACCGACCCGCCCGCGACGCGGCTTGCCCCGGTCGCGGATATCGTGCTGACGGTGACCGAGATCGACTTCGGCGCCTTCCGGTCCCTGTCCGCCACCATCGCGCTGGCCCTGTCGCTGGCCGTCGCCGTGGCCGCGCGGCGCGACACTTAGCGCTTTCCCGACCTGAAGAAATGGAATAAACATTCCATCATCAGGGGCGACTCGGCCCCCGCCGGAGCTGCCCGTCATGTCCCAGTCCAAGACCCTTGACGTCATCACCATCGGCCGGTCCTCGGTGGACCTTTACGGCGCGCAGGTGGGCGGGCGGCTGGAGGACATGGGGTCGTTCCAGAAATACATCGGCGGGTCCCCTACCAACATGGCGGCAGGGACCGCGCGACTGGGCTTGCGTTCGGCACTGATTACCCGGGTCGGCGATGAGCACATGGGCCGGTTCATCCGCGAGGAGCTGACCAGGGAAGGCGTCGATGTGCGCGGCGTCAAGACCGACCCTGACCGGCTGACGGCGCTGGTCCTGCTGGGCATCCGCGACGACAGGCAGTTCCCGCTGATCTTCTACCGGGAAAACTGCGCCGACATGGCGCTGTGCGAGGACGACATCGACGAAGGCTTCATCGCCGAGGCGCGGTCGGTCGTGGCCACCGGCACGCACCTCAGCCACCCGCGCACCGAGGCGGCGGTGCTGAAGGCTCTGACGCTGGCGCGGAAACACGGGCTGCAGACGGCGCTGGACATCGACTACCGCCCGAACCTCTGGGGTCTGGCCGGGCATGGCGACGGGGAAAGCCGGTTCATCGAAAGCGCCGCCGTCACCGCCAAGCTGCAATCGACGCTGCATCTGTTCGACCTGATCGTCGGCACCGAGGAAGAGTTCCACATCGCCGGCGGCACGACCGACACCATCGCGGCCCTGCGCGCGGTGCGGGCGGTGTCGCAGGCGACGCTGGTCTGCAAGCGCGGGCCGATGGGGGCCGTGGCCTTCACCGGCGCGATCCCCGACAGTCTGGACGCGGGCGAGACCGGCCCCGGTTTCCCGATCGAGGTGTTCAACGTCCTGGGCGCGGGGGACGGGTTCATGTCGGGCCTGTTGAAAGGCTGGCTGGATGGCGAGCCCTGGCCCGTGGCCTTGAAATACGCCAATGCCTGCGGCGCCTTCGCGGTTAGCCGCCACGGCTGCACCCCGGCCTATCCCAGCTGGGAGGAATTGCAGTTCTTCCTGAAGCGCGGCGTGGTGGAAAAGGCCCTGCGCAAGGATGCGGCGCTGGAGCAGATCCACTGGGCCACGAACCGGCATGGCGACTGGTCCACCATGCGCGTCTTCGCCTTCGACCACCGGATGCAGCTGGAGGAGATGGAGGGCGCGACGCCGGAAAGGATCGGCGCGTTCAAGGACCTGTGCCTGCAAGCCGCGCTGACTGTGGCGGACGGCAAGCCGGGCCATGGCATCCTCTGCGACAGCCGTCTGGGCCGCGATGCCCTGTTCCGGGCGGCGGGCACGGGGCTGTGGATCGGGCGGCCGGTGGAATGGCCGGGCTCGCGGCCCCTGACGCTGGAACCCGAGCTTGGCCCGGATTTCGGGGGCCTTCAGGAATGGCCGCTGGCGCATGTGGTCAAGGTGCTGTGCTTCACCCACCCCGACGACAGCGCCGAGATGAAGGCCGCGCAGGAGGACACCGTCCGTCGCCTGTTCCATGCCGCGCGCCGCAACCGGCTTGAGATGCTTCTGGAGATCATCCCCTCGAAGGTCGGCCCGGTGACGGACGAGACCAGCGCGCAGGTGATCCAGCGGTTCTACGATCTGGGCATCTATCCCGACTGGTGGAAGCTGGAGCCTTTCGCAACCGCGAAGGCCTGGGAGAACGCCTGCGCCGCCATCGAACGGAACGACCCCCATGTGCGCGGCGTCGTGGTCCTGGGCCTCGATGCCGCCGAGGCCGACCTCGCCGCCTCGTTCCGGCTTGCGGCGCGGCAACCGCTGGTGAAAGGCTTTGCCGTGGGCCGCACGATCTTTGCCGAGGCGGCGCGCGCCTGGTTCAGGGGCGAGATCACCGATGGGGCGGCGGTGTCGATCATGGTAGAGAGATATGCGCGGCTGTGCGCCCTGTGGGACGCGGCGCGCGAGGGAGGGAAGAAATGACCACGATCCGCCTGACTGCTGCCCAGGCCCTGGTGCGCTGGCTGTCGCTGCAACAGGCCGAGGACGGCAGCCGTTTCATCGAGGGCGTCTGGGCGATCTTCGGCCATGGCAACGTGGCCGGCCTGGGCGAGGCGCTGCATGCCCACCGCGATGCCCTGCCCACCTGGCGCGGGCATAACGAGCAGACCATGGCGCATACCGCCATCGCCTATGCCAAGGCGTCAAAGCGGCGGAAGGCGATGGCGGTGACGACCTCCATCGGGCCGGGGGCGACGAACCTTGTCACGGCGGCGGCGCTGGCGCATGTGAACCGGCTGCCGGTCCTGTTCATCCCCGGCGATGTCTTTGCCAGCCGCGCGCCGGACCCGGTGCTGCAACAGGTCGAGGATTTCGGCGACGGGATCGTCAGCGCGAACGACTGCTTCCGCCCCGTGGTGCGCTATTTCGACCGGATCAGCCGGCCGGAGCACATCCTGACCGCCCTGCCCCGCGCCTTGCAGGTGATGACCGACCCCGCGACCTGCGGGCCGGTCTGTCTGGCCTTCTGCCAGGACACCCAGGCCGAAGCCTTTGATTACCCCGTGGAATTCTTCCAGCCGCGCGTCTGGCACATCCGCCGCCCGGAACCCGACCAGCGCGAACTGGAGGCTGCGGTGGCAACCCTGAAAGCCGCGCAGAACCCGCTGATCGTGGCGGGCGGCGGGGTGATCTATTCCGGTGCGGAAGCCACGCTGCGCGACTTTGCCCGCACCCACAACATCCCCTTCGTGGAAACCCAGGCGGGCAAGGGCATCGCCTCGTGGGAGGACAGGTTGAACTTCGGCACTCCCGGCGTGACGGGTTCGGACTGCGGCAACAAGCTGGCGGCCGAGGCGGATGTGGTGCTGGCCGTGGGCACCCGGTTGCAGGATTTCACCACCGGCAGCTGGACGATCTTCAAAAGGCCGGGGCGCAGGATCCTGTCGGTCAACGTGCAGCCGCATGACGCGACCAAGCGCGGCGCGCAGCCCTTGGTCGCCGATGCCAGGGTCGCGCTGGAGAAGCTGTCGGCGGCTTTGGGCGCTCACCGCTTTGCCGACCCCGATTTCGCGGCGCGGGATGCCTGGTTCAAGGCGACCGACGCGGTGATGGCGGCGCCGACCGGCAACCTTTTGCCCTCGGATGCGCAGGTGGTGGGGGCGGTCTACCGCGCGGCCACGCCGAAGACGCTGGTGATGGGGGCCGCAGGCTCGATGCCGGGGGTGCTGCACACGCTCTGGCGCGGGTCGGAGGGCGGCTATCACATGGAATACGGCTTTTCCTGCATGGGGTATGAAATCGCGGGGGCTCTGGGTATCAAGATGGCGCTGCCCGACCGCGAGGTGGTCTGCATGGTGGGCGACGGGTCCTACATGATGGCCAACAGCGAGCTGGCGACGGCGGTGATGATGGGCGTGCCCTTCACCGTGGTCCTGACCGACAACCGCGGTTTCGGCTGCATCAACCGCTTGCAGAAGCACACCGGCGGCGCGCCGTTCAACAACCTGCTGGACGACGCCTGGCATGTGAACGCGAGCCGGATCGACTTTGTCGCCCATGCCGGGTCGATGGGGGCGAAGGTGGTGAAGGCGGGCGGGATCGCCGAGCTGGAGGCCGCTCTGGCCGATGCCCGCGGCGCCAGCATCCCCACGGTCATCGTGATCGACACCGATCCCGGTCCGGGCACCGGCGCGGGCGGGTCCTGGTGGGAGGTCGGCGTGCCCGAGGTCTCCACCCGCAAGGAAGTGCTGGCGGCCCGCAAGGAACATGAAGCGGCGGCCCGCGCCCAAAGGCTTGTGAACTGAGGACAATATGACCGTAAGGATCGGGATTTCCCCCATCAGCTGGCAGAACGACGACCTGCCGGACCTGACCGCCGCCTACACGATGGAGCAGGCCCTGCGCGAGGCGCGCGAGATCGGCTATACCGGCGTCGAACGCGGGCGGCGGATGCCGGCGGACACCGAGGGCCTGCGGTCCTATCTGACCGCGAACGGGCTTTTCCTGTGCGGCGGCTGGTGTTCCGGCAATCTTCTCGTCAACGACGTGAAGACGGAAATCGAGGCGGTGCGCCAGCAGGTGGAGCAGTTCGCGGCGCTGAAGGCCCCCTGCATCGTCTATGCGGAATGTTCGAACACCGTGCAGGGCAACATCGCCGTGCCGGTGAACAACCGCCCGAAATTCGCCGCCGCCGACGTGCGGGCCTATGGGGCGAAGCTGTCGGAACTGGCGAAATGGATGGCGGATCAGGGCGTTACGCTGGCCTACCACCACCACATGGGGTCCTTCATCGAAAGCGAGGAGGACGTGAACGCGCTGATGGAGGGCTCCACGCCGGAGGTGAAGCTGTTGTTCGACACCGGGCATCTGTTGTTCGGCGGGGCCGATGTGATGCGGGTGCTGAACCGCTGGGCGGACCGGGTGCATCATGTCCATTTCAAGGACATCCGGCCCGATGTGGTGGCGGAGGTGCGGGCGAACAACCGCAGCTTCCTGGACGCGGTGATCGCCGGGGCCTTCACCGTGCCGGGCGACGGCTGCATCGACTTTCAGGCGGTGGCCGACAAGCTGAAGGCGATGGATTACCACGGCTGGATCGTGGTCGAGGCCGAGCAGGACCCGGCCAAGGCCTCGCCCTACGACTACTCGAAGATGGGCTATGAGCACATCCTGAAGGTCTGCGCCCAGGCCGGGCTGACCATCGACCATTCGCGCCCGACGTAAGGGGAACGCCATGCCCGACCTCCTCCGCCACCCGACCGGCATCCGCGGCAAGGTGCACGAGATCACCCCGGCCAATGCGGGCTGGGGTTATGTCGGCTTCACGCTCTACCGGCTGGAGCCGGGCGATGTGGCGGAGGAAGCGACCGGCGAGACCGAGGTGATCCTGGTCCTCGTCGAGGGCAAGGCGAGGGTTCAGGCGGCAGGCCAGGACTGGGGCGAGATGGGCGCGCGGATGGATGTGTTCGAGAAGACCCCGCCGCATTGCCTTTACGTCCCGAACGGCCAGAGCTGGCGGGCGGTGGCGACCACCCCCTGCACGCTTGCCGTCTGCAAGGCGCCGGGCAAGGGCGGCCACAAGGCGCGGCGGCTGGGGCCGGAGGGGATCGAACTGACCCCGCGTGGCAAGGGGACCAACACGCGCCATGTGAACAACATCGCGATGGAGGGCCGCGAGGTGGCCGACAGCCTTCTGGTGACCGAGGTCTTCACGCCCGCCGGGCACTGGTCGTCCTATCCGTCCCACCGGCATGACGAGGACGACTTTCCCCGGATGACCTATCTGGAGGAAACCTACTATCACCGCCTGAACCCGGCCCAGGGCTTCGGCATCCAGCGGGTCTATACCGAGGACGGGGCGCTGGATCAGACGATGGCGGTGAAGAACCACGATGTCGTGCTGGTGCCGAAAGGCCACCATCCCTGCGGCGCGCCCTATGGCTATGAGATGTATTATCTGAACGTCATGGCCGGGCCGATCCGCAAGTGGCGGTTCCAGAACGACCCCGATCACGACTGGATCGCGCAGCGCGACGCCTGACTGCTGTCGTCCGCTCGTCGTGCGCGGTCGCTTGTCCTCGCCGGGCCGCGCGCGAGGAGAAGACGAAGTCGCACGACCAGCCGCCTTTGCCTTGAAGGCCGCGCGGGCCTCGTCTAATCAGGGGCAGACCGGAAGGAACCTCCCAGACCATGCGCATCCTGATCACCAATGACGACGGCATCAACGCGCCCGGGCTGGAGGTTCTGACCGAGATCGCCACCCAGATTGCCGGGCCGGACGGAGAGGTCTGGACCGTCGCCCCGGCCTTCGAGCAGTCGGGCGTGGGGCATTGCATCAGCTACACCCATCCGATGATGATCGCGGAACTTGGCCCGCGCCGCTTTGCCGCCGAAGGCAGCCCGGCCGATTGCGTGCTGGCGGCGATCTATGACGTGCTGGACGGGGCGAAACCCGACCTCGTGCTGTCGGGCGTGAACCGGGGCAACAACGCGGCCGAGAACGTGCTTTACTCCGGCACGATCGGCGGGGCGATGGAGGCGGCCTTGCAGGGCGTGCCCGCCATCGCCCTGTCGCAGTTCTTCGGGCCGGAGAACGCCAGGCTCGCCGATCCGTTCGAAAGCGCCCGGGTGCATGGCGCGGGCGTGGTGCGGGCGCTGCTGGAGCGCGGGCTCTGGACCGAAGCCGATTACCGCGTGTTCTACAACGTGAACTTCCCGCCCCTGCCTGCGGCAACGACAAGGGGGATGAAGGTGGCCGCCCAGGGCTTCCGGCGCGACACGGCCTTTTCGGTCGATCCGCATATCTCGCCCTCGGGCCGGCGGTTCCTGTGGATCAAGGGCGGGCACCAGCACACGCCCACCCTGCCCGGCACCGATGCGGCGGTGAACCTGGATGGCTTCATCTCGGTCACGCCGATGCGCGCCGACCTGACGGCGCATGATCTGCTGTCTGACCTCGAGGCCCGGCTCGCATGAGCGAAGGACCGGAGGACCATCCGACCTCCGAAGAGCTTGCCGAACGCAAGATGCGCTTTCTCTTTGCCCTCCGCTCGCGCGGGGTGACCGACACCCGCGTCCTGACCGCGATGGAGAAGATCGACCGCGGCCTGTTCGTGCGCAACATCTTTGCCGACCGCGCCTACGAGGACATGCCGCTGCCCATCGCCTGCGGCCAGACGATCAGCCAGCCCTCGGTGGTAGGGCTGATGACGCAGGCCTTGCAGGTCAGCCCGCGCGACACGGTGCTGGAGGTGGGGACCGGATCGGGCTATCAGGCGGCGATCCTGTCGCAGCTGGCGCGTCGGGTCTATACGGTGGACCGCTATCGCCGCCTGGTGCGCGAGGCGACCGAACTGTTCCGTCAGCTGGATCTTGTCAACATCACCGCAATCCCGACGGACGGGTCGCACGGGCTGCCCGATCAGGCGCCCTTCGACAGGATCATCGTGACGGCGGCGGCCGAGGACCCTCCCGGGCCGCTGCTGGAACAGTTGAAGCCCGGCGGGATCATGGTCGTGCCCGTGGGCCAGTCGGATGCGGTGCAGGCGCTGATCAAGGTCACGCGCACCTCACGCGGGTTTGACTACGAGGAACTTCGCCCAGTTCGGTTTGTTCCACTGGTAGAGGGCATGGGCTCCGAGTAATATCCGGCCCCACAGAACCGGGCCGAAACCGGACGGCAGATGAACAGGCAGGACCAGATGGCACTATCCACACGATTCAAGACCGGCTTCGTGCTTGGGGTCAGCGCGCTGGCCCTGACCGGGTGCATCGACACGGGGGCGCTGGACTGGGACCTGCGCAACAACGCCAGCGACACGACGGATGCGGCGCGTCAGGCGACGGCTGCGGCGCCGACGCCCGATGCGAACGGGATCATCTCGTACCCGGACTACCAGCTGGCAACCGCCCGGCGCGGCGAAACGGTCGCCAGCATGGCCGGTCGCCTGGGCCTCAGCCCCGAGGCTCTGGCCCGCGAAAACGCGCTGCGCCCGACCGACCCCTTGCGCGACGGCGAGATGCTGCTGCTGCCCGACCGGGTGGCGGCCACACCGCAGCCCGCGGTGATCGGCGGCTCGGCCCTGCCTGCGGGCGGCGGGTCGATCGACATCACCTCGATCGCGACGACGGCGCTGGACAAGGCGGGGCCCTCGACACCTGCCGCCGGGACATCGCCCGCGGCGTCCAAGCCCATTCCGAACCAGCCCGTGACCCACCGCGTCGCGCGGGGCGAGACGGCCTTCACCATCGCCCGGACCTACAACGTGTCGGCCAAGGCGCTGGCGGACTGGAACCAGCTTGGCCCGGACATGGCGGTGCGCGAGGGCCAGACGCTGATCATCCCGATCGCGACCGGCCCGGCGCCGAACCCCGAGCCGGTCCCGACCCCGCCCGGTGCAGGCAGCCCGACGCCCGAGCCGCCCTCGGCCAAGAAACCCCTGCCGGACGAGAAGACCGAGGCTGCCGCCACCAAGCCCAAGGCCACCCCGCCCTCGCCCGATCTCGGGGCCGAGAAATCCACCCCGTCGAAGATGGCGATGCCGGTGTCGGGCAAGATCATCCGGGGCTATGACGCGAAGAAGAACCAGGGGATCGACATTGCCGCAGCACCCGGAAGCCCGGTGGTGGCGGCCGATGCGGGGGCGGTGACGGTGATCTCGGCGGACACGACCGGCAAGGGCATCGTCATCATCCGCCATCCAGGCGATCTTCTGACCGTCTATGTCGGGGTCAATGCCGTGGCGGTGAAGAAGGGCGACAAGGTCAAGCGCGGCCAGGCGATCGGCAAGGTCGCGCCGGGCGATCCGGCCTTCGTGCATTTCGAGGTGCGCAACACCTCGAAGCAGAGCTTCGATCCGGTGGGCTATCTGCAATAGGGGCGCGGAGCCTTTGAGGGCTCCGGGCCGATTTCCTTGAAGCAATCTGCGTCAGCCCAAGACCCTCGCCACCAGCACCTTGTCGATGCGGCGGCCGTCGAGGTCGATGACCTCGAACCGGAAGCCTTCGGCGACAAAGCTTGCGCCAAGCTCGGGAAGCGTGCCCATCTGGTGCAGGATCAGACCGGCGACGGTGTCGTAGTCCCCGGCCATGTCCTGCGGCAGACCCAGACGGTCGCAGAATTCGTCAACCGGCATCCAGCCCGCGACCAGGAAGCTGCCATCCTCGCGGGTGACCATGGCCGGTTCGTCGGCATCGCTGGCAGCCACGGCACCGGTGATCGCCTCAAGCACGTCGCCAGTGGTGATGATGCCTTCGAAATCGCCGTATTCGTCATAGACCAGCGCAAGGTGGTATTCGGATTTCTGCAGGATTTCCAGAACGTCCAGCGCCTCGGCCCGGTCCGACACCACGGGCACCTCACGCACCAGTGCCTTCAGATCCAGACTCTCGCGCCGGGAAACCACCTGAAAGGCGTCGGTCAGAAGCACGATGCCGACCACATCGCCCTCGGCGTTGGCAACCGGCATCCGCGGGCGGGCGACCCGGCGGATCGCGGCCACCGCCTCGGCCCCCGTGGCGTCCAGGGGCAGCATCTCGATCTCGTGCCGGGGGGTCATCAGCGCGCGCGCCGTGCGGTCCGACAGGCGCATGACGCCGGTGATCATCTCGCGTTCCTCGGTCTCCAGCACCCCGCCCTCATGCGCTTCGGCCAGAAGGACATGGACCTCCTCCTCGGTCACCCGGTTCTCGCTGGTGCCGCGCTGGCCGAGCAGCCACAGCAGCAGCTTGCCGGACTTGTCCAGAAACCAGACCAGCGGCGCGGCGATCACCGACAGGAAGGTCATCGCCGGCGCCACGCGGATCGCCACGGCCTCGGCATTCCCGAGCGCCAACTGCTTGGGCACGAGTTCGCCCACGATCAGGCTGACATAGGTGATGGCAACGACGACCCCGCCGACACCCAGGGTCGAGGCCCAGTCCGGATCCATGCCCTGCGCGACCAGCCAGGCCTGCAACCGCAGGCCAAGGGTCGCGCCGGACAGCGCGCCGGACAGTACGCCGACCGCCGTGATGCCGATCTGCACGGTCGAGAGGAACCGGCCGGGATTTTCGGCCAAGCGCAGGGCCATCCGCGCGCCGCGGCTTCTGCCTTCCAGCGATTTCAGCCGCGCGGGCCTGGCGCTGACGATGGCCAGTTCCGACATGGCAAGGACACCGTTGAGGACGATGAGCGCCAGAATGACCAGGATTTCGGAAACCATGATCCCACCCGACTAAGGCGCGTTCCCCGTCATCGCAAGTGAAGATCGCATGTCACACCCGGATCCGGACGCCCTCGCGCGCCGCCAGGTCACAGAAGAACTGCCAGGCGACCCGTCCCGAACGCCCGCCGCGCGTCGCCTGCCATTCGATCGCCTCGGCGGTCAACCGGTCATCCGGCACCCGGACCCCATGCGCCGCGCAATAGCCGCGGATCATCGCCAGATAATCGTCCTGACTGCACGGATGGAACCCCAGCCAGAGCCCGAAACGGTCGGACAGCGAGACCTTCTCTTCCACCGCCTCGCTGGGGTTGATCGCGGTGGAACGTTCGTTCTCAATCATGTCGCGCGGCATCAGGTGGCGGCGGTTCGAGGTGGCGTAGAAAAGCACATTCTCGGGCCGCCCCTCGATGCCGCCATCCAGCACCGCCTTCAGCGACTTGTAATGCTGGTCGTCGTGGGAAAACGACAGGTCGTCGCAGAACAGAAGGAAGCGGTAGGGGGCAGCACGCAGATGGGCCAGCAGGCGCTGGACGGATGGCAGGTCTTCGCGGCTGAGTTCGACGATCTTCAGGTCATGTCCCTCGGCGCGCACCTTGGCGTGGACCGCCTTGACCAGCGAGGACTTGCCCATCCCCCGCGCGCCCCAGAGCAGCGCGTTGTTCGCCGGAAGCCCGGCCGCGAAGTGGCGGGTGTTCTCCAGCAGCGTGTCGCGCGACCGGTTGACCCCGACCAGAAGCCCGATGTCCACCCGGCTGACATGATCGACGGGCACAAGCCGGTCCGGCTGGGTGTGCCAGACATAGGCCTCGGCGGCAAAGTCCGGGGCGGGCATCGGCGCCGGGGCCAGCCGCTCCAGCGCCGCGGCGATGCGGTCGAGGGGATCGCTCACGGCTTGGTCTCGGCCGGGTCGGCGGCGGCCTCGTCCTCGTCGTCCCACAGGCCTTCCGCCCGCAGTTCGGCCTCGCGCCGCTTTTCGATCCGGCGGATCATGAAGATCGAGATCTCGTACAGGGGATAGACCGCAGAGAAGAGGATCATCTGGCTCATCACATCCGGGGGCGTGACCAGGGCGGCGACCAGCAGGATCGCGACGATGGCATATTTGCGCATCCCCGCCAGCCCGCGCGAGGTGGCCAGTCCGGCCTTGCCCATCAGCGTCAGAAGCACCGGCAGCTGGAAGCACAGGCCGAAGGCCAGGATCAGCTTGAGACTGATGTCCAGCGTTTCGTTGACCTTGCCCTGAAAGACGATCTTGATCCCGTGATCGGTCGCCGGGGCCAAGCCGTCCGTCACGGCTTCGGCGGTGCTGTCGGCAAGGCCGGGCAAAAGCGCCGTGACCACGGAAAAGGTATCGGCAAAGCCCAGGAAGAAGGTCATCGCGATCGGCGTCACGACATAATGGGCAAAGGCCGCGCCCAGCAGGAACAGCACCGGCGAGGCGATCAGGAACGGCAGGAAGGCCTGCTTCTCGCTCTTGTAAAGCCCGGGCGCCACAAAGCGCCACAGCTGATAGGCGATCACCGGAAAGCTGACCATCAGCCCGGCCACGACCGAGATATGGACCAGCGTGAAGAAGTATTCCTGCGGCGCGGTATACTGCATCACCGGGTTCGGATCGCCCAGATCGCGCATCGCACGTTCGATGGGATGCAGCAGGAAGTTCAGGATCGGCTCGGCCACGACAAAGCACAGGACCATGGCGATCATGAAGGCCGAGACCGACCAGATCAGCCGGTTGCGCAGTTCGATCAGGTGCTCGACCAGCGGGGCCGAGCTGTCGTCGATGTCGTCCTTGGTGCTCATGCTGCATCACCGCCGCCAGGGTCGGCCTTCTTGCGCCGACGGCCCGGAGCCTTGGCGGCGGCTGCCGGGGCGGGGCTGGCGGGCGCGGGTTCGGAAAGGGCGCGCAGTCTGGCCGAGGCTTCGTCCAGCACCGCCTTGCGCGCGGCCTGCTTTTCGTAAAGCGCCGCGGTCGCGGGACCGGGCGCGGCCGCCGCAGGCGCAGAGGCAGCGGCGGTGGCGACGGGTGCGGCGATCGTCTCGGCGGCAGCAGCGGTCGGGGGTGCGGCAGCGGGCATCGACGGCGGGGTCAGGGGCTTTGTCGGCTTGGCCGCATTCTTCAGCGGGTCCCATTTCTCGAACTTGTCGGCGGCGGTTTTCACCGCATCAAGCCCCATCGACTTGGCCGAGGTCATGGTCTTCAGGTCGTCGGCCACATCCTTGACCCCGGTTTCCTTCGCCGCCTGTTCCATCGCCCGGCTGAACTCGCGCCCCATCGCGCGGATCTTGGCGGTAAAGCGCCCGATCTCGCGGAACATGCCGGGCAGGTCCTTCGGGCCGATGACGATCAGCGCGACGATGGCCACGATCAGGAGTTCGGACCAGCTGAGATCCATTCCTTGTCTCCCCAGGGCCCTCGGGTCAGGCCTTGTCCTTCTCGGCGGGCGTCACGTCCTTCGCGGCGTCGGCCTTGGCGTCTTCCAACTCCCTGGTGCCCTCGCTGACGCCTTTCTTGAAGGCCGTGATGCCCTTGCCCACTTCGCCCATCAGGCTGGAGACCTTGCCCTTGCCGAACAGGACAAGGACGACGACGGCGATCAGAAGCAGGCCGGGAAGACCGATATTGTTCAACATGGGATTGTCCTCCGGTTCACGCCCCATCGGGGGCTGCAATTGCTGTCTGACCCCGTATTAGGGCCAGCGCGCCCCCGCTTCCAAGCCCGAACCGGCTTGCGGGGGACAGTCAACTGACAGTATTTTGTCAGTAGGGTGGGCAATATTGCCCACCCTGCCTTGCGAGAACCCCATGAAGCGCGACGCCCGCCTTTACGACATCGTCCAGGCCCTGCGCGATGGGCGGCTGCATACCGCGGCGGAACTTGCGCGGCTGACCGGCGTTTCCACCCGGACGATCTGGCGCGACATGGAAATCCTGGCCGCCAGCGGCATGCCGGTCACCGGCGAGCGGGGCCTTGGCTACATCCTGCGCTCGCCGCTGGTGCTGCCGCCGACCATGCTGACACCGGACGAGCTGGACGCGCTGGTCGAAGGGCTGCGCCATGTCGGGCAGGAGGGGAACCCCAGGGCGAAGGCGGCGCGCAGCCTCTTGTACAAGGTCGTGACCCTTTTGCCGCAGTCGGGGATCGAGATGGACGACTGAGGGCGCTCTGCCCCGATGCGTCAGACCCCGAAGACGAAACAGCGGTCGCGGCGGATCATCAGCCACAGGACCGTGCCGGGCTTCGGCAGGAACACCCCCGGGACGCTGGCGGTCAGTTTCGCGCCCTCGAAATCCATTGCGAAATCGACCAGGCTTTCGCGCCCCAGAAAGCGGCTGCGCAGAACGGTGCCGCGCGCCGGAGTGCCGTCCTCGGGCGTCGGGTTCGGCCCCCGGCCTGCGCGGTCGAAGTCGATGCGCAGGTGTTGCGGGCGGATGACGATCTCGACCTCGGCCCCGTCCCTGTGGCCCGGCGTCAGGAAGGTCCCGAACGGCGTTTCGGTCAGCGCCCCGCGCGAGACGCCACGGATCACGTTGATATCGCTGAAGAAAGCCGCCGCCGCCTTGTCGACGGGGGCATTGTAGACATTGTAGGGCGCCCCCCTCTGCACGATCCGCCCCGCCCGCATCAGCGCGATCTCGTCGGCCATCCGCATCGCCTCGTCGGGTTCATGCGTGACCAGCAGGACCGCCGTGCCCGCCTCTTTCAGAAGCTCCAGCGTCCGGTCGCGGATGCCGTCGCGCAGCCGGTTGTCAAGGCCGGAAAAGGGCTCGTCCATCAGCATGACGCGCGGGTTCGGTGCCAGCGCCCGCGCCAGGGCCACGCGCTGCTGTTCGCCGCCCGACAGCTGGTGCGGGTGTTTCGGGCCGAAGCCGGTCAGATCGACCTTCTCCAGCAGCTCATCCACCCGGCGCGCCTTTTCCGCTCGGTCGATCCGCAGGCCGAAGCCCACGTTTTCAGCGACGGTCAGATGCGGGAAAAGCGCGAAGTCCTGGAACATCAGGCCCACCGAGCGCACTTCCGGTGGCACATGCACCCCCGGCCCCGCGACGATCTGGCCGTCCAGCCGCACTTCGCCCGCATCGGCGCGTTCCACCCCGGCAATCATCCGCAGCGTCGTCGACTTGCCGCAGCCCGAGGGGCCCAGAAGGCAGGTCACCTGCCCCGCCGCAATCGACAGCGACACCCCGTCAACCACGTTTCGCCCACCGAAGGATCGGCTCAGGTTTGTCACTTCCAGACGAAGAGGGGCGCGGTCGGGCATGGATGCTCAACAAAATCTGTCAGGCTTTCCCCTAGCAGCGCCGGTTCGGACGGGCAAGACCGGACCCGCCGGGCAGCAGCCGGGCGACTGGGGATCAGAGCGCATCAAACCTGCGGAACTGCCCGGTATTGGTTCGGAAAACGATCCGATACCCCGGTGTTTTCCGGCGAGATTTGACGGGAATCACCACAGGTGTTTGCCTTGCAGGATTGATTGACCGACAGGTGCCGTGATGCTGTCCCGACCCCTTGCCATTGTTGCCGCCTTTGCCATCCTGGCCAGCCTGTTCCTGCCCTGGCTGTCCTCGCCCTTTGGCGAGAATGTCGTGCCCTGGTCGGTGCTGAGCAAGCTGGACGCCGCCGGCGCCCAGGCGATTCTGGCCGATGCCGGGCCGGAAACCATCGCCTATGGCTGTTCCTTCGTGCTGGCGGCGCTGTTCGTCATCTTCGCCCTGATCGGGCGGGAATCGCGGCTTCTGGCCTTCCTGACCGGGGTGCTTCCGGTGGCGCTAGTGGCCTGGGCGCTGGTCACGCTGCTCCGCCAGACCGACGCGACCGGGCTGTCCTTCTCGGGCTCGGACATCCCCGAGGTGACGACCCGGATGCTGGGCGCCGGGGCCTGGGCCTGGGTGCTGGGCGCCAGCACGCTGGCCACGCTGGGCGTGGTCGACCCCGGCCGCAGGCACGCCCGCTTTGGCTAGAGCGTCGTGTTGGTGGCCCCGCCGTCCAGCACGAGGTTCTGCCCGACGATAAAGCCCGCGTGCTGCGAACACAGGAAGGCGCAGGTCGCCCCGAACTCGGCCGGAGTGCCATAGCGCCCGGCGGGGATCGTCGCGCAGCGTTCGGCGATGGCTTGCTCCATGCTGATCCCGCGCGCCTTGACCACGGCGCCGTCCAGTGCGATCGCGCGGTCGGTGGCATGGATGCCGGGCAGCAGGTTGTTGATCGTGACCCCCTTGCCCGCCACCTGCCGCGCCGTGCCCGCGACAAAGCCGGTCAGACCCGCCCGGGCCGAGTTCGACAGCCCGAGCACCGCAATCGGCGCCTTGACCGAGACGCTGGTGATGTTGACCACCCGGCCCCAGCCCTGCGCCATCATCCCCGGCAGCACCGCCTGCATCAGCGCGATCGGGGTCAGCATGTTGGCATCCAGCGCCTTGATGAAATCCTCACGGCTCCAGTCCGACCACATCCCCGGCGGCGGCCCGCCTGCATTCGTCACAAGGATATCGAAGGGCCCCTGCGCCAGCACGGCGGCGCGGCCCGCCTCGGTCGTGATGTCGGCCGCCACGGTGACCACGTTCACCCGATGCCGTGCCCGGATGTCGGCGGCTGCCGCTTCCAGCGCCTCGGCCCCGCGGGCGTTCATCACCAGATCGACACCCGCCTCGGCCAAAGCCTCGGCACAGCCGCGCCCCAGCCCCCTGGACGAGGCGCAGACCAGCGCCCGTTTCCCGGCGATCCCCAGATCCATGTCCGCTCTCCCGCTTTTGGAAGACCCTAGCAGGCCGGACCGCAGGGACAAGACTGCAGGACTGACCCACAGCGGCTCTTGCTCTTTTCACAAATACTCCACGGGGGTGCGGGGGTGTGAAACCCCCGCCGACGGGTCCACCCGCGCTGTCAGGCGGAATAGAAGAACTCTTCCCGGACGATCTTGCCGCCCTGCACATGATGGACCCCCACCTCACGGCCATGGATCCCGGCAAGCCCCGTGGTCGTGTCCCCGCCGCCCATATCCATCGCTTGGACCGAGACGGCATCGGGGGCGGAAAGTCCGGCAAGGTTTTCCCGCGGCAGGTTTCCCTTCCTTGCGCCGCTATCCGCGCCTTTCAAGCCGGTCGCCGCAGATGCTGCCAGCCGAGGTCGGCAAAACTCGGGCCCTGCGTCGCCTCGGTGAACTTGATGCCGGTGTGGCCTCCGTTCCATTCCAGGATCCTGACGGCGCCCTGGTGGTCAACCGTCAGGTCCCAGCCGATGCAGCGCACGAAGGGAAGCCGCGCATGATACCTCAGCGCGACGTCGCGGCAGGCCTCCCATTCCGGCAGGACAAAGCCGGCAAAGGGGACACCCGAATCCGGATGCCTTTCGCTGCGCTGCCAGTCCGGTACGTAACCCACCGGCGACATTTCTCCCGTGGCCGGATCGACGGGCACCAGGGTATCGGTCCCCGCCCGGATGTGCTGATCCTTCGCCCTGCCGATGCAGAGAAAGGCCGCCCGCAGCGACGGCACGCCGTGGTCGTCGGTTGCGGTGGTCAGGCGGAGCGTGGTCACCGCCGGGCTGTTCCCGATCCGGTGAAACTCCGGGTGCTGTCGGACGAAGGGCTGGAACACGCCCGCCCCAAGCGCCCCGACCCGGTGCGGATCGAACGTCGCCCGGTCAAGCACCCGAAGCCCAAGCCCGGACTGCGTGGAATCGCTTTTGAAGACGATGCGGTTGGATTGTCCGAACAGCACATCGGTCAAGGCCTCGCGGGCAACGGGCCTGCCGTCCCGCCCCAGGATCATCCCGTTGATCTGCACCGCGACGTCGGGAAATTCGGGCGCGTCGAAGAGAAGGGAGTTCAGGCTGCGGAACTGGGACAGCTCTCCATGCTTGCCCGAATTGTGCGGCAACACGCATTCGTCGAAGAAGTTGTCCGGGATCCAGCCATCCTTGAACT
Source organism: Tabrizicola thermarum (assembly GCF_003574395.1). Lineage (GTDB taxonomy): Bacteria > Pseudomonadota > Alphaproteobacteria > Rhodobacterales > Rhodobacteraceae > Tabrizicola > Tabrizicola thermarum. The sequence continues at coordinate 86,959 of NZ_QMJY01000079.1, forward strand.
GACCCGCCACCACCGAATAGACGTGCAGCCAGGGCGCGTATTTCGCGTGACCCAGAACCTCGACCGCATAGGCATCGCACCGCTTCCGGTCGGCGGGCTTGATCGGACCATAGGCCCTTTCAACCTTTCTCAGGGTGGTGCGGGCGGCGTTCAGGTGGTTCCGGCTGTAATGCTGCCGCAATACCGACTTGCCGACGCGTTTTGCCGTGTTGAAAAGTCCATCCATCACTCATCCATCAAAAGTGCTTCACGAAACTGTGTGCCAAGGGCCCGACCGTCAACCGGGATTCGACATTTTCCGGCGGAAACGGCATGAATCGGTCGTCCAGGTTGCGGCGCAACCGCGCCCGGCCTATAGGGGGCGCCATGTCGAACCGTGCCCCCCTTCCGCCTGAAATCGCCCGCCGCCGGACCTTTGCGATCATCTCGCACCCCGACGCCGGGAAAACCACGCTGACCGAAAAGTTCCTCCTGTTCGGCGGCGCGATCCAGATGGCGGGCCAGGTCCGCGCCAAGGGCGATGCGCGGCGCACCCGGTCCGACTTCATGAAGCTGGAGCAGGAACGCGGAATTTCCGTCAGCGCCTCGGCCATGTCCTTCGACTACCGCGAGTTCCGCTTCAACCTGGTGGACACCCCCGGTCACAGCGATTTCTCGGAAGACACCTACCGCACGCTGACCGCCGTCGATGCCGCGATCATGGTGATCGACGGGGCGAAGGGCGTGGAGTCCCAGACCCGCAAGCTGTTCGAGGTCTGCCGGTTGCGCGACCTGCCGATCCTGACCTTCTGCAACAAGATGGACCGCGAAAGCCGCGACTTGTTCGAGATCATCGACGAGATCCAGGAAAATCTGGCGATCGACGTGACGCCCGCAAGCTGGCCGATAGGCATGGGGCGCGATTTCGTCGGCGCCTATGACCTTCTGCACGACCGGCTGGAGATCATGGACCGCGCCGACCGCAACCGCGTGGCGGAATCGATCAAGATCAGCGGCGTGGATGACCCGAAGCTGGCCGAACATATCCCGGCCGAGCTGTTGCAGAAGTTCCATGACGAATTGGAGATGGCCCGGGAACTCCTGCCCGCCTTCGACCGCACGGCCTTCCTGAACGGGTCCATGACCCCAATCTGGTTCGGAAGCGCCATCAACTCTTTCGGCGTGAAGGAGCTGATGGACGGCATCGGCGAATACGGGCCCGAGCCCGAGCCGCAGAAGGCCGCCGAACGCCAGATCGACCCGTCCGAACCCGCCGTCACCGGCTTTGTCTTCAAGGTCCAGGCCAACATGGACCCGAAACACCGCGACCGGGTGGCCTTCGTGCGCCTCGCCTCGGGCCATTTCGAACGCGGCATGAAGCTGCACCACGTGCGCACGAAGAAGCCGATGTCGATCACCAACCCGGTCCTGTTCCTGGCCGCCGACCGGGAACTGGCCGAGGAAGCCTGGGCCGGCGACATCATCGGCATCCCGAACCACGGGCAGCTGCGCATCGGTGACGCGCTGACCGAAGGGGAATCCCTGCGCTTCACCGGCATCCCGTCGTTTGCGCCAGAGCTTCTGCAATCCATCCGCGCCCTTGACCCGATGAAGGCCAAGCATCTGGAAAAGGCCCTGACCCAATTCGCCGAGGAAGGGGCGGCCAAGGTGTTCAAGCCGATGATCGGCTCGGGCTATATCGTCGGCGTCGTGGGTGCCCTGCAATTCGACGTGCTGGCCAGCCGGATCGAGCAGGAATATTCCCTGCCCGTGCGTTTCGAGGGCTCGAACTTCACCTCGGCCCGCTGGATTTCCGGCGACAAGGCCGAGATCGAGAAGCTGGTGAACGTCAACAAGGGCCACATCGCGCATGACAGCGACGGGGATCTGGTGTTCCTGACCCGCCTGCAATGGGACATCGACCGCGTGGTGCGCGACTATCCCGGCGTCAAGCTGACGGCCACCAAGGAGATGATGGTCTGAGCCGCGCTTGACCCGTCCCGGGTGCGGACCTAGCCTGCGCCCGAGGCAACGGCGGAGGCCGACAGCAGCATGACGACGCCCGACCCGCTGGCCCACGCCGCGCCCGATGCAGAGGGCCCGGTCGAGACCTACCCGGACGCGCCCGACAGCCTGATCGGCGTGTGGAAGCAGCGGCGGCGGCGGTTGAAGCTGGCCGCGCGCGACTGGTTCCCGGCCGCGGATCTGGACCTGGCCCCCCTCTTGGCCGCCCGCATCCCCCAGACGATCCCGCCGCTGGAAGGGCCGCAGACGCTCCACGCCAAGAAACTGCACCAGATGCGGGTCGAACTGGCAGGAAAGCCGGAACTTGCTGCCGTCAACGCGATCCTCATCGCGCATCTGAGAAAACAGCGTTTCCCGGCCCATGCCCCTGCCCTCTTCCGCCGCATCTGGGCCGAGGCGGGGCCGCAGCTGATGCCAGAGCTGCCGGGGCGCTGGCTGATCTCGTCCGCAATCACCTTCGGCGACCATGGCGAGACAGAGGCGCAGCGCCGGGTCGGATTGTCGATCAACGTGCTGTTTTCGCTGATGAAACTCTACGAGTATGAGCGCCTGCACTCGGGCCTTGACGCCGCAACCCCCTTCCCGATCCGCCGCATCCGGTCCCGCCGCCTGCCTCTCGACATGCCGCATTTCAACCTGGGCGACGGGGGCCTCGACATCAACCTTCTGGCCCAGATCTGGAACGAGGCGCGCAAGACGCCTGTCGTCGGGCCGCTGGCCTGCCATCTTCTGCAGCGTCTGAACCGGGACGAGGGCGGCCTTTTCCGACGGATCGGCATCATGCGGGCGGGAAAGCACATGTCGCGGATCGACCGGGTGCTGAAGCCCGCGCCAGAGGCCACGGACGACCCCGGTCGGGCGGACGGCTAGAAGCCCTCGGCGCGCCAACCGTGATCCGGCCCCGCCTTGGCCAGGATCACCCGCCGGATCGCAGCGGGCGGCTGGTCGCAGCCGATCGAGGCGACGGTGACCAGGTTACTGCCCTGCGGAAAGCCCCGCCCGAGGCGGACAAGGGCAAGCTCGCCCGGAGCCAGCGGCGGCGACTGGCCCAGAAGGCGGGCGTGATCGTCATGGATGCGGAACCGCACATGCCGGCAGCCCCCGTCAGGGGCGGCGACAAGAAGGCCATAGCTGCGGTCTTCGGATGTCGAGGCAAACTGGACAGACGTGGCGCAGTTCGGCTGCCTGCATCCGCCGCTGTCGATATCGGAATTTGATGGAGAGGCCAGCGCAAGCCAGGCCAGGGCGAAAGCACATCTCATCGGGGTCCTGCGGGAAATGGATTGCGGTCAAAGCGAAGGGACTCAATGCTCGCATCCTGCCATTTTCCGCCCGCGACGTCGATGCAGGCCGCCCGACTTGACCCTTGCGACGATTTCCGCTATGCGCCAGAGGCGGCCAAATGGGGCCGAGACGCCGGGGCGCCCGGAAACTAGCGTCCCATCACACATGCGGTCCGATACCGCATCCATAGGACGCTGATGACCAAATTTTCCGACCTCGCGCTGGACCCGCGCGTGCTGCAAGCCGTCTCCGAAGCCGGCTATGAGACCCCCACCCCGATCCAGGCCCAGGCCATCCCGGAAGCGCTGAAAGGCCGCGACGTCTTGGGCATCGCCCAGACCGGCACCGGCAAGACGGCAAGTTTCACGCTGCCGATGATCACGCTGCTGGGCCAGGGCCGCGCCCGCGCCCGGATGCCGCGCAGCCTGGTGCTGGCGCCCACTCGGGAACTGGCCGCCCAGGTGGCCGAGAACTTCGACATCTACGCCAAGCACACCAAGCTGACCAAGGCGCTTCTGATCGGCGGCGTCGCCTTCGGCGAGCAGGACAAGCTGATCGACCGCGGCGTCGATGTGCTGATCGCCACGCCCGGCCGCCTGCTGGACCATTTCGAACGCGGCAAGCTCCTTCTCACCGGCGTGCAGATCATGGTGGTGGACGAGGCCGACCGGATGCTCGACATGGGCTTCATCCCCGATATCGAGCGCATCTTCCAGCTGACCCCCTTCACCCGCCAGACCATGTTCTACAGCGCCACCATGGCGCCCGAGATCGAGCGGATCACCAACACCTTCCTCACGAACCCCGCCAAGATCGAGGTGGCGCGTCAGGCGACGGCCTCGACCACGATCACGCAAAGCCTGATCGAGGTGAAGCCGGTGCGCAAGGACCGCAGCTTCGCCGACAAGCGCGCCGTCCTGCGCGCCCTGATCCGCGCCGAGGGCGAGGCCTGTACCAACGCGATCATCTTCTGCAACCGCAAGATGGATGTGGACGTGGTGGCGAAGTCCTTGAAAGCGCACGGGTTCAACGCCGCGCCGATCCACGGCGACCTCGCGCAGTCCGAACGGATGAAGACGCTGGACGCCTTCCGCGACGGGACGCTGCACCTTCTGGTCGCCTCGGACGTGGCCGCACGCGGTCTGGACATTCCGGCGGTGAGCCATGTGTTCAACTTCGACGTCCCCTCGCACCCCGAGGATTACGTCCACCGCATCGGCCGGACGGGCCGCGCGGGGCGACTGGGCAAGGCCTTCACCATTTCGGTGCCGTCGGACGAAAAGTATCTGAAGGCCATCGAAAACCTTATCAAGACGGAAATCCCGCGCGGCGCCTTGCCCGAGGGCTTCGAGCCCGACACCAGTGAAGGCAAGCCGGATCGCGCCCCGCGCGAAGACCGCAAGGGCCGCGACCGTGGCGGCCGTAGCCGCGACCGCGAACGTCCGGTCAAGCCGCATGACGAGGCCGCGCCGATGGAGCCGCTGGTCGTCGTGGCCCGCGCCGAGCCCGCCGAGGACGCGCCGCGCGAAGAGCGTCGGGACAGCCAGAAAGAGCCCCGGGCCGAGCGGAGCGCCGAGCGGAGCGCCGAGCGGTCGGGCGACCGCAGACGCGAGGATCGCGGCGAGCGCCGGGAGCCGCGCGAGGACCGCCGCGACTACCGTCGCGACCGCGATCCCGGGCCTTCGGTGATCGGCATGGGCGACCATGTGCCCGACTTCATCCTGCGCAGCTTTGCGCTGGCCCCCGCCAAGGCCGAAGAGGCCGAGGACCTGACCGCGACCGGCACCGAGGGCTGAAGCGCCCCCTCGTGCGACTTCGTCGTCTCGTCGGGCGCGGCCCAGCGAGAAGCGACGAAGTCGACGACGCGCGGTCTGCCCTGGACTACTCGGCCACAAGCCGGCTGATGACCACCGTCACCTCCGGCTTCTTGCCGATCTCTTCCATGGCGACTTGCCGGACGACCTTGCGGATCTCTTCCTCCAGCTTGCCGTCATCGGCCAGAACCTTGCGGCCCAGGCGTCCGATCACCTCGTCAAGGTCGGCCTCCATCGTCTCGGAGAGCGGCCGTTCCCCGCGCCCCGTCGGCGGCAGACCCATGAGTTCCACCCAGGGCTCGCCCATCGGCGTATCGGTCTCGTCCAGGATCAAGGTGACGGTGACCAGCCCGTTCAGCGCCATGCGGATCCGGTCGCGCACCACCCCGTCCAGCGCGCCGATCAGCGCGGTGCCGTCCAGGTAAAGCCGCCCGGTTTCCACATATTCCGCGACTTCCGGCACATCGCCCGTCAGGTCCAGCATCGTCCCGTTCGGCGCCACGGCAGCCGCGATGCCGCTTTCCGTGGCGATGCGGGCATGTTCGGTCAGGTGCCGGTGCTCGCCATGCATCGGGATCAGCATGTCGGGCAGGATCAGCCGGTGGACATGTTCAAGGTCCGGGCGGTTGGCATGGCCCGAGACGTGATACTTCCCGCCCTGGTCGTCGATCACCTGCACGCCCATTTCGGAAAACGCGTTCCAGACCCGCAGCACGTCGCGTTCGTTGCCGGGGATGGTCTTGGACGAGAACAGGAAGGTGTCGCCCTCCTTCATCTCGATCCCCAGATACTTGCCGCGCGACAGCTGCGCGCTGGCCGCCCGGCGTTCGCCCTGGCTTCCGGTCACCAGCAGCATCAGGTTGCGGCGCGGCACCTCCAGCGCCTCTTCCGGGCTGACGGTCTTCGGGAAACCCGACAGCACCGCCGCCTCTTCCGCCGCCGAAAGCATCCGCTTCATCGACCGGCCCAGGACGCAGATCGTCCGGTCGGCGGCCCGCGCCGCCTCGGCCAGGGTCTTCAGCCGCGCCACGTTCGACCCGAAGGTCGTGGCCACCACCATGCCGCTGCGGCTGCGGATCAGTTCGGTCAGCGGTTCGGCCAGCGACGCCTCGGACCGGCCGGGATGGGTGGAAAAGACATTGGTCGAATCGCAGGCCATCACCTTCACCGGCCGTTCGGCGGCGATCTCGGAGAAGCGCGCGTCGTCCCAGCCTTCGCCCACCACAGGCGTATGGTCGATCTTGAAATCGGCGGAATGGAAGATGCGGCCCGCGGGCGTGTCGATCACCAGGGCCGAACTTTCCGGGATCGAATGGCTGACAGGCACGAACTGCACCTTGAACGGCCCGACCTCGACTGTCGCGGGGCGGGGTTCGACCGTCACGATCTGATCGACGGGCAGGCCCGCCTCCTCGAACTTCAGCCGCCCGATGGTCGCGGTGAAGCGGCGGCAGTAGACCTTCTTCTCCAGCCCCGGCCAGAGATGCGGCAGCGCGCCGATGTGGTCCTCATGCGCGTGGGTGATGAAGATCGCCTCCAGCCGGTCCAGCTTGTCGTGCAGCCAGCCGACATCGGGCAGGATCAGGTCCACGCCGGGCGAGGTGTCCATGTCCGGGAAGGCCACGCCCAGATCGACGAGGATCAGATGCTCTTTCCCCTTCGGCCCATAGCCGTAGACATAGGCGTTCATGCCGATCTCGCCGGCGCCGCCGAGGGGAAGATAGATAAGGCGGTTCATGCAGTTTCCTTGTTGTGGTCGTGGATCAGGACGAGGCCATGCATGGTCAGATCGTCCTCGATGGAATGAAATAGCGCGGTCCCTTGCGCGAACAGCGAGGCAAGGCCCCCTGTCGCGATGACTTTCATCGGCCGGTCGCGTTCGCGGCGCACTTCGCGCACGATGCCCTCGACCAGGCCGATGTAGCCCCAATACACGCCCGACTGCATGCAGGCCACCGTATTCGTGCCGATGGCCTTCAGGGGTTTGGCGACATCGACATGCGGCAGGGCGGCGGCGGCCATGTGCAGGGCTTCAAGCGACAGGTTCACGCCCGGTGCGATCACCCCGCCGATATACGCGCCGTCGGTATCGACCACGTCGAAGGTCGTGGCCGTGCCGAAATCGACGATGACAAGGTCGCCCCCGTGCCGGGCGTGCCCCGCGACGGTATTGACCAGCCTGTCCGGGCCGACCGTGGTGCCCTGATCGACGCGCGGCGGGACGGGCAGCAGGCACTCCGGTTTGCCGACGACAAGGGGGCGGCAGCCGAAGTAGCGGTCGCACAGGACGCGCAGGTTGAACACGACGCGCGGCACGGTCGAGGAGATGATCGCCTCGGTGATCGTGGCTTCGGTTTTCGTCAGGGACATCAGGCTGGAGAGCCAGACGAAATATTCGTCCGCCGTCCGCTTGTGATCGGTGGCGATGCGCCAGGTGGCGAGGAAGCGCGCGCCATCCCAGATGGAAAACACGGTGTTGGTGTTGCCGCAGTCGATGGCAAGAAGCATGGGCGGTGGTCTCGGGTTGAGGCGGCGGACCGGGGGTTTCACACCCCCGGACCCCCGTGGAGTATTTCTGAAAAGAGCAAGCCTGGCGTGGTCAGAAGAACACCTCGGCGGCGGGGATGGCAAGGGTTCCGGCCGGAGTGCGCAGGACCAGGTTGCCTTGCGGGTCGATGGTCTCGAACGTGCCCTCCCGCGTCTGGCTTCCGGTGCGGGCGCGGATCGGCTGGCCAAGACGGGCGGCATGCGACAGCCAGGCAGCGCGCAGGGGGGCGAAGCCTTCGCGGCGGAAAGTCGTCTCCCAGCGGTCACAGGCGGGGGCGAGGGCGTCGAGGAAGGTCTCGGGCGTGATCCTCAGGCCGGTCTCCTGCAGGAGCGAAACGGGCGGAACCGCCCCGGCTTCGATCTGGGCGGCATCGGGGGCGGCGATCAGGTTGACGCCGATGCCGATGCAGAGCGTCGCGTCGGGGGTATTCAGGCCCTGGGATTCCAGCAGGATCCCCGCGATCTTGCCGCCGTTGCACAGGACATCGTTGGGCCATTTCAGCGCAAAGCTGGTGTCAAGCCCGGTGATCTGCACGAAGGCATCGCGGAGCGCGAGGGCGGCGGCAAAGGACCTCAGCGCCACGATCTCGGGTGGCTCGGTCGGGTGCAGGACCAGCGTGCCGTGGAAGTTGCCCGGGGGGCTGGACCAGGGCCGTGCGCGGCGGCCCCGGCCGGCGGTCTGGACCCCGGCCAGGATCCAGGTGGGACCGGCGAGCGTCGGGGCGCGCCGGAACCCCTCGGCGTTGGTCGAGTCGATCTCGGGCAGGGTGATGCGCCCTGCCCTGCCGTCACCGGACAAGTGCCTGGGCGGCCAGCGCCGCGGGGCCTTCGATACCGAAGAGGTTCACGATGCCCAGAAGCATGATCGCGGCCACTGCGACCAGCATCCCCCATTGCACCGGGGCCATGCGGCTGTCGACGGGGTCCTGCTCGGCCCCGAAATACATGAAGTAGACGAGGCGCAGATAGTAGAAGGCGCCGATGACCGAGGCGACGGCCCCCGCCACGGCCAGCCAGACCCAGCCCGCATCGACCGCCGCCTTCAACACGTAGAACTTGCCGAAGAAGCCGACCATCGGGGGAACGCCGGCCAGCGAGAACAGCAGGACCAGCATGGCAAGGGCCTTCAGCGGTTCCTTCCTGGCGAACTGGTTCAGCCCGGCGATGTCGCTGACGGGGCGGCCGTCACGCTCCATCGACAGGATGAAGGCGAAGGTGCCGACGTTCATCGTGACGTAGATCGCCATGTAGATCATCGTCGCCTGCACCCCGTAGGCCGTGCCCACGCAAAGCCCGATCAGCGCATATCCCATGTGGGCGATCGAGGAATAGGCCATCAGCCGCTTGATGTCGCGCTGCCCGATCGCGGCCACGGCGCCGAGGAACATCGACGCCACCGCCAGCGCCGCCAGCACCTGGCCCCATTGGCCCGGGATGCCTCCGAACGCATCCTGCACCAGCCGGGCGATCAGGGCCATCGCGGCCACCTTGGGCGCGGTGGCGAAGAAGGCGGTGACGGGCGTGGGCGAGCCTTCGTAGACGTCGGGCGTCCACATGTGGAAGGGGACCGCAGACACTTTGAACGCAAGGCCCGCCAGCATGAAGACAAGGCCGAAGAGCAGGCCCAGCGGCACGCCGGCCTGCACCGTGGACAGGATCCCCGCGAACTGGGTCGTGCCCGCATAGCCGTAGACCAGCGAGGCGCCGTACAGGAGCAGCCCCGAGGACAGCGCGCCGAGCACGAAATACTTCAGGCCCGCTTCCGAGGACTTGGCGCTGTCGCGGCGGATCGAGGCGATGACGTAAAGTGCCAGCGACTGGAGTTCGAGCCCCATGTAAAGGGTGATGAGGTCGGCGGACGACACCATCACCATCATCCCCACCACCGACAGCGTGACGAGCAACGGATATTCAAACCGCAGAATGTCGCGGCGGGACATGTAGTCCTGGCTCATCACCAGCACCGCCGCCGCCGAGATCAGGATCGTGACCTTCGCAAAGCGCGCGAAGGGGTCATCGACGAACAGGCCGTTGAAGACCAGCCGCTGCCCCGTCCCGCCCGCGCCGATGTACAGCGCCAGCGCCACGAACAGCCCCGCCGTGGCCCAGACCAGCGTTGCCGCCAGCTTGTCTCGGGTGGTGTAGACCGCCGCCATCAGCGCGGCCATGGCATAGCCCGACAGAAGGATCTCGGGCAGCAGGGTCCGGAAATCTGCAGAGGTCATCGCGGGCGTCCTTAGTGCATGGCCAGCTCGGCCCCGTCAGCGGGCAGAGCGGCGTGATAGTCGGTGACAAGGGCCGAAACCGAGGGGCCGATGATATCGGTCACGAGACTCGGGTACACGCCCAGGATCAGGGTCATGGCGATCAGCGGGGCGAAGATCGCCTTCTCGCGGCGGTCCATGTCGGTGATCGACTTCAGCGCCTCCTTGATGAGGTCGCCGAACACGACCCGGCGGTAGAGCCACAACGCATAGGCCGCCGACAGGATCACCCCCGTCGCGGCGACGGCGGCGACCCAGGTGTTGACCTGGAAGATGCCCATCAGGGTCAGGAATTCGCCCACGAACCCGCTGGTGCCCGGCAGGCCCACGTTCGCCAGGGTGAAGAACATGAACACCAGCGCATAGGCGGGCATCCGGTTCACGAGGCCGCCATAGGCGTCAATCTCGCGCGTGTGCATCCGGTCGTAGATCACGCCGACACACAGGAACAGGGCGCCCGAGATGAAGCCGTGGCTGATCATCTGGAAGATCGCCCCGTCCACGCCCTGCTGGTTCGCGGCGAAGATGCCCATGGTCACATAGCCCATGTGCGCGACCGAGGAATAGGCGATCAGCTTCTTCATGTCGGTCTGCGCCAGCGCCACCAGCGAGGTATAGACGATGGCGATGGCCGAAAGCCACAGCACCAGCGGCGCCATCACGTCCGAGCCCACCGGAAACATCGGGATCGAAAAGCGCAGGAAGCCGTAGCCGCCCATTTTCAGAAGGATCGCGGCCAGGACCACCGACCCCGCCGTGGGGGCCTGAACGTGCGCATCGGGCAACCAGGTGTGCACCGGCCACATCGGCATCTTCACCGCGAAGCTTGCGAAGAAGGCGAGGAACAGCATGGTCTGCAAGCCACCGACGACCTGGAAGCCCAGCAGGCTGAAGGTCTCATGCCCGAAGTCATGCGCCAGCAGCTTCACGATATCCGTGGTCCCTGCCTCCAGATACATCGCGATCATCGCGACCAGCATCAGGACGGACCCGAGGAAGGTATACAGGAAGAACTTGAACGCCGCATAGATGCGGTCCTTGCCGCCCCAGATGCCGATGATCAGGAACATCGGGATCAGGCCCGCCTCGAAGAACAGGTAGAACAGCACCAGGTCCAGCGCCATGAAGACGCCCAGCATCAGCGTCTCCAGCACCAGGAAGGCGATCATGTATTCCTTGACGCGCGTCTCCACCCCCCAGCAGGCCCCGATGGTAAGCGGCATCAGGAATGTCGTCAGCATCACGAACAGGATCGAGATCCCGTCGACGCCCATCTTGTAGCTCAGGCCCAGGATCCACTGGCGCTCCTCGACGAACTGGAAGCCGGTGTTCGACGGATCGAACCGGAACAGCACGAACAGCGAGATGACGAAGGTCGCGCTGGTGGTGAACAGCGCAAGCCACTTCGCCCCCTGCCGCGCTGCCGCGTCGTCGCCGCGCATGAACAGCGCAAGGATCAGCGCCGCGACCAGCGGCAGGAAGGTGATGATCGAAAGCAGTTGGTTTTCCATTGATCCGCGCCCCTTACTTCGCGCCGCCGAACAGCGTCATCCAGGTGACGAGGAGCACGATCCCCAGCACCATCGCGAAGGCATAGTGGAACAGGTAGCCGGACTGCGCGCGGCCTGCGAGCCGGGTCAGCATCGGGATGATCCCCAGCGCCACCCCGTTGATCGACCCGTCGATGACCGCGCCGTCGCCGCGCTTCCACAGGAAGCCCCCCAGCCACCGGGCGGGACGGACGAAGATCACGTCATAGAGTTCGTCGAAATACCACTTGTTCAGGAGGAACAGGTAGAGCGGGCGCTGCTGCTGGGCCAGACGCCGCGGCAGGCTGGGGTCCTTGATGTAGAACAGCCAGGCCACGGCGAAACCGATCAGCATGGCGATGAAGGGCGCGACCTTGACCCAGGTCGGCACCAGATGCGCCGCGTTGATGATCGTGGTCGGGGCGTGTTCCGCCTTGGCAGCCTTTTCGGCGTCAAGGCGTGTATCCACCACCGCCTGCTCTTCCGGCGTGAAGGGCAGCATCAGCAGCGCGCCCTTCGGGGCGACGCCGGTGGCATGGCCTTCGGCGGCATGGCCCTCGGCCGGGGCGGCTTCGGCGGTGACGGTCTCGCCCTCGGTGTTCACCGCAGCAACCGCGCCGTGATCCGCGCCATGCGCCTCGCCGTGGGCGACGGCTTCCATCCCGAACCAGTCGCGGACGGCGGTCTCTTCCCCGAAGAAGACGTTGTACCAGATCATCCCCGAGAACACCGCCCCCAGCGCCAGCACCCCCAGCGGGATCAGCATGACCATCGGGCTTTCGTGCGGCTCGTGATGGCCGTGGTCGTCGTGGCCGTGTGCGTCATGTCCATGCGCGTCGTGGCCATGACCATGCCCGGCCCCATGCGCGCGGCTTTCCCCGAAGAAGGTCATGAACATCAGCCGCCAGGAATAGAAGCTGGTAAAGCAGGCGGCGACCACGAGCAGCCAGAAGGCAAAGCCCGATCCGACCCAGGCGCTCTCGATCACCGCATCCTTCGACAGGAACCCGGCGAAACCGTAATGCGTCAGCGGAATGCCGACCCCGGTGATGGCCAGCGTGCCGATCAGCATCGCCCAGAAGGTCAGCGGGATCTGCTTCCGCAGGCCGCCGTAGTTGCGCATGTCCTGTTCGTGGTGCGTCGCGTGGATCACCGAGCCCGCGCCCAGGAACAGCATCGCCTTGAAGAAGGCATGGGTGAACAGGTGGAACATCGCCACCGGATAGACGCCCACGCCCGCAGCCACGAACATGTAGCCCAGCTGCGACATGGTCGAATAGGCGATCACGCGCTTGATGTCGTTCTGCACCAGGCCAATGGTCGCCGCGACAAAGGCCGTGCATGCGCCCAGAACGGTGATGAAGGCCAGAGCCTGCGGCGCGTATTCATAAAGCGGTGACATCCGGCAGACGAGGAACACCCCCGCCGTCACCATCGTCGCGGCATGGATCAGCGCCGAGACAGGCGTCGGGCCCTCCATCGCGTCCGGCAGCCAGGTGTGCAGGAACAATTGCGCCGATTTCCCCATCGCGCCGATGAAGAGGAGGACCCCGACCAGGTTCGCCGCGTTCCATTCGCCCCAGAGGAAGGTGAGGTTCGTCTCGGCCAGCGCCGGGGCGGCGGCAAAGACGTCGTCAAAGCGGATGCTGTCGGTCAGATAGAACAGCGCGAAGATGCCCAGCGCAAAGCCGAAGTCGCCGACCCGGTTGACGATGAAGGCCTTCATCGCGGCCGCGTTGGCACTGGCCTTGCGGTAGTAGAACCCGATCAGCAGGTAGGACGCGACCCCCACGCCCTCCCAGCCGAAGAACATCTGGACCAGGTTGTCGGACGTCACCAGCATCAGCATCGAGAAGGTGAAGAACGACAGGTAAGCGAAGAAGCGCGCCTTGTAATGCTCGCCCTCGCGCCAGTTGTCGTCATGCGCCATGTAGCCGAAGCTGTAGAGGTGGACGAGAGCCGAGACCGAGTTCACCACGACCAGCATGATCGCGGTCAGCCGGTCCAGCCGGATCGCCCACTCGCTGCCCATCGTGCCGCTTTCGATCCAGCGCATCAGGACGATCTGCTGCGTGGTGCCGTCGAAGGTCAGGAAGATCCACCAGGACAGCGCCGCCGCCAGAAACACCAGCGCGGTGGTGATGACCTGACCCGCGCGCTCGCCGATCAGCCGCCAGCCGAAGCCGCAGAGGATGGCCCCGATCAGGGGAGCGAAAAGGATGATCGTTGCCATCTGGGTCAGCCCTTCATCACGTTGACGTCTTCCACCTCGATCGTCCCGCGGTTGCGGAAGAAGACGACCAGGATGGCCAGACCGATGGCAGCCTCGGCGGCGGCCACGGTCAGGACGAACATGGTGAAGACCTGCCCCACCAGATCGCCCGAGAAGCTGGAGAAGGCGACAAGGTTGATGTTGACCGCCAGAAGCATCAGCTCGATCGACATCAGGATGACGATCACGTTCTTCCGGTTCAGGAAGATCCCGAAGATCCCGATGACGAACAGCGCCGCGGCCACCGTCAGGTAATGTTCAAGTCCCACCATCTCTCGTTCCCTCTTGGGCGTCTTGCGGCCCGTTCGTTCCGTCGTCGCGCGCCCCGGGCCTGACCCGGGGCCTCTTTCTGCAACCCGAGGCCCCGGATCAGGTCCGGGGCGGGGTCACGCCGTTACAACCCCTGCCCCGGCTTGACGTCCTTCAGCTCCATCGCCTTGGCCGGATCGCGCCACATCTGGGCCAGCACGTTCTGCCGCTTGATGTCCTTCCTGTGCCGAAGCGTCAGCAGGATCGCCCCGATCATCGCCACCAGCAGGATCAGGCCCGCAAGCTGGAACAGAAGGAAATACCGGTCATAAAGCAGCAGCCCCAGCGCCCGGGTATTCTCGATCCCGGTCGGCGTCACCGCCTGCCGCAAGCCCTCTGCCCCGTCAGCCACCTGCCAGACGCCGACGCCGATGGCGACCTGCATCAGAAGGACCACGCCGATCAGCAGGCCCAGCGGCATGTAGCGCGCCAGCTCCCCCTTCAGCGCGGCAAAGTCGATGTCCAGCATCATCACGACGAACAGGAACAGCACCGCCACCGCGCCGACATAGACGATGACCAGCAGCATCGCCACGAACTCGGCCCCCAGCATCACGAACAGGCCCGAGGTGGACAGGAAGGCCAGGATCAGCCACAGCACCGAATGGACCGGGTTCCGCGACAGCGTGACCATCAGGCCCGACGCCACCGTGATGACGGCGAACATGTAGAAGGCGAACTCGAAGACGGTCATGCGTCTTTCTCCTCAGGCATCTCGGCGAAGACGGACTGGGCCACTTCCAGCGCCTTCTGCATGGCGGGCAGACCGCCGAACATGGACATCTGCCAGATCACTTCCGCGATCTCGCGCTTGGTGGCCCCGGCCGCAAGGCCATTCTTGATCGTCATCCGCAGTTGCGGCTCGCCCACCGGCCCCAGCACCGTCAGCGCCGCGATGGTCACCAGAAACCGGGTGCGGGCATCGAGACCCTCGGGGTTGAAGGTCTTGCCGAACCACATCTCCAGCAATTCCTTCGGCATGGCCGGAAAGAACTTTTCCATCGCCTTCGCGTCGAAATTCTCCATGCCCGGCATGAAGGCGCTGGCCATCTTCTGGCCCTGCTCCATCCAGGCGGAAAACATCTTGGCGAGGTCGTCGGTCATGGGGTCTCACCGATACGGGGCGTCGATTTCAAGGTTGCGGGCGATCTCCGCCTCCCAGCGGGCGCCGTTCTCGAGGAGCTTCTCCTTGGTGTAGAACAGCTCTTCCCGCGTCTCGGTCGAGAATTCGAAGTTCGGGCCTTCGACGATGGCATCCACGGGGCAGGCTTCCTGACAGAAGCCGCAGTAGATGCACTTGGTCATGTCGATGTCATAGCGGGTGGTCCGCCGCGACCCGTCTTCGCGAGGCTCCGCGTCGATGGTGATGGCCTGCGCCGGGCAGACCGCCTCGCACAGCTTGCAGGCGATGCAGCGTTCCTCGCCGTTGGGATAGCGGCGCAGCGCGTGCTCGCCGCGGAAGCGGGGCGACAGCGGCCCCTTCTCGTGCGGGTAGTTCACCGTCGATTTCGGCGCGAAGAAGTATTTCATCCCCAGGCCGAAGCCCTTGATGAAATCCATCAGCAGGAAATAGCGCGTCGCACGGGTCCAGTCGATGTTGCTCACTGTTCGATCCCCAGCTTTTCTTCGATATGCTCCACGCGCTCATCGATGGCCCGGATGTAGCCGCCAAGCCCGATCAGGATGCCAGTGACGCTCTGCTGCCCCGTCTTCACGTCCTCCAGACCGGACTCGATCTTGCCAAGCCGCTCTCGGATCTCCCGAAGTTGAGCAAGGATCAGATTCTCGACGTTTTCCGTCATGGATCAGCCCCCCACAGCCCAGCGGGCCCAGAAGCCGCCGAGCACTTCGAATTTCGCCAGGAACGCCACGATCACCACCCAGGCCAGCGACAGCGGCAGGAACACCTTCCAGCCGATCCGCATCAGCTGGTCATAGCGGTAGCGGGGGACGATCGCCTTCACCATGGCGAACATGAAGAAGAAGAGCCACATCTTGGCGACCATCCACCACCAGCCATCGGCGAGCCCCGGGATCGGCGACAGCCAGCCGCCGAAGAACAAGAGGCTGATCAGCGCGCACATCAGGAAGATCGCGATGTATTCGCCGGCCATGAACAGAAGGTAGGGGGTCGAGGAATATTCCACCATGAACCCCGCCACCAGTTCCGACTCCGCCTCGGGCAGGTCGAAGGGCGGGCGGTTGGTCTCGGCCAGCGCGCTGATGAAGAACAGCACCACCATCGGCAGGTGCGGCAGCCAGTACCAGTTGAACAGGCCGTAAGGCCCGTCCTGTGCGGCCACGATGGCGCCGAAGTTCATCGCACCCGTGGAGATGATGACCCCGATGATGATGAGGCCCAGCGACACCTCATACGAGATCATCTGTGCCGCCGACCGCAGCGACCCGAGGAAGGCGTATTTCGAGTTCGAGGCCCAGCCGCCCATGATCACGCCATAGACCTCCAGCGAGGACACGGCAAAGACGAACAGGATCGCCACGTTGATGTTGGCCAGAACCCAGCCGTCATCGAAGGGGATCACCGCCCAGGCTAGGATCGCCAGGACAAAGGACAGCATCGGCGCCAGGAAGAACACCGGACGGTCCACGCCCGCCGGGATCACGATTTCCTTGACCACATACTTCAGCGCATCGGCCACCGATTGCAGCAGGCCGAACGGCCCCACCACGTTCGGTCCCCGCCGCATCTGCACCGCCGCCCAGACCTTGCGGTCGGCATAGACGAGGAACAGCAGGCTCAGCATCACGAAGGCCACGATCAGAAGCGACTGCGCCGCGATCAGCACCGCCGTCCCGAAGCCCGTGGCAAGAAACCCGTCCATGTCAGTCCCTCATCCTCAATTCGTCCGTCTCACCGGCCCGGTATGCCAAGTTCCGCACACTCGGACGCCATCGCCTCGGCGTCCATCGCCCGCAGACCCTGCGGCAGGCTGGAGGAGATCAGATAGACCGCATCCCCGTACCACGTCCGGCCCTTCTTCGTCACGATGGTCCGCACATGCCGCGCGAAGCCAAACCCTTGATCCAGCGCATATTGCGCGGCAGCACAGCGGCCATAGGCCTCGACATCCGCCCGGTCCTTCGCCCCCGTCATGGCGAGGTTGAAGCTGACCAGGTCCCTGTCGAGAAGGATCGTCGAGACCCCCTGATAGACCGCCGTCTGCCCGCGCTCCTCTGGCACCTCTCCCGCCGGGGTGCAAGCCCCCAGCGCCGCTGTCGCGGTGCCAAGGGTCGCCAGAAGGGAAAGGCGCTGCGCCATCTTACTCTGCCGCAATCGGGGTCGCCGCACGGGCCTTGGCCATGGCGCTGAGTTCCGCCATCACGCTGGAGGCCCGCGCGATCGGGTTGGTCAGGTAGAAATCCCTGATCGCATTGCGGAAGGTCGCCTTGGCCGGGGCCTTCACCGGCAGGGGCTGCCAGTCGTTCTCCGGCACCTCGTCGATGCGGCCCAGATGCGGATGTGCAGCGACCAGCGCCGACCGCAGGCCCGCCAGCGAATCCCATGGCAGTTGCTGGCCAACGTCGGCCGACAAGGCACGCAGGATCGCCCAGTTCTCCTTTGCCTCACCGGGGGCAAAGCCGGCGCGGAAGGCCAGCTGCGGGCGCCCTTCGGTGTTGACGAACAGCCCGTTTTCTTCCGTGTAGGCCGCGCCCGGCAGGATGATGTCGGCCCGGTTCGCGCCCCGGTCGCCGTGCGAGCCCTGATAGATCACGAAGGGCGCATCCGCCCCGTCCCGGCTGATCTCGACCTCGTCCGCGCCAAGGTTGTAGACCACCTGCGCGCCCTGCGTCGCCATCGCCAGCCCGCCCTCGGTCACCGCCCCCACATCCATCGCGCCGACGCGCCCCGCTGCCGTGTGCAGCACCAGGAACTTCGCCTGCGCGCCGGTGGCATAGGCCATCGCCTGGGACAGGACCGCCTCGCCATCGGCCTCGTTGATCGCGCCCTGGCCGATGATGACCAGAGCGTTCTCTTTCGGCGTCACCCGGCCCACCAGATCGACCAGGGCCGCGCGGTCGGTGCCCATGTGCTTGTAATCATAGGTCAGATCGACCTTCTCGCCGATCAGCCCCACCATCGCGCCATTGGCCCAGGCCTTGCGGATGCGGGCGTTCAGGACCGGAGCCTCGACCCGCGGATTGGTCCCGATCAGGAGGATCTCCTTGGCCGTGTCGATGTCCTCGATCTTCGCCGTGCCGACATAGGCCGAGCGGTTGCCGATCGGCAGCCGCGCGCCATCGGTGCGGCACTCCACATGACCGCCGATCGATTCCACCAGCATTTTCAGGGAATAGGCCGCCTCGACCGGCACCAGATCGCCGACAAGGCCCGCAACCTTCTTCCCCTTCATCGCCTCGGCCGCCTTGGTCAGCGCCTCGCCCCAGGTCGCCTTCCGCAGCTTGCCGTTCTCGCGGACATAAGGCACGTCCAGACGCTGACGGCGCAACCCGTCCCAGACAAAGCGGGTCTTGTCGCTGATCCACTCCTCGTTCACGCCGTCATGGTTGCGCGGCAGGATGCGCATGACTTCGCGGCCCTTGGTGTCGACGCGGATGTTCGACCCCAGGGCGTCCATCACGTCGATGGATTCCGTCTTGGTCAGCTCCCAGGGCCGCGCCGTGAAGGCATAGGGCTTCGAGGTCAGCGCGCCGACCGGGCAAAGGTCGATGATGTTGCCCTGAAGGTTGCTATCCAGCGTGGCGTTCAGATAGGACGTGATCTCGGCATCCTCGCCCCGGCCCGTCTGGCCCATCTGGGTGATCCCCGCGACCTCGGTCGTGAACCGGACGCAGCGGGTGCAGGAAATGCAGCGCGTCATCTTGGTTGCGACCAGCGGGCCAAGGTCCAGATCCTCGGACGCCCGCTTCGGCTCGCGGTAGCGGCTGAAATCGACGCCATAGGCCATCGCCTGATCCTGCAGGTCGCATTCGCCGCCCTGGTCGCAGATCGGGCAGTCCAGGGGATGGTTGATGAGCAGGAACTCCATCACCCCTTCGCGGGCCTTCTTCACCATCGGCGACTTGGTCTTGACGACCGGAGCCTCGCCATTCGGGCCGGGCCGCAGGTCGCGCACCTGCATCGCGCAGCTTGCCGCAGGCTTCGGAGGCCCTCCGACCACCTCGACCAGGCACATCCGGCAGTTGCCGGCGATCGACAGCCGCTCGTGATAGCAGAAGCGCGGGATTTCCACCCCGGCGACCTCGGCCGCCTGGATGATGGTCATCGCGCCATCGACCTCGACCTCGATCCCGTCGATGTTGATTTTCCTGAGATTGGTCATGGCCTTACTCCGCCGCCCCTTGCGCGCGACCATGGGTCTTCCATGCCTGCGCTTCCTTCAGATATTTCCAGCCGAACGCATGGAGGCTGTCACCATGCGCTTCCCGATGCTTCAGCCGCACCTGCCCCTCGTCGAGGCTGGGCTTATGCCCCGCAGGCAACCGCCACATGACGAACTGCTCCAGCGTCCCGACGCTTTCCCGGACCGTCAGGTTCGACACGACCTGCGGGGCGCCCTCGATCTTGGTTTCCGTATTCCCGGTGCCCGGCTCGCCCGAACCTTCCATCATCCAGACGAACCCCGGCATCCGCTTGCCCAGCCCGTTCACCCGGTCGAGCGCCGCCATGAACTCGGCCACGCGCGGGTCGTCGGTGGGGGCCGGAAGGCGCCCCACGTTCAGCTCGGCCAGGTGCAGCACCGCTTCGGTCATCTGGTCGACCTCAGCAGATAGCCGATCAGGCTGTTCTTGGCGATTTCCTCTTCGCCGATCCGGCAATAGGCTTCCGGATTGCCGGGCTCGGCCCCGCGTTCCTTCAGCCATTGCGCGGCCAGAGCCTTGCCCTTGGCCTTCTCTTCCTTGGACCTGACCAGCGCGCGGATCTCGTCCGCCGAATAGCCCTGCTTCAGCGCATAGTCGCGCAGCTTGTTCAACTCGCCAAGCGCACGCAGCTTGCGGGCCTCGATGGTCGGGCAGTTGTCGTCGATCGCATCGCCGATGAACCCCTGGAGGAGGGTGTTGATGATCGTCGGCTCCTCGTTGATCGGCACCCGCGCCTGGGCGGACGCGGCCAGCGTGCCGGCGGCGAGGATGATCAGGGTCAGGGTCTTGAACGGGCGCATGATGGCCTCCTTGGCTGCTTCCGGCAGCCGACGACCGGCTGCTGCTCGTGCCAGGGAGATGGGGCCAAGCCCCCTTGATATGCCATGACAAGCCGCCGTTCTCAGCGGTTTGTGACCGGGGATGACGGGCTTTGTCATGCGCAGCCCCCCGGATAGACCCATTCGCCGGTGGCCGGATCATGGCGGTCGTAGATCGAGACGTTGACCTTGCCGCCGCAGGCCGCATCCGCCGCCTTGCGCGCCAGGGCCCCTTCCCACATCTGGAACGGCTGGCCGCCGTTGGTGACCCGCACAGGCTCACGCGATGCGGGAACGGTCGCAACCGTCCCCACACAGGCCGCCTGGGCCAGGGTCACCGAAAGGGCCAGCGCCACCCGCATCACTCCGCCGCGACCGCGCTGATCCGACCGGTGCGCCGGGCCTTGATCCGGTCCTCGATCTCGTCGCGGAAGGCGCGGATCAGGCCCTGGATCGGCCAGGCCGCCGCATCGCCGAGCGCACAGATGGTGTGGCCCTCGACCTGCTTCGTCACGCTCAGAAGCATGTCGATCTCCTCGATCTCTGCCTCGCCGCGCACCAGACGGTCCATCACGCGCATCATCCAGCCGGTGCCCTCACGGCAGGGCGTGCACTGGCCGCAGGACTCATGCTTGTAGAACTTCGACAGCCGCCAGATCGCCTTGATGACGTCGGTGGACTTGTCCATCACGATCACCGCCGCCGTGCCCAGACCCGACCGCTGCTCGCGCAGCCAGTCGAAATCCATGATCGCGTCGTCGCACTGTTCCTTGGTCAGCAAGGGCACCGAGGACCCGCCGGGGATCACCGCCTTGATGTTGTCCCAGCCGCCCCGGACCCCGCCGCAATGCCGCTCCAGCAGCTCTTTCAGCGGAATCGACATCGCCTCTTCGACGACGCAGGGTTTCATCACATGGCCCGAGATGCCGAACAGCTTGGTCCCGGTGTTGTTCGGCCGGCCGAAGCTGGCGAACCAGTCCGCCCCCCGGCGCAGGATCGTGGGCACCACGGCGATGCTCTCCACGTTGTTCACCGTGGTCGGGCAGCCGTAAAGGCCACTTCCCGCCGGGAAGGGCGGCTTCATCCGGGGCATGCCCTTCTTGCCCTCAAGGCTTTCCAGCAGCGCGGTTTCCTCGCCGCAGATATAGGCCCCTGCCCCGTGGTGCAGATACAGGTCGAAGTCCCAGCCCGATTTCGCGGCGTTCCTGCCCAGCAGGCCCGCGTCGTAACATTCGTCGATCGCGGCCTGCAACGCCTCGCGCTCGCGGATGTATTCGCCGCGGATGTAGATGTAACAGGTGTTCGCCCCCATCGCGAAACTCGCGATCAGGCAGCCCTCGATCAGCGTGTGCGGATCATGGCGCATGATCTCGCGGTCCTTGCAGGTGCCGGGCTCGGATTCGTCGGCGTTCACCACCAGATAGGACGGCCGTCCGTCCGACTGTTTCGGCATGAACGACCACTTCAGCCCGGTCGGAAAGCCCGCGCCGCCCCGACCGCGCAGGCCAGAGGCCTTGACCTGCTCGATGATCGTGTCGCGCCCGCGCTTGATGATCTCGGCGGTGCCGTTCCAATGCCCGCGCTTCATCGCGCCCTTCAGGCTGCGGTCATGCATCCCGTAGAGGTTGGTGAAAATGCGGTCCTGATCCTTCAGCATTTGGTCTTCCTAACCCCGGCGTCCACGCCAGATCTGATACGTCACCACCAGGGCCCAGACGAAGCCCGCGATGGCCAGAAGGTCGAAGAGGAACGCATAGCGCGTCTCCAACCCGAGTTGTCCGCCCAACCACTGGGCGCCCATCCACAGCCCCATCGTCGCGACCAGCACGATGGCCACAAGCCGCGCCTGACGGGCGCGCTGGACATCTGCGGGATCATCGGGACGGGGCTGCATCATGGGCCTTTAGTAATCGTTCGTCTTGGCGCGTTCCCGGAACGCCTCAAGCCCTTCGGTCACGATGATCCGGGCCTGTTCCACCCATTTGTCCCGCACGATCCGGCCCTTGAAGGTCCGCAGTTCGGCATCGACCCGGGCGACATCCTCATCCGTCCAGGCGGCGATCTGGTCGAAGTGGTAGAAGCCAAGGCCGTTGACCAGCTTCTCGATGGCCGGCCCGATGCCTTCGATCTCCTTCAGGTCGTCCGCCACTCCGCCGCGCGGCGCCGAAAGCCGCTCCAGCCCGGCAGGAGCCGCCTTCGCCGCCTTCGGCTTGGCTGTCCTGGCCTTTGCCGGGGCCTTGGCGGGGGCCTTTTCAGCCGCTTTCGGCCTGGCCTCGGCCTTCGGCTTCGGATCGGCCTTCGGCTTGGGTTCCGCCTTCGGCTTCGGGGCTGACTTCGCGGCTGCCTTCGGCTTTGCGGCACCGGCTTCGGCGGCTGCGGCCGCAAGATCGGCCTTCGTCCTGAACCCGGCTTTCGGCTCCGCGGCTGCGGCAGGGGCGGACGCAGGCGCCATGGCAGGCGACGGCGCGGGTTCAGGCGAAGGTTCGGGCGTTGGGGCGGGCCGCGCCCAGATGTCGTCCGGCAGATTGGCAAAGGTGTCGAACGGCTGAGGCTCCTCCGCGGCCTTCGGCGGCGCGGGCGGCACCGACGGCGCAGCCACCCCATGCGGCGGAATGATCGGCGCCGGTTCGACGCGCGACAGCGGCGTCACAACGGCAGCGGGCCGCTGCGGCACGGGCGCCGAGGCATCGGGTCGCACCGGCACCGCCACCGCGATCGAGGGCTGCGCCCCTTCAAGACCGCCAACCCGCGTCGTCCCCTCGGCCACCGAAGAGGCCGGAACGATCTTGCGCACCTGACGCTCGGTCTCGGCATCGTCGTGCCGGTTCACCTCGACGGCCAGCCGGTAGAGGATCAGCAGGACGATCAGCGCAATCGCCAGGGCAAAGACCAGAGAGGGGAACAGGTGATAATGCAGCGGAAAGCGCAGGACCACGAACGCGACGACACCGGACGCCACCACCAGCGCCCAGCCGCCCCGGCCGATCGTCGTGTCATCGGGCTCGTCGCTCATGCGTCCCTACTCCTCGTATCCGCCGGGCCCGCAGGGGACACCGGCAGAGCAATCCCTCATCAGGCTCATCCCCGCGCGGCCGCCTCCGCCGCCTCGACCGATCCGCCCTCCGCCAGGATCTTCGCCTGCACGACCCACTTGTCCCGGCTCACCCGGCCCTTGAACCCTTCCAGATTCTCGTCGACCCAGGCGATCTCCTCGTCAGTCCAGGCGGCGATCTGGTCGAAATGGAAGAAACCCAGCTTGTGGCACAGCTGTTCCAGCTTGGGCCCGATCCCGAGGATCAGCTTCAGGTCATCCGGCTTGCCCTGCCGCGCGGCCTTCAGAGCCTTGGGCTTCTTTCCCACCGTCGCCACAGCCGCAGGCGCCGTTTCGGCCTTCGGCTTCGGCGCGGGCTTGGCCGCAGGCATGGGCTCGGCCTTGACCGGCTTTGCCGCCCCGCCCAGCCAGGGCGTCCGCAGCGGCACTTCGGTCCCGTCGATCCGCTTGACCGTATCCTTCAGCTCCACCGCCGCCTGCACGCTGGCGTTATGGGGGTTCCGGCCCGCCTCATGTTCCTTCAGGCTGGTCAGCCCGCCCAGGGGCTCCGAGGCATAACGCCCGTTCTGCGGCCCCGGCACCGGCACCTCGCCGTTGCGGAACCGCCCGATCAGCGCGCGCAGCTTCTCGGCCGTCAGGTCCTCGTAATAGTCCTTGCCGATCTGGGCCATCGGCGCGTTGGCACAGGCCCCCATGCACTCGACCTCTTCCCACGAGAACTTGCCGTCGGCCGACAGCGTATGCGGCGTCGGCGCGATCAGCTCTTTCGCCACCGCCACCAGCTCCTCGGCGCCGCAGATCATGCAGCTGGTCGTGCCGCAGATCTGCACATGCGCAACGCTGCCCACGGGCTGCAACTGGAACATGAAGTAGAAGGTCGCCACTTCCAGCGCGCGGATATAGGGCATCCCCAGCATGTCGGCGACATATTCGATGGCGGGGCGGCTGAGCCATCCCTCCTGCTCCTGCGCGCGCCACAACAGCGGGATGATCGCGCTCGCCTGTCGGCCTTCGGGATATTTGGTGATCTGGGCCTTGGCCCATTCCAGATTCGCCGGGGTGAAGGCGAAGCTTTCGGGCTGGTCCTTGTGAAGACGGCGCAGCATGGCTCAGAAATATCCTCTGGCGAAAGTCAGGACCACGGCAGCCACGGCGCCCGAGACGGCGCCCATGACCAGCTTGTGGCCATAGCGGGACCCAACGACCCCGGCCAGGCCCGCGGCCGCGCCCAGGATCAGGGTCCACAGATTGATCGTGACGTCCGGCATCAGCGGTCGATCTCCCCGAACACGACATCCATCGTGCCGATGATGGCGCTGACGTCGGCCAACTGGTGGCCCTTGCAGATCCAGTCCATCGACTGAAGATGCAGATAGCCCGGCGCGCGAATCTTGGCCCGATAGGGCCGGTTGGTCCCGTCGGCCACCAGATAGACCCCGAACTCGCCCTTGGGCGCCTCGACCGCGGCATAGACCTCGCCCGCAGGCACATGGAACCCTTCGGTGTACAGCTTGAAGTGGTGGATCAGCGCCTCCATCGAGGTCTTCATCTCGGCCCGTTTCGGCGGAGCGATCTTGCCGCGCGCCAGCACGTCGCCCTTCTCCACCCGCAGCTTGGCGCAGGCCTGCCGGATGATGCTGGTCGATTCCCGCATCTCGGCCATGCGGCAGAGATAGCGGTCATAGCAGTCGCCGTTCTTGCCAACCGGGATCTTGAAGTCGAACTCGTCGTAGCACTCATAGGGCTGGGCACGGCGCAGGTCCCAGGCCAGACCCGACCCGCGCACCATCACGCCGGAATAGCCCCAGGCCAGCGCATCCGCCTCGGTCACCACGCCGATATCGGCATTGCGCTGCTTGAAGATGCGGTTCTCGGTCAGAAGCCCGTCGATATCGTCCAGCACCTTGGGGAAAGCCTCGGCCCAGGCGTCGATGTCGTCGATCAGCTGCGGCGTCAGGTCCTGATGCACCCCGCCGGGGCGGAAATAGGCCGCATGCAGCCGTGCCCCGCAGGCGCGTTCGTAGAAGACCATCAGCTTCTCGCGTTCCTCGAAGCCCCAGAGCGGCGGGGTCAGCGCGCCCACGTCCATCGCCTGCGTGGTCACGTTCAGAAGGTGGTTCAGCACCCGCCCGATCTCGCAGAACAGCACCCGGATCAGGCTGGCGCGGCGCGGCACCACCGTGCCGGTCAGCCGCTCGATCGCCAGACACCAGGCATGTTCCTGGTTCATCGGCGCCACATAGTCCAGCCGGTCGAAATAGGGCAGGTTCTGCAGGTAGGTGCGGCTTTCCATCAGCTTCTCGGTGCCGCGATGCAAGAGACCGATATGCGGATCGCAGCGTTCGACGATCTCGCCGTCCAGCTCCAAGACCAGCCGCAAGACGCCATGCGCCGCCGGGTGTTGCGGGCCGAAGTTGATGTTGAAGTTGCGGATGCGCTGCTCGCCGGTCTCGAAATCCTTCGAGCCGTCGTCGTAGGTGTTCACGCGGATGTCGCCGTCCATCATTTTGCGGCCTTCTGATCGCCCGGAAGGATATAGTCCGCCCCTTCCCAAGGGCTCATGAAATCGAACTGCCGGTATTCCTGCACCAGCTTCACCGGCTCGTAGACGACGCGCTTCAGCGCCTCGTCATAGCGCACCTCGGTGTAACCCGTGGTCGGAAAGTCCTTGCGCAGCGGATAGCCCCGGAAGCCGTAGTCGGTCAGGATGCGCCGCAGGTCCGGGTGGCCCGAGAACAGGATGCCGAACATGTCGAACACTTCCCGCTCGAACCAGTTGGCGCTGGGGTGCAGGTCGGTGATCGACGGCACCATCTCCTCCTCGCGCACGGCGACCTTCACGCGGATGCGCTGGTTCCGGTACATCGACAGGAAGTGATAGACCATGTCGAACCGCTGCGCGCGCTCGGGGTGATCGACCGCCGTGATGTCCACCAGAGTGGAGAACCGGCAGGAGGCATCGTCGCGCAGGAATTCCACCAGCGCCTCGAGGTTCGCCAGATTCGCCACCACGGTCAATTCGCCGAAGGCGATGGTGGTCGAGACGACAGCCTCGGGCTGCTTCAGCTCGATATAGCCGGCAAGTTCGGTCAGGGCTTCGGACATGGGGCTTACCTCACCAGGGTGCCGGTGCGGCGGATCTTCCGCTGCAACTGCAGGATGCCGTAGAGCAGCGCCTCGGCCGTGGGCGGGCAGCCGGGAACATAGATATCGACCGGGACGATCCGGTCACAGCCGCGCACCACCGAATAGCTGTAGTGATAATAGCCGCCCCCGTTGGCGCAGGAGCCCATGCTGATCACATAGCGCGGTTCCGGCATCTGGTCATAGACCTTGCGCAGCGCCGGCGCCATCTTGTTGGTCAGCGTGCCCGCCACGATCATCAGGTCCGACTGCCGCGGCGAGGCGCGCGGCGCGGTGCCGAAGCGTTCGAGGTCATAGCGCGGCATCGAGGTATGCATCATCTCGACCGCGCAGCAGGCCAGACCGAAGGTCATCCAGTGCAAGCTGCCGATCCGCGCCCAGTTGATGATGTCCTCGGTGGACGTCAGGATGAAGCCCTTGTCCTGAAGCTCGCGATTCAACGCCTGAACGGCGACCTCGTGGTCGCCTCCGGCCGTGTTGGCTCCTGCCATCACTCCCATTCCAGGGCCCCTTTCTTCCATTCATAGGCAAACCCGACGGTCAGGACGCCCAGGAACAGCATCATAGACCAGAATGCCGCCATGCTGATGTCGCCAAATGCCACGGCCCAGGGAAAGAGGAACGCCACTTCCAGGTCGAAGATGATGAACAGGATCGACACCAGGTAGAACCGCACGTCGAACTTCATCCGTGCATCGTCAAAGGCGTTGAAGCCGCATTCGTAGGCGCTGACCTTTTCGGGGTCCGGGTTGCGCACGGCCAGGACGGCGGCAGCCAGGATCAGGACAAGGCCCAGACCGACGGCGACCGCCAGAAGGATGAGGATAGGCAGATACTCTCGGAGGATGAGGTCCACGAGGGGCTCCTTGGCTAGCTGGCGGCGCGCGCAGGACGGACGCGCTGCGTCGCCCGCCTGTCTCCCCGCCCGTTTACTCTGCACCCTTGCCGGGGTCAACCGAAGGCGGGCGAGAATCCGGGGTGCGAAGGGGCGGAAAATCAGTCCGCCCAGAGCTTTCGTCGCGGCAGGGTCAGGCGGGTTCACCTTACCTTGACCCCCGCCGCGAACCGGCCTTTCCTGGCGCCGAACAGAAAGGACCCGAACCATGCGTCTTGCCCTGATCCTTGCCCTTGCCGCCGGCACCGCC
Source organism: Tabrizicola thermarum (assembly GCF_003574395.1). Classification (GTDB taxonomy): domain Bacteria; phylum Pseudomonadota; class Alphaproteobacteria; order Rhodobacterales; family Rhodobacteraceae; genus Tabrizicola; species Tabrizicola thermarum. Next base: position 114,484 of record NZ_QMJY01000079.1, read on the forward strand.
TCGGCCCAGACCTGCCGGATCGACATCGGCGCGGTCGAGGCCCGCATCGCCGATCTGGAACCGCACTACGGCATGGTCCTGTCGGACATCGGCTGCGAAAACCCGACCAACCCCGCCCATGTGCTGATGTGCGATGCGGCAGAGGATCCGCAGGCGGTGATCTGGCGCATGGGGCGGCTCGACGACCTCGCCTGGGTCCATGCGGTCGAGAATGCCACCGGCCAGGAGGTGGACAAGACGGACCCACCGCGCGACGAGGATTTCATCGCCCGCCGCGACGCCTGCACCGACGAGAGCTGCCTCTGCGCCGCGCTGATCCAGCACACCAACGACAGCCTCGGCGGCACCTCGCCCTACCCGCAGTGAGGGGCTGCCTTCAGAAGGAGCGCTGGCGCGCAAGCCTTTCGTCTCGTCGTCGGGCTTCGCCTCCTCCTCGGGCGATGGGGGCGCTGCCCCCAAACCCCAGGAGTATTTGGAAAAAGAGCAAGGATCAGCGGGTCACGGGGTGAAAGCGGCAGGCCGCGCACCAGCGGTCTGGCTGGCCGGGCCGGACGAAACAGCCCATCAGTCCGCGACGGGAGCCGCCACCGACCCTAGCGCCTCGGCCCTTGCGGCTGCGGCCGCCTCTTCGGTCAGGATGCGCGCGATCCGGGCCACGTCCTCGACCGTGAACGTCAGCGGCAGGCGCATGTCGATCAGCCCCGCCAGCACCCGGTCGGTCTGCGGCAGGGGCGCAGGGTTGGCATACTGCCAGTGCGCATAGCGGCTGGTGAAGCCCGCCGGTTCCGCCGCCCCGAACCACTTCAGCTCCACCCCCCGCGCCGCCGCCCCCGCGACGAAAGCCGCCACCCGCTCGGGCTCCCAGCCCGGCAGCAGGAACTGAAAGCTCGATCCCATGTAGTCCTCATGCTGCGGCCTGGGGATCAGTTTCACCCCCGGCGCGCCCGCAAGCCCCGCCTCCAGCCCCTGATAGAGCGCCCGCCACCGCGCCCGGCGGTCCTCCAGCATCCCGATCTGCGGCCGCAGGATCGCCGCGCGCAGGTTGTCCATCCGGGACGACACGTTGGGCACCTCCAGCTTCAGCGGCTCGAACACCTCCGGCGGGGGCGCCGCGCGGTGCCGGGCATAGAGCATGTAGGACCCCGACAACAGCACCGCCCGCGCGGCAAGCTCGGCGTCATCGGTCACCAGAAACCCGCCCTCGCCACTGTTCATGTGCTTGTAGGTCTGCGTCGAATAGCAGCCGATCGCCCCGTGCCGCCCCGAGGGCACGCCCTTCCACTTCGCCCCCATCGTATGCGCGCAATCCTCGATCACCCGGACGCCCAGCCGATCACACAACGCCGTCAGCGCGTCCATGTCGCAGACATGGCCCCGCATGTGGCTCAAAAGCAGCACCTTCGACCCCGTGGCCCCGGCCATCGCCTCCAGATGCGCCAGATCGATGGTCAGATCCTCCGTCACCTCGACAAGGACCGGCACCGCCCCGATCGACGCGATCGCCCCCGGCACCGGGGCCAGCGTGAAGGCATTGGACAGCACCGGCTCTCCCGGCCTTACCTGCAACGCCCGCAGGGCGCAGGCCATCGCCGCCCCGCCCGAGGCGAGCGCAAGGCAGTATTTCGCCCCCAGATAGGCCGCGAACTCCTCCTCCAGCAGCGCGGTTTCCGCCACTTCCCCCGGTGCCGTGTTGTAACGGTGCAACCGCCCGTGCCGCAGGACCGCCAGCGCGGCCTCGATCCCGGCCTCGGGGATCGGCTCCTGCTGGGTGAAACTTCCGGTGAAACGTTCGGTCATGCCTTTTCAGACCTCTTGAGGATCAGGAACAGCACGGTGGTCAGCGCAAGAAAGCCCGCCGCCAGCCAGAAAGCGACATCGGTTGACCGCCAGGCGCGGCCCTCCGCCCAGAAATGCCCGAAGACGAAGGCAAAGAAAACGGTGCCGAACAGCATCGCCACATTGGTGACGGCCGAAATCCCGCCCTGCAACTCGCCCTGCGCATCCTCGGGCACACGCCGGGTCAGCAGCGACGTCATCAACGGATGCACAAAGCCTTCCGGCCCGTGCAGGATCATCAGCGCGATCACCGCGCCCAGCGAGCCTACAAAGCCATAGCCCAGCACCACCAGCGTGGCACAGACCAGCCCGAACAGCGCCACGGTCCACTCGCCGAACCGCTTGGTCGCGGGGCCGGTCAGCAGCCCCTGGAACCCCCCGGCGATCAGCCCGAAGACCGCCAATGTCGCCCCCACCATCGCCTCGGACCAGCCGAACTTGGCGATCCCCCAGAAGGCCCAGATCGCCGGATAGACGCTGGTGGCAAAGAAGAACAGGCCCATGACCAGCACCATCGGCAGGACGCCCCTGTAGGTCGCAAAGACCCGGAAGGCACCGAAGGGATTGGCCCGCCACAGCTCGAACGGGCGTCGGTTCGCGGGGGCCAGCGATTCCGGCAGCACGAACCAGCCGTAGACGAAATTCAGCAGGGAAATGCCCGCCGCCACCCAGAACGGCACGCGCGGCCCCAGCTCTCCCAGAAGCCCGCCGATCGCGGGGCCGATCACGAAGCCCACGCCAAAGGCCGCGCCCATGTAGCCGTAAGCCTTGGCGCGGTCGTCGGGCGCGGTGACATCGGCGATATAGGCGCTGGCGATGATCCAGCTTGCGCCGCAGACCCCGGCGATGATCCGTCCTGCGAACAGCCATTCCAGCGAGGGCGCCAGCGCCATCAGGATGAAATCCATGCCCAGCCCGAAGATCGCAAGCAGCAGAAGCGGGCGGCGCCCGAAGCGGTCTGACAGGTTGCCCATCAGCGGCGCGAAGACGAACTGGGCCAGCGAAAACGCCGCGAACATCCAGCCGCCGATCACCGCCGCACGGGCGATATCGACATGGCCCACATCCTCGATCAGCTTCGGCAGGACCGGCATGATCAGCCCGAAACCCACCATGTCCAGAAAGACCGTGATCAGCACGAAGGTCACCGCATGGCGGCTGACCGCCCGAGGCGCCTCCGGCGCCGGATCGGCAGGGATGTCGGAGGCCTCGGTCATGGCCGCGACCCTATGGGTCGGCGCAGCGACTGTCAAAGGGGCGCGGGTCGACATCCCTCTCTTCGCCGCCCTTTCCCCTTGCCGAATATCCCCGCCGGAGGCACGGCCCGAGCCGGTTGGCCAAAGGCCAGAGGCGAGACAAGGGCTTGCGCCGTCAGGCGCTCAATCCGACAGCCTCTGCACCCGGAACCGTCCTGTCAGCCCCCGGACCATCTCGCGTAGGGTGGGTCGTTCTGCGCCCCTTCGGCGCAGGCCGACCCACCGCCCGAAAAGGTTAACCAGACCTGAACGCCCGCAGACAAGCCATTGATTTTCCGTGCACGGTAACAGGCGCCGCGCGCGGCGCGGTCACGTCAGCAGCCGCCCCGCCAGCCCCGGCAGGTCCTCGAACCGGTCCAGCAGCGCCGCCGGCCGGAACCGGGAAACGCCCGCCCCCTCCGGCCCGAAGGTGACAAGGGCCACCGGCACCCCCGCCGCCACCCCGGTCTTCGCATCCGTCTCGGTATCCCCCACCAGCATCGACCGCCCCACGACCCCTCCGGCCCGCTCCACCGCCGCCCGGTAGGGGACGGGATCGGGCTTCCGGACCGGAAAGGTATCCGCCCCGACCAGAGCCCCAAAGGCCCCCCGCACCCCAAGCTCGGCCAGCAGAAGCTCTGCCAAGCCCTCCGGCTTGTTGGTACAGACCGACACCGCGAAGCCCCCCGCCTTCAGCGCCTCCACCGCCTCCATCGCGCCGGGATACAGCCGGGTATGCGTGGCGATCCCCTGCCGGTAGGCCTCCAGCAGCACCGGATAGCCCGCATCCACATCCGCCTCGGACCAGTCCATCCCCAGCCGGGTGAACCCCAGCCGCAGCATCGCCCGCCCGCCATGGAACGCCGTCAGGGCATCCTGCGGCCCCAGCACCGCCCGGGGCAACGCCGCATTCGCCGCCGCCAGCAGATCCAGCGAGGTGTCCGCCAAAGTTCCGTCCAGATCGAACACTACACAGCGCATGTTTGGCAGTCCTGTAACCTGTCGTGAAGCGCGGCCCCTTGCCACCCTTCGCCACGGGGGTAAAACGGGCGCCGGCACATTGGAAGGGCAAGAATGCAGGTTTCAGTCATCGTTTTGGCCGCCGGACAAGGCACCCGGATGAATTCCGACCTGCCCAAGGTCCTGCACCAGGTCGCCGCCGCCCCCCTCCTTCATCACGCGCTGGCCACGGCCCACCGGCTGGACCCTTCCCGCATCGTGGTCGTGACCGGCCACGGGGCCGAGGCTGTCGCGGCCTCGGCCACCGGCTATTCGGAAGCCGTCGAAACCGTCATCCAGGACCCCCAGCTCGGCACCGCCCATGCCGTGGCCCAGGCCGCCCCCCTGCTTGCCGACGCGCCGGGCGAGGCGATCGTCCTCTACGCCGATACCCCGCTCATCCGCGAGGAGACCCTGCGCGCCATGCTCGACGCCCGGGTGCGCCACGCGGTCGTCATCCTCGGCTTCCACGCGCGGGACCCCGGCCGCTACGGCCGCCTGCTGACCCGGGGCGACGAACTCCTCGCCATCCGCGAATACAAGGACGCGACCGAGGCGGAACGCGCCATCACCCTCTGCAACTCCGGCGTCGTCTGCGCCGAAGCGAAAACCCTCTTCTCCCTCATCGCCGAGGTGAAGAACGACAACGCGGCGGGCGAATACTACCTGACCGACATCGTCGAACTGGCCCGCAAGCGCGGCCTGTCCGCGGGGGTCGTCCTGTGCGACGAGGCCGAAACCCTGGGCGTCAACACAAGGCAACAACTGGCCGAGGCCGAGGCCGCCTTCCAGGCCCGCGCCCGGGCCGAGGCGCTGGACAACGGCGTCACCCTGACCGCGCCCGAAACCGTGTTCTTCGCGCTCGACACCCATATCGGCCGCGACGCGATCATCGGCCCGAACGTCCTTTTCGGCCCCGGCGTGACCGTGGAATCCGGGGCCGAGATCAAGGGCTTCTGCCATCTGGAAGGCTGCCACATCAGCCGCGGCGCCACCGTCGGCCCCTTCGCCCGTCTCCGCCCCGGCGCCGAACTGGCCGAGGATGTGCATGTCGGCAACTTCGTCGAAATCAAGAACGCCATCCTCGACGAAGGCGTGAAGGTCGGCCATCTGACCTATATCGGCGACGCGGACATCGGCGAACACACCAACATCGGCGCGGGCACCGTGACCTGCAACTACGATGGCGTGATGAAGCACCGCACCGTGATCGGCAAGCGGGCCTTCATCGGGTCGGACACGATGCTGGTGGCCCCGGTCACGGTGGGCGACGGGGCGCTGACGGCCTCGGGGTCGGTCATCACCGAGAACGTGCCCGCCGAAGCCGTTGCCATCGGTCGCGCGCGTCAGGTCATCAAACCCGGTCTTGCGACCAGGATGTTCGAAAAGTTGAAATCCATAAAGGCTGCGAAGGCAAAGGGACATTAGAAATGTGCGGTATTGTAGGGGTGCTGGGCAATCACGAAGCGGCCCCGCTTCTGGTCGAGGCGCTGAAACGGCTTGAATACCGGGGCTATGACAGTGCCGGGATCGCCACCGTGAACGCTGGCAAGCTGGACCGCCGCCGGGCGGTGGGCAAGCTGGTCAACCTGTCCGACCTTCTGGTCCATAACCCCTTGGCCGGAAAGGCCGGCATCGGCCACACCCGCTGGGCCACCCATGGCGCGGCGACCGTCACCAACGCGCATCCGCACCGCGCAGGCGGGGTGGCGGTCGTCCACAACGGCATCATCGAGAACTTCCGCGACCTGCGCGCAGAACTCGCCGCAGACGGCTATGTGCAGGAATCCGAGACCGACACCGAAACCATCGTCCTTCTGGTCAAGCGCGCGATGGACCGCGGCGCCGCGCCGGTCGAGGCCGCGAAGGACACGCTGGCCCGCCTGCACGGGGCCTTCGCGCTCTGCTTCCTGTTCGACGGCCATGACGACCTGATGATCGCCGCCCGCAAGGGCTCTCCGCTGGCCATCGGCTGGGGCGAGGGCGAGATGTTCGTGGGCTCGGACGCCATCGCGCTGGCCCCGATGACCGACCGGATTACCTATCTGGAGGAAGGCGACTGGGCCGTCATCACCCGCGCGGGGGCCGAGATCTTCGACGCAGAGAACCGCCGCGCCAACCGGGCCGAGACGCGGATCCAGCTGGATGCCACGCGCATCGAAAAGGCCGGCTACAAGCACTTCATGGCCAAGGAGATCGCCGAGCAGCCGGTGGTCATCGCCGATGCGCTGAAGCACTACACCTCGGCGCAAGGGACGCTGCAACTGCCCGAAGCCCTTGATTTCAAAGGCATCGACCGGGTGACGCTGGTCGCCTGCGGCACCGCCTCCTATGCCTGTCACGTCGCCAAATACTGGTTCGAGCAGATCGCGGGCCTCCCGGCCGACATCGACATCGCATCCGAATTCCGCTACCGCGACCCGGTGCTGTCGCCGTCGTCCATGGCGATCTTCGTCAGCCAGTCGGGTGAAACCGCCGACACGCTGGCCGCGCTGCGCCATGTGAAGGACAAGGTGGCGCGCGTCGTTTCCGTCATCAACGTCCCCACCTCCTCGATCGCCCGCGAAAGCGACCTTGCCCTGCCGATCCTCGCGGGGGTCGAGGTCGGCGTCGCCTCGACCAAGGCCTTCACCTGCCAGCTGACGGTGCTGGCGCTGATGGCCCTGAAGGCGGCGCAGGACCGGGGCCGGATCGACGCGGCCAGCCTGGGCCAGCGGCTGGAAAGCCTGCGTCTGGTGCCCGGGCTGATGAACGCCGCACTGGGACTGTCGGACCCCATTGCCAAGCTGGCCGAGGAACTGGGCACGGCGCAGGACATCCTGTTCCTGGGACGCGGCCCGATGTTCCCGCTGGCGCTGGAGGGTGCGCTGAAACTGAAGGAAATCAGCTACATCCACGCCGAAGGTTATGCATCGGGTGAACTGAAGCATGGCCCCATCGCGCTGATCGACGCCACCGTCCCGGTCATCGTGCTGGCCCCGAAGGATGCGCTTTTCGACAAGACCGTGTCCAACATGCAAGAGGTGATGGCGCGCAGCGGCAAGGTGCTTCTCCTGTCCGATGCGGCGGGGGTCGAGGCCGCCGGTCAGGGCACCTGGAAGACCCTGACGCTGCCTGCGGTCGATCCGCTCTGGGCGCCGATCCTCTATGCGGTTCCGGCGCAGCTTCTGGCCTATCACACGGCCATCGCAAAGGGCACGGACGTGGACCAGCCGCGTAACCTGGCGAAATCGGTGACGGTGGAGTAAGCGTACGATCTATTCGAAGAAATCGCGCCGGAGCCTTCGAAGGCTCCGCTGCGGAGTTTTCGAAAACTCCGCTCTCCTGATCCACCGGCGCGCGAGCCTCGTATCCATAAAAACGGAGCGAGCCATGCAGCGCAGAACCCTACTTCTCGGCCTTGCAACCCTTCCCCTTGCGGCCTGTGCTGCCACCCCGGCCCCGCCGTCCGATCCCGGCCCGCCGATCACTCTGGTCTCTGCATTTCAGGGACGCACCACGGGGCGCGGCCATTTCCGGGTCTGGCTGACAGGCGACGAGCGGCGCTTCACCGCCCGGCTGAACGGCACCGTCAAAGGACGCGAAGGCGCGCGGACCCTGACCGTGGTCGAGGATTTTCTGTACGACGATGGTCAGAAGGACCGCCTGACCTGGGTCTTCCGCGAAACCGGCCCCGGCCGCTGGACCGGCAAGCGCGAGGACACGGTGGGCGAGGCCACGGTGGTGGAGGAAAACGGCCGGATCCGGCTGACCTACACCGCCGATTTCAGATCACCTTCCGGCGTCAACCGCCTGGGATTTCAGGACATTCTCTACGCCCGCCCCGACGGCAGCATCGTGAACGATGCCGTGGTCAGCCGCGCCGGGATCCCCGTCGCCTCGGTCCGGTTCCTCATCCGCCGCTGACTTGCCCTTCCGGCGAGGTGCTGGCAGGAAGGGCCGGAAGGGAGGGCCCGATGACCCCGCTTGCAGAGCTCGAGGCGCTGGCCGACCCGGCGAAAGCCGCCGAGATGGCCGCCTATCACAAGGTGGACCGCCCCTACCTGGGCGTGCCGGTCCCGCAGATCGCAGAGCTGACCGACCGCTGGCGGGCCGAGCTGTCGCTGGACGACCGCGTCGCGCTGGCTGCCGACCTGTGGCGGACGAACGTCCATGAGGCGCGGGTTGCGGCAGCCAGGCTGCTGACCCAGGCCCGCATCCGGCCCGATGCGGCCGCCTGGGCGCTGATCGTGTCCTGGGTTCCCGACTTCGACGGCTGGGCGCTGGCCGACCATGCCAGCATCGCAGGACAGAAGCGGCTGGTGGCCGACCCCTCGCGGCTGGACACGGTCGAGACCTGGGTTAAGAGCCCGCACATGTGGGCCCGGCGCGCGGCGCTGGTGATGACGCTGCCCTGGACCAAGCAGAACTTCCCGAAGGAACAGGACCTTGCGATCCGCGCCCGGGTTCTGGGCTGGTGCGCGACGCTGGCCGCGGACCACGACTGGTTCATCCAGAAGGCCGTGGCCTGGTGGCTGCGCGACCTGTCAAGGCACGACGCCAAGGCCGTCCGCGGCTTTCTTGCCGCCCATGGCGAGACGCTGAAACCCTTTGCCCGCAAGGAAGCCGCGCGCCACCTGCCCGGAACCTGACTGCAAATGGCGGCCCCTGTGGACCGCCATCCGCTTGCTGGAAACCCGCGTCAGCGGCCTTCGAACTTCCCCTGGAACTTGTCCCATACCCGCTGGTTGGTCTTGGTTTCGACCTGGGACGCGGGGCCTGCGAAGCTGCCCGGGTTTGTCCCATCGATGCCGTTGCCCCAGCCGTTGTTGCCCTTTGTCGTCTCTTCGGGCGGCGGTGGCGGAGGCGGCGGATCATCATCGCAGCCCTCATAGCAAGCAAAGGCGGTGGATCCGAAACTCATCGCAAGTGCAAGAACCGTTACCGCAACGGTCAAATGTCTCGTCGTCATGCTTCCCTCCCTGAATGATGGGTGAGGCCAGCGTAGCAAGGCCGCGATGAACCCAAAATGAACACCGATCCTGCAATTTTCGGTCGATTGGCGCGTTTGTTCAGTCAGTTGGCTGGAATTGCGCCGCGATCTGCCCCGGACGGTGACCGGAATTTCACGCGGCCCTACCGGGCTGCGGTCACGCCCCGCGATGGCGCTGCCAGCCGATCCGGTCGAAAAGCGGCGCGTAGACCCCGGCGAGCGCCCGCAGCATCGGACCGTCCGTCGTCCCCGCCGGCTCCCAGCCCCTGGTCGCGATCCCCAGGATGCGGGGGGCGATCATGCCCTCGGCCTGGGCATCCTCGGTCGTGAACTCGCCCCAGAAACAGGCCTCGACCCCGGCGATCCGGGGCGCGATGTCCTCGGCCCCCGTGGGCACCGGGTCCCAGGCCACCGTCTTTTCCAGCGGCACGAAGCCGGCCCAGGCCGCCCCCCAGTCATCCGGGTCCGGGCTGTGCGCCAGGTCGAAATAGGCGTGCTGCGCCGGGCACATCACCACGTCATGCCCGCGCCGCGCCGCCTCGATCCCGGGCCCCTGTCCGGTCCAGGAAAACAAAAGCGCCCCATGGCCGATGCCGCCCTGACAGCCTTTCGCCGCCTCTTCCCAGGCCGCGACGCGGATGCCCGAGGCGCCCAGCTCTCCGGCCAGCCTTGCCAGCATCCAGCCCTGCACGTCGTCCGACGTCGAAAGCCCCTCCCGCGCCTTCAGCGCCGCCACGGCGGGCGAGCCGCCCCAGGCCCCATGCGGTGCCTCATCCGCGCCCAGGTGCAGGATGCCCAGCGGGAAAAGGCTTGCCACCTCGCGCGCCAGGGGGACCAGCAGGTCCCAGGTCGCAGGCACCGCCGGGTTGACGATGTTGTCGAGGTAACCCTGCACCGAGACCTCTTCGCCGTTATCGCCGGGGTCGCGCAGGCCGGGCACCGCCTTGATCATGGCGTGGCTGTGCGCAGGCACCTCGATCTCGGGCAGGACCTCGATCTGCAACGCCCTGGCGCGGGCCACCACCTTCGCCACGTCGGCCTTCGAATAGCTGCCCCCCGCCCTTATGCCGCCGCCAAAGACGCCCGGCACCAGTTCGCCCTCGCCCCGGAAGGCCGTGCGCTGCCAGAGGAGCGGCTGGGTCTCCACCTCCAGCCGGAAGGCCTCGTCATCGGCGAAATGCCAGTGGAAGCGGTTCAGCTTCAGCAGCGCCATCAGGTCCAGAAGCCGCAGGATGAACTCCACCCCGAAGAAATGCCGCGCGCAATCAAGGTGTTGGCCGCGCCAGCCGAAACGCGGCTTGTCGGTGATCGTCCCGCAGGGAAGCTGGCCGTCGCAGGTCTCGCGCAGGGTCAGAAGCGTGATCCCGGCGTAGTGGAGGCCCGCCGGGCCGCCGATTGCCACCGTCAGGCCCGAGGGCGCAACGGTCAGCCGGTAGCCCTCTGCCCCCAGCGCCGCATCCTCGGTCACGGCCAGCGCAAGGCCACCCGGCGCGACCAGGGGCGACAGGCCAAGCCGCGCGGCAAGGTCGCTCACACCCGCCATCCCGGCCACAGGGGCGAGCGCCGTGAAATCCAGCGTCCCGCCGGAAGGCTTCCACTCCGTCGGCTGCGGCACCAGCGGCAGGCGATCGGCGGGAAGCGGAGGCGCGAAAGGACCTTCCGCCGCCCGCAAACCCGGATCATTGCCCGGCGGCAGGGGCAGACACGCGTTCCCCACCCGCAGATAGGCGCCCAATGGCAGCCAGGCCCGGTTGCGCGGCCCGAACTCCTTGTTGGCGTGTTCCAGCACCACCTCGTGCTCCACCCCCGGCACCAGGTCCGGGAGCGCCACCTCGGCATAGCCCGCCACGCGCCGCACCAGCGTCCCGCCAGAGATCACCCTCGGCGCGGCCATCAGCGAAAAGCACAGGGTCGGCGCAGCCAGCGGGCGGTCCGTGCCGATCAGGCAGCGGATCCGGGTCCCGTCGATGCGGGAGGCGAAGGTCAGGCTCATGGCGCCTCCAGTCGCAATTCGGCGATGAAGTCGTAGATGTCGGACCGGTAAAGCCCGCGGGTGAACTCGATGGGCCGACCTGAGGGCAGATAGGCCGTCCGGTCGATCCGCAGCACCGCCGCCCCTTCCGGCAGCAGCAGCAGCTTCGCATCCGCCGCCGTCAGATTGACCGCCGTGATCCGCTGCACCGCCCGTGTGGGCGCCTTCCCGCTGGCCCGCAGCACGTCATAAAGCGACGTCTCCACCGCCTCGGGGTCCGGCAGCACATCCGTGGGCAAGGAGGACCATTCCAGCGCAAGGGGGGTATCGTCGGCAAAGCGCAACCGTTCGACCCGCGCCACCCGGTCGCCCGCCGACAGGCCCAGAGACATCGTCTCGTCCGGCGTCGGCAGGAACAGCCCGCGTCGCAGGATGCGGCTGGAGGAGGTCTTGCCGCGCTGGCGCATGTAGTCGGTGAAGGACATGAGCGCGGACAGCGACTGTTCGATCTTCGGGCTGGGCGGTTTCACGAAGGTCCCCGCGCCCCGCCGCTGTTCCAGCACCCCGTCCGCGACCAGCTGGCTGACCGCCTTCCGCACCGTCACGCGGCTGACGTCCGCGATCAGCGCCAGGTCGCGTTCGGGGGGAAGCTGCGCCTCGGGCGGCAGTTCCCCCGTGGCGATGGCCGACGAGAGGTGGCGGTAAAGCTGTTCGTACCGCGGCCCCCGCGCGGCGCGGAACCAGGCCTCGGGGCGATACAGCGCCAGGTCGTCCTCCATCGGAAGCCCCCGAATTGGTATTTTTTCCATGGGACCAGGTCCCGTGCCCGTCCGCAGGATGGCCCAGGAAGCCCCGCCAAAACAAGAGAAATCGGCATTTGGTCCGATTTTTTCGCAGTATTGGTATTATAATGGTAGCATGACGTCACTTTTTTGGTATCGTTGACCCAACGACATGATTCGACCCGCTCCGCCCCTGCCAGGGTGGCCCAGGGAAGGACAGGGGGAACCACATGACGCTTGCCATCGACACCGCCGCGCCGGACCGGATGCAGCGGCGTGGGCTTTCGGACCGCGCCTTCGCCTGGGCGCTCATCGCACCGGCGCTGGCCTTCATCCTCGTCATCGTCGTCTGGCCGCTGATCGAGACGATCCGCCTCTCCTTCACCGACGCGACCCTGGGCGGCGAAAACTTCGTCGGCCTTGCCAACTATGCCGCGCTCTTCGCCGACCCGAAGTTCTGGCAGACCGTGGGGCGCACCTTCTACTGGATGGTGCTGGCCGTAAGCCTGAAGCTGATCGTCGGCCTGATCGGGGCCAGCCTTCTGAACGCCGCGATCCCGGGCAAGGCCCTCTTCCGCGTCCTCGTGATGCCGCCCTGGGTGATCCCGGTCGCCATCGGCGTCATCGGCTGGAAGTGGATGTACAACGGCTATTTCGGGCTGATCTCGGGCCTGTTGCAGGAATTCGGGCTGGTGCAGGACCGCGTCGCCCTTCTGGCCACCAAGACCTCGGCCTTCTACTCCGCCATCGTCACCGACGTCTGGGTCGGCACGCCGATGGTCACACTGTTCTTCCTCGCCGCCATGCAGGGCGTCTCGAAGGACCTCTACGAGGCCGCCTGGGTCGACGGCGCCAGCCGCTGGTATCGTTTCCGCCGCATCACCATTCCCCAGATCATGCCGGTCATCGTTTCCATGGCGCTCCTCTCCGCGATCTGGACCTTCAACAGCTTCGAGATCATCTGGATCCTCACCGAAGGCGGCCCGCGCGGGGCGACGACGACGCTGATCATCGACACCTACAAGGTCGCGATCTCCTCGCAACGCTTCGGCGAAGGGGCGGCGCGGGCGGTGGTAATCGTGGTGCTGCTGGCCACCTTCTCGCTCTTCTACCTGTGGTTCCTGAACCGCGTGAACCGGCATTACGGAGCGAAATGATGATCGACCGCCTCACCCTTCTCCAGAAGATCGGCGTCTACTTCGCCACCTTCGTCTTCCTCCTTTTCATCCTGATGCCCTTCATCGAGATGATCCGCGTCTCCTTGCGGCCCATGAGCCACCTGATGACCGCCGACTTCACCTGGTGGTCCGAGGATTTCAGCCTGCAAGCCTACCGCGACATGTGGGTCACCGTCCCGCTGCTGGGGCGCTACATCTTCAACTCGATCTTCATCGCGGCCTCGGTGACGCTGGTCACGATGATCGTGGTGATCCCCGCCGCCTATGCCTATGCCCGGCTGGAATTCCCCTTCAAGGCCCTGTCGCTGGGCGGGTTCCTCGCCGTCAACATGTTCACCGGCGCGGTCCTCCTGATCCCGCTCTACCGGGTCCTGCGCACGCTTGGCATGCTCAACACCTACTGGGCGATGATCATCCCCGGCGTGGCCTTCCTGATCCCCACCGGCATCTGGCTTCTCCGCTCCTACCTCGAAAAGATCCCGAAGGAACTGGAAGAAGCGGCTTACGTCGATGGCGCATCCCGCCTCTACACCCTCCGCCGCGTCGTCATCCCGCTGGCGATCCCCGGCCTGATCGTGGTGGGCACCGCCGTCTTCATCGGCGCCTATGCCCAGCAGTTCCTGTTCGCCATCACCTTCAACAACGTGCGGGAAATCCAGCCGCTGCCCGCCGGTCTGTTCGAGTTCGTCGGCTATCAGGACACCACCTGGAACGAGCTGATGGCGGCAGCCCTCACAGGCGTCCTGCCGGTGATGCTCGTGTTCCTCTTCCTGCAGAAATACCTCGTCGCGGGCCTGACTGCGGGCGCGGTGAAAGAATGACCAACCAAGACCACCAACAAGGGAGACTACGCATGACACACCTCAAGACCCTGACGGTCGCTGCCGCGCTGATGGCCGGCACCGCCCTGTCGGCCCAGGCGCAAGAGCTGCACTTCATCATGTGCGGCGGTGAAGTGCGCCCGGCCGACCAGAAGGTCATCGACAAGTTCCAGGCCGACAATCCCGGCGTCACCGTCAAGATGGAAGCGGTGGAATGGGGCACCTGCCAGGACAAGTCGATGCAGCTTGCCGCCGCCGGTGACCCGCCGGACGTGGCCTACATGGGCAGCCGCACCCTGCGCCAGCTGGCCAACAACGACCTGATCGTTCCCGTGACCTTCACCCCCGAGGAAGAGGCCGCCTACCAGCCCGGCGTTCTCAAGACCGTGACCAACGGCGGCCAGTACTGGGGCATCCCGCATGCCTTCTCGACCAAGGCGCTGTACATCAACTGCACCGTGGTCGAGGCCGCCGGGGCCGAATGCAAGGCGCCCGCCACCTGGGACGAGCTGATCGCGCTGGCGAAGACCGTGACCGACAACACCGACGCCGCAGGCATCGGCATCGCGGGCAAGGACTTCGACAACACGATGCACATGTTCCTCGACTTCCTCTATTCGAACGGCGGCAAGGTCTTCAACGACGACGGCACCCCGGCGCTGGACAGCAAGGAAACCCGCGAGACCCTGCAGCTTTACGCCGACCTTCTGCCCTACATGCAGTCCGGCCCCACCGAATGGGAACGCGACCAGATGAAGGACCTGTTCAACGACGGCCAGATCGCGATGTATGTGAACGGCCCCTGGGGCGAAGGCCAGCACAAGGAAAAGGTGCCGAACCAGCTGGTCGCCCCCGTTCCGCACGGGCCTTCGGGCACCAATGGCACGATCCTCATCACCGACTCGCTAGCCGTCTTCAAGGGCACGGGCAACGAGGAACTGGCCATCAAACTTGCCAAGGCGCTGACCAGCGGCGAGGCGCAGTATGACCTCGATTCGTCCTGGGGCCTGACGCCGATCCTGCAATACGAAAAGCTGGGGATCGCCGACCCCTACTACACCAAGGGCAACTGGCCGATATTCGTCGCGGGAATCTCGACCGGCGGCCCCGAGCCGATGGTCGAGGACTTCAAGGCGCTGCAGGCTGTCTTCACCAACATGATCCAGGGCATCATGCTGGGCGAAGGCACAGTCGATGAACTGGTGACCGAAGCCGGCGTCGAGCTGGCAAAGGTTCGCTGACCGCAAGGGGGCGCGGGATACGCGCCCCCTCCCCGCTTCGGAAAGGACCGCCCGCATGGCCACGCTTGACCTTCAAGGCATCACGAAGAGCTTCGGCGCCGCGCAGGTGCTGTCCGGCATCGACCTTGCCATCCGCGACCGGGAATTCGTCGTCTTCGTCGGCCCCTCGGGCTGCGGCAAGTCCACGCTTCTGCGCATCATCGCGGGCCTCGAGGCCGCCACCTCGGGCCGCATCGTGATCGACGGCACCGACGTCTCCGCCGCCGCCCCCGTGGACCGCGGCATCGCCATGGTGTTCCAGTCCTACGCCCTTTACCCCCACCTTTCGGTCTTCGAGAACATCGCCTTCCCCCTGCGCGTCGCCCGCCTGCCCGAGGCCGAGGTCCGCCAGAAGGTCGGCCGCGCTGCGGAAATCCTGCAACTGACGGACAAACTCGGCCTAAAGCCGGGCCAGCTTTCCGGCGGCCAGCGCCAGCGCGTCGCCATCGGGCGCAGCATCGTCCGCAACCCCAAGGTCTTTCTCTTCGACGAACCGCTCTCGAACCTCGACGCCGCCCTGCGCGGCGAGATGCGGGTGGAACTCTCCGCCCTGCAACGCGACCTCGACGCCACCATGGTCTACGTCACTCACGACCAGATCGAGGCGATGACCATGGCCCACCGCATCGTCGTGTTGAACAAGGGCCGGATCGAGCAGTTCGGCACGCCCATGGAGCTTTACCACCACCCCGCCACCCGCTTCGTCGCCACCTTCATCGGCCAGCCCAACATGAACCTCCTGCCCGCGCGCGTTGCGGGCACCGGGGCGGATGGCCTCACGGTCGAATTCCACGGCGGCACTCGGATGACCCTTCCGGTGGACACCGCCTCAGCCAGGCCCGGCGACATGGTCGAAGTCGGCATCCGCCCGGAAAACCTGCACCTCGGCCAGGGCATCGCCATGCACCTCCGCGTCCTCGAACGCCTCGGCGGCACCGCCATCGCCTATGGCCAGATGTCCGACGGGCTGAAGCTCTGCGCGGCGCTCCCCGGCGACACCACCGTCCACGAAGGCGAGGATGTCGGCCTGACCTTCACCCCCGCCGACGCCCATGTTTTCGACGCCCAAGGCCGCGTGATGCGGCGGCGGCAGGCCCCCGCCCTCGCCGCCTGAAGAAGGAGACCGATATGCGCATCGTCACCTCAGGCATCGGCCTGCGGGCCGGTCACGTCTTGACCACGCTGAGACAGGAAATGCCGGAAGCCGAGATCGTGGGCTACTACGACCCCCAGCCGACCCACCTTGAGATGATCGGCACCGACACCCCCCGCTACCCCTCGGTGGAGGCAATGCTGTCGGACGCGCGCCCCGACCTCTACTGCGTCTTTTCCCCGAACGTCTTCCACCTCGACCAGATCCGTCTCGGGCTGGAGGCGGGGGTGCAGGTCTTCACCGAAAAACCCGTGGTGGTCAGCATCGAGGAAACCCTCGAACTCGCCCGACTCCTCGCCAAACACGGCGGCACCGACCGCGCGATGGTCGGCCTCGTCCTGCGCTATTCCCAGCACATGGTCGACCTCCGCCATGCCATGTCCCAAGGCTGGCTCGGCGAGATCACCTCGCTGGAAGCCAACGAACACATCGCCCCCTACCACGGCGCCTTCTTCATGCGCGACTGGCGACGGCGCACCGATCTTGCCGGCGGCTTCATGCTGGAGAAATGCTGCCACGACCTCGACATCTACAACATGGTCACCGCCTCGCGCCCCCGGCGCGTCGCCAGCTTCGGCGGCCGCAAGAGCTTCGTGCCCGCCAATGCCCCCCACTCGAATGCCGAGGCCGAGATCTTCCACCTCAAGAAATCCGTCTGGGAATCCACCGACGATCCCTTCACCTCCGACGGCGACATCATCGACTACCAGACCGCGATCCTCGAATACGAGACCGGCGCCAGCCTCGCCTTCCACACCAACCTGAACGTCCCCGACGAACACCGCCGCTTCTGCGTGATCGGCACCCATGGCATGGCCGAAGGCGACTTCGTGCGCGGCTTCCTCAAGGTCACCGCCCGCGACGGCCGCACCTTGGCCCAACACGATTACACCCAAGGCACCGCGATGAAAGGCGCGCATTACGGCGCCGACCAACTGATGTGCCGCGACATCACCGCCTACCTGCGCGGGGAAAGTGCCAGCCTCCCCGTCTCCATCCTCGACGCGATGGAAGCCGGCATCAGTGCGATCGCCCTCGACCGGGCCCGCACCACCGGCCAGGTCTTCGACCTCACCGAAACCTGGGCCGAGCTCGACAAACACGGCCTGCGCCAATGACCCCCTTCGCCCATTCATCTGTCCCCAAATATCCCCGCCGGAGGCCGCCCGAGCCGCTTTGCGCCCCCGGCGCAAAACGGCGAGACCAAAGGAACGCGCTCATCATGACAGCCGACCGGACCCTGCCATGACCGACCTCTCCCCCGACGCCGGCCAGCACATGGCGCGCGAAATCACGCAAGCCCCCAAGGTCTTCGCCGAAGCCGTCGCGCAACCCGTCACCCTGCCCGACCTCACCCATCTCCGCGCGATCTACACCGTCGCCCGCGGCTCGTCGGATGCCGCCGCCAACATCCTCGCCTACGAACTGATGCGGGAAACCCGCCTCCCCGTCACCTCGCTCCCCCCTTCGATCTTCTCGCTGGGCGAGGGCGTCCGCCTCACCGACTCCGCCGTCCTCGTCGTCAGCCAGTCCGGCGCCTCCCCCGACCTCGTCCGCTCCGCCCAGGGCGCAAAGGCGATGGGCGCGACCGTCCTTGCCCTGACCAACGCCCCAGGCAGCCCGGTCGAAGCGGCCGCAAACCTCACACTCGGCATCAACGCAGGCCCGGAACTCGCTGTTCCAGCGACCAAATCCGTTGTCGGCGCCATCGGTGCAGGCATGGCCCTCCTCTCCGCCCTCGCCCCCAGCTACGCCCCCCGCGCGCAGGCCTCGGCCGCCACCATCGCCACCCTCAAGGGCAAGAACCTCCCCCAGCAGAAAGCCCTTCTCGCCGCCCTCCTCCGCGCCAGCCACGTCTATGTCATCGGCCGCGACACCGGCTTCGGCGCGGCTCAGGAACTCGCCCTCAAACTCAAGGAATGCTGTGCCCTCCACGCCGAGGCCTACTCCTCCTCCGAGGTCCTCCACGGCCCCCTGCAACTGGTCACCAACCCCCTCCTGATCCTGATCCTCGACACCGAACAGGCGGACGTCCAACCCAGCCTCGACACAGCCGAGGCCCGCTTCAAGGCGGCGGGAGGCACCGTCTTCCGCCTCCGCCCTTCCGACGCGGGCGCCACCACCCTCACGCCCGCCGCCGCCGCCGCCGCGCTCCTCATCCTCACCTACCCCCTCGCCCTGCAAACCGCCCTCGCCCTCGGCCACGACCCCGACCGCCCCGCCACCCTCTCCAAGGTCACGCAGACAAGATGACCCCCCCACTCCCCCCTTGCTCTTTTCCCCAAATACTCCCGCCGGAGGCACCCCCGAGCCGGTTGGCCGCAGGCCAGAGGCGAGACAAAAGGCTTGCGCCGCAGGCGCTCGATTTCAAAGCCGCCCGCAGCCAGACGCCCTCCGGCCTCCCGCACCTCACGAGGCCAGCCCCGGGCGCCTCCCCTCCCCCCCGTGGGGAGGGGCCGGGGGTGGGGGGCACCCCGCCAGACGAGGAAGCACCGCAATGACCGACCTCACCCGCCACGCCACCTTCCGCGAAATCCTCGCCCAGCCCGCAATCTGGTCCGCCTGGGGCACGGCACTCCCCGTGACCGACCTCAGCGCCTGGATCAGCGGGACCGGCGCGCAGGAGGTCTGGTTCTGCGGCGCCGGAACCTCCGCCTATATCGGCGACATCCTCGCTGCGGGTCTCGAGGGCCAACCCGGCCCCCGCTTCCGCTCCGTCCCCACCACCGACATCGTCGCCCGCCCCCACGCCTACCTGCGTGGCAGCCCGAAACTCATCGTCAGCTTCGGCCGCTCCGGCAATTCCGCCGAATCCATCGGCCTCGTCGTCGCGCTGGACACCCTCGCCCCCACATGGCCGCGCCTCAACATCACCTGCAACGCCGCCTCTGCCCTTGGCCGCGACCCGAAAGCCCGCGTCATCACCCTTCCCGAAGCCACCCACGACCGGGGCTTCGCGATGACCTCCAGCTTCTCCACCATGCTCCTCACCGCCGCCGCGATCTTCGACACCGGCCTGCCCGCCGACGGCACCGCCCGGCGCTTCGCCGCCCTCGCCGACGCGCTCGAAACCCTGCTCCCCAGCTTCACCGAAGCCGCAAGAACCGCCCGCCGCCCCGGGCGTGCCGTCTTCCTCGGCTCCGGCCCCCTCGCCTTCGCCGCCCGTGAAGCCGCGCTCAAGGTGATGGAACTGACAGCCGGTCAGACCCCGGCCCTCTGGGACTCGACCCTCGGCTTCCGCCACGGCCCGAAAAGCTTCACCGTCGGTGACACCGACCTCTGGCTCTTCCGCTCCGCCGACCCCCACACCCGCGCCTATGACGAGGACCTTCTGGCCGAGCTTCGCACCCAGTTCCCGCAGTCCCGAGTCACCGCCCCCGAGATCCCGCAGCCCTTTGGCGACCTCTGGTCCGCCCCCCTCTATGTCGCCCTCGCCCAACTCCTCGCCGTCCACTGGTCTGACGCCCTTGGCCTGAACGTCGACGACCCCTTCGCCGGCCGGGGCACCCTCACCCGCGTCGTCTCGGGCGTGCGGCTGCACCCGGTGACGCCATGATCGCAGCCCCGATCGCCTCTGGCATCGACCTCGGCGGCACCAAGATCGAGGCGCAGGTCTTCGCCGCCGACTGGACCCTGTTGGCGCGTAACCGCTGGCCCACGCCGAAGGACTACCCCGCCCTCGTCACGGCCATGGCCGAGGCGATCCGCTGGTGCGAAGCGCACGGCGAAGCCCCCATCGGCGTCTCTGCCGCCGGCCTCGTCAACCCGGCGACCGGCCTTGCCCTCACCTCGAACCTCCCCGCCACCGGCAAGCCCTTTCCCGCAGACATCGCCCAGGCCGCAGGCCGCAAGATCGCCTGGATCAACGACTGCCGCGCCCTCACCCTGTCCGAGGCCACCCTTGGCGCCGCAATGGGTGCCGATCCCGCCGTCGGCCTCATCCTCGGCTCCGGGGTCGCCGGCGGCGTCGTCACCGGCGGCCGTCTCCTCCCTTCCCCTGCTGCCACCGGGGGCGAGTTCGGCCACTTCCCCCTCGCCGCCGCGCCGATCACCGCCCACAACCTCCCCATCCTCTCCTGCGGCTGCGGCCGCGAAGGCTGCACCGAGACCTACCTCTCCGCCCCCGGCCTGTCCCGCATCGTCGCCCACCTCACCGGCGCGCAGCACAGCCCCGAAACCATCGTCGCCGACCGCGCCACCATCCCCGCCTTCGCCATGGCCTGGGAGATCTGGCTCGACCTCGCGACCGGGTTCCTGATGACCCTCTGCCTCACCATCGACCCCCAGGTCATCGTCCTCGGCGGCGGCCTCTCCCGGGCCCCCGGCCTCACCGTGGACCTCACAAACCGCCTGACACAGGCCACCCTGAAGGGCTTCCCGATCCCTTCGATCCGCCTCGCCGAAGGCGGCGACGCCTCTGGCGCCCGCGGCGCCGCCCTCCACGCCCTGAACGAGGCCAGCGATGCCTGACCTCCGCGCCATCATCGCCCGCAACCGCGCCGGAGAGGCCATCGCCATCCCCT
The DNA here is from genome assembly GCF_003574395.1 of Tabrizicola thermarum. Lineage (GTDB taxonomy): Bacteria > Pseudomonadota > Alphaproteobacteria > Rhodobacterales > Rhodobacteraceae > Tabrizicola > Tabrizicola thermarum. The sequence goes on from NZ_QMJY01000079.1 coordinate 135,235, forward strand.
CGGTCTGCACCGCCCACCCGGACGCGCTCGAGGCCTCGCTCACCCTGGCCGAGACCCTCGACCAGCCCATCGTCATCGAGGCCACTTCGAACCAGGTCAACCAGGACGGCGGCTACACCGGCCTGAAGCCCGCCGATTTCATACGCTTCGTCAAGGAAATAGCCGCCAGATCTCATGTAACGCATGAACGCATCCTCTTCGGCGGCGACCACCTTGGCCCGCAAGCCTGGCGCAAGCTCCCCGCCGATCAGGCCATGGAAAAAGCCCACCGCATGGTCGCCGACTACGCCGCTGCGGGCTTCACCAAGCTCCACCTCGACTGCTCCGAAGGCTGCGCGGGCGAACCCGCCCAGCTTCCCGACGCAATCACTGCCACCCGCTCCGCCGCCCTCGCCGCGACCGCGCTGAAAAACGCCCCCGACCCCGGCAGACTCCTGTTCGTCATCGGCACCGAAGTCCCGCCCCCCGGCGGCGCCAGAGCCGACGACCACGGAGACATCCCCCCGACGACCCCCGATAGCGCAAAGGCCACCCTCGCCGCCCATGCCGACGCCTTCACCGCCGCCCACATCCCCCTCGACCTCATCGGTGGCCTCGTCGTCCAGCCCGGCGTCGAGTTCAGCCCGATGGAGGTCCACCACCTCCCCCTCGCCCGCGACCCCGGCCTCCGCGCCGCCCTGACGGACTGGCCGCAGACCTGCCTGGAGGCCCATTCCACCGACTACCAGCACGCCGAAGCCTACCCCCGCCTCGCCGAACTCGGTTTCGCCTTCCAGAAGGTCGGCCCCGCCCTCACCTTCGCCTGGCGCGAGGCGCTCTACGCCCTCGACACCATCCGCGCGCAGACCGGCTGGGCCACCGGCCCCTCCCTCCCCGACAGGATGGAGGCGGTGATGCTCGCCGATCCCACCCACTGGCAGGCCCATGTCCACGGCCCCGACCAGCGCCTGCAACGCCACTTCGGCCTGGCCGACCGCATCCGCTACTATTGGCCCGCCCCGCAGGCGCAGGAAGCCGTCCGGCGCCTGCTGACCGACCTTGCCGACAAACGCCTCCCCGACCCGCTCCTTTCCGCGCATTTCCGCGCCGACGAGATTGCCAGCGCCCGAGCCAGCCACTATCCCCTGCCCCGCGCGCTGGCGCTCGCCCGGGTGCAAACCGCGCTGCGCCCCTATTTCTTCACGGGACCAAGGACATGAGCGCCAAACCCGACCTCTGGCTGATCCCCGACGCGATCTTCGACGGCCAGTCCTTGCGCCCCGGCGCGGCCCTCGCCATCGCGGGCAACCGCAGCCTGCACATCGGCACGCCCCCCGCCGATGCCCCCACGCGCCGCGTGAGCGGAATCCTCACGCCCGGCTTCCTCGATCTCCAGGTCAACGGTGGCGGCGACGCGCTGCTGAACAACGACCCGTCGCCGCAGGCGCTGCACACCATGGCCGCCGCGCACCGCCGCTTCGGCACCGTCGGCATCCTGCCCACCGTCATCACCGACGCGCCAGAGGTCCTCGCCCGCGCGGTCGAGGCCACCCTTGCCGCCCATGCCGAACCCAACCCCGACCGCAGCCTCCTCGGCCTGCACATCGAGGGCCCGCACCTCTCGATCCCGCGCCGGGGCACCCATGCCGCCGACTACATCCGCCCCTTCGACGCGACGACACTCTCCCATGTCCGGCGCCTGCGGGCCGCCGACATCTTCGTCAAGATCACCGTCGCACCGGAAAGCACCACCCCGCAGGACGTGGCCCGCCTCGCGGCTCTCGGTGCGATCGTCTCCATCGGCCATTCCGATGCCACCGCCGAGGACGTGCGCGCCCTCCTCGACGCGGGCGCCAGCTGTTTCACCCATCTCTTCAACGCCATGTCGCCGATGCTGAACCGCGCCCCTGGCGTGACCGGGGCCTGCATCAACTCCACCGCCTACGCGGGCATCATCTGCGACGGCATCCATGTCGCCGACGAGATGGTGGGCCTCGCCATCCGCGCGCGCCCCGTTCCCGGCCGGATGTTCCTTGTCTCCGACGCCATGTGCACCGTCGGCGGCTCCGACCATTTCCGCCTCTACGGCCGGGACATCTGGCTGAAGGACGGCCGCCTCGTGAACGCCGAAGGCTCGCTCGCCGGCGCGCATGTGACCATGGCCGAGGGCCTGCGCCGCCTCATCACCGTGGTCGGCACCGCGCCCGAAACCGCGCTCGACATGGCCGTATCGGCCCCCGCCCGGCTGCTGAACCGCCGAGACCTCGCCACACCCGAAAACCGAGACCTGGCCGACCTCCTCCTCCTCGACGCAGACTGGCGCCTCTCCGGCACCCTGGCCGAGGCCCTCGCCTCCCAGCCGGCCTGACCTCCACGCAACCTGCTCTTTTCGCAAATACTCCGGGGGTTTGGGGGCAGCGCCCCCATCAGCCGAGGAGGAGGCGAAGCCCGACGACGAGACAAAGGCCGCGCGCGCCAGCGCTCAATCTGAAACCCGCCCCTAAGGCCCGTAGACCGTCACCTGCGGCAACTCCGTCAGGCTCAGCCCCAGCGCCTGGAACGCCGCGAGCGACAAGAGCGCCCCGCCCGTGCCGGGCCGCAACTCCACCGCCAGGGACTTGCCAGCCGCCGTCACGATGCGGCCCTGCGCCTTCTCCGTCACCAGCGCCGAGGACAGCCAGATCCCCTGCTCGGCCGGCGGCCCCAGAGCGACCACCACCTTCCCCAACTCCCGCTCGCCCCCCTTGGCCGGGGCGGCCAGCGCCGCCGCCTTCTCGGCCGCCGTGGTCTTGTCCAGCGCCTCGGCACTCACCGCCCGCGCGCCCAGGGTCGTGGTCGCCACCGCAGGGGCGAACTCCGTCGCCGGCGCGGGCTCGGCCGGGCCGGTGATCGACCTCGGCCCGCCCGCCTGTTTCTCGAACAGGGCACAACCCGACAGGGCCAGGGCAAGCACGGGGATCAGAACAAGCTGTTTCATGCCCGTCAGCCTATCCCGCCGCCCGCCGCCCCGCAATCGTCGCTCTCGGACTTGTGCGAAGCTTCGCACCCGCCTACGCTGTGCCCATGACGCCGCTCATCGACCCCTTCGCCCGCGCGATCAGCTACCTGCGCGTCTCGGTCACCGACCGCTGCGATTTCCGCTGCACCTACTGCATGTCGGAACACATGACCTTCCTGCCCAAGGCCGACCTCCTCAGCCTCGAGGAACTCGACCGGCTCTGCTCCACCTTCGTCCGCATGGGCGTGCGGAAACTGCGCATCACCGGGGGCGAGCCGCTGGTGCGCAAGGGCATCCTGACCTTCTTCCAGGCGATGTCCCGCCACCTCGCCACCGGCGCGCTCAAGGAACTGACGCTGACCACCAACGGCAGCCAGCTGGCGAAATTCGCCCGACCGCTGGCCGACCTCGGCGTCCGCCGGATCAACGTCAGCCTCGACACGCTCGACCCCGACAAGTTCGCCCGGATCACCCGCTGGGGCCGCCTGCCCCAGGTGCTGGAAGGAATCGAGGCCGCCAAGGCCGCAGGCCTGCGGGTCAAGATCAACGCCGTCGCCCTGAAGGGCTTCAACGAGGACGAGCTCTTCCCCCTCCTCGACTGGTGCGCCGCCAACGACCATGACCTCACCTTCATCGAGGTCATGCCGATGGGCGAGGACATGTCCCCCCTCCGTCTCGACCAGTACTGGCCGCTGAAGGACCTGCGCGCGCGCCTCGCCGACCGCTACACCCTCACCGACCTGGCCGAGCGGACCGGCGGCCCCGCCCGCTACGTCCGCGTCGAGGAAACCGGCCAGAAGGTCGGCTTCATCACGCCGCTCACGCACAATTTCTGCGAAAGCTGCAATCGCGTGCGGCTGACCTGCACCGGGGAACTCTACATGTGCCTCGGCCAGGAGGACATGGCCGACCTCCGCGCCCCCCTCCGCGCCAGCCCCGACGACTCGCAGCTGGAACAGGCCATCCGCGCCGCCATCGCCCGTAAGCCCAGGGGCCACGACTTCGACTATTCCCGCCAGAAGGTCGCAGGGCAAGTGACCCGCCACATGAGCCACACGGGCGGCTGAGGGGCGCAAATCTTTTCGAAAAGATTTGCAAAATCCTTCGAAGGATTTTGCCCCGGCCCCATCGAATCGCCCTATTTCGTCAGGATCAGCTTCCCCGCCCGGGTGATCCGCAAGGAATAGACCTGCCCGTCCAGCACGATCCGCGCCAGCGAGCCGCCCTCGGTCAGGACCCGCGCGTCATGCACCGGGGTCGCGTCCGTCGTCAGCCAGACATCCACCTGCGCGTTCATCGCCGATCCTCCAGCCGCGCGATCAGTGCCTCCAGGACCGGCCCCGGGAACAACCCCGTCACCGCCCGGCTGAACAGATCCAGAAAACCGACCCCCCGGGCCGCATCATGTCGAGACATGGGAAACCTCCGCCAAGTTGACTGACACCGGGCGCGCCCCGACCGGGCTGGCTGGGCTTACAGCTATATCCTGACTAAATCACTCACCAATGTCAACGCACATTCCGCTGGTCCCCGGCGCGGCAACGGCTATCCTGCGGCCCGGACCCAGACCCATGACCCAAGACCCCGCCGGCAGCCTCCTCTCGCTCCCCCCGCCCTGCCTCCCGGTCCAGGCGCTTGCCGGACTGGCAAGGTCGCATTGGCAGCTCGCCGGCACGCTGCACCCCCTCACCTCGGAGCGCGACCAGAACCACCGCCTCGACACGGCCCGGGGCAGCTTCACCCTGAAACTCGCAAACCCCGCCGAACCCGCAGCGCTGACCGAATTCCAGACCCTGGCGCTCCTGCACACCGACCACCAGGCGCCCGACCTGCCCACCCCGCGCGTCGTCCCGGCCCAGGACGGCCGCGCCATCGTCCCCACGCCAGAGGGCGCCCTTCGCCTCCTCACCTGGCTCCCCGGCATGCCGCTTGCGCATCTGCCCCGCAGCCCGGCCCTTGCCGCCGCGATCGGCAGCGCGCTCGGCCGCCTCGACGCCACGCTGGCGACCTTCCACCACCCGGCGGCGGACCATCACCTCCTCTGGGACATCCGCAACGCCGCCGACCTCGCCCCCCTGACCGACGCCCTGCCGGACGACCTGCGGCCGGGGATCGCCGCCGTCCTCGCGCGCTTCTCCACCCATATCGCCCCGGCCCTCGCCCGCCTCCCGCGCCAGGTGATCCACGGCGATTTCAACCCCCACAACCTCCTCGCCGATCCCGCCGATCCGACCAGCCTCACCGGCATCCTCGACTTCGGCGACATGACCCTGTCGCACCGCATCTGCGACCTCGCCGTTGCCGCCTCCTACCTGATCGACCCCAGCGATCCGCCCGCGCTCCTGATCCCCTTGACGCAGGCCTACCACCGCGCCAACCCCCTCAGCGCAAACGAGATCCGGCTCCTCCCCGACCTCATCACCGCCCGCCTGGTGACGACCCTCACCATCTCCGCCTGGCGCGCGGCCCGCTATCCCGAGAACGCTGCCTATATCCTGCGCAACGCCCCGACCTCCCGCGCGGGCCTCGACGCCCTGACCGATCCCGCCGCCCTCGCCACCCACCTCCTCACCGCCTGCGGAAGCCCGTCATGACCCGCCAGACCACCATGCTGAACGCCTACACCCCCGGCGCCGGGCACCTCTCGCCCGCCGACGAGGCGCTCGCCCGACGCCGCGCCAAGGCCCTCGGCCCCGCCTACCGCCTCTTCTACGAAACCCCCGTCCACCTCGTGCGCGGCGCAGGCGTGCATCTCTACGCCCCCGACGGCACCGCCTATCTCGACTGCTACAACAACGTCGCTTCCGTCGGCCATTGCCACCCCCGCGTGGTCGAGGCCCTCAGCCGACAGGCCGCAACCCTCGCCACCCACACCCGCTACCTGCACGACGGCATCCTCGACTATGCAGAGCGCCTTCTCGCCCTGTTCCCCCCCGAAATCTCCCACGTCATGTTCACCTGCACGGGGTCCGAGGCGAACGACCTCGCCCTGCGCATCGCCCGCGCGGCGACCGGCGGGACCGGAGTCATCGTCACCGACAACGCCTACCACGGCGTCACGCTGGCCACCGCCGAGATGTCGATGTCGATCGGCCCCGCCGTCGCCCCCGGCCCGACGGTGTTCCCGATCCCCGCGCCGTCAGCCGAAAACTACCCGAAGGGCATCGCCGCAGGTTTCGCGCAAGCCGTCACCGAAGCCTGCGACCGCATGGCCGCGCAGGGCCTCAGACCCGCGCTCCTGATCGTCGACACGATCTTCTCCTCGGACGGGGTCTACCCCGACCCCGCCGGCTTCCTCGCCCCCGCCGCCGCCGCGATCCGGGCGCGCGGAGGCCTCTTCCTCGCCGACGAAGTCCAGCCCGGCTTCGGCCGCACCGGCAGCCGGTTCTGGGGCTTCCAGCGCCACGGGCTGATCCCCGACATGGTGAGTATGGGCAAGCCGATGGGCAACGGCTACCCGCTCGCAGGCCTTGCGCTGAAACCCGAAACCATCGCCGAATTCGGCCAGAAGGCGCGCTATTTCAACACCTTCGGAGGAAATGCCGTTGCCGCCGCCGTGGGCCTTGCCGTCCTTGAGGTGATCCGCGACGAAGCCCTGCAAGACAACGCCGCCACCGTCGGCGCCGCCTTCATGCAGGGCCTGAAGTCCCTCGCGCAACGCCATGAGTCCCTGGGCGAAACCCGCGGCGCCGGTCTCTTCATCGGCCAGACCATCCTGACCGATGGCCAGCCCGACCCCGCCCGCACCGCGCGCCTCGTCAACGCGCTGCGCGAAAACCGCATCCTCATCAGCTCGACCGGCCCGAAAGGCGACAGCCTCAAGATCCGCCCGCCGCTGCCGTTCAACCTCACCCATGTCGATCAGGTTCTCACGACCCTGGACAGGATCCTGAAAACCCTCTGATCTTGCCCTTCCTGCAAATACTCTCGGGGGGCCTGGGGGGCGAAGCGCCCCCAACGACCGAGGAGGAGGCGAAGCCCGACGACGAGACAAAAGGCTTGCGCCGCAAGGCGCTCAATGCAGCCGCCGCCCCGACCCGCGCCGCGGTGAACAGGTTGAGAACGCTTCACCTCTAGAATGGAGCGCAACAGTTGAGGTTGGGATGGGGTTTGGGATGGATCGGCGGGGGTTGCATCTGGATGGTG
>NZ_QMJY01000080.1 GCF_003574395.1 Tabrizicola thermarum
AGATTTTCCGAACCGTCGCTTCCGTTCCCGTCCGCTTCCGTCCGTCACCGTCGCCGTTCCGCTTCGGTGAGGCGGTATTTACGGACGAGGCGCGGAACCCGCAAGAGCAAAAAACACCTCTGTCGCAAAATTTTTGCAGCAGTCCGAAAACACCGCAAAATCTGGTGGTTGGCGCAAGAAAGCCCACAACGGACGCGGCGTTGCGGCAATTTTCTTGCGATTGCAGCACAGCCGGAGGCCCGATCAGACCGATGCGCGCCGCCCTGCCCGGGCCTTCGGCATCAGGCGCAGGGCCAGAAGCCCCAGTGACAGGCCGAAATAGACCAGAACCTCGGTCGTCCACACTTTGGACAACAGCGCCAAATGCACCGCCCCGGCCAGAATCGCCACATAGGCCAGCCGGTGCAGCCGGTTCCATGCCGCCGAGCCCAGCCGCCGGATCGCCCCATTCCACGAGGTCGCCGCCAGCGGAATCATCACGAGGAACCCGATCATCCCCACGATCACGAAGGGCCGCTTCGTGAGGTCGGCCAGCATCTCGCCCCAGCGCAGGCCCATGTCCAGCCAGACCCAGGCCACCAGATGCAGCGCGACATATGCAAAGGACAGCAGTCCCAAGGCGCGGCGAAAGCGCAAGAGGTTCAGCCCCACCCGCCGCAGGGGCGTGATGGCCAGCGAGGCCAGCAGGAATTGCAGCCCCCGTTCGCCGAGACCCCGCTCGATCGCCTTGACCGGATCGGGACCCAGCCCCCCGAAGACCGCGCCCCAGACCAGAAGGCCCAGGGGCACCAGGCCCAGAAGGTAGACCACCCAGGTCGGAACGCGGCGCGCCTGCGCGTTCAGCCAGTCCATCAATAGTCCTTCGCCAGGTCCTGACCTGCGTACAAGGACGCCACCTCGGCCTCATAGCCGTTGAACATCAGTGTATCCTGCCGTCCGCCGAACAGGCCCGCACCGATCCGGCGTTCCGAGGCCTGGCTCCAGCGCGGGTGATCCACCTTCGGGTTCACGTTGGCATAGAAGCCGTATTCCTGCGGCTGCAACATGTTCCAGGTGGTGGGCGGCATCTCTGCGGTCAGGCTGATGCGCACGATCGACTTGATCGACTTGAACCCGTATTTCCACGGCACGACCAGCCGGATCGGCGCGCCGTTCTGTTTGGGCATCGGCTCGCCGTAAAGGCCGGTCGCCAGGATGGTCAGAGGATGCATCGCCTCGTCAAGGCGCAGCCCCTCACGATAGGGCCAGTCGATGAACGGGCTTTTCTGCCCCGGCATCTCCTCGGGCCGGACCAGCGTCTCGAAGGCGACGAACTTCGCGGACGGCTGCACGCCCACCCGCTTCAGCAGCCCCGCCAGCTCGAACCCGATCCAGGGCACGACCATCGACCAGGCCTCGACACAGCGAAAGCGGTAGATCCGCTCTTCCAGCGGCTGGCCCTGCATGACATCCGCCAGGTCGTAAGTGCCGGGCTTGTCCACCAGCCCGTCGATGACGATCGACCAGGGGTCCAAAGTCAGCCCGCCCGCATAGCGCGCCGGGTCGCTCTTGTCGGTGCCGAATTCGTAGAAGTTGTTGTAGCTGGTGATGTCCTCCAGGCTGTTCGGCTCGGCATCGGTCGAATAGGCGCTGGAGGCCGCCTCGATCCGGGCGAGGGCCGGGGTCGCGGTCAGGGCCGCAGCCCCGGCGATCAGCTGGCGGCGGTTCAGCCACAGCGGCTTTGGCGTGACATCGGACCAGTGCAGACGCATCAGAAAACTCCGTTTCGGGTTCGCGGAAGGATGCGCCATCTTGCAGGAAAGGCAAACCAAGGCGCGTCACGTGTGCGGCAAGGCCCTGAAACATTGCTTCAGATCGGTCACGTGATCTGAACTCTTCTCACGGAGCTTTTACTGGAAATCCTGAAACGACGCGGCTTAGGGCGCGGCGCCCGGGGGTCAAGGGCAACTCACGGAAATGTCGCACTGATCCGATGTCGCATCCCGCGACTATCCCTTCTGCCAATGACGGCATGACCGATCATCACGGGAGTGACACCACATGATCCGCAGAACCTTTCTTGCCCTGACCGCCGCCACCGCCTTTGCGATGCCTGCCTTCGCACAGGACAAAGACATCGTCGATACCGCCGTCGCCGCGGGCTCGTTCAACACCCTCGCCGCGGCGCTGACTGCGGCTGGTCTGGTGGAAACGCTGAAGGGCGAAGGCCCGTTCACCGTCTTCGCGCCGACCGATGCCGCCTTCGCCGCTCTGCCCGCGGGCACCGTCGAGGACCTGCTGAAGCCGGAAAACAAGGACAAGCTGGTTTCGATCCTCACCTACCACGTCGTGCCGGGCAAGGTCATGTCGACCGACCTGACCGAGGGCATGAAGGCCAAGACCGTGAACGGCGCGGAAGTGACCATCACTCTGGACGGCGGGCCGAAGGTCAACGGCGCCGTGATCTCGATGCCGGACGTTGCCGCCTCGAACGGCGTGATCCACGTCATCGACAGCGTCATCCTGCCGCCGATGTAAGGCAGGTTCGGGGGGCGCCGGTGGCGCCCCCCGTTCCGTTCCGGACCAGCTATCCATCCAACAGGGGACACCACATGAACCGCCGCACCATCCTCCGCCTTGCCGGAGCCGTTTCCGTCGCTGCCCTGCTTTCCGCCTGCGTCGCCACGCCGAAGGAACCCGATATCGTCGACATCGCCTCGTCGAACGAGGACTTCTCGACCCTCGTCGCCGCCGTGAGCGCGGCGGGCCTTGTCGACACGCTGAAGGGCGACGGCCCCTTCACGGTCTTCGCGCCCACCAACGCGGCCTTCGCCGCCCTGCCGAAGGGCACGGTGGAGAACCTGCTGAAGCCGGAAAACAAGGACCAGCTCATCAAGGTGCTGACCTACCATGTCGTGCCGGGTGCGGTGACCTCGGACCACCTGGCGGGCAAGCGGATGGACGTGGCGACCGTGCAGGGCCAGACGGTCCACATCGACGGCCGCAATGGGGTGAAGGTCAACAAATCCCGGGTGACGACGGCGGACATCATGGCCTCGAACGGGGTGATCCACGTCATCGACAAGGTCCTGCTGCCGAAGTGAGCGCGCGCGCTGCCCACATGTGGGCCGCTTTTCGACCTTAGTGAAATCAATGGCCTAGCTGTGGGCGTCAGCCACCCGTCGACCTTTGCCACGCCAGAAGAAAGGGGGCCCGAAGGCCCCCTTTTGCATCAGTGGACGACCGCCTGCGCAGGCCGTTCCCGGCGGCTTTGCACCACCCGGTCGCCGATGATCAGGCCATCCGGCCCCGCTGTCACCCGGATCGTCGTGCCGTCAAGCACCTCGCCGGCCAGAAGCATTTCGGACAGGGGGTCCTGCAACTGGCGCTGGATCACCCGCTTCAGGGGCCGGGCGCCGAAGACCGGATCATAGCCCTCATCCGCCAGCCAGGCCTTGGCGTCGGCATCCAGATCCAGCTTGATCTTACGCGCGGCAAGGCGCTGTTCCAGCCGTTTCAGCTGGATCTCGACGATGCCCGCCATATCCGCCCGGTTCAGCCGGTCGAAGATGATCATCTCGTCCAGACGGTTCAGGAATTCGGGCCGGAAATGCGCCCGGACCGCCTCCATCACCTCGGCCTTGGCCGCGCTGGCATCCGCGCCTTCCGGCAACTCGGACAGCGCCCGCGCCCCGAGGTTCGAGGTCAGGATGATCAGCGTCTGCTTGAAGTCCACCGTCCGGCCCTGACCATCGGTCAGACGGCCATCGTCCAGCACCTGCAACAGCACGTTGAACACGTCCGGGTGGGCCTTTTCGACCTCGTCGAACAGCACGACCTGATAGGGCCTGCGCCGGACGGCTTCGGTCAGCACGCCGCCTTCGTCATAGCCGACATAGCCCGGAGGCGCGCCGATCAGCCGGGCGACGGAGTGCTTCTCCATGAACTCCGACATGTCGATGCGGACCATCGCGCTGTCGTCGTCAAACAGGTATTCGGCCAGCGCCTTGGTCAGCTCGGTCTTGCCGACGCCGGTGGGACCCAGGAACAGGAAGCTGCCCAGCGGCCGGTTTTCATCCGACAGCCCGGCCCGCGACCGCCGCACGGCCCGGCTGACGGCTTCCACCGCCGCCCGCTGCCCCACGACGCGCTTGCCCAGCTCCTCTTCCATCTTCAGGAGCTTTTCCTTCTCGCCTTCCAGCATCTTGCTGGTGGGAATACCGGTCCAACGCTCCACCACTTCGGCGATCTGCTCGGGGCGGACCGCTTCGGCGACCAGAGCCTCGCCCTCCCGGGCTTCGGCCTCGGCCAGCTTCTTCTCCAGTTCGGGGATGCGGCCGTATTGCAGCTCCCCGGCCCGGGCGAAGTTGCCCTCGCGCTTGGCCTGATCCAGTTCGGCGCGGGCGTGATCCAGCTGCTCCTTCAGGCTGCGCGCGGCCTCGAGACTGTCGCGCTCGGCCTGCCACTTGGCGGTCATCTCGGCCGATTTCTGCTGGAGATCGGCCAGTTCCTTCTCCAGCTTCTCCAGCCGGTCCCGCGAGGCCGCATCGTCCTCCTTCTTCAGGGCCTCGGCCTCGATCTGCAACTGAAGGATCTGGCGATCCAGCGCGTCCAGCTCTTCGGGCTTGGAGTCCACCTCCATGCGCAGACGGCTCGCGGCCTCGTCCACCAGGTCGATCGCCTTGTCGGGCAGGAAGCGGTCGGTGATGTAGCGGTGCGACAGCGTCGCTGCCGCAACCAGGGCCGAATCGCTGATCTTCACCCCGTGGTGAAGCTCATACTTCTCCTTGATCCCGCGCAGGATGCTGATCGTGTCCTCGACCGTCGGCTCGTTCACGAACACCGGCTGGAAGCGACGGGCAAGGGCCGCGTCCTTTTCCACATGCTTGCGGTATTCGTCCAGCGTGGTCGCGCCGATGCAGTGCAACTCACCCCGCGCAAGCGCCGGCTTGATGAGGTTCGCCGCGTCCATCGCGCCTTCGGATTTTCCGGCACCGACAAGGGTGTGCATCTCGTCGATGAAGAGGATGATCTCGCCCGCCGCGGCCTCGATCTCTTTCAGGATGGCCTTCAGCCGCTCCTCGAACTCGCCGCGATACTTGGCCCCCGCGATCAGCGCGCCCATGTCCAGCGCCATCAGCCGCTTGTTGCGCAGGCTCTCCGGCACGTCGCCGTTGACGATGCGCAGGGCGAGACCCTCGGCAATCGCCGTCTTCCCGACGCCGGGTTCGCCGATCAGCACCGGGTTGTTCTTGGTCCGGCGGGACAGGACCTGCATCGCGCGGCGAATCTCCTCGTCGCGCCCGATGATCGGGTCGATCTTGCCCTCGCGCGCCGCTTCGGTCAGGTCGCGGGCGTATTTCTTCAGCGCCTCCATCGTGTCTTCCGACGAGGCCGAATCCGCCGTCCGCCCCTTGCGGACTTCGTTGATCGCCGTGTTCAGCCCCTGGGCCGTCACCGCCCCCGCCGTCAGCGCATCCTTGGCCCGCGTGTTCACCAAGGCCAGCGCGGTCAGCAGCCGTTCCACCGGCACAAAGCTGTCGCCGGCCTTCTTCGCCACGGCCTCCGCCTCGTCCAGCACGCGGACAAGCTGCGGATCGACATAGGTCTGCCCGTCGCCGCCCGTGACCTTGGGCAGCTTGGCGATGGAGGCGTTGATCGCCTCGTTCACCCGTTCGGGCGAACCGCCCGCCTTGCGGATCAGGTTCGCCGCGAGGCCCTGGTCGTCATCCATCAGTGCCTTCAGCAGATGGTCGGGCAGCACGCGCTGGTGGCTTTCCCGCATCGCGATGGTCTGTGCGGCCTGAAGGAAACCGCGCGACCGTTCCGTGAATTTCTCCAAATTCATCGGTCATTCTCCTTGTGTTAAGCGCCCCGCCTGCGGTGCCCGGGTATCCAGCCCACCGCGTGAAGGCCTTGCGCTTCATCTGGGCGCGGCCCGAAAACTTTGCAATCCCTGCTTGCGCAAAAACCACAGCGCCGGAAAACCTGTCGCTGCGGCCGGATCTCGGCCTTTCCTTGCCGATCGCGTGCCCCGGCATCGGCGGTATCGGGCTTGCCCCACCGGCCACGGGGCAGGCTGCCCTTGCGCCCGGCCCCTTGGCCTCCCCATCCTCGGAGCTTCCGAACGAAAGGCCGAGGCCCATGAGCGACGCCAAACTTCCCCTGATCCACAAGGCCCCGGTCGAGGGTCTTGCCATCCATGTCGCCCGCACCGGCCTGGCCATCGGCGACAGCGCGCGGCTGGACCGGCTGTCGGACGGGCGCATCGGTGTCTTCGCCCGGCTGCGGAAACCGATCCTGGGCGTGATCCCGCATCACCGCGAAGGGCTGGTCGGCCATCTTGGCCCGGTGGCGGAGGAGATCGTTTCCCCCTCGCTGGCGCATGGCGACGACCTGCGGGTGCGGATCATCGACCTTGTGCCCGAGCATCTGGCGAACGGCTACCCGCCCGAGGTCTACATCTCGGTCTGGGGCGATCCGCGGCACCTGCAACCGATCCTGCAGACGGTAGACCTGCCGCTGCCCGACCCGAAACCCCGGCCGCCGAAGGGGCTCAGCGGCCTGCGGACCGCCTAGGGCTCATAGCGCACATAGGCGAAGGCGCTGCCGTCCGGCGCCCAGGAGGGGACGTTGATCGTGCCCTGACCGCCGATGAATTCGCGCACCCGTCGCCGGTTGCCACCCTCGGGGTCGCAGAGAACCAGAGCGACAGGCAGGTCGGGCGGATGCCCCGTGGTGCTCGGCGGATAGGCCAGATAGACCAGATGCCGCCCGTCCGGCGAAGGATGCGGGAACCAGTTCACCTGATCGTCCGCGAACAGTTGCCGCTGCCCCGACCCGTCCGCCGCCATCACCCAGATCTGCGCATGGCCCGTCCGGTCGCAGTTATAGTAGATGCGCGCCCCATCGGCGCTGAAATCCGGCCCGTCGCAATGCCCCTCGCCGAAGGTCAGCCGCTTCTCCTCCTCCCCCGGCACCAGAGTATGGACGTCGATCACCCGGCTTCCGCCCCGCGAGGCGACATAGGCCAAGGTCTTCCCATCCGGCGACACCCCATGCCACCAACTCGGGCTGTCGGGCGAGACCTTCACCGGCTCGCCCCCTTCCACCGGCATCAGATAGACCTGCGACCCCGCCCCCTCATGGTGCGAGGACAGGATGATCGTCCGGCCATCCGGGCTGATCCCGTGGTCGTTGTTGCATTTCACCGCCGCGCCCGTGTCCAGCGGCTCAAGCGCAGGCTTCGCCAAGGGCACCCGGAACAGCCGCCCCTCGCCGTTCACCAGCAGCCAATCCCCCGACGGCGCCCAGTTCGGCGCTTCGATCCGGCCCTCGACCGCCAGCACCTCGGTCACCCGGCCCGAACCCACCTCATAGGTCTCGATGATGCTGCGCATGGCCTGACCCCTTCAATTCGATTGAAATCGCACTTGCTCTTTTCACAAATACTCCGGGGTCCGGGGCAGCGCCCCCGGGCCAGCCACATGGCACCTAGCCCCGGTCCTTCGCGACCAGCAGCTTCTTCGGCCGCAACCCTTCTGCCGCCTTGAACAGCGAAAATGTCTGACTGACGTAGTTCACCACGCCCGAGAGGCTGTCCAGATAGGCCTGCACCTCTGCCGTCCGCTCCGCCTCGATCAGCTGCACCGGGCGCGAGGGGTCCATCCCCTCGAACTGGACATAGAACAGCGGCTCTCCGCGCCGCAGGATCAGGTCCTTCTGCGGCTCGTGCCACTCGAACGCCCACATCAGGGGGCGCGGCCAGATCGAGATCGGAAAGCGCCCGCCGAAGATCGTGCCGGGCAAGGGATCGGGCCGGTAATGCGCAAAGGCCGACAGTTGCGAGAGGTAAACCATCTCGTCGGCGATGAAGTAATAGGGCAGGTGAAGCTGCACCGTGGGCCGGTCGGGGAAACGCCACTCGGCCTCCGAAACCAGCGTCAGCACCTCGTTCAGCTTCGACGACCGGATGGGCGAGGCCGCACCGGCCTTGTTCACCAGCACCGCCTTGCCCTTCGCGTCGCGCTGGAACCCGATGTGCAGGTCGAAGGGGCATTTCACCAGGAAATACCGGCTTTCCAGCTGGATCACCGCCGGGCAGCGGCTGGCCGACTTGGCATGCGCCTTGTTCGGCGGGCGGATCTGCACCCGCTCGGGCGGGTCATAGAGCACCGCACCCTTGTCCTGCGCCAGGAACCAGCCCACGGTCAGCGGACCGGACTCCGGCCCGTCCTCGGGGCGCTCGAAAGTCAGAGAGATGTCCATGCCGCGCTCCTATGCCAAAGCCTTCCGCAGGGCCCGCACCTGATCCGCCGAGGTCTGCCGCCGGACCGGGGGCGCAAAGCCCAGCTCGACCACGCGGCCCGTGACCGGAACCGCAGCCGAACATGACGCGTGAATCTCGGTGATGCCAAGCCCCTTCAGCTTTGCCGCATTTCCCGGGGTCACCCCCGACCCCGGCATGACCGTGATCCGCCCCGCCGCCTGCGCGACCAGCGCCGCGATCCGCGCCGCGCCCGCCTCGGCCGTCACTGCCCCGCCCGAGGTCAGGATACGGTGAAATCCCAGCGCGACCGCCTCTTCCAGGGCCGCGCCCATGTCGGGCACAAGGTCGATGCAGCGGTGCAGCACCAGATCGGGGGCGTCCGGAGTTTTCGAAAACTCCGGACCGGAGCCTTCGAAGGCTCCGTCCCGATTTCTTCGAAGAAATCGGTCTCCGGCATCCGGCGTCGCCGCCGCCACCAGCCGCCGCAGCACCGGCACATCCAGCCGCCCATCCGGCAGGCTGGCCCCCAGCACCACCCCGGCCAGCCCCGCCGCGCGGACCGCCGCGATCTCGACTTCCATCATCGCGACCTCGGCCTCGGACCAGACGAAATCCCCCGCGCGCGGCCGGATCATCGCCACGACGGGCACGCCACAGCCCGCCGCCAGACCGATCAGCCCGGCCGAGGGCGTGAGGCCCCCCAGCGCCAGCGCCGCGCACAGCTCGATCCGGTCCGCGCCGCCCGCGACGGCCTGGGCCAGCCCCTCGGCCGTATCGACGCAGACCTCCAGCCTCAGCCCCATGCCGCCGCCCCCGCCAGCGCCGCGCCCAGCAGCCCGGCATCGGCCCCGCATTGCGCCGGCACCAGCAGCGGAGCCTTCGTCCGCCGCAGGATGCGCACCCGCACTGCCTCGTCCAGATATTCCACCAGCCCCGGCGCGCGGGACAGGCCGCCCCCCACCGGCACCACATCCGCGCCGAGGACGTTCAGCACCATCGCCAGCGGCCCCGCCACCAGCTCGCGCCAGAGCGCCATGGTCTCGCCCGCCTCGGCCTCTCCGGCCATCCAGCCCGCGATGATCGCCTCTGCCCCCAGAAGCGCGGCCGTCCGCTTGCGGTGCAGCCGCTCCAGCCCGCGCGCCGAGCCGACGGTATCAAGGCAGCCGACCTGCCCGCAGCCGCACCGGAAGGCGAACTCGCCCCGGATCACCGGCCCATGCCCCCATTCCCCGGCATAGCCGCCCGCGCCGGTCAGCACGCGCCCCGCATGGACCAGCCCGCCGCCGACACCCGAGCCCAGGATGACCCCGAAGACCGACCGCCGCCCCCGCCCCGCACCCTGCATCGCCTCGGCCAGCGCAAAGCAGTCGGCGTCGTTCTGGACCAGGACCGGCCGCCCCGTCGCCGCCTCCAGCGCGGGTGCCAGGGCCAGACCGTCGATCGCCGGGATATTGGCCACCCTGCCAACGCCCGTTACCGGATCGACGACACCTGCGATGGAGACCGCGATCCCGCGCTCGGCGCCCGTCGTGAACCGGGTGAGCGCCTGCATGAATGCCGCGGCGTCGCCCGACGGGGTTGCCGCCTCGCCCAGAGGCCGCAGCGCCCCGTCCCAGGCGGCCGCCTTGATCCGGCTGCCGCCGATGTCCAGTGCCAGGATCATCCCTCACCTCGGTTTTTCCGCCAGTCTTGACAGCCCTGTCCCGCGCCGTCAAACCGCCCCGACCCCTACAGGAGAGCCCGATGCCCGCAGATGACCGTCTGATCGTCGCCCTGGACGTGCCGAACGTGGTGCAGGGCCTCGACCTCGTCGCCCGGATCGGGGATGCCGCCGGTTTCTACAAGATCGGCCTCGGGATGCTGACCGGTGGCGGGCTTGCGCTGGCCAATGCGCTGAAGCACGAGCAGGGCAAGCGCGTGTTCCTCGACATGAAGCTGTTCGACATCGGCGCCACCATCGAGGCCGCCGTGCGGGGCCTTGCGCAATACGATCTCGACTTCCTTACGGTCCACGGCGACCCGCAGGTCGTCACCGCTGCGGCCACCGGCAAGGGCGGCACGGGGCTGAAGATCCTGGCGGTGACCATCCTCACCTCGCTGGACCGCGCCGACCTGGATGCGAACCTCATCAAGCCCGGCGACATCCACGCCATCACCCTGGAACGCGCCGCCCGCGCGCTGGAGGCGGGGGCCGATGGCGTGATCGCCAGCCCGCAGGAGGCCGCGATGATCCGCGCCCTGCCGCAGGCGCGGGGCAAGCTGATCGTCACACCCGGCGTCCGCCCGGCTGGCGCCGCCACCGGCGACCAGAAGCGGATCGCCACCCCGCATCAGGCCATCGCCGACGGGGCCGACCACATCGTCGTCGGACGGCCCGTCTGGCAGGCGAAAGACCCCGCCGCCGCCGCCCGCGCCATCCTCGCCGAGCTTCCCTGATCCTTCGCAAAAAGATCGCCGCCCGTTTCCCAAGTAAAAGAATCGGGTTTACAAACCCTAGCGTTTTTGTCAGACAATCGGCAGACAACCGAAGGTCCTGCCATGCGCCTCCTTGCCGCTTTCGTCCTCAGCGCCACCCCCGCCCTTGCCGTCACGCCCGAAGAGGTGACGCGACACTACGCCGACATCGGCCTTGCCACCTATCAGGACAGCCTGACCACCGCCCAGGCCCTGCAAGCGGCCGTCGAGGCCCTGATCGCCAACCCGTCGGAGGACACCCTCCAGGCCGCCCGCGCCGCCTGGATCGCCGCCCGCGTTCCCTATCAGCAGTCCGAGGCCTTCCGCTTTGGCAACCCGGTCGTCGACGACTGGGAGGGCCGGGTGAACGCCTGGCCGCTGGACGAAGGTCTGATCGACTATGTCTCGTCCGACTATGGCAACGAGGAAAACGCCCTTGCCAGACTGAACGTCATCGCCACCCCGACCTTCACCCTGTCGGGTGTCACGATCGACGCCACCACCATCACCCCCGCGCTGATTGCCGGGACCCTGCATGAAGCCGACGGGATCGAGGCCAATGTCGCCTCGGGCTATCACGCCATCGAATTCCTCCTTTGGGGGCAGGACCTGAACGGCACCGGACCGGGCGCAGGCAACCGTCCCTTCACCGACTTCGTGGCGGGCGAAGGCTGCACCGGCGGCAATTGCGACCGCCGCGCCGCCTATCTTCGGGCCGCAACCGACCTTCTGGTGCAGGATCTGACCGAGATGGTGGACAACTGGGACGCCGATGGCACCGCCCGCGCCCGTGTCACCGCCGATCCGCAGGCCGGGCTTCTGGCCATGCTGACCGGCATGGGCAGCCTGTCCTACGGCGAACTGGCCGGAGAGCGGATGAAGCTGGGCCTGATGCTGAACGACCCCGAGGAAGAGCAGGACTGCTTTTCCGACAACACCCACAACAGCCATTTCTACGACGCCGTGGGCATCCGCAACGTCTATCTGGGCCGGTATACCCGGGTGGACGGCACGGTTCTTGAAGGCCCTGCACTGTCCGATCTGGTCGCCGCCGCCGACCCGGCCGTGGACAGCCGGCTCCGGTCCGAACTCGACGCCTCGGTCGCGGCGCTTGGCGCCGTGAAGGCGGCTGCCGAGTCCGGGTTCGCCTATGACCAGATGCTTGCGCCCGGCAATGCGCGGGGCGAGGGGCTCATCATGGCCGGGGTCAATGCCCTGGTGACGCAGACCGCCTCGATCGACCGCGCGGTGACGGCCCTTGGCCTGTCGAAGGTCAGCTTTGAAGGCTCCGACAGTCTCGACAATCCGGGCGCCGTCTTCCAATGATCGTCTGTCATTGCCAGTCCATCACCGACCACGACATCCGCGCGGCGGTGGACTGGATGCGCGCTGCCGATCCGCAGACGCTCATCACCCCCGGCAAGGTCTATCGCGCCTTGGGCAAACGGGCCGACTGTGGCGGCTGCATGCCCCTGTTTCTTGAAACGCTGCGGCTGACCCCGGCCTTCCACATCCCCGCCGCGCCCGATCTCGTCCGCAAGACGGGCTGAGGGAACCACCAACCGCACCCAGCCGTTCACCCGGCACCCGGCACGAAAGGAGTTGACATGAAGGGCGACAAGAAAGTCATCGACTACCTCAACGCGGCACTCCGGTCCGAACTGACCGCAGTCAGCCAGTACTGGCTGCACTACCGGCTGCAAGAGGATTGGGGCGTCGGCCATCTTGCCGACAAGTCCCGCGCGGAATCGGTCGAGGAGATGCACCACGCCGACCGTCTGATCGCGCGGATCATCTTTCTGGAAGGCCATCCGAACCTGCAGAAGCTGGACCCCCTGCGCATTGGCCAGACGGTGCGCGAAACGCTCGAGGCTGACCTGGCCGCCGAACACGATGCGCGCGCGCTTTACATCGAGGCCCGCAAATACTGCGATCAGGTCGGCGATTTCGTGACCCGGGCGCTGTTCGACGAACTTCTGGCCGACGAGGAAGGCCATATCGACTTTCTGGAAACCCAGCTTGGCCTGTTCGACAGCATCGGCGCCGAGAAATACAGTCTGCTGAACGCCAGGCCCGCCAGCAAGGCCGAGTAGCGCCGGGCGGGCGTCGGCTGACGCCCCCGGACGCCCCGTCGCCCTGTGGGTGGTGGTCTTCCGGTCGGGACATTTCGCGTCTTCCCATCGCAGGCTTGCCCCCTGTCGTCGTCGCCTTGACGGCGATGGGTCGGGCAGATCGCCGAGGAGGTGGGCCATGCCCCCGACCGCGCCGGACTGCGGCTGCCGACGGGGCGGACCCTGGGCGAGGACCCGCGCGCCCAACCGGGCGCCGATGCGATATGACGAACAGCCGGATGACCCGGAGTTTCTGTGATCCCGCACCGCAGGGGGTCCGACCGCGAGCTGCGGCAGGACCAGGTGCGTGAAGCAAAGCAGAACTCGTTACGCGCACCGTTCTGATGTCGCCATTGAATCGCAGGCCGCGTCGAAGGCAATCGTTTTCGGGCGGTTTCCGGCTGCGGCGAAGTGACCGCACAGGTCCGGCAGCTTGTCGGGCAGGCCATTGTCCGCGCGGGGAAAACGCCTTGCCGCGCCGCGGAAGCATTTTCCCGATTGAATCCGTCAGGAAATCAGGAGTATGACTCCCGCGACGGAGGCCACCATGCGTCTTGCCCTTCTGCTTTGCCTTGCCGCCGCGCCCGCCCTTGCCGAGGGCCTGGACGACCGCCACCTTGCCGTGATCCCCCGCACCGCAGCCGACGACGCCAGGATCGCCGCCGTTCTGGCCCCCCCTACCGATTTCTCCAGACCCGAGCCCTTCGAGGCCAGGCCCGCCGGCGCCGCCACCGTCCGCGCCATTGCCACCGCCGATGCCTTCAGCCAGCACTCCGCCAACATGCCCTTCGAGCGCGAGATGGACTTCAAGCTTGGCAACGCGCTGTTCCGCAAGACCTGGGTCGCCGCGCCGTCCTCCACGCTTGCCTCCGACGGCCTTGGCCCGCTCTACAACGCCCGCGCCTGCCAGGACTGCCACCTGAAGGACGGCCGCGGCCATACGCCCGCCGATGCCGACGCCTCTCGGGTGTCGATGTTCCTGCGGCTCTCGGTCCCCGGCGGCCCCGTGCCCGAAGGCATCGCCGACTGGATCGCCACCAGCCCGGACCCGACCTATGGCGGCCAGCTTCAGGACCTTGCCGCCCCCGGCCATGCCGCCGAGGGCCGGATGGACATCGTCTGGACGGAAACCCCCGTGACCCTTGCCGACGGCACCGTGGTCAGCCTCCGCGCCCCGACCTACAGCTTCGCCGCCCCCGCCTACGGCGCCCCGGCCGAGGGCCTCATGCTCTCTCCCCGCGTCGCGCCGCAGATGATCGGCCTCGGCCTGCTGGAGGCGATCCCCGCCGCCGACATCCTGGCCCGCGCCGACGAGGACGACAGGGACGGCGACGGCATCTCCGGCCGCCCGCAGATCGTGCCTTCGGTCGAATACGGCGTGCCGATGCTTGGCCGCTTCGGCCTCAAGGCCGGCGCTCCGACCGTGCGCGAGCAATCCGCCGGGGCCTTCGCGGGCGACATGGGCCTCTCCACCCCCCTCCACCCCGAGCCCTGGGGTGACTGCACGAAGGCCCAGCCGACCTGCATCGACGCCCCGCACGGCCAGGAACCGGGCATCCGCGACGGGCTGGAAGTCGATGCTGCCTCGCTCGACCTCGTCACCTTCTACGCCCGCAACCTGGGCGTCCCCGAGCGTCGCAACATCGACGACCCGCAGGTCCTGCGGGGCAAACAGGTCTTCTACAGCACCGGCTGCCAGTCCTGCCACACGCCGAAACACGTCACACACCGCCTGGAGGGCCAGCCCGAGCAGAGTTTCCAGCTGATCTGGCCCTACACCGACCTCCTCCTCCACGACATGGGGGAGGGCCTGGCCGACAACCGCCCCGAGGGTCGCGCAACGGGCAGCGAATGGAAGACCCCGCCGCTCTGGGGCATCGGGTTGACCGAACAGGTCTCCGGCCACAGCGAATACCTGCACGACGGCCGCGCCCGCAGCCTGCTTGAAGCCATCCTCTGGCACGGCGGCGAGGCCCAGTCCCAGCGCGACGCCGTCGCTGCCATGTCCACCGAGGACCGCAACGCGCTCCTCGCCTTTCTGGAAAGCCTCTGATGCGCGTTGCCCTCCTGGCCCTGCTTCTCGCCACCCCCGCGCTGGCCGACACCGCCGCCGTGGTCACAGATCACGCCCGCCCCGGCTTTGCCGCCTTTGCCGAAGCCGCCCAGAGCCTGGCAGACCTTGACACCTGCGACCCTGCGACGCTCCGCCCCGCCTTCCACGCAGCCTACGACGCCTGGATGGCGGTCGATCACCTGCGCCTCGGACCCGCCGAAGAGGACGGCCGCGGCCTGGCCGTGCTTTTCTGGCCCGACCCGAAAGGCGCAGGCTGGAAGGCCCAGCGCGCACTTCTCGCAGCCCCCCCGACGGCCGAGGCGATGGCGCAGCAATCCGTCGCCGCCCGGGGCCTTCCCGCGCTTGAACGCCTGCTCTACCCCGCCGAGACCCTGCCAACCGACCCCTGCCCGCTGATCCGGGCCACCGCTGACGATCTTGCCGCCACGGCGTCACGCCTCGCCGCCGACTGGGGGCCCTTTGGTGCGCTGATGCTGGGTGCGGGCGCGCCCGACAACCCCCGTTTCCTGAAACCGGACGAGGCGACCCAGGCCCTGTTCACCCAGCTTGCCACCGGCCTTGAAGCCCTGGCCGACCGCCGCATCGGCCGACCGCTCGCGAGCCTGGACAAGCCCCGACCCGACCTTGCGGAAGCCCATGCCTCCGGCCGCTCGATCCGCAACATCGCCCTGTCGCTCGCCGCGCTGAAACAGCTCGCGCTGACGCTGAACCCCGACAGCCCGCGCAGTCTTGCGGCCTTCGATCAGGCGCTGGCGCTGGCGCAAGGTCTCGACCCCGACATCGACCGCATCGCCGACCCGCAGGCCTGGCTGAAACTCGAAATCCTGCAACAGGCCGTGCGCCAGACCCGCGACACCGTCCTGGCCGAGCTTGGCCCCGCCCTGGGCGTCGAGCTTGGCTTCAACGCGCAGGATGGCGACTGATGCGGCGCCGCGCCTTCCTGGCCACGCTGGCCGCAAGTCTTGCCCCGCGCCTGACCTGGGCCGACATCGGAGCCCCGGCCTTCCTGGCCGCCGGGAAGGCGGGCGAGGCCTATGTCCTGCACGGCCTCTCCGCCGCCGGCACCAGCCTGTTCCGGGTCGCCCTGCCCGGTCGCGGCCATGCCGCCGCGGCCCACCCCGTGCGCGCCGAAGCCGTCGCCTTCGCCCGCCGCCCCGGCACCTTCGCTCTTGTCATCGACTGTGCCACCGGCACCACCCGACACCGCCTGACCCCGCCCGACGGCATGCAGTTCAACGGCCACGGCGCCTTTTCGGCGGATGGCACGCTTCTGATGACCTCCGAAGTCGTGGCCGAAACCTCCGAAGGGCGCATCGGCCTTTGGAACACGCAAGGCTACACGCGCCTGACCGACTGGCCCAGCCACGGCATCGGGCCGCATGAAATCAGGCGCCTGCCCGACGGCCGCCTTGCCGTCGCCAATGGCGGCATCCGCACCGACCCGGTGGACCGCACCAAGCTGAACATCCCGGACATGGCGCCCAACCTGACGCTGCTGGCGGAAGACGGCGCGCTTCTTGACCAGATCGACCTCCCCGACCTGCGCCAGAACTCCATCCGCCACCTTGCACTGTCCGGCAGCGCCATCGCCTTCGCCATGCAATGGGAAGGCGATCCTGCCGAACCCGTCCCGCAGCTTGGCCTCTGGACCCCCGGCACAGCACCCCTGCTGTGCGCGCCGCCCGAAGCAGAGGCCTTCACGATGCAGGGCTATGCCGGGTCCATCGCCGCAACGCGGGACCGCGTTCTCATCACCTCGCCGAAGGGCGGCGCGCTGATGCTGTTCGATGCCAAGGGTCGCCACATCGCCACCCACCACCGCGCCGATCTCTGCGGCGCGGCCAGCACCGAAGGCACCTTCACCGTGACCGACGGCAGCGGCGCGGTCTGGACCGCCGACGACACGGGCCTCACCCCCCTCGCCCGCGCAGACACCCGATGGGACAACCATCTGGTCGCCCTAGGCTGACCACACCCCTTGCTCTTGCCCTTTGCCAAATACTCTCCGGGGGTCTGGGGGGCGAAGCGCCCCCAGGTCCCGAGGAGGAGGCGCAGCCCGACGACGAGACAAAAGGCTTGCGCGGAACGCGCTCCGGTTCACCAGCGCCGCCACCCGCGATACCGTCACCGGACCCGGTGCCGTCATCCCCGCTCTCACCACCCCGGAGTGAGGCCCTGGGCAAACGGAAGCGAACCCGGAAAAGGTAAACGTTTTCCTGACGCCCACAGGCAAGCCATTGATTTCCCAGAGGCTGACCGCCTGTCCGCACGCGGCGCGTCAAACCAGCAGCCGCGCCCCGTCCTGGCCCGCGATGCGGACCTCCAGGATCGTCCCCTCCGGCTGGTCGGCGGCGAAGGCCACCTCGGCGAAGCCCTCGGTCCGCCCGACTCTCGCCCCCTCGGTCAGCACCCGGTGGACCCGCCCCACCTGAGCCGCCAGATGCTCGGCCAGCACCCGGTCCCCCAGGGCCCGCAGCCGCGCCGCCCTTTCCCGGATCTCGGGCCCCCGGACCTGCGGCATCCGCGCCGCCGGGGTGCCCTTGCGGGGCGAGAAGGGAAAGACATGCAGGAAGGTCAGACCGCAGTCCTCGACCAGGTCCAGCGACCGCTGGAACATCGCCTCGGTCTCGGTCGGAAACCCCGCGATGATGTCCGCCCCGAAGACGATCTCGGGCCGCTGCGCGCGGACCTCCTGGCAGAAGCGGATCGCATCGTCCCGCAGGTGCCGCCGCTTCATCCGTTTCAGGATCAGGTCGTCTCCGGCCTGCAAGGACAGGTGCAGATGCGGCATCAGCCGCGGTTCGGTCGCGATGGCCTCGATCAGCGCGGGATCGGCCTCGATGCTGTCGATCGAGGAAATCCGCAGCCGGGGAACCTGCGTCAGCTTCAGGATCCGCCGCACCAGATCGCCAAGCCGAGGCTCCCCCGGCAGGTCCGCGCCCCATGAGGTCAGGTCCACCCCGGTCAGCACCACCTCGTTGAAGCCGCGATCCACCAGACGGCTGATCTGCTCGACCACCACCCCCGCCGGGACGGATCGGGAGTTTCCCCGCCCGAACGGAATGATGCAGAAGGTGCAGCGATGGTCGCAGCCGTTCTGGACCTGGACATAGGCCCGGTGCCGCCCGAACCCGTCTATCAGGTGGCCCGCCGTCTCGCGCACCGACATGATGTCATCGACCTGCACCTTCTCGGTCGTGCCGATCAGGTCGGGGGCGGCGATGGCCGTCCAGGTCTCGGCCTGCATCTTCTCGTGGTTGCCGACGACCCGCGTCACCTCGGGCATCGCCGCGAAGGTCTCGGGTTCGGTCTGGGCCGCGCAGCCGGTGACGATGATCGCCGCCCCCGGATTTTCGCGCGCCAGCCGCCGGATTTCCTGTTTGGCCTTGCGCACCGCCTCGCCCGTCACGGCGCAGGTATTGACCACGACCGCCCCGCCCAGACCGGCCGCGGCGGCCAGTTCCTTCATCGCCTCGGTCTCGTAGGCGTTGAGACGGCAGCCCAGCGTCGCAAAGACCGGGGGCTTCTGCGGCGCGTTCATCGGTACGCCGCCAGATAGTCGGGCGACAGCATCCCGTCGAAGACCCGCGCCACCGGGCCGGTCAGCCAGACCCCATCCGCGCGCCAGTCCACCTCCAGCTCGCCGCCATCGACCGTCAGCGCCACGCGCCGGCCCGTCATGCCGCGCAGATGCGCCGCCACCGCCACGGCGCAGGCGCCCGAGCCGCAGGCCAGCGTGATCCCGGTGCCGCGTTCCCAGACGCGCATGCGGATGCGCCCGGGCGAGATCAGCGAGGCAAACTCGACGTTGGTGCGCTGGGGAAACAGCGGATCATGCTCGATCCGCGGCCCGAGGGTCGCAAGGTCCACCGCCTCGGCATCCGGCACGAAATGCACGCAATGCGGATTGCCCATGCCCACGGCCACCGGATCGCCCGGCAGGGGCAGATGCAGATGGTCCACCTCGCGCGCGAGGGGAATCGCGGTCCAGTTCAGCTGCGGCGGACCCATGTTGACCCAGATCCGGCCATCCGCTGCCCTCTCGGCCCGCAGACCGCCCCGCGCCGTCACCAGCGAGACGCGATCGGCCCCGAGCCCCCGCATCACATGGTCCGCGACACAGCGCGTCGCATTGCCGCAAGCCCCGGCCTGCGAGCCGTCGCTGTTCCAGAACACCAGACCGAAATCGGCCTGGTCGGAGTCGGTGATCTCGGCCAGTTGGTCGAAGCCGACACCCCGATTCCGGTCCCCCAGCGCCTGCGCCAGGGCAGCCGTCATCACCGCCCCGCGCCCGCGCGAGTCGATCACCACGAAGTCATTGCCCGCGCCGTGCATTTTCATGAACGGCAGGCCGGTCTGCGCCCGGGTATCCATCATGGTCCGGCATATACGCCTGCGCTGCACGATTTGCCAGTGCGGCACGTTTTTGCCCTTGACCCCCGGTGCGGCCTTGCCTAATCAGCCGCCTCGTGGGGCCGGTAGCTCAGTTGGTAGAGCAGCTGACTTTTAATCAGCGGGTCACAGGTTCGAATCCTGTCCGGCTCACCACCCGCACGAAAGGCCCGAGGGAAACCTTGGGCCTTTCGCATTCAGATCATCCTGATCGTGTCCTTGCCGACGGCCAGCATGTAGCCGCGCCGGGCGATCGTCTTGACCAGCAGTTCACTGACCAGCTGGTTGCCCAGGGCATCGCGCAGCCGCTTGACCCGGGTCGCACCCGCCGCCTCGTCGCAATCGGCCTCGTTCCGGCCCGAGATCACCGCCTCGATCTGGGCGCCGGTCAGGACCTCGTCATCCATCCGCGCCTCGGCCAGAACGGCCAGGGTTTCCAGCGCGGCTTCGGTCAGCTGGAATTCAAGGTCGTTGATGTAGACCGCCCTCGCCTCGCGGGAGATCATCAGGCTGGCGACCTGGATGCCCGAGCGCTGGATCGCCGAGATGCGCCGGTTCAGCGCGATGATCATCACCAGAAACACCAGTGCTGCGATCAGAAGGGCCGTCGAGAACACCAGAAGGACGAAGATCACCGACCGATAGCTGGTCAGCACCTCGGAAAACGCGGTGCCCGACTGCGCCAGAATCTCCAGAAGCTTGATCTGCGCGTTCGAGGTCAGATCGTTGTTTTCGACGAAGATCCGTTCGACCCGCGCGTTGAAGGCATTCGCATCCGGCAGGTTCAGGAACAGGAAAAGCGCCGCACCCAGAAGGATGAGGACGATGGCCGCAATTCCGAAGGCGACGACGCGGTTGCCGGCTTTCAGGCTTTCAGTAACGGAGGAAGTAGTCTCCGGCACTCGCTTTCCTTTCCTCGAGACCTTCGGGCCCGAATGTGGACAGAACGTTCAGAAGCGTCCAGCCCGCGGCCGCCAGTCTCGGCGCCAATTCGCCTTCGGCCGCGCCGGGGCTGCAGTTGGCGTCCGACACCCGCGCGACACCGTAATGCAGTTGCAACGGCTCGTCACGCTTGGCCTTGTAGTCCGCATAACACTCTGCCGCGGCCGGACCCGCAAGGGCCAGGGCAAGGGCGACAGTGGTGACAAGTCTTTTCATTTTACCGCTCCGGCAAGGAGGCTGCTCGATCACGACGGACAATGCGCCGACGCAGGGTGATATTCAATATCACGCCAGAGTTTGCCGCCCTGTTATCGGATAGCAAGTCGGCATTCCCCAACCGTTATTCCATAGCGGGCGGGCGATATTGCTTACCGGGCGGGCCGAGGGCGAGGGTTGGCCATCGGGGTCGCACGGCAGGTCGGGTGGCCCTCCGGGACCAAGACATCCGTATCAGGAGGCAACCATGTCCGTAGAGTTCAGAAGCAAGTCGCATCGCGTCAGTTCGCAGGGAATCTCTGAAAGCAACCTTTCCGGGCGCCGGTTCGCGGCGATGCTGACAGGCGGTGCGGCAGCGCTGGCGCTGGTCCTGGCGACGGCCATCCCGGCCAAGGCCGACAAGAAGGATGACCTGACGAAGGCGCTGATCGCGGCGCTGGTCGTGGGGGCCATCGCCCATGAATTGAACGACAACCGCAAGCCCGCCCCGGCCCCCGTGCCCGAGCCCGAGCCCGAGCCGGTCAGGTCGAAGCGCGTCCCCTCGGTCTGCGCAATCTCGATCGACGGGGCGGATCGTTCGGTGACGCTGTATTCCGAAAGCTGCCTGCGCGGGGAAGGCTTTGGCCATCGCCTGCCGCGCGGCTGCGCCAACAGCGCGACGATCTTCGGCGAGCGCGACCGGGTCTATTCGGCGCAATGCCTGCGCGATGCCGGGTTCCGGGTGACGGGCCGCTGAGGCGCTCCATCCACAGCACGGGGCGCCGAGGTGCCCTGACCGAAGCGGGATTGCCCTGTCCCGCTTCTTCTGAGGGGGTGGGAGGGTGAGCAGCTTCCACCCCCTTTTTCTGTCGGTGTTTCCGGGATAGTCCGGGGCATGGCCGCACCGATCCCCGATCTTGCCCATGAGACCGCAGCCCTGGCGCGTGGCGCGCTTCGGGTTGTGGGGGTGGACGAGGTGGGCCGGGGTCCGCTTGCAGGCCCGGTGACCGCCTGCGCCGTGCGGCTGGATCCGGACCGGGTGCCGCAGGGCCTGCGCGATTCCAAGCAGCTGACGGCCGCGCGGCGCGAGGCCCTGTTCGACGAGATCATGGCGGTGGCCGAGGTTTCCGTCGCCCATGCCAGCGTCGAGGAGATCGACAGCCTGAACATCCTGCGGGCCAGCCACCTGGCGATGGAGCGGGCCGTCGCCGGCTTGCAGGCCGACCATGCGCTGATCGACGGCAACCTGATACCGCGCGGGCTGCGCTGTGCGGCGACCGCGATCGTCAAGGGTGACGCGAAGTCCCTGTCCATCGCCGCAGCCTCGATCGTGGCCAAGGTGACGCGCGACCGGATCATGGTGGATTTGGCGCAACAGCACCCCGGCTATGGCTGGGAAGCCAATGCCGGCTATCCGACTGCCGCCCATCTGAAGGCCCTGCAAACTTTGGGCGTGACCCCTTGGCATAGACGTTCCTTCAGACCCGTCCACAACATCTTGTATCAAGAGAATTCTGTAAGCTGTTGATTCAAAAAAGAATTTGACGGCGATTCGGGTCTGACTCATGATTCCGGGCAACATCGGCACGACAGAGGCCGGGGGCAGAGGCAGAAGACATGACGACCAGGAATACCACGGCGGGGGTAGCTCTTCCGCTGAACCAGATCCTTGCGGGTGACTGCGTGGAGGTGATGAACACCCTTCCGGCGGGCTCTGTCGATCTGATCTTTGCCGACCCGCCCTACAACCTTCAGCTGAAGGGCGAGTTGCACCGCCCGGACAATTCCAGGGTCGATGCGGTGGACGACCACTGGGACCAGTTCTCCAGCTTTGCCGCCTATGATGCCTTCACCCGCGACTGGCTGGCGGCGGCAAAGCGGCTGTTGAAGCCGAATGGCGCGATCTGGGTGATCGGGTCCTATCACAACGTCTTCCGCCTGGGGACCGAGTTGCAGAACCAGGGCTTCTGGCTGTTGAACGACGTGGTGTGGCGAAAGTCGAACCCGATGCCGAACTTCAAGGGCAAGCGCCTGACCAACGCGCATGAGACGCTGATCTGGGCCAGCCGGGACGAGGCGGCGAAATACACGTTCAACTACGAAGCGCTGAAGGCCCTCAATGACGGCGTGCAGATGCGGTCGGACTGGGTGATCCCGCTGTGCACCGGGCATGAGCGTCTGAAGGACGAAAACGGCGACAAGGCGCATCCGACGCAGAAGCCCGAGGCTCTGCTGCACCGCGTGATCGTGGCGACGACGAACCCCGGCGACGTGATTCTGGACCCGTTCTTCGGGACCGGGACGACGGGGGCGGTGGCCAAGATGCTGGGGCGCGACTTCATCGGGATCGAACGCGAAGAGGCCTACCGCAAGGCCGCCGCCGAAAGGATCGCGCGGGTGCGCCGGTTCGATGCCTCGGCGCTGGAGGTCTCCGGATCGAAGCGGGCCGAGCCGCGGGTGCCCTTCGGGCAAGTCGTGGAACGGGGGATGCTGCGGCCGGGGGAGGAGCTGTTTTCCCTGGGCAACCGGTTCAAGGCCAAGGTCCGCGCCGACGGCACGCTGATCGGCAACGACGTGAAGGGCTCGATCCACCAGGTCGGCGCGGCGCTGGAGGGGGCGCCGTCGTGCAACGGCTGGACCTACTGGCACTTCAAGCGCGACGGGAAGATGGTGCCGATCGACATCCTGCGCCAGCAGATCCGCGCCGAGATGGAGGCCGACGGCAGCCGAACCCACTGAGTTTCCGCAACACGCCTGTCCCCCGGACCGCCTGGGGGACACCTTCACCCCGCCGGGATGTCCCGGCGGGGTTTTTTCCGTTTCCGGCGGTGGAGTTGGTTGATCCCGGCACCCATGTTTCCTATCCCGGTTCCGACAGGATTGGAGAACGGATGGTCTTTCGCCGTCGAACACCGCTGAACCTGATGCAGAAGCTGCGCGCCCTGGTCTTGCCTAAAGGCGGCTGGGGCCGGGCGTTCCGCTATCTGCGCCATCGCGCCAGCCGCATTCCCGACGCGCCGCACCGGATCGCCCGGGGGATTGCCTGCGGCGTCTTTGCCTCGTTCACGCCGCTGTTCGGGCTGCATTTCTTCCTCGCCATCTTCCTGGCCTGGATCGCGCGGGGCAATGTCATCGCCGCGCTGATCGGCACGGCGGCGGGCAATCCGTTGACCTTCCCGTTCATCGCGGTCCTCTCGATCGACCTTGGCCACATGATCCTGGGGTCGCGGGCCGATGGCGTGCCGGTGTCGCAGATCATGACGGCCTTCGGCCAGGCCGGGGACGAGATCTTCCGCAACATCCGCGCGATCTTCGGCGCCGAGGAGATGCGCTGGGACCGGCTGGAGCGGTTCTTCCGCGGGGTGTTCCTGCCCTATCTCGTCGGCGGGCTGGGACCGGGGCTGGTCGCGGCCCTGGTATCCTACTGGCTAAGCCTTCCCGCCCTGAACGGGTATCAGAGGCTGCGGGCCGCCCGGCGCGAGGCGCGGGCGCGCAAACCGGCAGAGAAACCCGCCCCGTCGAAGGAAGAGGACAGGACATGAACGGTGCCGAGACCCTGGTGCAGACCTTGCTGGCCAGCGGCGTGCGGGTCTGCTTTGCCAACCCCGGCACGTCCGAGATGCATTTCGTCGCTGCACTGGACCGACACCCCGAGATGCGCTGCATCCTGTGCCTGTTCGAGGGCGGGGTTTCGGGCGCGGCGGATGGCTACTACCGGATGTCGGGCCAGGTGGCGGCAACGCTGCTGCACCTGGCGCCGGGGTTCGGCAATGCCTTTGCCAACCTGCACAACGCCCGGAAGGCGCAGAGTGGCGTGCTGAACATCATGGGCGACCATGCCGACTACCACCTGCGGTTCGAGGCCCCCTTGAAGGGCGACACGGTGGGGGTGGCGCAGGCGGTGTCGCACTGGACGCGGGTCTGCTCTTCGGCCGAAAAGGTCGCCAGCGACGCGGCCGAGGCGGTGCAGGCGGCGCGGGCCAAGGGCGGGCAGATCGCCACGCTGATCCTGCCGGCGAACACGGCCTGGGAGGAGGCGTCGGGCCTTGCGGTGGCGGCCCCGGCCCCCGCCTTGCGGCGCCCGTCGCCGGGCGAGGTCAGGGCGGCAGCCCATGCGCTGCGCCAGCCGGGGGCGATCCTGATGATCGATGGCCCGGCGCTTTTCACCGATCTCGGCCTTTTGGCCAAGCGGATCGCCAAATCCTGCGGTGCCCGGCTGATGCAGCCCTTCTTCGTCAGCCGTTTCCGCCGCGGCGCGGGCTCGGTCCTGATCGAGCGGATGGCCTATCGGATCGAGGACAACATCAGGCTTCTGGCCGGGGCATCGTCGCTGGTCCTGTGCGGCACGGCGCGGCCGGCCGGGTTCTTCGCCTATCCCGGTCTGCCTTCCACCCCCGATGACCCTCAGACGCGGCTGATCGAGTTGTGCAGCCGGGACATGGACATCGAGGGAACGCTGAGGGCGCTGGCGGAAGAGGTGGGAGAGGCGGAACTGGGACCGGAGGATTTCGTGCCCCTGGACCTGCCCACGCTGCCGCAGGGCGAGCTGACCGTGACCAGGGTCGGCGAGGCGATTGCCGCGCTGATGCCCGAGAATGCGGTGGTGGTGGATGAAGGGATCTCGGCGTCCTACTACCTCGCGCCGGGGCTGAAGCGGGCACGGGGGCATGATGCGCTGACGATCACCGGGGGGTCGATCGGCTTTGGCCTGCCGAATGCGGTGGGCGCGGCGGTGGCCTGCCCGGACCGCAAGGTCGTGGTGCTGGAGGGCGACGGGTCGGGGATGTACACGCTGCAGTCGCTGTGGACGATGGCGCGCGAGGGGCTGGACGTGACCACGGTGATCTTCGCCAACCGCGGCTATCAGATCCTGCGCGAC
Source organism: Tabrizicola thermarum (assembly GCF_003574395.1). Lineage (GTDB taxonomy): Bacteria > Pseudomonadota > Alphaproteobacteria > Rhodobacterales > Rhodobacteraceae > Tabrizicola > Tabrizicola thermarum. The sequence continues at coordinate 25,296 of NZ_QMJY01000080.1, forward strand.
GAATTGGCGGCGATGGGGGTGAACGAGGTCGGCCGCAACGCCCGGCGGATGTTCGATGTCGAGAGACCTCTGCTCGACTGGGTCGCGCTGGCCCGGGGACATGGCGTGCAGGCGGTGCGGGTCGACGACATGGGCGCGTTCAACGCGGCCTTCGCCGCAGCGATGGGCCAGCGCGGGCCTCGGCTGATCGAGGTGGTCTGCTGACGCAGCCGCTGCGGAGAGGCGCAATCTGGCGCCGGGTTTGCCGGTCAACCGGCGACCGGGTTCAGCGCCTTGTTGTAGGGATGCCAGTCCGTGATGTCGGGGTAATGCTGGCGGCGCCAGTCCTTGACCCGCCGGTTCATCACCCGCTTCCACAGCGGCGGGACCATCGCGATCATGGTCATCAGGGGATAGCCGAAGGGCAATTGCGGCGCATCGCTCTTGCTGTAGGTCTGGAGGACTGGAAACCGGCGGTCGGGCTTGTAATGATGGTCCGAATGGCGCTGGAGGTTGATGAGAAGCCAGTTCGACGCCCGATGATCGGCATTCCAGCTGTGGCGCGGCAGGACATGTTCATACCTGCCCCCGCCCAGATGCCGGCGGGTCAGGCCGTAGTGTTCGATGTAATTCACCAGCTCCAGCTGCCAGATCGCCGTGAAGGCCTGGACCAGGAACAGACCGAGGCCCGGCAAGCCACCCAGGGCAAGCGCCAGGGCAAGGAATGCCGCCTGAAGCCCGGCATAGCGCCAGAAGGGATTGCTGCGGTGCCAGGCGGGCAGGCCCTTGCGGGCCAGCATCGCCACTTCGGCCCGCCAGGCCGAGGCCGGGCACTGCACCAGTACGCGGGGGAAAAAGCGGTGGAACCCTTCATTGTAGCGCGCCGTGACCGGGTCCCTTGGCGTGCCGACGTGGATATGGTGCACGCGCAGATGCTCTGACCTGAAATGCGAATACAGGACCGAGGCCAGCAGAAGGTCGGCCAGCCAGCGTTCCAGCCGCGACTTCTGGTGCATGAGCTCGTGGCTGTAATTGATGCCGATGGTGCCCGACAGGACGCCCATGCCGAAGAACAGGGCAATCCGCTCTCCCGTGGCAAGATGCGGGGCCTGCGGCACATGCCACAGCATCGCGGCCAGCAGGGCGAACTGGAGCGGTGGCCAGATCAGCGTGACCAGACGGTAGGCGGTCAGCGCATCCTCGGGCGTCCGGGGGTCCGGGTTGGCGGTGTTGTGGCCGGTGATCGCGTCGAGAACGGTGAACAGACCCCAGGTCGAGATCGGCAGGAGCGCGATGGTCCAGCCGCCCTGGGCCATGCCCAGAACGGCCAGAGGCAGCAGGCAGAGGGACATCCAGAACGGCAGCGCGGCGGGAAGCGGGCTCATGCGGGCGAGTGTAGCGGAAGCGGGGGGCGGCGTGAACTGTCGGATGATGCGGCTTCCGCGCGATCTTCCGCAGCGGTGGTCGGGGTCAATTCAGCCGGTCGCGGGCAAGGTCCCAGGCCTTGCGCATGACCGTGGGCAGGTCGGAGGGCCGGAAGGACTGGCGCGGGATCAGGTCGCCGCGGCTGGGCGGGCCGTCCAGAGGCGCGACAAGGACGGCAAGGATCAGGTGGAAATGGGTGAAGGTGTGGCGGACCTCGCCGATCCTTTCCCATTGCGCGGGGGCCGGGGCCGGGCCGCCCTGCCCGTCCCAGCCATCCCCCGGAATACCCAGCATCCCGCCAAGAAGGCCCTTGTCCGGGCGGCGCTCCAGCAGGATCGCCCCGTCCCGGTGGCCCAGCCAGAGCGTGCCATGGCGGGTCGGTTTCTCGGGCCTGGGCGACTTGCGCGGCAGGTCGGCCTGGATGCCTGCGGCCCGGGCGATGCAGGCGTGTGACCAGGGACAGATTCCGCAGGCAGGCGAGCGCGGCGTGCAGATCGTGGCGCCAAGGTCCATGATGGCCTGGGCATGGTCGCCCGGTCTTTGGCTGGGCGTGAGGCGGGCGGCGAGATCGGTCAGCTCGGGCTTGGCGGCGGGCAGCGGGGTTTCCACCCGGAAAAGCCGGGAAAGGACGCGCTCGACATTGCCGTCGACCACGGTCGCCGGTTCGTCATAGGCGATGGCGGCGATGGCCGAGGCCGTGTAGGGGCCGATGCCGGGGAGGGTCAGGAGGCCCTCACGGCTTGTCGGGAACTGGCCGCCGTGGTCGGCAACGACGGCGCGGGCGCATTTCAGCAGGTTCCGGGCGCGGGCATAATAGCCAAGACCCGCCCATTCCCCCATCACTTCGGCATCCGGCGCGGCGGCCAGCGCAGCCACGGTCGGCCAGCGGGCGGTGAAGCGGTGGAAATAGTCCTTAACGGCGGCCACGGTGGTCTGTTGCAGCATCACCTCGGACAGCCAGACGCGATAGGGGTCGGGGCGGACACCCTTTGCCCGGTCCCCTGGCGACACGCGCCAGGGCATCACGCGGGCATGACGGTCATACCAGGCAAGCAGCCGGGCAGAGAGGGATTCGGGGTCGTCCATCGCGGCGAAGATAGCCGAGCCGGGGCGGGCGGCCAGTCCCGTCTTCCCGGCATCAGGTAAACCCTCGCTAACGCAATGTTTATTCCTGTTTCAGCCTTGCCACTGGCGGGGGGCGGGCCTTGCGGTAGAATGCAGCCCAAGGAACCGGAGCAGATGAGCCGCAAACCCCTTCCCTCGCCCAGCGCCGATCACCGGATGCGCGGGTTCGAACCGGCCTTCGGGCTGATGAAGGAGGCTGTCCGCGCGGCGGGGGAATCGCGGGGCTTTGCGGTGGCACGGCTGCTGACGCACTGGGCCGAGGTGGCGGGCGAGGAGATGGCGCGCAAGACCCGGCCGGTGAAGATCGGTTACGGCAAGGGTGGCATGGGTGCGACGCTGACGCTGCTGGTCAAGGCAAGCGAGGCACCGATGGTGCAGATGGCGCTGCCGGTGCTGAAGGAACGGGTGAACGCCGTCTACGGCTACAACGCCATCAACCACATCCATCTGACCCAGACCGCCGCCACCGGATTTGCCGAAGGCCAGGCAGAGTTCGCTCCGGCCCCGAAGGTGGGCAAGACCCCCGATCCCGCCACGCTGGCCAAGGCGCAGGCCGTGGCCGAGGGCGTGACTGACCCAAGCCTGCGCAGCGCGCTTGAACAGCTGGCGCAAAACATCTTAACTCGCCCCCGATCCTGACCATCGGGCTGACAAAGGACGCCGACCCATGATGAAGCTGAACCGCCGGGCGATGATTGCCCTTGCCGCTGCCGCGACTGCGGCCATGACGCCGGCCCTGGCGCAGGAAACCGCCACGGCCGCCACCGCACCGGCGGTTGGCGATTATTCCCTGGGCTCACCGGACGCCAAGGTGAAGATCGTCGAATACGCCAGCTTCACCTGCCCGCATTGCGCGCATTTCCATGATACGGTCTTCAATCAGCTGAAGACCGACTACATCGACACCGGAAAGGTCCACTTCACCCTGCGCGAAGTGTATTTCGACCGCTACGGCCTGTGGGCCGCGCTGATCGCCCGCTGCGGCGGCGAGATGAAGTATTTCGGCATCCACGACATGCTGTTTGCCAAGCAGAAGGAATGGGCCGCCGCCGAGAGCCCGCAGCAGGTGGTCGACAACCTCAAGACCATCGGCCGGGCGGCAGGGCTGGAAGATGCGGCAATGGATGCCTGCCTGAACGACACCGCCAATGCCGAGGCGCTGATCAAGCAGTTCCAGACCAATTTCGAGGCCGACGGGGTTCAGGGTACTCCGACGCTGTTCATCAACGGGACCAAGTATTCGAACATGGCCTACGCCGACCTGAAGGCCATCCTCGACGCCGAGCTGGCCAAGTAGCATGGCGGCACCGCTGGAGGGCATCCGCGTCATCGAACTGGCGCGGATCCTGGCTGGCCCCTGGGCCGGGCAGACCCTGGCTGACCTGGGCGCCGATGTCATCAAGGTCGAGGCCCCCGAAGGCGACGACACAAGGCGCTGGGGGCCTCCGTTCATCGAGGCAGGGGGCGAACGGACCGCAGCCTATTTCCATTCCGCGAACCGGGGCAAGCGGGGGATCACCTGCGATTTCCGCACGGCCGAGGGGCAGGAAACCGTCCGTCGGCTGGTCGCCGATGCGGATGTGGTGATCGAGAATTTCAAGGTCGGGGGCCTGGCGAAATACGGGCTCGACTGGGAATCCCTGCGCAAGGTGAACCCCCGGCTGATCTACTGTTCGATCACCGGCTTCGGGCAGGACGGACCCTATGCGCATAGGGCGGGATACGACTTCATCATCCAGGGCATGTCGGGGCTGATGTCGGTCACCGGCCCGGCGGATGGCCAGCCGCAGAAGGTGGGCGTGGCGGTGACGGACATCTTCACCGGCGTCTATGCCGCAACCGCGATCCTGGCCGCGCTGGTGCAGCGCGGACGGACCGGCGAAGGCCAGCAGATCGACATGGCCTTGCTGGACGTGGCGACTTCGATCATGGCGAACCAGGCGATGAACTATCTGGCTTCGGGCAAGGCGCCCGGACTGATGGGCAACGCGCATCCGAACCTCGCGCCCTATGCGGTTTTCGACTGCAAGGACGGCTGGCTGATCCTGGCCACCGGCAACGACGCGCAGTATCAGCGGCTGTGCAGGATTCTGGGGCTGGAGGCGATGGCGAACGAGCCCGCCTTCCTGACCAATGCCGATCGCGTCGCCAACCGGGCCGCCTTGACCGAGCGGTTGACGGCTGCGACGAAGACCTGGCCCAAGGCGGACCTGCTTGCCGCTTGCGAGGCCGAGGGCGTTCCTGCCGGACCGATCAACAACCTCGCCGAGGTCTTTGCCGACCCGCAGGTGGTGGCGCGGCGGTTGCAGATCGCGCCCGAAGGCGTGCCGGGGGTGCGCAGCCCGATGACATTCTCGGGTGCCAGTCTGGCACTGGACCGGCCAGCACCCCGGCTGGGGCAGCACCAGGATGAGGTTCTGGGCAGGAAAGACTAGGGGGCGGGTTCCGCCTCGAGAAGGTCGCCCGGCTGACAGTCCAGCGCAGCGCAGATGGCGGCGAGGGTGTCGAACCGGATGCCCTTCACCTTTCCCGACTTCAGCAGGCTGAGATTCTGTTCGGTGATACCGATCCTTTCGGCCAGTTCGCGCGACCGCATCTTGCGGCGGGCCAGCATCACGTCCAGCCGGACGACGATCTGCAAGCTCGGCTGTGCCATCAGACGAACCCCGCGTTCTCGGCCTTGACCGCAGCCGCCTCGCGCATGGCCCAGCCGATCACGGTCAACAGGCCCGCCGCCAGCAGAAAGCCCAGTGTGCCATCGTCAAGCGCGATGGATAGCGTCCTGTGCGGAGCGTTCCAGCTGAGGATCAGCAGGCGCAGCGTCGGTCCGATCACGGTAAACAGGGCGACGACCACCATGGCCCGACCGATCCTCAGGATGGTCTCGGCATTTTCAAGGCTGAGGACCTCGGCCATCCGGTAGCGCCCGAAGAGCCGCACCATGCCACGCAGAGCGGCCACCATGGGCAGGACCGAGACCAGCGCCACCGCGGCCACCAATCCGGCCTGCACCGCCGTCACCGTGGTTCCCGGCGGCGCATCCGCGCCGACAAGCGAGCCCGGATCGGCCACCCATTTCCCGGCTTGGACAAGGACAAGCAGCGGCAGGGCCACCGACAGGACCAGGGCGACCCAGTACAGGATTCCGGACAGCGATTGCAGGCGGCTGCGATCTTTCATCTTTACCTCTTTTCACAGCGATAAATTATCGTATTACAGTAAAATATATCTGTCAAAGGAGAATCCTATGCGTTTGACCCCTGCCTGGCTGGCCAGTCTGGCCCTGGCGGCCTGCTCGGCCATCGTGCCCTCGACGGCTGCGCGGCTTGCGGCGATCGACCCGCTGACGGCCGACCCGGCCGCGATCGAACTGGTGGTGATCCTGCCGCCCGGCCTTGCGATCAGCCCGGGGACGGCGGAGCTGAGGCTTGGGGCAAGCCGTGGCAAGGACCAGCTGGCCCAGAGTTTCCGGCTGGAGGATCGCCCCGTTGTCCCGGGGATCGACCTGCCCGAAGGCGCGACGGCGCGGCAGTTTGCGCTGGCCGAGCCCGAGGTCGCGCAGATGCGGGCCTTGCAGGCGAGGATCGGCAAGTGGAAACAGGAGGGGAATGCGCAGGGGACCTTCGGGCTTGGCATCGGCGGCTGCGCCATCGGGGCGGGGCCTGCGCCCGAGGCCCGCGGCTCGGTGCTGATCCGCCTCGCTAAGGACGCGCCCTTCCTGCCGCTGATCGCGGATGGAAAGTTGTCCGACCTCCTGGGGGCGGAAACGCTGGCGGCGATCAAGCCTTGCCAAGGCGCCGAATAAGGCGTAGGCGCCCGCCTCCGGTTGAGATTGCCCCGCCCGGGTGCTAGTCTGAAACCATGGCCCGGCGCGGGGGCCGAGTGGACCGCGCTTCGTTGGAGGACCCGGTCCTGTCGCATTCTGATCCTGCCACCGGCCTGCCGGTCGGTCCGCGCCCGACGCCCGCCGAAGGCACCGCCGGCCCGGAAGGGCACAACTCGCAAGCCGTTCTGGACCTTGTTCTGAAATCCGTCGATGACGACAAGGCCGAGGACATCGTCCAGATCGACCTGCGCGGTCGGTCGGACGTGGCGGATTACATGGTGATCTGCTCGGGCCGGTCCTCGCGGCAGGTCGCCTCGATCTCGGAAAAGCTGGCCGACCGGCTGAAGCAGGAGATGCGGATTTCCGTCCGCATGGAAGGCAAGGAAACCGGCGACTGGGTGCTGATCGACGCGGGCGACGTGATCGTCCATGTCTTCCGTCCGGAAGTGCGCGAATTCTACCAGCTGGAAAAGATGTGGCTTCCGGCAGGGTCTTCCCTGGCCGCCAAGGCCTGATGCGCCTGCATCTCTGCGCCGTGGGCCGCCTGCGGGCGGGGCCAGAGCGCGATCTGGTGGACGACTACCTGGCACGGCTGGACCGGACCGGGCGGCCCCTGGGGCTTGGCCCGGTGATCGAGCATGAAGTGGAAGACCGGAAGGGCGGCGGCATGGCGGCCGAAGGCGCGCTCCTGTCCCGTGCGATCCCCGAAGGGGCGGCGCTGTGCGTGCTGGACGAACGCGGCAAGACGCTCTCCAGCCCCGAATTTGCGCAGACCCTGGCCCAGTGGCGCGACGGCGGTCGGCAGGACGCAGCCTTTGTCATCGGCGGAGCGGACGGCGTCGATCCCGCCCTTCGCGCGCGCGCCGATCTGACGATCAGCCTGGGCCGGATGGTCTGGCCGCACATGCTGGTGCGGGTCATGCTGGCCGAACAGCTTTACCGAGCGGCAACCATCCTTGCCGGGTCGCCCTATCACCGCGCCTGAGCAGCGGCTCTATCGCAGCGCCCGTTCCGCCGCCGCGCCCAGCTTCAGCAGCCGCGCTTCCTGCCCTGGTCCGGCCATCAGGCTGATTCCGCAGGACGGTTGCGACGTGGGCAGGGTCAGCGCGCAGACGCCCAGCATGTTGCCGACCCGCGTGTTGCGCAGGGCAAGGAGGTTTTCGGTCACATAATAGGCGTCGTCCGTCAGCAGGCGGTCGGCCGAGGGCGGCAGGATCGGCGAGGTCGGCACCAGAACGGCATCGAAAGCTGCGGTCTCGGCGGCCCAGTTGCGGCGGATCGCCTCAAGCCTGCGCCACCCTGCGACATAGTCCATGCCAAGGACGTTTGCGCCGGACCGGAAGCGTTCGAGGATACGAGGGAACATCTTCTGCGGCGCGGTTTCGATGATGTCGCGCCAGATGCCATAGGCTTCGGCGGTGAACAGGGCGGCGGAAAGCGCCATCGCTTCGGCGGCTTCGGGAAAGCTGAGGCGCGCAATGCTGGCCCCGGCCCTGCCAAGGCGCGCGACGGCGTCGTCGAAGCCCTGTGCCGGGCGGTCGCGGAGGTCATCCAGCGCGACGGTTTCCAGGATGGCAAGCCGCTTGCCCGACAGCGTCGCCCCGGCAAGGTCGGTCGGCGCGCCACCGGACAGGGCCGCCAGCAGCAGCGCGCAATCCTCGACCGAATGGGACAGCGGGCCGATGGTGTCAAAGCGTTCGCACAGGGGCAGAACGCCACCCATCGGCAGGCTGCCGACGCTGGTCTTGAGCCCGACAAGGTCGTTCCAGGCGGCGGGAACCCGCACCGACCCGCCGGTATCGGACCCGATGGCCGCCGGAGCCAGCCCGAAGGCAACCGAAGCTGCCGCCCCTGACGACGACCCTCCCGGAACGGCTCTGTCGTCGTTCAGGCAGGGCGGCGTCGCCGTCACCGGGTTCAGACCCAGGCCCGAGAAGGCCAGTTCCGACATGTGCGTCTTGCCCAGGCAGACAAGGCCCTGCAGCGTCGCGGTTTCCAGCACCGTTGCGTCCCGGTCCGGTATGCGACCCTTGAGCAAGGCCGATCCGCCCTCGGTCGCCACGCCGGCACTGTCGAACAGGTCCTTCCAGCTGATCGGCACCCCGTCCAACAGGCCCTTGCGCAGCCCCGTCTTGGCGCGTGAGGCAGCGGCCATCGCCTCGGCCCGCGCGCGGGCCGGGGTGGCACGGGCATAGATGCGCGGCGCAAGCGGGTGGCTTTCGATCTGGTCGAGGAAGGCCTCGGTCAGTTCGACCGGGTGGATGCGGCCCTTGCCGATCTCGCGTCCAAGCTCGGCTGCCGTCATGTGCGCCCAGGTTCCGGTCATCTTTTCCCCCTTGTTGCCGCAAGGGTAGCGGCTTGGCGACGCATGGACAATCCGCCTGCGCGGGGTATGTAAGGCCGATGGAAAGAGATACCGACATCCTGATCGCGGGCGGAGGGCTGAACGGCCCGGCGCTGGCCCTGGCGCTGGCGCAAGGAGGGTTTCGCGTGACGGTGGTCGATGCGCGCCCGGCGCCCTTGCGGGCCGAAGCCGGGTTCGACGGGCGGGCCTATGCGCTGGCGATCGCGTCGGTCAGGCTGCTGACCGCGATCGGGGTCTGGCCGCTGGTCGCCGACAAGGCGCAGCCGATGCTGGAGATCAAGGCCTCGGACGGGCGCGCGGGCGAAGGGGCGGCTCCGTTCTTCCTGCACTTCGACGCGGCCGAGATCGAGGAAGGCCCGGTGGGGCACATGCTGGAGGACCGGCATCTTTATGCGGCCTTCCTGGCGGCGATGCGGGACACCCCGGGCATCACGCTTCTGTCGGGCGAAACCGTTGTCGCGCAAGAGGTTGCGCCTTCCGGCGTGACGGTGAGCCTGGCATCCGGCCGGACGCTGACGGCGGGGCTGCTGGTCGGCTGCGACGGTCGCGGGTCGGGCGTTGCAGCGCGGGCCGGGATCCGCAGGGTGGGCTGGGGCTATGGCCAGACCGCGCTGGTCACGGCGATCCGGCACGAGAAGGACCACCACGGCGTAGCGCAGCAGTTCTTCATGCCCTCGGGTCCGCTGGCGATCCTGCCGCTGAAGGGCGGGCATCATTCCAGCATCGTCTGGAGCGAGACGGACGCGAACGCGGCGGCGATCCAGGCCTTGCCGGACGCCGAATATCTGGAGGCGCTGCGCCCCCGGTTCGGCGATTTCCTGGGCGAGATTTCCCTGGCCGGCGAACGGTTTACCTATCCGCTTTCGCTGTCCCTTGCCGAACGTTTCATCGCCCCGCGCGTGGCTTTGGTGGGCGACGCGGCGCATGGCGTCCACCCCATCGCCGGCCAGGGGCTGAACCTTGGCCTGCGCGATGTGGCGGCGCTGGCCGAAGTGCTGATCCTGGCCCGCCGCCGCGGTGAGGACCCCGGCAGCCCCACATCGCTGGAGGAGTATCAGCGCTGGCGGCGGTTCGACGCGACGGCGCTGGCCCTGGGCATGGATACGGTCAACCGGGTATTCTCCAGCGACAATCCGCTGCTGCGGTTGGGCCGCGACCTTGGCATGGGCGTGGTCAGTGCCTTGCCGTCCCTGCGCCGCGGCTTCATGCGGCAGGCGGCGGGACTGTCGGGCGAGCTTCCGAAACTTCTGACGGGGCGTCAGGTCTGACCTCGGCGCCTTCCGGGGCTGGCTCCGCCACGGTCGCCTTGCGCGCCCAGCGCAGGTCGAGAAGGTGGAACAGAAGCGGGTTCGCGAGGATCGAGATCATGGCACCGGCCACCACCAGATCGCGCGCCTCGGTCGCGACGATGTTCAGCTTGACGCCCATGCTGATGAGAATGAAGGAAAACTCGCCGATCTGCGCCAGGCTTGCCGCGATGGTCAGCCCCTGGTCGTGACCGCGCCCGAAGGCCTTCACGATGTAATAGGCCGCGACCGACTTCACGATCAGGATGATGGCGACCGTTCCGATCAGCGCAAGCGGCGAGACGACGACGATGCCGGGGTTGAAGAGCATACCCACGGACACGAAGAACAGAACGGCAAAGGCGTCGCGCAGGGGAAGCGTTTCGCGCATGGCCTGCTGCGACAGGGTCGAGGAGGACAAGACCATGCCGGCGAAGAACGCACCCAGTGCGAAGGAGACGCCGAAGAAATGGGTGGCCCCGTAGGCGACGCCCAGGGCGATGGCGAGGACCGACAGCCGGAACAGCTCGCGCGAACGGGTCTGGGCGACGAAGTGCAGGATCCAGGGGATCACGCGCTGGCCGACGATCAGCATCAGCGCCACGAAGGCCGCCGCCTTGGCCAGCGTGATGAGGACCGTCGCCGCGATGGGGCCGATGCCGATGGTGCTGGTCACTTCCGCGACGGCCTCTGCCTCTTCTCCGACCGGCAGGGCATTGCCGCCCAGAAGCCCCGCCAGGGGCGGGATCAGGACCAGAGCGATGACCATCACCAGGTCCTCGACGATCAGCCAGCCGACAGCCACCCTGCCCTTTTCGGTGGTGACAAGGTCACGGTCCTGCAACGCGCGCAGAAGCACCACGGTCGAGGCGACCGAAAGGGCGAGGCCGAAGATCAGCCCGGCCCCGATGCTCCAGCCCAGGGCCCAGCCCATCGCGGTGCCGAAGGCTGTGGCGACGGCGATCTGCCCCAGCGCACCCGGAACCGCGATCGCCTTCACCGCCATCAGGTCGCGGGGGGAAAAGTGCAGACCCACGCCGAACATCAGCAGGATCACCCCAAGCTCGGCCAGTTCGGTGGCAAGCCCCATGTCGGCGACATAGCCCGGCGTGAACGGACCGATCACGACGCCCGCCAGAAGATAACCGGCGATCAGCGGCAGTTTCAGCCGCTGGGCCAGCAGGCCGAACAGAAAGGCCAGGCCGAAACCGGCGACCAGAGTGGTGATGAGGGGCGTGTCGTGGGGCAATGCGCTTCGGGTCCTTGCCGGCCCGCACCTCCGGGGTCCGGGTGCGGCCAAACGGGTTGCGGGAAAGGTGTCGGGAGACAGGGAAAGAGTAAGGGCCGGGACCCGCATTGCAAGCTTCGGAGCCGACCGTTTCGGCAAAATTCCGTCCTTTTGCCGAAACACTTTGCAATGATAGGTCTTGGCGATGCTGCCCGTGATCCCGAACCCCCGCGCCCGCCGTCTGTTCCTGGACCGCCACGCCCTGTCGGAAGCCCCGACCGGGGCGGCCTCCGGGCAGGCGCTGCACGATCTGATCGAGCGCATCGGCTTTGTTCAGGTCGACAGCATCAACACCGTGGCCCGGGCGCATGACATGATCCTGTGGTCGCGGCGGCAGTCCTATCGCCCCCCGGCGCTGAAGCGGTTGCTGGAGAAGGATCGGAGCCTTTGGGAGCACTGGACGCATGATGCCTCGATCCTGCCCACACGGCTGCATGGGGTCTGGCAGCACCGGTTCCAGCGCGATGCGGTGCGGCTGGAAGCAAACTGGAAGCGCTGGTTCCGGGATGGCTATGAGGCGCAATTCGACAATATTCTCAACCGGATAGCACGCGACGGTCCGGTGGGGACGGCGGATGTGGGCGAAGGCGAGGTGCGGGGCAAAGGCGGCTGGTGGGACTGGCATCCGTCGAAGACCGCGCTGGAATGGCTGTGGCGGACGGGGCGTCTGGCGATCACCCGGCGCGAGGGGTTCGCCAAGATCTACGACCTGACCGAACGGGTGATCCCCGACGTCCACCGCGCACCGGTGCCCGAGGAAGAGGTCTGCGACTGGGCCTGCCGAAGCGCCCTGCGGCATCTGGGGTTCGGCACCAGCGGCGAAATCGCGGCCTACTGGAATGCGGTCAGCCCGCAGGCCGCGCGGGACTGGTGCCGCGCGGCGCAGGCCCGGGGCGAGATCATCGAGGCGGAGGTGGAGGGATCGCGGGGCCAGCGCCGCAAGGTGTGCATTTTCCCCGACATTCTGGATGAAGCTCCCCCCGACCCTTGCGCCCGGCTGCGCATCCTGTCGCCGTTCGACCCGGCCCTGCGCGACCGCGACCGGGCGGAGTTCCTGTTCGGTTTCCACTACCGGATCGAGGTCTTCGTGCCCGAGCCGAAGCGGGTTTACGGCTACTATGTCTTTCCGGTTCTGGAGGGCGACCGACTGGTGGGCCGGATCGACGTGAAGGCCTTCCGCGATGCAGGCGCGCTGCGGGTCAGGGCGTTCTGGCCCGATGCGAGAGTGGCGCTGACCAAGGGGCGCCGGGCGAAGCTGGAGGCGGAGCTTGACCGGCTTGCGCGGTTTGCGGGGTGTGAGCGGGTGGAGTTTCAGGACGGGTGGGAGAGAGAAACGCTGGCGCGGCCAAGTGTCTGAGAACGCTGTGGTAAACTTGTCACCCCGTGAAAGACCAGAGAGGTGCATCCGGCATGCAGGGCGTGTTCGTTCCCTGCATCGGCGGGGGCAGACGGCAATGCGTTGACCATCAACACGAACCTATTGGCAAGCCACAGGGCACGCGGTTAGCTTGTCGGACATTCGATGCGCCCAACCTGTCCGATTGCGATGACCGAACAGACTGCCTTCCCGTTGCTGATTGTCGCCGCCCTGATCGCGGTCTTCCTGATCCTCTGGAAAAAGCGGCGCGGCGCGAAAGCCGATGCGGCCTCTGATGAATCCTGGGTTCTGGTGGACGGATCGAACGTCATGCACTGGCGCGACAACCTTCCCGACCTCGATACGGTCCGGCAGGTCGTGCAGGTCCTGTCCGACGACGGTTGGGTCCCCGGAGTCGTCTTCGATGCCAACGCAGGCTGGAAACTGTTCGGCCGCTATCTGCATGATGGCGACTTTGCCAGGCTTCTTGGTCTGGAGAAGCGACAGGTTCTGGTGGTCGAAAAGGGCACGCAGGCCGATGGCTTTCTCTTGCGCACCGCGCGGGAATTCGGTGCGCGGATCGTGACCAGTGACCGCTTCCGCGACTGGGCAGAGGCCCACCCCGAAGTGAAGGACCCGGGGTTTCTGATCCGGGGCGGGATGCGCGACGGGCGGGTCTGGCTGACGGGGCTGGACGCCGGGCACGCGGCCGGGAAAGGTGCGCTGTAGCGCACCCTACGAGGGCACCCAGCCGTCGATCGCCGCGACCGCCTCTTCCGCGGTTTCGACCATGGAGAACAGCGACAGGTCCCCGGGGCTGATGACCCCGGCTTCGGCAAGCTGCTGCCAGTTCACCACCCGTTCCCACCAGTCGCGGCCGAAGAGGAGGAAGGGCACCTGCTTCATCCGACCGGTCTGGATCAGGGTGAGCGATTCGAACATCTCGTCCAGCGTGCCGAAGCCGCCGGGAAAGACGACGATGGCGCGGGCGCGCATCAGGAAATGCATCTTGCGGATGGCGAAGTAGTGGAAGTTGAACGACAGGTCCGGCGTCACATAGGCGTTGGGCGCCTGTTCGTGCGGCAGGACGATGTTGAGGCCGATGCTCTGGCCCCCGGCCTCGTCCGCGCCGCGGTTGCCGGCCTCCATCACGCCGGGGCCGCCGCCGGTGCAGATCACCCAGTCGCGGCCATAGCTGGCGACGCTGCGTTCGGTGATCGCCTTCGCAAAGCGGCGCGCCTCGTCATAGTAGTGCGACAGGCTGGCGAGGATCGGCGTGGCGGCCTGGTCGCGGTGTTCGGGCGCGGGGATGCGGGCGCCGCCGAACATGACCACGGTCGTCTCGATGCCGCGTTCGTCCATAACCATCTGCGGCTTCAGAAGCTCCAGTTGCAGCCGCACCGGGCGCAACTCGTCGCGCAGCATGAAGTCGCGGTCCAGGAAGGCCAGCCGGTAGGCGGGTGCGCGCGTCTGGGCGGTGTCGGGGATGCGGCGGACGGCGGCGGCGTCCTCGATGCTGTCACGGAACTTGTGGCTGCGGTGGTCTTCGGTCATCAACTCGCTCGGATTGCGTGGCATTGGCCCAAGGCTTATAGGGTCGGCGGAGCCTTGACCAACCGAAAAGGGAAGCCCCATGTCGAACGCCGCGCTGGAGACCGCCATCGAAGCCGCCTGGGAGGCGCGCGACGGTATCAGCCCGGCGACGAAGGGCGAGGTGCGCGATGCCATCGAGGCGACGCTGACGGCGCTGGACAATGGCAGCCTGCGGGTGGCGGAAAAGCGCGGCAATGACTGGCATGTGAACCAGTGGGCGAAGAAGGCGGTGCTTCTGTCGTTCCGGCTGACCGACATGCACGAGATCTCCGGGTCGAACGGCGGCGGGAACTGGTGGGACAAGGTCCCGTCTAAGTGGCAGGGCTGGACGGCGGAGGACTGGCGCAAGGCGGGGTTCCGGGCGGTGCCGGGGTCGATCGTGCGGCGGTCGGCCTTCATCGGCAGGAACGTGGTGCTGATGCCCAGCTTCGTGAACATCGGCGCCTATGTGGACGAGGGCACGATGGTCGATGGCTGGGCCACGGTGGGATCCTGCGCGCAGATCGGGAAGAACGTGCATCTGTCGGGCGGCGTGGGCATCGGCGGGGTGCTGGAGCCGATGCAGGCGGGCCCCACGATCATCGAGGACAACTGTTTCATCGGCGCGCGGTCCGAGGTGGTGGAGGGCTGCATCGTCCGCGAGGGATCCGTCCTTGGCATGGGCGTCTTCATCGGCAAGTCCACCAAGATCGTGGACCGGGAAACCGGCGAGGTGATGTATGGCGAAGTGCCTGCCGGGTCGGTCGTGGTGGCAGGCTCGATACCGTCGAAGGGGGGCGTGAACCTTTACTGCGCGGTGATCGTGAAGAAGGTCGATGCCCAGACCCGGGCCAAGACCAGCATCAACGAATTGCTGAGGGACTGACCATGCGCGGCGCGATGGCGGGGCTTTTCCTGGCAGTTTCGGCAACCGCGGCCGCCGCGGGTCCGTTCGACGGGCTATACGCCCCGGAGGGCTGGGACTGCCGGACCGTGGGATCGGACGGCGGGGCGATCATGGTGCAGGACGACCAGTTCCATGGGGTCGAAAGCCTGTGTCGGCTCAAGAACCCGACCCGGGTGAACGGAATGTCGGCAGTGCTTTACGACGCGGACTGCGACGGCGAAGGCATGTCCTATGGCTATCGGATGATGCTGATGAAGGTGCCCGAGGGGCTTGCCGTGATCCAGGATGGAAACGTGAGCCTGCTGAGGACCTGCCCATGACCCATCAGCCGGATCAGGACAAGCCGAAGCGCCCGCAGCAGGTCTATTCGCTGATCGTGCAGGTCGGCCGCAAGGAGGGCGACGGGCTGCCGCCCCGGGCCACGGGGGCGGCGCTTCTGTGCTATGCCTCGGGCGTGGACGAGGCCGAGGCGGTGCGCGAGACGGTGGCGATCCTGAAAGAGGCCGACATGGCGCCGTTGGAGGTCCAGGGGCTGGGCACGCTGGAAGAGCGGCTGAGCGCAAGCGACGAGATCGACGACGAGGAGCGGTTCCTGATGGAACGCGCGCTGAAGGAGAACTCGGTCATCGTGGCCGAGGTCACGCCGTTCTTCGACTGACCGGGCGCGAACGCCTTCTGGTTGCAGGCGCCGGGCCAAGCGGCTAGGGATCCTGCGCGCCCCAACCCGGACCTGACAGATGCCCTTCGAACCCGTTGACCCGGTCGAGCTGACCGCCAAGCTGATCCGCTGCCCTTCGGTCACTCCGGCCGAGGGTGGAGCGATTGCCCTGCTGGCCGAGGTTCTGGGCGAGGCGGGCTTTGACTGCACGCGGGTGGACCGGGGCGGCATCGCCAATCTTTACGCGCGCTGGGGCAAGCGGGGGGCGAACCGGGCCTTCGGCTTCAACGGGCACACGGACGTGGTGCCGGTGGGCGACCGGGCGGCCTGGCGGTTCGATCCGTTCGGGGCCGAGGTGAAGGACGGGGTGATGTATGGCCGGGGCGCCTGCGACATGAAGTCGGGCGTGGCGGCCTTCGTCGCGGCGGCGGTGGATTTCGTGCGCGAGACGCCGCCGGACGGCGCGGTGATCCTGGCGATCACGGGCGACGAGGAAGGCGAAGGCAAGGACGGCACCGTGGCGATCCTGGACTGGATGGCCTTCAACGGCGAGCGGATGACGCATTGCCTGGTGGGCGAGCCGACCTGCCCGAACCAGATGGGCGAGATGATGAAGATCGGCCGCCGCGGCAGCATGACGGCGCGGATCACGGTGACGGGGGTGCAAGGGCATAGCGCCTATCCGCATCGGGCGAAGAACCCGCTGTCGGCGCTGGTGAAGCTGTTGGCGAAGCTGGACGCGGAACCGCTGGACCGGGGGACGCAGCATTTCGACCCCTCGACCCTGGCGATCACCACGATCGACTGCGGCAATCCGGCGTCGAACGTCATTCCGGCCGAGGCACGGGCCACGGTCAACATCCGCTTCAACGACACCCATTCCGGTGATACCCTGTCAGCCTGGCTGCGGCATGAGGCGGAAGCGATGGCCGAGGCCACGGGCTGCGAGATCGGGTTGCAGATCAGCGTCTCGGGCGAGGCGTTCCTGACCCCTCCGGGCGAACTTTCGGCGCTGGTCGCGCGCGCGGTGCAGGCCGAGACGGGCCGGAAGCCGGTGGCCTCGACGTCCGGGGGCACGTCGGATGCGCGGTTCATCAAGGACCATTGCCCGGTGATCGAGTTCGGGCTGGTCGGCAAGACGATGCATCAGGTCGACGAAAGGGTGGAGATCGCGCATATCCTTCAGCTGAAGGCAATCTATGGCCGCATCCTGCGGGAGTATTTCGCGTGAGCCTGTCAGAGACGGTGAAGATCGAGGTGACGGGCGACATCCCGACCTGCCAGGCGCTGCGCCGGGTGGTGTTCATCGACGAGCAGGGGGTTTCCGAGGCCGACGAGGTGGACGGGCTGGATGGGCAGGCGATTCATCTGCTGGCCTGGGACGGGGACTGTCCGGTGGGCACGGCGCGGCTTTTGGTGAAGGGCGCGGTCGGCAAGATCGGCCGGGTCTGTGTGCTGCCGGAAGTGCGGGGGGCGGGCCTTGGCGCGGCGCTGATCCGCGCGGCACTGGAGGTGCTGCGGGGTCAGCCGGGGGTGACCGAGGCCTATCTCGGCGCGCAAAGCCATGCGACCGGGTTCTACGAGAAGCTGGGCTTCGTGATCGAGGGCGAGGAGTTCCTGGACGCCGGCATCCCGCACCGCCACATGCGCCGCACCTTGTGACCGGCGGCTTTCAAGCGGAGCGCCGGAGGCGCAAGTCTTTTGTCTCGTCGTCGGGCTTGCGCCTCCTCCTCGGGGTGAAGATGAGTATTTGTGAAAAGGGCAAATGGGGGTCGGGTAGTCTTGGGGGATGGGGCGTGCTAGCTAGGCGAGCATGAAACCTTTGCCCTCCAAGGATGAAATCCGTCAGTGGATTTCCGAGAACCCCGGCCTTGCGGCCAAGCGCGACATTGCCAGGGCCTTTGGCATCAAGGGCGATGCGCGGATCGCGTTGAAGGCGCTGTTGCGTGAACTGGAAGGCGAAGGCGTGGTGGAGAAATCCGGGCGCCGCTTCCGCGCGCCGGGGATCCTGCCTCCGGTGGCCGTCTTGCAGGTTCTGGCCCCGGATGCGGCGGGAGATCTGTTTGCCCGGCCCCTTGAAGAGGGCGTGGAGGAGGGACCGCGCATCCTGATCGTGCCGAAGAAGGGCGATCCGGCGCTGGGGGCCGGGGACCGGATTCTGGCGCGGCTGGCGAAGGTCGAAGCCGAGGATCGCGATTATGAGGCGCGGCTGATCCGCAAGCTGGGGTCGAACCCGGCGAAGGTGCTGGGGGTGTTCCGGCAGGGCGCCGAAGGCGGGCGGATCGTGCCCATCGAGAAGGGCTCGGACCGCGAATGGCGGGTGGCGTCGGACATGACCGGGGGGGCCAGGGATGGCGAGCTGGTCGAGGCCGAGGCGGTGGGCGGGCGGCGGCTGGGGCTGCCGGCGGCGCAGGTGGTGGCGCGGCTGGGCGATCCGGCGGGGCCGCGGGCGGCGAGCCTGATCGCCATTCACCAGCACGGCATCCCGGATGTGTTCCCGGATGCGGTGATTGCCGAGGCGGATCGGGCCGAGCCGGTGGGCATGAAGGGGCGCGAGGACTTGCGTGATCTGCCGCTGGTCACCATCGACCCGGTGGACGCGCGGGACCGGGACGATGCGGTTTATGCCGAGGCGGATACTGACCCGGGCAATCCGGGCGGGTTCGTGATCTGGGTGGCCATCGCCGACGTGGCGCATTTCGTGACTCCGGGGTCTGCCCTGGACCGCGAGGCGCGGCGGCGGGGGAATTCGACCTATTTCCCCGACCGGGTGGTGCCGATGCTGCCGGACATCCTGTCGGGGGACCTGTGCAGCCTGCACGAGGGCGTGGACCGGGCCTGCATCGCGGTGCGGATGGTGATCGACAAGGATGGCCACAAGCGGAGCCATCGCTTCGTGCGCGGGATGATGCGGTCGGTGGCGTCCTTGCACTATGCGCAGGTGCAGGCAGCGGTGGACGGGGCGCCGGATGAGAAGACGGCCCCACTGGTCGATTGGGTGCTGAAGCCGCTGTATGCCGCCTATGCGGCGCTGAAACAGGCGCGGGAGCAGCGGCAGCCGCTGGATCTGGAGCTGCCGGAGCGCAAGATCGAGCTGGGCGAGGACGGGCGTGTCGTCTCGGTCGCGTTCAAGGAGCGGCTGGAAGCGCACAAGCTGATCGAGGAGATGATGATCCTCGCCAATGTCGCGGCGGCGGAGGAGTTGATCCGGCTGAAGCGGCCCCTGCTGTTCCGGGTGCATGAGGAGCCCTCTCCGCTGAAGCTGGAAGGCTTGCGCGAGGTTGCGGAAGGCGCGGGGCTGACGCTGGCCAAGGGGCAGGTGTTGCAGACGAGGCACCTGAACCGACTTTTGGCGCAGGCCGAAGGGACGGAGTTCGACGAGCTCATCAACCTGTCCACCCTGCGGTCGATGACGCAGGCCTATTATCACCCGGAGAATTTCGGGCATTTCGGGCTGGCGCTGCGGAACTATGCGCATTTCACGTCGCCCATCCGGCGCTATTCCGACCTGATCGTGCACCGCGCGCTGATCTCGGCGCATGGCTGGGGGCAGGACGGGTTGTCGGCCTGGGACGAGGAGAACCTCGAGGAGACGGGCAAGCTGATCTCGGAAGCCGAGCGGCGCAGCATGGCGGCAGAGCGGGATACCAATGACCGCTATCTGGCGGCCTATCTGGCCGACCGGGTGGGGGCGGAGTTTGCCGGGCGGATTTCCGGGGTGCAGCGGTTTGGGGTGTTCGTTCGGCTGGACGAGACCGGGGCGGACGGGCTGATCCCGGTACGGGCGCTGGGGCGGGAGTATTTCAACTACGACGAGGGCAGCCAGACGCTGAGGGGGTCGGAGACCGGGCTGGTGCTGGGGATCGGGCAGAAGGTCATGGTGCGGCTGGCCGAAGCCGTGCCGGTGACGGGCGGGCTGATCCTGGAGCTTCTGTCGGTCGAGGGGGCGGCGATGCGGCCGTCGCGGCGTTCGGGGGGGAAGTATCAGCCCCGGAAGCCTGCGCAGGCGGCGGCGAAGCGGCGGCTGGTGCGCAAGCGGCGATGAGGGGCGGGGCAAGACTTTTCGAAAGGTTTTGCAAGATCCTTCGAAGGATTCTGGTGGCGCTTTGGGTGGCCGGGGTGCCTGGTCTGGCAGCCGCGCAGACGATCCTGCCCGATCCGGTGGCGGGGGTGGAGGGTGTGATGGGGTCTCAGGCCGGGCTTGACGCATGGGTGAAGGACTTCCGGCCTCGGGCGCTGGCGGCGGGGGTGTCGGCGGCGACCTTCGACGCGGCACTGCGGGGGGTGGAGTTCAACCCCAAGGTCGTAGAGCGCGACCGGAACCAGAACGAGTTCACCAAGACGATCTGGGACTACCTGGACACCGCCGTGTCGGAGGACCGGGTGGGGCTGGGGTTGAAGGCCATCGCGAAGCACCGGGACGTTCTGGAGCGGATCGAGGCGGAGTACGGGGTGGAAAAGGAAGTCGTCGCGGCGATCTGGGGACTGGAAAGTGCCTATGGAACCTACCGGGGTGATCTGCCGGTGTTGGGGTCGCTCGCGACGCTGGCCTATGAGGGGCGGCGGGGGGCGTTTTTCGAGGCGGAGCTGATCGCGGCGCTGCGGATCGTCGAAGGCGGGCATGTGGAGCGTTTTGTCGGCAGTTGGGCGGGGGCGAGCGGGCATACGCAGTTCATGCCGTCCAGCTGGGAAAAGTTCGCGGTCGATTTCGATGGGGACGGGAAGCGGAACCTTTGGGGGGAGGATCCAGCGGACGCTTTGGCCTCGACGGCGAATTACCTGCGGCACTGGGGCTGGGCCAAGGGGCAGCCCTGGGGGGTGGAGGTGCGCCTGCCCCAGGGGTTCGACTATGACCAGACGACAGAGCGGGTGGTGAAACCCGTGGCGGAGTGGCAGGCGATGGGGGTGCGGACGGTGTTCGGCGCGGACCTGCCGGACCATGGGCCGGGGTCGATCCTGTTGCCCGGGGGGTATCGGGGGGCGGCCTTTCTGATCTGGCCGAATTTCCAGGTGATCGAGCATTACAACACGGCGGATGCCTATGTGGTGGCGATCGGGTCGCTGTCGGACCGGCTGGCCGGGGGCGCGGCGATCCAGTCCGGGTGGCCGCGCGAGTTGCGGGCGCTGACGCTGGAGGAGCGGCGGGAGTTGCAGGATTTGCTGACGAAGGCCGGGTTCGATGCGGGGGGTGTCGACGGGCGGATGGGGCCGAAGACGGTGGCCGCGGTGAAGGCCTTCCAGAATGCGCGGGGGCTGGTGCCGGACGGCTATCCGTCGCTGGAGGTGCTGGAACTGTTGCGCTGATGTCTTCGCACGGGACCGGAACGGCGCGCTGACGCGCAGGTCCACTGTCTCGTCGTCGGGCTGCGCCTCCTCCTCGGTCGTTGGGGCGCTTCGCCCCCAAACCCCCGAGAGTATTTGGAAAAGGGCAAGACCGGGTGGTCAGGCGACCTTGCGCAGGCGGGCGAGGAAGAAGCCGTCCATGCCGCCCCTGTCCGCCCAGTAGTCGGGGCGCAGGCGGAGGGCGCTGTCCGGGGTCCACCAGGCGGGGTCGATGCCTTCGAGCTGGGCGCGTTCGGTGGTGAGGCCGGGGTGGCGGCTCAGGGCGGCGGCGAGTTGGGCCTCGCCTTCCTCGGGCAGGAGCGAGCAGGTGGAAAAGACGAGGCGTCCCTGGGGTTTCAGCCAGCCGAGGGCGCGGTCGATGAGCTGGGATTGCAGGCTGGTGAGGGAGGGGAGTTCGGATCCGTCCTTGACGAAGGGCAGGTCCGGGTGGCGGCGGATGGTGCCGGTGGCGGAACAGGGGGCGTCAAGGAGGATGGCGTCGAAGGGGGCGTCGGGCTGCCAGCAGAGGGCGTCGGCGGTGATGGGGGTGGCGGTCAGGCCGGTGCGGGCGAGGTTGGCCTGGACGCGGGCCATGCGGGGGGCGGAGATGTCGAGGGCTGTGACTTCGGCCCCGGCGGCGGCGAGTTGCAGGGTCTTGCCTCCCGGTGCGGCGCAGAGGTCGAGAATGCGTTCGCCCGGCCGGGGTTGCAGGAGTTTGACAGGCAGCGCGGCGGCGGCGTCCTGGACCCACCAGCCGCCTTCGGCGTAGCCGGGGAGCGTGGAGAGCTGGCCGGGACTGCGGAGGCGGAGGCTGCCGGTGGGCAGGAGGTCTCCGTCCGGGTGCGGGAAGCCGTCGCGGAGGGTGAGGTCGAGCGGGGGTTCCTGGGCGTGGATGGTCTCGATGGCGGTGACAGTGTCGCGGCCGAAAGCGTGGACGAGGGGTTGGCGGAGCCAGCGGGGGAGTTTCTGCGGCGGGAGGGTGAGGTCTTCGGGCAGGGCGCGGAGGACGGCGTTGACGAGGCCGGTGAGGTGGGCGGTGCGTTTGCCGCCCTGGCGGGTGATCTCGACCGCCGCGTTCACCGTGCCGTGGGCGGGGGCGCCTTGCGCGCGTTCGACGACGGCGAGGCGGAGGGTGTTGCGGACGGTGAGGGGCGGGGACTTGCGGAGGTGTTTGTCGAGGAGCTTGTCTGCGGGTTCCAGGTGGCGGAGGGTGGTTTCGGCCAGGCGCAGCGCGCGGGCGCGGTCGGCGGGGGCGAGGTGGTCGCCGGAGAAGTCCGACAGCATCCGGCCTTCGCCGAGGACGCCGTCCAGGATTGCGACTGCTGTGGCGCGCGCAGTGAGGCCTTCAGCCATTCCGGTCCCCTTGTTGGTTCGCAGAGGGGCCTATATCAGGACGCAGGGCCATACAAGGAAGGGGTCAGTCATGGACGACGATCTGCCACCCGCGGCGAAGCGGGCGCTGGCCGAGGCCGAGGAACGGCGGAAGGCGGCGGCCGTGAAGGCCCCCCTGCCGAAGGAGCTGGGGGGCCGGGACGGGCCGGAGCCGGTGCGCTATGGCGACTGGGAGAAGAAGGGGCTGGCGATCGATTTCTGAGGGTTTGCCTGCGGGGCAGCTCTTGCGTCGCGCCTTCCGCGTCTCGTCGCTTGTCCGCGCGCGGGCAGTTTTTCGTGACCTTTGATTTCAATCACTTGGCTGTGGACGTTAGGGATTTGGCAAGCATTGCCGAGGGGAGCGCGGCTGAGGGCTGCGCCTGGATACCGCGCCTCGTCGGTGCGCCTGGGCCTGCAGACAGGCAGGTGCCTCCGGCGGGAGTATTTGGGAAAAGAGCAAGCCGGAGCCTGGTCAGGCTGGCGCTGCGGTGCGCTTGTGAGGGATGGGCAGGCGCTGCGGTCGCTGGCCCGGGCCGGCGGGCCGCCTACCCTTCCGGTGCGGCTGCGTAGTCGGTGTCGCTGACCGGCTCCATCCAGTCGACGCTTCGTCCGTCCTGGACCTCGTGGATGGCGATGTGGGACATGCCCCTGTCGGGGGCGGCGCCGTGCCAGTGGCGTTCGCCCGGGGCGAAGGTGACGACGTCACCGGGGCGGATCGCGCGGACAGGGCCGCCGTCCGACTGGCAGAGGCCGAGGCCTGCGGTGACGATCAGGGTCTGGCCGAGGGGATGCGTATGCCAGGCGGTGCGGGCGCCGGGGTCGAAGGTGACGAGCGCGCCCTGCACGCGGTCGGGGGCTTCGGGGTTGAACAGGGGGTCGAGGCGGACGCGGCCGGTGAACCAGTCCGGGGCGCCGGGGCGGGAGGGGGCGTGGCCTGCGGGGTAGATCTTCATGGGCGTCTTCCGATGGGTCTGGCGGGAGCTTGGCAGGGATCGGGAGAGTGAGCACCGTGTTTGCGGGCCTGTCGAGCGCCTTCGTCGTCTTGTCGCCCGGGACGCGATGGAGGTGGTTCTGCCCTGTCGCCGGAGCAAGACCTGCCTTGGCTTCACGGAAGCGACGGGTCGCGCAAGGCAGAAGGCCGGCGAGGCGCGGCGCAGCCTTCGCCGCGCGTCACCGCAGGCGGAACGTCGCAGAGTCGCCCTGTCCCTGATCGACCGTGAAGCGGAGTTTCTCGGCCCCCTGTGCCTCGACCAGCTGGCAGTTGTAGCGGATGGGCATCCCGCTCCAGTCCATCTCGCGGCAGAAGTAGCCGTCTTTCCAGGACCAGTTGCCGGTGATCTTCCAGCCGAGCGCCGAGCCGTCGATGCGGCCGTCGGGCAGGACCTTGATCGACAGGTTGTAAAGGCCGATGCGCAGGGTGCGGTCCTTGACCAGGGTCAGGAAGCGGTCCTTTTCCTTCACCGGCTCGAAATCGTTTGCTGCGGCCGTGACCGGGACCGACAGCACAAGCAGCATTGCAGCCAGACGCAGCATGACATCCCCCGGGTGACAGAGATGCGACTGTTACGCCGCGGGACGCGGATCGGATCATCCGGTCAGATGCCGAGCACGTCCATCATGTCGTACTGACCGGGTTTCCGGCCCTGTCCCCAGAGTGCGGCGCGCAGCGCGCCCCGGGCGAAGATGGCGCGGTCGGTGGCGACATGGCGCAGGATCACCCGCTCGCCTTCGCCGGCGAAGATCACGTCGTGTTCGCCGACGATGTCGCCGCCGCGGATGGCGGAGAAGCCGATGCTGCCCCGCGCCCGCGCGCCGGTGATGCCGTCGCGGCCCGAGACGCGCGCGTCGTCCAGGCTGATGCCCCGGCCTTCCGCGGCGGCCTGGCCCAGCATGAGCGCAGTGCCCGAGGGGGCGTCGACCTTCATGCGGTGGTGGGCCTCGACCACTTCCACGTCCCAGTCGGCATCCAGCGCGGCGGCGACCATCCGGGTCAGCCGGACAAGGAGATTGACGCCCAGCGACATGTTCCCGGCGCGGATGATGGTGGCGTGGCGGGCGGCGGCCTCGATCTTCGCCAGGTGCTGGGGTTCAAGGCCCGTGGTGCCGATGACATGGACAGCGCGGGCCTGGGCGGCCAGCGCGGCGAACTCGACCGTGGCGGCGGGGGCGGTGAAGTCGATCACGGCCTGCGCCTGTGCAAAGGCCTCGAGCGCGTCGTCGGTGACCTTGACCCCGATCGGGGCGCCGCCCATTGCCTCGCCCACGTCGCGGCCGATCCAGGGATGGCCCGCGCGTTCGACGCAGGCCACGAGGCGCAGGCGGTCGGACCCCTGCGACAGGCGGATCAGGGTCTGTCCCATCCGCCCCGAAGCGCCTGTCACCACCAATCCCGGAGCGTCGGTCATGCTTGTCTCCCTTGCGATGCCTCTCCGTAGCCGGTTCCCGCAGGCGTGAGAAGCCCGGCGTTGCGGGCGCGGGTGAAAGGGCATAAAGGGGCGGCATGGGGAACAAGCGCTTCAACACCGGGACCGGCCCGTCGCAACGCCAGTTGCGCGTGGGCGAACTGATCCGCCGCACGCTGTCGGATGTGCTGAACCGGGCCGAAATCCATGACCCGGACCTGAACGCCATGTCGATCACGGTGGGCGAGGTGTCATGCTCGCCCGATCTGAAGGTGGCGACGGTCTATGTGATGCCGCTGATGGGCTCGGTCCCGGTGGAGAATGCCATCGCGGCGCTGGCGCGCAACAAGGCAGAGCTGCGGCATCTGGTGGCGGCGCAGCTGACGCTGAAATACGCGCCGGACCTGCGGTTCCGCCCGGACGAGACCTTCGATCGGCTGGACGAGACGCGGCGGCTGTTCGCGGACCCCGCGGTGCAGCGCGATCTTGGCGCGCCCGATCCCGACCCCGCGGACGGTGCGGAATGAGGTGGCTGGCTGCTGTCTTCCTGCTGACGCCGGTGGCGGCAGGGGCGGCGGACTGCCGGGATACACGCTTCGAGGGTGCGTCCTACACGGTCTGCGAGGTGCAGGCGGGCGAGGATCTGCGGCTGTTCCATTCCGGGCCGGAGGGTGCCTATGGCAGCTTTCGCAAGGTCGATGAGGCGCTGGCCGCCGAGGGCAAGGCGCTGGGCTTTGCGATGAATGCGGGGATGTATCACCGCGATCTTTCTCCGGTAGGGTTGTATGTCGAGGACGGGGTGGAGGTGTCGAAACTGGTCACGCGCGCCGGACCGGGGAACTTCGGGCTGCTGCCGAACGGGGTGTTCTGCATCGGCGACGGGTTCCGGGTGATCGAAAGCCGGATCTTCAAGGCGGAGAAACCCGCCTGCCGCTATGCGACCCAGTCCGGTCCGATGCTGGTCATCAAGGGCAGGCTGCACCCGAAACTTCTGCCGGGGAGCGACTCGACCTATGTGCGAAACGGGGTCGGAGTCAGCGAGGATGGCAGCCGGGCGGTCTTTGCGATTTCCAACGATGCGGTGAACTTCCATGCCTTCGCCCGGTTCTTCCGGGATGAGCTTGGCCTGCCGGATGCGCTGTATTTCGATGGCAACATCTCGCGGCTTTATGCGCCGCAGCTGGCGCGGCATGACGGCGGGTTTCCGATGGGGCCGATCGTCGGCACCGTGGTTCCGAAGGGCTGAGGGATGGGTCGGGGGAAGAAGGGCCGCGCGGTCAGCGGCTGGCTGATCGTGGACAAGCCCGCCGGGGTGACCTCGACGGCGGTGGTGAACAAGGTGAAATGGGCGCTGGGGGCCGCGAAGGCGGGGCATGCCGGGACGCTGGACCCGGATGCGACCGGCGTGCTGGCGGTGGCGCTGGGCGAGGCGACGAAGACGATCCCCTATGTCACCGACGCGCTGAAGTGCTACCGGTTCCGGGTGGTTCTGGGGGCGGCAACGGAGACCGATGATGCCTCGGGCCGGGTGATCGCAACGTCCGGGCTGCGCCCCACGGATGCGCAGATCGAGGCGGCGCTGGGGGCGTTCAGGGGGCAGATCGAACAGGTCCCGCCGCAGTATTCGGCGGTCAAGGTCGATGGCGAGCGGGCCTATGACCTGGCGCGGGAGGGCGAGACGATGGAGCTTGCCGCGCGGCCCCTGTGGGTGGAGCGGCTGGTGATGCTGGGCCGCCCGGATGCGGATCACGTCGATCTGGAAATGGTCTGCGGCAAGGGTGGCTATGTGCGGTCCATCGCGCGGGACCTCGGGCGGGCGCTGGGGTGCCTGGGGCATGTGGAATGGCTGCGGCGGGAGTGGTCGGGGCCGTTCAACGCGGATCAGGGTGTGACGCTGGAGGTGATCGACGCCGAGGCAAAGACCGAAGCTCTGGACGCGCGGCTGTTGCCTTTGGAGCTGGGCTTGCAGGACCTGCCGGAGTTCACCGCGACACCGGAAGGTGCGGTGCGGTTGCGCAACGGCAATCCGGGTCAGGTGATCGGCCACGCGGATTGGGGCACCGAGGGGTGGGCGAGCCTGGATGGGCAGGCGGTGGCGGTGGGGCACTACAGGGGTGGGGAGTTGCACCCGAGCCGGGTGTTCAACCGCTGAACGGCCGCCTTGGCCCGAGACCTGAGCCGGGGCCTGCGGGTGACACGGGAGGTCCCGGGTCAGGCCCGGGACGGGGAAAAGGAAAAGGCCCCGCTGCGAGGCGGGGCCTTTCCACATGCGGAAGGATCCGACCGATCAGGCCAGCGCGGCCTTGGCCTGGCCGGCGATGGCGTTGAACGCCTCGGGCTCGTGGACGGCGAGGTCGGCGAGCACCTTGCGATCGACTTCGATCCCGGCTTTCGACAGGCCGTTGATCAGACGCGAATAGGTCATCTCGGCGTCGAACAGACGTACGGCGGCGTTGATCCGCTGGATCCACAGCGCGCGGAACTGGCGCTTGCGGACCTTGCGGTCGCGGGTCGCGTACTGGTTGGCCTTGTCAACGGCCTGAGTGGCGGTGCGGAAATTGGTGGAACGGGCGGCATAATAGCCAGCCGCCTGCTTGATCACCTTGCGGTGACGGGCATGCGTGACCTTGCCGGATTTGACGCGGGACATCTTGTGCTCTCCTTACCGGTCGTAGGGCATGTATTTCTTGACGATCTTCGCATCGCTGTCGTTCAGGATCATGGTCCCGGCCGAGTTGCGGACGAATTTCGCCGTGCGCTTGATCATGCCGTGGCGCTTGCCGGCGGGACCGGCCTTCACCCGACCGGTGGCCGTGAAGCTGAAGCGCTTCTTCGCCGCCGACTTGGTCTTCATCTTGGGCATTTCCATCTCCGTGGTTTCAGGCACGACTCGGCATGCCACTCTGGCCGGCCGTGCGGGTAAGAAGCCGCCCCTATAGGGGCAGCCGGGCAAAGGTGCAAGAGCCGAAAGCTAGCGCAGGAACCCGGCGACGACCTTCAGCATCACGCCGGGCACCTCGTTGAAGGCATAGCCGCCCGGCTTGGTCATGATGGCGGCGACGATCAGGCCCAGCGCGGCGATCGACATGATCGCGCCCATACGCGGCGCGCGGCCTTCGACCCAGGCGGACAGAAGCGACGGGACGGACAGGACAATCAGGATGATCCCGACCGTCAGCATCAGATCGACATCGGCGTCCATGACCCCTCGCCCAACCGGTTGCAGGCGGAGAGGTTACTCCGGGTCGACCCGTGAGATCAATCGCTCGTCGCAGGGGGCGACGCGCAGGATGTTCGTGGTGCCCTTGACGTTGAACGGCACCCCGGCGGTGACGACGATCTGGTCTTCCTCGGTCGCAAAGCCATCGGCGCGGGCGGCGCCCACGGCGGCCAGAACGGCGCCCTTGAAGCGGTCCTGCGGCGGGGTGATGACGCAATGCGCCCCCCAGGTCAGCGCCATGCGCCGCGCGGTGGACAGGAGCGGCGTCAGCGCCAGGATCGGCACATGCGGGCGTTCGCGGGCCACCAGTGCTGCGGTCGTGCCGGTCTGGCTGAAGCAGCAGATCGCCTTGATGTTCGTCGCCTCGGCAATCTCTCGCGCGGCGGCGACGATGCCGTCGGCCACCGATTCCCGGCGGACGACGCGGCTGGCCTCGATCACCGAGCGGTAGGTCGGATCCTTCTCGACGCTCATCGCCACGTCGTTCATCGTGGTGACGGCCTCGACCGGATATTTCCCGGCGGCGGATTCGGCCGAGAGCATGATCGCATCGGCGCCTTCATAGATCGCGGTGGCGACGTCCGAGACCTCGGCCCGGGTCGGCACGGGCGATTCGATCATCGATTCGAGCATCTGCGTCGCCACGATCACCGGCTTTGCCGCCGCCCGGGCACCCCGGACAAGGCGCTTCTGGATCGGCGGCACCGAGGTGACGGGCAGTTCCACGCCCAGATCGCCGCGCGCGACCATGATCCCGTCCGACACTTGCAGGATGGCGTCATAGGCCTTCACGGCGGCGGGTTTCTCGATCTTGGACAGGATCGCGGCGCGGCCCTTGGCAAGGCTGCGCGCCTCGATCACATCCTCGGGACGCTGCACGAAGGACAGGGCGAGCCAGTCCACGCCCAGTTCGCAGACGAATTCGAGGTCGGAACGGTCCTTTTCGGACAGGGCGGCGAGCGGCAGGACCACGTCGGGCACGTTCACGCCCTTGCGGTTGGAGATGGTGCCGCCGACCTCGACGGTGCAATCGGCGAAGTCCTTGCCGCAGGCGTTCACGCGCAGGCGGATCTTGCCGTCGTTGACCAGAAGCGTCGCGCCGGGTTCCAGCGCGGCGAAGATCTCCGGGTGCGGCAGGTTCACGCGATGCGCGTCGCCGGGCGTGGTGGAGAGGTCCATGCGGAAGGCGGCGCCTTCGATCAGCTCTTCCTGGCCATTGGCAAAGACGCCGACGCGCAGTTTCGGCCCCTGGAGGTCGGCGAGGATGCCGATCGGGCGGCCGAGGTCCTTTTCGACCTGGCGGATGATCTCGTGCCGCTTCCTGATGTCCTCGTGGGCGCCGTGGCTCATGTTCAGGCGGAACACGTCGGCCCCGGCCTCGAACAGCGCGCGGATCATCTCGTAGGTCGAGGAAGCGGGGCCGAGCGTGGCCACAATCTTCACGTTGCGGTGACGGCGCATCGCCATCCTCCTGCTGATAAATTCCGGTTCATGTGGGCCGCGTGCCTTATGGCGCAATCGGCTGCGCCCCGCAACGCCTTACCGACGCCCTTCGCTGCGTTTCAGTTGCTCATCGCTGGCCTTGCGCGAAGAACGACCGTAAGGGAGGGATGAGCACCGCGCGAGGATGACCTTGGCCTTTCAGATCGACGGAGAACATCGCCCCGGGCGCTGGCTGGTGACCTGCGACCATGCCTCGAACCGGGTGCCGGATTGGGTGAACGGCGGCGATCTGGGGATACCGGCGGCGGAGATGGCCCGCCACATCGCCTGGGATGTGGGTGCGGCGGGCGTGGCGCGGGAGCTGGGCCGCCTGCTGGACAGCCCGGTGATCCTGTCGGACTTCAGCCGCCTGGTGATCGATCCGAACCGGGGCGAGGACGACCCGACGCTGGTGATGAAGCTGTATGACGGGACGATCATCCCGGCGAACCGGCACATCACGGCGGCGGGCGTGGAAGAGCGGCTGGACCGGCTTTATCGCCCCTATCACGCGGCTTATGCGCGTCTGGCGGCGAAGCGACCGGACCGGGTGATCGTGGCGGTGCATTCCTTTACCCCCTGTCTGCGCGGGCGCGCGCCCCGGCCCTGGCATGTGGGGGTGCTGTATTCGCATCTGGACGAGCGGCTTTCGAAACCGCTGATCGCGCGGCTGAAGGCCGAGACCGACCTGTGCATCGGCGACAACGAGCCATACTCGGGCCACCTGCCGGGCGATGCGATCGACCGTCATGCCTTGCGTCTGGGGCGGCACAACACTCTTATAGAGATCAGGAACGATCTGATCGGGACGGCCGAGCAGCAGGCCCATTGGGCGGGGCGGCTGGCGGGGATCCTGACCGAAGTGCTGGAGGGTCTGTAGATGGACGACGCGACGCGGACGGAACTGGAGGCGGCGGCCTTTCGCGCGCTGGTGCATCACCTGATGGTCAAGCGGCCCGATGTGCAGAACATCGACCTGATGAACCTGGGCGGCTTCTGCCGCAACTGCCTGAGCCGCTGGTATCAGGAGGCGGCGAACGCACGCGGAATCGAGATGACGAAGGACGAGGCGCGGGAAGTGGTCTACGGGATGCCCTATGCCGACTGGGTCGCGCAGCACCAGACCGAGGCCGATGCGGGCAAGAAGGCGGCTTTCGACAAGGCCTTCGAGCAGAATGTGGGCAGGAAAGACTGATCCGAAGGATGTGATCCGCAGTTCGGCGTTTTTCCGCTATTTTCGCGGGATGCTGCTGCCGGTCCGTCACGACTATTCCCGCGCCGAGCGTCTGAGCGATGCCGTCGTCCACCTTCTGGGCATCGGCGCGGCGCTGGTTGCAGTTCCGGTCCTGATCGCCCTGGCGGTGATCCTGCGCGGCGATGCGGCGGCGGTCGCCTCGACCGTGATCTACGGGCTGGCGCTTGTGGCGACGCTGGTCTTTTCGGCGCTGTTCCACCTGAGCCGGCAGCCGAGGCTGCGGCGCATCTTCCGCAGCCTGGACCATACCGCCACGCTCTGTCTGATCGCGGGGACCTACACGCCCTTCGTCCTGCTGTCGGGGGCCGAGGTGAAGGGATTGCTGGTCGCGCTTTGGGTCGCTGCCCTGCTGGGAGCCGCCCTGCGCGCCCTGGCGCCCGACCGGCTGAGGCTGGCGGCTGTCGCGCTTTCGCTGGCCATGGGCTGGGCGGCGCTGTTCGGCGGGGGCGAGCTTCTGGCCGCGCTTTCGACCCCGGTGCTGGTTCTGATCACGCTGGGCGGGGTGCTGTATTCGGTGGGCGTGGCCTTCTGCCTGTGGCATCGGCTGCCGTTCCACTACACGATCTGGCATCTCTGCGTGCTTGCGGCGAGCGCGGTGTTCTATGCCGCCGTGACCCTGCAACTAGTGCAATCGGCGGCAGACCTGCCGTAGGTCCGGGCCCCGCGGTCAAACCCGCCAGTCACATCAGCGGAAATGCAACAGACGGGGTCCCAAGCCTCTCATGGGGAAGGATTTTTTGTGGACCTGAGGCGCGCGCCCGGCTATCGTCCGGTCAAACGGGGCGCTCAGACCCCGCGATCGAGGCAGTAATGGCGTTTCCTGAGCGGTTTTCGAACCTGCCGGACTATGCGTTTCCGCGTCTGCGGGGGCTTCTGGACGCGCATCCTCCGGGGGGCGAGCCCATCGCCATGACCATCGGCGAGCCGCGCCATGCGATGCCGGAGTTCGTCGGGCCGATCCTTGCGGCGAACCTGTCGGGCTTCGGTGTCTATCCGCCGAACGACGGCACGCCCGAGCTGCTGGCGGCGATCCGTGGCTGGATCGGACGGCGCTATGGGGTGGATATGGCCGAGGACCGGCTGATGGTGCTGAACGGCACGCGGGAAGGGTTGTTCAACGCGGCCATCGCACTGTGCCCGGAAGCGAAGAACGGCCAGAGGCCGGTCGTCCTGATGCCGAACCCGTTCTATCAGGTCTATGCCGTGGCCGCTCTGACCGTGGGGGCCGACCCGGTCTATGTGCCCGCCACCGCCGCCACCGGGTTTCTGCCGGACTATGGCGGCCTGCCGAAGGATGTGCTGGACCGCGTGGCGCTGGCCTATATCTGTTCGCCCGCGAACCCTCAGGGCGCGGTGGCGTCGCGGGACTATCTGGCGGACCTGCTGACCCTGGCCGAAAAGCACGATTTCCGGGTGCTGGCCGACGAGTGCTATTCGGAAATCTGGCGCGAGACGCCGCCGCCCGGCCTGTTGCAGGTCGCCGAGGCTCAGGGCGCGGACCCCGAGCGGGTGGCGGTGTTCCATTCGCTGTCGAAACGGTCGAACCTGCCCGGCCTGCGGTCGGGTTTCGTGGCCGCAGGGCCGGAGTGCATGAACCGCATCCGCAAGCTGCGGTCCTTTGCGGGCGCCCCGCTGCCCCTGCCCTTGCAGCGCGTGGCCGAGGCGGCCTGGGCGGACGAAGCGCATGTCGAGGCAAGCCGCGCGCTGTATCAGGCGAAGTTCCGCGATGCGGATGCGATCTTCGCCGGGGTGCAAGGCTATCAGGCACCGGAGGGCGGGTTCTTCCTGTGGCTGCCGGTCGAGGATGGCGAGCAGGCGGCGCTGAAGCTGTGGCGCGAGACGGGGGTGCGGGTTCTGCCCGGCGCTTACCTCTCGCGCGAGGTCGGGGGCGAGAACCCCGGCAAGGGTTATATCCGGGTGGCCCTTGTGGCCCCTCAGGAAGAAACGCAGCGCGGGCTGACAGGCTTGCGCGACTGCATCTATGGGTGAGTGAGGGACGAATGGCTTCGTATCAGGCACGGCAGCGCGATCCGCTTCTGGACCAGGGCACGCAGGCGATGCTGGAACGCCGGGGGCGCGAGCTTCTGGGGCTGATCCTCCTGCTGGTGGGCCTGGGGTTCACGCTGATGCTGTGGAGCTATTCGCCCGAGGATCCGGGCTGGATGGTGGCGACCGAGGAACCGGCGCAGAACCTGCTGGGCCGGTTCGGGGCGGCCATGGCCTCGACGCTGATCATCCTGATCGGCAAGGGGGCCTGGACGATCCCGATGATCTTCACGGCCTGGGGCGTGCGCTTCATGATCCATCGCGGCGGCGAGCGGGCGATCGGCCGGGTGGTCTTTGCGGTGATCGCGGTGGCCTTTGCGGCGGTCCATTGCGCGACGCTGGTTCCGGGGCATGACTGGACGCATACCTTCGGGCTGGGCGGCTTGTTCGGGGACACGGTGACCGGGTCGCTGCTGGGCATCCTGCCGGGATCGGCCGGATTCGGGCTGAAGGTCCTGTCGCTGCTGACCTTTGTCGGTCTGGCCGCGATGATGCTGTTCGTGTGCGGCTTTGACCTGGACGAGTTGAAGGCGATCCAGCGCTTCCTGCTTCTGGGGTCGGTCATGGCCTATGCGACGCTGCGCCAGGGGCTGGGTGCCGGAGCGCGCGGGGCGCTGCAGGGCGCGGCCGCCTTGCAGGACCGGGCGCGGAGCCGGGCCGAAGCGCGCGCTGCCGTGCATCGCCATGAGCCGCCGGTCGCCTTGCGCGGGGATCCGGCCGCGACGCGGCGCGGTGTTCCGCCGGTGACGGCGGATATGGCGCCCAAGCCGCTGCGGGCGAACAGCGCGCGGGCGGTGCCGGGGTCGCTGCGGCCCGAGCCGCGTCACGCCGAGCCGCGTCATGCCGAAGCAGACCCTGCCCCGGTGAAGGAGAAGCCGGGTCTCCTTGAACGTCTGCGCCGCAAGGCCCAGCCCGAGCCGGAGCCGGAGCTGATCGAGCGCGAGCCCTCCTGGAACCCCGCCATGCCGCAGGACGAGCGGATCAAGGCGCGGATTTCCGACGTGATCCGCAGCCGGGTGATGCGCAGCCCCGATTTCCCGGTGGCCCCGCCGCCGTTGCCGCCTGCGGCCCGGATCGAGCCTCCGGTGATGCGGCCGAAGGGTCCGGTGGTGCTGATGGCCGACACCCGCCCCCTGCCCCGTTCGGTCCCGCCGGTGGCGGCTGCGGCGGCTGCGGCGCATGGGGCGCAGGACCGGGCCTCGGGCGAGGACCTGCCGAAGAATGTCTTTGCCGAGGACGATGCCTGGGACCGCCTGCCCGAGGACTATGCCCCCGAGGACAGGGATCCGATGGACGGACTGGATGAGCTGGAGGACGAACTGCCTCCACCCCGTCCGATGGCCTATGCCCAGGATCGCAAGGCGGTGGTGCAACATGCGGTGAAGAAGCCCGCTCCGTCGCGGCAGGCGATGGCGGAGAGCCAGCCAGCACTGCGGTTCGACGATGCGGCGCAGGCCTATGAACTGCCGCCGCTGAGCCTGCTGTCGGCCCCGAGCAAGGTGCAGGGGATGCAGCTTTCGGACGAGGCGCTGGAAGAAAACGCACGGATGCTGGAATCGGTGCTGGACGACTATGGCGTGAAGGGCGAGATCACTGCGGTGCGCCCGGGGCCGGTCGTGACGATGTATGAGCTGGAGCCTGCTCCGGGCCTGAAGGCAAGCCGCGTCATCGGGCTGGCAGACGACATCGCGCGGTCCATGTCGGCGCTGTCGGCGCGTGTCTCGACGGTGCCGGGGCGCAGCGTGATCGGGATCGAACTGCCGAACGCCCACCGCGAGAAGGTGGTCCTGCGCGAGATCCTGTCGTCGCGCGACTTCGGCGACAGCCAGATGCGGCTGCCGCTGGCACTGGGCAAGGACATCGGCGGCGAACCGGTGGTGGCGAACCTGGCCAAGATGCCTCACCTTCTGATCGCCGGGACCACCGGGTCGGGGAAATCGGTGGCGATCAACACGATGATCCTGTCGCTTCTCTACAAGCTGACGCCCGAGGAATGCCGGCTGATCATGATCGACCCGAAGATGCTGGAACTGTCGGTCTATGACGGCATCCCGCATCTGCTGTCCCCCGTCGTCACGGACCCGAAGAAGGCGGTCGTCGCCCTGAAATGGGTCGTGGGCGAGATGGAGGAACGTTACCGCAAGATGTCCAAGATGGGCGTGCGCAACATCGAGGGCTACAACGGCCGGGTGCGCGAGGCACTTGCCAAGGGCGAGATGTTCAAGCGCACGATCCAGACCGGGTTCGACGAGGAAACCGGCGATCCGGTCTTCGAGACGGAAGAATTCGCGCCGCAGCCCTTCCCCTATATCGTCGTCATCGTGGACGAGATGGCCGACCTGATGATGGTGGCGGGCAAGGAGATCGAGGCCTGCATCCAGCGTCTGGCGCAGATGGCGCGGGCCTCCGGTATCCACCTCATCATGGCGACGCAGCGGCCTTCGGTCGATGTCATCACCGGCACGATCAAGGCGAACTTCCCGACGCGGATTTCCTTCCAGGTCACGTCGAAGATCGACAGCCGCACGATCCTTGGCGAACAGGGGGCGGAGCAGCTGCTGGGCGCGGGCGACATGCTTTACATGGGTAACGGGGCGAAGATCACCCGTATCCACGGGCCGTTCGTCAGCGACGAGGAAGTGGAAGAGATCGTCAACCACCTGAAGAGCTTCGGCCCGCCGGTCTACATGTCGGGCGTGGTCGAAGGGCCGGAGGACGAGGTGGCCTCGGACATCGACATGGTGCTGGGCCTCGGCTCGGGCGAGGCATCGGACGACGCGCTGTATGATCAGGCCGTGGCGATCGTGGCGCGGGACCGGAAGTGTTCCACCAGCTACATCCAGCGGAAACTGGGCATCGGCTACAACAAGGCCGCGCGTCTGGTCGAGCAGATGGAGGATCAGGGCGTGGTCACCCGCGCCAACCACGTCGGCAAGCGCGAGATTCTGGTCGAAGAACGGTAAAACTTTGACCGGACCCTACGCCAACCCCGGCAAAACCCGCCGGGGTTGAGGTATTTGTGGCATTTCAGACATCAATTCGCCTCAATCCCGCCCGAATCGCACCACAACCTGAAGTTGTATAAACGGCCTGATCTTCGCCGGGGAAACCGCTTCGCTCCCGAGGGTCACGTCAAGCTTCTTGTGGGGAAGGGGGCTTGTTGAAACATCATGGCATTCGATACGTCTGAAACGCTGGCCCAGACAGAATTCGGAGACGAGCTGCTGCCGGGCACGACGCTTTTCCATGGCACCTACCGGATTACCCGCTTCATCAATTCGGGCGGCTTCGGGATCACCTATCTTGCGACCGACAGTCTGGGTCGGGATGTGGTGGTCAAGGAGTGCTTTTCGTCGACCTTCTGCCGCCGGTCGCAGACCCGGGTCCGGGCAAGATCCTCGGGCACGCGCGACCATATGGGGAAGATCGTCAAGAGTTTTTTGAACGAGGCGCGAAGCCTGGCCAGGTTGAAGCATCCCAACATCGTCGGCGTCCATCAGGTCTTCGAGGAGAACGACACCGCCTATATGGCGATGGACTATATCCGCGGCCATGACCTGCTGGAAATCATCGAGGAAAACCGCACCGAGCTGACGCCGGACATGATCGTGCGCATGACGGGCAAGCTGATCTCGGCGGTGGGCTATATCCACGACAATCAGCTGCTGCATTGCGACATCTCGCCGGACAACATCTTTGTCACGCCTGCGGGCGAGCCGATCCTCATCGACTTTGGTGCTGCGCGGCGGACGGCGGCGGGGGCGGTCGAGAAATACTCGGGCCTCAGCGTGGTGAAGGACGGCTACTCGCCGCACGAGCTGTATACGGTGGGCGGCAACAGCGGGCGGTGGAGCGACATCTACGCGCTGGCGGCGTCGCTGTATCATGCGATTGCGGGCGTGGCACCGCCGAACTGCCAGAGCCGGCTGGCGGCGATGGCGGAAAAGCGGCCCGACCCGTGCAAACCCCTGGCGGGATCGGTCGTGGGCTATCCGGCGGGGTTCCTCGAGACGATCGACCGGGCGATGGCCGTGATGCCTGCCGCGCGGTTCCAGACGGCGGGCGACTGGTTGAAGGCGCTGCCGCAGGCCGAAAGCCGGGCGGATCGCAAGGTCGTGCTGGTGCGGCGGGTGGTGCCTGCGCCGGTCGAGGGTGCGGCAAAGACCCAGGTCAAGGCGATGGCGCTGGCCGAGGGTCAGCCGATCGCGGTGACAAGGCCGGTCGCGGCACCTCCTGCCCCGCAACCTCTGTTGCGACCCCGGCGACCGACAACCCGGGTAGCGGCGGTCGATCTGTCCGGGCTGCGGCGGATCAGCGGGTTCAGCGGCGGGTGCCTGGTGGACAGTCTTTCAGGCCAGGTTCTGGCGCGCGAGGTCGGGACGGGCGATGTCGAGGCGACCATCCGCTCGACGCTGGCGATTGCGCGGGCCAATCTGCAAGCGGTGGCAGAGCTTGGCGCGCATCAGGACGTCGAGGACATCCAGATCGCCCTGGGGCAGCGGTTTCATCTTCTGCGCCCCCTGGACGGCGACCCGCGCTATCTGGTCTGCGTCACGCTGGAGCGGGAAGCCGCGAACCTGGGGCTGGCGCGCATCCAGTTGCGTCGGGTGGCGCAGTCGATCCGGCTCTGACCCCCGGGGCCTTCGCCATCGGCCCTGCGCCTTGCGCGGGGTGACGGCTGGTCTGCGGCATCAGGTCTGGGCGTTGTCGGAGGGGACAGGGCTGGCCTCTGCCGAGGGGATCGGCGCCGGGGTTCCTTGGCATGACAATCAGGCCGCCCGGCGAGCGGAGGGGCGCTCAGTAGTCCAGCTGGCCCTTCCTGGACGCCTGAATGACGGTGTCGATGACCTGCGCCAGAAGGACGCTGCCGACCAGCGAAAACAGCGCAAGCTCGATGTAGGTGATCCGCAGCGATTGTCCGACGATGATGACCAGAGGATGCGACAGATACAGCAAGAGCGACACCCGCGCGCACCAGTCCGAAAGCGGCGTGGCGGGCATGTGGTTCGACAGGAAGAGAAGCGCAAGCCCGGTGCCGACAAGGATCGTGATGTTGTCCGGCGAGGGCTGGCCAAGAAACAGGATCAGCGTGCCGAGAAACAGCGTGGTGACTGCAAGTCTCCAACCCCAGGAGAAATAGGCGATCCCGACCAGGACGGGGATCGTTCCAAACACCCACTGGCCGAAGGGGACGGTCTGAGGGTACCCGTTCAGGACGATCAGCGTTGCCACCAGAAGGGCCGCCCCAAGCGAGGCCAGCGGATGCCGAAGCCAGGGCGACACCAGAGCCGCCAGAAAGGCGAAAGGCAGAAGCCACAGGTGGATCCATGTGCCGGACAGGATCATGGTCCAGCGCCACCACTCGAACGGGGGCAATTGGCTTTTGAGCGCGAGCGCGGTGTGCAGCATGGCAAAGACCAGCGACCAGGTCAGAAACGGCAGCAACAGCCGCTTGGCCTGGACCAGCACGCCGGAGTTCGACGGCATCGCCAGCAGGACAAGGTAGAACGGCAGCGCGGTATAGGCCACCCGGAACCCCGGCGCCTGCGTGTCGAACCAGACAAGACCGAGCGCGGCCAGAAACCGTCCGTAGTCGATCAGTCCGTTCCGCCCCGTGTCCACGTCCGCCTTCCCCCAGGCATGGCCCCCCAAGGCTGCAGTCTGCGGGCAAAAGGCCCGGCGATCCAGTTTTTTGGCCGCCGATTCAGGCTATTCTTGCGATTTCTGGTGCCCTGGGGTGCCTTCGACCCCTGAACTGTCCGCGTCGCCTTAGGCGGGTTGCAATGCCTTGTCGGTCTGGGGTTGTGCCGACCGTCTTGCGCGCAAGTAGCGGGAGTATCCAAGGTCAGCCGTGGCGATCTCGGTCTTGCGGCCCGACAGGATGTCCGCCAGCACACGGCCCGACCCTGCCGCCATCGTCCAACCCAGGGTGCCGTGTCCGGTGTTCAGATAGAGGTTCGCAATCGGCGACCGGCCCACGATCGGCGTCCCGTCGGGCGTCATCGGACGCAGGCCGCTCCAGAAGCTGGCCCGGCCTTGGTCGCCCGCTCCGCCGAACAGGTCCTCGACCGAATGGGTCAGCGTCGCCTGGCGCCTGGGCGAAAGGCTGTGGTCGAAACCGGCGATCTCGGCCATGCCGCCGACCCGGATACGGTCGCCCAGCCGGGTGATCGCGATCTTGAAGGTTTCGTCCATCACCGTCGACACCGGCGCGCGGGCTTCGTCCACGACAGGAACGGTGATCGAATAGCCCTTGACCGGATAGACCGGCAGCTTGATCCCGAATTCCTTCACCAGACCGGGGGAGTAGGACCCAAGCGCCACGACAAAGGCATCTGCCGTGACCCGGCCATGCGAGGTATGGACCGCGCTGATGCGGTCGCCCTCGGCCTCAAGCCGGTCGATGCTGACGCCATAGCGGAAGGTGACCCCCTGCGCTTCGGCCAGACGCGCCAGGTTCCGGGTGAACTTGAAGCAGTCGCCCGTCTCGTCACCCGGCAGTCGCAGCCCCCCGGCGATCTTGCTGCGCGCGGCTGCCAGACCGGGTTCGACGGCAACGCAGGCATCGGCATCCAGCA
The DNA here is from genome assembly GCF_003574395.1 of Tabrizicola thermarum. Classification (GTDB taxonomy): domain Bacteria; phylum Pseudomonadota; class Alphaproteobacteria; order Rhodobacterales; family Rhodobacteraceae; genus Tabrizicola; species Tabrizicola thermarum. The sequence goes on from NZ_QMJY01000080.1 coordinate 64,760, forward strand.
CCTCGAACGGCACGCCATCCGCTTTCAGGACGGCGATATCCTTTTCCGCCGCCGCAACCTGCTTTTCGGTGCGGAACAGCTGCAACGTGCCCTGCGTCCGTTCATCGTAGGAAATCCCGGTATCGGCCCGCAGCTGGATCAGGCAATCGCGGGAGTATTCCGCCAGCCGGACCATGCGCGACTTGTTCACCGCATAGGCCTCGGCGGTGCAGTTCATCAGCATCCGCGCCATCCAGCTGATCTTGGCCCAGTCGGGTCTGGGCTGCACGATCAGGGGCGCATGTTCCATGAACAGCCACTTCAGCGCCTTCACCGGAATGCCAGGGGCCGCCCAGGGCGAGGCATAGCCGGGGCTGATCTCGCCCGCGTTGGCGAACGAGGTCTCCAGCGCCGGCGCGGGCTGGCGGTCGATGACCGTCACCTCGTGCCCGGCTTGCGCCAGATACCAGGCAGAGGTGACACCGATCACACCTGCGCCAAGAACCACGACCTTCATGCCCGCCTCCGTCGCCACCATGTTTGGATGAAGATATCGCGGCCTCTGCGGGATTTTCTGGTGAAATCAGCGCAATGAAGGATAATGAGTGAAATATCCTTCTGGTAATGCGCCTTTTTATCGAATCTTCTGTTGCAACCCCCCGACCCGGCGCACGAAACCGTCGTCACACCCGATCACGGCCATGGCAATTCCCGGCGAGCCGCCGCCGACCGGGGGTGCAAGCCACGATTGCAGCAGCTATATGGGGGGAATGAACCGTCGTCTTGCCCTTCTGGCCCCGCTCGCCTTCCTGCTTCCGCTTCCGGCCATGGCCGAGAAGATTCCGCTTCGCACGATCTCTGACTACCTGAACAGCCTGACCACGGTCGAAGCCGACTTCACCCAGGTGAACTCCGACGGCACGATCTCGACCGGGAAGATCTTCATCAAGCGCCCCGGTCGCGTCCGGTTCGAATACGCGCCGCCGGACCGCAGCCTGGTCATTGCCGGGGGCCAGCAGGTCGCGATCTTCGATGCGAAGTCGAACCAGCCGCCCGAGCAGTATCCGCTGAAACGCACGCCCTTGAACCTTATCCTGGCCGCGAACGTCGACCTTGCGCGCGCGAAGATGGTCGTCGGTCACACCGAGGACGGAACCTCGACCCGGGTTCGGGCGCAGGACCCCGAGCACCCCGAGTATGGCTCGATCGAACTGGTGTTCACCGCCAACCCGGTAGAGCTGCGGCAATGGGTCATCACGGACGACCTTGGAGCGCAGACGACCGTGATCCTGGGCGAGATGAAGAAGGGCGTGCAGTTGGGCGCACGGCTTTTCGACATCAGCGCCGAAACCTCGGCGCGCCGCAACTGACCCGCTGCACCGCGACTTAGCGGCAGTAGGCCAGTTGATCGCGATACATCGCCGACCGCGATCCCACCCGTGCGGCCACTTCGACCAGCCAGGGCTTGTTCAGGTAGGACTGGTTGGCGTATCCGGTGCGGCCCTCGTGATAGGCAAGATACTGCGCCTCGGCGTTGTCCCTGGAAATCCCCAGTGTGCGGGCGGATTCGTCCATGTACCAGCCCATGAAATCGGTCGCGTCCCCGATGTCGTCGCGCCTGGCCCGACGGTTTCCGGCGCTGTTCTGGTACTCCTCCCAGGTTGAATTCAGCGCCTGGCTGTAGCCGTAGGCCGTGCTTTGCCGCCCCATCGGGATCACGCCCAGCGCAAAGGTGTGCGGCGTCCGCGCATTGCCGACGAATTTCGACTCCTGGTAGATCGTGGCCATCTGGACGTGGATCGGGATGCCCCAGCGGCGCTCGGTCCGCTCCATCGCCCGCCGGTATTGCGGGCGCTCGCGCAGGATCGCGCATGCATCGTCCAACTGCCTCGGCGCCGAGTAGTTGCCACCTCCCCCGCAAGAGGCAAGGCAAAGGACCACCAGCGACGCACGGAGAAACCTGCTCATTTGCCCCTCGTGCACTTTTCTTTTGCTGCGAGTTTAGACTATTCGCTGCCGGGATGAAATGGGGAAGGCCCGGCGAGCACATCAGAAACGCGCGAGGAGACGGGAGGTTAGCAGACTGTCGGGGCATCGCCCACAGACTGTTTCCCTGCCGACGGCGCGGCAAAGTGGACAGTATGTGCGCAAGGGCGTAAAGAAATTCCGGGGGACTGACGTCGATGCAGACCACGCACGCCAAGTACCATATCGGTCAGGTGCTTCGTCATCGAAAGCACCCCTTTCGTGGTGTCGTCTTCGACGTGGACGCGATGTTTTCCAACACCGAGGAATGGTACGACAACATCCCCGAAGACAGCCGCCCCTCGAAGGACCAGCCGTTCTATCACCTGCTCGCCGAAAACGGCCAAAGCTACTATGTGGCCTATGTGTCCGAGCAGAACCTTGTGCCCGACGAAACCGGCGAGCCTGTCGATCACCCCGATCTTGGCGACCTGTTCGGCGATTTCGAGGACGGGCGCTATCCGTTGACCTTCCAGCTCAACTGACGCTTACCAGTTGTTCATGCTTTGCCCCGTATCTTGCTGCAACGGCAAGAAAGGGAATGCGCCATGCAACTGCAGACTCAGACAAGACCCAAGGTGATTTCGGTCGTGGTGATGGAAGACCGGATCGACGCCGCAACGGCCATCCAGTTCAAGGAAAAGATGCGTGACGTCACCCGCGACGGCCCGGCCCGTGTGGTACTGGACATGGCGCGGGTCCAGTTTCTCGACTCCTCCGGGCTTGGGGCCATTGTGGCGGTGAAAAAGCTTCTGGGGCCGGATCGGGTGCTGGAACTGTCCGGTCTTACGCCGACTGTCGAAAAGGTGTTTCGCCTGACCCGGATGGACAGTGTCTTCACGATTCACCCCTCGCTTGAGGTCGCCGTTGCCCAAGCTGCAAGTGCCTGACCAGGATCCTCGAACGCCCGGGCTCAGCCTGACGATTCAGGCCGATCCGGTCTCCGTCCGGGGGGCGCTGAAACGGCTGCTGTCGTCTCCGCCGCTCTCTGACCTTGCTGGCACGGATCGCGGCCTGGCCGAGGTTGTTCTTGCCGAGGTGCTGAACAACGTGGCCGAGCATGCCTATGGCGGAACCGGGGGCAGGGTAGAAGTCCGGCTCATGAAGGAACATGGCCTCTTGCGGTGCCTTGTCGTTGATGAAGGTCGTCCGATGCCCGGGGGTCAAATGCCAACAGGCCGGCTTCCCGGCGGGCCCGACCTCGCCCTCGACGACCTGCCGGAGGGTGGGTTCGGCTGGCATCTGATCCGGTCGCTGAGCATGGACCTGACCTATGCCCGCGTCGATGGCAAGAACCGGCTTTCCTTCGCCCTTGTCGCCACAGGGGAGAGCTTGGGCACCCTTTCCCCGCACGACCGCAGTTCCGGTTTCGGGTCCGGCTGACGTCTCGCTTGCCGGGCCGCCTTCGGCAGATCGGTGGGCCATGCGGTGCCGGACACGGGTCGATAAGTTTCAATTCTGCGCATTTGCCACAGTGCGATCACGATGGCGTGACGCTTGCGGCGCGGTCCCGGGGCAAACCCGACCAGCGGCAAAAGCCGCACCCTGGCGCCCGAACCAACGTCCACCTCTCACCGGGCGCCAGGGGTTCTTGCCCCTTGGCTTCCCGCCTTGCCGGCCGTAGCTTGCACGGCAGTTGCTGGATCAGCCGGACACCATCCGGTCGTTCACCGCAACAAGTTGAAGGCAAGGAAAGGCGTGGAGATGGGGCGTTCGGATATCGGGGCCGTTCACACTGCACCGGGCGGCGGGTCGCGCGATCTTCACTTGCCCGGCCGCTCTGCTGTCTATGCCGCGAACGGCCTCTGCGCGACATCGCATCCGATTGCGGCCCAGGTCGCCATCGAAATCCTGAAATCCGGCGGCAATGCCGTCGACGCGGCAATTGCCGGGGCGGTCGTGCTTGGTATTGCAGAGCCACAGATGACCGGGATCGGTGGCGACTGCTTTGCCCTGATAAAGCCGCCCGGCTCGGAAGAGATCATCGCGCTGAACGGCTCGGGGCGCGCTCCGAAGGGCCTGAACGCCGCCGACCTGCGGGCGCGCGGTCTGACGGCGGTGCCGATCCGGGGGATCGAAGCCGTCACCCTGCCCGGAGCGATCGATGCCTTCTGTCGCCTCAACACCGACTATGGGCTGAAGTCGCTCGCCGAAGTGCTGGCCCCGGCCATCCGCTATGCCGAGGAAGGCATCCCCGTCGCGCCGCGGGTGGCGTTCGACTGGGCCGAAGACCTGCCCTGCCTGCAGGGTGCTGCGCGCGACTTCTACTCCTTCGGCGGCAAGGCCCCGACCGTCGGGCAGATCTTCCGCGCACCCGGACAGGCCGAAGTCCTGCGCCGCATCGCGCGGGAAGGCCGGGCCGGATTCTACGAGGGCGAGGTGGCCGCGGACATGATCGCCTCGCTGCGCGCCCTGGGCGGGACACACAGTCTGGACGACCTTGCCGCCACCGCCTGCGACTACACTGTCCCGGTCTCGGGCCCCTACCAGGGGATTGACCTGGTCGAACACCCGCCCAACGGCCAGGGTGCCACCGCCATCCTGCTTCTGAACATCCTCCGGCACTTCGACCTTGCCGCGATGGACCCGTTCGGCGCCCAACGCGCCCATATCGAAGCCGAGGCGACAAAGCTCGCCTACGATGCCCGCAACCGCTTCATCGCCGACCCGGACCACACGACCCGGCTGGACCACATGCTCGCGCCCGAAACGGCTGCGAAACTGGCCGCCCTGATCGACCCCAACCGCGCCATGCCAGCCGCCGCGCCCCTGACCGAGGCGGTGCATCGCGACACGATCTACATCACCGTGGTCGACCGCGACCGGATGGCGGTGTCGCTGATCTACTCGGTCTTCTGGGGCTTCGGCTCCGGCTTCGCCTCGTCGAAGTTCGGCATCAACTTCCAGAACCGGGGCGCCGGCTTTACCCTGACCGAGGGCCACCCGAACGAGGCCGGGCCGGGCAAGCGCCCGATGCACACGATCATTCCCGGAATGATCCGGCAGAACGGTCGCGTCCTCATGCCCTTCGGCGTGATGGGCGGGGCCTATCAGCCCTGCGGTCATGCGCGGTTCGTCAGCAACCTCGTCGATTACGGCATGGACCTTCAGGCCGCGATCGACGCCCCGCGCTGTTTTTCGGGACCCGACGGGATGGAGGTCGAACGCGGCTACTCCGACCGGGTCCGCGCCGACCTGGCCGCGATGGGCCACCATGTGACCATCCCCGACACACCCCTTGGCGGAGCGCAGGCGATCCGCATCGACGGCGACGTGCTGGTCGGCGCCTCGGACCCCAGAAAGGACGGGTGCGCCCTTGGCTACTGACATCGACCGCTCCGCCATCACCGCCGCCATCCGGTCGCTGACCCATGGCGAAACCGACACCGTGGCGCTGATGGCCACTGTCGTCTGCGAGATCCACCACGCGCATCCCTTCGCCGACTGGACCGGCTTCTACCGCGTCACTGCCCCGGAACTCCTGAAGATCGGCCCGTATCAGGGTGGCCATGGCTGCCTGGTGATCCCGTTCTCCCGTGGCGTCTGCGGCGCCGCCGCCCGCACCGGCCAGGTCCAGAACGTCCCCGACGTGGACGCTTTCCCCGGTCACATCGCCTGCTCATCCGCGACGAGATCCGAACTGGTCCTCCCGGTCTGGAACGGCAAGGGAAAGCTGCTCGGCGTCCTCGACCTTGACAGCAACACTCCCGCCGCTTTCACGAAGGCCGACGAAGACTGGCTTGTCCCCCTTCTCTCGGAAGTCTTCCGCGACGCGATCTGACCAATTCGACTGGAATTGTGCTTGCTCTTTTCTCAAATACTCCACGGGAGGTCCGGAGGGTGTGAAACCCTCCGGGGCCGGCCCGAGGCGCAACGACAGGACAGATGATGACCGAAATCACCCTTCTCGACGGTGGCATGGGCCAGGAACTCATTGCCCGCGCGGGCAGCGATCCCGGCCCCCTCTGGGCGACGCGGGTGATGATCGACCACCCCGGTCTGGTCCGCGCGATTCACGAAGACTACTTCGCCGCCGGGGCCAGCCTGGCCACGACCAACACCTACAACATCCTGCATGATCGCCTTGTCCCGCATGGGCTCGACGCGCTCTACCATGCGCTCCATCTCCGGGCCCTGGCCGAGGCGCATGAGGCCCGCGCTACCGCAGGCCGGGGGCTGATCGCCGGGTCGATGGGCCCGCTGGGCGAAAGCTACCGCCCCGACCTGACCCCGCCGGTCGAGGTTTCGGCGGCACTCTATGCCGAAAAGGCCCGGATCATGGCGCCTCATGTCGACGTGATCCTGATCGAGACGATCTCCTCGCTGGACCTTGCCCGAGGCGCCCTGCGCGGCGCCCGAACCACCGACCGCCCGGTCTGGCTGTCGGTCTCGGTCCAGGACCGCGACGGTAGCAGACTTCGCTCTGGCGAGCCTGTCGCGGCGCTCGCCGAGGTGCTCGCCGAAACTCCCGCCGATGCCGTCCTTGCCAACTGCTCGATGCCCGAGGCGATGTCGGCGGCACTGGAGGCCCTGAGGCCCCTCGGCCTCCCTTTCGGCGCCTATGCCAACGGGTTTTCCGAAATCACGCCGCACACTCACGGCACCAGCGCCGCGGAATACTGCGCCCGTCATGACCTTACACCCGAGCGTTATACCGACTTTGCGCTGCACTGGGTCACGCAGGGTGCGACGTTGATCGGGGGCTGTTGCGAAGTCGGCCCAGCCCATATCCGTCATCTGCATGACCGCCTCCTTGCTGAAGGCCACAGGATTGCATAAGCCCTCGCTGATCCCGGATTTCGCCTACGACCCGCCGGATGTGCCGCTTGACATCCTGCACGAGGACGCAGCGATCCTTGTCGTGAACAAGCCAGCGGGCCTTCTGACTGTCCCCGGCAAGCTGGCGAACCGGCAGGATTGCCTGATCTCCCGCCTGCAAGCGGCCCGCTGGGATGCGCTGACGGTGCACCGGCTGGATTGCGACACCTCCGGGGTCATCATCTTTGCCCGCACGAAGCAGGCGCAGGGTTTTCTGGGGCAGGAATTCGAACAGCGCCGCGCGCTGAAGACCTATGTCGCCCGGCTGATGGGCCGTCTGGAGCCGGACAGCGGCACTGTAGACCTGCCACTGGGCAGCGACTGGGACTATCGGCCACGGCAGAAGGTCGATCCCGTCCACGGTCGCCCGGCCGTCACCGACTGGCAGGTGATAGATCGGACGGACCGCGAAACCCGCGTCCGCCTGACCCCGCATACCGGGCGCAGCCACCAGCTTCGCGTTCACATGCTGTCGCTGGGCCACCCGATCCTTGGCGACCAGATCTATGCCCCGGAAACCCTGTCCGACCATTCCCGCCTGATGCTGCACGCCGAGACCCTGTCGCTGCACCATCCCGCGACCGGGCAACGGGTGACATTCTCTGCGCCCACCCCTTTCTGAGCTTTGACCTTCCGTCACAGGTTTGATGCTTGACTGCCGCAGACTGCGTGCGAAACCCGTGTCGCGGCCATCCTGATGCTGATCTTTCCGGGTCAGATCGGGTCGCTGTCAGCCGCCGCGCCTTCATGTCTGGCTCTGGGCATTGTCGAAGGCATCCAGCTTTGCGCGGTCTGGCTGACCTCTGCCGCCCCTAGTTCCTGTCCCAAAGCGCCAGAAGGATCCCCGTGACGCAGAAATACAGCCCGAAGATCCCAAAGGCCGAGACGAGATAAAGCTGGAAAAAGAACAGCGGCCCGCCCAACAGGGACGAGATCAGCGCAATGGCCATGCTTCCCAGGGCCAGAATGCCGCCCGCAAGGGCAGCCAGCAGGACCGAGCCGACAAGCTCGCGCCAGTTGCGGCAGAACAAGAGCGTCAGGAGCCCGTGGGTCAGGACCAGCAGCACCAGGTTGGTCGCAAAGATCGGCGCGAGGGTCGGCTTGCCGGTCTCGATCCGGACCGGATCAAGCAGCGTGACCAGCAGGCAGAAGACGATCAGGAACAGGTGCACGATGATCGCCGGAAATTGCACCGCGTTGCGGAAGCGCGGGAACAGGGCCAGCAGAATCGCCAGCTGGCCGACCGGAAGAGCCAGTTTCAGCAGGGTCGGGTCGATCCGCCCGTCCGGCGCAACCGTATCGGCGGCAGAAAGCGCGTTGCTCAGGTCGGCCAACGTCCCCGACAGCGACAAGGCGACGCCCCCCAGCGCCACGGCACCCAGAAGCAGGGCGAGGACCTGCCACAGAGCCCCTGGTCGGTCAGGCACCTGCGAACCCGCCGCCAAAGTGCCTGACCTATGACGCATGTCGTGTCCATCTGTGGTCAGGATCGGCAGGCGCGTGTCCACATCGCGCACCAGGCGCCAGCACAGGATGAAAGCCAGCGCCACAAGACATTCGTAGACGACAACGGCGATCAGGATGTTCAGCACCGGTGCCGCCCCTCAAGAACTGCTACGAAACCGCTGGGTCTTGTCCCATTGCGTGGTGATGCCAAGCAGCTTGTCCTTCAACAGTTGCAGGACTCCGACGTTACAGGCCAACAGGCTGGTAAAGGACGACACGAACAGGAAGGGCACCGCAGAAAAGGCCCGACGCTGTCCATCGGAAACGCATCCTGCCGCGATCTGGTAGAAGGGCGCGAAATTGCCGATGCCGGTAAACAGGGTCAGTGACATTGTCATGATCGACAGGCTCGCCCAGGTCTCGCCCAGCTGCGCGGGCATCGCCAGGGCGATGACCAGGTTCAACAGCACCAGGCTGGGCACCGTGTAGACCAGCAGCACCAAAGCCGCGTCAAGCCGGGCCATCAGGGGCTGGCGCGTCGCCCCCAGCGTCGCAAGGAAATAGCGGCCAAGGCAGTCGTTGTGTCCGATCGCCCAGCGCTTGACCTGGCGATAGCGGACCTGCCAGGTCTCGGGGCTTTCCTCATAGCATTCGGCATCCGCCACATAGGCCACCTTCATGCCCGCGATGAACAGGCGATAGGTCAGGTCGGTGTCCTCGGCCAGCGAGACGGTGTTCCAGCCGCCCACAGCCTCCAGCGCGGACCGCCGCACCGCACCCGTCGTACCGCCGAACTGCGGCAAGAGCGACATCCGGTGCCGCACCTCCTGGTCGACGACATAGCCTCCGCGCCGCTCCAGATCCAGAAGTTTGGTCAGCATGTTGGCGTTGGCGTTGTACGGCACGACCCGACCCATTGTCGCGCCCACCAGCGGATCGGCGAAGGGCGCGACCAGGCGCCGGATGATGTGCGGAGGAGGAAGGTAATCGGCGTCGAAGAAGACCAGGACTTCGGACGTCGAGCTGTTGATCGCATCCAGAAGCGCCGCCGGTTTGCCCGGCGCGGCATCTTGGGGCCGGTGGATGACCCGGACACAGGGGTGGCGGGCGGCAAAGTCATCCGCGATGGCCCCTGTCCCATCCCGCGATCGGTCGTCGATCACGATGATTTCGTATCTGTCAGCCGGGTAGTCCATCCGCGTCAGGCAGTCGAGGCAACCACGGATCACCCGCTCTTCGTTGTGGGCCGGAACGATCACCGTCACCCTTGGCAGCTCTGCGTCGGGAACCGGCCGAGACTCGGCCCCGCGCCGTCCGAAATGGAACAGCAGGGTCACTGCCACCTGACGGAGCAGAACCAGCAAGGCAAGAAAGGTCGTCGTGACGTTCCAGGCAACCAGAAAGACGATTGCCGCTGCCGTCATAGGCCGAATTTGATGCCGATGGATGCGCCAGTCAGATCGTACAGATCGGTGTTGACGAATTCACCCCGCAGGATGACCTCGGCGTTGTCCGAGAGCCGATAGGACAGGAAGGGCTTGAACGCGGTGTAATCGTTGTTCACCGGCGCAAGCGGGGTAAGGTCGTAGGAGATCTGGCCAAAACCGATTTCCGCCCCGATGTTCAGCCCCCCTTTCGTGATCAGCGTCGCCACAGCTGCGACGTCATAGCCGGTGTCAGCTGCCCCGCTGGGCTCGGTCACCGCCGCACGAAGCTGGGCCACGATGTAGGATCCATTGGACATTTCAGGGAAATACCTGACCACCTCGCCACGCAGACTGGTCGCGCTGATGTCGCCTTCGTATTTCACCCGGCTGATCTCGAAGTCGAGGATCGTGCTGGGACCCGAGTTGTAGCGATAGCCCAACGCATATTTCCAGTCCGGCGCTGCGCCGAGATCCGAGTTGGAATGTTCGATCGAAAAGCGCAGGCGGCCCGGACCGGCAGAGACTTCTGCGCCGATACCGACCGAGGTCACGTTCTCTTCGCGGTCCTGTGCGCTGATATCCAGCAGGATCGCGGTGCCCGAGCTCATGACAAAGCGCGAATTCAGCCCGATGTAGTCGCGGTCGGAATAGCCGTTGGTCACATCGATCGTGCCGTAGGTCAGCTGGACAAATCCCTTGTCCTGGGCGCTGGCGGCAAATCCGATGGGCAGCAATGCGCCAACCAGAAGGGCTTGCCTGATGGATGTGCTCATCTTCTTCTCCCGACGGAAGCGTATCTGTTGCCGCCAACCGATAGCCCATTCGCGTTTCGCGAGAAAGCCATATCGCGCAAGGCGACTGCTGCCATGGGGCACATATGGCTTTCCTGCACCAAGTCGCCCAACTAAGGCAAGCGTTGGAAATCCTTGACGCTTTTGCCGCTTGAAAAGAGACTGGGGCCAATGGGTTAAAGGGCCGTCAAAACCAGCAAGGCATCCCGGCAGGAAAGCGTCCTTTGCCTGGCAGCATTCACCTTGGGCGTGTGCTCATCGGTCGTTCAGACCAGCAGGCCGCCATCGCTGTCATCGCCGGCCTCTTCCAGAAGGCGGTCGAAATCGGGGATCGTGACGTGCCGGTTGCCTTCCAGGCTGATGACGCCGTCGCGCTTCAGCGCGCTGATCTGGCGGCTGACGGTTTCCAGGGTCAGTCCCAGATAGTCGGCCATTTCCTCGCGGGTCAGCGGCAAATCGACCGTCAGCGCCCCCGAGGACCGGCGCAGGTGCAAGGCCGCATCGCGGCGCGCGATGATCGAGATCAGCGAGGCAATCTTCTCGCGTGCAGTCTTGCGCCCAAGCAGCAGCATCCATTCCCGCGCCGCGTCCAGTTCGTCCAGCGTCATCTCAAGCAATCGCTGGGCCACATGCGGGGTCGTCGCCATCATCTCTTCGAAGGGCTTCTTGCGAAAGCAGCACATGACAAGGTCGGTTGTCGCCGTCACGTCGAAAGCCGCCGTGGACCGCCCCGGACGACCGACGAAATCCGACGGCAGCAGAAGACCCACCATCTGGCGCCGCCCGTCCTCCATCGTCTGCGTCAGCGTGGCGATCCCGCTGACCACGGAACCGACGAATTCCATACGGTCCCCCGACCAGATGATGGTCTGACCGGCCTGAAAGCTGCGGTAGTACTTGATCTGCTCCAGCCGGGCCAGCTCATCGGACTCGCAGCGCGCGCAGACCGCGCGGTGGCGAATCGGGCACTCTCCGCATTGAACGTGGATGGAATGCTCAATCACTCTGGCCGCCTTACGTTGATCTGCATCAAGGAGCCCTCTCCCTCGCGCTTCTAGCATAGTCGGATGAGCCACGACCCGCAACTCGCCCGCCTCGGTCTGTTCGACGCTCGTGTACCGCGGTACACGTCCTACCCGACGGCGCCTCATTTCGGGCCAGAGGTGGGACCAGGCACATTCGTCAACTGGATCGAGGCGATCCCGGACAATAGCGAAATCTCGCTGTATATCCACGTCCCCTTCTGCCGCCGCCTGTGCTGGTTCTGCGCCTGTCGCACGCAAGGCACCACCTCGGACGAGCCGGTGCGCGCCTATGTGGAAACCCTGAAAGCCGAGCTTGCGCTTTTGCGCGCCCACTTGCCACGGGGCGTTTCGCTCAGCCGGTTGCATTGGGGCGGTGGCACGCCGACGCTTCTGTCGGGCGATCTTATCCGCGACCTGTCCGATACGGTCTTTTCGGTGGCCCCGATGGCAGCCGGAGGCGAGTTTTCGGTCGAGATCGACCCGAACGAAATCGACGATTCCCGGCTTGACGCGCTTGCCGCTGCCGGAATGAATCGGGCCTCGATCGGTGTGCAGGATTTCGATCCGTTGATCCAGAAGGCCATCGGGCGGGAACAGGGCTATGAACTGACCCGCGACGTGGCGTCCCGGATCCGCGACCGCGGCGTCGCCAGCCTGAACGCCGACATCCTGTATGGCCTCCCGTTCCAGACCGGACCGCGTATCGCCGATTCGGTGCAGAAGCTTCTGACCCTCTCGCCCGACCGAGTCGCGCTGTACGGCTACGCCCATGTCCCGTGGATGAGCAGACGCCAGCAGATGATCCCGTCGGACGCGATGCCAACCCCGGAGGAACGGCTGTCCCTGTTCGAAACCGCGCGGCAGCTGTTCCTTTGGGATGGCTATGTCGAGGTTGGCATCGACCATTTCGCCCGCCCCGAAGACGGCATGGCGCGCGCACTTCAGACCGGCACCCTGCGCCGGAATTTCCAGGGCTACACCGACGATCCCGCCCCCGTCCTGATCGGGCTGGGCGCCTCGTCGATCAGCCGGTTCCCGCAAGGCTTTGCGCAGAATGCCTCGGGCACGGCAGAGCATACCAAGGCCATCCGCGCCGGTTCCTTCTCGACCCACAAGGGCCATGTCTTCCGGGGCGAGGACCTGCTGCGCGCCAGGATCATCGAGGCGCTGATGTGCGACTTCCGGGTGTCGCGCAGCGAGCTTTTGCAGCGGTTCGACGTCAGCCCCGACCGGATCGAAACCCTGTTCCAGGCCGCCGTGGCCGAGTTCGGCGACATGGTCCGGGTGACCGAGGATGGCCTGCGCATCCCCGACCGCGCCCGCCCCCTGACGCGGATGATCGCGCGCGCCTTCGATGCCTACGACCATTCCAAGGCCAAGCACTCGTCGGCGGTGTAGCACGCCGCTTCGGCCAGCGATCTGCGCCGCTCAGCTTCGTGCAAGCCGGGTCAGGAGGTCCACCTGTCTGGGCAGGCAGACCGACCGCAGGTCATACTTCGCGCGCGCCATCCGCCGGGCGGCTTCTCTCATCCCGTCATGGGCCTCGGGTCGCGCCAGCGCGTCGGTCAGCGCTGCGGACCAGGCCGAGACATCGAAGAACGGGACCAGACGTCCGTTGACGCCGTCCGTTATCATTTCCGCTACCGGCGGGGTGTCCGAACCCACGACCAGCGTCCCGGCGGCCAGGGCCTCGACCATCGACCAGGACAACACGAAGGGATAGGTCAGATAGGCGTGGACGCGGGCCACATGCATCAGGTCGACCAGACGATCATAGGGCAGCCGCCCGGTGAAATGGACGCGCGACAGGTCCAGCCGATCCCTCACCTCGTTCAGGATGACGTCCTTCCACGACCCGCCTTCCCGGGGCGCCTGTCCATAGCTGACCTCGTTGCCTCCCACGATCACGACCTGCGCTTCGGGCCTGGCCGCCAGAACATCCGGCAAGGCGCGCATGAAGACATGATAGCCGCGATAGGGCTCCAGGTTGCGGTTGACGAAGGTCAGAACCTCGTCCCCCCGCCGCAGGATCCGGCCGTTCGGCAGCACGAAGCTGGCCAGAGGGTTCGGGGCAAGCCGGTCGCAATCGACCCCGTCGAAGATCACCTCAAGCAGTCTGCGCAGCGCCGGGGGGTGCGTGCCGGCCTGCCACTCGGTCGGGCAGACCCCGCCATCGGAGTGGACCAGGGCCTGCGCCATGTAGGCAGAGCGGGACTGGGCGATCATCACCTGATCAAAGCCCCGAGCCTGAAACTCGGGGTCAAAGCCGGTATCTGCTCCCAGACCCCGATAGTAGAACTCGGCAAAGACCAGAAGTTTCGCCTCGGGCCAGACCTCTTTCAGAAACAGCGTCTCGCCCCAGCCCGAATGGCCGTAGATCACGTCCGGCACATAGCCTTCCTGGCGCAGTTTCCGCGCAAAGCGGGCCACCACGACGCCCCGGTCGCTCATCACCGTGAAGTTGCGGCCCAGCCGCGTGGCCTTGGGGTCCACCTCCTGCGGTTTGTAGCTGTAACGCAGGGTGGGGATGTCCGTGGTCTTGTCGTTGGTCGCGTCGGTGAGTGCCCGCACATCGTGCCCGCGGCGCTGCATCTCGGGCGCCAGGTGCAGGAACTGGGCCGGAAAGTTCTGGTGGACGAAAAGCAGCTTCAAGCATCAGGCTCCGAAGGCGGCGGCCATCAGGGCTTTGGTATAGGGGGTTTTCGGATTGGTAAACACGGCTTCGCAGTCGCCGGATTCGACCACATCGCCCGACTGCATCACCATGACCTTGTGTGCCATGGCTCGGATCACCCGCAAGTCGTGGCTGATGAAGATGTAGGCGAGGCCCCATTTCCGCTGCAACTCGCGCAGGAGATCGGCGATCTGGACCTGAACCGTCATGTCCAGGGCACTGGTCGGTTCGTCCAGCACCACCAGTTTCGGCCGCAGGATCATTGCCCGGGCAATGGCGATGCGCTGGCGCTGGCCACCGCTGAATTCGTGCGGGTAGCGCTGCATCGTGGCCGGGTCGAGACCGACCTCGGCCATGATCCCCGCGACCATCTCGGTGCGGTTGTGGCCGGGATCGACGCCGTGGACACCCAGACCCTCGGCAATGATCTCCTCCACCGTCATCCGGGGAGAGAGGCTTCCGTAGGGGTCCTGGAACACCACCTGCATCTCGCGACGCAGACTGCGCAACTCGGCGCGGCCCAGGCTTTGCAGGTCGCGGCCCAGGAAGGTGACTGTCCCGGTCGAAGGAATCAGCCGCAGGATCGCCAGAGCCAGCGTGGTCTTGCCCGAACCGCTTTCGCCGACGATCCCCAACGTCTCGCCCGCGCGGACTGACAGGGTCGCGTCGTTCACTGCCTTCACATGGCCCACGGTCTTGCGCAGAAGGCCCTTCTGGATCGGGAACCAGATGCGCAGCGCATCGGTCCGCACCACCTCGGCGGCCCCTGCCGGCACCGGAGGCGGGCCGCCCTTCTGCTCGGCGGCCAGCAGCTTTTGCGTGTAGGGATGCTGCGGATTGGCGAAGATCTCGGCCGTGCTGCCCTGTTCGACGATCTCGCCGCCCTGCATCACGCAAACCCGGTCGGCGATGCGGCGGACGATGCCCAGGTCATGGGTGATGAACAGAAGGCTCAGCCCCTCGGCCCGTTTCAGGTCGGCCAGAAGGTCAAGGATCTGCGCCTGGATCGTCACGTCCAGCGCCGTGGTGGGCTCGTCGGCCACCAGAAGCTCCGGCCCGTTGGCCAAGGCCATCGCGATCATCACCCGCTGCCGCTGCCCGCCCGACAGCTGGTGCGGATAGGCACCAAGGCGGCTTTCCGCGTCGCGGATGCCGACCTTGCCCAGCAACTCGACGATCCGGGCGCGGGCCTTGTCGCCGGACAGGCCCTGGTGCAGGGCAAGGCTTTCGGCCAGCTGCTTTTCGATGGTGTGCAAGGGGTTCAGGCTCGTCATCGGCTCCTGGAAGATGAAGCTGATGTCGTTGCCCCGCACCTTGCGCAACTCGCGTTCGCTGGCGCCGACCATCTGCGTGCCGTTGTAGGTGACCGATCCCGCAACTTCGGCATTGTCGGACAACAGGCCCACCGTGGACAGCGCCGTGACCGACTTGCCCGAGCCGCTTTCCCCGACCAGCGCCACCGTCTCGCCCTTGTCGACGGTAAACGACACGCCCCGCACCGCCTCGATCCGGCGCCCCTCCTGGCGGAAGGTGACACTCAGGTCCCTGACCTCAAGCACGCTCATCTGAAGGTCTTCCGCGGGTCGAAGGCATCGCGGACGCCCTCGAAGATGAAGACCAGAAGCGACAGCATGATCGCGAAGGTGAAGAAGGCGATGAAGGCCAGATGCGGGGCCTGGAGGTTCTGCTGCGCCTGCCGGGTCAACTGGCCCAGCGAGGGCAGATCCGCGGGCAGGCCGAAGCCGAGGTAATCCAGGCTTGCCAGCGTCCCGATCGCCCCGGTGACGGCAAAGGGCAGCAGCGTCAGCGTCGCAACCATGGCATTGGGCAGAACGTGGCGGAACATGATCTGCCAATCGGCCACGCCCAGCGCCCTGGCGGCGCGGACATATTCGAAGTTCCGCGCCCGCAGGAACTCGGCCCGGACGACACCGACAAGCCCGGTCCAGCCGAACAGCACCATGAGAAACACCAGAAGCCAGAAGCTTTTCGACCAGACTGCGGTCAGGATGATGATCACGTAAAGCGTGGGAACCGAGGACCACAGCTCGATGAAGCGCTGGAAGAGAAGGTCGGTCAGACCGCCGAAATAGCCCTGCACCGCGCCCGCCGCGATGCCGATGACCGAGCTGAGCAGCGTCACGATCAGCGCGAAGGTGACCGACAGCCGGAAGCCGTAGATGATCCGCGCCAGCACGTCGCGGCTGGTGTCGTCGGTCCCCAGCCAGTTCATCGCCGAGGGCTTGCCCGGCGCGACCCCTCCGGTATCGACGATGGTGTTGTAGCTGAAGGGGATCAGCGGCCAGAGCATCCAGCCTTTCTGCACCGGCTGTCCCGAGGCCGTGCCCGAGGCGTTGACCTCGGCCTTGATGCCCTCGGGGTCGTCCCAGCAGTCCTGCGACCCGCCCGACACGATCAGGCATTGCACTTCGGGCGTGGTGTAGTCTGCCTCGGTGCGCAGGTCGCCCCCGAAGGCCACCTCGGGGTAGAACTTGAAGACCGGGGTGTAATAGCTGCCCTGATACTGCACCAGGATCGGCCGGTCATTGGCGATCAGTTCCGCAAACAGCGAGATGCCGTAAAGGACCAGAAAGATCCACAGCGACCAATAAGCCCGCCGGTTCGCCTTGAAGTTCCGCCAGCGCCGCTGATTTAGGGCCGAAAGCGCCATCATCCGCGCCTTTCGAAGTCGATGCGGGGATCGACGAAGACATACATGAGGTCGGAAAGGATACCGACGACCAGGCCGATCAGCCCGAAGGCGAACAGCGTGCCGAAGATCACCGGATAGTCACGCTCCACCGCCGAGCGGAAACCAAGCTGGCCCAGCCCGTCCAGCGAGAAGATCACCTCGATCAGCAGGCTCGACCCGAAGAACACCGCCAGAAACAACCCCGGAAACCCGGCGATCACGATCAGCATCGCGTTGCGGAACACATGGCCGTAGAGCACGCGGCTTTCCGAAAGGCCCTTTG
The DNA here is from genome assembly GCF_003574395.1 of Tabrizicola thermarum. Lineage (GTDB taxonomy): Bacteria > Pseudomonadota > Alphaproteobacteria > Rhodobacterales > Rhodobacteraceae > Tabrizicola > Tabrizicola thermarum. Next base: position 81,920 of record NZ_QMJY01000080.1, read on the forward strand.
CCCGCGCGGTCAGGACGTACTGCTTCTTGATCTCGTCCAGAAAGCTGTTCTTTGTCAGCAGAGTCAGGACGGCAAAGGACGAGATCAGCTGCGCCGTCACCGGCAGGGTGATGTGCCAGAGGTAGTCGACGATCTTCCCCCACAGTGACAGCTCGGCCCAGTTGTCGCTGGTCAGCCCGCGCAGCGGGAACCACTGGTAATAGCTTCCCCCCGCAAATACCACCATCAGCAGGATCGCGAACAGGAACCCGGGGATCGCATAGGCCGCGATGATGATGCCGCTTGTCCAGGTGTCAAAGCTCGACCCGTCGTGAACCGCCTTGCGGATGCCCAGCGGGATCGACACCAGATAGGCGATCAGCGTGGACCAGAGCCCCAGCGTGATCGACACCGGCATCTTCTCGATGACCAGATCGACGACCGAGATCGACCGGAAATAGCTCTCACCGAAGTCGAGGGTCAGATAGTTGCCCATCATGATGAAAAACCGCTCGACCGCCGGGATCTGCTCTTTCCGGCATTCCGGTGCGGTGACCGACGGCTTGCCGGTATAGCCCTCATCGCAGACGATCCGGGCAAAGCCGAACTGGACTTCCAGCTTGGCGATGAACTCGGGCGGCAGGCCACGGGCGCCGACATAGCCGTCGTCCTCCTGAACCCCGCCCCCCTCGCTGCCGCCAAGATTCTGGATGGAATCGCCCTCGCCCTCCAGCCGCGCGATGACCTGCTGAACCGGCCCGCCGGGGACGAACTGGGTCAGCGCGAAGTTGATGACCATCACGCCGAACAGCGTGGGGATCACCAGCAGCAACCGGCGGAGGATGTAGGCGCCCAAAATCCCTGCCCGTTCTTCGTTACTTCAACACGCCCTTGGCCTTCAGCGCGTCGGCTTTTTCGGCGTTGTACCACCAGATCGACAGTTCGCCCAGCCCATAGGGGGGCAGGGTCTCGGGATGTTCGTACATGTTGTAGTAGGCGACCCAGTTGTCCTTCTTGTAGTAGCGCGGCACGATCACCCATTGCGACCGCAGGACGCGGTCCAGCGCCTTGATCGTGGTATGCAGCGCCTCGCGGCTGTCCGCTGCCTCGACCAGGTCCAGGATCCTGTCCACCGCCGGGTCGGCATAGCCCATCCGGTTGCGGCTGGAATTGTCCTTGGAAACCGAGCCCCAGGCCTGTTTCAGCACCCCGCCCGGCTCTAGCCCGCCATTGACCACCGTGGTCGGCAGCGCATCGAAGTCGAAGTTCGGCGGGCTGGCACGTTCCTGCAGCTGGGGGTCGTCGATGATCTCGAAACTGGCATCCACGCCCAGGGCGCGCAGGTTCTCGACATAGGCGTTCATCACCGGCAGCAGATCGGTGCGCGAATGGACCATCGCCATCCTCAGCGTCTTGCCGTCCTTGCGGCGCAGGCCATCGCTGCCGACGGTCCAGCCCGCCTCGTCCAGCAGGGCCGAGGCCGCGCGCAGGTTCTTGCGGTCCAGCGCCCGATCTTCCGACGACACCGAGGCCATCTTGGCCTCGTCCGTCAGGATGCTTGCGGGCAAGAGCCCCTCATCCACCAGCGGTTTCAAGATGGCGACTTCGCCCGGCGTCGGCACCCCGGTCGCGGCCATTTCAGAGTTCTCCCAGATCGAATTGATCCGGGCCAGAAGCCCGTAGAACAGCGCCTTGTTCGACCATTCGAAGTTGAACACAGCCCCAGCGCCTGACGCACTCGCGGGTCCTGGAACTGCGGGCGACGCAGGTTGAAGATGATCGACTGCCCGCCCGCGATGTTGCCCGACGGGATCACGGCCTTGACCACATCCCCCGCCGCGACCGCGGGGAAGTCGTAGCCCGTCGCCCAACGCTTGGAATCGCCTTCCGGCCGGAAGGTATAGACGCCAGCCTTGAACGCCTCCATCGCGGCATTGTCATCGCCGAAATACTCGATGCGGATGCGGTCGAAATTGTTCTGGCCGACGTTCAGCGGATGCTTTTCGCCCCAGTAATCAGGATCGCGCTTGTAGATGACCTGCTGGCCGGGCTTGAAACTTTCCAGAACGTAGGGCCCGGTGCCCAGGAAAGGCTCCAGACTGGATTTCTCCAGGTCCCGGTTGTTCTCCTCGTAGTCCTTCTTGGAAAAGATCGGCTCGCTTCCGGCCTGCGCGGGCATGTCGCGGAACGGCGTCCCCGGTGCGAAGGTGAACTTGATCCGGTAGGGGTCAAGCACCTCGACCGACTGGAACTTGCCCCCGGCCACGGCGCGATATTCCGGGATGCCCTTTTCCATGAACAGGTTGTGGCTGAACAGCACATCCTCGGCCGTCATCGGCGAGCCGTCGGAAAACTTGACGTCCTTGCGCAGATTGAAGATCACCCAGGACCGGTCCTCGGGGTATTCCATCGTCTCGCACAGAAGGCAGTAGGCCGCACTGACGTCGTCCAAGGTGCCGCTCAGGATGGATTCGTAGAAGATCGAGGACAGCGCGGCCGAAGTTCCGGCAATCGCATAGGGATTGAACGAATCGAACGACCCCGGCGCCCACTGGCTCATCTCGCCCCCCTTGGGCGCGTCAGGATTGACGTAAGGCAGGTGGGTGAAGTCGGCAGGCAGCGCCAGGTCGCCGAAGGTGGAGATCCCGTGCGACTTTATCACCGTCTCGGCGCGGGCCGGAACCGCAAGAGCCGCCAGCGCAAGCATCAGAGACCCCGCCGCGACAAGTGGTCCCAACCCGGACTTCGCCGCCATCGCCCCTGCTGCACTCTGCTTGCCTGATCGCATCCGTCAGCCTCCCCTGCGTTCCGTCGGACTTATTCATTTATGCTAAATCAGGCTTTGTCGAGCCAACAAGCCGCGATTGCACCGCTCGATTTCGTGAGCGCAAAGCAGAAAGCCGCCCCGAAGGACGGCTTTGCTTTGCGATCGTGCATTCTGTCAGGGGTTGGCTGCCAGATAGGCGATGACATTGGCCCGGTCTTCCGGCTTGGGCAGGCCGGCAAAGGCCATCTTGGTGCCCGGGATCGCTTTCTTCGGGTTCTCCAAGAAGGCGAAGATGGCCTCGGGCGTCCAGGGCTCGGCCGATTTGGCTGCCATGGCTTCGGAATAGGCGAAGCCCGGCACGGCGCCATGGTTGCGGCCGACGACACCGTTCAGATGCGGGCCGACGCCGTTCGACCCGTCCAGCTTGTGGCAGGACCCGCATTTCTTGAAGACGGCCTCACCGGCAGCCGCATCGCCCGCAGCCAGCAGCGCCGCGACATCGACCGTCTCGCCTTCGCCCTCGGCAGGCGCGGCCTCTTCCCCGGTGTCGATGGTGTAGGCCTGGGTCAGCTCACCCTCGGCATGTTCGCCGCCGTGACCCTTGCCGCCAACGGTGTAAAGCCCGTCACCCGCCCAGTTGACCAGCATCAGGACCAGAAGCGAGCCGCAGACCGCGCCCACCGCCTTGGTCATCGTCATCGTGTCGAACATGGGTGTCACCTATTCCGGGGTCTCGTTCGGGGGGTATCTATCCGCTTCCCCCATCCGGTTTCAAGGTGTAGACGCGCGACCAAACGCCCCGTGGGGCCACATTTCGACAGGGGGTCGGTCTCAGATGGTCGGTCGCATCGCGTTTCAGGGTGAACTCGGCGCCTATTCGCATCAGGCCTGCCAGCAATCCCGCCCGGATTTCGAACCCGTCCCCAGCACCACCTTCGAAGAGGTCGTGGACAAGGTTGCCCGTGGCGAGGTCGATCTCGGCATGCTGGCAGTCGAGAATTCGACCTATGGCCGGGTCGCCGATGTCCATTCCCTTCTGCCGCGCTCGGGCCTGCACATCATCGACGAAGCCTTCGTCCGCGTGCATGTGAACCTTCTTGGCGTGCCGGGTGCAAGGCTCGAGGAGGTGCAGGAAGCCCATGGCCATGTGGTCATCCTGCCGCAATGCGCGGGCTTCCTGAAAAAGCACGGCATCCGGGGCAAGGTCAGCTCCGACAACGCCCGCGCCGCCCGCGAAGTGGCCGAGGCCGGGGACAAGACCAGGGCCGCACTGGCCAGCGAGCTTGCCGCCTCGATCTACGGGCTTGATGTGCTGGCCCGGCATATCGAGGATCAGGCCAACAACACCACGCGCTTTCTGGTGATGTCGCGCACCCCCGATCTGACCCGGCGCGGCACGGGCAGGATGATTACCACCTTCACCTTCCGCGTCCGCAACATCCCGGCTGCGCTTTACAAGGCATTGGGCGGCTTTGCGACCAACGGCGTCAACATGACCAAGCTGGAAAGCTACATGGTCGGCGGCACCTTCACCGCGACCGAGTTCTACGCCGACATCGAGGGCCACCCCGACGACCCCAACGTCGCACTGGCGCTGGAGGAGCTGCGCTATTTCACCTCGGAACACCGGATCCTTGGCGTCTACCCCGCCGACCGCGAGCGTGGCTGACCCTCAGACCTGCCGGTCGTAACGGTCCTTGATCCGCGCGCCCAGCCGGACCAGTCCCTTCTCGAACCGGGCCTGCACCCGGCCCTTGGCCAGCCGCATCGTGTTGATGAACAGCCGCGCGGCCAGTGTCTTCGGCTTGACCTCCAGATCCACCCGCAACCGGCTGCGGCGCGGCGACAGGACCATCACCTCCAGCCAGGTCGTCCCCTCGATCGTCGGGCTGTCCAGACCCAGCACAAGCCGCTGATCCGGCGTCAGGTCCCCGATCCGCACCTGAACCTTGCGCGGTTTGCCGCGGAAATGGCCCCGAATCCGCCATTCCGCCCCCACGCCCATGGCCGGAGTTCCCGCCGGACGTTCGACTTCCACTCCGTTGCGGATCGCCTCGCGTTCCCAGGCGGGATGGTCGATCAGGGTTGCGAAGACTGCGGCCGCTGGCACTTCCAGATCGGTCTTGGCCGTCAGTTTCATCTGCGCTCCACTGGAAATGCCCCGGTCCGGTCATCCGCATATCAGGAAGATCGGGTCAATCAAGCCGATCCGCAAGCCAGTTGCGCAGAATGAAGTTCGCAATCGCGCCCTTGCGGCTGGGCCGGATTGCCGGATGCCGCCCGGCAAAGACCTGCACAAGCTCTTCCCGGCTGACCCACAACGCCGCGTCCAGCTCTTCGGGATCGACGCGGATCTCGCTTGTGGTGGCTTCGGTCCGCGTGCCGATCATCAGCGAGGCGGGGAACGGCCAGGGCTGGCTGGCCAGATAACCAACCGGCCCGCACAGCACGCCCGTTTCCTCCTGCACCTCGCGGCGCACGGCCGCCTCGATGGTTTCTCCCGGCTCGACAAAGCCTGCCAGCAGGGAAAACATCCCTTCGGGCCAGCCGGGACTGCGGCCCAAAAGCACCGAATTGCCCCGTGTCACCAGCATGATGACCACCGGGTCGGTCCGCGGGAAATGCTGCGCGCCACAGGCCGGGCAGAGCCTTTGCCAGCCGGCCTGCGCCATGTCCGACCTTGCACCGCAGGTCGAACAGAACCCGTGGCTCTTGTGCCACTGGACCAGGGCCTTTGCCGTGACCACCAGTTCGGCCTCGCGCGCGCTCAGCCCGGTCATCAGGCCGCGCAGTTCGGCAAAGCCCGCGTCAGGGTCCATCGCCGGGTGGCGCTGCACCGTCTGGTCGAAGAAACCCGCCTCGGGCGCCTCCGCCCCGGCCTCGGGGGACCAGTCCGACAGATCGACGGCAAAGCAGGGCGTTCCCGCATCCATACCCAGAAAGATCGGCGGCCCGGCCAGCGCCAGCACCGGGTGGCCGGCAGGAACCCAGGCCAGACGGTCACCACGGACCAGAGGCTTGCCGCGCCAGATCGGCACCACCCTGCCCCGGCGCAGCGCATCTTCCAATGCCACCGCATCCCGCCGCAGGGCCGCATGTCTGTCCAGACCGGACCCTCCGAATGTCACCGTTTCCGCAATGCGCATCTGACCTGGTTTCCCCGGCTGTCCGATCCTTTCGCGACAGCCTGGCTTCCATCTCTCCGGCCGCAAGGGAAAGCAAGCGGCGATCGCTCAACCTCCGCGCGAATAACGACAATTTGCCACAACATTGACACAACCAATACGGTAGATGGATCGCGCAAGGCGTGTGTTGATGGCAGGGTGTGGCTTCCGAGTGACCGGGTTGCAGCAAAGAAACTGGAAGGTTCATGTTCCAAGTTCCCTTCGTATCGGTCGCTCCGTCTTCTGGCAGGCTCTCGCCAGAGATTGACCAGAAGTCACCGGAAACGCCGCCGGATGCCGGACTGCTGCGACACCTCGCTCCGCGCGCCTCGCTGCGGCTGATCGCAACCAGCGACCTTCACGCCAGCCTGATGCCCTACGACTATTGCGCCAACCGGCCGAACTCCGGCATGGGCCTGAGTGCGGTGTCGCAGCAGATCGCCGAGGCACGGGGCGAAGCGCAGAACTGCCTTCTGTTCGACAACGGCGACTTCCTGCAAGGCAGCCCGATCGCCGACTTTGCCGCCAGTGCACGGCGCCGCCGGGCGCATCCGGTCATCACGGCCTTCAACACCCTGGGCTATGATGCCGTCACCCTTGGCAATCACGAATTCGACTACGGCCTTCGCTTTCTGGCGCAGGTGCTGAAAGGCGCGCGGTTTCCGGTGGTGTCCGCCAATGTCGCCACCCGGCTTGGCAAGAGCCCCGCGCGCGACGATACGCTGGTGCCGCCCTTTGCGATCCTGCGCCGTCAGATCATCGACCGTTCGGGCAAGGCACATCTGATCCGCGTGGGCGTGATCGGCTTTGCCCCGCCCCAGATCGCGGAATGGGACCGCGACACCCCCGGCGGAGGGGTCCTCACCCGCGACATCCTCGCCTCGGCCCGCGCCTGGCTGCCTCGTCTGCGCGCCCGGGGCGCCGACATCATCGTTGCCCTGGCCCACAGCGGAATCGGCGCGGTGGACCCGGAGTACGGGACGGAAAATGCCGCCACCGCCCTTGCCGCCCTGCCCGAGATCGACGCCGTTGTCGCAGGCCACAGCCACCAGGTTTTCCCGGGGCCCGACATTCCGGCCTCGGCCGCCATCGACCCCGTGGCAGGACGGCTGGCTGGCAAACCGGCGGTGATGCCGGGCCATTCGGCCAGCCACCTCGGGATCATCGACCTTGAACTGGAACGCTGCACCTCGGGCTCGCGCCGCTGGCGCGTTGTCGGCGGCTCGACCCGCGTTGGCCTGCGCAGCGCGGCACCGGCCCCCGCGACGCCCGCGCTGCATCAGGCGCTCGCCCCTGACCACCGTGCCGTTCTGGCCTGGTCCCGACGGCATCTGGGGGAAACCAGGGTTCCGCTGCATACGCATTTCGCAACCGTCGCCCCGTCCGCGGCGCTGGATCTGATCGCCGAGGCGAAGGTCGATCACGTCCGCCGGGCCCTGTCCGAAACGATCTGGCATCAGGTCCCGCTTCTGTCGTCCGCCACCCCGTTCCGCAGCGGCGGGCGCGGCGGTCCGCTGAACTACACCGACATCGAGGCCGGGCCCCTGCGGATGCGCAACCTGTCGGACCTCTACCCCTTCCCCAACACGATCGTCACCCTTCTGCTCAGCGGAGCACAGATCGCCAGCTGGCTCGAACGTGCCGCAACCGTCTTCAACCGGATCGAGCCCGGCGACAGCCATGTCCCGCTGTTCGACGCGACGGTCCCCGGCTTTGTCTTCGAGACCATTCCCCAGCTCAGCTATGCGATCGACCTCAGCCAGCCCGCCCGGTTCGACGCCCAGGGTCGGCTGGTCAACCCCCAGGCACGGCGGATCGTCGGCCTGTCCCACGACGGCCGGCCGGTCCGGGACGAAGATCGCTTCCTGCTGGTGACCAACACGCACCGGGCGGGGCGGGCGCGTCTGCAGGACCCGGGGGCCGACCTGAAGGTCGTGTTCACTGACGGGGCCAGGGTGCAATCGGTGATCGCCGCCTACCTGCAGCGGCAGGGGTCGATCGCAGGCGACGTCCGGCGCAACTGGCACTTCCTGCCGATGCCCGGCACCAGCGCGACCATCGCCACCGGCGAACGGTCGGCCGCCCATCTTGGCGACATCGCCTCCTTCCGTCCCATGGCACTGGGGCAGGGCTGCGACGGCTTTGCCCACTACCGGCTGCACCTCTGATCGGCTATGGCTCCGCCATCTGCGCGCCCCGGAGGCCCCTTCCCGTGACGATGACCTACGACGCCATTCTCTTCGACCTCGACGGCACGCTGATCGACACCGAAAGCATCGCCCTGACCACTGGCATGGCCGCCTTCGCCGCACACGGCCATGCGGTCGATCACGCCTTCATGCATGCGCTGGTCGGCAAGGACGAACCGACCGCCGCCCGCATCATCCGCGCGGCCCTGCCCGGCATCGACCTTGCCGCAGTGAACCGGCACTGGCGCAGGGGCTTCGAGGAGGGGGTGAATGCGGGGCTCGACCTGAAACCCGGCGCGCGCGACCTCTTGCCTGCGCTGGCCGCACCTCTGGCCATCGTCACCTCGACCGGCCGCGAAGGCGCGCACCGCAAGCTCGGCATTGCCGGCATCGCCGACGCCTTCACCCATGTCGTCACGCTGGACGACGTCCGCGCGCCGAAACCCGACCCCGAACCCTACCTCCTCGCCGCGACCCTGTTCGGCGTGTCCCCGTCCCGCTGCCTGGTGTTCGAGGACAGCGAAACCGGGGCCGAGGCCGCCCACCGTGCCGGCTGCATCGTGGTTCAGGTGCCCGACATCGTCCCGAGCGAAGGCCGCTGGGCGCACCACCTTGCCCCCGACCTTCTGACCGGGGCGCGCATGGCCGGGCTCCTCTGACCTCAGCCCGCGCGGGCAAAGGCACCGGAGCGCAGCTTCTTCCCCAGGTCTTTGGTCCACAGCGCCACGCCACCGATGAAATCGTCGGTCGTCGCCAGCGCCAGTTCCGGCATGTCCTCTTCCAGGAACAGCCGCGAGCCGATGTACCGCTTTTTCGGGTTCGCGTCATGCCATGCAATCGCCCCGCCCGGCGCCAGGATCGCGCGCGCAAGGTCGGTATCCTGCCGAACCCCGTCGCGCGAATGATCGCCGTCGATGAACACCAGGTCCATCCGGCCATGATCGCGCACAAAGGCCTCGGGGTCGATCTTGTGGGAATCGCCGATCAGCTGGGTATAGCGATCCCGGTTCCCGGCACTGACCAGGGCGCCGACGTCCTCGACGCTCAACTCGTCATTGTTGAACTTCCGCCCCGGCTGGTCGTTGACGAAGGCGATGGAGATCACCTGCACATCGGGCAACAGCTGCAGGATCATCTCGGACGAAGCCCCGCGTTAGGTGCCGATCTCGAACACCCGCTTGGGCCTGTACTGCAGCACCGCCGCCGCCAGCGAGTCGACATCGATCCGGTGCATCATCCCTTGCGAGATTTCCAGCGTCCGCTCCAGCACTTGCCGCACCACGTCGCGCTTGGCGGGATCGACATTCAACAGCGAAACCCAGTCGGCGTGGCGTTGCAGCAAGGCGCATCTCTCCGTCCAGATCGGGACAGGGTCTATCCAGCTTTCCCCGGTCTCACAACAGCGTCAGGCCTTGCGCGAATGCAATTCGCATAGGCACGCGATCGGCTCGCCGTGGTTCCGCTCAATCTGGGCATCCGGGGCAAGACTGTCCATCGCGCGGGCAAGGTCGATGTCCAGCTGCGTCAGCCCCTTGGCCGAATGCGTGGTCAGCGTCACGTCGACGACGTTGTAGCGGTTGGTCCAGTCCGGGTGGTGGTTCGCCTTCTCCGCAATCAGCGCCGCCCGGGACATGAAGCCCCAGGCCTCGACGAAATTCCCGAACTTCCACACCTTTCTTATCGCATCCTTGCCCGGAACGGCGGCCCAGCCGGTTTCGGCCAAAGGGGCCAGCTGCGTCTTGCGGTCGGTTTCAGGCAGGATGGGCGGCATGGTGGCCTCTTTCGGTCAGGGGGCAAACGGTTGCGGGCCCGGCGGCAAGCCGGGAAGCCAGAGCCTCAGCCTACTCCCGCCCCTCGCATTTGCGGAAGGGGCCATAGGCGGTCAGCACCTCGATCTCTTCCCCCACTGCGCGACGTTCCGACTGCAGATAACGGTCCACCGCCGCGCGGAAGCTGCGGTCGGCGATCCAGTGGATCGAATGGGTCTCGACCGGCAGATAGCCCCGCGCCAGCTTGTGCTCGCCCTGCGCGCCCGCCTCGACCCGGCTTAGCCCGTGGCGGATGGCCCAGTCGATGGCCTGATAGTAGCACAGTTCGAAATGCAGGCAGGGATGGTCCTCGACGCAGCCCCAATAGCGGCCATACAGCGTGTCGCGCCCGATGAAGTTCAGCGCCCCCGCCACCGGCCTTTCGCCGTTGAAGGCCAGGACCAGCAGGATGTCGTTCCGCATCGTCTGGTGAAATTCGGTAAAGGCCTTGCGGGTCAGGTAGGGCGTGCCCCATTTGCGACTGCCGGTGTCCTGGTAGAAGGTCCAGAACGCATCCCAATGCTGCGGCTCGATCTCGTCCCCGGTCAGCGCGCGGATCGTCAGCCCCCGCCCCTGCGCCGTCTCGCGCTCCTTGCGGATCATCTTGCGCTTGCGGCTGGAAAGGTCGGCCAGAAAGTCTTCAAAGCCGCCGTAGCCCCGGTTCTCCCAGTGGAACTGCTGCGTCACCCGGTGCAGCGTCCCCTCGACACCCGCCAGCGCCTCGGCCTCCTCGGCCGTGCAGAAGGTGGCGTGCAAGCTGGACAGCCGGTTCTGCGCGGTGATGCCGATGGCCGCCTGCCACAGCGTCTCGCGGTGCTCTGCCGCCCCCAGGAACCGCCGCCCGGTCGCCGGGGTGAACGGCACGGCAATTTGGAGCTTCGGATAATAGCGCCCCCCTGCCCGCTCCAGCGCGTCAGCCCAGCCGTGGTCGAAGATGTATTCGCCCTGACTGTGCGATTTCACATAAAGCGGCACCGCCGCGACCAGCCTGCCGCCCTCGCGCAAGACCAGAGGCCGCGCCTGCCAGCCGCTTCCCGCCCCGGTCGAGCCGGAGCGTTCCAGCGCCGACAGGAAGCGGTGCGTCGTGAAGGGATCGACCGGGCGCCCCAGGGCCTGCTCCGGCGCGGCGACGGAGTCCCAGTCGCCGGCGGGAATGTCGGACAGGCTTTCGTGCAGGGTCAGGTCGGCCATTCGCACCCTCCGGATCGGGGGAAAGGTGGCGGGCGATGCCGGAAGGTCAAGCCGGAATGGCCGCCAGATAGCCCTCGAATGTCACATTGTCGGCAATCTCCCTTGCCCGTGCCTCGTCGGCGGCAGAGCGGATCGTCCAGCACAGGATCTTCGCGCCCTGCGCCTTCAGGTCCGCCACCCGAGGACGGGCAAGATCGCGCGCCTCGTGGCTGATGAAGCTGGACCCGGTGGCGTCATAGTCGGGGATCTGGCGCAGCCGGTCGCAGACCTCCCCGGGCAGGGGCGCCCAGTCTTCGGGGTCGTAGGCCGAGGTGGTGATCCCGCGCGGCAGGTGCGGGGCAAGGCGGGCCATCCGGGCGACCGAATGGGGATTGAAGGACATCAGCGCGACGTCACCCCGGTATTCGGCCAGCGCCTCCGCTGTCGCGGCCTCCAGCCGGCCATCGGTCGGACCCATCACCAGCGTCTGGTCCTTGATCTCGATCAGCAGGGGCACGCGGCCAGCGATCAGGGTCAGGACCTCGGGCAGGGTCGGGATCCTGTCGGTCGATCCCCGCAAGGCGATGCGACCCAGCTCTGCCGCCGTGCGGGCGTTGACCGGGCCGGTCTCCTTTGTCAGGCGGTCGAGGTCTTCGTCGTGGAAGACAATCGCCACGCCGTCGCGGGACAGCTGGACGTCGATCTCGACGGCATAGCCTGCCTGCACCGCCGCGCGGATCGCCGCTGGGGAGTTCTCGATGACGCCCTTCGCCCGGTCATGCAGGGCGCGGTGGGCGATGGGCAGGCGCAGGAGGCTGTCGGGCAGCGGAACGCGGGTCATTTGAGCGCGAAGATCGCCTCGATCTCCACAGCCACGCCCAGCGGCAGCGAGGCGGCCGAGACGGCGGAGCGGGCGTGACGTCCCGCATCACCCAGCACGGCGACGAGGAAGTCGGACGCGCCGTTGATGACCTTGGGCTGGTCGATGAAATCGGGGGTGGAATTGACGAACCCCACCAGCTTCACCGCCCGGTCCAGCCGGTCCCAGTCGCCCTGAACCGCCTTCTTCAGCTGGGCGAGCAGCGAGATCGCGCAGCGCTTCGCGGCCTCGGCGCCCTGTTCGAAGGACAGGTCCTCGCCGAGCTTGCCCTTGATGAGACCGGCCTCGTTCTGGCTGATCTGGCCCGAGATGTGGACGAGGTTGCCGACCTGCACGAAGGGGACATAGTTCGCCGCCGGGGCGGGGGCGTCGGGGAGGGTGATGCCAAGCTCGGCCAGGCGGGTTTCGATCGGGTGCATGGGGTCCTCCGGGATGCTTTGGCGGCAGGGTATCGCGGGGGGCAGAGGCCGGCAAGGGCAGGGCTGACCGCGCGCGGCCAGTGTCACGGAACTTTCAAATTCAAGGAGTTGGCTGCGGGCATTTACGAACGGGTAACCCTTCGCGGCGGCGGGCGGCTTTCAGAATGAGCGCGTTCCGCGCAAGCCCTTGTCTCGCCTCTGGCCGTTCCGGCCAACCGGCTCGGGCGTCGGGGGCGCTTCGCCCCCGAACCCCCGGAGGATATCTGGGGACGGGAAAGGGCAGGAGAAGAAGCCCCCCACCCCGGTCCTTACGCCCAGGGGCGCAGCGTGGCGGCCTTTGCCTCGAAAGCGTCGATGGCCGCGGCCTTTTCCAGCGTCAGGCCGATGTCGTCGAGCCCGTTCAGCAGGCAATGCTTCTTGAACGGATCGACCTCGAAGGCGAAGGTCCTGCCGTCCGAGGCGGTGACGGTCTGGCTTTCAAGGTCCACCGTGATCCGCGCGTTGGCCCCTTTGCGGGCGTCGTCCATCAGGTAATCCACCGCATCCTGCGGCAGGACCACCGGCAGGATGCCGTTCTTGAAGCAGTTGTTGTAGAAGATGTCGGCGAAGCTGGTGGAAATCACGCAGCGAATGCCGAAGTCCAGAAGCGCCCAGGGCGCGTGTTCACGGCTTGAGCCGCAGCCGAAGTTGTCTCCCGCAACCAGGATCTGCGCGCTGCGATAAGCGGGCTGGTTCAGCACGAAATCGGGGATCTCCTGCCCGTCGGGGGTATAGCGCATCTCGTCGAACAGGTTCTTGCCAAGACCCGAACGCTGGATCGTCTTCAGGAACTGCTTGGGGATGATCATGTCGGTGTCGATGTTGACCAGCGGCATCGGGGCCGCAACGCCGGTGAGGGTGGTGAACTTGTCCATGGCTATCGTCCTTCTTCGCCCGCGAGGGGCACGGGTTGCGGGATCGGTCCCTTCGGGTCCAGAACCCATTCGTAGATTTCGCCGATCTGGCGGGCCTTGCGGTCCCAGGTGAAATGCGTCTCGACCCGGGCCAGGGCGGCGGCGGCGAGGGCGGGGATCGTTTCGGGCGCGGCGACAAGGCGGGCAAGCGCCGTGCGGAAGCCTGCGATGACCGCGGCGCGGCTGCCCATCGGGACCTTGATGCCGGTGCCTTCGGTGACAAGCTCGCCCGGTCCGGCATAGTCGGCGATCACCGGGACCACGCCCAGCGCCATCGCCTCGAGCACCACGCCGCCGCCGAATTCGCGGACGGACGGGAAGGTGAGGAGTTGCGACTGCGAGAGGAGGGCCTGCACATCCTTGTGCTCTATCCAGCCGTGCAGGGTGACGGCCCGGGTCAGGCCCTTCGCGGCGATCATGTCTTTCAGGACCGGCATGAGCGGGCCGTCGCCGAGGATTTCGAGCAGCATGGTGCCGTCGCGCAGGAAGGGCTCGGCGGCCTCGATCAGCATGTCGGGGCCCTTGTAGGGCACCAGACGGCCGACGAAGGCGCAGCGGAGCGGCAGCGTGCCGGGCTGGGCGGCGCGCAGGGAAAAGCGGGCGGGGTCGATCCCGTTTTCCGGGATGAGGGTTAGGCGGTCGCGGGCCTGCGCAAACTCGGACGCGGTGTGGCGCGAGCCCGCGATGATGGCCGCCGTGGCGCGGATCATGCGGCTACGGGCGGGCGACAGGCGGTAGGCGCCCCGGACGTAGGACAGCCATTCCCGCTCGCGGCGGCGTTCGGCGTCGAAGCCTTTGGGCCAGGGCACGCCGCCGTTGAGGGGGCCCATCACGAAGGGCACGCCCGCCCTGGCGCAACGGGCGGCGATCAGGCTGTTCGCGGTGGGGGTCAGCGGCGTGACGCGGTGGACGATGTCATATTCCCTCGCCATGATGCGGGGGCCGAACTGTTGCCAGAGCTTCCGCTCGAAATAGGGGTAGGCGAGTTTTGACGACAGGGCCGTGACCATGGTCCAGCCCTTGCCCTTGCCCATGCGCAGGACCTCGGCCAGTTTCCAGATCGGGCGGGCGACGGCCTCGCTGTCGATCGCGGTGAAATCCTGGCCCTCGATCAGGCCGGCGCGGAGGAAGGCCTCGCGGTTGCGGATCTGCGTGACGATATGCACGTCGTGATGCGCGCGCAGCGCCGTGGCGATGGACCAGCCGACCAGCGGGACCGAGACCCATTCGGGGTTCGCGGCCTCGGCAATGACCAGCACCCGCCGCCGGGGGGCGACGGGTTGGTCATCCCTGGTGGGCTGGTCGGGCATCGGTCAGACCGTCTCGCCCATCAGTTCCCGCACGTCGGTGAGATGCCCGGTGATCGCCGCCGCTGCCGCCATGGCGGGGGACATCAGGTGGGTCCGGCCGCCGCGGCCCTGGCGGCCCTCGAAGTTGCGGTTCGAGGTCGCCGCGCAGCGTTCGCCGGGCTGAAGCTGGTCGGGGTTCATCGCAAGGCACATCGAGCAGCCCGCAAGCCGCCATTCGAAGCCCGCGTCGATGAAGATCTGGGCCAGACCCTCTTCCTCGGCCTGGGCGCGGACCAACCCCGAGCCGGGGACGACCATCGCGCGTTTCACCTTGATCTTGCGGCCCTTCAGGATTTCGGCCGCCGCCCGCAGGTCCTCGATCCGGCCGTTGGTGCAGGAGCCGATGAACACCGTGTCGATGGCGATATCGGTCAGCTTCATGCCCGGTTTCAGGCCCATGTAGTCCAGGCTGCGGCGCGCGGCCTCGACCTTGCCGCCGGTGAAGCTTTCCGGGTCGGGGACGGTGCCGGTGATCGGCAGCACGTCCTCGGGCGAGGTGCCCCAGGTCACGACGGGGGCGATGTCCTCGCCGCGGATCGTCACCACCTTGTCGAAATGTGCGCCTTCGTCGGTGTAAAGCGTCTTCCAGTAGGCCAGCGCGGCCTCCCATTTCGCACCCTTGGGCGCGTGGGGGCGGCCCTTGACGTATTCGAAGGTCTTTTCGTCCGGCGCGATCAGGCCCGCGCGGGCGCCGCCCTCGATCGCCATGTTGCAGACGGTCATGCGGCCTTCCATCGACAGCTCGCGGATCGCCTGGCCGCAGTATTCGATGACATAGCCGGTGCCGCCCGCCGTGCCGGTGGCGCCGATGACCGAAAGCGTGATGTCCTTGGCCGTGACGCCGGGGCGGAGGCTCCCGGTGATCTCGACCTTCATGTTCTTCGACTTCTTCTGGATCAGCGTCTGCGTGGCCAGCACATGTTCCACCTCGGACGTGCCGATCCCGTGGGCCAGCGCGCCGAAGGCCCCATGCGTCGCGGTATGGCTGTCGCCGCAGACCACGGTCATGCCCGGCAGGGTCCAGCCCTGTTCGGGGCCGACGATATGCACGATGCCCTGGCGGACGTCGGTCACAGGGTAGTAGTGGATGCCGAAATCGCGGGCGTTCCTGTCCAGCGCCGCCACCTGGATGCGGCTTTCCTCGGGCATCTGGTCGGGGTTCTCGCGGCCTTGCGTTGTCGGCACGTTGTGGTCCGGCACGGCGATGGTCTTTTCCGGTGCGCGCACCTTGCGGCCGGCCATGCGCAGTCCCTCGAAGGCCTGGGGGCTGGTCACTTCGTGGACGAGGTGGCGGTCGATGTAGAGGAGGCAGGTGCCGTCCTCGGCCTGATGGACGACGTGGTCGTCCCAGATCTTGTCATAGAGCGTACGCGGAGCGGTCATGGCTCTCACCTGTTCTTGGGATGGCTTCGGGATCGGCAAGGGGGCGCGCGGGCGCGGAAGGCAAGGCGTCAGGCGCGGGCGAGGATGGTGCGGGTCATGCCGAAGAAGCGGGCCGGAAGCCGCGCATGATCGGTAATGTTGAAATAGATGAACCCGGACATGGGGGCGATATACGCTCGAAATGCCGGTCAGGCAAGCTAGGTCCCCTGTGAAAGCAGGGGTTTCAAGATGCTGAAACGGATCATTCTGGCGCTGGGGGTGGCGATGGCGACGGGCGCAGGGGCCGAGACGACGCACAAGGGCTACGAGATGCCGCCCTATACGGTGGACTGGCAGGACGGCACGCGAGAGATTCGCAGCTATGGCCCCCACCTTCTGGCCGAGGTGAAGGTCTCGGGCAGCCGGTCGGGGGCGATCCAGAAGGGGTTCCGTGTGCTGGCGGGCTACATCTTCGGGGGCAATGCCTCGAGCGAGAAGATCGCGATGACCGTGCCCGTGGCCCAGACGCCGGAGCCCGGGGGCGAGACCTGGACCGTCAGCTTCATGATGCCCGCCCGCTACACGACCGACACCCTGCCCGCCCCGCGCAGCGAGGCGATCCGCTTCGTCAAGGCCGGGCCGTCGCGGCAGCTGGTGGAACGGTTCTCGGGCATCCCCGGCACCGACACCCTCGCCGACCGGGCCGAGGCGCTGCGGGCCTGGGCAAAGCGGCAGGGCCACGAAATCCTCGCCGGGCCGCATTACTATTTCTACGACGCGCCGATGACCCTGCCATGGAAACGGCGCAACGAGGTTGCGTTCACGATCCGCTGACCGGGGACCGCATCATCCGGTCGATGAAGGGTTCGGGGCTGTCCACCTCATTCAACTGGCCACGTTCGATCCACCAGAACCTTGTGCCCACAGCGCGGATCAGGCTGCGGTCGTGGGTGACAAGCAGGGTGGCGGCGGATTTCGCCGTCAACTCATCCTCCAAGGCCTCCTGGCCTTCGATATCCAGATGGTTGGTCGGCTCATCCAGCAGGAAGACGTTCGGCCGGGTCAGCCGAAGCACCAGTAGCTGCAACCGCGCCTTCTGCCCGCCCGACAGCGCGCGGATCGGGGCGGCCTGCAGCGGCAGGGCGATGCCCGCCCCCGCCAGTGCGCTGCGGGCAGGCTGATCGCCCAGGTCGAACCGGCGGGTAATCAGACCATGCGGCGTGGCATC
Organism: Tabrizicola thermarum; assembly: GCF_003574395.1. Lineage (GTDB taxonomy): Bacteria > Pseudomonadota > Alphaproteobacteria > Rhodobacterales > Rhodobacteraceae > Tabrizicola > Tabrizicola thermarum. The sequence continues at coordinate 99,188 of NZ_QMJY01000080.1, forward strand.
GGGGGCAAGACTGGTCAAAGCCTGATCCGCGATCCCGGCCACCACGGTCGGGGCAGCACCCACGGGACCATCCCGCCCGGCAAGTGCATCCTCGACAAGCGCCATGAACCGCGACTTTCCGGCGCCGTTCGCGCCCATAAGCACAACGCGGTCTCCGGGTGCAATCCAAAGCTGCGGGCAACGGAAAAGGGCCCGGCCGCCCGGTGCCGTCACCGTGCAGGGCGCAATCGAGATCAGCGCGCGGGCACGGGCTTCGCTGGCGTCCAGCCGGATGTCCCCCGCGCTGCGCGGCTTGAAGGCAGGGGTCGCCGCGGCCTCGATCTTCGCGGCGCGGTCGGTCAGCTGCTTCGTCTTGGTGACCAGCAGATCGGACCCCGAATTGATGCCGATGTTCTTCAGCCTGGCCGCCTGCCTGCGCAACTGCCGGGCCGCGCGAAGGTCAAGGTCATGCTGACGGCTGGTCGCGGCGTCGGCCTTGTCCAGCGCGGCAAGGGCACGACTGTAGGGCAGCGCAAAAGTCTGCGACTGGCGATCGCGCAGGAACAGGGTCCGGGTGCAGATGTCATCCAGAAAGGCCCGGTCATGCGAGACCACCATCAGCGCCGTCGCACGCGGCAAGGCCGCAATCCAGCGTTGCAGAAGACCGATGCGGGACAGGTCAAGGTGGTTTGTCGGCTCGTCCAGAAGAAGAAGGTCAGGCTCTGCCACCCAGACCCGCGCCAGAAGGACAAGGCGCTGCCAGCCGCCCGACAGGTCCGCCATGCGCCGCTCACGCAGGTCCTGCGGGATCTCCAGATCGTCAAGGGCGATGTCCGCGCGCCAGTCCTCGCCCTCGGCCACGGCTTCGCGGACGGCCTCGCGGACCGTCAGGGGGGCAAGGTCGGTCGGCATGTCTTGCGTCAGGATGCCAGTGACCAACCCGCGCCTGCGGGTGATGTCGCCCGAGGTCAGCTCAACCCGGCCCGCCACGGCTTGCAGAAGCGTGGATTTCCCCCGCCCGTTCGGGGCGACGATGCCCAGCCGGTCGCCGGGGCGAAGGGTCAGGTCAAGCTGGGAAAACAGCGGTGCGCCAAGCGTGATGCCAGCGGCTTTGAGGGTGAGAAGGGACATTGGGCTCTCCGGTCCGTAAAAGGCAGACAAGCTGCCGTTCGGGCAGATCGGAGAAGCGATGTGGCCCCGATCAGCCCCGCACGTTCAGATGCGGGGCAGGGACAGGCCCGGTCGTATGGTGGTGGTTGGCGCGAAGGATCACGCGGAAGCTCCATATTCCTTCCGGCGAGTTTGCGGGCAAGCCGGGCAGAGGTCAAGCGCGCAGCCTGCCGCCCGGGGCCTGCGTTGTGCCCCTTTCGTCCGACCGGCTTGGGTGATAGCCAGCCAGAAGATGACGGCCAGCATTCCCGACCCCAGACCCGCCGATCCCCCCGCGACCGGGGCGGCAAGGCATGCCGTGACCCACAGGGCCGTGCAGAACACCCGCCTTGGCATCTGGCTGATGATCGCCACCACGCTGGTCTTTGCCGCGCAGGACGGCATCTCGCGGCATCTGGGATCGGCCTATCCCGTGACCATGGTGGTCATGGTCCGCTTCTGGTTCTTCGCGCTGTTCGTCATGGCGCTGGCCGCGCGATCCGAGGGCGGGCTGCGCGCCGCCGTCCGGTCGCATTTCCCCTGGGTGCAGTTGGCCCGAGGTCTGATCCTGGTCGCCGAGATTGCGGTGATGGTCCTGGCCTTCGTCAAGCTGGGCCTGATCGAGGCCCATGCGGTCTTTGCCTGTTATCCGCTGCTGGTCGCGGCGCTGTCGGGGCCGATCCTGGGCGAAAAGGTCGGCTGGCGGCGCTGGACGGCGATCCTGGTGGGTGCCGCGGGCGTGCTCATCATCCTGCAACCGGGCTTCGGCGTCTTTTCGCCCTGGTCGCTGGTGGCGCTGCTGGCGGCGGCCATGTTCGCCGTCTATGGCCTTCTGACCCGCTATGTCGCGCGGAAGGACAGCGCGAGCGTCAGCTTCTTCTGGACGGGGGTCGTGGCCGCCGTCGCCGTGACACCCTTCGGCCTGATGCACTGGACGTGGATGACGCCTGCCGACTGGGGCTGGATGGCGGTGCTGTGCTGCACGGCAGTGCTGGGGCACTGGCTGCTGATCAAGGCCTTCGCGGTGGCCGAGGCCTCGGCGATCCAGCCCTTCGCCTATCTGCAACTGGTCTGGGCCAGCGCGATCGGGCTGGTCCTGTTCGGCGAGTCGCTGCGCATCAACGTGGCCATCGGTGCCGGGATCGTTGTGGCGGCGGGGGTCTTCACCCTGTGGCGTCAGCGGCTGCGCGAGAAGGCGGCCCTGCGCGCGGCGTGACGGTTGCCGTGCCCCGGTTGCCCGCGTAAAAGCCTTGCAAGACAGAAGGAGACCTCCGATGCCCGCCCCGAAACCCGTCGTCCTGTGCATCCTTGACGGCTGGGGCATCGGCCCGAACCCCGAGACCAGCGCCCCCGCCCAGGCGCAGGTGCCGACCTTCAACCACCTCTGGGCCACCTGCCCCCATGCCACGCTGACCACCTTCGGCCCCGATGTCGGCCTGCCCACGGGGCAGATGGGCAACTCCGAGGTCGGCCATACCAACATCGGCGCGGGGCGCGTCGTGGCGATGGACCTGGGTGCGATTGATCTGGCTGTCGAGGACGGCAGTTTCGCCAGGAACCCGGCGATCCTGGACTTTGCCGCCAGGGTGAAGGTGGCCGGAGGCGTGGCGCATCTGATGGGCGTCATCTCGGACGGCGGGGTGCATGGCCATGTGAATCATGTCCTTGCCGCCTGCCGGGCGATTGTCGCGCTGGGGGTGCCGGTGGCGCTTCATGCCGTCACCGACGGGCGCGACGTGGCGCCGTCCTCGGCGCTGGGCTACATGGAGGCGCTGGTCAAGCGCCTTCCCTATGGCGCCAGCATCGCCACGGTCACGGGGCGCTACTGGGCGATGGACCGCGACAACCGCTGGGAGCGGGTGGCCCGCGCCTATGAGGCGATGGTGCATGCCAGGGGCGAACATGCCCCCGACCCGCTGTCCGCCGTGTCGAACAGCTATGGCAAGGGCGAGACGGACGAATTCCTCGCCCCCACCGTCATCGACGGCTACCACGGCGCGAAGGACGGCGACGGGCTCTTCTGCCTGAACTTCCGCGCCGACCGCGCGCGCGAGATCCTGTCGGCCATCGGCGATCCCGGTTTCACGGCCTTCGACACCGGCACCCGCCCGAAATGGTCGGCGCTGCTGGGGATGGTGGAATATTCCGACCAGCACAACGCCTTCATGGCCACGGCCTTCCCCAAGCGCATCCTTGTCAACACGCTGGGCGAATGGGTTTCGAACCACGGCCTGACCCAGTTCCGCCTGGCGGAAACCGAGAAATACCCCCACGTCACCTTCTTCCTGAACGGTGGCCGCGAACAGCCCTATCCCGGCGAGGACCGCGCCATGCCGCCCTCGCCCAAGGTCGCCACCTACGACCTGCAACCCGAGATGAGCGCCGATCAGGTCTCGGATCGGCTGGTGGAGGCGATCGACAAGGGCTACGACCTGATCGTGGTCAACTACGCCAACCCCGACATGGTGGGCCATACCGGCAGCCTTCCGGCAGCGATCAAGGCCTGCGAGGCGGTGGACCGCGGTCTTGGCCGGGCGTTGGCGGCCCTGCAAGCCAGGGGCGGGGCAATGATCGTCACGGCGGATCACGGCAACTGCGAGGTGATGGTCGATCCCGTCACCGGGGGCCCGCACACCGCGCATACGACGAACCCGGTTCCGGTGATCCTGGTCGGCGGCCCGCCGGGGGCAACGCTGCGCTCCGGGCGGCTCGCCGACCTTGCGCCCACGATTCTGCACCTGATGGGCCTGCCCCAGCCACCCGAGATGACCGGCCAGACCCTGATCGCATGATCCGCGCCGCCGCCCTTCTCTGCCTGCTGGCCGTGCCGCTTGCGGCCGAGACCGTGGCCGAACAGGCGGCGAAGGCTTCGGCCGACCTGCAAGAGGCGGTGGCCGCTCTGGACCGCGCGACCGAGGCGCGCGACCGCGTCGCGGCCCTGTCGCAGACCATCCGCGCCTACGAGGCCGGGCTTGGCGCGCTGCGCAGCGCCCTGCGGGAAGCCGCCCTGCGCGAGGCCACCCTGACCCGCGCCCTCGATGCCAAGCGCGACAGGATCGGGCGGCTTCTGGGCGTGCTGGCGACGATGGAGGCAAACCCCGGCCCGCTGCTTCTGCTGCACCCCGACGGGGCGCTTGGCACGGCACGGTCCGGCATGATCCTGGCCGATGTGACCCCCGCGCTTCAGGCCGAGGCGCAGGTGCTGAAGGGAGAACTTCAGGAACTCTCCGACCTCCGCGCGCTGCAACTGTCGGCGGGCGAGGTGCTGGAGCAGGGTCTGTCTGCCGCGCAGAAGGCGCGCACGGAACTGTCGCAGGCGATCTCGGACCGGACCGACCTGCCGCGCCGGTTCACCGAGGACCCGGAGGTGCTGAAGGGCCTGCTGGACAGCGCCGACACGCTGGACGCCTTTGCCGCGGGCCTGTCGCCCGACAGCTCGGCGGGCACCACCTTTGCCGCCGCGAAGGGCCACCTGCCGCTGCCGGTGCTTGGCACCGTCCTGCGCCGCCCGGGCGAGGCCGATACTGCGGGCGTCCGCCGTCCGGGCGTCACCCTTGCCACCCAGGCCCGTGCCCTCGTCACCGCGCCCTGGCCCGCGACGATCCGCTTTCGCGGGCCGCTTCTGGACTACGGAAATGTGATGATCTTGGAGCCGGGAGACGGCTATCTTCTGGTGCTTGCGGGGATGGAAACCCTGTATGGCGAGGTGGGAGAAGTCGTGGCCGCCGAGGCCCCCCTTGGCCTGATGGGTGGGCCCGCAACCGCCACGGCGGAATTTGTGGCGCTGGCCTCGGATGGCTCTGGTGGGCGTGACACGGAAACGCTTTATATGGAACTCAGACAGGGTGCAGAGCCCGTGGACCCGATGCCGTGGTTCGCCGGCCTTGCCCGAACAGGAGACTGACGAGCATGAAGAAGCATGTGATGGCCGCCCTTGCCGGAACCGTGGCCGGGGTCATTGCGACGACCCAGATCGCCGGTCCGCTGGTCGCACAGGAATCGGTGGCGGACTCCTCGCTTTATGAACAGCTCGACCTGTTCGGCGACATCTTCGAACGTGTCCGCAGCCAGTATGTCGAGGAAGTCCCGACCGAAAAGCTGGTGACGGCGGCGATCAACGGCATGCTCACCTCGCTTGATCCGCATTCCAGCTATCTGTCGGCCAAGGACTTCGAGGACATGCAGGTCCAGACCCGGGGCGAATTCGGCGGCCTGGGCATCGAGGTGACGCAGGAAGACGGCTTCATCAAGGTCATCTCGCCGATGGACGGCACCCCCGCCGACAAGGCCGGGATCCTGGCGGGCGACTACATCACCCATGTCAGCGGCGAGCCGGTGTCGGGACTGATGCTGGATGAGGCCGTCGAAAAGATGCGCGGGCCCGTCGGGTCGGAAATCATCATCACCGTGGTCCGGCAGGGCACGCCCGAACCGTTCGACGTCTCGATCATCCGCGACACGATCAAGCTGACCGCCGCGAAGGGCCGCGTCGTCGGCAAGACCGTGGTTCTGCGGATCACCACCTTCAACGACCAGACCACCAGCGGCATGACCGAGGCTCTCAAGAAGGGCCTGGAAGAACTGGGCGGGCTGGAGAACCTTGACGGCGTTGTCATCGACCTGCGCAACAACCCCGGCGGTCTTCTGAACGAGGCGATCAGCGTCTCGGACGCCTTCCTCGACAAGGGCGAGATCGTGTCCACCCGCGGCCGGGCCAAGGGCAGCGGCGAGCGCTACAATGCCAAGCCCGGCGACCTGATCGAAGGCAAGCCGATCGTCCTTCTCATCAACGGCGGCTCGGCCTCGGCCTCGGAAATCGTTGCGGGGGCGCTTCAGGACCACCGCCGCGCCATCGTCGTCGGCACCAAGAGCTTCGGCAAGGGTTCGGTCCAGACGCTGATCCCCCTGCGCGGCGACGGGGCGATGCGCCTGACCACCGCGCGCTACTACACGCCCTCGGGCCGGTCGATCCAGGCGCTGGGGATCTCTCCCGACATCGTGGTGCAGCAGCCCGTGCGTCCGCCCGTCGATCCGAACGCCCCGGTCGAAGAGAAAAGCGCCGCCTCCCGCGAACGCTCCGAGGCCGATCTGCGCGGCGCGATCACGAACGATTCGATGACGGAAGAGGAGAAGCGGCTGTATCAGGAAGAACTCGCCCGCGCCGAGGAATCGGCCAAGCTGCGGGATGAGGATTACCAGCTGGCCTATGCCGTCGACATCATCAAGGGTCTGGCCGCCATCGCCAAGGAAGAACCGTAAGGCGATGGTCGACGCCGAAAGCCTGCCCTACCGGCCCTGCGTGGGCGTCGTGATGATCGACGCCCGCGGTCTGGTCTTTGCAGGCCAGCGGATCGACAGCCCCCCCGGTGCCGCCCCGGCCTGGCAGATGCCGCAGGGGGGTATCGACGACGGCGAAAAGCCGCGCGAGGCCGCCTATCGCGAGCTGTGGGAGGAAACCGGCGTCACGCGCGACAAGGTGGAGTTCGTCGCCAAGACCCATGGCTGGGTGACCTATGACCTGCCGCCCGAGCTTCTGGGCAAGGTCTGGGGCGGCAAGTACCGGGGCCAGCGGCAGAAATGGTTCCTGTTCCGCTTCAAGGGCCAGGACAGCGACATAAGGATCTCCACCGAGCACCCGGAGTTTTCCGCCTGGCGCTGGATCACGGCCGACGAGCTGGTGGACTCCATCGTCCCCTTCAAGCGCGCGGTCTATGAGGAAGTCATCCGCAGCTTCCGCGCCTATCTGGCCTGACGCCTGCCCCTGCGGCTTCGGCCCCGGGTCGTTGCGGGGAAGGCCGAAGGCAGCCGACGCGCGATCCGTGACGGCCGGCCTACCGGATTGTCGCGGAGAATCCGCGCCGAAGGGAAATCCGCCCCGCCCCATGCCGCAGCGCAGAACCGTTGCCCGTCTGCGGCGTTCGCTTCGCGATTTCGGCCTTATCTGCGCAGGATCCCCTGCATCCGCTTGATATGGCCCCCCCGGTCGGGCTACGGACCCGCGCAACTGGCGGTCGTGTCGCCGCGCTGAAAGGTTGCCCACATGCAGTTGTCGAACCACGCCCCGATCCCCGAGCTTTACGTCTCTTACGACAGCGCCCAGAAACTGAAGGCCGAGGCCGGGAACCTGCCCTCCTGGGACCTGACCCCGCGCCAGATCTGCGACCTGGAGCTGCTGATGAACGGCGGGTTTCACCCGCTGAAGGGGTTCATGAGCGAGGCGGATTACGACAACGTGGTGCAGAACATGCGCCTTGCCGACGGCACGCTGTTCCCGATCCCGATCACGCTGGACGTGTCGGAAGCCTTTGCCGAAAAGGTCGGACCCGGCCAGGACATCGCCCTGCGGGATCAGGAGGGCGTGATCCTTGCCATCCTGTCGATCTCGGACAAATGGGTGCCGAACAAGGCGCTGGAGGCGGAGAAGGTCTTCGGCGCCGATGACCTTGCCCATCCGGCGGTCAACTACCTGCACAACCAGGCGGGCCCGGTCTACCTCGGCGGCCCGGTCATCGGCATCCAGCCGCCGGTGCATTACGACTTCAAGGCCCGCCGCGACACGCCGAACGAACTTCGCGCGCTGTTCCGCAAGCTCGGCTGGCGCAAGATCGTCGCCTTCCAGACCCGCAACCCTCTTCACCGCGCGCATCAGGAACTCACCTTCCGCGCCGCGCGCGAGGCCGAGGCGAACCTGCTGATCCACCCCGTCGTCGGCATGACCAAACCGGGCGACGTGGACCATTTCACCCGCGTGCGCTGCTATGAGGCGGTGCTGGACAAGTATCCGGCACAGACCACGGCGCTGTCGCTCCTCAACCTCGCCATGCGCATGGCCGGCCCGCGCGAGGCGGTCTGGCACGGCATCATCCGTCGCAACCACGGCTGCACCCACATGATCGTCGGCCGCGACCATGCCGGTCCGGGCAAGAACTCCCAAGGCAAGGATTTCTACGACCCCTACGCCGCGCAGGAACTGTTCCGTGCCCATCAGGCGGAAATCGGCATCGAGATGGTCGATTTCAAGCACATGGTCTATGTGCAGGAAAAGGCGCAGTACTACCCCGCGAACGAGATCCCGGAAGGCTCGACCGTCCTCGATATCTCCGGCACCGAACTCCGCCGGCGGTTGCGCGAGGGGCTGGAGATCCCGGAATGGTTCTCCTTCCCCGAGGTGGTGGCCGAACTGCGCAAGACCTCGCCTGCCCGGTCGAAACAGGGCTTCACCGTGTTCTTCACCGGCCTTTCCGGCAGCGGCAAGTCCACCATCGCCAACGCGCTGATGGTCAAGCTGATGGAGATGGGCGGGCGTCCCGTGACGCTGCTGGACGGCGACGTGGTGCGGAAACACCTGTCCTCGGAACTGGGGTTCAGTAAGGAACACCGCGACATCAACATCAAGCGCATCGGCTACGTGGCCAGCGAGATCACCAAGAACGGCGGCATCGCGATCTGCGCCCCCATCGCGCCCTATACCGCGACCCGCCGGGCGGTGCGCGAGATGATCGAGGCCTACGGCGCCTTCGTCGAGGTGCATGTGGCGACCCGGCTCGAGGAATGCGAACGCCGCGACCGCAAGGGGCTGTACAAGCTGGCGCGCGAAGGCAAGATCAAGGAATTCACCGGGATCTCCGACCCCTACGAGGCACCCGAAAACCCGGAACTCCGCGTGGACACCGAGAATGTCGATGTCGACCACTGCGCGCATCAGGTGCTGTTGAAGCTGGAGCAGATGGGCCTGATCCGGGCCTGAGACCCCGCCCCGGCCCTGCGCCGGGGTCTCCCTTCGGCACATGAGGTCCCACCGGATCGAGTCCGTGGCAGGCAGGGTCAAGCCCGGGTCGGGATCATTCCGCCTTCATCATCCGGCGCAGCAGGCCGTCTTTCAGCACATACTGGTGATACAGCGCCAGGCCCGCGTGACCCAGGACGACCAGCATCAGGACATTCGCGGCCAGGGCGTGGACTTCGCCCACCTCCAGCCCCAGGAAGAACACGCTTGCCCCGCCCAGCGGCACGGCGACCATCAACAGATAGATCAGGCGGTGCCCCCAGTCCGCCGCCTTGACCCCAAGGCTGCCCGGAGCGCCGGGGGCCGCCGGAGCCCCGCGCGACAGGCGCACCAGAATACGGATCACGACAAGGGCCAGGATCGAAAGGCCAAGCGCGACATGCGGCACAAAGCCCGCAACCCCGCCCTTCTCGACCACCTTCATCGCCTCCCCGGCACCCTCGCCCGTGAACCAGGCGACGACGATCAGAACGGCGATCAGCCAATGCAGGGCGATCTGCAGACGGGAATAACTCTGGGGTTCAGACATGGGGCCTCTCCGGTTTCTGGCGGCATCAACGCAGGGATCGGGAAAATCCGTCGATGCCAATCTGCGAGCACTTCATATTTTCGCCGCAGATTGTTGCCATTCCAACACCGGACAACGCTTGAGACCCGTCAATGCCTGATCTCCTTGCCCAAATCCTGCGCGACAGCTGGTCTGCCGGGCTTGACGTGTTCCGGGGCCTCGTGCCCACGGGCCTGTTCTTTCTGGCGCTGGGTGCCCTGGTCAAGCGCAGCGCAATCCTTTCCGACATGCGCCGCGCCGCGTCCGAGACCGGCCTGAACCTGCAAATCCTTGTCTTCAACCTGGTCGTCGTCGGTCCGCTGATCGTCGTCCTGTCGCAGGCGCTGGTCTGGCTGTTCCGCACGCAGGGCTGGGCGCTGATCGACCCGTCGGTCTGGGTCGGGCTCCCCGCGCTTCCCGTCATGTTGCTAGGCATCTTCATTGGCGATTTCACCGGCTACTGGCGGCACCGGCTGGAGCATACCCGCCTGCTCTGGCCCAGCCATGCGGTCCATCATTCGGATACGGAAATGACCTGGCTGACGCTGGAGCGGTTCCATCCGATCAACCGGATCACGAGCTTCGTGATCGACACGGCGGTTCTGCTGGTCCTTGGCCTGCCGACCGAGGCGGTGATCGCCAACAATCTGGTGCGCCACTACTACGGCTATCTGATCCATGCCGACCTGCCCTGGACCTACGGGCCGTTGGGATGGATCTTCGTCTCGCCCGCGATGCACCGCTGGCATCATGCCGCCGATCCGGCCGCCTTCGACACCAATTACGCGACGGTGTTTTCGATCTTCGACCGGGCTTTCGGGACCTTCCGTGTTCCGGGACCCTGCACGGCGCCCCTGGGGGTGACCGACCGCATGGCCCCGACGCTGGCGGGCCAGATCGGCTATGCCTTCAGCCCGCGCGCCTATCGGCGCCGCAAGGCCACAGCCCCGGGTCCGCGGTCGGGACAGCAAGTGGCTGGCGAATAGGTCAGTGCACGCTGACCGGCGTGTAGTCGTGCTCGCGCGCCAGATGGAACGCAAGCCTGCGGTCGGCGACCAGGGCAAGCTGGCGGCCGTCCGCGCCGTGGACCGACCAGATCACCTTCAGCCCGTCCATCTGCTCGCGCACCTCGTCCGGCAGGTCCGCCACCGGGATCTCGCGGACATAGACGATGCGATCCGCGCCCTGCGGCAATCCTTTGTATGGCGTATTCATCCCTTGCCCCCTTTCTGGCTGGCATCCTTGCGACCGATCCGGATCGTCTGCACCACGGGTTCCGGCACATGGCGGCGCAGATCGACGTGCAGAAGCCCGTTCTCCATCGTGGCCCCCGCAACCTCGACCCCATCCGCCAGCACGAAACTGCGCTGAAAGGCCCGGGACGCGATCCCGCGATGCAGGAACACCCTCTCGCCCGCGTCATCCGCCTGGCGGCCGCGCACGACAAGCTGCCGGTCCTCGACGGTGATCGACAGGTCCTCCTCGCGGAAGCCCGCCACCGCGAGGGTGATCCGATAGGCGTTGTCGGCCACCGCCTCGATGTTGAACGGAGGGTAGCCCTCGGCCCCCGATTTCGCGGTGCGTTCGACCAGCCGTTCCAGCTGCTCGAACCCCAGAAGATACGGGTGGGCCCCAAAGCTCAGTTTCGTCATCGGACAGTCCTTGGCATAAGCGACGGTTCGGTTTTCGCGGCCCTGTCACAGGCACCGCTGCGGCTGAATATGGGGCCGGCGGCTGCGCCCCGCAAGCCCCGGAGGGGCCGGGAAATCCGGCGATTTCCACGCGAATTCGCGCAGAAACCTTCACGCTGGAACCCGGCTTCCTATATTCTGTCCGAAAGGCAGAAACCGATTCGTCACAGCCATGAACGCCCCCACCGAACTCAGCCATGAAGAGATGCTGGGCATCCGTCTGGAAGTCTTGCGTCGCGAACACCGCGACCTGGACGAGGCCATTCATGCCCTGGAACAGACCGGCCGCCCCGATCAGCTGACCCTGCGCCGCCTGAAAAAGCAGAAACTGGCGCTGAAGGACCAGATCGTGAAGATCGAGGACATGCTGATCCCCGACATCATCGCCTGAGGCTTGCCCCTGTCCTCTGTTCCCGGTAATCGCGCCTGAAACCAGGGGGGCGCGCATGGCGGTATCCGTCGGACTCATCATGGGGTCGCAAAGCGACTGGCCCACCATGAAGGCCGCCGCCGAGATCCTCGACGACCTCGGCATCCCCTACGAGACGAAGATCGTCAGCGCCCACCGCACCCCGGACCGCCTGTGGGACTATGGCAGGACTGCCGTCGCAAGGGGCCTCAAGGTCATCATCGCGGGCGCGGGCGGGGCGGCGCATCTGCCGGGCATGATGGCCTCGAAGACCCGGCTGCCCGTGATCGGCGTGCCGGTCCAGACCAAGGCGCTGGCGGGCGTCGATTCGCTCTATTCGATCCTCCAGATGCCCAAGGGCTACCCCGTCGCCACCATGGCCATCGGCGGCGCGGCCAATGCAGGCCTGATGGCGGCGGCGATCCTGGCCACCTCCGACCCCGCCGTGGCCGCCCGCCTTGACGCCTGGCGCGAGGCGCTCTCTGCCTCGATCCCCGAGGAGCCTTCGGATGACTGACCTGCCGCAGGGCGCGACCATCGGCATCCTCGGCGGCGGGCAGCTCGGCCGGATGCTTTCGGTCGCCGCCAGCCGCCTGGGCTACCGCTGCCACATCTTTGAACCCGGCGCCGCGCCTGCGGGCGATGTGGCCTTTGCCGTGACGACCGCCCCCTACGAGGACGAAGCCGCCTTGCGCGCCTTCGCCGCCAGCGTCGATGCCATCACCTACGAATTCGAGAACGTCCCCACCTCCGCTCTCGACCTGCTGGAAGCGCTCAAACCCATCCGCCCGAACCGCCGCGCCCTTGCGATCAGCCAGGACCGCATCGCCGAGAAGTCCTTCCTGAACGACCTCGGGTTGCAGACCGCGCCGTGGGCCGCAGTGAACTCCGAGGCCGACCTGCGCGTCGCCGCCGACCGCCTTGGCCTGCCCGCGATCCTCAAGACGACGCGGCTGGGATATGACGGCAAGGGTCAGGTCAAGCTGGAGGACGTGGCCGCCATCCCCGCCGCCTGGGCCGCCATGAACGGCGCCGCCTGCATCCTGGAAGCCTTCGTCGCCTTCGACCGTGAGGTCAGCGTCATCGCCGCGCGCGGCCTTGACGGACAGGTCGCCTGCTACGACCCCGGCGAGAATACGCACCGCGAGGGCATCCTGCGCACGACCACGGTGCCCGCGCGCCTGACCCCCGGCCAACGCTCCGACGCCGTCCTGATCGCCGCCCGCATCCTGAACGCGCTGGACTATGTCGGCGTGATGGGGGTGGAGCTGTTCGTCACCCCGCGCGGCCTTCTGGTGAACGAGATCGCCCCCCGCGTCCACAACTCCGGCCACTGGACGCAACAGGGCTGCACCGTGGACCAGTTCGAACAGCACATCCGCGCCGTGGCGGGCCTGCCCCTGGGCGAAGGCAACCGGTACGCCGATGTGGTGATGGAGAACCTGATCGGCGACGATGTGCTGAAGGTCCCCGACCTTTTGAAAGCCCGCGACACCGCTGTCCACCTCTACGGCAAGGGCGCGCCCAGACCGGGGCGCAAGATGGGCCATGTGAACCGGATCATCCGGGGATAGCCCCGTCTTCGGTTTCCCGGCGAGCGGCCCCTATCTCTCGAACCGCCCGTGCCGCAGGAAGTGGATCACCTGCCGGATCACCGTCGGGTTGACCATCATCCAGGTATGGCTGACCGGAAGCTCCAGATGATCCGTCATCCCCTCCAGCCGCGTCGAGGCCACCGTCACCTTGCCATCATCCGGCCCCGGCAACAGCTGGCTGAACCAGGGGCTGACCGACCGCGTCCCGGCGATGATCCCCAGCGGATAGTCCGCGGGTGGCAGACGGTTCGGCCAGCTGTCCGGTCCGGTGCCCAGGCTCATCCCCGCCGGGCCGTTCACCATCTCGAACACCTTCCAGTCGCCCAGCCGGTCCACCAGTTCCGATCCATGGTTCGGCGGCGCCAGCATCACCACGCGGCCCAGCCCCGGCGGATGCCCCCGCGCCAGCAGGTCCCGCACCAGGATGCCGCCCATCGAATGGGTCACGAAATGCGTCCTCCCCGCGAAGGGCACCGCGACCGCCTCGGCCACATGGGCCACCAGCTGATCCGGCGTCAGCGTCGTCGAAGGATAGGCCGCATGGCTGACCGCATAGCCCGCGCCGCGCAGGGCCAGCCCCAGCGCCGCCAGCGATCGCGCCGACCGGGCCAGCCCGTGGACGAGGATCACCCTCTCGGACGGGACCCCGCCGGTGGCGGCATCGGGCGGGGCAGGGAACGGCAGGCGCAAGCGGATCATGCCGCGATCATCGCGTGGGCCGCAGGGCATGGAAAGGGTCGCCTTCCCTGACCTTGCGTCACGACCCCGGCCTTACGCGTCGGGCACGTCGGTGTCGGGCAGACCCTGCGCCTGCCGGTCCCGCGCCTCGCGCGCGAGCCTTTCGTACCGTGCCCGGAAACCTTCCAGCATCTTCTCGTCCAGTTCCTCCAGGTCCAGAAGCGCATTATGCGCCCCCTGGGTCGCCCGGATCAGTTCGTCCAGCTTCAGCTGGATCGCGGCCGTGTCGCGGTTCTGGGTGTTCTGGATCAGGAACACCATCAGAAAGGTGACGATCGTCGTGCCGGTGTTGATGACCAGCTGCCAGGTGTCGGAAAAGCCGAAAAGCGGTCCGGTCACGATCCAGACCAGGATCACCCCCAGCGCCAGAAGAAAGGTCGTCGGCCGCCCGCACCAGCTCGACACCCGTTTCGCCACCTCGCCGTAAGCCATCGCAGCCTCCCCTGTTCGTCCGCACTCTGGACAAAGCCGCCCGCCCCGCGCAACCCTGCCTGGGCCATGGCCCGCTTAAAACCCCGCATCGCCGCCCGCGCGCTGATCCTGCATCAGGACCGGCTTCTTCTGGTCAACGCCTATCCCGGTGCGCGGCTTGGCCTCTGGTGCGCCCCGGGTGGCGGCTGCGAGGCGGGGCAGTCGCTTCCCGACAACCTCGCCCGCGAGGTGAGGGAGGAGACAGGCCTTTCCATCTCCGTCGGCCCCCCGGCGCTGGTGAACGAATTCCACGACCCCGACAGCGGGTTCCACCAGATCGACATCTTCTTCCGCTGCACGCTTGTGTCCGGCGACCTCGACCCCCACTGGACCGACCCCGAAGGCGTCGTCACCGACCGCCGCTTCTTCAGCCGCGCCGACCTCGCCACGATCCGCTTCAAGCCCGACAGCCTGCTAAAGGCCGCCTGGGGCACCGGGGCCGCGCTCTACGACCCGCTGGAAGTGATCCTGAAATGAGCCGCGCCTTCGTCAACGAGGATGCCGGGGCCGACCGCCCCGACCTGCCGGAGCTTCCCGTTCCTCCCGGCCCGAACATCGTCACCCCGCGGGGCCTTGCCGACCTGCAAGCCCGGATCGCCCGGCGCAAGGCCGATCTTGCGGCCCTGAAAGCCCGCGCCGACCGGCTGGACAAGCTCCCCGAAGCCGCCGCTGAGCGGGACTTGCGCTGGCTGGAAGCCCGCCTCAAGGCTGCCGTTGTGATCGACCCTTCGACTCACGACCTTACCGAAGTCGCCTTCGGCCTGGCCGTCACCGTCGCCGACGAGGACGGGCGCGAGACCACCTACGAAATCGTCGGCGAGGACGAGGCCGACGCCAGCCGAAACCGAATCGCGCCGAACTCTCCCCTTGCCCGCGCCCTTCTCGGCGCGCGGGTCGGCGATGTCGTGACCTGGCGCCGCCCCGCCGGGGCCGTCGATCTGGAAATCCTAAGGATCGCCCATGCGGATCCGTGAGCTTTTCCCCTCCGAAACCGCCCTTGTCGCGCAATTCTACCGCGAGGCGCCGGACTACTGGCTTCTGGCCGAGGGCCGCTGCGACCCCGCCGCCCAGGCGCAGGACTTCTTTACCGACGCGCCGCCGAACTGCGACCCGGCGACCAGCGACCGGCTGGGACTGTTCCTCAACCACCGCCTCTCCGGCGTGGCCGAGGTCTCCTACGGCTTCCCCGACCCTTCCGACGCCTATCTCGGCCTGATGATCCTTGGCCCCTGGGCGCAAGGCGCGGGGCACGGTCGGGCCTTCCTTGCCCATGTGGAAACCCTCGCCCGCAAGCGCCACGCCCCCCGGCTGTATCTCGCCGTCCTCGACGTGAACCCCCGCGGGCGGGCGTTCTGGGAACGGGAAGGCTTCTCCGGCACCGGCCTGACCCGCCGTGACGCGATCACGGGTCACCTGATCGAACGGCTGGTGAAACCCCTGTAAGGCAGGCTCGCCAGCGCCACGCCGCCCAGCACCAGCACTGCCGCCAGCCAGAAGCGCAGGCCCGGCATCTCTGCCAGCAGCACCGCCCCGCCCAGGGCCGCGATCACCGGCACGGTCAGCTGCGCCACCGCCGCCCGCGCTGCCCCCAGGCGGGGCAGGATCGCATACCACAGCGCATAGCCCAGCCCCGAGGTGACTGCCCCGGACATCACGGCCAGCAGCGCGCCCATCCCGTCCGGCGCCGCCACCCCGGCCAGCAGCCCCAGCGGCAGCACCAGCGGCACCGACAGAAGGAAGTTCCACGCCGTCGCGGCGAGGGGGTCCACCGCGCCCCGGCCGGCCAGCGAATAGACGCCCCAGCCGACACCCGCGCAGGCCATCAGCAGCAGCGGACCCAGGGCGGTCGCTCCGGGTGCCGCAATCAGCGCAAGGCCAACCAGCGCCAGCCCCGCCCCTGCCCAGCGCCGGGGGGGCACGACCTCGCGCGAGACAAGCGCGCCTGCGAACATCGTGACCTGCACTGTCCCGAACAGCACCAGCGCCCCCGTCCCGGCATCCAGACCGCGATAGGCCAGCGAGAACCCAAGAAGATAGGCCGCAAGCCCAGCCACCCCGGCGACCCGGTCCCTGCCTCCGGCCCAGGCCAACCCGCCCCGCTGCCAGAGAACCAGCGCCGCCAGCGTCACCGCCCCTGCCGCCAGCCTCAGCATCGCAAACTCCACCGCGCCGATATGCCCCGGCCCCACCGCCCAGCGGTTCAGCACGGAATTGGCCGCGAAGGCCAGCATGGTCAGGGAGGTCAGCAGGAAAAGGCGCATGGGTCGCACCATGACTGCCCCCGGTAGGGTGGGCAATACTGCCCACCCTACGAACGGAAGTGAAAAAGGGCGCCCGAAGGCGCCCTTTCCCGTAAAGCGACAGGCGTGGATCAGAAGTCCATCCCGCCCATGCCGCCGCCGCCCGGCATCGCCGGAGCAGCTTTCGGCTCGGGACGGTCCGCGATCATCGCCTCGGTGGTGATCAGCAGCGAAGCCACCGATGCCGCATCTTCCAGCGCGGTCCGCGTCACCTTGGCCGGGTCGATCACGCCGAACTTGAACATGTCGCCATATTCTTCGGTCTGGGCGTTGAAGCCGAACGAAGTGTCCTTCGACTCGCGCACCTTGCCGGCCACGACAGCGCCGTCCACGCCGGCGTTCTCGGCGATCTGGCGCAGCGGGGCTTCCAGAGCACGGCGGACGATGGCGATACCGGCGTCCTGATCGGGGTTGGCCCCCTTCAGCCCGTCCAGAGCCTTCGAAGCCTGGATCAGCGCCACGCCACCGCCGACGACGATGCCTTCCTGCACGGCCGCACGGGTCGCGTTCAGAGCGTCGTCAACACGGTCCTTGCGCTCTTTCACTTCGACTTCGGTCATGCCGCCGACGCGGATGACGGCCACGCCACCGGCGAGTTTGGCCACACGCTCCTGCAGCTTCTCGCGGTCGTAGTCCGAGGTGGTCTCCTCGATCTGCGTGCGGATCTGGGCCACGCGAGCCTCGATCTCCTTCTTGTCGCCGGCGCCGTCGATGATCGTGGTGTCATCCTTCTTGATGACGACCTTCTTGGCGCGGCCCAGCATGTCAAGGCCGACATTCTCCAGCTTCATGCCCAGATCGTCGCTAATGACCTGGCCGCCGGTGAGGATGGCGATGTCCTGGAGCATGGCCTTGCGGCGGTCGCCGAAGCCGGGGGCCTTGACGGCGGCGATCTTCAGGCCACCGCGCAGCTTGTTGACAACCAGCGTCGCCAGAGCCTCGCCTTCCACGTCCTCGGCCACGATGACCAGCGGTTTCTGCGACTGGATGACGGCTTCCAGCAGCGGGACCATCGGTTGCAGCGACGAGAGCTTCTTCTCGTGCAGCAGGATGTAGGCGTCTTCCAGTTCCGCGACCATCTTGTCGGCGTTGGTCACGAAATAGGGCGACAGGTAGCCACGGTCGAACTGCATGCCTTCGACGACAGTGGTTTCCGTCTCGAGGCCCTTGTTCTCTTCGACGGTGATGACACCCTCGTTGCCGACCTTCTGCATCGCTTCGGCGATCTGACGGCCGATTTCCGCCTCGCCGTTGGCCGAGATGGTGCCGACCTGCGCGACTTCGGCGCTGTCCTTCACGGGGCGGGCCATCGCCTTGATCTGCTCGACGACCTTGGTGGTCGCCAGGTCGATCCCGCGCTTGAGGTCCATCGGGTTCAGACCGGCGGCCACCGACTTCATGCCCTCGCGGATGATGGCCTGGGCCAGCACGGTCGCGGTGGTGGTGCCGTCACCGGCTTCGTCGTTGGTGCGGGAAGCGACTTCCTTCACCATCTGCGCGCCCATGTTCTCGAACTTGTCGGCCAGTTCGATTTCCTTGGCGACGGTGACGCCGTCCTTGGTGATGCGCGGGGCGCCGAACGACTTGTCGATCACCACGTTGCGGCCTTTCGGACCGAGCGTGACCTTCACGGCGTCGGCCAGAATGTTGACGCCGCGCAGCATGCGGTCGCGGGCGTCGGTGTCGAACTTGACGTCTTTAGCAGCCATTATGATAGCTCCTTGAATGGGTTGATGTCAGGAAAGGCTTGGGCCGGGGTTCGGCCCCACTGCGCCTCAGGAGATGATCCCGAGGATGTCGCTTTCCTTCATGATCAGCATCTCTTCGCCGTTCAGCGTCACTTCGGTGCCCGACCATTTGCCGAACAGGACGCGATCGCCGGCCTTGACCGACGGTGCGATCAGTTCACCCGAATCCTTGCGTGCGCCCTCGCCCACGGCGACGATCTCGCCCTCGGCCGGTTTTTCCTTGGCGGTGTCGGGGATGATGAGCCCGCCCTTGGTCTTTTCGTCCGAGGCGATACGCTTGACCAGAACACGGTCATGCAGCGGTTTGAAAGCCATCTGGGGTACTCCCTTGAGTTTCCAGGTTTGATCTCGATTAGCACTCAGCCTGCCCGAGTGCTAACGGCTTTTCAGGTAGGCGATGCCCCCGCGCGAGTCAACACCCGCGACCCGGCTTTTCGCTTTGCCTTTTGCCGGTGCGATGCCACGATGGGGCGAACCGTTCCAATTCCGCAAGGTCGCATGTCCCGCCTTCTCTCCGCCATCGCCTCCCTCACCCTGTCCCTGATCCTTGCCTTCCCCGTGACCGCCGCCTGTGCCGGCCGCAATCTCTTCGACACGATGGAACCGGCGCGGCTGGCCGAGATCAGGGCCGCCGCCGCCGCCGTCCCCTTTGCCAGCGGCAATTTCTGGCGCGCGACGCGCGGGGACGAGGTCATCACCCTTGCCGGGACCTACCACTTCGACGACCCGCGCCACGCCGCCAACATCGCCGCGCTGACGCCATATATCACGGCCGCCAGCACCGTCCTTGTCGAAGCGGGCCCCGAAGAGGAAGCGGCGCTGATGCGGAAGATCGCCGACGACCCCTCGGCCATGGTCATCACCCAAGGCCCCACGCTGAACCAGCGCCTCCCTCCCGAAGTCTGGGCGCCGCTGAAGGATGCCCTGTCTGCCCGCGGCATCCCCGCCTTCATGGCCGCCAAGTTCCAGCCCTGGTATGTCCTCACCCTCCTCTCCATCCCGCCCTGCGCGATGACGTCGATGGCGGAACAGCCGAAGGGCCTGGATGGCGCGGTCATCGACACCGCGCTTGCGGCGGGCATTCCCGTGCGCGGGCTTGAACCGTTCGACACGCTTTTCGGCATCTTCGACGCCATGACGCCCGAAGAGCTGACCGAGATGCTGATCTCTACCCTCGCCATCGAGGACATGAGCGAGGACTACTTCACCACCCTCGTCGACAGCTACTTTGCCGGAGAAAGCCGCCTCGCCTGGGAACTCATGCGCTTTGCCGCCTATGACATGCCCGGCTACACCCGCGCCCGGATCGACGCCGACTTCGCGCGGATGGAGGACCTCGTCGCGTCCCGCCGCAACCGGGCGTGGATCCCGGTCCTGACCGAGGCTTCGGCCAAGGGCCCGGTGTTCAGCGCCTTCGGCGCCCTGCATCTGTCGGGCGAGGATGGCGTGCTGAACCTGCTGAAGAAGGAAGGCTTCACTGTAGAGGAGCTGCCCCTGTGATCCTTCCCGGCAGACTTGAACGGCTCTACATCCTTGACCTCGGCCTGTTCGACGTCCGCAACGGGGAACGGATCATCGGCATCCCGGGCTATCTGATGCAGACCGACCGTGGCCAGAACATCCTGTTCGACACCGGCTTTCCGCCCGACTACCTGACCGACCCCGACCGCCCGGCCCGGGACGGCCTGCCCCGCTTTGGCCGCCTGATCGACTTCCGCCCCGACCAGACCGCCGAAGGGGCCCTCGCCCTCCTCGGCCTGGCACCCGGGGACATCGACCTTGTGATCCTGTCGCACGGCCACATCGACCACGTCGGCTCGCTGCCGCTTTTCGCCCACGCCCCCATCGTCCTGACCGCCCGCGAACGGGCCGAGCCGGCACCGCTTTATTTCGGCAGCGTCCGCCCGATCGTCTGGCCCGACGCCACCTATCACCGGATCGACACCGACACGCCCGTCTGCGAGGGCCTGACCCTGATCCCCACCCCCGGCCACACACCCGGCCATCTCTCGGCCCTTGTCACCCTGCCCGACGGCCGTCGGGTGATCCTGGCCGCCGACGCGATCAACCGCGCCTCGGAACCGGCCGAGGCTTTCGCCGATTCGATGGACCCAGCCGCCTCGCAGGCTTCGGCCAACTACCTTCTGTCGCTGGCCGATCCTGACGCCGTGCTGATCTACGGTCACGAACCCGCGCAATGGCCGCTCCTGCCCAAGGCGCCCCGGCCATGGTAGGCAGCCGCCACCGCGCCCCCGCGTGACAATCGCCGCGCCCTCGCCTATACCGCCCGCGAACCGCGAAACCTTTCAAGGGCATCCCATGACCACCCTCGTCTTCGGCCACAAATCCCCTGACACCGATTCCACCGGCTCGCCGATCATCTGGGCCTGGTATCTGAATGAAACCGGCACCCCGGCGAAACCCGTCCTTCTGGGCGAACCCAACACCGAAACCGCCTTCGTGCTGCGCCACTGGGGCCTGGAAA
Organism: Tabrizicola thermarum; assembly: GCF_003574395.1. GTDB lineage: Bacteria > Pseudomonadota > Alphaproteobacteria > Rhodobacterales > Rhodobacteraceae > Tabrizicola > Tabrizicola thermarum. The sequence continues at coordinate 120,086 of NZ_QMJY01000080.1, forward strand.
AGCCCGAGATCATTTCGGACGTCACCGCCGAGGACAAGGTGGTGATCGTAGATACCAACAACCCGGCGGAACTGCCGCCTTCCATCAACGAGGCCAGGATCCAGGGCATCATCGACCACCACCTTCTGGTCGGCGGCCTCAGGACGAAAAACCCGATCGACATCACCATCCGCCCGCTGGCCTGCACCGCCACGATCCTGCACGACCTGATGGGCGATGCCGTGGCCAAGGCGCCGAAGCACATCAAGGGCGCGATGCTGTCCTGCATCCTGTCCGACACGCTGGAGTTCCGCAGCCCCACCACCACCCCGCACGACCGCGCGGTGGCCGAGAAACTGGCCGCCGACCTTGGGGTCAACATCAACGAACTGGCCACCAGGATGTTCGAGGCGAAATCCGACGTCTCCGCCTTCTCGGATGCCGAACTTCTGAGGATGGACTCCAAGGAATACACCGTCGCCGGCAAGGAACTGCGCGTCTCGGTGCTGGAGACCACCGCGCCCAAGGTCGTCCTTGACCGCAAGGACAGCCTGATGCGATCCATGGTGGAAGTGGCGAAAGAGGACGGCGCCGATCAGGTGCTCCTGTTCGTCGTGGACATCCTGAAGGAAGAGGCGACGCTTCTGGTTCCGAACGATCTGGTCAAGCAGCTTGCCGAAGCCTCCTTCGGCGTGAAGGTCACCGGCGACACGGTCGTCCTGCCCGGGATCATGAGCCGCAAGAAGCAGATCATCCCCGCGCTGAAGCTCTGATTTCAGCCGCCGTTGCGCAACCGTCCGTGCATGCGCGCGTATGCATGGACGGGCTCTGCGACGCAAACGGGTTGCAGACCGCCGTTCCAGTCCCGAAAGGACCCCAGAATGACCCAGATCATCCGCGCGCTTGCTGATCTGACAGGCCGATACGACGCCGTTTTCTGCGATCTCTGGGGCTGCCTGCACAACGGGAAAGCCGCCTATCCGGCCGCCGTTGCGGCCCTGCAAGGCTTTCGCGCAACGGGTGGGAAGGTCGTTCTTCTGACCAACGCGCCTCGGCCGAAATCCAGCGTCATCGATCAGTTGGATGGCCTTGGCGTGCCCCGCGACGCCTATGATCTGGTGGTCACCTCGGGCGATGCGGCGCAGATGGGGATGCTCTCGGGCGCCGTGGGCCGCCGCGTCCACCACATCGGCGCGCCGAAGGATGAGGTTTTCTTCACCGATTTCGCCGAGGATCTCGCCGCCTACGCCGCCACGCAGCCCCCGATCACCCGCGTCCCGCTACAGGAAGCCGAGGGGATCGTCTGCACCGGCCTGCGCGACGACCTGACCGAAACCCCGGAGGATTACCGCGCAAGCCTGCTTCTTGGAAAGACCCTTGGCCTGCCCATGCTTTGCGCCAACCCGGACATCGTTGTCGACATGGGCGACAAGCGGCTCTACTGCGCCGGGGCGCTGGCCAAGGCCTACGAGGACATGGGCGGCACCGCGCTTTACTTCGGCAAGCCGCACCCCCCGATCTACGACCTCGCCCGCCGCCGCCTGGCCCAGACCGGGCTGACCGACGCGCAGATCCTCTGCATCGGCGACGGAATTTTCACGGATATTCAAGGCGGTATCGGTGAGGGCCTCGATACCCTGTTCATCACCGGGGGGCTTGAGGCCGACCGCTTCGGCCCCGACGTCGAAAACCCCGATCCGGCGCGTCTTGACGCCTGGCTTGGGGCGAAGGAACTGTCGCCGACCTTCGCCATGGGCCGCCTGCGCTGATCCGCGCGGTAATTTTCAGTCTCATACTATCGTCTACTTGAACTATTCTTGCGCAAACGATTGTGCCGCAGCGCAGCATGTGCTAGCGTTTCGCCACGCAAGGTAGGGAATCGAAAACCATGCTGGACAACATGCCCCGTGGGACGATCTGCATCGAGGACATCGAAATCGGCATGTCCCGTCATCTGATGAAGGTCGTAACCGACCGGGATATCGAGCTTTTTGCCGAGGTCTCTACCGACCGCAACCCCGTCCATCTGGATGAACAATACGCCCGGGACACGATCTTCGAGGGCCGCATCGCCCACGGCATGCTGACCGCGGGCCTCATCTCCGCCGTCATCGGCGAGCAACTGCCCGGCCACGGCACCGTCTATCTGGGCCAATCCTTGCGCTTCATGGCCCCCGTCCGCCCCGGCGACATGGTCCGGGCCGAGGTCACCGTCACCGCCATCGACCATGCCAAGCGCCGAGTCACCCTTGAAACCCTCGCCTCGGTCGGTAAAACCGTTGTGGTGAAGGGTGAGGCGCTGGTTCTTGCGCCCAGCCGCAAGTTCGACTGACGGGGCAGACGCCCCCTTGAAGGGCGCGGATGCAGATTCATCAGGATTTCCAGTGGCTTGACCCCTCTGCCCGGGGTGCATCCTGCGCGATGGGCAATTTTGACGGCGTTCATCTCGGCCACGCTTCCGTCATCGACCTCGCGCGTGGCCGTGGCCCGTTGGGCGTCATCACCTTCGAACCCCATCCGCGCCAGTTCTTCGCCCCCGACGCCCCGCCCTTCCGCCTGATGAACGCCGAAGCGCGGGCGAACCGGCTGGCCAAGCTGGGGGTCGAGCACCTGTTCCAGCTGCCCTTCAACCGCGCGCTCGCCGCCCTGACGCCCGAGGAATTCGCCCGCGACGTGCTGGCCGAAGGTCTTGGCATCTCTCATGTCGTGGTCGGCGCCGACTTCTGCTTCGGCAAGGGCCGCTCGGGCACGGCCCATGACCTCCGCGCCCTGGGCGAACGCTTCGGCTTTGCCACCACCATCGCGCCGCTGGTGCAGATCGCCGGGCGCGAGGTCTCCTCGACCGCCATCCGCCAGGCCTTGACCGAAGGCCGCCCGCGCGACGCCGCCGCCATGCTGGGTCACCTCCACCGGATCGAGGGAGAGGTGATCCATGGCGAAAAGCGGGGCCGCGAACTTGGCTATCCCACGGCAAACATGGCCCTTTCCGGCCTGCACCTGCCACGCTTCGGCGTCTATGCCGTCAAGGTCGATGTCCTTACCGGCCCCCACACCGGGGCCTACATGGGCGCCGCCAGCCTTGGAGTGCGGCCCATGTTCAACGGCGAGGTGCCGAACCTGGAAACCTTCCTCCTCGACTTCAAGGGCGACCTTTACGGCCACCACCTGTCGGTCGCGCTGGTCGAATTCCTGCGGCCCGAGATGAAATTCGACGGCCTTCCCGCCCTCATCGCCCAGATGGAGGCCGACTGCGCCCAGGCTCGCGCAATCCTGGCGACCGCATGACGCTCCGCCCCCGGTTCTGGGAAACCGTCCCCCTGTCGAAGATGACGCAAGCCGAATGGGAGGCGCTGTGCGACGGCTGCGGCAAGTGCTGCCTGAACAAGCTGGAATATGAGGACACCGGCGAGGTCGCCTATACCCGCATTGCCTGTCGCCTGTTCGACGGCGACACCTGCCGGTGCCGCGACTATCCGAACCGCAAGCTGCACGTCCCGGAATGTGTGGTCCTGACGCCGAAGACCCTGCCGAAGATCGCCTACTGGATGCCCGCGACCTGCGCCTACAAGCTGCTGTTCCAGAAGAAGAAACTGCCCGACTGGCACCCGTTGTTGACCGGCGACCCGGACAGCACGCACAAGGCGGGCGCGTCGATCAGGGGGTTGACGCTCTCGGAAGCCGACATCCCCGAGGACGACTGGGAAGACTACCTGATCGAGGAAACCCCCTGATGCGCTTTGCCTCCGACAACACCTCGGGTGCGGCCCCCGAGATCATGGCCGCGATCCTGAAGGCCAATGAAGGCTATGAGCGCAGCTATGGCGCCGATGCGGCGATGGCGCGCGTGACCGATCTGGTGCGCGAGATCTTCGAAGCGCCAGAAGCCGAGGTCCGCCTTGTCGCCACAGGCACTGCCGCCAATGCGCTGGCCATCGCGACCCATGTCCAGCCCTGGGACGGCGTGTTCTGCCACCAGCACGCCCATATTGCCGAGGACGAATGCAATGCGCCAGAGTTCTACTCCGGCGCCAAGCTGGTCCTGATCCCGGGCGAACACGGCAAGATCACGCCTGACGCCCTGGCCGAGGCCCTTGCCACCACCGGCGAAAGCGGCGTCCACGGCGTGCAGAGGGGCATGCTGTCGCTGACCAATGTGACCGAGGCCGGCACCGTCTACACCCCCGCCGAGATCGCGGCCCTGACCGCGCTTGCCAAGGCAAAGGGCATCCCCTGCCACCTGGATGGCGCCCGGTTCGCCAATGCCCTGGTCGCCACCGGGGCAAGTCCGGCCGAGATGACCTGGAAAGCGGGGATCGACGTCCTGTCGCTGGGCGGGACGAAGAACGGCTGCCTGGGGGTCGAGGGCGTGGTCCTTTTCAACCCGGCAAAGGCCTGGGAGCTGGAGCTGCGGCGCAAGCGGGGCGGGCACCTGTTCTCCAAGCACCGCTTCCTGTCGGCGCAGATGGAGGCTTACCTCACCGACGGTCTCTGGCTGCGGCTGGCAGCGCAGGCCAATGCGATGGGTCAGCGCCTGGTGCAGGGGCTGCGTGACCGGCAGGCGCATGTTCCCCCTGCCGACGCCAACATGCTGTTCCCCGAATGGCCCACCGGCCACCACGACCGGCTGGAGGCTGCGGGCGCGCATTACTACCGCTTTCCCGCCCCACAAGGCCGCGAGAGGGCGCGCCTTGTCGCGTCGTGGTCCACGACCGAGGCCGATGTCGACGCCTTCCTGAACGCCTTCTGAACAGTGGATTTCGCGGCCTCTCACCTCGCGCCGGGTTGCATTCGCTTGGCCGGGTGATAAGCGGTGCCCATCCCGAATCCGCTGCCCGGAGCCGCCATGCCCGCTGTCACCGAACCGAAGCTCATCGCCGGTAACGCCAATCTTCCCCTTGCCAAGGCCATCGCCCGGCGGATGTCGATGCACCGGGGGATGAGCGTGAACCTCGTGGACGCGCGGGTCGAACGGTTCAACGATCAGGAAATCTTCGTCGAAGTGTTCGAAAACGTCCGGGGCGAGGACATGTATGTCATCCAGCCGACCTCGAACCCGGCGAACGACAATCTGATGGAACTGCTCATCATGGTCGATGCGCTGCGCCGGTCCAGCGCCAGCCGCATCACCGCCGTGATCCCCTATTTCGGCTATGCCCGCCAGGACCGCCGCGCCAAGGCCCGCACGCCGATCAGCGCCAAGCTGGTGGCGAACCTGATCGAGACCGCCGGGGTGGACCGCGTCCTGACGCTGGACCTGCACGCCGCGCAGATCCAGGGCTTCTTCGACATCCCGGTGGACAACCTTTACGCCGCACCGGTCTTTGCGCTGGACATCGAGCACCACTTCAAGGGCGCGATGGACGACATCATGATCGTCTCGCCCGACGTGGGCGGCGTGGCGCGCGCGCGGGAACTGGCCAAGCGGATCAACGCGCCCCTCGCCATCGTGGACAAGCGGCGCGAGAAGGCGGGCGAGGTCGCGGGCATGACCGTGATCGGCGATGTGAGGGGCCACAAGTGCATCATCGTCGACGACATCTGCGACACGGCCGGAACGCTGTGCAAGGCGGCCGAAACGCTGATGGAGGCCGGCGCGACCGAGGTGCACAGCTACATCACCCACGGCGTGCTGTCCGGCCCGGCGGTGGAACGCGTCGCTAATTCGGTGATGAAGTCCCTGGTCATCACCGATTCCATCGCCCCGACCGAGGCGGTGAAGGCCGCCAGGAACATCCGCATCGTGCCCACCGCGCCGATGTTTGCCCAGGCGATCCTGAACATCTGGGGCGGCATGTCGGTGTCCTCGCTGTTCGAGACCGACACCCTGGTCCCGATCTACGAGGGACTCTATCAGCGCAGCTGACGCGAAACGGCGCGGCGATTGCCATAAAGTCAGCCCAATTTGCGGCTAAGGCTGCGATTGTTGCGGGCCTGCGTCAGAATCTGGGCCCGGGTCGGTATGGGCGGGCGTCTGATGTGGTCAAAGGCCGAGATGGTGGGACAGGGGTCGAACCGGCTGGTCCGGGTGTTGCCGACCGAGGCACGGCTCCTGTGGTTCATCGGCTTCGTCGGAGTGCTTGCGGTTGGGCTGGCCATCGCCATGCAACGGCAGGTGAACTGGCCGCCGTTCCTTGGCGGCTATGCCGCGACGCTGGGACTGGCCGCCATCGGTGCCTATGTGCGGCAGGCAAAGACGGCCCCCAGGGTGGCGCTGGCGCTTATCGGCACGGCGATCTTCACCGGCTTTACCGCAGTATCCTCGCTGTTCATCTTCGTGCTGTTTCCTCTGCCGAACCCGCTGATCGACCCCCTGCTCATCCAGGTCGACGCGGTTCTCGGATATCACTGGCCCTCGGCCGTGGCGCTTTTGGCCCGGTATCCCGCCTTTGCGGCTGTGCTGGGCTACATCTATCATTCCTCGCTGGCGCAGATCCTGCTGACCATCGTGCTGCTGGCCGCCCTGTCGCGCGACCTGGTCCTGCACCGCTTTCTGGTGGTCGGGATCATCACCCTGATCTTCGCCGTCGCGATCTGGTGGATCATCCCCAGCGTCGGCCCCTCGGCCTTCCAGTCCATCCCCGAGGCAGATCGGCTGGCGACCGGGCTCTACTTCAACCCGGCCTATGGCGCGCATCTGAAGAACCTGGCAGAGATCGGCCCGCGCCGGATCAGCCCCGAGGTCATCACCGGCGTCGTCGCCTTTCCGTCCTACCACATGATAATGGCACTGATGGTGGTCTGGTTCCTGCGCGGCACCTTTGCCTTCCTGCCCGCAGCCGCCATCAACACCGCCATGATCCCCGCCACGCTGACCCATGGCGGCCACCATCTGGTTGATCTCTTCGGCGGCCTCGCGGTCTTTGTGCTGTCGGTCTGGATCGCGAACCGTCTGATCCGGCCGCCGCAGGGTGCCCAGGGCACATCCCGGAAGTCCTCGGCGCGCGCCTGACCCGCCGCCAGCCAATCGGCCCGGATGCGCGCGATCCGGGTGTCGGCTCGGGTGCGGAACACGATCTCGAACCAGGTGGCGGTGATCGACCCGGCGCTGATGTCGACGCGAAGGTTCGTCTTTTGGTCGATGTCCCGCCCCGAAATGCCCGCGCTCACGGCTGGCGAGGCCGGAAACGGCTTTTTCAGCAGCTGCGCCCGCCGGACTTGGCACCACCCTTGGCCCGTCCACATCGCGCAGTCATGCGCAAAATCCGAAAACAGGATCGTCGGGCCCTGCTCGTTGCCGACAACGCCAGAAATCCGCAGCGTGATATGACGAACAGCGCCCTTCGGACCAGATCATGCCGGTTCCTGTCGCCTTGAGCCAGAAAAATGCGGTTCGGCGGCTTCTAGCCGACCGAGGCGCGCCGAATCGGCAGGTCGGCGCAGGGGTAGGGATCGTCCCACTTCGCGCGTTGGTCGATTCGGTGTAGCTTCATGCCACCTGTGGTCGCGCGCCCTTTTTGATGGCACGCAAGATACAGGCGCATTTTCCGACACATTCATTCCCTGGAGATTTTCATGGACAAGAACACCATTTCCATCAGCGACCTGCCCTGCTGCCCCGAAGTCACGAAGGAACCCTGCTGCGAGCGGCTTCGGTTTTCCTACCGCCTGACCAACCGGCTGCACGACGTCCCGGTCGAGATCACCATCGTGGCCGAGCTGGAACGCTGCCCCGGACCGCTGTCGCTGGGCGACGTGGTCTATTCCACCACGCTGCTCCCGGGCGAAAAGGTCCGGCTTTTCACCTCGACCCGCAACACGCGGTTCACCTACGACTCGGAGTCTAAGGTCAGCTACCGGCACGAACAGTCGTCGGAAGAAACCTACTACATGCGGGCGATGGACCGCTATGCCTCGGACCTCACGGCCACCGACCGGGGGTCGTCTGCCTCCACCTCGCATTCCGACTTCGAGACGGATGTCGACGCCTCCTACGCCTCGATCGGCTTTGCCGGGGGCGGCAGCGTCAATGTCGAGGGCAACTTCAACTCGCGCAGCGCCTCGTCCTTCATGCGCGAACTGTCCAGCCATGTGCGCACCTCGCACGACCGCTCGGTGCAGGCCACCCGGGCGGCGAACGCGGTGCAGATCGGCGAGGTGCAAAGCCGGACCCATACGACCGGCGAAAGCGAGGACGCCTACGAGGCCTCGACCCGCACCTTCGAGAACAGGAACGACTGCCACGCCGTCACCTACTTCGCCTATCAGCTGGTCAAGCAGCAGACGCTGAAATTCCGCATCGTGTCGGTCCTGCGCCGGATCGTCGATCCTGCGGGCGACAGCTCGGTCGAGGCGCGGCCGGTGCGACCGGCCACCGGGGTAAAGGTGCTGCCTGCGGGCATCCTTGCCACCCAGGCCGGGCGGATCAACGTCCAGGCCGAAGCGCGCACCGCGGCGGTCGCCCAGCAGGCGAACGTGCTGGGCAACGCGGGCGTTATCGGCAACGCGGGCGGCTTCGCGGGCGGCTTCGCGGGCGCGTTCTCGCCGGTGCTCAGCCCGATGCGCTTTGCGGTCAGCGCCCAGCCGGTGCCCGCCGAGACGCAGGACGCGGTGATGAAGAAGGTCGATGCCGAACTGGTGCGGGACGGGGTTCTGGCCCAGGTCGGGTCTGACGCCGTGGGGGCCAGACTTGCGGCCGAGCTGAACTTCGAACGCACCTTCTGTCTGCCGACGCAAGGGATCGTGGTGAAGGGCTGCCTCGACAAGTGCAGCACCTGCGAGGAGAGCCGCGAAAAGGCGATCGCGCTCGACCTGGAGCGCAAGGCGCTGGAGAACAAACTTCTGGCCCGGCAGATCGACCTGCTGGACAAGAGCCAGGAATACCGCTGCTGCCCGGTGGGCGAGGCCGAGCCGGTCGACGCCTGAACAGTCGGCCCTGAAAAGCGCAAAGGCCCCGGGTAGATCCGGGGCCTTTGTCAAGGAACCAGGCCAGAGGCGGTCAGATGCCCGCAGCGGCCCGCATCGCGTAAAGGTCGGCAACCGCCTTGTCCGCCGCATCCTTGTCCGAGTTGACGGCTGCGGCTTCACACGCATCGGCCACCAGCGCATCCAGCGTCGCCGCGGTCAGCTCGTTCAGCGGCACGGCCTGTTCTGCCAGGACCGACACGCCGGTTGCGCTGATCTCGGCGAAGCCGCCGGTCACGATGAAGGACTTCTCGCCATCGGCCGCGACCACACGCAGGACGCCCGGCCGCAAGGAGGTGATGGTGGCCGCATGACCCTCCATCGCCGTCATGTCGCCGTCCGCGCCGGGGATCTGGACCTCGGTCGCCGCGAACGACGCAAGGCGCCGCTCCGGGCTGACGAGGTCGAATTGAACCGTGCTGGCCATGTCGCCCCCTTACGCCGCAGCTGCCGCGAGTTTGGCTGCCTTGGCTTTCACTTCCTCGATGTCGCCGACCATGTAGAAGGCGGCTTCCGGCAGGTGGTCGTATTCACCGTTCACCACCGCCTTGAACGAGGCGATGGTCTTTTCCAGCGGAACCTGCACACCGTCCGAGCCGGTGAAGACCTTCGCAACGTCGAACGGCTGCGACAGGAAGCGCTGGATCTTCCGGGCGCGGGCCACGGTCAGCTTGTCCTCTTCGCTCAGTTCGTCCATGCCCAGGATGGCGATGATGTCCTGCAGCGACTTGTAGCGTTGCAGGATACCCTGCACGGCCCGGGCGACGTTGTAGTGCTCTTCCCCGATGACCGCCGGGTCCAGAAGACGCGAGGTCGAGTCGAGCGGGTCCACCGCCGGGTAGATGCCAAGCTCCGAGATCGCGCGCGACAGAACCGTGGTCGCGTCGAGGTGGGCGAAGGACGTCGCAGGCGCCGGGTCGGTCAGGTCGTCGGCCGGAACGTAGATCGCCTGCACCGAGGTGATCGAGCCCGCCTTGGTCGAGGTGATGCGTTCCTGAAGCGCGCCCATGTCGGTCGCCAGCGTCGGCTGGTAGCCCACGGCCGAGGGGATACGGCCGAGGAGAGCCGACACTTCCGAACCCGCCTGGGTAAAGCGGAAGATGTTGTCCACGAAGAACAGAACGTCGGTCCCGGACTGGTCACGGAACTGCTCGGCCAGCGTCAGGCCGGTCAGGGCCACGCGGGCACGGGCCCCCGGGGGTTCGTTCATCTGGCCATAGACCAGCGCCACCTTCGAGGCGGTCAGGTCGTCGATCTTGATGACGCCCGATTCGATCATCTCGTGGTAAAGGTCGTTGCCCTCACGGGTCCGTTCGCCCACACCGGCGAAGACCGAATAGCCCGAGTGCACCTTGGCGATGTTGTTGATCAGTTCCATGATGAGAACCGTCTTGCCCACGCCGGCGCCGCCGAACAGGCCGATCTTCCCGCCCTTGGCGTAAGGCGCCAGCAGGTCGATGACCTTGATGCCGGTGACCAGAACCTGCGACTCGGTCGCCTGCTCGCTGAACGACGGCGCAGGCTGGTGGATCGGGCGCATTTCCTTGGCCACGACCGGGCCCTTTTCGTCCACCGGCTCGCCGATGACGTTCAGGATGCGGCCCAGCGTCGCGTCACCCACGGGAACGCTGATCGGCGCGCCCAGGTCCTTGACCGCGGCACCGCGCACGAGGCCCTCGGTCGCGTCCATCGCGATGCAGCGGACGGTGTTTTCGCCAAGGTGCTGGGCCACTTCCAGGACCAGACGCTTGCCGTTGTTGTCGGTCTCCAGCGCGTTCAGGATCGCGGGAAGCGCGCCGTCGAACTGCACGTCGACGACCGCGCCGATGACCTGGGTCACCTTGCCAGCGCCAGCAGAGGCTTTCGGGGCTTTTGCCATTGTTGTCTACTCCGGGTTCGTCAGAGCGCCTCGGCGCCCGAAATGATTTCGATAAGCTCTTTGGTGATCGCGGCCTGACGGCTCCGGTTGTACTGGATCGTCAGCCGGTTGATCATGTCGCCTGCGTTGCGGGTGGCGTTGTCCATCGCGGACATCCGCGCGCCCTGCTCGCTGGCGCCGTTTTCCAGAAGGGCGGTGAAGATCTGCGTGGCAACCCCGCGCGGCAGAAGGTCGGCAAGGATCGCCTCCTCGCTGGGTTCGTAGTCATACAGCGCAGTCGCGCCGGTGGCTTCGAACCTGGCCGGGATCACCTGCTGTTCGGTCGGGATCTGGCTGATGACCGACTGGAAGCGGTTGTAGAAGATCGTGACCACATCCGCCTCGCCCGCCTCGAAGGCCGCCATGACTTCGCGCGCGATGTTCTGAGCATTGGCATAGCCGATGCGCTTCACTTCGCTCAGGTCGACATGGCCGACGAAGGCATGGCCCCAGTCGCGGCGCAGCTGCTCTCGGCCCTTCTTGCCGACGGTGAGGATCTTCACCGTCTTGCCCGCCGCCACCAGTTCGTTGGCGCGCGTGCGCGCCAGCTTGACGATCGACGAGTTGAAGCCGCCGCAAAGGCCGCGTTCGCTGGTCATGACCACCAGAAGATGCACCTGATCCTTGCCGTTCCCGGCCAGAAGTTTCGGCGCACCCTCTCCGGTGCCCACGCCCGCCGCCAGCGCCGACATGACCGCCGTCATGCGTTCGGCGAACGGACGGGCGGCCTCGGCAGCTTCCTGCGCACGGCGCAGTTTCGCCGCCGCGACCATCTGCATGGCCTTGGTGATCTTCCGCGTGTTCTTCACGCTTCCGATCCGGTTCTTGAGGTCCTTCAGGCTGGGCATCTGCCTACTCCTTCAGGGGGCTCAAGCGAAGGTCTTGGCGAAGGCGTCAAGTTCCGCGCGGATCGCTTTCTCCAGATCGCCCGCCACCTTGCGGTCGTTCTTGGTGATGTCCTCCAGAAGCGCCTTCCCATGGGTGCGCAGATGCTTCAGCAGCCCCTGCTCGAAGCGGCCCACGTCCTTGACCGGGATCTTGTCGAGATAGCCGTTGGTGCCGGCATAGATCACGCAGACGATTTCCGCGTTGGTCAGCGGCGAATACTGCGGCTGCTTCATCAGCTCCGTCAGGCGCGCGCCGCGGTTCAGCAGGGCTTGCGTCGAGGCATCGAGGTCGGACCCGAACTGCGCAAACGCCGCCATCTCACGATATTGCGCCAGTTCCAGCTTCACCTTGCCCGCCACCGACTTCATCGCCGACGTCTGGGCCGAGGAGCCCACGCGCGACACCGACAGACCGGTGTTCACGGCCGGACGGATGCCCTGGTAGAACAGTTCGGTTTCCAGGAAGATCTGCCCGTCGGTGATCGAGATCACGTTCGTCGGGATGAAGGCCGACACGTCGCCGCCCTGCGTCTCGATGATCGGCAGCGCCGTCAGCGACCCGGCACCGAAATCCTCGTTCAGCTTCGACGACCGCTCCAGCAGGCGCGAGTGCAGATAGAACACGTCGCCCGGATAGGCCTCGCGCCCCGGCGGACGGCGCAGAAGCAGCGACATCTGGCGGTAGGCCACGGCCTGCTTGGACAGGTCATCATAGATGATGAGGGCATGACGGCCATTGTCGCGGAAATACTCCGCCATCGCGGTCGCGGCATAGGGCGCCAGGAACTGCAGCGGCGCCGGGTCCGAAGCGGTCGCGGCGACGACGATGGTATAGGCGTCGGCGCCGGTTTCCTGCAGCTTCTTCACCAGCTGCGCCACGGTGGACCGCTTCTGCCCGATGGCGACATAGACGCAGTACAGCTTCTTCGATTCGTCCGAACCGGCCGCGTCATTGTAGGACTTCTGGTTCAGGATCGTGTCCAGCGCCACGGCGGTCTTGCCGGTCTGGCGGTCGCCGATGATCAGCTCGCGCTGGCCGCGGCCAACGGGGATCATCGCGTCCACGGCCTTCAGGCCGGTCGCCATGGGTTCATGCACCGACTTGCGCGGGATGATGCCCGGAGCCTTCTGGTCGGCGATCCGACGCTCGGTCGTCACGATCGGGCCCTTGCCGTCGATCGGGTTGCCCAGGCCGTCCACGACCCGGCCCAGAAGGGCGTCGCCCACCGGCACGTCCACGATGGACTTGGTGCGCTTGACGATGTCGCCTTCCTTGATGTCGCGGTCATCGCCGAAGATCACGATACCGACGTTGTCGATTTCCAGGTTCAGCGCCATGCCCCGGATGCCGCCGGGGAACTCGACCATCTCGCCGGCCTGCACGTTGTCAAGGCCATGCACACGGGCAATCCCGTCGCCGACCGACAGCACGCGGCCGACTTCGGCCACTTCCGCGTCCTTGCCGAAGTTCTTGATCTGCTCCTTCAGGATCGCAGAGATCTCAGCAGCCTGGATTCCCATCACCCAACCTCTTTCATTGCATTTTGCAGGGCCGCGAGCTTTGCCTTGACCGAGGTGTCGATCATGGTCGAGCCCAGCTTGACGACAAGACCGCCGATGAGGCTCTCATCGACGGTCGTTTTCAGTTTCACGGTCTTGCCGACGCGGGCCTTCAGCGTCTCGGCAAGTTTCTTGGACTGGGCCGCCGACAGGGCGCGGGCGGCGGTGACCTCGGCGGTCACTTCGCCCTTCTCGGTCGCGATCATGTCGGTCAGCGACGCCAGAAGCTGCGGCAGAACGAACAGGCGGCGCTTGTCGGCCATCAGGGCCAGGGTGTTCGACATCAGCGTGCTCAGGCCCATCTTCGCGGCGATCGCCCGCATGGCGTTGGCCTGATCCTCGCGGCTGACCATCGGGGACGCGATCATCTCGCGCAGGTCCGCGCTGCCGGCAAGTGCCTCGGAAAGCGCCGAAGTATCGGATTCCAGTGCCTTCAGCGCACCGTCTTCCTTCGCCAGCTCAAACAGGGCCGAAGCGTAACGCGACGCTATGCCCAGAGAGATCGAAGCAGATTCTGACACGTCAACCCTTCCGCTGTCTTGTGCCCCGGGCTCTTCACGAACCGGGCGTCCCTTCGGCGCAGACCTCGACAATCGTCTGGGCGGCACCATCCGTCGCGGGGTCCTTAGCAGAGGCTTTCCCACCCCGCAACCGGGTTGCACACGCTTTCTTTACCTGCGCAAGCGGCCAGAATGTCGCTGTTGGCGCAAACGTCGTCGCGGGGCCCGCAACCGGCCCCCTGCCCTCTCACGCCCGACGGGGAACCGGTCAGCTCCGGCCGCGTTGCCCGGACGGCACGCCCGAGAGATTCGCGGGCTCACGGCAGGTCACATGGCCGTCAGCCCGCGCCGCTGCCGGTTGCGCCGGGCGCCCTGCGGCGGAATACGGGGGCGGCAGAACAGAAGAAAGCAGGCACATGACGCTCACCAGACGCGGACTTCTTGGCGCAGCCCTCGGCGCGCCCTTCCTGACCTCGGCGGCGTTTTCCAACGGGGCCGCGGTGCGCAGCAACATTTCCAGCTTCGCAATGCAGGATTGGCGCGACCACTTCGACGGGCTGGGCCGCGCGATGATCGTCGCCGACACCGTCTCGCGCGCGCTGCATTACTGGAACGCCGAAGGTGCAGACCATCGCATCTATCCGACCTCGGTGCCGATTTCGGACGAACTGACCAGGCGCGGCTATACCGAGATCGTCCGCAAGAAGGTCGGCCCCAGCTGGACGCCCACGCCGTCACAGATGCAACGCTACCCCGACTGGAAGCCGATCGGCCCCGGCCCGGACAATCCGCTTGGCACCCATGCGATGTATCTCGGCTGGCCCGCCTACATCATCCACGGCACCCACGACACGCGGAAGATCGGGCGACGCTCCTCGGACGGCTGCATCGGCCTTTACAACGAGAACATCGCCGAGCTGTTCGCGCTCTGCCCCATCGGCACCCGGGTCCGCGTGATCTGACGCCGGACGGCCCGGCACCCGATCGGCCCCCCTGGTCTTGCTCTTTTCCCAAATACTCCCGCCGGAGGCATCGACAGCGGCCGCAGGGCGCCGCCGTTGCGCGGGGGCGCGCTATTCCCGGTTCATCGCCGGTTCCGGTGCGCCCTTGCCCACGCCTTCCAGCACCCGCAACGGCTTTTTCACTGCGGCCCGCAACCCCCCTTGCGTCGGCGCATAGACCTGCTTCGAGGCCTCGACCATCAGCACGCCCCCGGCCAGCCAGGGCATTTTTCGCCCGAAGGCTTCCCAGAAATCCGCCGAGCGCAGCCAGAACCGCGTCCCCAAGGGCGGGGCGAACAGCACCGAACAGTTGCGTTCGGGGGTGAACCCGTGCCGCTTCAGCTGCGCCTCGAGCTGCGCCACCGAATAGGGTCTGCCATAGCCGAACGGGGTTTCGTCCCGCCGGGACCACAGACCGCCCCGGTTCGGCACGATGAACAGCGCCCGCCCCCCCGGCCCCAGCACGCGATGCGCTTCTTCCAACACGGCCGAGGGGTTCTCCGAGGTCTCCAGCCCGTGCATCAGCACCAGCCGGTCGACCAGCCCCGTGGGCAAGGGCCAGGCCGTGTCCTCGCACAACACGCTGACATTCTCCATTCCCGCGGGCCAGGGCATCACCCCCTGCGGCCCCGGCATCAGCCCGATCACCCGCCGCGCCTCGCTCAGGTACGGGCGCAGAAGCGGCACCGCAAAGCCGAAGCCCACCACCGTCTCGCCCGTTTTCGGCGGCCACAGCCGCACGACCTGATCCCGGATCGCCCGCTGCGCCACCCGGCCCAGCTGGGTGCGATAGTAGAAATTCCTCAGGTCCAGCACATCAAGGTGCATTGCAGCGCCGCGTCCTTCCAGTCAGGCTGTTCCAACCTAGTCGCTCGAAGGCCGAAAAACCATGGCGCTGACCCTCGTCACCATCCCCTGCCTGGCCGACAACTATGCCTATCTGGTCCACGACACGGACAGCGCCCAGACCGCCGTGATCGACGTGCCAGAGCCCGGCCCGATCCTCGCCGCGCTCGAGGCGCAGCAGTGGCGGCTGACCGACATCCTCATCACCCACCACCACAACGACCACATCCAGGGCGTCGAGGCGCTGCGGGCCCACACCGGCGCCCGCGTCCATGGCGCCCTCGCGGATGCCCACCGCCTGCCCCCGCTGGATCAGAGCCACGGCGAAGGCAGCCGGTTTCCCCTTGGCGCAACCGAGGTCCGGGTGATCGAGGTCCCCGGCCACACCATCGGTCATGTCGCCTATCTGATGCCCGGCCTTGCCTTCACCGCCGACAGCCTGATGGCCGGAGGCTGCGGCCGCCTGTTCGAAGGCACCGCCCGCCAGATGCACGCCTCGCTGCAGAAGCTGGCCGCGCTGCCACCCGACACGCTCATCTGTTCGGGCCATGAATATACTGCCGCGAACCTGCGCTTTGCAGCCACCCTTGAACCCGACAATCCACAGCTTATCTCTCGCATGTCCGAAGCCGCCGAGAGGCGCGCCAAGGGCCTTCCGACCGTCCCCGTTCCCCTTGCGAAGGAATTGGCGACGAACCCCTACCTGCGGGCCCACCTGCCCGCGATCAAGACAGCTGTCGGCCTCCCAGATGCCGACGATGTCACGGTTTTCGCCGAAATCCGGGCCAGAAAAGACAAGTTCTAGGCGTCCCGTATCACAATCGGCGTGAGACTTCGGGGGAAACCCCAAAATCTGGAAAATTGCGCTTGAAGTGCGGGAAAGAAAACCGAACTTTAAGCATATGAGGCCACGGTCGGCATGGGGCCACACCCCTCCCGGCCCGCAGGACAGGAGCACGCACCGTGCCATCGTTTTCGACCACGCTTGAACAGGCCATCCACAGCGCGCTGGCCCTTGCAAACTCCCGCCGCCACGAACTGGCGACGCTGGAGCATCTGCTGCTGGCGCTGATCGACGAACCCGACGCGGCCCGCGTGATGAAGGCCTGCGCGGTGAACCTCGACGAATTGCGCAAGACGCTGACCGATTTCATCGACGACGATCTGTCCACTCTGGTGACGGATGTCGAGGGGAGCGAGGCCGTTCCCACCGCCGCCTTCCAGCGCGTGATCCAGCGCGCGGCGATCCACGTCCAATCCTCGGGCCGCACCGAAGTCACCGGCGCGAACGTGCTGGTGGCGATCTTCGCCGAACGGGAATCGAACGCCGCCTATTTCCTCCAGGAACAGGACATGACCCGCTATGACGCGGTAAACTTCATCGCGCATGGCGTGGCGAAGGACCCGTCCTATGGCGAGGCGCGTCCCGTCCAGGGCGCGGATGAGCAGCAGGAGACGCCCAAGGCCGAGGCCGGCGAGGCGAAGGAATCCGCCCTGTCGAAATACTGCGTCGATCTGAACGTGAAGGCGCGCAAGGGCGACGTCGATCCCCTCATCGGCCGCGAGGCCGAGGTGGAACGCGCGATCCAGGTCCTCTGCCGCCGCCGCAAGAACAACCCGCTTCTGGTGGGCGACCCCGGCGTGGGCAAGACCGCCATCGCCGAGGGCCTTGCCCGCAAGATCGTGAATGGCGAGACGCCGGAGGTCCTGTCCAGGGCCACGATCTTCTCGCTCGACATGGGCGCACTTCTGGCCGGGACCCGCTACCGCGGCGATTTCGAGGAACGGCTGAAGCAGGTCGTGAAGGAGTTGGAAGACCACCCCGACGCGATCCTCTTCATCGACGAAATCCACACCGTGATCGGCGCCGGGGCCACCTCGGGCGGCGCGATGGATGCCTCGAACCTGCTGAAGCCCGCGCTTCAGGGCGGCAAGCTGCGCTGCATGGGCTCGACCACCTACAAGGAATTCCGTCAGCACTTCGAAAAGGACCGGGCGCTGTCCCGCCGCTTCCAGAAGATCGACGTGAACGAACCCTCGGTGCCGGATGCGATCAAGATCCTGATGGGCCTCAAGCCCAGCTTCGAGGAACATCACGACCTGAAATACACCAACGACGCGATCAAGTCGGCGGTGGAACTGGCCGCGCGCTACATCCATGACCGGAAACTGCCGGATTCGGCCATCGACGTCATCGACGAGGCCGGGGCGGCTCAGCACCTTCTGTCCGAGTCCAAGCGCCGCAAGACGCTCGGGATCAAGGAGATCGAGGCCGTGGTGGCCAAGATCGCCCGCATCCCGCCCAAAACCGTGTCCAAGGACGATGCCGAAACCCTGCGCGATCTGGAAAAGACGCTGAAGCGCGTGGTCTTCGGCCAGGACAAGGCGGTCGAGGCGCTGTGTTCGGCGATCAAGCTCGCCCGCGCCGGCCTGCGCGAACCCGAAAAGCCGATCGGCAACTATCTCTTTGCCGGGCCCACGGGTGTCGGCAAGACCGAGGTGGCAAAGCAGTTGGCTTCGTCGCTCGGGGTTGAACTGATCCGCTTCGACATGTCGGAATACATGGAAAAGCACGCCGTTTCCCGCCTTATCGGCGCGCCTCCGGGCTATGTCGGCTTTGACCAGGGCGGGATGCTGACCGATGCCATCGACCAGCATCCGCATTCCGTGCTGCTGCTGGACGAAATGGAAAAGGCCCATCCGGATGTCTACAACATCCTGCTGCAGGTGATGGACCACGGCAAGCTGACCGACCACAACGGCCGGACGGTGGATTTCCGCAACGTGATCCTCATCATGACCTCGAACGCCGGGGCTGCGGACATGGCGAAGGAAGCCATCGGCTTTGGCCGGGAACGGCGGACGGGCGAAGACACCGCCGCGATCGAGCGGACCTTCACGCCCGAATTCCGCAACCGTCTGGATGCCGTGATCAACTTCGCGCCGCTGGGCAGGGAGACCATCATGCAGGTGGTCGAAAAGTTCGTGCTCCAGCTCGAAGCGCAGCTCATGGACCGCAACGTCCATATCGAACTGTCGCCCGAAGCCGCCGCCTGGCTGGGCGAAAAGGGCTATGACGACAAGATGGGCGCGCGGCCGCTGGCTCGGGTGATCCAGGAATATATCAAGAAGCCGCTGGCCGAAGAGCTTCTGTTCGGCAAGCTCGTCAAGGGCGGCGTGGTCCGCGTGAAGGTCAAGGACGACGCCATCGTCCTTGATATCGAGGAACCGCAGAAGCCGCGTCTGACGGGGCAGAAGCCACCGCTCCTGACCGCCGAGTAATCCGGCAAGACCACCGAAACCCCCGCCCTTTACCGGCGGGGGTTTTTCCTTGACGACCGCACGGCTGCGACTTCGTCACGCCTCGCCCCGCCTCAGCGACGAGAAGCCGAAGGCTTACGAGGAGCGGCCCAGATGGTTACGATTCCCTGAAGGTCCTCAGGCAAGTCATTGAAATCGCTTGCCCCAAACAAACCGCCGCGCGCGGCGCGTCAGACCACCGCCGCCCGGTACAGATGCCAGGTCGCGTGCCCCAGCACCGGCAGCACCACCACCAGCGCCAGAAGCAGGGGCAGCATCCCCAGCACCAGCCCCCCCGCCACGATCAACCCCCAGGCGGCGATCACCCCAGGGTTCTCCCGCGTGACCCGGACCGAGGTCATGACCGCGACCGGTAGCGTCACGTCCCGGTCCAGCAGCAGCGGGAACGAGACCACGCTGACCGCCAGCACCGCCGCCGCCAGCACGAACCCGACCGCCGTCCCCACCACCGTCATCACCCAGCCCGCCGGCGTGGTCAGCGCGGCGCTTATCAGGGCCATCAGGCTGACCGGCCGCTCGGTCCCCAGCGTCGCCGCATGGATCGCATCGGCCAGCAAGAGCCAGGCCATGAAGATCACCCCGTTGAACAGGCTCAGCATCAGGATCCGCGGAAAGTGCGGGTTTCGCAGCACGTCGAACATCGCCCCCCAACTGACCTCCTGCCCCGCCTCGCGCCGCCGGCTCAGCTCGTAAAGCCCCAGCGCCGCCACCGGCCCGACCAGCGCAAAGCCGGACAGCACGGGAAACAGCAGGTGGTTCAGGTCGCCCCGGCTGGCAAGGGCCAGCAGCACCGCCCCCATCGCCGGGTACAACATGCAGGCGAACAGCACGTCCGACCGCATCGCGGTCAGATCGTCCCATCCCTTGCGCAGGGCCTCCTTCAGATCGCCCAGGACCAGCACCCGTGTTTCCGGCCGCACATCGGGATCGGCCGTCCCGTGGGTCGCAACCTCTGCGGCATAGCCCGCGGCCGAGCCCAGCGCGCCAAAGGTCCAGGACAGGGGGTTTCCAATCGTCTTCGGCATCAGGGGTCCTCCCGCAAAGGGGGCGCCCCGGCTGGTCCTGCCTTGGGACGTCCCAGTGGCGACGACGGCAAGCACGACTAGTTGAAGGTGCAGCCTAGCACGGATCGCGCGGCTGCGCAGTCACGGATTGGTGCGCGCTCAGCGCTCGGTCAGCTTCAGCTCGATCCGGCGGTTCAGCGCCCGCGAGGCCTCGTCATTGCCCGGCGCGACGGGCCGGTATTCGCCGAACCCCGTGGCGGCCAGCCGTTCGGGCGGAAAGCCAAGCTCGTTCTGCATGTAGCGCACAACCGACAGCGCGCGGGCCTGGCTAAGCTCCCAGTTGTCGGCGAACCGGCCCCCGGTGATCGGCACGTTGTCGGTATGTCCGTCCACCCGGATGATCCAGTCGATCTCGGGCGGGATCTTCGCCCGCACCTCATCGAGGATCCGCACCACCCCGGCAATCTGGGCCTGCCCCTCGGGCGCCAGGTCGGCCGAGCCCGGATTGAACAGGACTTCGGAGGAGAAGACGAAGCGGTCGCCCACCACGCGGACCCCTTCGCGGCCCTGCAAGAGGCTGGACAACTGGCCGAAGAATTCGGACCGGAAGCGGGAGAGATCCCTGTTCTCTTCGGCCAGCCGCGCGGCTTCGGCGGCCTCCAGCTCCGCCCGCCTGCGCTGCTCGGCGGCGACCTGCGCCAGGGCGGCGTTCAGGTCCTTGCCAAGCGAGTCCAGCTGCACCTTCGCGGCCTCGTCCCGCGCCTTCGACTCGTCCAGCACCGATTGCAGGCTGCCCAGCTGGCTGCGCAGGGCGGCGACCTGCCGGTTCAGCAGTTCGACCTCGCGCGCGGCGGCCAGGGTCTTTTCCTGTTCGGCCAGCAGCGCCGTCCTGGCTGCGGCAAGCGCCGCGTCCTTCGCAGTCGCGCCTTCGGCAGCGGCACGGGCGCCGGCCAGAAGGGTCAGCGTCTCCTCGGCCCGCTTGCGTTCTTCTTCCAGCGCCAGGGTCATCGCGGTCAGTTCGGTCTCCGAGTTCGCCAGCTTCTCGCGCAGGGCCTGCAACGCCGCCGCATCGGCCAGACGCGCCGCCTCGGCCTCGCTTACCCGCTCCTGCGCGGCCTTCAGCGCGGCTGCGTCGGTCTCGGCCCTGGCCTTTTCCTGCGCCAGCAGCGCCTCGAGCGCGTCGCGGCGGGCGGCGGCAAGGCGGGCGGCCTCGGCATTGGCATCCACTTCTTCGCGCGCCTTGGCCAGGGCAAGCGTCATCGCTTCGGCCTCGGACATCAGCCTGGCCTTGGCGGCCTCCAGATCGGCGACCGAGGCGCTCAGCCGTTCCGCATCGCCGCGCGCCCTGTCGCGTTCGACAAGCAAAGCCGCGACCTGCGTCTCGAAATCGGTGATCCGCGACTTTGCCGCGTCCAGCTCGCCCTGCCGCGCAGCCAGATCGGCGGTCAGCGAGGCGATGAGGCCGGCCCGCCGTTCGCCCTCGGCCAGGGCCGAGGACAGCCCGGCCTGCAATTCTGCAACCCTTGTCTCAAGCCCGCTCGCCCTTGCCCGTTCCAGCCCCAGCGCGTCGGCCAGTTGCGCGACCTGGGCCGTGAGGGACTCCAGCTCGCTGTCCTGCGTGGTGATCGTGTCGCGCAGGACCGACTGCATCACGGTGAAGATGGTCAGGACGAACATCAGCACCATCAGCAGGGTCGTCACCGCATCGACGAAGCCCGGCCAGATCAGGCTTTGGTCCCGACGTCTGGTCCGCGCGACCATCTCAGGCCCGCCCGGCGCCGCGGCCCAGCTGGCGGATGGCGCTGGTCAGCTGGCCGATGTCGGTTTTCAGGTCGTTCAGGGTTTCCTGCCGACCCGCTGCCATTTCCTCCAGAATCCGCAACAGCTGCACGTCGATGGACCGCAGCCGCATCCGGCTTTCCGGGTCGCTGCCGCCCCCGGCCTCGCCGGTTTCCAGAGCGGTCAGCAGCCGTTCCTGCCCCTCGGCGATCCGGCGCAGAAGGGCAGACTGACCGCGTTCGGCGTCGATGCGGTCGGTCAGCTGCGTGATGGCAGCCACCAGTTCGTTGATCTTCATCTCGGACTGGAAGCGGCTGTTCTCCGTCTGGGTCTGCAGCGCCTGAAGCTCTTCCAGCTGCTGCGCCATGTGGTCGACCAGCAGGCCAAGCGCATTCTGGTCGACACCGTCGCCGTCGCCGGCATAGCCAAGCCGGGTGATCGAGGAGAGCCACTCCTCCAGCTCGCGTATGAAACGGTTCTGGCCGTGGCCCGCGAACAGCTCCAGCAGGCCCAGCACCAGCGACCCCGCCAGCCCCAGAAGCGAGGACGAAAACGCCGTGCCCATCCCGCCCAGCTGGCTTTCAAGGCCGCCCATCAGCTTGCCGAAGACGTCGAGGCCGCTTTCCCCTTCCTGCGGGGCCAGGGACCGGATGGTCTCCACCACGGCGGGGACCGTGGTCGCCAGCCCCCAGAAAGTGCCCAGAAGCCCCAGGAACACCAGCAGGTTGATGAGATACCGCGTGATGTCGCGCGCCTCGTCGATGCGCTGGACGACCGACTCCTGGATCGAGCGCGAGGACGAGGCCGAGATCGACATCCGGGCCGAGCGTGACCTGAGCAACGCCGCCAGCGGGGCCAGCAGGCGCGGCGGGGTTTCGTTCTCGCTGCCCGGTGTGCCACGGACGAAATTCTCGATCCAGTAGACCGACTGGGCCAGGATCCAGACCTGCCAGAAGCAGGACAGCACGCCGAACAGGAACACCAGCCCGATGATCCCGTTCAGAACCGGGTTCGTGCGCAGGATGCCGATGATCTGGGCATGGATCAGCCAGGCCCCGCTGCCGACCAGAGCGCAGACCAGAAGCATCGTGGTGATCGCGCGAATCGGCTGCGAGAAGGTGGTCGAAACCTCGGTCGCCCGCTGGTCTGTCTGGGACATGCTTGTCCTCTGTCTGCCCTCTGGTTCCTGCCTTGCGGCCAAGACTAGCAGGCTGGCGGAAACTGCCAAGCAAAAGGTCAGCTCAGATCGCGGACCCGTGTTGCCAGCCATTCCAGGTCTGGGTCCGCGATGCCAAGTTCGGCCAGATGCGCGGCGGTGGACCACAGATAGTCGCGGTTCGCGCCTCTCCCACCAGTGGCGGTGGCGATGATCTGCGCCTGATCCTCGGGGTCCAGATGGCAATACTGCGCGTGATCGGGGTCGATCACATAGGTCAGCGCATCCAGCGGACCTTCCGCGGTAAGGACCGGCAGGGTCACTTCCAGATAGGCCGAGGACACCAGCTCACGTTCGCGCAGGGCGGCGAGGGTGGCTTCCTCCTGTCCCGCAGCGACGCGGAGGGCGACCCCGGTGCAGGAGGCGCGCTCGGCCCGGTCCAGCGCAAGGACAAGGCCGGGCTTTTCCACCGTGCCGCGATGGTGGATGGACCGCATGCAGAAGCTGCGGTGCCAGCCGTCCAGCCGGGCGATGCGGCGTTCGGCAACGGCAAAGCCGGGGTCCCAGATCAGCGATCCGTAGCCGAAGACCCAAAGCGGTGCGTGCATGGCTGGCCCTGTAGCGTTTCGCCCTGTAAACACCGGGCCGTAGGCAATGAAAAGGGCCGGGCGATGCGCAAGTTGCTGTTCCTCCTCCTTCTGGGCAGCGGGCTATGGTCGGGCTACTGGGTCGTCGGCTCGCGCGCGATCCGGCAGGGGATCGAGGACGGCTTCACCGATGCCACCGCACAGGGGCTGGTGGCCGAGAAGTCGGGCCTGACTGTCGCCGGTTTCCCGAACCGCTTCGATGTGACGGTCGAAGGGCTGCGCCTGATGGACCCGGCAACAGGTGCGGGCATCGAGGCGCCGTTCCTGCAAATCTTCGCGATGACCTGGAAGCCCTGGCATGTGATCGCGGCGCTGGCGCCCGAGCAGAAGCTGGCTCTGCCGGATCAGGCCGTGACCCTGACGTCGGAAGGGCTGCGCGCCAGCTTCCGCTCCCGGCCCTCGACCGATCTGCCATTGGCCGCCATCGTGTTCGAGACCGACCGCATTGCGGCGCTGTCCTCGGCGGGCTGGACTGTCGGCGCAGGCCGCAGCGTGGTCTCGTTCAGCGCCGACGAAGAGGTGACCGGCGCCGGCGATGCGCCGAACACCTACCTGTTTTCGGCCGATCTGGCGGCAATCACGCCGGACCCGGACTTCATGGCCGCCGTCAAGGCCGTGACTGTCCCCGACCTGCCTGCGTCCGACCTGCCCGAGGTGATCGACAGCCTGCGCGCTGCCGTCTTCCTGACCTTCACCGCACCGCTCGACCGCCATTCGGGCGAAAAGCGGCCGCTTTTGACCGGGGTCGACGTCAGCAAGTTCGTCGTCACCTGGGGGCAGCTTTCAGCGACTGCCAAGGGCCTGATCCAGGCCGACGATCAGGGTTTTGCGGCAGGCGAGATCACCGTCGAGGTCACCAACTGGAACCGCCTGCCCGCGCTTCTGGTCGCGGCCGGAGTGGTCAAGCCCGAAATGGCCCCGACCATCGCGCGCGGCATGCAGGCCCTTGCGGCACAGACGGACGACCTGTCGGTGCTGACGCTGAAACTGACGCTGGCCGAGGGTCGGATGAGCTTTGGCCCCTTCCCGCTTGGCCCAGCGCCGCTGATGATCCCGCCGTCGGGCTGATCAGCGGCAGTAGGCTCCGCCCGAACGGGCCGAGGTGTCGAAATGGAAGTGGTCCTCGTGATAGCCGTCCGAGCCGGGGCCCAGCGTGGTCCTGAAATAGCCGCAGCCGGCCTTGTAGATGCGCCGCAAGAGCCTGTTGTAATCCTGCGCCACGGTCAGCACCTTGCCGTTGGACAGGATGAAGGCCGAGATGTCGATGGCCCGGCCCTTGCCATGCTCGCTGATCCTGGCGCCCTTCACATTGTTGCGGCTGCGGCAGATGTAATGCGCGGCGACCTGCAACTCGACCAGCCTGCCGTCAAAGGCCGGTTGCGCGACCTCGTCCACCCAGGAATTCAGCGCCTTGGCAATCGAACAGTCCACCGTCGCCGCCTGGCTGAGCCTGACGCCCGCCACCGAAGTCACCCGCACCGGGTCTTCCACGCCGCAGCCCGACACCTTGGAGCTGATGCGCGCGATCGGCTCTCCCTTGATGGCGGACACGCCGCAGACCGACCCCGCCATCGACGCCTTCTCGCGTCGCTTCTTGCGTTCTTCCTTGCGGGTCGGTGGCGGGATGGCGGCCAGATCGACCTCGTTGTCGGGCTCGCGCCCCGACAGGTCGAGCCCCGGCGCATTCGAGGCCGCTTTCAGCCCGGCCAGCCGCGTCGTCAGGGCCTCGGGTCTTGGCATCGGGCGCAAGGAGCGCGCCACCGCATCCGGCGGACCGGCATCGGCACCGGCCGACACGACGGCTGACGGCGCCAATGCCTCGGCCTGCGATTGCAGGTCCCCCGTCGGCTGGGCAAGCAGGACCGCCCCGACAAGGCGCGGGTTGACGGGGGGGCGGGGAGAGCGGTCGATCTCCTGCGCGAAAGCCCCCTGCGCAAGGCAGAGGCCAAGCGCCAGAACCAGCCCGCGCACCGGTGTCACCCTTGCGTTCCGGGCGGCGCGGCGCGACCGAAATCCGGCGCGGCAGTGTCCTGGCCGGCCTCGATGATCCCCCGCCGGATCGCCCGCGTCCGGGTGAAATAGGCGTGCAGATGGTCGCCGTCGCCCATACGGATCGCGCGTTGCAGCACGAACAGCTCTTCGGCAAAGCGGCCAAGGATGTCCAGCACCGCGTCCTTGTTGGTCAGGAACACATCGCGCCACATCACCGGGTCCGAGGCCGCGATCCGGGTAAAGTCGCGGAACCCCGAGGCGGAATACTTGATGACCTCGGATTGCGAGACGCGCCGCATATGGTCGGCCACGCCCACCATCGTGTAGGCGATGGCATGGGGCACATGGCTGACCACGGCCAGCACCAGGTCGTGGTGCTCGACATCCATCTCTTCGACATTCGCCCCCATGGCTTCCAGAAGAGTGCGCAACTGCGCCACCGCCTGGGGGTCGGCCTCCGGCCCGGGCGTGAGAAGCCACCAGCGGTTCTGGAACAGCGTCGCAAAGCCCGACCGCGGCCCGGAATACTCCGTCCCCGCCAGCGGGTGGCCGGGAATGAAATGGACGCCTGCGGGCAGATGCGGCGCCACTGCCTCGACCACCGCCCGCTTGACCGAGCCGACGTCCGTCACCGTCGCCCCCGGCTTCAGATGCGGCCCGATCTCGGCGGCAATCTCGCCCATCGCGCCGACGGGAACCGCAAGCACCACGAGGTCGGCGTCCCTGACCGCCTCGGCCGCTGTCTCGGTGACGCGGTCGCAGAACAGATCCTTCGCCACCGCCCGCGTCTCGGGCGATCTGGCGTAGCCGACGATCTCGCCCGCCAGCCCGCCCGCCCGCATGGCATGGGCCATGGACGAGGCGATCAGTCCCAGGCCGATCAGGGCGACGCGCCGGTAGATCATTTGACCCCCTTGAACTGCGCCACCGCATGGGCGACCTGACGGCAGGAGGATTCATCGCCGATGGTGATCCGCAGACAATGCGGCAGCTTGTAGCCCGCGACGCGCCGCACGATCAGGCCCTGGTTCTGCAGGAAGGCATCGCAGGCCTCGGCCTCTTCCTGGCTGGCAAAGCGCGCCAGGATGAAATTGGCCATCGAGGTGTCGGACGGCACCCCGATCTCGGCCAGGGCATTGGCCAGCCAGCTGCGCATACGCGAATTTTCGCTGCGGCAATGGGCGACGAAGGCCTGATCCCGAACGGCAGCCTCGGCCGTCTCAAGCTGGGTCGTCGACAGGTTGAACGGCCCCCGGATGCGGTTCAGCACGTCGATGACATGGCGCGGCCCGTAGCCCCAGCCGATCCGCAACCCGCCCAACCCGTAGATCTTCGAGAACGTCCGCGTCATCACCACATTGTCGCGCGCATCGACCAGCGAAGCGCCGCCGTCATAGCCTTCGACATATTCCGCATAGGCCCCGTCCAGCACCAGCAGCGCCTGCGGCGGCAGGTTCTCGGCCAACCGCGCGATCTCGGCGCCCGAGATCATCGTGCCGGTGGGATTGTTCGGGTTGGCAAGGAAGACCAGCCTCGTCCGCCGGTTGCAGGCAGCCAGGATCGCGTCGACATCCGCCGTCCGTTCACGCTCCGGCACCTCGACCGGGGTCGCGCCCACCGCCATGGTCGAAATGCGGTACATCAGAAAGCCGTGCTCGGTGAACACGACCTCGTCGCGCGGGCCGGCATAGGCCTGGCAGAGGAAGGTGATGATCTCGTCCGACCCGGCACCGCAGATGATGCGGGAAGCATCCAGCCCGTGCACGTCGGCAATGGCCGCGCGCAGGTCGGCGTGGTCGGTCACCGGATAGCGGTGCAATGTGTGAACCGTGCGGCCAAACGCCTCTTTCGCCTTGTCCGAGGCGCCGAAGGGGTTCTCGTTCGACGACAGCTTCACCACATTTGCCACGCCCGCCACATGCGCCTTGCCGCCCTCGTAAAGGGCGATGTCAAGAATGCCTGGCTGCGGCTTGATCTGGTCGTTCATCCTGGCCCCCGCGATTGCCGCCCCGTTTACCCGGCTAAGCGCCTCAAGGCCAGAGGCTTCCACCCGAACCCGACGTCGACAAGCGGAGCGGCATGCGCCGCAAGTCTTTTGTCTCGTCGTCGGCCTGCGCCTCCTCCTCGGACGTGCCTCCGGCGGGAGTATTTGGAGAAAAGAGCAATTGCACTTGCCCTTTTCGCAAATACTCCGGGGGATTGGGGGCAGCGCCCCCAGCAGCCGAGGAGGAGGCGAAGCCCGACGACGAGACAAGAGACTTGCGCGCCAGCGCTCCGATTGAGGGGCCGGTCAGACCGCGAGGAAGTTGGTGAACTGCCAGGGGTCGTCCTCGTCCCGGTCCTCGGCAAAGCGGTTGATCCGGTTTTGCAAGGGCGTCCAGTCCGTATAGTGGCACTCGATGGACCCCAGGTAGGGACGCTGGACCTCGAGGCAGCGGACATGGTCCATCTCGTCGGCCTCGACGAAGCCCGCCTTCGGGTTCTCGGCCGCCCAGACCATGGCCGCCAGCACCGCACTGGTCACCTGCATCCCGGTCGCGTTCTGATAGGGCGCGAGCCGGCGCGCCTCCTCGCAGGAAAGCCGCGAGCCATACCACATCGCGCCCTTGGCGTGGCCGTAAAGCAGCACGCCAAGATCGTCGCCGCCGCTGGTGATCTCGTCCGCTGTCAGGATGTGCTGCGCCTCGGCCAGCTTTCCCGCTCCGTTGATCTCGTGCAGCGAAAGGATCGCGTCGTTGCAGGGGTGGTAGGCGTAATGGCAGGTCGGGCGGTAGACCGCTTTGCGCCCCTCCCAGACGGTGTAGTAATCCGGAATCGACAGCGCCTCGTTGTGGGTGATGACATAGCCGAACTGCGGCCCGACATCCGGGCACCAGCTCCGCACCCGCGTGTCCGCGCCCGGCCGGTCGATCCAGATCGCATAGCCCGGCCCGTGGTCGAAGGCGTGCCCGTTCGGCGGCAGCTTCTTCTCATGCGTGCCCCAGCCCAGCTCGGCGGGCTGATAGCCTTCGGACAGAAGCCCGTCCACCGACCAGGTGTTCACGAAGACCCCCAGCGGCTTCGGCCGGGCCGCGACCTGGGTATCGCGCTCGGCCACATGGATGCCCTTCACGCCCAGGCGCTGCATCAGCCGCGCCCAGTCCTCGCGCGATTTCGGAGCGGCGGCGACCCCGGTATCCGCCGCCAGTCGCAGCAGAGCCTCCTTCAAGAGCCAGGACACCATCCCCGGGTTCGCCCCGCAGCAGGACACCGCCGTCGGCCCGCCGACATAGGCCTTGCCCAGCTCCCGCACCTTTTCGCGCAAGGGATAGTTCGTGCGCTCGGCATTCGGCAGGGTCGAGCCGAAGTAGAACCCCGGCCAGGGCTCCACCACCGTGTCGATGTACTGGACCCCCATCTCCTGAGCCAGCTTCATCACTTCGATCGAATCGACATCGACCGACAGGTTCACGATCATGCCCCGGCCCTCCGGGAACAAGCTGCGCAGCACGTCGGCGTAGTTGTCGGGCGTCAGCGCGACCTGAAGATGGCGGATGCCGTGGTCGCGCAGGATATGGGCGAAGTCGCCCGAAGGCTCGATCACGGTGAACCGGCTGCGGTCAAAGCCGATGTGGCGTTCGATCAGCGGCAGCGTGCCGCGCCCGATCGAGCCGAAGCCGATCATCACCAGAGCGCCGTCGATATGGGCGTGAACAGTCGTGGTGGTCATGGTCCTTGGGTCCCCCCGGTTACAGAAGGGCGCGAAAGGCGCCGGAACGGAAAAGGCCGCGCCGGGTGGCGCGGCCTCGGGTCACGATCCCCGCAGGGATCAGTTCTTCGCGTAGTATTCGACGACCAGGTTCGGCTCCATCTGCACCGGATAGGGCACGTCGCCCAGGCCGGGGGTGCGCACGAACTTCGCCGTCAGCTTGCTGTTGTCCACTTCCAGATAGTCCGGCACGTCGCGTTCGGTCAGCGCGATGGCCTCGGCGATGGCCGCCATCTGCTTCGACTTCTGGCGCACTTCGATCACGTCGCCCTCCGACACCCGGTAGGACGCGATGTTCACCCGCTTGCCGTTCACCAGCACATGGCCGTGGTTCACGAACTGACGCGCCGCGAAGATGGTCGGGACGAACTTGGCACGATAGACCACCGCATCCAGACGCCGCTCCAAGAGGCCGATCAGCATTTCGCCGGTGTCGCCGCGCACCCGCTCGGCCTCGGCATAGATCTTGCGGAACTGCTTTTCGGTCAGGTCGCCGTAATAGCCCTTCAGCTTCTGCTTGGCGCGCAGCTGAGTGCCGAAGTCCGACAGCTTGTTCTTGCGGCGCTGGCCGTGCTGGCCGGGGCCGTACTCGCGCTTGTTGATCGGGGATTTCGGACGGCCCCAGATGTTTTCGCCCATCCGGCGGTCGATCTTGTACTTGGCAGAGGTGCGTTTCGTCACCGCTGATCTCCTTCAATTGTGGCTCTTTCGGCTTGTCCGAAAAGCGGTTCCCACTTTTCGGGCCTCAGAGTGTTACGAAGGGCGTTGTCCTTTGACCTTTCGGCCTGACAGGCATCCCCTTGCGGGGGCCACCAACACCAATGAAAAGCCCCGGGACCGGCCCGGGACTGGCGGGCTTATACAGGGGAAAGCGGGGGAGTCAACAGGCCCGCTTCAGCCGATCCTGCCGCGGACCCCGCCGGTCTGGGCGCGGTCCATAAGCAGATGGTCCAGGATCACGCAGGCCATCATCGCCTCGCCCACCGGCACGGCGCGGATGCCGACGCAGGGGTCGTGGCGGCCCTTGGTCACAAGGTCGGTCTCCTGCCCGGCTGCGGTGATCGTCCGGCGCGGCGTCAGGATCGAGGAGGTAGGCTTCACCGCGAACCGGCACACCACCGGCTGCCCGGTCGAGATGCCGCCGAGGATGCCCCCGGCATGGTTCGACAGGAACTCCGGCCCGTCCGGCCCCATGCGGATCTCGTCGGCGTTCTCCACACCCGTCAGCGCCGCCGCCGCCATGCCCTCGCCGATCTCCACGCCCTTGACCGCGTTGATCGACATCATCGCCGCCGCCAGATCGCTGTCCAGCTTGCCATACAGCGGCGCGCCGAGGCCCGGAGGCACCCCCTCCGCCACCACCTCGATCACCGCGCCGACCGAGTTGTGCGCCAGCCGCAGCCCGTCCAGATAGTCCGCCCATTCCACGGCGGCCACCGGATCGGGTACCCAGAACGGATTGCGCTCGATCTCTCCGGCATCGAACCGCGCCCGGTCGATCCCCTTCGTGCCCATCTGCACCATGTAGCCGGTGATCCTCAGCCCCGGCACCAGCGCCGCCAGCACCGCCCGCGCCACCCCACCCGCGGCCACCCGCGACGCCGTCTCGCGCGCACTGGACCGCCCGCCGCCGCGATAATCCCGGATGCCGTACTTCTGGTGATAGGTGATATCGGCATGACCCGGCCGGAACGACTGGGCAATCTCGCCATAGTCCTTCGACCGCTGATCCGTGTTCTCGATCATCAGCTGGATCGGCGTGCCCGTTGTCCTGCCTTCGAACACCCCCGACAGGATGCGCACCTCGTCCGGCTCTTTCCGCTGGGTGGTGAACTTGGTCTGCCCCGGCTTCCGGCGGTCCAGCCAGGGCTGGATGTCGGCTTCCGACAGGGCCACCCCGGGGGGGCACCCATCCACCGTGCAGCCGATGGCGGGCCCATGGCTTTCGCCCCAGGTGGTGACACGGAAGAGATGTCCGAATGTGTTCAGGCTCATGGGCGTATCCTCGCTTCAGGTCGGCATACAGGCCGCGCCCGCCCTGCCACAAGCCCTCGCGCAGCGGAAAACCGCCGCCAAAGCCTGCCGCGAACACGCATCCGTGACCTTTCTGCCACCTCGGGGGTTGAAACCGCGACATCAGGCCCCACTTGCTGCCAGCGGGCCGGGCCCCTCTGACGACGCCAAACGGATCTGGCGCTCGTGATGTCGGACCGCATCGAGAAAACGTGCTCGATGTCATGCCCGGCACCCTTCGCCCCGATGCAGGCTGACCTCTCGACGCACTCATGAACGAGGGACGACGGGATGGACTTCCTGTTTCTGCTGTTTCTGGGCAAGCCCATCTGGATGTGGCTTGTCTTCCTGGGCATCGTGATCGCGCTGATGGTGTTCGACCTTGGCGTCCTGCACAAGGACGACCACGAACTCGGCGTCGCCGAAAGCCTGAGGCTCACCGCCTTCTACATCTTCATCGCGATCCTGTTCGGCGGCTACATCTGGTGGTCCTGGTCAACCGGAGTGCTGGTGACGAGCGACGGCTCGAACCCGGTCACCGCCTATTTCCAGGGCTACATCATCGAGAAGGTCCTCTCGATCGACAATGTCTTCGTCATCTCGCTGATCTTCGGCTATTTCGCCATCCCGCCAAAGTATCAGTACCGCGCGCTGATCTGGGGCATCATCGGTGTGATCGTGCTGCGCGGCCTGATGATCGCCATCGGGACCGAGCTGATCGCGTCCTACAAATGGGTCTCGCTGGTCTTCGCCGCCTTCCTCGCCTTCACCGGCATCAAGATGCTGCTGGTCTCCGAAACCGAGATGGACGTGTCGAAGAACCCCGTGGTCCGGCTGGTGTCGAAATACATGCACGTCACGCCTGACCTGCACGGCCACAAGTTCTTTGTCCGCCTGCCGCATCCGGTGAAGAACAGGACGGTGATCCATGCCACGCCGCTCCTCGTCGCACTGATCGTCATCAACTTCGCCGACCTGATCTTCGCGGTGGATTCGGTCCCGGCGATCTTCCTCATCACCACCGACACCTTCATCGTCTATACCGCGAACATCATGGCCATCCTCGGCCTGCGCGCGCTGTATTTCGCGCTGTCAGCCCTGGTGCACCGCTTCCACTACCTGAAATACTCGCTGGCCGTGGTGCTGGTCTTCATCGGGATGAAGGGCTTCTACAGCTATTTCCTCGGCAAGCCGGACCCCTACCTGTCGCTGGGCATCACCGTCACCATCATCGCGGCCGGCATCTTCTACTCGCTGTGGAAGACGCGGGACGGCGACGAAGTCGTCAAGAACAAGGCCGTCCGCACCGCCGAATGACCGGGAGGCGCTCAGGTCCCCTGCCGGATCTGCGAGGAAACATCATGGTCGCCGGGCACTCCGGCGATCCGCAGGACCGAAAGGCCCAGCGTCACGTCCACCGCCCCATCGGCGCGGCGCACAATCCGGGGCGGCTTCGGCCAGGCGCTCAGATCATAGACCTGTTCCGCCCGCCACTGGCTGACATGCGTCACCCCGCCATAGGCCAGCACGAACACCACCGCCCCCGGACCCGGGTCGATCAGGTTGATCCCGGTCCCCGCATGGACCGTGTCATTGCCTCCCCCCAGCCGCACCTTGTTCCGCCCCGGCCCGGTATGCACCACCGACGACCCATCGCCATCGATGATCTCGTCATTGCCATGCCCGCCGTAGATCCGGTTCCGCGCCGCGATGCCGATGATCGTGTCGTCGCCCGTGCCGCCATCCAGCACGTCGCGCCCGCCGCCACCGATCAGCCGGTCATTCCCCGCCCCGCCGTAGAAGTAGTGGCGCGAGCTTTCGCTGACCGAAATCGCCCGCAGCGTATCGTCCCCCTCGCCGCCGTAGAACGTCGCGCCACCATACTTCGGCCCGATCATCACGTCGTTCCCGCGCGAGCCGCGGACATCGACCATCACCCGCTCTGTCGTCTCGAAAGTGATCGGGCTGTCGGGATGCGCCACGATCCGCAGCACGCGGGGCGATTTCTTCGCCGCCTCCGCATCCTCATGCCGGGCCAGCACCGTGGCGATGCGAATGTTTTCGACGTTCATCGGACAGTGCAGGATGTATCCATCCGGCCCGCCCAGATACCAAAGCGTATCGTTGCCGCCGTCCCTGGTCTCGTGGATCTTCTCGGCCTCGGCGCCATAGGCCCAGTAGTTGTCGTTGCCGCGCCGGCCCTCCAGCACCACGGACCCATCGACCGCCATCATCGCGTTGACCCCGTCGGCCGGATTCTCGAACCCGCGCAGGTCAAGGCCCAGTTCCAGAGCGCCCTTCACCAACTCGCCCCGCAGCACATCCATCGGGGCCGTCGCCACAAGGTTCTCCGTCTCGCCCGGATCGGCGACCACGTCGTAGACATGCTCTTCGCCGTTCGGATAGCGGAAATAGCGATACTGGCTGAACCCCTCGATCGAGGGCCGCACCGAAAGGGTCCCAAAGACCGAGGTGATCGGCGATTTCGTGGTGTCGAAACTGCCGAAACTCGGGTCGATCAGCGGCAACAGGCTTTGCCCCGACACCCAGTCCGGGCGCGGCGGCAGCCCGGCCAGCTGCATGATCGTCTTGGGGAAGTTGTGCAGGCTGACCGGCAGGTCCACGACCCGGCCTCCCTCCATCCGCGGTGACCATATCCCCAAAGGCACATGCGCCGCCGAATCCCACTGGCTCATCTTGTGGAAACTGTCGTGGTTCCCGAGGTTGAAGCCGTTGTCCGACAGGAAAACCACCGTCGTCCGGTCGCCCAGCGGCGACGCCTCCAGCGCCCGCAGGAACCGCCCGATCTCGTGATCCACATGGCTGATCGCCGCGAAATAGGCGCGGACGACCTGCCGCCAGCCGTCATCCCCGCCCTTCTCGGGCGTCCAGTTGCCGTTGGCGATATAGGCGGCCTCGTAGACCGCGAAACCGGGGGGCGGGCCGTAGTAATCCTCGGGAGCGGCGATGTCGGGCCAGCGGATCGCGGCGGGATCGTAGAGCTGGTAAAAGCGGTCCGGACATTCCAGATTGTAATGCGGATGCTTGAAGCCCAGCTGGATCAGATGCCTGCGTCCAGGGTCGGCCCGGCCCAGAAAGTCGATCGCATTCTGCGCCACGGTGAAATCGTAGAACAGATGGTCCTGCGACCCGTCATCGTCGGGATGATTGATCCCCGCGATCCCCGGCCCCCGGTCGAGGTAATGCTTCACCTTCGTCCGCCCGCCGCTGTCGAAGGCCGGGACATCCTCGTGGAACAGCACCCGCCGGTAACGTTCCGGCATCGGCTTGTAGGTCGCATCCACCTTGCCGGTGGTGAAGGTGTAGAACCCCGCCCGGCGCAGGTCGTAGGCCCAGGCCTTCTGCGGCGGCAGCACTTGGCGCCAGAATCGGTTCAGATCCACCAGCCCGGTGCGGAAGGGCGACAGGCCGGTGGCCAGTTCCGCGCGGCAGGGGGCGCAGAGCGGGATCGTCGCATAGGCATTGCCGAACCGCACCCCGGCATTCAGCAGCCGGTCCAGGTTCGGCGTCTGGATGCGCAACCCGAAGGTCTCTCGCCAGGTGAAGACGTCGATCATGTCATCGACCCAGATGACACAGATGTTGTCGTCCCGGATCGTCTCTGCCGTGAACGCCATCAGCCCGTCAGCCTCAACCGCGCGGGCAAAGCCCAGCGCCGGACGGCCCCATCCCCGAAATCGCCCCGCAGCGCCCCCCGGTTCGCGGGCCAGGGTCCGTCCCCCGGCGCTGCCGCATGGGCATAGGTGACGAAGACCTCGCCCTCGGGCCGCCTGGAACAGGTCAGCACCACGGCCTTTGCATCCGACGGATCGACCGCGACCGAGGTGATCGTGGCCCCGTTCGTCACCCCCTCCAGCGCGAACCCGGCTAGCGGCCCCGCCCCGAAGGGATCGTCCGCGTCGATCACCAGCGCGTCCTGCGCCTCGCAGATCAACCGGATGTCCGCCCCGCTCCGCTCGGCCAGCTGGATCACCGGGCACCGCCACTTGCCCCCGCCCTGCACCGCCAGAAGAGCCTCGGCCAGCAGCAAGGCCTTCTCGGCCCGCCCCTCGTCCGTCAGCCGCCCCGTGTCATCCATCCGGAACGCATAGGACGGCGCGGCAAAGACCAGCTGATGGTCGCCGTGGTTCCAGGACAGCTCCCACTGCCCCTCCAGCGCCGGCCCGCGCGTCACGCTCTGCGTCCCGCAATCGAAGGCCGTCAGGAAGATCGGCCGCGCAAGACCCTGTTTCGCCATCCCGCGCGTGATCCGCTCCATCAGCGCGATCATCCCGTCGCGGTAGGCCACCGGATCGCCGGACAGGTCCTCCAGCGCATAGTCCAGCACCACCGCCAGCACCCGGGCCCCCACGCCCAGCCGACCCGCCGCCGCGACCAGATTGGCAAAGGCCCGGTCCAGGTTCGCCACCGCCGCGCCGCTGCCCAGGTCATGCGCCGTCGCCGACATGTCGGTCTCGGCCCGCGCGAAGACCAGCGGCAGCGACTGATGCGCCGCCCGCCGCCGCGCCAGGATCTCGTCGGCGATCAGCGCCTCGACCGTCAGCTCGCGCAAGGGCTCCAGCGCGTCGGTCGCCACTGCCTCGCCCTCGCCGCCCATGCCCACCGCACCGATGTCGTCGGCCGGGGCCAGCACATGCCAGCGGAACCGCGCCGGACCGGGCGAGCCCAGCCCAGCCCGCGCCCCGCCGATCCCCAGGATCGCCAGCAAGGGCCCCCGTGCCTCGGCCAGGATCGCCCCGCCCGAGACATGCCGCCGATACCCCCGAGGCCCGTCCGCCCCGACCATGTTCGCCTGAAACACCACCCAGTCCCCCTCGCGCCGGGGCGCCCAGAGGTCCAGATCGTCGGGCAGATCGGGCAGGGGCAAAGCCTCGGCCGGCGCCTGCGGTTTCAGCTCCAGCCGCGCGGCGATGTCGGCGATCACCTTGTCGGACAGCCGCAGCAACAGCCCGGTCTCGTCATAGCGGATCACATCGCCATTCTCGGCCCGGATGATGACGCCTTCGGGGGGGATCTTTTCAGCCATCAGAACAGCACCTTGAACCGCTCGGGCAGCCGGTAGACCCCCTTCGGCCGCGCGCCGCCGGGGGCGAAATAGACCACCTTCTTCTCCCGCCATCCCTCGATCATTTCCTTGCGGAACTCCGGGAAGTCCACCGTCTCGGCCCGCGGCTTTTCCTTCGACAGCGCCTTGTAGGTGTCCCAGGCCGTGTCCCAGCCGGTCTTTTCCCGCTCCACCTCGCCCAGCGCCCCGCTCTGGATCACCCGCTGCTCGCGCCGCCTGGCCAGCCGCGCCTTGGTCATGTCATGATCGATGAAGCGCAGGTGGAAAAGGTAGAGATGCGGGTCAAGATGCAGCTTCGGGTGGTTGGCGAAATGCCCACCGGGGGCAATATCGATCTTGTCGCAGGTGATGCAGGGCTTGGCGTAATTCGCGTTCAGCCGGAAGATCCGCCGCACCTCCAGGATGTTGCGCCCCTCGGTGATCGGCTCGGGCTCCAGCACCGGATTGTGCACCATCTCGATCGCGAAGGGTGTCACCACGCGGGGACCGCCCTTGACGACAAGGCTTTCCATGTAGTCGGGCAGGCTGTCCGACACCGCCGGATCGACGCAGACGATCTCGTCCACATCGCCCACCAGCACCCAGTTGTAGAAATTGGTGAACCCCGAGGTCAGCCGCGACAGCATCTGCCAGCGCCGCTGGTTGAAGCAGTTCCGCGTCTCGTCGAAGGGCAGGTAGATGACGTTGCAGCCTTTGGCGATGCGCTTGTGTTCCGGGTCGCCGCCGTGGGACAGCACAAAGCAGTTCTCGCGCCCCAGCTGGCGGCCGTAATACTCCACCCAGCGCGAGAGGAAGAAGTGATCCTCCCCCACCATCGTCATCGCCATCATCCGGCCGCGTGTCGTATCCATTCACCCGTTCCTGCCTGCCGCCCCCGCATAGCATGAGCGGAAAGCCGGGGCCTAGAGCCTCGTCGAGCGTTACCCCGAACCCGCTTTCAGCGCGTTGACGGCTGCCCGTCGCGCCCGGCGGATGAAGACCTTCTCCTCGTCCGGCAGGTCCGCGCCCAGCCGCAGCAACCCGTCCGCCGCACGCATCACCAGGCCGTGCCGCCCCCGGTTCGCCGCCGCCGCCAGCAGCGCGCGTTGCCATTTGGTCACGCTGCGCCGCGCGCGATAGGCGGCCCAGAACTCTTCCCCGATCTCGTCCGCCTCGACCATCCGGTTGATCAGGATCGGAAAGGTCCCCGATTTCAGGATCACCCGGATCGCTTCGTGCGTGGTGAAGGGCACCCGGACCAGCTGCACGTTCGGCCCCGCCAGCCGCGCGGCATGGGCGCGGTCCTCGGGCACGAAGGGATCATAGACCACCACCGCCCGCCGGATGTAGGGCACCGCCGCCGCCGCATCGAGGAACGGCATCCCCTCCCAGTTCGACTTGCGCACGGCAAAGGGAAACCGCTGCTCGAAGGGCGCGATCACCTTGTTCATCGTCGATTGCGGCGAAAACGCCAGCACCCGCGCCTCGGGGATCAAGGGCGCGAAGTTCAGCGCCCCGAACCCGCCCATCGACGCGCCGGTCAGCAGCACGCGCCGGAATCGCCGGAAGAACCCCCGCTGTTCCAGACCGCGCAGCAGCGCCGGAGCCGTCGGCTGCCGGAACCAGTCCTTGGCATGGCTCTGCACCCCCAGCACCGAATGGCCCAGCGGCTCCAGCCGTTTCCAGGCCCAGGGTCCGCGCGGCCAGCCCTCGTCGATGGTCGCCAGGTTGTCGAAGGACACCACCAGCGCGTCCCCCGCACCCTCGAACCACAGCGAGGCATGGTCCCCCCGGATCAGGAACCGCCGCGCCCTTGCGCCCTCGTCCAGCCCCATCTCGGGCGGCACATCCAGCGCGGGTGCTGCGTCCTCCACGGCCTCAGTAGGTCCAGCGGACATGGGCATTCAGCGTGGCCAGCACGTCCCGGTCCTCGGGGTCGGTCGAGGCCAGAAGACAGCGGTCCGGCCAGAACAGCACCTCGTGCAGCAGCGACCCGCCCAGCGTCTTGGCCAGCCCCGCCCGGTTCGACCGGCAGCCGATGAAGAAATCCGCCGGATGGTCCATCCCGGGAATGACCCCGCTCGCCTCGGCCCGCCGGTCGCCCAGCGCCAGCCGCAGCGACCGGCCATCGAACCCCAGAGCCGCCACCTTGACCTGCCGCCCCGCCGCCACCGGCAAGGACACCTCGACCGAATTCTGCCGGTCTTTCGCCAGCAGCATCCCGTCGCCCTCCGACAGGAAGATCATGTTGTTCGACTGCCCGGTAAAGACGGAAGCCAGCGTCCGCGCCGCCCCCTCCGACCGGTAGACAACCGCCACGGTGAAGGCCTCGACCTCGGGCGCAAAGCCCGGCAGCGTAAACCCGCAGTTCACCCCGTCCTGACAGACCAGAGCCCCCGGCGGCCCGGCCTGGAACCGGCTGTTGCCGCTGTTCGGCCCGGCTGCCACCGCCTCGACCGCCCCATGCTGTTCCCGCCAGCCGGTGATGCTGCCGTTGGTCCAGACGATATCCGCCTCCCGCGCGACAAAGCGCGCGCCGCCCGTGCGCAGGACCGCCTCGGCCAGCAGACGGTCATCGCCCCCGATCAACGCGCCGGGCGGCAGGTTCGCAGCGATCTGAAGCATCGGACCTCCCTCCCTATTCTGCCGACCGCACGGGACTGCCGCAACCCTGTCGCGCCATCCGCACCGCGCGGTCCAGGATCAGCGCGCCATAGGCCGCGTTGCGATGCTCGAAATCCCGCTTCTCGACATGACCCTCCACCGCATAGGCCGGGTCGGTGAACAGCCCCGCCGTCACCGTCTCCTCCGGCTGGCGCAACAGCTGGATGCCATCCTCTGCCGCCACCTCTTCCAGGATCGCCCAGAACCGGGGCACCCGCTCGCGGATCAGCTCAGGGATCGCCGGAGCCAGCACATCGGCAAAGCGGTCCGGGTCGGCGGTGTAATACGCGACAGGAGACAGCAGCACCCGCGCCGTCCCCGTCGCCGCCAGCCCCGCCGCC
This sequence comes from Tabrizicola thermarum, assembly GCF_003574395.1. Classification (GTDB taxonomy): domain Bacteria; phylum Pseudomonadota; class Alphaproteobacteria; order Rhodobacterales; family Rhodobacteraceae; genus Tabrizicola; species Tabrizicola thermarum. The sequence goes on from NZ_QMJY01000080.1 coordinate 159,408, forward strand.
AGCCGATAGCCCGCCTGTCCCCGCAGCCCGTCGGTCAGGATGCGCCGCACAAGGCCCGAACTCAGGAACGGCCCCTGCGCCATCCCCCGCAACAGCTGGTGGAAAAGCCGCCAGACATAGACCCGCGCCCCGGTGACATGGATCACGTCGAACTCTGCCGCCGGCAGGAACATCCGCCCCTTCGCGTTGAACTTGGCAAAACGGCGGGCCGTGAACTCGTCCAGCGGATGCACCGCCCCGTCCCGGACCTCCAGATACCGGAACCGCCCGCCCACATGGCCCCAATACTCCAGCTCCACGCCCGACACATCGACCAGCCCCTGCACCTCGGCCTGTTTCAGGCAGGCATAGTGACTGTCGCCAAAGATGCACAGCCGGGGCAGGTCAGCCATCGCGCTGACCCGGAGCGAAGGCCGCCAGGATCTCCTCTTCGCAGCGCAATTCCTCGGCCTCGGTCAACTCGGGCTCCGGCACCTCCTCGACCGCCGCAACCGCCGGCACCGGAGCGGGCGCCACCGCGACCTCGCCGCCAAAGGCCGCCGCCTGATCCCGGAAGAACTGCGCCATCACATGATCCACCCCTTCGGGCAGCACCGATCGCAGGTTCGGCGCAAAGAACCGCCCCTTGTAGGCCGGATGCGTGATGATCTCGTAGGACGGGAAGTAATCCACCCGCGCCTGGGTCGCCACCAGCTCGGACGCCACCGCCCGCAAGAGCGATTTCGAATGGCTGGTCGCCGTCAGCACATGGCTCCCCGACGCCGTCGCGGTCAGCGGCACCGGAGACACCGTCAACAGCACGATCAGCCGCCGGTTCGCCCGGAACATCAGCCGCAGCGCCGCCGTCATGTCCCCCATCAGCGCCCCGAACCCGTGGTTCACGAAGACATGGCGCCCGGCATCGAACTGCCCCGCCACCGTCCCCGGACAGACCGCATATTCCACGCCCGTCGCCCTGTCCTGCCACGCTTCCGTCAGCCCCATGGTGAAGACAAAGACATGCGACCCCCGCACAGCCTCGGCAATCGCGCGCAGCGTGTCGCGGCGAGAGGTCCACAACTCCTCCGCGCTCGCAAATCCGCCCGGCTCCACCCCCGGCCGGAACGGGTCATAGAACCGCCCGTCCTTCTCCCACACCTCGCCCGGCGGCTCGGCCTCGGTCAGCGCCCAGGTCAGCCACTGGAGCAGCATCTTCGGCGTGTAGATGTTGCCGGTCCGAAAGCTGAAGGTCCCGTAGTGGTAATCCTTCCGCTGCTCGGGCGTCAGGCCCGCAGGCCCCGGCTCGAAATCCAGCCAGCGATAGCGCCGCGCCAGCAGCGCGCGGGAGAAATGCTGCGCAAAGCACGACCCCGCCGTCACGATCCGCGTCCGCCGCGCAATGGCGTGCTTCGGCTTCCACAGCCCCGTGATCTCCAGCGCGTCGCGTTCGGCGACGGCGGTCCGCCAGAAACGGTCCTCGGGCAGGGTCTGATAGGGATGCGTCATGCGCGACCGGGTCCTGATGCTCGGCTCAGGATAGGACGGAGAGGTTGCAGGAAGGTCAACCGCTTTCCGCGCCACCCTCCACAGCCCCGGAGGACCGTGGTAGCCTCGCCCCATGCCCAGCCTCTGCCGCGACTGCCTGACCCTGACCGAAGCGGCCACCCCCCGCTGCCCGGCCTGCCGGTCCCCGCGCATGGTGGCGCATGACGAACTGACGCAGCATTCCATCGCCCACATGGACTGCGACGCCTTCTACGCCAGCGTCGAGAAACGCGACAATCCGGCCCTGCGCGACCAGCCCGTCATCGTCGGCGGCGGGCAAAGGGGCGTCGTCTCCACCTGCTGCTACATCGCCCGCATCAAGGGCGTCCGCTCCGCCATGCCGATGTTCCAGGCCCTGAAACTCTGCCCCGAGGCCATCGTGGTGAAGCCCCGCTTCCCCGCCTACACCGAAGCCTCCCGCGCCATCCGCGCGATGATGGAGGAGCTGACCCCCGCCATCGAACCCCTTTCCCTCGACGAGGCCTTCCTCGACCTGTCCGGCACCCAGCGCCTGCACGGCGCGCCCCCCGCCGTCCTCCTCGCCCGCCTGACGAAACGGATGGAGGACGAACTCGGCCTCACCGGCTCCATCGGCCTCAGCCACAACAAGTTCCTCGCCAAGATCGCCAGCGACCTCGACAAACCCCGCGGCTTCTCCGTCATCGGCAAGGCAGAAACCGAGTCCTTCCTCAAACCCAAACCCGTCCGCATCATCTGGGGCGTGGGCACCGCCACGCAAACGGCCCTCGAATCCGCCGGCATCCGCACCATCGCCGACCTTTTGCGCTGGGACCGCGCCGACCTCACCGCCCGCTTCGGGTCCATGGGCGACCGCCTCTGGCACCTCGCGCGCGGCCTCGACACCCGCCGCGTGAACCGGGACGAGAAACCGAAGTCGATCTCGAAAGAGACGACCTTCTTCGAGGACACCTCCGACCCAGACCTTCTCGACGGCCACATCTGGCGCCTGTCCGAACAGGTCGCCGACCGCGCCAAGGCAAAACGCCTCTCGGGCCGCACCGTGACGCTGAAGCTGAAACGCAAGGACTTCCAGCTCGTCACCCGCCGCCACGCCCTGTCGGACCCCACCCAACTCACCGACCGCATCTACCGCGCCGCCCGCGACCTTTTCGACCACGCAGGGACCACCGGCCCCTTCCGCCTGATCGGCGTCGGCATCTCCGACCTCGCCCCCGAAGATCAGGCCGACCTCTCCCAGGACCTCCTCGACCCCGACGCCAGCAAACGCGCCGCCGCCGAACGCGCCACCGACGCCATCCGCGCCAGATTCGGAGCGGAAGCCATCATCAAGGGCCGCGCCCTGCGCTGATCCCCTCCTTGCTCGCGTTCCGCATCGCTCCTCGCTGATCCTCCGCGCTCCGATGCGGCCTCGTAGGGTGCGCTACAGCGCACCGTTCCTCCGGAACAATTCATGGTCGCCGGATGACGTCACCCGTGTGGACGCGCCGACAAAGGGGAATGTCTGCCGCGCTTCCCGTGGCCGGGCCGACGGCTGGTTCAGGACATGGACCCGACCACCCCGAAACCCCCCAACCCGGGCAACGCACTCCGACTGACGCCCCCGAACCTGTCATGCCGCACACCAGCCCTTGAGGTCCGGACCGACACCTTTTCATCTGTCCCCAAATATCCCCGCCGGAGGCATCCCGAGCCGGTTGGCCGCAGGCCAGAGGCGAGACAGAAGGCGCGCGCGTCAGCGCTCAATTGCAAAACCGCCCCAACCCGCAACGACGCCGGAACCCGGCAGCGCCAATCCCTAACGCCCGGTAAACGCCCACAGCCAACCCCTTGAAATCCCTCACCCGGAAAACCGCGCCGCGCGCGGCGCGTCACTCCGCCGCCAGCGCCACCCCCGGCGGCTGCACCAGCTCGGCCACCACGCCCGAGATCAGCTCCCGGAACCCCTCGAACCCCGGCAGCGGCTCCACCCGGACCTCGTCCATGTAAAGCGCCCTGTCGATCTCGACCTGCACCACATGCACCCCCCGCGAGGGCCGCCCGTAAGCCTGCGCCACATAGGCCCCGGCGAACGGAGTGTTCCGCCCCACCCGCAGCCCGGCCCCGGCAAAGGCCGCCTCGATCCGGTCCATCACCTCGCGCCCCGCCGTCGCGCCATAGCGGTCGCCCAGCACGACCTCCGGCCGCGGCTGGCCGGGCCGGGTATGCGCCTCGATCGCCTCGTGCGGCATCGAATGGCAGTCGATCAGCACCGCCTCGCCAAACTGCGCCCGCGTCTCCTCGACCAGGGCCGCCAGCGCCTGATGATAGGGATGCCAGAACCGCCCAAGCCGCGCCTCGGCCTCGGCCAGGGACAGCTTGCCGCGGTAGATCGCCCTTCCTCCGGCCACGACGCGGGGAATCACCCCCAGCCCGGAGGAGATGCGCGGATTGTGGGGCGCGCGGAAGATCCCCTCGATCACGCCGGGATCCAGCTCGTCCGCCGACCGGTTCAGATCGACGAAGGCCCGCGGCGCCCGCGCCACCAGAATCGGCGCGCCCAGGCCAGGGGCGCTGTCGAACAGCCGGTCGACAAAGGCGTCCTCCGAGGACCGGATCGTGCTGCGATCCAGCGCAACCTGCCGCAGGAAGTCCGGCGAATAGTCGCGCCCCGAATGTGGCGAGGCGAAGATCAGCCCCGACATCTGCCGCGCCGGGCGGGTCAGGACATAGGCCTCGGTCTGGGTCTGCGACATGGGCATTCTCTGTGGCATGCTCCGGCTTCACATCTTCGATATAGCCGCAGTTTTCCGAAAGCCAAAACCCCTTGCAGCCCCCGACGCTTGTCAGTATAGACCCGCCCTGACCGACGCGGTTCGCCCCGCGTCCTTTTCGTTTCACCGAAAGGGGCGGGGCCATCGCCAAGGACAAGTGGGCGGTTAGCTCAGCGGTAGAGCACTACGTTGACATCGTAGTGGCCACTGGTTCGATCCCAGTACCGCCCACCATTCGCCGTTCCCTCGGGAACACAGGTTCAACACAGGCGCGACTTGCGCCGCGTAGAAGGAGGGCAGACCATGAAAGTCGCCAACTCGCTCCGCTCGCTGAAAACGCGCCATCGCGATTGCCAGGTCGTGCGCCGCAAAGGCCGCGTCTACGTGATCAACAAGACGCAAAAGCGCTACAAGGCCCGCCAAGGCTGAGGCGTTTCCAGCTGACGGAAACAGGGCCGCTCCAGGGAAACCTCGGGCGGCCCTTTCCGTTTGCCCGCTCGTCGATCACTGCGTCGCTCTTCACTGACCCGCGACGAAAAGACGAAGTCGCACGAGAAGCCAGCCTGCCCTTGCGGCTCGAATCCTTTCGGAAGGATCTGCAAGACCCTTCCAGGGGATTTGCCCTCGCCCGGCCGTGCCCTCCCAAGGGAATCACCCATGCACGGCAACCGCCCCGTCCCGCAGGCTGCCCCTGTCCGCAATCCTGCCTGCACCCGGGCAGCACTGCCCGCCCCGGCCTTGCCCGGCGTCTCCGATCCCGATGCCGGTATCTCGCCTGACGCGTGCGGCCCGCAGGACCGGAGTCCCGATCAGGTCCCTACCCCAAGCCACGTCGCGGTCCATCTGCGCGGGGCGATGGAGAGCCCCGGCCCGAAGCCGCGCTGCGCCCGCCTGTCGATGCGCCTCATGCCGGGCGCGAAACCCGAATCACCACCAGGCGCGCCGGATCAGCGCGAAGATGTCGGAAGTCGCGATGCCCATCATGAGGCGGATGCTCCAGCCCGTCCGGTTCCCTGTCACCGCGATCGAGGCCGTCGGGAACCCGAACCGGAACAAGCCGCCCAGGGGCCGCGCAAGAGCGGACAGCGCCGCTGCCACCTGCCAGATGGAGCAGCGTCTGACCGACCCGAGCAAGACGGTGCCCGTCACCAGCTCCCAAAGCAGAGGCCAGCAGCCCCGCAGGATGGCCTGAACCGCGGAAACCCGGCTCTACCCGGCGAAGGGGTTGCCTTCGCCCCGCGGGCTTGCACAAGCGTTAAAATTTCGTGACTGCCCACAGGTAACATATTGATTTCATTATGTCCATTGCAGTGACCACGCGTGGTCAGCCCCTGGGGATGTTTACACCGGCGCCCCCCTGGACCTACAGTCGCCCCGCCATCCCGGAGCTCGCCATGCCCCTGCCCCTCGCCCCCCTGCTTCCCCTCGCCATGCGCCTGGGCCTCGTCGCCACGACGACCCTTGCCGTCACTCGCTGGGTGCGGTCCTCCACCCACCCCGGCCGCACCGACCAGCGGGCCGAGGATGCCCTGGACGACCTGGGCGAGGGCCTGACGCTCCACCGCCCCGCCGACCGAGCCGAGGATCGCCAGACCAACGCCACCGCCAGGGTCCGCCGGGTGATCCGGTTCCGGGGCCGCAGCTACGAGCTTGACGCCGGCCTCATGGCCCGGTTCCGTCTGCGGGAGCGCGACGAGTGAAGCTCTACCACGCCCCGGCCTCTCCCTTCGTGCGCAAGGTGATGGTCCTCCTTCACGAGGCCAATGCCAGCGACCGCGTCACCCTGGTCCCTGCGTCGGGCACACCGCTCGACCCCGGCACGTTGCCCATCGACCGCAACCCGCTGGGCAAGATCCCGGCGCTGGAACGGCCCGATGGCCCGACCCTCTATGACAGCCGGGTCATCACCCGTTATCTGGACGACCTGCTGAAAGCGGGCCTCTACCCCGCCTCGCCGCGGCTCTGGGATACCCTCGTCATCGAAGCGACGGCCGACGGCATCTGCGAGGCTGCGGTTCTGATGCGGTACGAGATGCACGTCCGCCCCGCAGCAACCCGGTCCACCGAATGGGCCGATGCCCAGTGGCAGAAGATCACCCGCGCCCTTGATGCGCTGGAGGATCGCTGGATCAGCCATCTTTCCGGCCCGCTCGACATGGGCCAGATCGCCATCGGCTGCGCCGTTGGCTATCTGGACCTCCGCCACGCCGAGCGGGAGTGGCGCAGCATTCACCCCGCGCTCGCCGACTGGTACGCCGCCTTTTCCGCGCGCCCGTCGTTGCAGGCCACGCTCCCGACCGCCTGAACCCGCGTCAAAGGGGCCACACGGGACAGTCTGCCGCAGACAAATGCGACGATGGCAGACTATGTCCGCTGGACGAGGCGGTAAGCCTTGGCTAAACACGCGCCCGGCGGGGCATGGATTTCCATTGCCCCTCAAACCATATGGGCCGGCGCCTCCGGCCTGAAAGGGGAGAAGATCTCGTGTCCCACGCAGACGATCACGCAGGAACCGGCGAAGGCACTCGGCGGGATTTCCTGTACTACGCAACGGCAGGCGCCGGGGTGGTTGCCACGGGCGCCGCCGTCTGGCCGCTGGTCAACCAGATGAACCCCTCGGCGGACACCCGCGCTCTGGCCTCGATCCTGGTCGACGTCTCGGCGGTCGAGGTAGGAACGCAACTGACGGTCAAATGGCGCGGCAAGCCGGTGTTCATCCGCCGCCGCACGCCTGAAGAGATCGAAGCCGCCCGTGCCACCGCGCTGACGGACCTGATCGACACCGCAGCCGAGAACGCGAACAAGCCCGAGGCCGACGCTTCGGACGTGAACCGCACGCTGGACGAGGCGGGCGAATGGCTGGTGATGATGGGTGTCTGCACTCACCTGGGCTGCGTGCCCCTGGGCGACGGCGCGGGTGACTTCGGCGGCTGGTTCTGCCCCTGCCACGGGTCGCACTACGACACGGCGGGCCGCATCCGCAAAGGGCCCGCGCCGCGCAACCTGCCGGTGCCGGTTGCCGCCTTCTTTGACGAAACCACCATCAAGCTTGGGTAAGGATCAGCATCATGGCCGGAATCCCGCACGATCATTACGAGCCCAAGACCGCAGGTGAGCGCTGGCTGCACCGGCGGCTGCCCATCGCGGGGCTGCTTTACGACACCATCATGATCCCCACGCCCAAGAACCTGAACTGGATGTGGATCTGGGGGATCGTCCTGACCTTCTGCCTTGCCTTGCAGATCGTCACCGGCATCGTCCTCGCGATGCATTACACGCCGCATGTCGACAAGGCCTTCGCGTCGGTCGAGCACATCATGCGTGACGTGAACGGTGGCTACTTCCTGCGCTATCTGCACGCCAACGGCGCCTCGCTGTTCTTCTTCGCCGTCTACCTGCACATCTTCCGCGGCCTCTACTACGGCAGCTACAAGGCCCCGCGCGAGGTGACGTGGATCATCGGCATGATCATCTACCTGCTGATGATGGGCACCGCCTTCATGGGTTACGTCCTGCCCTGGGGCCAGATGTCCTTCTGGGGTGCGACGGTCATCACCGGCCTGTTCGGTGCGATCCCCGGCATCGGCGAGGCGATCCAGACCTGGCTTCTGGGCGGCCCGGCCGTGGACAATGCCACGCTGAACCGCTTCTTCTCGCTGCACTACCTGCTGCCCTTCGTGATCGCGGCGCTGGTCGCCGTGCACATCTGGGCCTTCCACACCACCGGCAACAACAACCCCACCGGGGTCGAGGTGCGCCGCGGGTCGAAGGAAGAGGCCGAGCGCGATACCGTGCCGTTCTGGCCCTACTACGTCATCAAGGACCTCTTCGCGCTGGCGCTGATCCTGGCGGTGTTCTTCGCCATCGTCGGCTTCATGCCGAACTACCTGGGCCACCCCGACAACTATGTCGAGGCGAACCCGCTGGCGACGCCCGCGCATATCGTGCCGGAATGGTACTTCCTGCCGTTCTACGCGATCCTGCGCGCTTTCACCGGCGATGTCTGGGTCGTGATCGCGGCCAACTGGCTTTCGTTCGGGATCATCGACGCCAAGTTCTTCGGCGTGCTGGCGATGTTCGGCGCGATCGCGGTGATGGCGCTGGCGCCCTGGCTGGATACGTCCTCGGTGCGGTCGGGCCGCTATCGCCCGATGTTCAAGTGGTGGTTCGCCCTCCTCGTCATCGACTTCGTCGTGCTGATGTGGTGCGGCGCGATGCCCGCGGAAGAGCCCTATGCCACGATCAGCCTGATCGCGTCGGCCTACTGGTTCGCCTACTTCCTGGTGATCCTGCCGCTGCTTGGCGTGATCGAAAAGCCGCTGGCCCAGCCTGCGACGATCGAGGAAGACTTCAATGCCCACTACGGCTCGCAAGCCCATCCGGCCGAGTGAGAGGAAACGACACATGTTCCGCAATATCGCACTCATCGCCGCATCGGCCCTGACCCTGACTGCCGGCAGCGCGCTTGCTGCCGGAGAGCAAGGGCATATCGAGGACGTGGCCTTCGCCCATGAAGGCCCGTTCGGCAAGTTCGACCAGTTCCAGCTGCAACGCGGCCTTCAGGTCTATACCGAAGTCTGCTCGGGCTGCCACGGTCTGAAGTTCGTCCCGATCCGCAGCCTGTCCGACGCGGGCGGCCCCGGCCTGCCGGAGGATCAGGTCCGCGCCTATGCCAAGCAGTTCACCGTGACGGACAAGGAAACCGGTGAGGACCGCGAGGGCCTGCCGACCGACAACTTCCCGGCCGTCGTCGCAGCCGGCGCACCCGACCTGTCCCTGATGGCGAAGGCGCGCGCCGGTTTTCACGGGCCCTATGGCACCGGCATCAACCAGCTGTTCCGCGGCATGGGCGGGCCGGAATACATCCATGCCATCCTCACTGGTTACACCGGCGAGGAGAAAGAGGAATACGGCAACACCTTCTACGAGAACCACGCCTTCCCGGGCGGCTGGATCAAGATGCCCCCGCCGCTGTCGGACGACCAGGTGACCTATGCCGACGGCACGCCGGCCACGCTTGATCAGATGTCGATGGACGTGGCCTCGTTCCTGTACTGGACGGCCGAGCCCAAGCTGATGGACCGCAAGAAGGCTGGCTTTGTCAGCGTCATCTTCCTGCTGGTGCTGTCGACGCTTCTGTACCTGACCAACAAGCGGCTCTGGGCCGGGATCAAGGGCAGGAAAGTCGCCTGATCCGGGACTTGACCCTCTGGAAAGCCCCGCCCCCCGTGGCGGGGTTTTTCATTTGCGCCGCAGGTAGGCCTGCACTTCCGGCGTCGGATCGGCAAAGAGGTCGGCGGTCGGGACCGGGGGCAGGACGATTCCTTCCGACACGAAGGCCATCATGCCCCCCAGCGCCAGCGCATCGTCCGGGTCGTGCGTCACCATCAGGACCAGCGCCCCGGTGTCATCGACCACGTCCCGCACCAGCGCCAGCATTTCGTCCCGCAGGGCCGGGCCAAGCGCCGCAAACGGCTCGTCCAGAAGCAGGATCGGCCGTGCACGCAACAGGGCGCGGGCCAGGGCGGCACGGCTGGCCTGCCCCCCCGAGAGTTGCGCCGGACGACGGGCGTCCAGACCGGCAAGACCCACGCGGTCCAGCGCCCGGGCGATCCGGGCCTGATCGGCCTTGGTCAGCCGCAGGTCGGGGCGCAGACCGAGACCGAGGTTCTGCGCCACGGTCAGATGCGGAAACAGGTTCTGATCCTGGAACAGGATGGTCAGCGGACGATTGCCCGGCGGCAGGGCGGCCAGGTCCTGCCCCTGCCACAGGATCTTTCCACCCGTCGGCTTCAGAAACCCGGCGATCAGCGAGAGAAACGTCGACTTCCCCGCGCCCGAAGGCCCCATGACCGCGATCCGGCTGCCTGCCGGCGCCGCCCAGTCTGCGCCGAGCTGGAAGTCGCCTTGCCGGTAGGTCAGACGGTCAAGCCGCAGCACGGCGACCTCCGGCATCAAACGCCCAGAACAGGGCGAAGGACAGGGTGACAAGGATCAGCGCGGCCGAGGCCGCAGCCTCGATCCGGTAGGCTCCGGTCAGCTGACTGACGACCAGCGGCAGCGTGGCTTGCTGCTGGCCCGCAAAGAGCGCGATCACGCCCAGGTCCCCCATCGACAGCGCCGCGGCGATCCCCGCGCCAAAGCCCAGCGGACGGGCAAGCCGGGGCAGGATCAACCAGCGCAAGCGGGACCAGCCCTGCAACCCGAGGCTTTCGGCCAGGCGGCCATAGCCTGCCTGCAAGGCACGGGTCTCTGGCAGAAGGATGCGGTAAAGGTAGGGCAAGGACAGGGCGACGTTGACCAGGATCGTGACGGGCAAGGCGAGCCGCATCGGTGGCGCAAAGGGTTGGATCAGCAGGAAAAGTCCGGTTCCAAGCACAAGACCCGAGGTCGCCAGCGGCAAGGTCGCCGCGGCTTCGGCCAAAGGCTGCGTCCTGCGGGAAGACGCCAGGGCGAGGGTGAGTGCCGCGACCGTCGCCAGCACTGTCGACACCAGCGCAACCAGCACCGACCGCCCCGCCGCAGGCAGCACCGCAGCGGGCAGGTCCAGAAGACCCGGCACGCCCCGCAACAGAACGGCGGCCAGCGGCAGGATCAGGAACAGCGCCGCCATGGTCAGGGCAAGGACATCGACCCAACGCCGCCAGCCGTCGGGGGCGGACAGGTCAAGCCTGCGGTCCAGCCCCGCGCCAAAGGCTGCGGGCCGGGCAAGGCCCCAGGCCACCAGCGCCGCGACTGCCCCGACGGCAAGCTGCAAGCCCGCCAATCCGGCGGCGCGGGCCAGGTCGAACTCGAAGCGGACGGCCTGATAGATGGCCAGTTCGATCGTCGTGGCCGAGGGGCCTCCACCCAGGGTCAGGACAACGGCAAAGCTGGTCAGGCAGATCACCAGGATCACCATGGCAACCCCCGGCAATACCTCGCGCAGCATCGGCCCTTCGAGGTGGCGGAAGGTCTCGGCCGGGCGAAAGCCAAGGGACTGCGCCAACCGGATACGCTCGGCGGGAATGGCGAGCCAGCCTTGCAGGATCATGCGGGTGGCGAGGGGAAGGTTCAGGAAGATGTGGGCAAGGACGACGCCATGCAGGCCATAGATCGAGATCGGCGGAAATCCCAGGGCGAGGAGGACCTGATTCAGGAGGCCGGAGCGGCCGAAGACCGCCAGAAGGCCAAGGACGGCAACCACGGCGGGAAGCAGGAAGGGCGCGCCCATCAGGGTGATGAGCGCGCTGCGTCCCGGAAAGCGTCGCCGGGCCAGAGCGCGGGCCACGGGGATGGCGAGAAGGGTGGAAAATAGCGCGGAAAGAAGGGCTTGGGCGATCGAAAACCGGACTGCGGCCGCGTCGGCGGGGCCAAGCGAAACCCCCGCCCCTCGCCAGCCGACGGCTGCCAGGGGGGCGAGGACCAGCGCCAGCAGGAGGACCGCCAGCGCCGGGGCCAGAAGGCTCAGCGGGCGAGGGCGGCTTGCCATTCGGCCAGCGCCGCATCGCGGGCGGCTTGCGCCTCGCCGGGCGTCAGAAGCAGCGATCTGGTCGGGCGAAACTTGTCGAAGCCGTCCGGCAGGCCCGCTGCGGGTGTGATCGCGGGATACATCCAGTTCGTCTGCGGGATCGCGGACTGGAAGGCCTCGGTCAGCATGAAGTCAAGGAACGCATCGGCCAGGTCTGGCTGATCGGTCGCGGCCAGTTTTCCAGCGACCTCGATCTGCATGTAGTGGCCCTCGTCAAAAAGGGCGGCAGCCTTTGTGTCATCGCCTTCCGCCAGCAGGTGATAGGCCGGACTGGTGGTGTAGCTGAGGACCATGTCCGCCTCGCCTTGCAGGAACAGGCCATAGGCCTCGGACCAGCCGGGGGTCACGGTGACGATGTTGTCGGCAAGTCCCCGCCAGATGTCCGCAGCCTTGTCGCCATAGGCCGCCTTCACCCACATGAGCAGGCCCAGGCCGGGGGTGGAGGAGCGGGGGTCCTGGATCACGATCTTGAGGTCGGAGGCGGCGAGAGCTTCGAAGGATTTCGGCGGCTCTGTGACCTTGGTCTTGTCGTAGACGAAGGCGAACCAGCCCCAGTCGAAGGGCAGGAACAGGGGATCGCTGGCATCGACCGGAAGGTTGGTGGTCGGTTTTTTCCCATGTGGCGCAAAGAGTTGCGTGGCGGCGGCCTGGGCGGTGAGGCTGGTGTCGAGACCAAGGACCACATCGGCGTCCGAGGCGGCGCCTTCCAGCTGGACGCGGGCGAGGAGCGCGGCGCCGTCGCCGGCGGGGACGAATTGCAGGTCGCAGGCACAGGTCGCCTCGAAGGCCTTTTCCACGGCGGGGCCGGGGCCCCATTCGGAGATGAAGCTGTCGTAGGTCAGCACTTGCAGCACGGGGGGTTCGGCCAGTGCGGGGGACGCGATGGCAAGAAGGCCCGCAGCAAGGAGTTGTTTTTGCATCGTTTTCTCCATGTTGCGACGGAATGGTCGGGGATGGAGAAACCCATGCACCTTCCCTCCGCCGGTATGATCCGGTTCAGGTTCGACGGGTTCGCTTGCGCGTCTCAGCCCGGTTAGGGGCACCCCGAGGTGACAGTGAGGATAGGGGAAAGCGGGACGGGTGCAAGGGGTGAGAGGGCGCGGAGAGGGCGGGCGCCGCAAATGTCGCGGGACGCGGGGTCAACCCTTTGGCTTGTCAGCGAAAACGCCGTATTCGCGGCATATGTTTTCCATGCACGGCGAATGCGTATGCGCGTATGCCGCAGCGGGCGCTGACCAACCATCTGGGCCAGGCGCGAATCGGCTGGGGCATGGCTGGCGATGCTGTCCCTGAGCTTGGTGTAGGTTCTGGCTGAGGTGGTCACCGGCGATGTTCCGGTAGGGTCTGGTTGCTGACACC
>NZ_QMJY01000081.1 GCF_003574395.1 Tabrizicola thermarum
TGGCATCCTGATCAAGCAGGCCCGCGCCGAACATCACGGTGACGATCAGCGCCAGCTACACCACTCGACGGGACAGCATCTGGCTGGCCGGGCCGATTGCCCCTGCCGAGGCAACTGCGGGAAGTCAGGGGCCTGTCGCGGCCCCGGTCTGTGGAACCCGATGGCTGTGCCTGTGGGGCCGGTTGCGAGCACGAGCGCCTGCGGCGCAAGCCTTTGTCTCGCCTCTGGCGCGAGCGCCAACCGGCTCGGCGGGGCCTCCGGCGGGAGTATTTGGGAAACGGGCAAGAGCTAGTCGCGGCGGAGAGAAATCGTGCCGTTCGGTTCGCCCGTCATGTCCTCGGTGAAGCCGAGGGCGGTGAGGACCGGGGAAAGTTTCGTCCGGGCGACGGTGACTTCGGAGGGGTCGAGGAAGGGGATCAGGATGCGGCGGATGCCGGTGAGGGCGGCCTCGGTTAGGGCCTCGGCGGGAAGGAGCGGGCCTGACAGACGCAGCACGTCGGGGCGGGCGTCGGCGAGGAGTTTGTGCAGGCCGGACCAGATGCCGTCGGGGTTGAGCGTGACATGCGACCAGGCGATGCCGGTGGGATCGGGGAAGTTCAGCGCGACGATGCGGCGCGCCATGAGCCGGAGCGCGGGGCGCTCCTCGTGGAGCGTGACATGCAGATCGGGGATCGCGGCGCGGGCGCGCAGGGCGACGAAGCCGATGCCGCAGTCGAGGTCGAGCAGCCGGGTGCAGCCGGAGAGAAAACCTGCGATGTTGCGGGCATGGCGGCGGTCGAACTTGCCGGATTTCAGCACTTCGAGGCTGGCTGCGGTAAAGATGCGGGGGTCGAGCGGGATCTTCAGCCCCTGGTTTTCGACCAGCTCCAGCGGGATATCCTGCGACAGGTCGGCCGAGCCGGAGACATAGGGCGAGGCGAAGGGGGAGCCCCATCCGGGCGGGGGCGGGGTGCGGCGTTCGGCCTTGGGCTGCGCGTTGCGGCGCTGTTCCAGCCGGGTCTGGACGGCCTTCACCGCCTCGGGGTCGCGGGGTTTGGGAGGTTTGGCCACCACCTGACTGATCGGGACATCGGAGGCCGCGATCAGGGTCTGCACATAGGCCCGGTAATCGGGCGACTGCCGGTATTCGGCCAGCCGCGCTTCGGCCCGTTCGTGCGCGGCCTCGTGCAGGCGGCGGACCTCGGGGTCCTGAAGGAGGGCGGCCATGATCTGCGCGCGACGCTCGCGGTGGCGGAAGATGCGGGTGTCCTCGACTTCGTTGCGGTCCTGCAGGGACCAGTAGTCGGCGTTGTACTTGTCCTTCTTGAGATTCGCGTTGCCGCGGAACTTGCGCAGGCTGTAGGCGTCCATCGACTTGATGGCGTAGTGGTTGATCTGCGCCCAGTCGTAGCCCACTGTCCGGCGGATCGACCGCCAGCCGCGGAACTTGAACCAGTCTTCCAGCGGTCGGCCCGAGCCGTTGACCCAGAGCAGCGTGTCGGGGTAGTCGGTTTCCTTGTGCTGCGACTTGATGATCGGACGGTGCATCCCGAGGCGCAGGTATTTCGGATCGAACCTGAAAAGGGTCTTGGTGCCCCAGCCCTTGTTCCAGAACTCGGGTGCGGCGCGGGTGAACTGGTCGGTGATGGGCGCGCGCGACCAGGCGCGGATGCCGGAGGAGCCGAAAATGCGCCAGGTGAGGACCATCGCGCTGGCGCCCATCGCGTTCAGGTCGGCGACCATGCCGTCCAGCGTGCCCGAAGGATGGTTGATGCAGAGGAATTCATCGGCGTCGAGGACGAGGAGCCAGTCGGAGTTGACGATGAGCTCTTCTTCCGCTGCGGCCTTCAGCATGGACGGGTGCGGCTTCATGCCTTCGGGAATGATGTTTTCCCGGTGGTGGACGCCGATGTCCATCGCTTCAAGGCGTTTCAGCAGGGCATCCGTGCCATCCGAACAATCGTTCGTATAGACCATGATCTCGGTGAAGCCGACGGCGAAATGGTGGGCAACCCATTCGACGACGGTCGGGCCTTCGTCCTTCATGGTGGACAGCGCCACCAGCGAGCCGTGCGGGCTGGTCTGTCTGGTGAAGGTCATTCTTCCAGCGCGGCGGTGGGGTCGATGTCCAGCTTTTCGCACATGCGGGCGATGTAGCTGCCTTTCAGCGGCGGGTTCTTGCGCCACCAGGGACGGGCGGCGTTGGTGTAGATGTGGACCGACAGGGTCTGTTCGGTGAAGTGGCCCTCGACGTTGGAATGGGGGTCGTAGAACACATCGTTCAGCTGGAAGGGCACGGGGTAGAGCGTGTCGGCCCCCATCGCCTTGTCGATGTCGCCGGTTTTCGTGGCGAAATGGGTGAAGGCCTGGGGGCCGAAGGCGGTGCGTTCGGTCTGGTAGATGCGGACGGGTTTCGGCAGCCGGGGATCCAGCTTGTCCATCTTGCGGCGCTGCTTGTTGCCCCACCAGGCGGGGTAGTCGGGCAGGTTGTCGTAGTAGTCGAGCAGGCTTTCGATCAGCCTGCCCGTCTGCGGCATGGCGACGACGCCGCAGTTCAGCGCGCCGCGCATGCCGTGGCCGGCGTAGACGTGCTCTTGCCCCTCGGGGAATGGGCGGTGGCAGAAGGCGTCGCAGTCGATCCAGATCGCCCCGGTTTTCTGGATCATCTTGTAGCGGAACACGTTCGACAGGAACGAGGCCGAGGTTTCGGCCACGATGGCGCGGTCGATGTCCATGATTTCCGAGGCGGGGCGAACCTCGACGCCCTTGGGAACGTTGCGGACCAGGTCGGTGCAATACAGCGTCACCGGATGGCCCATCACCAGATGCGACTTGAGGCACAGCTGATTGATGTAATGCAGGCTTTCGCCAATCCAAAGCGAGGCGACAGGGCGGCGGTTCAGGTCCATGCGGGGGCCTTTGCGGGTCAGAATACGGTGGCGAAACGGTCGGGCAGGCGGAAGAGCGACTTGGTGCGCCCGCCGCCGAAGAAGGTGATCCTGCCGTCATGCAGATGCTGCTGTTCGTCGATCATGCGCTTGCGGAAGTCGGGGAGTTCGATGTCCTCGCGTTCGGCCACGCCCTTCGAGAGCTTGAGGAAGGTCTCCAGATCCTTGCCCCAGGCCTTTCCGACCTCTTCGGGGGGGCGGTCGCCGGCCATGGTCGCACGCATGTCCTTGCGGCTCTTCAGCCGTTCGGTGACCATTTCATAGTCGAAAAAGCGCAGATGGATCAGGTAGAGATGCGGGTCCAGAACGCGCGGCTGATGGCTGTTCGCGTGCCCGCCGATGGTGAAGCCGGTTTCCTTGCGCAGCACGCAGGGCTTGGCATAGTTTGCATTCGCCCGGAACACCCGGCGGCGGGACAGGATGGGCGCGTCGTCGGCCAGGGGCTCGGGTTCAGCCTCGGGGTTGTGGATCAGCTCGATCCCGAAGGGGCAGAGGGATGCCGGGACGCGCTTGCCGGTATAGGTGCCTAGGTAGGTGACCAGATCCGGCGCGACGGCGGGATCGACGATCACCACCTCGTCCACGTCGCCGACGATGAACCAGTTGTAATAGCGCAGCATCCCGGCCGAGAACTGGCTGTTGATGCCCCAGCGCCGCCGCTCCAGCCGCCAGAGAGTCGGGTCGCGCGGCAGGCGGATGACGTTCGCGCCTTCGCAGATGCGGTCGTGTTCAGGGTCGCCGCCATGCGAGAGGATGTAAAGATGTTCGCGCCCGAACTGGCGGCCGTAGTAGTCCACCCAGCGCTTCAGGAAATAGTAGTCCTTGTAGACCATGGTCATGGCCCCGGCCGGCTTCTTGGTCGGGTCGAGCGTGGCTGGTCCGGGCTGGGTGGGGGGTTCGGTCATCCGGCCTTCCTGGGGCATGCGGACGGACCGTATCACGCGGATTCGCGCGGGTTCAAGCGCGGGAAGCGGCCTGCCGCCCCGCCCGCAGCCGGTCGATCGGACGGCGCAACGGTCGCTGATGCCGCGCGGCTCAGGTCCGTTACCCCTCGGCCCTGCCGGACATGCGGATGTCCGAACGCGGGCCCGGACGTCAGGGACCTGCGTCCGGGCCGGATGGCTCAGCTGGTTGCGGCCTGAAGGGCCAGGTCCATCAGGGCCTTGATCTCGTCCCTGGCCGTGCCGGCAACGATGCGGCCAAGCTCCTTGTCGCCCTTCAGGACGACAAGGGTGGACCGGCGGGGTATGTTCAACTGTTTGACCAGATCGCCGTCGGACCAACGGTCCCAGTCGACGTTGATGAAGCTGAGGGATTGCTCATATTTCGGATTTTCCTTCAGCAGCGCAGTGATGACCCGTTCCTGCGCGGCGCAGGTGGAACACCAGCTGGCCTTGAAATCCAGAAATACGGTCTTGCCTGCGGCCAGTTCGGCCTTGAGCAGCTCGGGCGTGTAGTCGGCGGCGGCATGGGCGGCGACCGGCAGGGCCAGGGTCACGGCGGCGGTGGCAATCAGGAAGTCGCGGCGGTTCATGGGAAGCTCCGTTCAGAAGGAAACGCTGAGGTCGATCAGCCAGGTGGGAAGGTGGTCGATGAGCCAGGCTTCGGCGATGTGGTGCCAGCGGAAGAGGATGGCGAGGCCGACGGCCAGGAACATCGCCCCCATCAGCGGCTTGGCGCGGTCGGCCAGACGGCGCAGCAGGTCGCGGCGGCGCAGGATCGCGGCGCGTGCGCCGTAGCCCAGCGCAAGGATCACCGTGCCGACCCCGGCGGCGAAGGCGGTCATGATTGCGCCCGCCCAGCCGAGGCTTTGCCCCTGGCTGGCAAGGCTGATCGCGCCGCCAAGGGTGGGGCCGATGCAGGGGCTCCAGACCGCGCCGAGGAGGATACCGGCAAGCACCTGCCCGCCAAGGCCGGACCGGTCGATCCCGTCGATCCCGGCATCGGCGCGGGCGGCGAAACCGGCGGTGACGGTGGCGAAGCCGGCATTCAGGCGGGGGATCAGGAGGATCAGGCCGAAGCCGATCATCAGCACGGCGCCGGCCTGTGCCAGGCTGCGTTCGTCAAGGCCGATGGCCTGACCGAAAGCGGTGACCGTGAGGCCGAGGGTGACAAAGCTGACCGCCATGCCGCCCGCCATGGCCAGAGGTCCAAGCCGATGCGCCTGCAAGGCCGAGGCCAGCACTATAGGCAGCACCGGCAGGACGCAGGGGTTGATCAGGGTCAGAAGCCCGGCAAGATATGCAAAGACAAGGTCCATGGCATGACCTTGCCTTGTGAGCCGGTTACAGTCACTCAAACCTTTCGTTGGCCTGTGTGATCCGCCGCGAGGCGGTTGTAACAATCGGCGTCAGCCGGGCGGCTGCCATAGCTCGATGGGCGTGCCTTCGGGATCGTGGATGCGGGCGAAGGTGCCGTAACTGCCGTCGCCGTCCCAATCGGCGCGGGTTTCGACCTCGATCCCCGCGGCGCGCAATGCCGCGATCATTCCGGTCAGGTCATCGACGCGCAGGTTCAGCATCCATTGCCGTTCGGCGGCAAAATAGTCGGTGTCGGCCTTGAAGGGCGAAAGGACCGTCGGCCCGGCCTGTTGCATCCAGACCGAGACATCGGGCTGAGTGATGCCAAGATGGGTGCGATACCAGTCGTTCAACGCGGCAGGGTCCTGCGCCCGGAAGAAGATGCCGCCGATGCCGGTGACCTTGGCCATGCCTGCCTCCCAAAGCAAAAGGGCCGCCTTGATGGCGACCCTCTCACATCCGGCGGACGGCGGAAAGGCTTAGCCGTTGACCACGTCCTTCAGCGCCTTGGCGATGGCGAACTTGACCTGCTTGTCGGCCGGCTTGGTCATCGTCTCGCCCGTGGCGGGGTTGCGGACCTGACGTTCCGGGCGGGCCTTGCAGGCCACTTTGCCGAGGCCCGGCAGCGTGACGGTGCCGCCAGCGGCGACTTCGCGCGACACGACGGCGGCGATGGCATCCAGAGCGGCAGTCGCAGTCTTCTTGTCCCCACCCATCTCTTCGGCAACGGCGGCCACCAGCTGGGTCTTGGTCATCGGTTTGGACATTTGATCATCCTTCGTTGTTATTCGCTTCGTGTCATATGCACGGTTCGGCCCGCAAAGCACGGGCGTCCACCCCCGGTTGCGGGGCCACGGCCCAGACACACGGTTTGAGGCCCGAAATCAAGCCCCGAACCGAGAAACAAGGGGGTTTGACGGTTTTTTCGCCGTCTAGAGGAAGGCTGTTTCCTCGAAACTGCGCAGTTTCCGGCTGTGAAGGCGCTCGATCGGCGTTTCGCGCAAACGCTCCATGGCGCGGATGCCGATCTGGAGATGGCGGCTCACCTGCGTCTTGTAGAAGTCGGACGCCATGCCGGGCAGTTTCAGCTCGCCATGCAGGGGCTTGTCGCTGACACAGAGCAGCGTGCCGTAGGGCACCCGGAAGCGGAACCCGTTCGCGGCGATGGTCGCCGACTCCATGTCCAGCGCCACGGCGCGGGATTGCGACAGGCGGCGGACCGGGCCGGACTGGTCGCGCAGCTCCCAATTGCGGTTGTCGATGGTGGCGACCGTGCCGGTGCGCATGATGCGCTTCAGCTCGTAGCCTTCCAGCTGCGTCACCTCGGCCACCGCCTTTTCCAGCGCGATCTGGATCTCGGCCAGCGCCGGGATCGGCACCCAGACCGGCAGGTCGTCGTCCAGCACATGATCCTCGCGCAGATAGGCGTGGGCCAGGACGAAATCACCCAGGGACTGGCTGTTCCGCAGCCCCGCGCAATGGCCGACCATCAGCCAGGCATGGGGCCGCAGGACGGCGATATGGTCGGTGGCAGTCTTGGCGTTGGAGGGGCCGACGCCGATGTTGACCAGCGTGATCCCGTTCCCGTCCGCCCTTTTCAGATGGTAGGTCGGCATCTGCGGCATCTTCGGGCAGGGCTGGATCACCCCGTCCGGCGTGGTGATGATCTGGTTCCCGGTCGCCACGAAGGCGGTGTAGCCCGAGGTCGGGTCGGCCAGCGCCGAACGGGCATAGGCCTCGAACTCGTCCACATAGAACTGATAGTTGGTGAACAGGACGTGGTTCTGAAAATGCGTCGGGTCCGTCGCGGTGTAATGCGACAGGCGGGCCAGGCTGTAGTCCACCCGCTGCGCGGTAAACGGCGCAAGGGGGGCCGAGCCGTCGTCATAGCGCGTCATCACCCCGTTCACGATGTCGTCGTTTGTCGTGACCAGGTCCGGCACGTCGAACACGTCGCGCAAGCTGAAGTCCATCACCCCCTCCTGCGGGATCGCAACTTCGCTGCCCGAGACGGCGAAATGCACCGGCATCGGCGTGTCGGACAGGCCCACCTCGACCGTGACGCCGTGATTGCGGATCAGAAGCTCGATCTGCTGGATCAGGTAGTTGCGGAACAGGTCGGGCCGCGTGACCGTGGTGGCATAGGTGCCGGGCGCCGAGACATGGCCGAAGGCAAGGCGGGTGTCGATCTTGTCGAAGCTGGTGACCGTCAGCCGGATCTCGGGGTAATAGGCGCGGATGCGGCGGCCGGGATGGCCTTTGGACACGGTTTTCAGGAACTGTTCGGACAGAAAGCGGGTGGCCTGGAAATAGAGCAGCTCAAGACGGTCCACGGCCTCGGCGGCATTGGTGAAACTTTCCATTGCCGGGGCGTCCGGGGTGAGAATGGCGCTGTTCTGGTCGTCTTGCATTCCGGGGTCCTGCGGTTGATCCGGCATATAAGCCGAAAGCCGGGCAGGTCCGCAAGTGAAGCCATTGTAACGGCCGTGGCTGCCCCGAAATCCCCCGTGCCAAGCCCCGCCTCCTGCGCTGGCCTCTTGCACACCGCTGTCCGCCCTCCGATAGTCCGGCCATGTCCACGCTTCTGTCCCTTGGCCACGGCTATTCCGCCCGCGCCCTTGCCCGCCGCCTGATCCCCCAGGGCTGGCGCGTCATCGGCACCACCCGCAACCCCGCCAAGGCCGAAGCCTTCCGCGCCGAGGGGGTCGAGCCGCTGCTCTGGCCCGGCGACCTGGGTCCGGCGCTGGAGCGGGCGACGCATATCCTGTGTTCGGCGGCACCGGATGCGGCGGGGGATCCGTTCCTTCGTGCGGAACCGCGCATCGCGCAGTCAGGGGCGGTCTGGGTCGGCTATCTGTCCACCACCGGGGTCTATGGCGACCACGCGGGCGGCTGGGTCGATGAGACGACTCCGCTGACGCCGCAGTCCGACCGGGGGCGGCAGCGGGTGCTGGCCGAAAGCCAGTGGATGGCGACAGGTCTGCCCGTCCACATCTTCCGGCTGGCGGGCATCTACGGCCCGGGGCGCGGCCCGTTCGAGAAGGTCCGCGACGGAACCGCGCGGCGGATCATCAAGCCGGGGCAGGTGTTCAGCCGCATCCATGTGGACGACATCGCGCAGGTGCTGGAGGCGTCGATCCGCCGCCCCAACCCGGGCGCGGTCTATAATGTCTGCGACGACAACCCCTGCCCGCCGCAGGACGTGATTGCCCATGCGGCGCATCTGCTGGGGATGCCGGAACCGCCCGCCGTGCCCTTCGAGGAGGTGGCCCCCACGATGACGCCGATGGCGCTGGGCTTCTACAGCGAGTCGAAGAAGGTGCGGAACGACCGGATCAAGGACGAGCTTGGCGTGACGCTTCTCTATCCCGACTATCCCCAGGGTCTGGCCGCGCTGCTGGCCGGGGGGCAGGACTGACGCAGCCTACTCGGCGGCAAGATCGCGCGGCTGGGTGGCAAGGATCGCCTCGGTCACTTCGGACAGCGCCAGTGCGGCCGCGCCATGTGCCCAGAGCAGATCGCCCCAGGCGTGGATCTCGATGGGCGGACGCGAACGGCCGGTCTGGATCGTCAGGTTGTCCATCTCGGCCAGGGTCTCGGCGGCGTAAAGGTAGTCATAGCGCATCCGCTCGCCCGAAAGGATGATGAGCGCAGGGTCGAAGAGGTTGACCACGTTCGACAGCCCGACCGCCAGGTAGCGCCCGGCGCGGCGGAAGATCGACCTGGCGGTGGCGTTCCCGGCCTTGGCATGGTCGTACAGGCTTTCCAGAAGCACGTTGATCGGCTGGCTTTCCTTGTGGCCCCAGTTCAGCGCGGTCGTCGCCTCGCGCGCCAGGGCATAGTCGGCGACATAGGCCTCAAGGCAGCCGCGCTGGCCGCAGCGGCACAGGGCGCCGTCGAGATGGACCTTGGTATGCCCAAGCTCCATCCCAAGGCGCTGGGCGCCGCGATAGATGCGGTGGTTCATCACGCAGCCCATGCCGACACCGTGTTCGATGGTGACGACGGCAAAGTCGGACAGGCTGCGTCCGGCGCCGAACCATAGCTCGGCCAGGGCGACGAGGTTCGCGTCGTTATCGACGAAGACCGGAACCCCCAGCCGCGCCGTCGCCGCCGCCGCGATCGGCACCGCGCGTTCGACAAGGATCGAGGACCACAGCGCCATGCCTGCGGCGCAATCGACAAAACCCGGCAGGCCGATGCCGACGCCGGACAGCTGCGCGCGGTCGATCGCCGCCTTGGCGCAGACCTGTTCCAGAAGGGTCTGGATCGTATCGAGAATCTCGTCGACCTGCATCGGGCCAGGCTGGCGCGGGATGGCATGGTCGGCGATCAGCTTGCCGGCGAAATCGACGACGACAGCGGTGTGCTCGCGGTCGGACAGCTTCATCCCCGCGACGAGATGCGCGCCCGCACGCACGCCAAGCGACACCGCCGGGCGGCCGCGACCGGCCTCGCCATCGCGGGGGACGGCGACCTCTTCAATCAGGCCCGCCTCGATGAGTTCCGACGAAATCGTCGTGACCGAAGCCGGGCTGACCCCAAGATCCTTGGCCAGCTGCACACGCGGGATCAGGCCGGCGGCGCGGACAAGGTCGAAGACCTGCTGGCGCAGCGGCCTCTGGCTTTCGGTCAACGGCGGGATCAGGGGACCCACGCCCTTGCGCCCCTCCGTGTTGGCAGACCGAGTCGCCTTCGCCAGCATTCTTTCACACCCCGAAGTAAAAGCCGCCGATTCCGTCGTCGCGCGATGGGCGGTAGAGCCATTCCTGCCCGATCGTCAGCAGTTCCGCCTGAACTTCAGCTAAGACCAGCAGAATAATTTTGACAACTGAAATTGATATGGCAGCGTGGCCATGGTTTTGTTCAACTTTGGGATGAGCATTTTCACAAACCGCAATCAAGGGATGAACGCCGATGCAGAGACTGCTTTGGACCGCCGCACTGATGCTGATGAGCCTGACTTCGGCGGGTCTTGCCGAGGGGAAGAAGATCGGCGTGGCCTGGGGGGACCTTGCGCAGCCGCGCTGGCGGTGGGATGTCACCGCGATGCGGTCGATCATCGAGCGGAAGGGCAACAAGTATCTGCCGTTCAACGCGGGTGGATCGGCGGCGAAGCAGCTGCAGGACATCGAACAGATGATGAACGAAGGCGTGGACGCCATCGTGATCCAGGCTGTCGACAAGGAAACGATCATGACCTCGGTCGAGCGCGCCGCCGCAGCCGGGATCCCGATGGTTGCCTATGACCGCCTGATCGAACATCCCGGCGTTTTCTACATCACCTTCGACAACGTCGGCGTGGGCCGCCTGATCGCGGCCATCGTCAAGGAGAAGCAGCCGACGGGGAACTATGCGATCATCAAGGGGGATCCGGGCGATGCCAACTCGGACTTCCTGCGGCAGGGTATGGAAGAGGTGATCGGCGCGGCCGTGGCTGGCGGGCAGATCAGGATCGTCGGCGAGGTCTATACCGACGGCTGGAATCCCGACGCGGCCAAGGCGAACATGGAAAAGATCCTGGCCGAGAACGGCAACCAGGTCGATGCCGTCCTTGCCGAGAATGACGGCATGGCCGGTGGCGCGATCGAGGCGTTGCAGGCCGCGGGCCTGACTGTGCCGATCGGCGGACAGGATGGCGATCCTGCGGCGCTGAACCGGGTGGCGCAGGGGCTTCAGACGGTGTCGGTCTGGAAGAACAGCTTCGATCTGGCCAAGCAGGCCGGTCAGGTCGCCGTCCAGCTGGCCGAGGGCACGCCGATGAGCCTGATCCCTGAGGCGCGGCAGTTCAGCGGCGGCGAGAAGGGCGTTCCGGTCTGGTCGATCCTGCTGAACCCGACCGCGATCACCGCAGAGTCGCTGGACATCGTGATCGACGCCGAGCATGTGACCAGGAAAGAGGTCTGCAAGAACGCGCTGCCTTCGGTCGCGGCCTGCCAGTAAGCGCGCGTTCCCGGCCATGGCTTGCGCCGATCCCGGCGGGGGTCGGCGCTTTTATTTTTTGACAACTGAAATTATTCGCGGCATCTTCCCGCCTGTTCCGGCGAATCTGCCGGACCGGCCCGCAGAGGCCGATCCATAGGGAGGATACTTATGCGTACCGCAATTCTCGCCGCCGTTCTGGCGGTGACTGGCTTCTCGTCGGCCGCTCTGGCCGAAGGCAAGAAGATCGGCGTTTCCTGGGCCCAGTTCCAGGAAGAGCGCTGGAAGATCGACGAAGCCGCGATGAAGGCCGCCATCGAAGCCGCCGGCAACGAGTACGTCTCGGCGGACGCCCAGTCCTCGGCCGAAAAGCAGCTGTCGGACATCGACGCGCTGATCGCCCAGGGTGTTGACGCGCTGATCATCAACGCTTGGGACAAGGACGCCATCGGCCCGGCGATCGAGAAGGCCGCCGCCGAAGGGATCCCGGTCGTGGGTTACGACCGTCTGATCGAGGACAACCGCACCTTCTACCTGACCTTCGACAACGTCGGCGTGGGCCGGATCATCGCTCAGGAAGTGTACAAACTGGTGCCGAAGGGCAACTACGCGATCATCAAGGGCGACCCGGGCGACCCGAACGTCGGCTTCCTGCGTCAGGGCATGGAAGAAGTCATCGGCGCCGCTGTTGCCTCGGGCGACATCAAGATCGTCGGCGAAGCGAACTCGGACGGCTGGAAGCCCGAGAACGCCCAGAAGAACATGGAGCAGATCCTGACCGCCAACAACAACGCCGTTGACGCCGTTCTGGCACAGAACGACGGCATGGCCGGTGGCGTGGCCGCGGCTCTGGCCGCGCAGGGCCTGAACGTGCCGCTGGGTGGCCAGGATGGCGACCTTGCCGCGATCAACCGCGTGGCACGCGGCACCCAGACCGTGTCGGTCTGGAAGAACGCCCGCGACCTGGGCAAGAAGGCGGGCGAGATCGCGGGGATGCTTGCCGACGGCATGGCGCTGGACGCGATCCCGGGGGCGACCAAGTTCTCGGGTGGTGAAAAGGGTGTCGAGATGAACGCGATCCTGCTGGATCCGACCCCGATCACCAAGGACACGCTGAACCTTGCCATCGAGGCGGGCCACATCACCAAGGAACAGGCCTGCGAAGGCGCGATGCCCGACGTCGCTGCCTGCCAGTGATCTGACCTATCGGCGCCGTCCCCATCGGGGCGGCGCCTTCCTTTTCTCCTGGCTGGACCTGCGCCCTGCGGGGTGTGATGGCGCGCAGTGACGCGCACGGTTCCGGCACAGCCCCATCCCTCTCAGGCTGGACGAGGACATGACCGCTACACCCCAATCCACGACGACACATGCGCCGAAGGAAGGCGGGCTCACCCGCTTTCTGCGCACGACAGAGATCGACCCCCGCCTCTTGGGCATGATCGGCGCGCTGCTCTTGATCTGGCTGGCCTTCGAGGCCTATTCGACCTTTGTCCTCGACCGCCCCTCGATGCTGCTGGGCGCATCCCAGGCCGAGGCGAACGGCTTCCTCACCCCGCGCAACCTGTGGAACCTGTCGGTGCAGACCGCCTATATCGGCATCATGGCGACGGGGATGGTGCTGGTCATCATCACGCGCAACATCGACCTGTCGGTGGGGTCGATCATGGGCATGGTCGGCATGTACATGGGGCTGTTGCAGGTCGAATACCTGACGCCCGCGCTGGGCCTGGGCCATCCGTCGATCTGGATCATCACGGTGATCTTCGGCATCGCCATGGGCGCGCTGATCGGCTGTTTCCAGGGCGTGCTGATCGCCTTCCTGGGCATCCCGGCCTTCATCGTCACGCTGGGCGGACTGCTGGTCTGGCGGGGTGCTGCCTTCCTGGTGGCGGGCGGCAAGACCATTGCTCCGCTGGATGAAACCTTCTCGCTGATCGGCGGCGGGTCCTTCGGCGCGCTGGGCAAGACCGGCAGCTGGATCTTCGCCGTGATCGCCTGCGTCTTCGTGGTCTGGGCCTTCGTCAGCGGCCGCCAGTCGCGCAAGACGCACGGGTTCACCCTGCGCCCGGTCTGGGCCGAGACCTTCGTGATCGCGCTGGTCTGCGGCGCGATCATTGGCGCGACGGCGGTGGTGAACAGCTACATCTGGCCCAAGGGCAATATCGAGAAATACTACAAGGCGCTGGGACAGGAGCTGCCCGAATGCGCCAAGTCGAACAGCACGATCTACAGCGACGTCTGCGCCAGCTTCGGCCACGGCTTCGCCTATCCGGTGCTGATCATGATCGCCGTGGCCATCGCGATGACCGTGCTGATGACCCGCACCCGGTTCGGCCGCTATGTCTTTGCCATAGGCGGCAACCCCGAGGCGGCGGCCCTGTCCGGCATCAACACCCGGGCGATGATCGTGAAGATCTTCACCCTGATGGGCGGTCTGGCAGGCATCGCCGCCGTCATCGGCGCGGCGCGGCAGAACAGCGCCACCAATGCCATGGGCAACCTGGACGAGCTTTACGTCATCGCCGCCGCCGTCGTGGGCGGCACCTCGCTGGCGGGGGGCGTGGGCACGATCTACGGCGCGATCATCGGCGCGCTGATCCTGACCAGCCTGCAGACCGGCATGGTGCTGATCGGCTTCGGCGACGGGTCCTACCAGCGCATCGTGATCGGCATCGCACTGGTGTTGGCCGTCTGGCTCGACATCGTTTACCGCAAACGCATCAAGTAAGGGGCAGAGATCATGGTGGACAGAACCGGAACCCCGCTTGTCGAACTGCGCGACATCTCGATTTCCTTCGGGGGGATCAAGGCCGTGGATCACGTCACGGTCGATCTTTACCCCGGCGAGGTCGTGGGCCTTCTGGGCCACAACGGCGCAGGCAAATCGACGCTGATCAAGTGCCTGTCGGGCGCCTATCGCAAGGACTCGGGCCAGATCTTCATCAACGGCAAAGAGGTGGAGATCAACGATCCCCGCGACGCGCGCGCGCATAACATCGAGACGATCTATCAGACGCTGGCTCTGGCCGACAACCTGGATGCCGCCTCGAACCTGTTTCTGGGGCGCGAGCTGGTGAACCGCTTCGGCTTCGTTGACGAGTCCAAGATGGAAGCCGAGACGCGGAAGATCATGGGTCGGCTCAACCCGAACTTCCGCAAGTTCAACGTGCCGGTGAACGCGCTTTCGGGCGGGCAGCGGCAGTCGGTCGCTATCGCGCGGGCGGTGTATTTCAACGCCAGGATCCTGATCATGGACGAACCGACCGCCGCCCTCGGCCCGCATGAGACGCAGATGGTGGCCGAGCTGATCCAGGAGCTGAAGGCGCAAGGCCTGGGCATCTTCCTGATCGAACACGACATCCACAACGTGATGAAGCTGTGCGACCGGGCCTCGGTGATGAAGAACGGCCAGCTGGTCGGCACGGTGAACGTGGACGAAGTTACCGACGACGACATCCTGGGGATGATCATCCTGGGCAAGAAACCCCAGCATCTGGCCGCGTGATGTATATCGGGCTTGATCTCGGCACATCGGGGATCAAGGGCATCCTGATCGGCGAGGACCAGCAGGTCCTTGCCGAAGCGACGGCCCCCCTGACTGTCCAGCGCCCCGCCGAAGGATGGAGCGAGCAGGCGCCGTCCGAATGGATCAGCGCGGCCGAGACGGTGTTCGACAAGCTGGCGCAGAAGGGTCTGGGCGGGGTGCGCGGGATCGGGCTTTCCGGCCACATGCATGGTGCCACGCTGCTGGATGCCGCGGACGAAGTGCTGCGGCCCTGCATCCTGTGGAACGACACACGTGCCCATGCCGAGGCCGCCGTGCTGGACGGCGATCCGAAGTTCCGGCGGCTGACAGGCAATATCGTTTTTCCGGGATTTACCGCGCCCAAGCTGGTCTGGGTGCAAAAGCACGAGCCGCAGGTCTGGGACCGGGTGGCGAAGGTCCTGTTGCCGAAGGATTACCTGCGGCTCTGGCTGACGGGTGAGCATGTCGGAGAAATGTCGGATGCGGCGGGGACGTCGTGGCTGGATACCGGCAAGCGCGACTGGTCGGACGAGTTGTTGGCCGCCACCGGCCTGAACCGGGCGCAGATGCCCCGTCTGGTCGAGGGAAGCCAGGTTTCAGGCACTTTGCGCGAAGCGCTGGCCAGCCGCTGGGGCCTGCCTAAGTCGGTCGTCGTGGCCGGGGGCGGTGGGGACAATGCCGCCTCGGGCGTGGGCGTCGGCGTGGTGCGCGCGGGCGAGGCCTTTGTCTCGCTTGGCACCTCGGGCGTGCTGTTCGCCGCGAACGACGGCTACCAGCCCGACCCGGCGACGGCGGTGCATACCTTCTGCCATGCCCTGCCGGACACATGGCACCAGATGGGCGTGATCCTGGCCGCGACCGATGCGCTGAACTGGTATGCGAAACTGGTCGGCTCGGACGCCTCGACCCTGACGCGCGAGCTTGGGCCCCTGCAGGCGCCGGGCAAGACCGTCTTCCTGCCCTATCTGGGCGGCGAGCGGACGCCCCTGAACTCAGCCAGCGTGCGAGGGGCCTTCACCGGGCTGGAGCACGCGACCGACCGGCAGGCGGCCACCCGCGCGGTGCTGGAGGGCGTGACCTTTGCCATCCGCGACAGCCGCGACGCACTGGTGGCTACCGGCACCAGGCTGGATCATCTTCTGGCGGTCGGCGGCGGCTCGCGGTCGGACTACTGGCTGCGGCTGATCGCCACTGCGCTGGACTGCCCGGTGCAACTGCCCGTGGCGGGGGATTTCGGCGGGGCCTTCGGCGCGGCGCGGCTTGGCCTGATGGCCGCGACCGGCGCCGGGTCCGAGATTGCGACCCTGCCGCAGATTGCCCGCATCATCGACCCCGATCCTTCCCTCAAGGACGCCTTTGACGCGGGACATGCCCGGTTCCGCGCCGCCCAATCTGCCATCAAGGAGCTGACATGACCGACTTCTTCAAGGGCATCCCCGCGATCAAGTACGAGGGCCCGTCCTCCACCAACGAATTCGCCTTCCGCCACTACAACCCGGACGAAGTGGTCATGGGCAAGCGGCTGGAGGATCACCTCCGTTTCGCCGTGGCCTGGTGGCACAGCTTCGCATGGCCGGGCGGCGACCCGTTCGGCGGGCAGACCTTCGAGCGGCCCTGGTTCGGCGACGGCATGGCGCTGGCCAAACTGAAGGCCGATGTGGCCTTCGAGATGTTCGATATCCTCGGTGTGCCCTTCTACTGCTTCCACGACGCGGATGTCCGCCCCGAGGGCGCGACTTTCGCCGAAAGCCTGAAGAACCTGAACGAGATCGCCGATTACCTGGGCGAGAAGCAGCAGACCCACAA
Organism: Tabrizicola thermarum; assembly: GCF_003574395.1. Lineage (GTDB taxonomy): Bacteria > Pseudomonadota > Alphaproteobacteria > Rhodobacterales > Rhodobacteraceae > Tabrizicola > Tabrizicola thermarum. The sequence goes on from NZ_QMJY01000081.1 coordinate 16,482, forward strand.
GGCAAAGCTTCTGTGGGGCACGGCGAACCTGTTCAGCCACCGCCGCTGGATGGCGGGCGCGGCCACCAACCCCGACCCGGACGTCTATGCCTATGCCGCCGCCACGGTGAAGGCGAACATGGACGTGACCATGCGCCTTGGCGGGCAGAACTACGTCCTCTGGGGCGGGCGCGAGGGCTATGAGACGCTGCTGAACACCGACCTGAAGGCCGAGCGCGACCACGCGGGTCGCTTCCTGCAACAGGTGGTGGAGTACAAGCACAAGATCGGCTTCAAGGGCACGATCCTGATCGAACCGAAGCCGCAGGAACCCTCGAAGCACCAGTATGACTATGACGTGGCCACGGTCTATGGCTTCCTGAAGGACTTCGGGCTTGAAAAAGAGATCAAGACCAATATCGAACAGGGCCATGCGATCCTTGCCGGTCACAGCTTCGAACACGAGATCGCCCTGGCCGCCGCCCTGGGCATCTTCGGCTCGATCGACATGAACCGAAACGACTACCAGTCCGGCTGGGACACCGACCAGTTCCCGAACAACCATGCGGAAAAGGCGCTGGCCTTCTACGAGATCCTCAAGGCGGGCGGCTACACCACCGGCGGCACCAATTTCGACGCCAAGATCCGGCGTCAGTCGCTGGATCCCGAGGACCTGATCCTCGCCCATGTCGGCGGTATGGACACCTGCGCCCGCGCGCTCAAGTCCGCGGCGGCGCTGCTGGAGTCGGGAGAGCTGGAGGCCGCGAGGGCCGAGCGTTATGCCGGCTGGAAGGACCCCAGGGCGCAGGCGATGCTGAAAGGCTCGCTGGAAGAGGCCGCCGCGCGGGTGATGGCCGAGAAGATCGAGCCGCAGCCGAAATCCGGGCGGCAAGAGCGGCTGGAGAACCTGTGGAACCGCTACGTCTGACTGACGCGGAAGGAAACCCCGCCCCGGGCTTGGCCCGGGGCCTCTTGCCGAACTGTCACCACCTCTGACCGGGGAGGTCCCGGGTCAAGCCCGGGACGGGGTCTTGGCATATGGACGGAGCCTGCCTTGAACCAGATCGACCGAATCCTTTCCGCCCCGCCTTTCAACCTTGACGGCGCGGCGCGCGCCTGGGTGCGGTCCACCCTTGGCGCGATGGACCGGGCGGCCAAGGTTCGGCAGTTGTTCGTCCATCTCTGCTTTGGCACCGGGGCAGAGGTCGTGGACCGCATCACCGCCCTCGCCCCCGCCGGGATCACCAAATTCTTCGGCCCAGACGCCACGGCGGAACTCGACACCCTCGACGCCCTGCGCGCCGCTGCCCCCATCCCCTACCTCGTCAGCGCCGACCTTGAAGGCAGCCGGATGAGCCCCTCCTTCGGGACCGAGGTGCCGAACCCCCTGGCGCTTGCGGCGGTAGACGACGTGCAGGCCTCTGCCACCATCGCCCGGATCATGGCCGAAGAGGCGCGCGCCGCAGGGATCAACTGGTCCTTCACGCCCGTCATCGACATCAACGCGCTGTTCCGGTCCCCCATCGTGGCGACTCGGGGGCTGGGGTCCGACCCCGACCGCATCCGTAGACACGCCCTGGCGCATATCGCCGAGCTTCAGGCACATGGCGTCGCCGCCACGGTCAAGCACTGGCCGGGCGAGGGACACGACGACCGCGACCAGCATCTGGTGACCACGATCAACCCGCTGTCGCTGGAAGACTGGAACGCCACCCACGGCGCGCTTTACCGTGCCGCTATCGAAGCGGGCGTGATGGCGGTCATGTCGGCGCACATCGCCTTTCCGGGCTATGTCCTTGCCAATGACCCCGACGCGGGGCTCGAGGCCTGCCGCCCCGCCTCGGTTTCGCCCCTTCTCAACCAGACGCTTTTGCGCGGCGAGTTGGGGTTCAACGGCGTGATCGTTTCGGACGCAACGCCCATGGCCGGTTTCGGCGCCTGGGCGCACCGCGACGAGATGTTGCCAGAGGTCGTCGCCTCGGGCTGCGACGTGATCCTGTTCTCGGACGAGCCCGAGGCCGACATCGCCCGGATCGAGGCGGCACTGGACGATGGGCGGATCAGCCCCGAACGGCTGGACGAAGCACTGATCCGGGTTCTGGGGCTCAAGGCCTGGCTGGGGCTGCACCGCGACGGACGCGCGCCCGCCGACCGCAGCCGCCTGGCCCGGCCCGAGGATGCCGCGACCGCGCAAGCGATCACCGGCCGCGCGCCGACGCTGGTGAAGGATGTGCGGGGCCTCCTGCCCCTGTCCCCCGACCGCCACCGCCGCGTTCTGGTCTACACGACCGGCATCGTGACTCCCCTGCATGGCGACGGGATGCCGATGGCCTTCCCGGACATGCTGCGCGCCGAAGGCTTCGAGGTCACGGTCCATCAGCCCGGCGACAAGCTGGACCAGCGCGACTTCGATCTGGTGCTGTTCGTGATGGGCGAGGAAACGCTTCTGACCCGTGGCCGCATCTTCCTGGACTGGAACCGGCTGACCGGAGGCATGCACGGCGCGATGCAGCGGCACTGGCACGAGGTGCCGACGGCGCTGATTTCCTTCGGCTATCCCTATTACCTCTACGACGCGCCCCGGATGCCCTGCGTGGTCAATGCCTATGCCACGATGGACAGCATGCAGCGCGCCACACTCGACTGCCTTCTGGGCCGCGCGCCGTTCCGGGGCACCAGCCCCGTCGATCCCTTCTGCGGCCTGCCAGACGCCCGTTACTGACCTGACTTCGGCTCTCCCCGGCGCCGGATCGACAAGAAAAACTTGTCGGTCTGCCGATTTTCTTGGCTTCCGGCCGCGAGAGCGGGGTGCAAGACTGGCCGGGCAACGGGGTTGGGTGCGACGATGCGAAACGGCGGGCAGCTACTGGTCGAATGTCTGATCGCGCTGGGGGCGCGGAAGGGCTTCGGCGTGCCGGGGGAAAGCTATCTGGCCGTTCTGGATGCGCTGCACGACACGGCCGGCAGGCTGGATTTCGTGCTGTGCCGGAACGAGGGCGGTGCGGCCTTCATGGCAGCGGCCTGGGGCAAGCTGACCGGGCAGCCGGGCCTGTGCTTCGTGACGCGCGGTCCGGGGGTGACCAATGCCTCGATCGGCATCCACACGGCGATGCAGGACAGCGCGCCGATGATCGTTCTGGTCGGCCAGGTCGGCACCGATATGCGCGGGCGCGAGGCCTTCCAGGAACTCGACTACCGCGCGGTTTTCGGCACCATGGCGAAATGGGTGGTCGAGATCGACGATGCAAACCGCATCCCCGAGCTTCTCTCCCGCGCCTGGATCACCGCCACCACGGGCCGCCCCGGCCCGGTGGTCATCGCCCTGCCCGAGGACATGCTGTCCGGTCCCGCCTCGGCTCCGGCGCTGACCGGCCCCGCCCGCATTGGCGAGCCGGCGCCCGAACCGGCAGCCCTTGCCGAGGCGCTGGCGCTGCTGGCAGGCGCCGAACGCCCTGCGATCCTGATTGGCGGCTGCAACTGGACCGAGGCCGGTCGGGCCGCCCTGCAAGGCTTTGCCGAGGCCTCCGACATCCCCGTGGTGGCGGCGCTGCGCTATCAGGACATGTTCGACAATCACTCGCCCTGTTACGCGGGCGACCTGGGTCTTGGCCTTGCGGCGGGGGTGCGCAAGACCATGACCGAGGCGGACGTGGTGCTGGCGCTCAACACCCGGTTCGGGGAAATCTCGACCGAAGGCTACACCCTGTTCCAGGTCCCGACGCCGCGGCAGAAGATCATCCATGTCCATGCCTCGGCGGCAGAGATCGGCAAGGTCTATATCCCGATGCTCGGCATACCCGCCGGGCCGAACGCCTTTGTCGCCGCCCTGACCCCGGTGCATGGGCCCTGGGCAGACTGGCGCAAACGGGCGCGGGCGGATTACGAGGCGACCTTTGCCCTGCCGCCGCAGCCCTCTCCGGTGGACATGGGGCTGGTGACTGCCCACCTGCGAGAGGTGCTGCCCGAGGATGCGATCCTGACCAACGGGGCGGGAAATTTCACGGTCTGGCCAAACAAGTTCTTCAGATTCGGCCCCAAGGCGCGGCTTCTGGCCCCGCAGTCCGGCGCGATGGGCTATGGCATCCCCGCCGCGATTGCCGCCAAGGTCGCCTGCCCCGACCGCACCGTGGTCTGCTTTGCCGGGGACGGCGATTTCCAGATGACCTGCCAGGAGCTTGGCACCGCGATGCAGGCCGGGGCGCAGCCGATCATCCTGATCCTGAACAACGGCACCTACGGCACGATCCGCGCGCATCAGGAACGCACCTACCCAGCCCGCGTCCTGGGCACCGATCTGCACAACCCAGATTTCGTGATGCTGGCGAACGCCTACGGCTTTCACGCGGAAAAGGTGAACCGGACCGAGGACTTCCCCGCCGCCTTCGCCCGCGCCCGCGCCAGCCGGACCGGCGCGGTCCTTGACCTTGCCATCTCGGCCGAGGCGCTGACCCCCCGGCAAACCCTGTCGCAGATGCGCGCCACCGCCCTTGCCACGAAAGACCCCAAATGACCCGCCAGATCCGCATTGGCGCCGACATTGGCGGCACCTTCACCGACATCGCCCTGGACCTCGACGGAGCGATCCATTCAACCAAGGTGCTGACGACCTATGCCGCGCCGGAGCAGGCCATCCTTGACGGCATGGACATCGTGCTGGCCGAGGCGGGGCTGGGCTATGGCGACCTGGACCTCCTGATCCACGGCACCACGCTGGCCACCAATGCGCTGATCGAACGGCGCGGGGCGAAGGTCGCCTTCGTCACGACCGAAGGCTTCCGCGACGTGATCGAGATGCGCACGGAAAGCCGCTTCGACCAGTATGACCTGAACCTCGTCCTGCCGCCGCCCTTGGTCCCGCGCGAAGACCGCTTTCCCGTCCGCGGCAGGATCGGCGCGCAGGGGCAGGAGCTGGCGCCGCTGGACGAAGCCGCGCTGCACGATCTGGCCGACCGGATCGCCGGGGGCGGCTACGGCGCCGTGGCCATCGGCTTCATCCATTCCTACGCGAACCCCTCCCACGAACGCCGCGCGCGCGACATCATCGCGGCGAAGGTCGCCGTTCCGATCTCCATCTCCTCCGACGTCTCGCCCCAGATGCGCGAGTTCGAACGCTTCAACACCGTCTGCGCCAATGCCTATGTCCGCCCGCAGATGGCCGATTACCTGGGCCGGCTGCAGACCCGGTTGAAAGACAGGGGCGCGACATGCCCCGTGTTCATGATTCATTCCGGCGGCGGGCTGATCTCGGTCGAAACCGCCGCCGAGTTCCCGGTGCGGCTGGTGGAATCCGGCCCGGCAGGCGGGGCGATCTTTGCCGCCGACGTGGCGCAAAGGTTCGGACTGGAGAAGGTGGTCAGCTTCGACATGGGCGGGACCACGGCCAAGATCTGCCTGATCGAGGGCTATCAGCCCAAGACCGCACGCACCTTCGAGGTTGCGCGCACCACCCGTTTCGCCAAGGGGTCGGGCATGCCGATCTCGATCCCGGTGATCGAGATGATCGAGATTGGTGCGGGCGGCGGCTCGCTGGCCTGGGTCGATGCCATGGGGCGCATCCAGACCGGCCCGGAAAGTGCCGGGTCCGAGCCAGGCCCGGCCTGCTATCAGCGCGGCGGCACCAGGCCCGCGATCACCGATGCCGATCTGGTGCTGGGCAAGATCGACCCCGACAGCTTTGCCGGTGGCGCGATCCGGCTGTCCACCGACAAAGCCCGGTCCGCGATAGCTACCGGGGTGGGCGACCGGCTGGGTCTGCCCGTCGAGGCCGCCGCCTTCGGCATCGTCGAGGTGGTGGACGAGAACATGGCCAATGCCGCGCGTGTTCATGCGGTGGAAAACGGCAAGAACATCTCGGACAACATCATGGTGGCCTTTGGCGGGGCCGCGCCCCTGCACGCCGCGCGGCTGTGCGAGAAGCTGGGGATCGACCAATGCCTTGTCCCGCCGGGCGCGGGGGTCGGGTCGGCCATCGGGTTCCTGAAGGCCCCCTTCGGCTATGAGGCGCTGGCCTCCAGGGTCATCCGGCTGTCCAGCTTCGATGCCGATGCCATGAACGCGCTGGTGGCCGACCTCAAGACCACGGCGGAAGGCTTCGTCCGCTCGGGCAGTTCGGGCGCCATCCGGCGCGAGATCATCGCCTACATGCGCTATGTCGGGCAGGGCTGGGAGATCCCGCTGCCGCTGCCCGACCGCAGCTTTGCCCCCGGCGATGCCGACACCCTGCGCCGCGACTTCCGGACCGCTTATGCGCGGTTCTTCGGGCGGGCCATCGACGGGCTTGAAGACCTTGAGATCGAGATCGTCACCGTCTCGGTCAAGGCGCAGGACCTTCGCCCCGCGCCCACCCGGCACGACCTTACCCTGGGCCATACCGAGGCGGGTGCGCCGCTCTCACGTCCCGTGTTCGATCCGGCGCGGGGTGAGACCCTCTTCAGCACGGAGGTCGCGCGCGACGCGCTGCGGCCGGGCGACCGGGTGAAGGGTCCGGCCGTGGTGGTGGAGCGCGAAACGACGACCATCGTCACCTCGCCCTTCGACGTGGTGATGCAGGGCGACGGCAGCCTGCTTCTGATCCGCAGGGAGGCGGGGAAATGACCGACGCGACCTTCGACATCCGCATGCAGGTGATGTGGAACCGGCTGATTTCCGTGGTGGAGGAGCAGGCGATGACGCTCCTCCGCACCGCCTTTTCCACCTCTGTTCGCGAGGCCGGGGACCTGTCGGCGGGCGTCTTCGACCCGCAGGGCCGGATGCTGGCGCAGGCGGTCACCGGCACGCCGGGCCATGTGAACACGATGGCCGAGGCGGTGGGACATTTCATCGCCGAAATCGGGCGCGGGAACATGTTTCCGGGCGACACCTATGTGACCAACGACCCCTGGAAGGGCACAGGGCACCTGCACGACATCACCATGGTCTCGCCCAGCTTCAAGGGCGACCGACTGGTCGGGTTCTTCGCCTGCACGGCGCATGTGGTCGATGTCGGCGGGCGGGGCTTCGGGGCGGATGGCAAGTCGGTCTACGAGGAAGGCATCCAGATCCCGATCATGAAATTCGCCGAACGCGGCGCAGTGAATGACACGCTGATCCGGCTTCTGCGCGCCAATGTGCGCGAGCCCGATCAGGTCGTGGGCGATTTCTACTCGCTGGCCGCCTGCAACGACGTCGGCCACCGCCGCCTGATCGCGATGATGGAGGAAACCGGGCTGGACAGGCTGGACGCGCTGGGCGAGTTCATCTTCACCCGCACCAGGGCGGCGATGGCCGAACGCATCGCGGCCCTGCCCAGAGGGCGGTGGGAGAATGTCCTGCTGACCGACGGCTACGACGCCCCGGTGAAACTGGCCTGCACGGCAGAGATCGGAGACGGGGTGGTGAACGTGGACTTCACCGGGTCTGATCCGGTGAACGCAAAGGGCATCAACGTGCCGGTGATCTACACCAAGGCCTATGCCTCTTACGCGCTGAAATGCGTGGTCGCGCCGGACATCCCGAACAACTGGGCCTCGCTTCAGGCCTTCACCATCAGCTCGCCCGAGAACATCCTGAACGCCCCCCGGCCCGCGCCCGTCTCGGTGCGGCATGTCATCGGCCATCTGGTCCCCGATCTGGTCCTTGGCGCGCTGGCGCAGGCGCTGCCGGGCAAGGTGCTGGCCGAAGGCGCGGCGGCCTTGTGGAACATCCACATGTCGGTGCGCCCCGTCGCCGGTCAAGCCGGGCGGCGGGCCGAGATCCTGATGTTCAACTCGGGGGGAATGGGAGCCCGGCCCGGGCTGGACGGGCTGTCGGCCACCGCCTTCCCCTCGGGCGTGATGACCATGCCGATCGAGGCGACGGAACAGACCGGCCCGGTGGTGATCTGGCGCAAGGAACTGCGCCCGGATTCGGGCGGCGACGGGCAGTTTCGCGGCGGGCTGGGCCAGATCATCGAGATCGAACCTGCGCCGGGGCATGAGTTCGACTTCTCGGCCATGTTCGACCGGGTGGGCCATCCGGCGCGCGGCCGCGACGGCGGGCAGCCGGGGGCTCCGGGCGGCGTGGCGCTGGACGATGGCACGCAACTGAAACCGAAGGGCTGGCAGCATGTCCCTGCCGGGCGGCGGCTGGTGCTGCACCTGCCGGGCGGAGGAGGCTTTGGCGATCCCGCCGACCGCGACCCGAAGGCGCGGGCCAATGATCTGTCGAAGGGCTATGTGACGAAATGACCTCTCCACTCTACGACCGCATCCTGTTGACCGGCGCCGCCGGACGTCTTGGCACCCATCTGCGCGGCGGGCTTGCGCCCCTGTGCCGCGAGCTGCGTCTGGCCGATCTGGCCCCGATCGCCGACCTGCGCCCGAACGAGACCGCGTTGCGGTTCGACCTCGCCGACATGGCCGCGACCGTCGCCGCCTGCGAGGGCGTCGATGCCATCGTCCATTTCGGCGGCATCGCGATGGAGGCCGGCTGGGAGGCCGTGCTGAACGCCAATATCCGCGGCAGCTATCACGTCTACGAAGGCGCGCGGCAGCATGGCGTGGGGCGGGTGGTCTATGCCAGCTCCGTCCACGCCATCGGCTACCATCGGCTGGAGGACCAGATCGACGCCAGGGCCCCGCACCGGCCTGACGGGCTTTACGGGTTGTCGAAATGCTTTGCCGAAGACCTCGGGCGGCTCTACTGGGACAAGTTCGGGATCGAGACGGCGGCGCTGCGCATCTTCTCCAGCTTTCCCGAACCGGCGGACCGGCGGATGCTGTGGTCCTGGCTGTCGTTTCAGGATTGCATCCGGCTGGTGACCGCCGCCCTGACCGCCCCGCGCGTGGGCTTCACCACGGCCTTCGGCATTTCGGACAACAGGGTCAAGCCGGTCGACAACCGTCTGGCGCGGCATCTGGGCTTTCACCCGCTGGACAACACCGAAGCCTACCGCGCCCAGGTCGAGGAGAAGACACCCACCCCCGATCCCCGCGCAGAATCCGTCGCGCGGCTGGGCGGCTGGTTCATCGACCTCGGCCACCCCGACGACACCGACGACAAGGACGCAACATGAAACCCCGTTACGATGTCGTCATCGTCGGCGGCGCGGTCATCGGCTCGGCGGTCGCCTATTTCCTGATGGCGAACCCGGATTTCGACGGCTCGGTGCTGGTGGTAGAGCGCGACCCGACCTATCGCCAGGCCTCGACCGCGCTGTCGGCCTCCTCGATCCGGGTGCAGTTCTCCAACCCGATCAACGTGAAGATCAGCCAGTTCGGCGCGGCCTTCCTGCGCGACTTTGCGACCACGATGCAGGTCAGGGGAGAGGCCCCTCCGGAGCTGAACTTCCACCCCGGCGGCTATCTCTTTCTGGCCAGCACCGCCGAGGGCGCACGGATCTTGCGGGAAAACCACGCCGTGCAGCGCGCCTGCGGGGCGGATGTGGTCCTCTGGGGGCCAGAGGAGCTGCAACACGCCTTCCCGCATCTGCGGGTCGATGACATCCTGCTGGCAAGCTATGGCCAGTCCGGCGAGGGCTGGTTCTCCAACACCGGGCTGATGAACGGCTTCAAGGCCAAGGCCCGCGAGCTGGGCGCGGATTATGTGACCGACGAAGTCGTGGCCATCGGGCGTGACGGGGGCCGGGTCACTTCGGTCACGCTGAAATCCGGGGCGGTCGTCTCCGCCGGCACAGTGGTCAACGCCTCGGGGCCTCGCGCCGCGCTCACCGCGCGCATGGCCGGGTTGGACCTGCCGGTAGAGCCGCGCAAGCGCACCGTCTTCGTCTTTGACTGCGCCACCTCGCCCGAGGGCAGCGCTAGGGTGAACGGCGGGCGCCTGCCGCTGATGATCGACCCTTCGGGCGTCTTCTGCCGCCCCGAGGGCCGTTATTTCCTGACCGGCGCGCCCCCCGCCGAAGACCCCGCCGTCGATTGGGACGACTTCACGCCGCGCTGGGAAGAATTCGACGACATCATCTGGCCCGCCCTCGCCCGGCGGTCCCCGGCCTTCGAGGCGATCAAGCCCGTCAATCAATGGGCCGGGCACTATGATTTCAACACGCTGGACCACAACCTGATCGTCGGCCCACACCCCGAGCTGCCGAATTTCCTTTTCGCCAACGGCTTTTCCGGCCACGGGCTGCAACAGGCCCCGGCGACCGGGCGCGCGGTATCCGAACTCATCACCTATGGCGGCTTCCGCACCCTGGACCTGTCGGAGGTCGGCTATGGCCGCATCGTGCAAAACCGCCCCTTCCTGGAAAAAGCCGTGATCTGACGCAGAGGCCCGATGACCGACCCGTCCCGCCGACTGCCGCCCCTGAACGCGCTGCGCGTGTTCCACGTTGTCGTGCGCCATCGCAGCCTGCGCAGCGCCGCCGAGGAACTATCGGTCAGCCCGCAGGCGGTCAGCCAGCAGATCAGGCTGCTTGAGGACGCGCTGGGGGTCACTCTCTTCGAACGCAAGGGCCGCGCGATCGAACCGAACGAACAGGCGATCCTGTTGCAGCATTTCGTGCAGGCGGGCTTTGCCGAACTGGCGGAAGGCGTGCGCCGCGTGGCCGGGCCGGATCACCGCAACCGGATCAACGTGAACGCCAGCCCCTATTTCGCCACCCGATATCTTCTGGATCGGATCACCCGGTTCCGCGACCTTGTGCCCGATGCCGATCTGCGGCTGACCACCATGGTCAACCTGCCCGACTTCATCGCCGATGACGTCGATGTCGCCATCCAGTGGGGCTATGGCACCTGGCGCGGGGTCGAGGCGACACTGCTCTGCCGCGATTACAAGGTGATCTGCTGCACCCCCGACCTCGCCCGCCGGATCGCCGCGCCTGCTGATCTGACCAGCCTGCCGCTCTTGCATCCCGTCCTGTCGCCCGAGCTTTGGCCGAACGTGCTGCGTCACCTTGGTGTCGCGCGGGGGGCGTCGAAAAGCGACATGCAGTTGCAGGACGCCTCGACCGCGCGGCGGGCGGCATTGGCGGGGCTGGGGGTCGGGCTGCTGTCGACGCGGGACGCGGAAGAGGACCTGAAACTCGGCCGCCTCGTCGCGCCATTTGGTGCCGGGGTGATGCAGTCGATGCCGGAAAGCGAAGTGCCCGGCTTCTACCTGATCCTGCCCCGGGCACACCGGCGCGTCAGGACCATCGCCGCCTTCTGCGACTGGCTTGTCGGCCAGGACTGGACCACGGACGCCGACTGACCTGATCGCAATCACCCCCCGGCGCATGGCTGGACCGACACCGCCGCGCCATCTCCTGCGGGCCACGGGCACCTCGCCGCCGTTCAGGCGGACCAGCCGCCCGAGCGCAGATGCGTCTCCGCCAGCGCCTTCAGGAACGAGGTCTTGCCCACCCCGTTCGGCCCCAGGATGCAGGTGATCTCGCCAGCCTTCGCGGCAAAATCGATGCCGTGCATTATCTGGCTGCCACCGTAGTGCAGGGACAGGCCAGTGGTCTCAAGCATGGTTTCGGGCATCATCCACGCCCCAGATAGACGGCGATCACCTGCGGATCGACGGTGACGTGATCCCGCGACCCCTCGGCAAGGACCGCGCCCTCGTGCAGCACCGTCACCCGACAGTTCAGCCGCCGGATGAACTCCATGTCATGCTCCGCCACCACCACCGCCCGGGTCTTCGCCGCGCTGACGGCATCGACCCCGGTCGTGCCCGCCGCCGTCACCGCATTCACCCACTTCTTGGATCCGATGTAATGCGCCTCCATCGGGACGTTCGTCACGCGCTTGTCGTCCTTGATGAAGGCGTGCCAGGCCTCGATGAAGGCCTTGTTCTCTGGGGTATCCGCCTACACACCCGCCGCAGCCAGTTCCTGATGGAAGCCGATGGTCGCATCGCTGTTGCTCGTCGAGATCACGCCGACCTTCTTGCCAGCCGCGCCCGACGCCAACACGTCGCGCTTGATCTTCGACCATTCCTCGCCATCGTACTGCACCGGGTAGAACAGCAGGCCGTTCAACTCCTTGATGACCGGCAGCACCGACTTGCGGCTTACGCTCGTCCAGCAGCCGGACATCACACCGACCTTCGACACGATCAGAAGCTCCCGCGCGTTTTCGGCGAAGAGCGGCCAGTCGGAGGCCGGGTCCACCACACTGTCTCAAACTGCTTGCCCAGAAGCCCGCCCTTGGCATTCTGCTGGTCGATCAGCATCAGCATGGTGTCCTTCAGCGTCGTCGCCGAAATGGCCATCGTGCCCGACATGGCGACAGCAGATTCCCCGGGATTCGGGGCATCTGCATAAATCCGGGGCCGACAATCCTTGCTGCGGCGTGGAAATCGGCAAGGCATGTAAACCGGGGTCAAGTCCGGCTGTTGCGCAGCCTGACGACAGCAGCCAGACTGCCGGGCGGGCAGACAGGCACGAAAAGGGGACGCGATGACCGACCGGCTACAGACCGTACTGGCACAGATCGACGCGGCGAATGCTGCCGACCCGAAGGGCGAGGCCCTGACTTACGGCGAAAGGATGAGCGCCGAGCTGCACCGGCTGTTCCCCAAGGCTTCGGACCTGTTGCAGATCGCGGCCCGCGGCCAGCATGTCGAACGCTGGCTCTTGCCGCGCTCGGACTATCCTCAGGGCAAGGCGGGCTATCTGGAATGGCGCCGCGAACAGGCCCGCCGCCACGCCCGGCGGGTCGCCGGGATCATGGCCGAAGCCGGCTATGACCAGACCGACTGCGAACGCGTGGGTGTCCTGTTGCGCAAGGAAGGCCTCAAGCGCGACCCGGAGGTTCAGGCGCTTGAGGACGTCATCTGCTTCGTCTTCCTGCGCTGGTATTTCGCCGATTTCGCCGCCGGCCACGACCCGACCGCCGTCCTCGACATCGTGCAGAAGACCGCGCGCAAGATGTCGGACACAGGCCGCGCGCGCGTGCTGGCCGAATTCACTCTGCCGGACGCTCTGGCCGCCGCCTTCAAGGCCTGACTACCGCCGCATCCGCGCATCCAGCTCTGCGTTGATCGCCCCGCCCAGCAGCACGGCCCAGACCGACAGATACAGCCACATCATCAGGATTATGACTGCCCCGATCGAGCCATAGATCGCGTTGTAGCTGTTGAAATTCGCCAGATAGACCGAAAACCCGATCGACACCCCGGCCCAGGCCAGCGCCGCGACCAGTACGCCGACAGATATCCACGGGCTACGGAACCCGCCCGGCACGTTCGGGCCAAAGCGATAGAGGATCGACAGACAGGTGACGACCAGCAGGAACATCGCCCCCCAGGGCAGCACCTTGGTCAACCAGGCTCCGAAGGTGCCCAAGGTGACATAGCTCAGCAGGATCGGCACCACGACGACCGTCACCAGCGCGACGAACAGCGCCCCGATCAGCGCGACCGTCAGCACGAAGTCCACCGCCCAGCCCTTGAGCCAGCCCCTCGGCCGAGAGCGGTGAACCACGTCCAGCCCCTGCACCAGCGCCGATACCCCTGCCCGGGCGGAATACAGCGCGATCAGCAGCGACAGGACCGTCGTCCATTGCAGGGCTCGCCTCGGCGCGGTGATCAGGCCCATGACCTGATCGTGGATCAGGGTCCGCGCCTCGGGCGGCAGAAAGCGCTCGGCCACGCCAAGATAATCCTGGATAACCCCGGGATCGGCGAACATGCCCCAGACCGCCACGGCAGCGGCCAGGCCCGGAAACACCGCAAACATGGCAAAGAAGGCAACCCCGGCGGCGATCAGGCCGAAATGCCCGTCGCCCACGCGCTGCCAGACGGCCACCACGAAATCCCAGACCTGCCGAAGCTGCCTCATGCCGCCAGCATCCCCCGGAATTCCGCCCGGCGCAACTTGAAGCCGCCCCTACCCCGGCGCATGATAGCGCCAACAGGAGGATCCCGATGACCTATGTCCCGAACCCCGACCGCTATGGCCGGATGATCTACAACCGCTGCGGCAGGTCCGGCCTGAAGCTGCCCGCGATCAGCCTCGGCCTCTGGCACAACTTCGGCCATGACACGCCACATGCCACGAAACAGGCGATCTGCCGCACCGCCTTTGACCTTGGCATCACCCATTTCGACCTGGCAAACAACTACGGCCCCCCGCCCGGCAGCGCCGAGGAAGCCTTCGGGGAACTCCTGCGCACCGATTTCCGGTCCCACCGGGATGAACTCATCATCTCGTCCAAGGCCGGCTACCTGATGTGGGACGGCCCCTATGGCGAATGGGGCAGCCGGAAATATGTCATCGCCTCCTGCGACCAGTCCTTGAAGCGCATGGGCCTCGACTATGTCGACATCTTCTATTCCCACCGCTTCGACCCCGACACTCCGCTTGAGGAGACGATGGGTGCGCTGGACCACATCGTCCGCTCCGGTCGCGCGCAATACATCGGCATCTCCAGCTACAATTCCCAGCGCACGCGTGAGGCGGTGGCGATCCTGAAGGATCTGGGCACGCCGCTACTCATCCACCAGCCCAGCTACAACATCCTGAACCGCTGGGTCGAAACCGACGGTTTGAAGGACACGCTGAAGGAACTTGGCGTCGGCTGCATCGCCTTCGTGCCGCTGGCGCAGGGGATCCTCACGAACAAGTATCTGAACGGCATCCCTGCCGGCAGCCGTGCGGCCCAGGACAAGTCGCTGCATCCGTCCGTGGTGGAAAAGGCGCTCGGCTCGGTGCGCCGGCTGAACGACATGGCCGCCGCCCGGGGCCAGACGCTGGCGCAGATGGCCATTGCCTGGGTCCTGCGGAACGGAGGCATCACCAGCGCATTGATCGGCGCGTCCAAGCCCGAGCAGGTGGTTGACTGCGTCGGCGCGCTGGACAAGCTGGACTTCACAGCCGAAGAACTGGCCCGGATCGACGCGATCTCCGAAGAAAAGGACATCAATCTCTGGGCCAGGTCCTCCGAGTGCTGACGCCACCTCGAACACTTCGTGTACTCGGCGGCGGCGAGGCGTGCACGAAGTGCTCGATGAGCGGTCAGGCAGGGAGCGGTCAGGCCAGGGTCACTTCGCCGCCAGAAGCTCCGGCACCGACAGCAGCACGAACTCATTGTCCATGGCTTTGTCCAGCGACCGACCCGACGAGAACGGCAGGTTGTTGTCGACCGCCACCATGATGTGAGTGTCGTCCACCTTCATCACGTCCTCGATGGTAAAGAACGGCAGGGTAAAGGTCCCCGCAACGCCGCCTGCGGTCTCGACCCGCGCCTTGCCCTCGGGGTTGGCGATGGCCATCAGATCGATGTGACCCAGTCGCTTCACGAACCCTTCGGCATCAATCTGCGCCGTGTCGATCAGCACCACCCGCTTGACCATCGCCGGCAGCGGAAAGCAGTCCGGCGCCGGATCGCCCGCGCATTTCAGGGCGGGCAGACCCTCGCCATTGTCGCGCTCGATCACCAGGGCGCGGGTCTCATCGATGAAGTTGAAATCGCCGATTGCCGTGGCACCCTCGGCCAGCGCGAACTTGAACTCCGCCCCGGTCCATTCGCCTTTGGCCGGATCGAAGGCCCGCACCGGCAGCGCCGTGCCCGCAGGCTTGCCATCTTCGCCCAGCAACGGCTTCTCCATCATCGCCCACAGCAGGTTCGTCCCCGGCTGCAGCGCCATGCCCTCGTAGCCGCCCGACCGCTGCACGGTCCAATCCTTGCCGGCCACGGACGTCGCACTGATGCCGGGGGTGTCCGGCCCCTTCAGCTGCACATCACCCGCCATCGTCGGATAGACGGCCAGCACCTTCCCATCCAGACTGACGCGCAGGATGTAGGGCCCAAACTCCTCGCCGATCCACAGCTCGCCATTCAAAAGCTGGATGCTCTCCGGGTCGAAATCCGCGCCCGTAAGATATCGGCTGTCCGTGCCTTCATAGGCGATGCGGAACGGCACCTTCATGTCGGGATCGCGCAGGAAGACCGTCTCCTTCACTGCAACCGACCCGCTGGCAAAGTCCGGCGCCCCGCGGTGGAACATGAGCAGCGCGTCCGGGCTGTTCCCCTTCGCGCCAAAGCCATTGTCTGTCAGGGTATAGATCGACCCATCCTCGGCCGGGTTCATCGCAAAGCCGGACATGCCCTGCAGCGGCTGACCCTCGAAAGGCAGCGACAGGCCGGTCGGCCGCTTGCCATGCATCCCGCCGGTATCGCCGGGGACCGTGCCCGCTTTCATCACGCGGGCAGCACCCGTGAACTTGCCCGACATCTGCGCGTCCTTCGGCGCATCAGCAGGGGCAGGGATGAAGGTCGCTGCCGGGATCAGGGCATGGCCTGCCAGCGTGGCGGGAAAGGTCGTCTCGGCGGCCACGGGAAGGCTGACCAGAGCAGTGCAAAGGGTCAGGGCTGACAGGCGCATGGGCAAGGTCCTCGCTGCTTGAATGCACCAGCCCTCGCTACGCGGTGAAGTTTACGTCCGTGTGATGCCTTGGCAACGATCCCGCAACAAGCTGCGCCCGACCTGGCGGGGCCGGGCGCTCAGGAATCACTCTGCCGGAACCTTCGCCACTTCGTCCGACAGCGGATAGGGCAGGCGTTCCACCATCTCTTTCGGGCAGACCTGAAGGAAGTTCCGCCGCTCGCGGTCCCAGTTGCCCAGGATACGTTCTGCGATGCGGCTTCCCGTCTCCTCCAGATGCCGGGCAATCAGGCCCTTCAGCTGCATCTCCCAGTGCGGATGGCCCACGGCGCAGGTCAGGATCGACTCGAGGTTCATGAAGTCCTCGGCCACGCCGTCGGGGTCGTAGACATAGGCCATCCCGCCCGTCATCCCCGCCCCGAAGTTGGCGCCGATCCGGCCCAGGATCACCGCCACCCCGCCGGTCATGTATTCGCAGCCGTTCGAGCCGCAGCCTTCAACGACCACATGCGCGCCCGAGTTGCGCACCGCGAACCGCTCTCCGGCGCGACCCGAGGCGAACAGGAACCCGTCCGTCGCGCCATATAGCACCGTGTTGCCGATGATCGTGTTCTCCTCGGCCTTCAAGGGCGAAGACATCATCGGCCGCACGGTGATCGTGCCGCCGGACAGGCCCTTGCCGACATAGTCGTTGGCGTCGCCCTGCACTTCCAGCTTCAGACCCCGCACCGCGAAGGCGCCCAGCGACTGCCCGCAGGACCCCGTCAGCTTCACCGTCAGATGGTCGGGCTGCAAGGCGTTCCGCATCCCGAACTTCTTGACGATATGGCTCGACGCCCGCGTGCCGATGGTGCGGTGCGTGTTGCGCACGGCGTAGCTGAGCTGCATCTTCTCGCCATCCTCGAAGAAGCGCGCGCCGTCGCGGATGATCTCGGCATCCAGCGTGTCGGGCACCGCATTGCGCGGCTTCGTCCGGTCATAGGTGATCGACCGCGCGCCATCCACGGTGATGAGCAGCGGGTTCAGGTCCAGATCGTCCAGGTTCGCGGCCCCCCGGCTGACCTGGGTCAAGAGATCCGCCCGCCCGATGATCTCGTCCATGCTCCGAGCGCCAATCGACGCAAGGATTTCCCGCACCTCCTGAGCATAGAAGGTGATCAGGTTCACCACCTTGTCCGCCGTGCCCGTGAACTTGGCGCGCAGGCGTTCGTCCTGAGTGCAGACGCCCACCGGGCAGGTGTTCGACTGGCACTGGCGCACCATGATGCAGCCCATCGCGATCAGCGCGGCGGTGCCGATGCCGTATTCCTCGGCCCCCATCATCGCCGCCATCACGATATCCCGGCCGGTCCGCAGCCCCCCGTCGGTGCGCAGCGTCACCCGCTCGCGCAAGTTGTTCATCGCCAGCACCTGATGCGCCTCGGTCAGGCCCATTTCCCACGGCAGACCCGCGTATTTGATGCTGGTCGCAGGCGAAGCCCCCGTCCCGCCGTTGTGGCCCGAGATCAGGATCACATCCGCCTTGGCCTTCGCCACGCCCGCCGCAATGGTCCCCACGCCGCTGGACGACACCAGCTTGACGCAGACCTTCGCGCGCGGGTTGATCTGCTTCAGATCGTAGATCAGCTGCGCCAGGTCCTCGATCGAATAGATGTCGTGGTGCGGCGGCGGAGAAATCAGTGTCACCCCCGGCGTCGAATGGCGCAACCGGGCGATCAGCGCCGTGACCTTCATCCCCGGAAGCTGGCCGCCCTCGCCGGGCTTTGCCCCTTGCGCGACCTTGATCTCCAGCTCTTCGCAGGCATTCAGGTATTCCGCCGTCACGCCGAACCGGCCACTGGCCACCTGCTTGATCTTGGCCGAGGGGTTGTCCCCGTTCGGCTCCGGCGTGAAATGCGCCGGATCCTCGCCACCTTCGCCCGAGTCCGACTTCGCCCCGATCCGGTTCATCGCCACGTTCAGCGTCTTGTGCGCCTCCGGGCTCAGCGCCCCCAGCGACATGCCGGGCGTCACAAAGCGCTTGCGGATCGAGGTGATCGATTCCACCTCCTCGATCGGCACCGGCTTGCCCAGCGGCTTGATGTCCAGAAGGTCGCGCAGATGGATCGGGGGATTGGCCCGCATCGCGGCTGAATATTGCTTCCAGATGTCATAGGACGCCCGGTCGCAGGCCGATTGCAGCATGTGCATCGTCTGCGCCTCCCAGGCGTGCTTTTCGCCCGTGCGCCGCGCCTTGTAGAAGCCGCCGATGGGCAGCACATCCGCGCCGCCAAGCCAGCCCCTGCGGTGCACTTCCTCCAGCTTCTGCTCGATCCCGGTCAGACCGATGCCCGAGATGCGCGACTGCATCCCCGGGAAATACTCGGCCACCATCGCGCGGGACAGACCCACCGCCTCGAAGTTCAACCCCCCGCGATAGCTGGAGATCACGCTGATCCCCATCTTCGACATGATCTTCAACAACCCTGCGTCGATGGCATCCCGATAGCGCCGCATCGCCTCGGTCAGCGGGCCGTCGAGAAGGCCGCGCTCGATCCGGTCGGCGATGCTGTCCTGCGCGAGGTAAGGGTTCACCGTGGTCGCCCCGCAGCCGATCAGCACGGCGAAATAATGCGGGTCGATGCATTCCGCCGACCGCACGTTGACCGAACAGAAGGTGCGCAGCCCCTTGCGCGTCAGCCAGGAATGCACCGCCGAAGTGGCCAGGATCATCGGCATCCCCACCTTCTCCGGCCCCTGGTGTTCGTCCGTCAGCACCAGCTGCCCGGCCCCCGAGCGCACGGCATCCTCGGCCTCGGCCCGGATGCGCTCCAGCCCCTGCCGCAGGTCGTCCAGCCCCTCGCCCACCGGGAAGGTGCAGTCGATGAAGGCCACCTGGTCGCCGAAGCGTTCGACCATCACCTCGAACTCGCGGTTGGCGATGAAGGGGCTTTCCAGCACCAGGATTTCCGTCTGGCTGGAGCTTTCGTCCAGCACGTTCTTCAGGTTGCCGAACCGGGTCTTGAGCGACATCACCCGGCCTTCGCGCAAGGAGTCGATCGGCGGGTTCGTCACCTGGCTGAAGTTCTGGCGGAAGTAATGGCTCAGCGGCCGGTAGACCGACGACAGCACCGCCGGCGGCGTGTCATCGCCCATCGAGGCGACCATTTCCTTGCCGTCCTCGGCCATCGGGGCCAGGACCTGCTCCAGCTCCTCGATGGTGAACCCCGCGGCGATCTGGCGCTTGCGCAGCTCGGCGCCGGCATAGGTCTGCGTCTCGGGGACGTCGCGCAGCAGGCTGTTCAGATCGACGACCTTCTCGATCCACTCGCCATAGGGCTGGGCGGCGGCCAGTTTGTCTTTCATCTCGGTGTCGTGGTAGAGCTTGCCCTCCACCATGTCGACCGCGATCATCTGCCCCGGCCCCAGCGCGCCCTTCTCGCGCACGGTGCTTTCGTCGACCGGAACCATCCCGGCCTCGGACCCCGCGATCAGCATCCCGTCGCCGGTGATGACATAGCGCATCGGGCGCAGACCGTTCCGGTCGAGGCCCCCGCAGACCCAGCGCCCATCGGTCATGGCAAGCGCGGCGGGGCCGTCCCAGGGCTCGATCACCGAGTTGCAGTAGGAATACATATCCGCCCAGGCCTTGGGCATGTTCACCGTCTGCTTCGACCAGGCCTCGGGCACCAGCATGGTCTTGGCCATGGGGGCCGACCGCCCCGAACGCACCAGCACCTCGAACACCGCATCCAGCGCGCCCGAGTCAGACGTTCCCCCCGGAATGATCGGCTTGATGTCCTCGGCCGCCTCGCCGAAGTTGTTCGACGCCATGCGGATTTCATGGGACTTCATCCAGTTGATGTTGCCCTTCAGCGTGTTGATCTCGCCGTTGTGCGCCAGCATCCGGAACGGCTGGGCCAGCCACCACTGCGGGAAGGTGTTGGTGCTGTAACGCTGGTGATAGATCGCGAAGGCGCTTTCGAACCGCTCGTCCATCAGGTCGGGGTAGAAGGTCGCCACCTGCTCGGCCAGCATCATCCCCTTGTAGATGATCGACCGGCAGGACAGGCTGCACAGATACATCCCCTGGATGCCCGCCGCCGTCGCCGCCTTCTCGATCCGGCGGCGGATGATGTAGAGCTCGCGCTCGAACTGCTCCTGGTCGATGTCCTTTTCGCAGCGGATCAGGATCTGCTCGATCTCGGGCCGGGTCGCATTGGCCTTCTCGCCCAGCACGCTCACATCCACCGGCACATGCCGCCAGCCGTAGATGTAATGCCCCATCCGCAGGACTTCGGATTCCACGATGGTCCTGCACCGCTCTTGAGCACCGAAGTCCGTCCGCGGCAGGAACACCTGCCCCACGGCGATCAGCTTCTGCGTGTCGGGCTCATGCCCCGTCCGGCGCACCTGGTCATAGAAGAACCTGACCGGGATCTGCACATGGATCCCCGCCCCGTCGCCGGTCTTCCCATCCGCATCCACCGCGCCGCGATGCCAGACCGCCTTCAGCGCGTTGATGCCGTTCTCCACCACCTTGCGCGACGGCTTGCCGCTGATGGAAACCACCAGTCCCACGCCGCAGGACGAATGCTCATCCTCGGCCCGGTAAAGCCCGTTCGCATCCAGCCAGGCGCGCTTTTCTTCCTCGGCCTTCACCCAGGCGGCATCGTATTTCGTCATGGCTTGCCCCTCACTCACTGGCCAGTAGCGGGAATTTTTCCACACACTGCGCGCGCGTCAAAACGTTGCGACCCTCGCCTGCAAAAGCATAGCTGTCGGGCTTTTGGTCGATGTAGATCTCGTTGGTCATGGTCAGCCCGTTCGCATCGTCGAACAGGCCCACCGGCAGTTCCAGGTTGCCCGCATAGGGCCCGTCCACGGTCACCCGGAACCACAGGGACGAGCCGCATTCGGCGCACCAGGCCCGCTCGCCCCAGGCCGAGGACTGGCGCTTGGCCACATGATCCAAGCCCGTCCACTCCACTTTCTCCCGTGGCACCGTGATCCCCAAGAGCGCCGAGCCCGTCCACTTCCGGCACATCGGGCAATGGCAGACGCCGAAATTCGTCCCCGTCAGCGATGCCTTGAACCGCACCGCGCCGCAGAGACAGCCGCCTGTCCGCTCAAGGTTCATGGGCAACCCTCCAGACCGGAAGCTCCGCCGTCAGCGCGTCGCAGTCGAACAGCGGCTGGCTCGACAGGAACCCCTCTTCCCCCGGAAAGATGAACTGCACGGGAGAGCCGTCGATCGGCAGCCACTGGCCATCGCCGAGGTCGGTTTCCCCCGGCCCGGCGAAGAACAGCCGCCATTCGGGGTGGACATATTCGTTGCCCTTCGACCGGCGCAGGACATTGCCGGACCGGTCGTATTCGGTGAAATCGACCTCGGTCTGGCTCAGCGTGATCCCGTCGATCAGGACAGTCTTGCCGGTCAGGCGGTCATAGCCTTCGGCGCGGCTTCCCGTCCCGTCGGCCTTCGACAGGCTGAAGCTCCAGGTATCCATGCCCTCGGCGATCAGTTCCGTCAGGCTGGCAGGATCGGCCGGGCCGGGGTCAAGCACCTGCTTGATCGGATCATAGCTTTCAAGCCATTGGCCCTCGGCATCGATCCGCGAATAGAAGAACGGCCCCTCCTGGTCGATGTCCACCCGCCACTGATCGCCCGGAGCATCGCCCTGGCAGCGATAGTAGTGCGACACCCGGCAGGCCTTGGACTGCACCGTCATGAAGACCTCGCAGCCCTCTGGCGCCGTCCAGGTCCCGGCCAGCGCGGGGGCGGGCAGAGCGGTCAGGCAGGCTAGGATCAGGAACTTCCGCATCGCCGTTTCACCTTGGATCAGGTCACACATCCTGACATTTGAGTTTCCCTGCACCCTGCGCGCGCATGCATGGCATGACTGTGCATCGAATACGCGGCGCAGCCTACTCCGCCGCCACCGCCCCGGTCTGGGCCAGATACCCCAGGATCGCCTCTGCCGCCTCGCGCCCGTCGCGGATGGCCCAGACGACCAGAGACGCCCCACGCACGATGTCGCCCGCCGCATAGACGCCAGGCAGGCTGGTTTCATGCGTGCGGAAATCGGCCTTGATCGTGCCCCAGCGGGTCACCTTCAGCTCGGGCACGCCCCAGAGCGTCGGCAGATCCTCCGGCTCGAACCCCAGCGCCTGGATCACCAGATCGGCGGGTTCCACATAATCGGCGCCCTCGATCACTTCGGGCGTTTGCCGCCCCGTCGCATCCGCTGGGCCAAGGCGCATCTTCTGCACCATCACGCCCTCGACCTCGGTGCCGCCGGTGAACCCTTTGGGGGCCGAAAGCCACACGAATTCAACGCCTTCCTCTTCGGCGTTCGCCACTTCGCGCTGCGACCCCGGCATGTTCGCCCGGTCGCGGCGATAGAGGCACTTCACCGACAGCGCTCCCTGCCGGATCGCCGTGCGCACGCAGTCCATCGCCGTGTCGCCGCCGCCGATCACCACGACCCGCTTGCCGCTGGCGTTCAGCTCGCCGCTGTCATACTCCGGCACCTCGTCGCCAAACCCGTGCCTGTTCGACGCCGTCAGGTAATCCAGCGCCTTCACGATCCCCTTGGCGCCCACGCCCGGAGCCTCGATGTCACGCGCCTTGTAGACGCCCGTCGCGATCAGCACTGCATCGTGCTGCCCCCGGATCGCGTCGAAGGTGATGTCCTCGCCCACGTTGCAGTTCAAGACGAAGTTCACGCCCCCATCCGCCAGCTGAGCGTTGCGGCGTTCCACCACGTCCTTCTCCAGCTTGAAGCCGGGGATGCCATAGGTCATCAGCCCGCCCGCCCGGTCATAGCGGTCATAGACCGTGACCTGCACGCCCTGCCGCCGCAGCAGATCCGCCGCGGCAAGTCCGCCCGGCCCCGCGCCGATGATCCCCACGCTTTCGGGGCGTTCGGCACGGGGGCGGATCGGCTTGACCCAGCCTTCCTCCCAGGCGGTGTCGGTGATGTATTTCTCCACCGCGCCGATCGTCACCGTGCCATGGCCCGACTGCTCGATCACGCAGTTGCCTTCGCAGAGGCGGTCCTGAGGGCAGATGCGGCCGCAGATCTCGGGGAAGGTGTTGGTGGCCTGGCTCAGCTCATAGGCCTCTTGCAATCGGCCCTCCGCCGTCAGCTTCAACCAGTCGGGGATGTTGTTGTGCAGGGGGCAATGCGACTGGCAATAGGGCACGCCGCACTGGCTGCACCGGCTGGCCTGTTCGGCGGCCTTCCTGTCCGCGAACTCCCGGTAAATCTCGTGGAAATCCTGCGCGCGCGAGGATGCATCACGTTTTTCCGGCATCTCTTTGCCGACCGTGACGAATTTCAGCATCTTCTGCGTGGCCATCGCTGCGCCCTTCACCGGAATCCTTCGGGCCTGCTGGATATCGTGGATCGACAGGCAATAAAAGTCAATATGACTGACCTATATGCAGGTTTTTCTGGAGAAGCGGCAGAATTTGTGACCTCTGTTGCCTATTTAAGGTCAACATTACTTACCTATATGCCAAACTGCACCCCCGAATCCGCCCCGCGCGCCCCTCAGGACGGTGACGCGCAGGGGCTGCGGCTCAGTCGGCGATGACGTCCTGTCTCTGCTGGCCAAGTCCCGCGATGCCCAGTTCCACGACATCCCCGGCCTTCAGGTAGCGCGGCGGCTTCCGGCCCATGCCCACGCCCGGCGGGGTGCCGGTCGAAATGACGTCGCCGGGGTGCAGCGTCATGAACTGCGACAGGTAGCTGACCACATGGGCAACCCCATAGACCATGGTCCGGGTCGAGCCCTTCTGCATCGTCTCGCCGTTCACCGTCAGCCACATGTCCAGCGCCTGGGGATCGGCGATCTCGTCCCGCGTGACCAGCCAGGGGCCAAGCTGGCCGAAGTTGTCGCAGCTTTTGCCCTTCGTCCATTGGCCGGCGCGTTCGGTCTGGAAGGCGCGTTCGCTGACGTCATTGGCGACGGCATAGCCCGCGACGCAAGACAGCGCCTCCGCCTCCGAGACATATTTCGCCCGCGAGCCGATGATGACGGCCAGTTCAACCTCCCAGTCGGTCTTGACCGAGCCGCGCGGGATGATGATCGGATCGTTCGGCCCGCAGATCGCGCTGGTCGCCTTCATGAAGATCACCGGCTCGGGCGGAACCTGCATCCCGCTTTCGGCGGCATGGTCGGCATAGTTCAGGCCAATGCAGATGAACTTGCCGGTCCCGGCGACGCAGGGGCCAAGTCGGGTGCCCTCGGGCACGACCGGCAGCGCATCGGCCTTCACGCCGCCAAGCATGGCCAGGCCGGGGTCGGACAGAACCGCACCCGCAATGTCCGGCACCAGACCTGACAGGTCACGGATCGTGCCGTCGGTGTGAAGAAATCCGGGCTTCTCGGCACCCGCAGCCCCGTGACGCAAAAGCTTCATCTCAGTTCCTCAGATATTGGTCCAGCCGCCGTCGATCACATGCGCGACGCCCGTGGTATAAGACGACTCGTCAGAGGCAAGGTAAACCACCAGCGCCGCGATTTCTTCCGGCTGGCCGATCCGGCCGATGGGCTGGCGGGCGACAAAGGCCGCACGGGCGGCATCATAATCTCCCGTTGCGCGCAGACGTTCCTCCAGAGACGGGCTTTCCACCGTGCCGGGGCAGATCGCGTTGCAGCGGATGCCCTTCGCCACGAAATCGGCCGCGATGGACTTCGTCAGCCCGATGACCCCTGCCTTCGTGGCGCCATAGGCGAACCGGTTGGGGGCCGCGATCACCGAAGAGGCGACCGAGGCCATGTTGATGATCGACCCGCCCCCCTGCGCCAGCATTCCGGGCAGGAAGGCGCGGCACATCCGGTACATCGCCGTCATGTTCAGATCGACGCTGAACGCCCATTGCTCTTCGTCGCAGTCAAGGATGGTCCCGTTGGCGACGAAACCCGCGCAGTTGAACAGGATGTCCACCCGACCCGCGGCCGAGACTGTCGCAGCGATCTCTGAAGGATCGCGGACGTTCAGCAGGCGGGTCTCGATGCCGTATTCCTTCAGACTGTCCAGCGCTGCGGCGTTGATGTCGGTGGCCAGCACCTGCGCACCCTCGCGCGCCATGGCAATCGCACTGGCTCGCCCGATCCCCTGACCGGCCGCTGTGACCAGCGCGCGCTTTCCCTTCAAACGTTCAGTCAAGATGGAAAATCTCCTCCATTGTCGCCCATCATTTTCCGGGCTTGCGGTTGTCCAGCGACATCTGGCACGGGTTCGTCACGGACCGCCAATTCTGCGTCACCGGATCGGCTGCGCTGGCAGCGTCCGCGACAAGGTCCGTGCCGTGACGGTCCCGGGTTGCAGACAGGAAGCCTTCGCCACGCAGCCCGATCGTCATCACCGTCCGCTGCATCACCTCACCGCCCGGAACTGCCAGGGCACCGAGCATCGGAGCTGGCGATCCTGCCTGCGGCGACGCGGATGAAAAGCGCGGCCATCTCCCGGCTCCTGTCTCCCGGGGTGACGCAGGAAAGCGCGTCGCCCGCGTTGCGGTCCAGTCCTGGGACAACTTCAAGACCATTTCCAACCTCGTCGCAACCTTGTTGCAGTGACCCGGCTTGTCACCCGAAGCCAAGCCACAGCCGGTCGTGAAGACCAATGGGCGCGCACCCGGAGTCACCAGCCACGGTGCCCTGCTACCGTGTCGCCCCCGGCAGCACTCGCCGGGGTCGCCCCATCAGGGATATGGCTGTCGCAGCGCAAGGGCGTACCCCGGCGACAGCCCGATCCGGTCGGCCTTCACCTGCCCACGCCCGCAAGGGCGCGGTCCAGGTGGGTATAGCCGCCGTCCACGAACAGCCACTGCCCTGTCAGGTGACGCGCCCGCTCCGACAGGGCAAAGACCGTCATCGCAGCGATCTCGGCCGCGTCGGTCATGCGCTGGCCCAGGGGAATCCGGGCGGTGATTTCCGCCAGCTTGGCATCCGGGTCGTCGAAGCTGCGGATCCAGCGGTCGTAAAGCGGGGTCATCACCTCGGCGGGAAGGACAGCGTTCACCCGAACCCCATGCGGCGCGAAGGCTGCCGCCCATTCCCGCGTCAGGCCCAGCTGCGCCGCCTTGGCCGCGACATAGGCCGAGGTGTTGCCCTGCCCGGTGACAGCCGTCTTGGAGCTGATGTTCACGATCGCTCCCACAGAGGCCTTCAGGTCATCGGCCAGCAGATGAACCAGCGTGTAGTAATGGATCAGGTTGCGTTCCAGCGACGCGCGAAAGGCCTCCGGACCGGCCGCGATCCCGATGCCGTCATTCACGCCCGCGTTGTTCACCAGACCGTAGACCGAGCCATAGCGTTCCCTGGTCTGTTCCACGGCCCTGCGGCATTGCTCGTCGCTGGACAGTTCGACCTCGATCCAGCTGGCGTCGGGACCAAGCCTGGCCAACCACTCGGGATCGGGCGCGCGGCGGGCGAAGATGACCGGCACGGCCCCTTCCGCCGCAAGGTCTTCGGAAATGGCCCCACCGATTCCGGCGGCTCCTCCGGTCACGACAACGATCTTTCCCTTCAGGCCCAGGTCCATGGCGATATCCCCAGTGTCAAAGGCTCCGGCCCTGATCAGTGGGAAGGGCCGGAGCGGTTTCCCGATCGGTCTTGCAGGACCGCCGCGACGACCGGGCAGTCCATGTTCGAGGCATCCCACCAGGCAAGGCCGAAGTCGATCCCTTTCCGCAGCGACTCGCGCCTTCATGGTGCGCCGGCATCCTTGCGGGCAGCCTCTTGCGCCGCGCCGGGGGCGTTTCAGATCACGCCCCTCTTGCCGCTTTCCCGTCCCGCACCGCCAATGCCGCCACCCGGCCGCACCGATCCACCTGGCCCGAGGCTCGGACCCCGTGACCGGCCCGATGGCATCGTGTCCTTCGTTCAGGAACAGTTCGGCAAGATCTTGCGGGCCCCGGCTGGTGCCGAATTGCAGGGCCGGGGCAACGATCCCCGCCGACCCCGACCAGCACCAGGATCTTTCCCGACTTCGACCCGGGTGAAAGCTTGCCCCCTGTTGACCTTCATGCCTGCGCCACGGCAGCTTCTCGCCACGGGCAGCGCCCGGAGAAGGGCACTGACCGTATGACACGAATTCTCTGCATCGGCGAAGCCATGGCCGAAATCCGCCGTGACGGGCCCGGATATGTGGTCGGCTTTGCCGGAGACACCTTCAACACCGCCGTCTACTGTCGGCGGCGGCTGAGGCGCGGAACCGTCGGCTATCTGACCCGCATCGGCACCGATCCCCTGTCAGCCGGGTTCCTGGCCCTCGCCCGACAGGAAGGGCTTGACGTGACGTCGGTCGGTCGGGAAAGGGCGCAGAATATCGGCATCTACACCGTCCAGACCGACGACCGGGGCGAACGGTCCTTTGCCTATTGGCGCGACGCCTCGGCAGCGCGGCAGTTGTTCCGGCAGCCCGAAGACCTTGCTGCGCTGGACACCGCCGATCTGATCTACCTGTCCGGCATCACCCTGGCGATCCTGTCGCCCGAAGCGCGCATGTCCCTTCTGACGCGACTGGCAGCGCTCAGGCAGGGCGGAAAATGTGTGGCATTCGACTCGAACTATCGCCCGAAACTCTGGCCCGACGCCCAGACCGCGCGGCGGGTCATAACACAGGCCTGGACCGTGACCGATATCGCTCTCCCCTCGGTCGACGACGAGATCGCGCTGTTCCAGGACGCCGATGACGCTGCGGTGCTGCAACGGTTGCGCGGTCTGGGGCTGCGGCAGGGCGCTCTGAAACGCGGGGCGAGGGGGCCAGTCGCGCTGGATCCGGATGTCGCCGCCTTCGACTTCCCGCCCGCCGCGCGTGTGGTGGACACCACGGCAGCAGGCGACAGTTTCAACGGCGGCTTCCTTGCGGCCTGGGCCGATGGAGCAGACACGACCGCCTGTCTGTCCGCCGGTCACGCCCTGGCCCGGATCGTGGTCTCTCGTCCCGGCGCGATCGTCGCAACGGAAGACACCTGACCCGCCACCTGCCTTCCGACCAACTCTGCAGCGGTCGCGGCCCTTGCCTTTGGCGCGCTTCGGTGGCTCACGATGTCAAGCCCATGAAGGTCCACGGTCGAGGTCACGCCGGCACAAGTCGCCTTGGCATAACGGGACCGCGTCGGTGTGCCGCCGAAATGGAAATGGAGGGCCCCGCACCCCTACGGGACCCTCCATCCAACCCACGCGCACACCCCTAAGCACCGCGTGATCTGTATAGGGTCCCGGGCGTCCTGCCCTGACTTGTCCGTCTTGCCTCGAATCCCCCGGTCCGGGCAAGGCTCGAGTGCCAAGGTCTTTAGTCAAATCCGGCAGACCTCATGCGAACGACCCGCGCCCGAGGGACACAGGCCATCGCAAGATCCCGACGAATGGGCGTCAGGCGTAAACCGACTCCTTGCCGAAATGCTTGACCAGAAGATAGTAGAACACCGCACGATACTTGTTGCGCTCGGACTTGCCGTAGGTGTCGATGGCGGCGTTGATGCCTTCCATCAGGCTTGGCCCGTCCTTCAGCCCCAGCTTCTTCATCAGGAAATTGGTCTTGATCCGCTCCAGCTCTTCCTTGTCCGAGGCAGCGACCGTCTGCGCGTCATTGTCATAGATCGAAGGTCCGCAACCGATCGTGACCTTGGTCAGAAGCGCCATGTCCGGCGTCATCTTGCATTTGTTGCTCAGATCATCCGCGTATTTCGCGATGAGTTCGTCTCTCTTACCCATGGTATCCTCGTTCCTTTTACCTGTCCCGTTCCGCCACGCACGGGCGGAGACGGGGCGAAGCTTAAGGGAACCGGGCCAAACGGCAACGGGAAAGATCGACACGCATTCCCCGCAGGCCAAAGCCTGCGGCAAGCAGGATCAATAGCGGTAGTGGTCCGACTTGAACGGGCCTTCGACCTTGACGCCGATGTAGTCGGCCTGATCCTTGCGCAGTTCGGTCAGTTTGACGCCGATCTTCTTCAGGTGCAGGCGCGCCACTTTCTCGTCCAGCGCCTTGGGCAGGATGTAGACGCCGGGGGCGTAATCCTGCCCCTTGGTCCAGAGCTCGATCTGCGCGAGGACCTGGTTGGTGAAGCTGGCCGACATCACGAAGGACGGATGGCCGGTGGCATTGCCAAGGTTCAACAGACGCCCTTCGGACAGAAGGATGATCCGGTTGCCCGAGGGCATCTCGATCATGTCCACCTGGTCCTTGATGTTCGTCCACTTGTGGTTCCGCAGGGCCGCGACCTGGATCTCGTTGTCGAAGTGGCCGATGTTGCCGACGATGGCCATGTCCTTCATCTGCCGCATGTGCTCGATGCGGATCACGTCCTTGTTGCCGGTGGTGGTGATGAAGATGTCCGCCGTGGCGACCTCGTCCTCCAGCAGCGTCACCTCATATCCGTCCATCGCGGCCTGAAGCGCGCAGATCGGGTCGATCTCGGTCACTTTCACCCGCGCGCCCGCACCGCGCAAGCTGGCGGCCGAGCCCTTGCCCACGTCGCCATAGCCGCAGACCACGGCGACCTTGCCGGCCATCATCGTGTCGGTCGCGCGGCGGATGCCGTCGACAAGGCTTTCCTTGCAGCCGTACTTGTTGTCGAACTTCGACTTCGTCACGCTGTCGTTGACGTTGATCGCCGGGAAGGGCAGCAGGCCCTTCTTGTGCAGCTCATACAGACGATGGACGCCCGTGGTGGTTTCCTCCGAGACGCCCTTGATCGCGGCGCGCTGCCTGGTGAACCAGCCGGGGCTGGCGGCAAGGCGCTTCCTGATCTGGTTGAACAGGCAGACCTCTTCCTCGCTGGTCGGCACGGCGATCAGGTCGGTCTCGCCTGCCTCGACCCGCGCGCCGAGGAGGATGTAGAGCGTCGCATCCCCGCCGTCGTCGAGGATCATGTTGCAGGTCCCGCCCTCGCCGCCGAACTGGAAGATGCGGTCGGTGTAATCCCAGTATTGCTCCAGCGTTTCGCCCTTGATCGCAAAGACCGGGGTGCCCGAGGCCGCGATGGCGGCGGCGGCGTGGTCCTGGGTCGAGAAGATGTTGCAGGACGCCCAGCGGACATCGGCGCCCAGGGCCTTCAGCGTCTCGATCAGCACGCCGGTCTGGATCGTCATGTGCAAGGAGCCCGCGATCTTCGCGCCCTTCAGCGGCTGCGACGCGCCAAACTCCTCGCGACAGGCCATCAGGCCCGGCATCTCGGTCTCGGCGATGGTGAGTTCCTTGCGACCGAACTCGGCCAAAGCGATGTCCTTGACGATGTAATCCATGGCGTCCTGTGCGTCCTGTATCCTGGGTTCGGCGCGGCCATATCAAATGCGGGCCGCCAAGACAACGCGGCGCTCTTGTCAAGCACCCGGCTTTGTGAAGAGTCTGCCGCACAAGCAAAGGGAAGACATGCCGGACACTCAACGCCATGACTGCGCTGTCGCGTTCTGCTGCGACCGCAATTACTACCATCTTGCGCTGTTCATGGTGTGGAAGATCGCGCACTACAATCCGAACCGCCGCTTCGACTTCGTGATTGCCAGCCGCGACGACCTGTCGCTGCCCGACTGGGCCCGCGCGACAGGCATCATCCTGCACCGGATCGGCGACCTGCCTCGGCACGCCGAAGTCGCGCGCTACGTCGGGTCCATGGCCCCGGTCTATCGGCTGGCCCTCGTGCGCGAGCTGGGAGACCGCTACCGCCGCCTGCTGTATCTGGACAGCGACATGTTCGTCGAAGGCGGCGACATCAACCGGCTGTTCGAGGTCGACATCGGTGAGAGGGCGATCGGCGCAGTTCTGGACGCGCCCTACTTCTTCACGCCGAATTTCCATGCGCGCGAATTCGTTCTGGCGGGCTTCCCGGCGCATCCCTACGTCAATACCGGGCTCCAGCTCATCAATACGCGCGCCTATGCAGAGCAGGAGGTCGAACGGCGATCCTTCGACATCTGCAAGACGCATCCGCAGGCCATCGTACTGACCGACCAGTCCATGACGAACCTTGCCCTGCGTGGCGATTTCGCCCTGCTTGCCCCCTGCTGGAACTGGCAGACCAACAGCCGCTACCCGTTGATGCCCTGGCGCTATCCGGTCTTCCTGCGTCATTTCATCGGCCGGAACAAACCGGACCGGGACTCGAAAGGCGTGTACGAAGCGCGTTTCAACCAGGCCTATCGGCACTTCTGCGAAACACTGTTTCCCGAGGGTCTGCCGCTGCTTGCCCCGCCCTGCAATCCGATGCCGATGTCGCTGGGCGATCTGTCGAACATCGTCCTTCGCCACATCCGCGGGACCGCCATCATTCGTGACATGCTGACCCGCTTCCCGGACCCATACAGGGCCCGGACGTGATGGCTGCGCGCGCGTGGCAAAGGATGCTGTCCGGGCGAAGGCTGGACCTGCTGGACCCCACTCCGATGGACATCGAGGTCGAGGACATCGCGCATGGCCTTGCCTTCGTTGCACGCTGGAACGGCCAGACCCGCGGGGATTGGCCCTATTCGGTGGCCGAACATTCCCTGCTTGTCGAAGAGATCTTCGCCCGGTCAAACCCTGGCATCGCGGCGAAATGGCGACTGGCTGCCCTGCTGCACGACGCGCCGGAATATGTGATCGGCGACATGATAAGTCCGGTGAAGGCAGCAGTGGGTCCGGGATACGGCGCGCTGGACGAACGTCTCGCGGCGGCAGTTCACCTGCGGTTCGGGCTGCCGATGGTTCTGCCCGCGCCGATCAAGAAGGCGATCAAGGCGGCGGACAAGGTGTCTGCCTGGCTGGAAGCAGTGCGGATCGCAGGGTTCCAGGAAGCGGAGGCGGACAAGCTCTTCGGTCGGCCGCAGCCTGCGGTGATCCACCGGCTGGAAATCAGACTTCGTCCGCCCGCAGAGGTGCGGGCGGACTATGCGGCATCGGTTGCGCGGCTCCTGGCCGCCTGCGATTGACCGGGACAGCGGACCTGCATCAGCGATTGAAGGTCCTGATCCGATCTGCGGTGTTCAGGCCCTTGATCTCCATGAACTCGCGCGGGCTGCGGCGCAGGTCCCGGCGGGGCAGATGATCTTCCGGCAGGCGTCCGAGCCGGGTTGCGATCAGCAGGGCGTCGGCGAATATATTCAACATGGCCTTTCTCCTTTTGGCTGGTGATGCTGTCTTTTGACATGAAAAGCGGCATGATACGATTCAATAGCATTGCATACCTGTTAGAGGATCTAACATATGGCAACCGACTGGCGCAGCATCCCCTCGCTGACCGCGCTGCGGGCGTTCGCCGCGACGGCCGAGTTGCGCAGCTTTTCCCAGGCGGCGCGGGTCCTGAACGTCACCCATGCCGCCGTCGCCCAGCAGGTCCGCGCGCTTGAGGACCATCTGGGCCGTCCGCTGGTGCAGCGCGAAGGTCGGGGGGTCGGCCTGACCGCCGATGGCGAACAGCTTGCCGAGGCCCTGGGCGAGGGCTTCGCCGCCTTTCAGCGCGGTTTTGAAGCCCTGCGGGCGGGCGAGGCGGATCGCCCGGTGCGCGTCACTCTGACCGCAAGTTTCGCTGCACAATGGCTGATGCCAAGGCTTAAGGACTTCTGGCAGAAGCATCCCGACATCGGCCTGTCCCTGCATCCCGAAAGCCGCGTCGTCGATCTGCACCGCGACCGGATGGATCTTGGCATCCGTTATGGCGCGGGTGCCTGGCCCGGAGTCGACAGCGTCTATCTGACCTCGGCGCATATGGTGATCGCCGGGGCGCCCGGCCTGCTTGGTGACCGGACTGACCTGTCGATCAGGGAGATGGCCGACATGGACTGGATCCTGTCCCGGACCTGGCCGGAACAGGACGCCTACCTGCGCCAGCTTGGGCTGGACCCCGAAGCGCTGAACCGGACCGACATCAACAGCGAGGAACTGGCCATTGCCGCGGCCCGGCAGGGACTTGCTCTGGTGATCGAAAGCGTCGCCCTGATCGAATCCGACGTGAGCGAAGGGCGGCTGCGAATCGTGCACGAAAGCCGCGAAAAGCTCCCGGCCTATTTCATCGTGACCCTGCCCGGTCCAAAGCGCGCTGCGGTGCGGTCATTCCTGAAGTGGCTCGGGTCCGGCTCTATCGGCCTTGGCTCGGCAAGGTGAGCCAGCCTTTGCCGGCAGGTCGTCAGCACCGGTTTTCACGAAAGGCCGGCCAGCATCACGATCTGCGCCGGACGCAGCCCCGCTCAGGCAAAAGGCCCCGGCCTCAGATCGCCATGTCCTCGGGTTTCTTTCCCTGGGCCAACGCTTCCGTAAACCAGCGCGGCTTGCGGCCACGGCCCGACCAGGTATCTGCCGGATTCGCCGGATTTGCGTATTTCGCAACCGACGGAGACCGTTTGCGACCAGAGGTCAAGCCAGTCAGTTCGGCCAGGGTAAAGCCCATGGCCTTTGCCCTTTCTTCCAGCTCGGCCAATGCTTCGCGCTTGCGGCGATCCACATAACCCGAAATCGCCTTTGCTACCTGTGATTGCAAATCCTTCAGCTCTTTCAAGGAAAGGCTATTCAGGTCTATGTTCAATGTCTGATCCTCCTAGGATAAAGACATGCCTTGAATAGGTCGAATGAACGGTTTGCGCAAGAAAGGTTAATTCATTTAGGGCTGCGCTTTGCAAGAATCCGCTGCAGCGTCCGGCGGTGCATAGAAAGCCTGCGCGCGGTTTCCGAGACATTGCGGTCGCACATCTCGTAGACGCGCTGGATGTGCTCCCACCGCACACGATCGGCAGACATCGGATTTTCCGACACTTCCGGCAGCGCGCCACCCCGCGCCAGCAGCGCATTGGTCACGTCATTCGCATCGGCCGGCTTTGACAGATAGTCGATGGCGCCGATCTTGACAGCGGCCACCGCCGTCGCAATCGCCCCGTAACCGGTCAGCACCACGACGCGGCAATTCGGGCGCTTTTCGCGCAGGGCCTCGATCACCTCCAGCCCGTTGCCATCCTCCAGCCGCAGGTCGACCACGGCATAGGCCGGCGGGTGCGCGATGGCCTTGGCCCGGCCTTCCGCCACGCTCTGCGCCGTTTCGGGCAGGAACCCGCGTTTTTCCATCGCCTTGGCCAGACGTTTGACGAAGGGCTCGTCATCGTCGACCAGAAGAAGGCTGCGGTCCGGTCCAAGATCTGCGGATGGGTCTTCGGTCATGCGACTATCCTGCAATGGCTACTGGCGTCACGGTGCAGCTTTGCTTGCCTCAACGAAACAAGCAACGCTTTCCGCCATTTGGTCAGAAGTAATCTCCCGACGGAAGAAATCCACAAAACCCCGGCCCGGAAGCATCAGATAGGTGAAGGTCGAATGATCCATGAGATAGTATTCGTCCCCCGTGTCCCGCCTCTTGTAGAAGGTCTTGTAGGCCTGCGACGCCGCCTTGACCTGCTCTGCGCTGCCGGTCAGGGCCACAAGTTTCGGGTGCATGTTCGCCGCATAATCGCGCAGGGCTTCGGGCGTATCGCGCTCCGGGTCGATCGAGATGAAAACGGGTGTCACGTCGATCCCCATCTTGTCCAGCTTATCCACCGCCTCGACGTTGCGGGACATGTCCAGCGGGCAGACATCGGGGCAGAAGGTGTAGCCGAAATAGACCAGCGACGGCTTGGTCAGCACATCCGCATCCGTCACGGTCGCGCCCGAGGTATTGACCAGAGTGAACGGCCCGCCGATATCGCCTCCGGCGACCTGGCCCTGACGGCATTCGGCAAAGACATCGTCCTTGCGATTGCCCAGCACATACCAGGCCGTCGCCCCAAGGAAGGCCAAGACCGCAACTGCGGCCACCCCGGCATAAAGTCTGGTCATCGGCGTCACTCCCTCTGCTCTGACGGGTCGCATTGATCTCAGATGGGGCCGCCCTTAACAATGGACAATCCTGACAGAGGCATATCCAGACCCAGCATGGCACATCTTGCCACCGACTATCAGGCCCTGGACGCTGGGCCGAACTGGGTGCGGCTCAGGACGTTGATCGTCCTGCGCTGGATGGCGATTGCCGGTCAGGTCGCAACGATTCTGGTGGCCAGCCAGCTTTACGGCCTTGACCTGCCGCTGGGACTGGCGACCCTGGCAGTCGGCGCTTCGGTGATCGCGAACCTGCTTCTGGTCACGCTGTTTCCCGAAAACCGCCGCCTCTCGGAAGCCGAGGCCTTCCTGACCCTCCTCTTCGACCTTGCCCAGCTGGCCGTCCTGATCTTCCTGACCGGCGGCCTGACCAATCCCTTCGCGATCCTGGTGCTTGCCCCGGTCACCATCTCGGCCAGCGTCCTGCGGCTGCGCTCGACCATCGCCCTGGGCGCACTGGCGATCCTGATCGTCACGGCGGCCCTGTTCTGGCACCTGCCCCTGCGCTTTGCCGACGGCCAGGAACTGCTGATCCCGCCGCTGTTCGTCTTCGGCTTCTGGCTGTCGATCGTCATCGGCATCCTCTTCCTCGGCCTCTATTCCCGCCGTGTCGCCACCGAGATGCGCTCGATGTCCGAGGCGCTTCTGGCAACCCAGATGGCCCTGGCACGCGAACAGAAGCTGACCGACCTCGCCGGGGTCGTCGCCGCGGCGGCGCATGAGCTCGGGACGCCGCTTGCGACCATCAAACTTGTCAGCGCCGAACTGATCGAGGAACTCGAAGGACAGCCCGAGCTTCAGGAAGATGCCCGCCTGATCCGCGATCAGGCCGACCGCTGCCGGGACATCCTGCGCGACATGGGCCGCGCCGGGAAGGACGACCGCCACCTGCGCCAGGCCCCCTTGTCCGCCGTCCTGCGCGAGGCGGCCGAGCCGCATCTTGCCAGGGGCAAGCAGGTCGACTTCAGCTTCGGCCCGATGCAGGACGGCAGCCCGGAACAGCCCTTGATCCAGCGCCGCCCCGACGTCATCCACGGCCTGCGCAACCTGGTCCAGAACGCCGTCGACTTTGCCCGGTCGCGGGTCTGGATCGAAGGCGAATGGTCCGCCTCGCGCATCGTGGTCCGCATCACCGATGACGGCGACGGCTTTCCGCCCAGCGTGATCGGCCGGATCGGCGATCCCTTCGTCCGCGCCCGCCGAACCGAGTCAGACACCGAGAAACGCCCCGGCTATGAGGGCATGGGCCTTGGCCTGTTCATCGCCAAGACGCTGCTGGAACGGTCCGGGGCCGAGCTGTCCTTCGCCAATGCGACGGACCCGTTCCTTGCCCCAAGGGACCGCCCGGAGCGTTCGGGCGCCGTGATCGAGGCGGTCTGGAACGCAGAGGACCTGGTCGCCCCGGCCACGCCCGGCGGTCTGGGAGAGAACCAGCCCATTGCAGGATAGGCGCCGGTTAACCCGCGATTAACTCTTCCACGTCTACCTTTCATTCAAGCTGAATCCATTTTCGGGGTTTTTCAGGGATGGGTGATCTGACGATGGCTTTGGGGATGGTGCTGGCGGCGCTTCTGGTCGCGCTGTCGGCGCTCGCGCTCATGCAGGCCTGGATGTCCCGGCAGCCGACGCGCGTTGCCAGCATCTTCGATCCGACCCCGAACCGGATCGCCTTCCTGTTCGACGGCGACCGCCTGATCGACGCCTCTCCGTCGGCCCGCGCCATCCTGCCCGAAGGCGAAGACCAGGGCGCCCTGGGTCGGTTGATCGCCCGGTTCGGCCCGGACTTTCCCAATCTCTCCGAACAACTGGCGACCTTGCCCCGTATCGGCCAGATCCAGATCTCCTCCCTGCCGGGAAGCGCGCCGCCGCTCGTCCTCAAGGCCGAACATCTCTCCGGCCTGACCCGGCTGACGATCCAGGGCGCACAGACCGACCAGCCGGCCGGG
The DNA here is from genome assembly GCF_003574395.1 of Tabrizicola thermarum. Taxonomy (GTDB): domain Bacteria; phylum Pseudomonadota; class Alphaproteobacteria; order Rhodobacterales; family Rhodobacteraceae; genus Tabrizicola; species Tabrizicola thermarum. Next base: position 53,514 of record NZ_QMJY01000081.1, read on the forward strand.
CCGGCCGATGCCGCAACCTTCGCCGCGCTTCAGCAAGAGGTCATGGCCCAGCGCGCCGTCCTGTCGCGGGCCCCGGTGCTGATGTGGAAGGAATCTGCGGACGGTTCGGTCATCTGGGCAAACCATGCCTATCTGATCCGGGCCGTCGAACTTCTTCCCGACGGCGAAGACCTGTCCTGGCCGCTGCCAAAGCTGTTTGACCAGACCGATGCCCCCTCTGGCCGCCTTCCCCGGCTGAAGCTCCAGATGCCCAGCGGACCGGAATGGTTTGACCTCGTCAAGATGCCCCAGGGCGACACGGCGCTCTGCTACGCGCTGGCCGCCGACAAGGCCGTCCAAGCCGAAACCGCCCTGCGCGAATTCATGCAGACCCTGACCAAGACCTTCGCCGACCTGCCCATCGGGCTTGCCATCTTCGACCGTTCGCGCTGCCTGCAGATGTTCAACCCCGCGCTGGCCGACCTGACCACGCTTCCTCCCGAACTGCTGATCGGACGCCCCACGCTGAACGCCTTCCTCGACGCGATGCGCGCCCGGGCAATGATCCCGGAGCCGCGGGACTATCGCAGCTGGCGCAAGCAACTTGCCCGGCTGGAGGAAGAGGCCGCGATGGGCATCTTCGAGGAGACCTGGAGCCTGCCGGGCGGCCAGACCTACCGCGTCATCGGCCGCCCGCATCCGAACGGCGCGCTGGCCTTCATGTTCGAGGATATCTCCAACGAAATGTCGCGCACCCGGCGCTATCGGGCGGATGTGGAACTGGGCCAGTCGGTGATCGACGCGGTCGAGGATGCCGTTGCCGTGTTCTCGCAGGGCGGTCAGCTGGTGATGTCGAACCACGCCTACGCCCAGCTTTGGCAGCATGACCCGCAGGTTCTTCTGTCCGAAGCCAGCATTGCCACCCTCTGCGCCTGGTGGCGCGACCATTCCGCCCCGACGCTGCTCTGGGACGACGCGATCGACTTTGCCACCAGCACCGACGACCGCACGCCCTGGGATGGCGATGTGCGGCTGCTGGACGGGCGGCTTGTGTCCTGCCGCTTCCGGCCGCTGACCGGGGGCGCGACGCTGGTCACCTTCCGTGTCCAGGGCTCTGCCGCACCGGCGCCGGTCCGCGAGGCGCCCCGGATGGGATTGCTGACGGCGTAAGGCTTGCAGCGGCAGGTCGGACCGCTACAGTCGCGCCATGCCAACCGCCGCAGACCCCGTGACGCTGACCCTCCCCACCGCCGACGACACCGAGGCCCTGGGTCGCAGGCTGGCGGCCCTGGCCCGCCCCGGCGATGCGATCCTTCTGCAAGGTCCGATCGGAGCGGGGAAAAGCTGCCTGGCCCGCGCCTTCATCCGGGCGCGTCTGGGCGCGGACGAGGAAGTCCCGTCCCCCACCTTCACCCTGGTGCAGGTCTATGACCATGACGGCACCGAGATCTGGCACGCCGATCTCTACCGCCTGACCCACCCGGACGAGGTCTGGGAACTCGGCCTCGACCAGGCCTTCGAGACGGCCATCTGCCTGGTGGAATGGCCCGACCGGCTGGGCAGCCACCTGCCGCCCGCTGCGCTGACCATTCGTCTGAAGGCGCAGGGCGAAGGCCGGCAAGCCGTCATGACCGGCGGTCGCCCCGGACTGGCCGCGGCCCTTGCCGATGTCTGACCGCGCCTCGGCCCTGACGGCCTTCCTCGCCCGGTCCGGCTGGGGATCGGCCGAACGTCACCACCTGGCAGGCGATGCGTCGGACCGGCGCTACGAACGGCTCCGGCTTGGCGGGGCTACGGCGGTGTTGATGGACAATCCGCCCGGCGGCGCCGACGACCCAGCCGCCTTTTCGGCCATGGCACGCCACCTGCGCGAGCTTGGCCTCTCTGCCCCGGCGATCCTGGCCGAGGATCTGGACCAGGGTTTTCTCCTTCTGGAAGACCTGGGCGACGATCTCTTCGCCCGCCTCGTCCACGCCGACCCCAGCCGTGAAGCCGAGCTTTACACCGCCGCCGCCGATGTGCTTCTGCACCTGCAAGCCGCCGCCCCACCCCCCGGCCTGCCGAACCTGTCCGCCGAGGACTGGGCCAGCGCCGCAGGCTTCGCGCTGGACTGGTACGCCTTCGCCGCCACCGGCACGCGCCCCGATCAGGCCGGGTTTCGCGCCGCCCTTACCCAGGCGCTGACCGCCTATGCCGACGGGCCCCGCGTGCTGATCCTGCGCGACTTTCATGCCGAAAACCTGATCTGGCTGCCCGGCCGCCAGGGGCTGGCGCGCGTGGGCCTGCTGGATTTCCAGCTCGCCCAGCTTGGCCAGCCCGGCTATGATCTGGTATCCCTCCTGCAAGACGCCCGCCGGGATGTGAATCCTGACACCGAAGCCCGAGTGATTGCGCATTTCGTCGCCACAGTCGGGACCGATCCCCAGACCTTTGCCGCACAGTATGCGACCCTCGGGGCCCAACGTGCCCTGCGCATCCTTGGCGTCTTCGTGCGGCTTGGCATTGTTGCCGCAAAGCCGGGTTACCTGACGCTGATCCCTCGGGTCTGGTCCCAGTTGCAGACCAATCTCACCCACCCCGTCCTCGCTGACCTGCGCGCGGTCTGTGACCGGCTGCTCCCCGCCCCCACCCCCGACCTTTTGCAGAAGATCTGCACGCAATGCCCGCCTACCCCTTCCCTCTGATGCTCTTCGCCGCCGGGTTCGGCACCCGGATGCGGGCGCTGACCGCTGACCGGCCCAAGCCGCTGATCCCGGTCGCCGGGCGGGCGCTGATCGACCATGCGCTGGACGTGGCCAAAGCCGCCGATGTCGGCCGCATCGTCGTGAACACCCACTACCGCGCCGATCAGATGGCCGCGCATCTGGCCGGTCGCGGCGTCACGATCAGCCATGAGGCCGACCGGATTCTGGAAACCGGCGGGGGCCTGAAGGCCGCGCTGCCTCTGCTTGGCGACGGGCCGGTCGCCATCCTGAACAGCGACGGCATCTGGACCGGACCGAACCCGCTGCAAACGCTCGCCGCCGCCTGGGACGGCGCGCGGATGGAGGCGCTTCTCCTTCTCCTGCCGCTGCAAAAGACGCGCGCCCATGGCCCGAAGGGCGACTTCCGTCTCGACGCCGAAGGCCGCCTGTCACGCGGGACGGGGGGAGAGGATCACGTCTACATCGGCGCGCAGATCCTCAACCCCGACCGCCTTCGCGCCATTCCAGACGAGGTCTTCTCGCTGAACCGTGTCTGGGACCGGATGATCGCCGCCGGAACCGCCTTCGGCGTCCTCCATCCCGGCGACTGGTGCGATGTCGGCCACCCGGAAGGGATTGCCGAGGCCGAGCGCCTGCTTCACGATGCCCGGCATGGCTAGGCCTGTCCCCCTTTTCGCCCTTCCGCCCGGCGTCCATTTTCCCGCCGAACTGGTGGCGGGTCTCCTGGACCTCGTGAAGGACGACCCGCCCGAGGCGATGGCCCGGGTCACCCTGATCGTGAACACCCAGCGCATGCGCAGACGGGTGACCGATTGCCTGCAAGCCACGGGCGCCCGGTTCCTTCCCCGCATCCACCTTGTGACCGAGGCCGCCCTTCTGGCCAACCTGCCGCTGCCCCGGCCCATCTCGCCGCTGCGGCGTCGGCTGGTACTGTCGGTCCTGCTCGACCGGCTCCTCGCCACCGGCACCACGCATTTTCCCCGCGCGGCGCTCTATGAACTGGCCGACAGCCTTGCCGGCCTGATCGAAGAGATGCAGGGCGAAGGCGTCACGCCCGACCGCATCGCCGCGCTGGACGTGGCCAACCACTCCGCGCATTGGGCCCGGACCCAGGCCTTTCTCGGCATCGTGACCGAGGCCCTGTCCGATGACGCCCCGGATGCCGAAACGATCCTGCGCCGCGCCGTCGCGGGCCTTGCCGAAAGCTGGGCCGCCACGCCTCCACCGGGGCCGGTGGTCCTTGCAGGCTCCACCGGGTCGCGGGGAACCACTGCCCTTCTGATGCAGGCTGTCGCTCAGTTGCCGCAGGGGCGCATCGTCCTGCCCGGCTACGACTTCGACCTGCCGCCCGAGGTCTGGGCGGGGATGGACGACGTCCTGCTTGCCGAAGACCACCCCCAGTTCCGCTTTCGCCGCCTGATGGACCTTCTGGGCTGCGGCCCGCAGGACGTGCGGCGCTGGACCCATACCCCTGCCCCCGACCCCCAGCGGAACAAGCTCGTGTCGCTCTCGCTGCGTCCCGCGCCGACCACGCATCAATGGCTGGCCGAGGGGCCGAACCTTCCCGATCTTCTTGCCGCGACCCAGGGCCTCAGCCTTCTGGAGGCTCCCAGCCCCCGGGCCGAGGCCCTGGCCATCGCACTGATCCTGCGCAGGGCGGCCGAGGATGGCACCCGCGCCGCGCTGATCTCGCCCGACCGCAACCTGACCCGCCGCGTCACCGCCGCGCTTGACCGCTGGGGCATCCGCCCCGACGATTCCGCCGGGCGACCGCTTGCCCTCTCCGCGCCCGGCCGGCTCATGCGGCAGATCGCGGCGCTTTTCGGCCAGAAGCTGACCGCCGACGCGCTGCTGGCGCTGCTCAAACACCCGCTCGCCTTCACCGGCGCCGGGCGAGGCCCCCACCTGATCCTCACGCGCGAGCTGGAGCTGCACATCCGCCGCAACGGTCCCGCCTTCCCGACGGCGCAAAGCCTGAAGGACTGGGCCGAGCGTTCCGACATCCCGCAGGCCGCAGATTGGGCCGCCATCGTCGCCGACACCCTCTGTGGCCACGAAACGCTGGGGCGGCAATCGCTGTCGGACTTCGTAGCCCTGCACCTGCGGCTGTCGGAACGGCTGGCCGCAGGCTTCGACACGGCAGGCAGCGGCGCGCTGTGGCTGAAGGCGGCGGGAGAAGAGGCCGCGAAGGCGCTGGCTGAATTGCAGCAGGAGGCCTCGGCGGCGGGCGACATGACGCCGATGGACTATGCCGGCATCTTCCTTGGCGTCTTGCAGCGTCACGAGGTGCGAGAAACCGAAAGCGTGCATCCCGGCATCATGATCTGGGGCACGCTGGAAAGCCGCGTCCAGGGCGCCGACCTCGTGATCCTTGGCGGGTTGAACGATGGCACCTGGCCCGCGCAGCCGCCAGCCGACCCCTGGCTGAACCGGGCCATGCGGAAAGAGGCGGGCCTTCTTCTGCCTGAACGCCGGATCGGCCTGTCGGCGCATGACTACCAGCAGGCCGTCGCCGCACCGCGTGTCGTGCTCAGCCGGTCCAGACGCGGGGCCGAGGCGGAGACCGTGCCCTCGCGCTGGCTGAACCGGCTGGTGAACCTGATGGGCGGCCTGCCCGACCGGAACGGACCCGAGGCCCTGGCCGCGATGCGGGCCCGGGGCGAGGCCTGGCTGCACCTGGCCCAGGCCTTCGATGCCACGGAAAAGGCCGATGGTGCCCCGCGCCCCTCTCCCCGTCCGCCGGTCGCCGCGCGTCCGCGCAAGCTGTCTGTGACCGAGATCAAGACCCTGATCCGCGACCCCTATGCGATCTACGCCAAGCATGTTCTCAAGCTGAGACCTCTCGACCCCCTGCGCCGCGAGGCCGACCCCCGGCTGCGCGGTGTGGTGCTGCACGAGATCCTGGAAGTCTTCCTGCGCCGTGGCGGCGGCACGCGGGAAACGCTCTTGTCCATCGCCGACGCCGTCCTGGCCGAACAGGTCGCCTGGCCTCTGGCCCGGACGATCTGGCGCAGCCGCATCGCCAAGGCGGCGGACGCGTTCCTTGACTTCTCTGCCAACACCGGCGGCACGCCCGTCCTGCTGGAGGAGAAAGGCGCCGTGCAACTGCCGGGTCTCGACTTCACCCTGACGGGCAAGCCCGACCGGATCGACCGGCTGGACGACGGGAGATTGCTGCTGATCGACTACAAGACCGGCTCACCGCCATCAAAAGACGAACAGGAACACTTCGACAAGCAGCTGTTGCTGCTGGCTGCGATGGCCGAGAGCGGCGGCTTCAAGGGGTTGACCGCCGAAGAGGTCGCGCGGGTGATCTATTACGGGGTGAAAGCGGATGTGAAACCCGCGGTGATCGACCTTGAACCCGGAAAGGTCGCCGCCGTCTGGGATGAGTTTGCCAGGTTGATACGCAACTTTACGCGACCGACCCAAGGCTACACCGCCAGACGCGCGATGCAGAAGACCAACGACCCCAGCGACTACGATCACCTTTCGCGGTTCGGCGAATGGGAGATGACCGACACCCCCAGGCCCGAGACGCTGGCATGACCGAGGCCTTCACCCGCCAGATCGCCGCCGCCCACCCCGCCAGCAACACCTGGCTGTCGGCCAACGCCGGTTCGGGCAAGACCCGCGTCCTCACCGACCGGGTGGCCCGGCTCCTCCTGTCAGGTGTCGAGCCGCAGCTGATCCTCTGCCTCACCTACACCAAGGCCGCCGCGACCGAGATGCAGAACCGGCTTTTCGACCGGCTTGGCGAATGGGCGATGATGCCCGAGGCCAGACTGCGCAAGGCACTTACCGACCTGGGCGAAACCGACAACCCGCCTGACCGTCTGGCCCGCGCCCGCCAGCTCTTCGCCCGCGCGATCGAAACCCCCGGCGGCCTGCGCATCCAGACCATCCACAGCTTCTGCGCCAGCCTCCTGCGCCGCTTCCCGCTGGAGGCCGGCGTCTCCCCCGGCTTCGTCGAGATGGACGACCGTTCGGGCCGCCTGATGCGCGCCGAGATCGTCGAGGAAATGGCCGACGGCCCGAACGCCGCCGTCGTCCGCCGCCTGACCGAAGTGCAGAACGGCGAGGACTTCGGCAAGCTGATCGAGGAGATCGCCCACCACCGCGCCAGTTTCGACCCGCCGCTGGACAGGGAAAGGGTCTGGCGGCTGTTCGGCCTGGAACCGGAAACGACGGCAGGCGACATCCTTGCAGACGTGTTCTTCGGTGACGAAGCCATGTGGATGGCCGAAGTCGTCTCGATCCTGTCCACCGGGACTGCGACGGATGTCAAGGCGGCCAGGGCGCTCGGTGCTCTGAACCTCACGACGCCAACCTCCCGGACGCTGGAAGTGCTGGAAGACTGGCTCCTGAACAAGGCGGGCAGCAAGGACCCGTCCAAGCACTATACTGCGAAGATCGACGCCTTCCCGACCAAAGAGACCCGGCCAAAGCTTGGCAACCTCATCGATCCGCTGAACAACCTCATGGCCAGGGTCGAAGCCGCCCGGCAGAAACGCATCGCCCTCGCCGCCGCCGAAAAGACCCTTGCCCTGCATGATTTCGCCGCTGTCTTCCTGCCCGAATACGAACGCCGCAAGGCCGCGCGCGGGCTTCTCGACTTCGACGACCTGATCCGCCGCGCCAAGACCCTGCTGACCGATCCGTCGCTGGCCGCCTGGGTGCTTTACCGGCTGGACGGCGGGATCGACCACATCCTTGTCGACGAAGCCCAGGACACCAGCCCCGAGCAATGGGACCTGATCGAAGCCCTCGCCGCCGAGATTGTCGCCGGGGAAGGCGCGGCCACGCGGAACCGGACCCTCTTCGTGGTCGGCGACAAGAAGCAGTCGATCTATTCCTTCCAGGGCGCCGATGTCGCGGCCTTCGACCGGATGCGCGCCCATTTCAGCGACCGTCTCGCCGGGGGCCGCGGGCTGAACGACAGCGTTCTGGAACATTCCTTCCGCTCGTCTCGCGCCATCCTCGATGTGGTGGATGCAACCTTCACGCCAGCGGAACAAGCCGCGCTGGGCGGCAAGTCGCATCACATCGCGATCCACGAAACCCTGCCCGGTCGCGTGGATGTCTGGCCCGTCCTGGAAAAGGAAGACAAGCCGGAACCCGGCCCCTGGTATGAACCGCTCGACACCACGCATCCCGAAGACCCTCAGATCCGGCTTTCCCAGCACATCGCCGAATGGATCAAGGCGCGCGTGGACGGCGGCGAGCAGATCCCGCTGGCACCCAGGAAAGGCGAGCCTACCGAACGCCCGATCCGCTATGGCGACTTCCTGATCCTCGTCCAGCGCCGCTCGGGTGTGTTCCACCACATCATCCGCGCCTGCAAGAAGCTGGAGCTTCCCATCGCGGGGGCCGACCGGCTCAAACTTGGCGGCGACCTTGCCGTCAAGGACCTGTCGGCGCTTCTGGCCTTCCTTGACACGCCCGAAGACGACCTCTCGCTGGCCGCCGTCCTGCGCTCGCCGCTGTGCGGCTGGTCCGAAGCCGACCTGTTCCGCCTTGCCCATCCCCGCAAGGGCTACCTGTGGGAGGCGCTGCGCGATCATCCCGGTCACGAGGCCACCCGGGCCTTTCTTGACGACATGCGCAGCCAGGCCGATTTCCTGCGCCCCTACGACCTGATCGAACGCGTGCTCCACCGTCACGACGGCCGCCGCAAGCTGATAAGCCGCCTGGGGCCAGAGGCCGAGGACGGCATCGACGAACTGCTCAGCCAGGCGCTTGCCTACGAGACGGTCGAGGTCCCCAGCCTCACCGGCTTTCTGACCTGGATGGAAACCGACGACATCGAGGTCAAACGCCAGATGGACGGCGAGGGCAACCTGATCCGGGTGATGACCGTTCACGGCGCCAAGGGCCTTGAAGCCAATATCGTCATCCTCGCCGAATGCGCCGACACCACCACACCCGAACGCGGCCAGATCGTCACTCTCGGGGACGGGAAGGCGGTGTGGAAGGTCGGCAAGGACGAAAGCCCCGCCCCGATTGCCGCCGAGCGCGCCCTGCGGGCCGAACGCGATGCGGCCGAACGGCTGCGGCTTCTTTATGTGGCGATGACCCGGGCGCGCTGCTGGCTTGTGGCGGCGGGGTCGGGAAAGGTCAGCAAGGACACGACCTGGCACCGGCTGATCAGCGCTGCCGTTGCCGCGAAAGACGCGACCACCCTCGAGGGCGGCATCCTGCGGCACAGCTACGGCGATTGGCCACCTCCGCTGCGCAGGGAGAAGATCGAGATCCCCCTTCCCACCCTGCCCGACTGGGCGAACCGGCCCGCGCCGCCCGACCCGCGGCCCCCTGCGGTCCTGTCCCCGTCCGACCTTGGCGGCCCCAAGGCGCTGCCCGGCGAACCGACCCTGCCCGAAGCCGAGGCCCGCGCCCGCGGCACCGCGCTGCACCTCCTTCTCGAACGCCTGCCCGGCCTTGATCCGGCCGCCTGGAGCAGCCATGCCGAGGCCCTTGTTCCCGACGCCGCCTACCGCGCTGCGGTTCTGGCCGAGGCAGAACGTGTCCTGCGCCACCCCGACCTTGCGGCCCTCTTTGCCGCAGACAGCCTGACCGAAGTCGCCGTCACCGCCCCCTGGCAGGGCCGCATCCTTGCTGGGTCGATCGACCGGCTGATCCTGGGCCCCGACCGCATCCTCATCATCGACTACAAGTCGAACGCACTGGTCCCCGACCGGCCCAAGGACATCCCCGAAGGCATCCTTCGCCAGCTTGGCGCCTATGCCTACATGCTGGCGGCAATCTACCCCGACCGCCGGATCGAGACGGCGATCCTCTGGACCAAGACGCCGCGCCTGATGCCCGTCGATCCCGAGATCGTGAGGGCGGCCCTCGCCTGCACCACGATCCCTTGACCTTCCCGTCCCGGCTTCTTACCCTTTCCGTCAGACAAATCCCGCAGGAGAACGATCATGGGCGCTGCCACCGTCGCAGTCACCGACGCCACCTTCGATGCCGAAGTCCGCAAGTCGCCAATTCCGGTCGTGGTGGACTTCTGGGCCGAATGGTGCGGCCCCTGCCGCCAGATCGGCCCGGCGCTGGAAGAACTTGCCACCGAATACGCAGGCAAGGTGAAGATCGTGAAGGTCAACGTGGACGAAAATCCGGACAGCCCCGCCACTCTTGGTGTGCGCGGCATCCCGGCCCTGTTCATGTTCAAGGACGGCCAGGTCGTGTCGAACAAGGTCGGCGCCGCGCCGAAGGCCGCGCTGGAAAACTGGATCAAGTCGGCGATCTGATCGTCCTTGCGTTCCATTGCCCGACGCCCGGCCTTGCCAGAGGTCGGGCGTTCTGCATTCTGGCACCATGGCCAGTCTGAACGTCCTTCTTCTCGGCGGCACCGGCACGATCGGCCGGGCGACGGCGCGGGCCTTGCGGGCCGATGGGCACCGCGTCACCGCGCTGATCCGACCCGAGGCTGATGCCGACCTGCTGCCCGGCTGCACCATCCTGAGGGGGCAGGTTCAGCCCGACCCCCTCGCCGCCGCCCTGTCCGGCATCGACGCCGTCGTCTCCTGCCTCGCCAGCCGCACCGGGGCACCGAAGGACGCCTGGGCCGTGGACCACGCCGCCAATTCCACCGCGCTGAAGGCCGCGGTCGCAGCCAGAGTGCGCCACTTCACGCTCCTCTCCGCGATCTGCGTTCAGAAACCGCTGCTGGAGTTTCAGCGCGCCAAGCTGGCCTTCGAGGCCGAATTGCAAGCCGCCCCTCTTGACTGGACCATCGTCCGCCCGACGGCCTATTTCAAATCGCTCTCCGGTCAGGTTGCCCGCGTCCGCGACAACCGCCCGTTCCTCGTCTTCGGCGACGGCAGACTGACCGCCTGCAAGCCGATCTCGGACGCCGATCTTGGACGCTACCTGAGCCTCACCCTCTCCGACCCCGCCCTGCGCAACCGCATCCTGCCCATCGGTGGCCCCGGCCCGGCGATCACTCCGCTGGACCAGGCCGCAATGCTGGAACGCCTCACCGGCCAGCCCGTCCGCATCAGGCATGTCCCCGTCGCGCTGATGACCACGATCGTCGCGGTGCTGACGGCCCTCGGCACCCTGTCGCCGCGCCTGAAGGCCAAGGCACAGCTGGCCCGCATCGGGCGCTACTATGCCACGCAATCGATGCTGGTCTGGAACCCCGCCACGCAATCCTACGACTCGGACGCCACGCCCGAGTTCGGCACCGACCGGCTGGAGGACCACTACGCCGCCATGCTGCGGGGCGAGGTGGCGGATGACCGCGGGGCGCACGCGATCTTCTGACCGCGCCCCTGCATCCGTTCTTTCATTCGCAACGGTTTTCCTGTATGGCCCCGCCATCTGAGACGTGAGGCCCGCCCCCGGGGCACATGCAAAGGATGCGGGGGAGGGGCGGCAATGGGGCCGCCAGATAGCGGGGATGACGGCAGGGGCCGCATCTCCAGAGGAAACGATACATGTTCAATGTGACCAAGAAATCGATCCAGTGGGGCAGCGAGACGCTCACTCTGGAAACGGGGAAAGTTGCGCGCCAGGCCGATGGGTCGGTGATCGCGACGCTGGGCGAGACCCAGGTGATGGCCAACGTGACCTTTGCCAAGACGGCGAAGGAAGGTCAGGACTTCTTCCCCCTGACCGTTCACTACCAGGAAAAATACTACGCAGCCGGCAAGATCCCCGGCGGCTTCTTCAAGCGCGAGGCGCGGCCCTCGGAAAAGGAAACGCTGGTTTCCCGCCTGATCGACCGCCCGATCCGCCCGCTGTTCGTGGAAGGCTTCCGCAACGAAGTGCTGGTGATGTGCACCGTGCTGTCCTGCGACCTCGTGAATGATCCCGACATCGTGTCGATGATCGCAGCCTCGGCGGCGCTGACCGTCTCGGGCGTGCCGTTCATGGGTCCGATCGGTGCGGCCCGCGTCGGTTTCGTCGACGGAAAGTATGTGCTGAACCCGTCGATGGACGACATGACGCAGCTGCGCATGAAGCCCGAACAGCGCCTTGACCTGGTCGTCGCCGGGACCAAGGACGCCGTGATGATGGTGGAATCCGAGGCTTACGAGCTGACCGAAGAGGAAATGCTGGGCGCCGTGGTCTTCGGCCACGAACAGATGCAGCCGGTGATCGACCTCATCATCGACTTCGCCGAACATTCGGCCAGGGACCCCTTCGACTTCACCCCGCCGGACTATTCGGCGCTGTACGCCAAGGTAAAGCAGGCCGGTGAGGCTCAGATGCGCGCCGCCTTCGCGATCCGCGACAAGCAGGAACGCACCACTGCCATCGAGGCCGCGGTCGAGGCGATCAAGGCCGCGATGACCGAGGAAGACCGGGCCGACCCGAACCTTTATCCGGCGATCAAGAAGCTGGAATCTGCGGTTCTGCGCGGCGACGTGGTGAAACATGGTCGCCGGATCGACGGCCGCGATACGAAAACCGTCCGCCCGATCGTCTGCGAAACCGGCGTGTTGCCGCGCGCGCATGGCTCGGCCCTGTTCACCCGGGGTGAAACGCAAGCCCTGGTCGTCACCACGCTGGGCACCGGCGAGGACGAGCAGATCATCGACGCGCTGAACGGCAACTACCGGTCGAACTTCCTTCTGCACTACAACTTCCCGCCCTATTCGGTCGGCGAAGTGGGTCGTGTGGGCTCGCCCGGCCGGCGCGAAATCGGCCATGGCAAGCTTGCCTGGCGCGCCCTGCAGGCGGTTCTCCCGGCCCCGACCGACTTCCCCTACACCATCCGCGTGGTCTCCGAGATCACCGAATCGAACGGCTCCTCCTCCATGGCCTCGGTCTGCGGTGGCTCTCTGTCGATGATGGACGCGGGTGTGCCGCTGAAGGCGCCGGTGGCGGGTGTGGCCATGGGTCTGGTGCTGGAAGAGGACGGCGACTGGGCGGTCCTGACCGACATCCTGGGCGACGAGGATCACCTCGGCGACATGGATTTCAAGGTCGCGGGCACCGCGAACGGCATCACCAGCCTTCAGATGGACATCAAGGTCGCGGGCATCACGCCCGAGATCATGAAGCAGGCCCTGGCCCAGGCCAAGGACGGCCGTATGCACATCCTGGGCGAGATGGCCAAAGCCATCAGCGCGCCGCAGGGCTTCAGCGAATACGCGCCGAAGATCGAGACGATGCAGATCCCGACCGACAAGATCCGCGAAGTGATCGGCTCGGGCGGCAAGGTCATCCGCGAGATCGTGGAGCAGTCGGGCGCCAAGGTCGACATCAACGACGACGGCCAGATCAAGATCGCCTCGAACGACGCGGGCGCCATCAAGAAGGCCTACGACATGATCTGGTCGATCGTGGCCGAACCCGAAGAAGGCCAAGTCTACACCGGCAAGGTGGTGAAACTGGTCGACTTCGGCGCCTTCGTGAACTTCTTCGGCAAGCGCGACGGTCTGGTGCACGTGTCCCAGATCGCCAACAAGCGCCTGAACCACCCGAACGAGCTTCTGAAGGAAGGCCAGGAGGTCAAGGTCAAGCTTCTGGGCTTCGACGACCGCGGCAAGGTCCGTCTTGGCATGAAGATGGTCGACCAGGAGACCGGTGAGGAAATCACCGAGAAGAAGGAAGAAGCCGCCGAGGGCTGAGGCTTTCTGCTGGCGTGAATGTGAAGGCCCCGGGGGTAACTCCCGGGGCCTTTTCCATCCTATGTTTCACCTGTGCCATGCCGATCCGATGGCCAGGAAAACGGAGTGGGATGATGCAAGCCGTGCTCAACCGTCGGCTGGTTCTCGGCGCAACCCTTGCCGCCGTGCTGCCCCTGCGCGCCCGTGCCCGCAGCGCCGAAGACTGGGTCGTCCCCGAGGAATACCTGCCCCGCCCCGTCCGATTTGCCGAACCGCAGGACGTGGGCTCTATCATCGTCGATCCCGACTATTTCGTGCTGTATCTTGTCCGCTCTCCGACGCGCGGCATCCAGTATTCCGTCGGGATCGGACGCGGCAACCTGTATGAATCCGGCGCCTTCACGCTGGGCGCGAAACGGGAATGGCCCAGCTGGACACCCACCCGCGCGATGATCGACCGTGACCCCAAGCGCTATGCGAAATATGCCGACGGAATGCCGGGCGGACCCGACAACCCGCTGGGGGCACGGGCGCTCTATCTCTTCGACGAGGCGGGCAACGACACCTTCCTGCGCATCCACGGCACGCCCGAGCCCTGGACCATCGGCTCGGCGGTCTCGAACGGCTGCGTGCGGCTGGTGAACGAGGACATCATCGCGCTTTACGACGAGGTCGAGCTGGGCGCGCCGGTCTATCTGTTACCGAAATCCGACGCGTCCTGACCACCCGGACCGGCCCTCACCTCCAGGCCCCCCAGCTCGGCCAGAAGGCCAACGATCCGGTCCAGACCCTTGCCGCTCTTCAGGTCCGACAGCACGAAGGGCCGCCCCGCCCGGGCCTTCGCCGCATCGGCTTCCAGCATCCCCAGATCGACCCCCACATAGGGCGCAAGGTCGGTCTTGTTCACCACCAGAATATCCGACCGCATCAGCCCCGGCCCCTTCTTGCGCGGAATGTCCTGCCCTGCCGCCGTGTCGATCACATAGATCGTCAGGTCCGCCAGTTCCGGCGAAAAGGTCGCCGCCAGATTGTCGCCGCCGCTTTCGATCAGGATCAGGTCCAGATCTGCATGCACCGCCCGCAGGTCCGCCACCGCCGCAAGATTGATGCTGGCATCCTCACGGATCGCGGTATGCGGGCAGCCCCCGGTTTCCACCCCACGGATCCGGTCCAGCGGCAGGACCTGGGCGCGCATCAGGAACTCTGCATCCTCGCGGGTGTAGATGTCGTTGGTGATGACCGCCATGGACAGTTGCGGCGCCAGCACCCGCGCCAGAGCCGCCGTCAGCGTGGTCTTGCCCGCACCGACCGGGCCGCCTATCCCGACGCGCAGGGGTCCGTTGGGGGATGTCATGACCGGAAGATCCTCGTTTCCATGTGTTCCTGCGCCATCGCCGCGATGTCCGCGCCCGGGGTGAAGGTGCAAAGCGCCTCCTCCCCCGCGCCCGAGGCCCGCACTGCCGCATCCGCGATCACCGGGGCGATAGCCGCCAGCACCCGTTGCGCCTCACCCTGCCCCAGCGGCATGAACCGCACCGCGACCGACAGAAGCTGCACCGCCAGCGCCTGTAGATACAGGCCAAGGACTTCGGCTTCCGGGACATCCAAAGCAGCGGTCTCGCGGGCAACGGCGAGTATATACGGCAGGTCCACCGGTCCCGCCTTTGTCATCGCCCCGAATCCGCGCCCGAGTTCCATCGCCTCCAACCGCCGCCCGACCGAGGGCAGATAGGCCTCGTAAAGGTCCGCCAGGGCGTCAAGATCGGCGCCGGGTCGGCGGCCCATCGACAGGAACACCGCATCCGCAAAGCCCGAGCCGCGGCTGATGACCGACCCAACCCAGTCCTCCATCCCCGCTCCATCCCGCACGGCACCCGAAGCAATCGCCCATTCCAGGCCCTGCGAATGCGCGAAGGACCCGATGGGAAAGGCGGGCGACAGGATCTGCGTCAGGCGCAGGCGGTCAAGCTCAGCCATGATGCGCAAGGGGAAAGCCATGCGGCCCGTGGTCATGCCCCAGCGTCCGACCATGCCCATAGGCCCCGCCTTCCGGCCGGAACGGGGCGATCACCCGCGTCAGGCTGGCCCCCAGGCCGACCAGCATCGCCTCCAGCACATGATCCTGCCGGATCACCAGATGGTCCGCCTGCACCTCGCACGGCGTATGCCGGTTGCCGATATGCCAGGCCAGCCGCACAAGGTTCGGCCCGGTCACCCGCACCACAGGCTCATCCGCCGCCCGCACTTCGACCAGCCGCCCGTCATCGGTCTGCAAGGCATCTCCCGGTTCAAGGTTCGTCGTCTGCGCCAGATCGACCATCACGGCCTCCCCGGCATCCGTCACCAGCCGCTTTCGCCGCAGAAACCGTTCGTCATAGGACAGCGTGACCACGGCGGCAGCCGGGCCATGCCATTGGCCTTTCGGCAGATGCGTGCGGGCGGGCAGGGGAAAGGCCATGTCAGTACAGGAAATAGCGTTGCGCGAGGGGGAGTTCGGCCGCCGGGGCACAGGTCAGCAACTCCCCATCCGCCCGCACTTCGTAGGTCTCGGGATGCACCTCGATCATCGGCATCGCGCTGTTCAGCTTCAGATCGGCCTTTGTCACCGTCCGAGTGCCTGACACCGCCACAAGGTCCTTGCGCAGCCCGAGCTGCCCGTCAATCCCCGCCGCCTCCGCCGCCGCACTGACAAACAGCACCGACCCCCGCTCCAGCGACCGGCCGAAGGCCCCGAACATGGGCCGCGAAAACACCGGCTGCGGCGTCGGGATGCTGGCGTTGGTGTCCCCCATCTGCGCCATCGCAATCGTCCCGCCGACCAGCACCATCTCGGGCTTGGCACCGAAGAACGCCGGAGACCACAGCACCAGATCGGCCCGCTTGCCCACCTCGACACTTCCCACATGCCGCGAAAGCCCCTGCGCCAAAGCCGGGTTGATCGTGTATTTCGCGATGTATCTACGGACGCGGACATTGTCGTTGTCCCCCGTCTCCTCGGCCAGCCGCCCGCGCTGCTGCTTCATCTTGTGGGCGGTCTGCCAGGTGCGGGTGATGACCTCGCCCACCCGGCCCATCGCCTGACTGTCCGACGAGATGATCGAAAACGCCCCCATGTCGTGCAGGATATCCTCGGCCGCGATCGTCTCGCGCCGGATGCGGCTTTCCGCAAAGGCCACGTCCTCGGGGATCGACCGATCCAGATGGTGGCAGACCATCAGCATGTCCAGATGCTCTTCGATGGTGTTCACCGTGTAGGGCATCGTCGGGTTGGTGGACGAGGGCAGCACGTTCGGCTGGCTGACCACCTTGATGATGTCGGGCGCATGGCCCCCACCCGCACCTTCGGTGTGGAAGGCATGGATCGTGCGGCCCTTGATCGCGGCCAGAGTATTCTCCACGAACCCGCTCTCGTTCAATGTGTCGGTATGGATCATGACTTGCACGTCCATATCGTCCGCGACCGAAAGGCAGCAGTCGATGGCGGCAGGGGTCGTTCCCCAATCCTCGTGCAATTTCAACGCACAAGCACCCGCATTGACCATCTCGACCAGCGCCTCGGGGCGGCTGGCATTGCCCTTGCCTGCCAGACCGAAGTTGATCGGGAAAGCGTCCAGCGCCTGCAACATCCGCCCGATATGCCAGGGTCCCGGCGTGCAGGTCGTGGCCAAAGTCCCATGCGCCGGGCCGGTGCCACCGCCGAGCATCGTGGTGATCCCCGAATGCAGCGCATCGTCGATCTGACCCGGCGCGATGAAGTGGATATGCGCGTCGATCCCACCCGCGGTCAGGATGCGCCCCTCGCCCGCGATGACCTCGGTGCCGGGGCCGATGATGATCGTCACACCGGGCTGGGTATCGGGGTTCCCGGCCTTGCCGATGGCGTGGATGAACCCGTCGCGCAGGCCGACATCGGCCTTGTATATACCCGTCCAGTCCACGATCAGCGCGTTGGTGATCACTGTATCCACAGCCCCGCCCAGGCGTGGCACCTGGGACTGCCCCATCCCGTCGCGGTTCACCTTGCCGCCGCCGAACTTCACCTCCTCGCCGTAGGTCGTGAGGTCCCGTTCGACCTCGATAATCAGATCGGTGTCACCCAGGCGAACCCGGTCGCCCGTGGTCGGGCCATACATCGCGGCATAGTCTTGGCGGGCAATCCGGTGGGCCATGGCGTTCCTTCACGGGGTTCCGGGGCCGCGACGGGCAAGGCGCTTTGCGTTCGCGCTGGTGCGGCGGCTGATGGGCTTCAGGGCAACGTCGGCGATGGCAGCGGGTGATTTGCCCTGCATGACGGCACGAGTGGCCGAAAAGGCTGACTGCTGCACGGCGTCCATCTTCTCGCTGACCATGCGGGCATTCTCGGACGGCGAGACGCGCCACATCCCGGCCATGCCCAGCAGGCGCATGGCGATCACCATCTGCGCCTCTGCCAGCATGGTCGCGGTGCGGATCGACAGGGTCATCATCTGCAAGGGGGTCGGGAACATCGGGTTTCCTTTCGGCGCTGTGTCAGGACAGCCTACAGCGGTCCCATGACAGCTGCGTTGAACCCATAGACATGGCG
This sequence comes from Tabrizicola thermarum, assembly GCF_003574395.1. Taxonomy (GTDB): domain Bacteria; phylum Pseudomonadota; class Alphaproteobacteria; order Rhodobacterales; family Rhodobacteraceae; genus Tabrizicola; species Tabrizicola thermarum. Next base: position 71,333 of record NZ_QMJY01000081.1, read on the forward strand.
ACGGCCAAGGATCGGAACAAGGCGCACCTCGCGCGATTGACCGGGTTCAAACCGCACCGCCGTGCCTGCCGGAATGTCCAGCCGCTGCCCCCGCGCGGCCTCGCGGTCGAAACTCAGGCCCGGGTTGGTCTCGGCAAAGTGGTAATGGCTGCCCACCTGCACCGGGCGGTCTCCGGTATTGGCCACCATCAGCACGGTGACGGGCGCTCCCGCGTTCAGCTCGATCTCGCCCTCGGCGGCGAAGATTTCCCCCGGGATCATCGCCTAGCCCGCCACGGCCAGAGCAAGGCCCGCCACAGCCACTCCGGCGCCAAGCGCGCGCGGCAGCATGGGGATGCGCCCGATGGCCAGCCCGCACAGGTGCAGGCCCAGCGAGGACAGCACGAACCCTGCCGCAAAGGGCGCGAAGTCCCCCGTCGCCTCGGCCCCATGCGCCAGCCCATGCGCCAGCCCGAAGACCGCCGTTCCCGCCACCGCAGCCCCCAGCGGCAGCCGCAGGGCAATGGCCGACGCCACCCCGAACACGACCAGCGAGGCCAGAATCGCCGGCTCCACCAGCGGCATCTGCACACCCATCACCCCGGCACTCCCGCCCACCGCCAGGGCGGCGACAAAGGCCAGCGGCAGCGCCCACAGCGCCCGCCCGCCAAGGCTCGCCGCCCATAGACCCACGGCGAACATCGCCAGCAGATGGTCGCTCCCGGTCAGGGGATGCAGGATGCCTGAAGCAAACCCGCCCGCGTGATCCCCGGTATGGGCCAGGGCAGGCAGGGGCAGCAGGATCAGGGCGGCAAGCAGGATACGCGACATGGGATGCCTCTCTCAGCGGATCGGATGGTGGACGGTCACCAGCTTGGTGCCATCGGGAAAGGTCGCTTCGACCTGAACGGAGTGGATCATCTCGGGCACGCCTTCCATGCATTGATCGCGGGTGATGACATGGGCGCCCGCCTGCATCAGGTCCGAGACACTGCGCCCGTCACGCGCGCCCTCGACGACGAAATCGGTAATCAGTGCAACGGCTTCGGGGTGGTTCAGCTTGACGCCCCGCGCAAGGCGGCCACGGGCGACCATCGCGGCCAGCGAGACCAGCAGCTTGTCCTTCTCGCGCGGGGTCAGGTTCATGGGTTCACTCCCTGCATCTGCCAGACGCGCGGCAAGGGGCGGCCCGTCAGCCGCGCCAGCACCGCGCCGAGGTAAATCTTCAGCGGCCAGGGCTCCGCCCCCACGGCGCGCATCAGGCAGCGCCCGTTCCAGCCCGAGACCCCTGCCGTCACCCCTTCGGGCACCGGAACCGACCGGACCGCATCCACCGCCGCCTCGCGCCCCTGCCCACACAGCGCCAGCGTCGCAAAAGCCGATCCGCCGCGCATCACCGCCGCCCCATCGGCCAGCGCCAGCGCGCCCTCGTCCAGCCGCAACTGCTCCACCCACAGTGGCCGCCCGCGCAAGCTGACCCGCCGACGGTCGGTCAGCCGCGAGGCCCGCGGACGTTCCCCCATCGCCCGACGACCCAGCACCACCATCTCGCACATCAGGCAGGACGCACCGTCGCCAAGCTCGATCTCCGTCCGCCGCTCCAACTCTGCCCCTTCGAACAGGATCGTCTCCTGCGGCGCCCAGACCAGCTCCGCCCCCGCCCCCGCCGTCATCGCCACGGTCAGCGAGGCCGGACCTTCCAGCGCGAGGTAAGCCCGCTCCGCCGTTTGCGTCGTCGCCTGCACCCGCGCGCCGCCGCCCAGGGCCAGCGAGAACCCGATCCGGTCGCCCGAGGTCAGCCCGCCCGAAGTGTTCAGGAACACCACCTCCGGCCAGTCCGGCGCCGAGCGGGGCAGCATCGCCCGGGCCGAGCCCTCCTGCCGAAGGTCCTGCAGACAGGTCACCGCCCCCCGCAGCCCAAGCCCGACCGAGGCCTGACCAAAGGCCCGCTGGCGGATCGTGCGAAGGGCAAGGCTGTCTCGCGGCATGATGCCCCAGTTCTAGGGACAGCACAGGCGCACCCGCAAACCGGAACGCGCGGTCAGCAAAAGGGGCCGAGCCCACACATCGGACTCGACCCCATTTTTGCATATTTTTCAGGCGATCCGCCCGGAAATCGGGCGGCTTGTTCAGGCCTTGGCGAACCGCAGATAGGGCAGCTTGATGTCCAGCTCGCCGAACCGCTCCTTGGCCTGCTCGTTGTTCAGCGCCAGAGCCACGATCACATCCTGCCCCGGCACCCAGTTGGCGGGCGTCGCCAGCGGCACGCCGTCGGTCTTCTGCACCGCATCCAGCGCCCGCAGGATTTCCGCGAAGTTGCGCCCGATCGACATGGGGTAGGTCATCGACAGGCGGATCTTCTTGTCCGGCCCCACGATATAGACCGTCCGCACCGTGGCCGAATTCGCGGGCGTCCGCCCCTCGGTCGGCAGATAGTAATCGGCGGGCAGCATGTCATAGGCCTTGGCCACCGTCAGGCTGGTGTCGTCGATGATCGGGAAATCGGCGGGGGCACCGCCGAAGGCCTCGATGTCGCGCTTCCACTTCTCGTGGTCCTGCACGCTGTCCACCGAGACGCCGATCACCTTGGTGTTGCGCTTCTTCCACTCTGCCGCCAATTGCGCAACGGCGGCGAATTCCGTGGTGCAGACCGGGGTGAAGTCGCGCGGGTGGCTGAAGATGATGCCATAGCTGTCGCCCAGCCACTCGTGGAACCGGATCGTCCCGGCGGTGGACTCGGCGGTGAAGTCGGGGGCGATGTCGTTGATGCGGACAGCCATCTGGAAACCCTTTCGGTTGAACTTCTGTCTGGCGCCGAACATAGGCACATCGGAACAGGGTTTCATCCCCCCGCGTGACGTCTGCGACATTTAGGAAACCCGTTCTGCAAGATGCCCGCTTTCCCGTGCCGACTTCCCGGACGACGCAGCTAGTCGAAGGTGCCCGTCACCCGCCCGAACAGCATGAAGGCCCGCGCCGTGCGGGTATCGGCCAGTTCGGCCAGCTCGGCATCCGTCGCATTCGGCTCGAAAGCGGCCACGGTCTTGTCGAAGGCGCGCAGGAAATGGTGCGCCGCATCGCGAAAGACCGGGTCCGACTTCATCCGAGCGGCTGTCAAGGCCAGCGCCGACCGGTCGCGGATGCCCCCCAGCGCGGCGATGGACCTGCCCCGCTCGCCTGCGGCAAAGCGCCGCCAAAGCTCGGGATGGCACATGTCCGGTTTCAGGTCATCCATGTAGATGCCGTCCTGGCTGAGAAGCGTCAGAACATCCTGCGCCGCCCGGATCAGCTTGGCCGAGGTCCGGTCCTCCAGCGCCAGCCGCAGCGCGCGAAAGCCCTCCTTGTCCTCGGGCGTTTCCGGGAATTGCAGCGCCCGGATGAAATGCGCCACCGACAGCGGTGGTCGGAAATCCTCGGCCGGGGTGCCCAGCGCCAGCGTCGGCTGCTCGACCGCGGGCTCGGGCCGGGGCTGCACCAGCGCCGCCTTGCGGTCGGCCGAGGGCACCACATGCGCCGCGTCCCGGCGCGAGGTGAAGCTGGCCGACGCCGCTTCCGCCTGCCTGGTCGGGGCGGCGATCTCGTCGATCTTCCGCTCCGCCGACGGCCTCAGGCCCGGGGTCTGCGCCTGCACCTGGCTGGACCGCATGGCTTCGATCGTGGCCTGCAACCGCTTGGCCTCGGCCCGCAGCTCGCGCACCGACCGCAGCGTGATGACCACCGCCCAGATCAAGGCGATGGGCAGGACGACCATCAAGAGGGTCATGAGAACGCCCAGCGCCCGCGTCTCGCTTCCCGGCGGGGTGATCAGCACATAGACCAGGATCAAGACGACCCAGACGACGCTCAGCGCGATGCCGCCGATCTCCAGCCCGCGGTTCGGGCGATCGTTCAGCTGCGCCAGGGGGCCAGAGCCAAGTCCGTTGTCACCTCTGCGCGGTTCGATCACCGGTTTCACCTCGGTGCCTTCCCCGGATCAGATATAGCGGATCGACAGGATTTCGTAGGACCGGGTTCCGCCCGGGGTCTTGACCTCGACCGTATCCCCTTCTTCCTTGCCGATCAGCGCCCGCGCCAGCGGCGAGCGCATGTTCAGAAGCCCGTTCTCGATATCGGCCTCGACCTCGCCGACGATCTGGTAGGTCTTTTCCTCGTCCGTCTCTTCATCCACCAGCGTGACGGTCGCGCCGAACTTGATCGGCCCCGACATCTTTGACGGGTCGATCACGTCGGCAAGCGACAGGATACCTTCCAGCTCCTTGATCCGGCCCTCGATGAAACCCTGCTTTTCGCGGGCGGCGTGGTATTCGGCATTTTCCGACAGGTCGCCATGTTCGCGCGCTTCGGCGATGTCCCGGATGATGGCCGGACGATCCACCGTCTTCAGCTGCTTGAGTTCCGCATCCAGCGCGTCGAAACCGCGCCGGGTCATCGAGATCTTTTCCATCGACATTCCACAGTAAAAGAAGAAGTCACGGATCGAGGCACGATCCATGACTTCGGTCCAGGCTGGCTTCACCTCACCCGATGAAGCCCTGAATTGCAAGGGGGGATGCCGCGGACAGGCAGCGTCCGGTCGGGGCCGGGACAGAAAGTTTCGCGTGGCGATGTGCCTCTGGCGTGATGTTGCGTCACGGTTGACCTTGGGTCGCCGCTACGGCAACAGGGAAGCCGCGAAATGCCAGCGTTTCAGGGCAGGGTGGGACAGCCCCGGGGAAGGACAAGCGATGACCGCAATTCAGCGCGAGAAGATGGACTATGACGTGGTGATCGTCGGCGCGGGGCCTGCGGGCCTGTCGGCGGCGATCCGGCTGAAGCAGCTGGACCCGGAGCGGTCGGTCGTCGTGCTGGAAAAGGGCTCGGAGGTCGGCGCGCATATCCTGTCGGGCGCGGTGCTGGACCCCTCGGGCCTGGATGCCCTGCTGCCCGACTGGCGCAACATGGACGCGCCGATCAAGGTGCCGGTCAGGGAGGACAACTTCTATCTCCTCGGCCCCGCTGGTCAGGTGCGCATCCCGAACTGGCCGATGCCGCCGCTGATGTCGAACCACGGCAATTACATCGTCTCGATGGCGAACGTCTGCCGCTGGATGGCCGGCGTGGCCGAGGGTCTGGGCGTGGAAATCTTCCCCGGCATGGCCTGTTCGGAACTGGTGTTCGAGGATGACAAGGTCGTCGGCGTCGTCGCCGGCGAATTCGGCCGCGACCCCGAAACCCGCGAACCGGGCCCCTCCTACGAACCCGGAATGGAACTGCGCGGCAAGTATGTCTTCCTCTCCGAAGGCGTCCGCGGCAGCCTCGCCAAGCAGGTGATCGAGAAATACCAGCTGTCGAAAGGCCATTGCCCGCAGAAATTCGGCCTCGGCATGAAGGAAATCTGGGAGATCGACCCTGCCAAGCACCGCGAGGGCACCGTCACCCACACGATGGGCTGGCCCCTGGGCAAGAACGCGGGCGGCGGGTCCTTCATCTATCACCTGGACAACAATCAGGTCTATGTCGGCTTTGTCGTCCACCTGAACTACGAGAACCCCCATCTCTACCCCTACATGGAGTTCCAGCGCTTCAAGCACCACCCGATGGTGGCGGACCTCCTCAAGGGCGGCAAACGCATCGCCTACGGTGCCCGCGCGATCTCCGAGGGCGGCTGGCAGTCGATCCCGAAGATGGTCGCCCCCGGCGTGGCGCTGCTGGGCTGCTCGGCGGGGCTCGTGAACGTCCCCCGCATCAAGGGCAACCACAACGCCATGCTGTCGGGCAAAGCCGCCGCCGAGGCCGCGCACGCCGCCATCACCGCGGGCCGCGCGCAGGACGAACTGACCGCCTACGAGACCGAGGTCCGCACCGGCGCCATCGGGAAAGACCTGAAAAAGGTCCGCAACGTCAAACCCTTGTGGTCGCGCTATGGCCTGACCGCCAGCCTGTTGGGCGGCGGCCTCGACATGTGGCTCAACACCTTCGGCCTCACTGCCTTCGGAACGCTGCGCCACGGCAAGACCGACGCCGCCGCCACCGGCCTTGCCAAGGACCACAAGCCCATCGACTACCCCAAACCCGACGGAAAGCTCTCGTTCGACCGGCTCACGAACGTCGCCTTCTCCTTCACCAACCATGACGAGAACCAGCCCGCCCACCTTGTCCTGAAGGACCCGAGCATTCCGATCCAGGTCAACCTGCCGAAATACGCCGAACCCGCCCAGCGCTACTGCCCGGCGGGCGTCTACGAAGTGCTCGGCGAAGGCAGCGACGCCACCTTCCGCATCAACTTCCAGAACTGCGTCCACTGCAAGACCTGCGACATCAAGGACCCCTCGCAGAACATCACCTGGACCACGCCGATGGGCGGCGGCGGGCCGAACTACCCCAACATGTGACGCCGCCCGGGGCGCGTCTCACGAAAGCTTGTCCAGATCCCCGGGGCCCGGCCGCAAGGTCGGGCCTCGCCACATTGCACGACGAGGCCAGCCGGGCTACCTTCGCCCCGACCGTGAAGGAGAGGCCCATGCGTTCCCTGTTTTCCCGCACTCTGACCGCCCTCGTGTTTGCGGCGGTCCTGGGCAGCCCCTTGCAGGCAGAGGACGCGGCGGACAGCGGCGCCTATCTTGCCGCCCGCATCGCCGAGGCGGAAAACGACTTCCGCGCCGCAGCCAGCTGGTATGGCCGGGCAATGCTCGCCGATCCCGGCAATCCCGCGCTTCTGGACGGCGCGCTGCTGGCCGAAATCGGCGCAGGCAACCTTCTCTCGGCCATCGAAGTTGCCACAAAGCGCAAGGAGATCGGCTCCAGACTTGGCCTCGACCCCAGCCAGCTTGCCGAACTCGCCCTTCTCGCCGACGAAGCCAACCGCGAGGATTACGCCGCCATCCAGGCCGCTGCGACAGCCGGACGCGACCTGGGCGATCTGGCAAACCAGCTGGTCCTCGCCTGGGCCAAGGTCGGCGACGGCAAGATGTCCGAGGCGATCGAGGCCTTCGACGCCCTGACGCAGAAAAAGGGTTACGAGGCGTTCGGCTACTACCACAAGGCGCTCGCCCTGGCCTCGGTCGGCGATTTCGAAGGCGCCGACGAAATCCTGTCCGGCAAGGCCGCAGGTCCCATCACCGTGATGCGGCGCGGGGTCTTTGCCCATGCCCAGATCCTCAGCCAGCTGGAACGCAACGCCGACGCGCTGGCGCTTCTCGACCGCAGCTTCGGCCCCGGCCCCGACCCGATCGTCGATGCCGTCCGCCGCCGGTTGCAGGCGGGCGAGCCGCTGCCCTTCGACACCGTCCGCACCGCAAAGGACGGGATTGCCGAGGTCTTCTACACGATCTCGACCGCGCTCAACGGCGAGGCGGACCCGGTCTACACGCTTGTCCATCTTCGCGTGGCCGGCTATCTGCGCCCGGACCATGCCGATGCGCTTCTGCTCACGGCCGATGTGCTGGAAAACCTCGGCCAGCACGATCTGGCCACGCAGACCTACACCAGCTTCAAGCCCGACGACCCCGCCTTCGTCGCCGCCGAGATCGGTCGCGCCGGGGCGCTGCGCGCGCAAGGCAAGGTTGATGCCGCCATCGAGGCCTTGCAGACACTTGCCCGCAGCCACGGCGATCTGGTCCAGGTGCAGTTCGCCCTGGCCGATGCCCTGCGCAGCGCGGAACGTTTCGACGAGGCCAAGGTCGCCTATTCCGCCGCCATCGACCTGACCAGCGCAGCGGGACGGGAAGACTGGGTGCTCTACTTCTATCGCGGCATCTGCCACGAACAGTCCAAGGACTGGGCCCCGGCCGAGGCCGATTTCCGCAAGGCGCTGGAACTGAACCCGAACCAGCCGCAGGTGCTCAACTACCTCGGCTATGGTCTGGTGGACCGGGGCGAAAAGCTGGACGAAGCCCTTGGCATGATCGAAAAGGCCGTCGCTGGCGACCCCGAACAGGGCTACATCATCGACAGCCTCGCCTGGGCCTATTTCAAGCTCGGCCGCTACAAGGAGGCGCTGGAGCCGATGGAGCGCGCCTCGCTGCTCGAGCCCGTCGATCCCATCGTCACCGACCATCTGGGCGACGTCTACTGGATGAACGACCGCAAGCTCGAGGCCCGCTTCCAGTGGCGCCGCGCCCTGTCGTTCGGACCGACCGACAAGGACAAGACCCGCATCCTGCGCAAGCTGGAGGTCGGGCTCGATGCCGTCATGGCCGAAGAGGGCTCCGCAGGGGCTTCGGTCAAGGCTGCCGAGAATGGCAACTGAGCCGGTCCGCGAGCTTGCACCGGCAAAGCTGAACCTCTGCCTTCATGTCACCGGACGCCGGGCCGATGGCTATCATCTGCTCGACAGTCTGGTGGTCTTCGCCGACATCGCCGACGAAGTGCAGGTTGCGCCCGGCACCGGGTTGACGCTGCGCCTGACCGGGCCGGAATCCGGCGGTTTGCAGGCCGAGCCGGACAATCTGGTGCTCCGCGCCGCGCGCCTGATGGGTGTTGCGGATGCACAGCTTCTTCTGGACAAGCGTCTGCCTGTCGCTTCGGGCATCGGCGGTGGTTCGGCAGATGCGGCTGCGGCCCTGCGCGCGCTGGCGCGGTTCGGCGGCCAGCCGCTCCCCGCTTCGGACAGGGTGCTGCGGCTAGGGGCCGATGTGCCGGTCTGCCTGTCAGGCCGCCCGGCGCGGATGTCCGGGATCGGCGAGGAACTGGCGCCCCTGCCGCCCCTGCCGCCGCTCTGGGTGGTTCTGGCGAACCCGCGGGTTCCGGTTCCGACCCCGCAGGTCTTCGCCGCGCTGACCGCCCGCGACAGTCCGGCGCTGCCAGACCTGCCCGGCGAAGCGCTGGCAACCGCGCGCGGCTTCGCCGACTGGCTGGCCGGGCAGACCCGCAACGATCTTGTCGCTCCCGCCTTGCGCGTCGCCCCGATCCTTGAAGCGGTGCAAGATGCCCTCGCCGCGACGCCGGAGTGCCTTCTGGCCCGGATGTCCGGCTCGGGCGGCACGCATTTCGGCCTGTTCCCCACCGCCGCCAGCGCCCGATCCGCCGCCAGCGCGCTGTCGTTGCGGCATCCCGACTGGTGGGTCGCCTGCGGGGCCATCCTGCCCTGACGACGCGGGATCTGTCTGAACGAAAGGTGGGCAAACTGCCCACCCTACGGGCCGGACGCTCTTGCCAGACCACGAGCCTGAAGCGTTAAGAAATTCTGAACGCCCGCAGCCAACTTGTTGAAATCATGTAGATCTTCTTTCTGTCCGCGCGTGGGCAGGCTCAGGCCGCCTCTGCCTGGGGTCGCCGGATCGCCCCCGCCGCCTCGCGCACCAGAGGCCGCAGCCCCGCCCCGCCGGCATCCAGGATCTCGAACAGCTGCCGCCGCATCCGGGGGTCCCAGAAATCGTTGATATGGGCGGCCAGCAGCGCGACCCCCTCATCATGGGGCTTCGATTCCATGAACTTGGCGATGTCGTTCGCCATCCGGGTGATCTTTTCAACCGACATGGGCTGCCTCCGTAATCCGATCCGTATGCGAGAAGACCTCGAACGTCTCTCCCTTCGCCAGGGCGATCAGCGTGATCCCCGCCTGTTCCGCCAGCTCCACAGCCGCGACCGTGGGTGCCGAGACCGCGATGACCACAGGTGCCCCCAGCATGGCGACCTTCTGCACCATGTCCGTGGACACGCGGCTGGTCAGCACCACCGCACCCTGCGGGGCGATCCCCTCCCGCAGCATCCCGCCCACCAGCTTGTCCAGCGCGTTGTGCCGCCCGACATCCTCGCGCGCCAGCACAACCCGACCGTTCCAGAACGCCGCCCCATGCACTGCGCGCGTCGCGTCATGCAGCCGCTGCTCCCCCGGCAGGGCCGCCACAGCCGCCAGCACCTGCGCGGGCGTCATCCGGAACGGCGACGGCGGCACCACCGGCACCTCGCGCAGCGCCTGGTCGATGCTGTCGATCCCGCACAGCCCGCAGCCCACCGGACCAGCCATGACCCGCCGCCGCGCCGCCAGCCGCGCCTCGGCCTGCGGAGCCAGCCAAAGCTGCACGTCAATGCCCCGCGCCAGCGCCTGAACCTCGACCGTCAGGATTTCCTGCGGCGCCGCGATGCCTTCGGTCAGGGCAAACCCCCGGCCGAAGTCCTCCAGGTCCGCGGGCGTCGCCATCATCACCGCCTGCGTCGTCCCGTTGAACGACAGCGCCACGGCCACTTCCTCGGGCAAGATCCGTTCGCCCGGCGTCACCGAGGCGCCGAACATCAGCCGAGGTGTCGCCCGCGCGCCCTTCATTCCGCAGCCAGGATCCGGCGCGACCGGGCGGCCTGGGCCTCGTATTCCTTCTGCCACTCCGTCGGCCCGTTCGACGGGCTGACCTGCACCGCCGTCACCTTGTATTCCGGGCAGTTCGTCGCCCAGTCGCTGAAGTCCGTCGTGACGACGTTCGCCTGCGTGCCGGGGAAGTGGAAGGTCGTGTAGACCACGCCCGGAGGCACCTTGTCGGTGAGCGTCGCCCGCAGCGTCGTCTCGCCCGAACGGCTGGCCAGCCGCACATAGTCGCCCTCGCGGATGCCCCGGTTCTCGGCGTCGTGCGGGTGGATCTCCAGCACATCCTCGTCATGCCAGACCACATTCGCCGTCCGCCGCGTCTGGGCGCCGACGTTGTACTGGCTCAGAATCCGCCCCGTGGTCAGCAAAAGCGGGAAGCGCGGCCCGGTCTTTTCGTCCGTCGCCACATATTCGGTGCGGATGAACTTGCCCTTGCCGCGCACGAACCCGTCGATATGCATCAGCGGCGTACCCTCGGGCGCCTTTTCGTTGCAGGGCCACTGGACGCTGCCGAGCGTCTCCAGCTTCTCGTAGGTCACGCCCGCGAAGGACGGCGTGGTCATGGCGATTTCTTCCATGATCTGGCTGGGATGCGTGTAACCCCAGTTCGCCCCCATCGCGTTGGCAAACATCTGGGTGACTTCCCAGTCGGCATAGCCCTGCTTCGGCGCCATCACCTTGCGGACCATGTTGATCCGCCGCTCGGCATTGGTGAACGTCCCGTCCTTTTCGAGGAAGGTGGAGCCGGGGAAGAATACATGCGCGTAATTCGCCGTCTCGTTCAGGAACAGGTCGTGGACGATCACGCATTCCATCGCCGCCAGCCCCGCCGCGACATGTTTCGTGTCGGGGTCGGATTGCAGGATGTCCTCGCCTTGGCAGTACAGGCCCTTGAACGACCCTTCCACGGCAGCGTCCAGCATGTTCGGGATGCGCAGGCCCGGCTCGGGGTCCAGCGTCACGCCCCAGGCCTTCTCATAGATCGCGCGGACTTCCGGGTTCTTCACATGGCGGTAGCCCGGCAGTTCATGCGGGAAGGACCCCATGTCGCAGGACCCCTGCACGTTGTTCTGCCCCCGCAGCGGGTTCACCCCCACACCGCGCCGCCCGATATTGCCGGTCAGCATGGCGAGGTTGGCGATGCCGATGACGGTGGTGGAGCCCTGACTGTGCTCTGTCACCCCAAGCCCGTAGTAGATCGCCGCATTGCCTCCGGTCGCATACAGCCGCGCGGCCGCGCGCAGCTCTGCCGCCGGGACGCCCGTGACAAGCTCCACCGCCTCGGGGCTGTGGCGCGGGTCGCTGATGAACTCGGCATAATCCTGGAACTCGTCCCAGTCGCAACGGCTGCGGATGAACGCTTCGTTGTAAAGCCCTTCGGTCACGATCACATGCGCCATGGCAGAGACCACGGCCACGTTCGTCCCCGGCGTCAGCGCCAGATGATGCGCCGCCTTGTAATGCGGGCCTTCCACCGTTTCCGTCCGCCGCGGATCGACGACGATCAGCTTCGCGCCCTTGCGCAGCCGCTTCTTCATCCGGCTGGCGAACACCGGGTGCCCCGCATGGGGGTTCGCGCCGATGACCATGATGACATCGGCTTCTTCAATCGAATCAAAGTCCTGCGTCCCGGCGCTGGTCCCGAAGGTCTGCCCCAGCCCATAGCCTGTGGGCGAATGGCACACCCGCGCGCAGGTGTCGGTGTTGTTGTTGCGGAACACCGCCCGGGCCAGTTTCTGCACCAGATAGGCTTCCTCATTGGTGCAGCGGCTGGAGGTGATGACCCCCACCGAATTCCGCCCGTATTTCGCCTGGATGCCCTTCATCTTGGCGGCGGCGAATTCCATCGCCTCGGCCCAGGAAACCTCGCGCCAGGGCTCCTCGATGGTCTCGCGGATCATCGGCTTCAGGATGCGGTCCTTGTGGGTGGCATAGCCATAGGCGAAGCGGCCCTTCACGCAGGAATGTCCCCGGTTGGCCTTGCCGTGCTTGTAGGGCGTCATGCGCACCAACTCGTCGCCGCGCATCTCGGCCTTGAACGAACAGCCCACCCCGCAATAGGCGCAGGTGGTGATTATCGACCGGTCGGGCGTCCCGATCTCGATCACCGACTTCTCCTGCAAGGTCGCCGTCGGGCAGGCCTGCACGCAGGCGCCACAGGACACGCAGTCGCTGGCCAGGGCATTGTCCGACTTCGCCCCGAAGGACACGCGGCTGTCGAAGCCCCGTCCCTCGATGGTCAGCGCGAAGGTGCCCTGCACCTCCTCACACGCCCGCACGCAGCGCGAGCACACGATGCATTTCTGCGGGTCATAGCTGAAATAGGGGTTGGAATCGTCCCGCGGTATATACAGCGGGTTCGCCTCGCCACTGGTATTGCGCGGCTTGAAGTGCGTATCTACAGCCTCATACCGCACATCGCGCAGGCCCACGGCCCCGGCCATGTCCTGCAACTCGCAGTCGCCGTTGGCGCTGCACGTCAGGCAGTCCAGCGGGTGGTCCGAGATATACAGCTCCATCACCCCGCGCCGGAGCTGTTTCAGCTTGCCGGTCTGGGTGTGGACCTTCAGCCCCGGCGCAACCGGCGTGGTGCAGGAGGCCGGCGTCCCGGCCCGACCCTCGATCTCCACCAGGCACAGCCGGCAGGAGCCGAAGGCGTCAAGGCTGTCCGTCGCACACAGCTTCGGGACGGAAATCCCGATCTCGGCCGCCGCGCGCATGATCGAGGTCCCTTCCGGCACCGTCACGTCGAACCCGTCGATCGTCAGCGTGACCATCTGCTTCGATTTCACGGCAGGGGTGCCGAAATCGCGGTCGGGGATGATGAAGTCTTTCATTCTGCGGCCTCCCGCTGCCGGGCGAAGTCATCGGGGAAATGGGTGATCGCGCTCAGCACCGGATAGGGCGTGAAGCCCCCAAGCGCGCAGAGCGAGCCGAATTTCATCGTGTTGCACAGATCGGTCAGGATCGGCATCGCCGAGGCATCGCCCCGGGCCAGCCGGTCAATGGTCTCCACCCCGCGGGTCGAGCCGATCCGGCAGGGCGTGCACTTGCCGCAGGACTCGATCGCGCAGAACTCCATGGCAAAGCGCGCCATCTGCAACATGTCAACCGTGTCGTCGGCGACGGTCAGGCCGGCATGGCCGATGAGGCCGTCCTTCGCGCCGAACTCCTCATACCCGAAGGGCGTGTCGAAGAGCGACGGCGGGAACCAGGCGCCCAGCGGCCCGCCCACCTGCACCGCCTTGACCGGCCGGCCACTGGCGGTGCCGCCCCCGATCCCGTTGACGATCTCGCCCAGGGTCAGCCCGAAGGCCACCTCATACAACCCGCCGTATTTCACGTTCCCGGCGATCTGCAACGGGATCGTCCCGCGCGACCGGCCCAGCCCGAAGTCCTTGTAGAAGGCCGCGCCCTTCGCCAGGATCACCGGCACCGAGGCCAGCGAGATCACGTTGTTCACCATGGTCGGCCGCCCCAGGAACCCCTGTAGCGCCGGCAGCGGCGGCTTGGCGCGGACCACGCCTCGCTTGCCCTCGAGGCTGTTCAGGAGGCTGGTCTCCTCGCCGCAGACATAGGCCCCTGCACCGACGCGGATTTCCATGTCGAAGGCCGCGCCCAGCACCCCGGCCTCGCGCGCGATCCGAACGGCGGCCTCCATCACCCGGATCGCCACCGGATATTCGCTGCGTATATACACATAGCCCTTGGTCGCCCCGCAGGCGAGGCCCGCAATCGCCATGCCCTCGATCAGGCAGAAGGGATCGCCCTCCATCAGCATCCGGTCGGCGAAGGTGGCGCTGTCGCCCTCATCCGCGTTGCAGACGATGTATTTCCGCTCGCCAGGCGCTTCCGAAACGGTCTTCCACTTGATCCCGGTCGGGAAGCCCGCACCACCCCGGCCCCGCAGCCCGGACTCCGTCACCTCGGCCACGATCTCGGGCCTGGTCATCCCCTTCGCGCGGTCCAGCCCCACCAGCCCGCCATGCGCGCGGTAGTCGTCCAGCGACAAGGGGTCGATCACGCCCACCCGGGCAAAGGTCAGCCGCGTCTGCCCCTTCATCCAGGGCAACTCCTCGACCAGCCCGACCGCCTTGGGATGCGCGGCCAGATCCCCGAACAACCCCGGCACATCGGCCAGCGTCATCGGCCCGAAGCCCAGCCGACCCCCGGCGGAAACCACCTCGACCAGCGGCTCCAGCCAGACCATCCCGCGCGAGCCATTCCGCACGACCTCGATGGAAACCCCGCGCGCCGCGCCCTGGGCCACAATCGCCTCGGCGATCCGGTCAGCCCCCAGCGCCACCGCCGCCGAATCCAGAGGAACGAAAACCTTCATTTCGCCACCTCCGCCAGCACGCCCTCATCCACCCGGCCCACCAGCCGCCCGTCCACCATCGCCGCCGGTCCGCAGGCGCAGAGGCCCAGGCAGAATACCGGCTCCAGCGTGACGCGGCCGTCCGGCGTCGTCTCGTGCCAACCGATCCCAAGCGCCTTCTTGATCCGGTCGGCCACCGCATCCGCGCCCATGGTCTGGCAGGCCTCGGCCCGGCACAGCTTCAGCACATGCCGGCCCGCCGGGGCCGAGCGGAAATCGTGGTAGAAACTGACCACCCCATGTACTTCCGCCTTCGACAGCATCAGCGCCTTGGCGATCTGCGGCACCGCAGCCTCGGGGATGTATCCAAACGCTTCCTGCACCGCATGGAGGATCGGCAGCAGCGGGCCCTCCAGCCCCTGATGGGCCTCAAGGATCTCGGCGATCCGGTCGGAATGGTCGTGGGAATCGAGCATGCGGGCAGACCTCTGGCTGGCATCCCAAGGTATACGCCCGGCTTGATACGATTTTCAATGTCGATATACCGTCAAACGATAGATTGAACCTATCGAAACAGCCGCACTGCCTCGTCCACCAGCGCCTGCAAGACCGGGGTCTGCGGGTCCCGCCGCGCCGCGATCAGGCCCACGGTATGCTCGGCCTCCGGCTCGACGATGGGGATCGACACCAGCCGCCCATCGGCCACGAACATGTCGGCCAGCTTCTTCGGCACCACGCTCGCCCAGCGCCCGGTCAGCACATGGGCGACCAGCGCCATGGTGGAGTTCGACTCGATCATCGGCTGGGCATCCACCCCCGCCTCGCCCAGATGCTGGTTCACGATCCGCCGGTTCTGCATGTCGGATGTCAGCAGGCACAACGGCACGCTGGCCAGATCAGCCCAGCTGACCTGCCGCCGATGCGCGATCTCCGACCCCGGCGCGATGAGCAGCCGGTAGAATTCGGTATAAAGCGGCACCTGAGACACCCGGCCCAATGGCTCATTGTCCAGATAGGTGATCCCCGCCTCCAGATCCAGCGCCTCGATCCCGGTCAGGATTTCCACGCTGGTCCGCGACAGGATCGACACCCGGACGTTGGGGTGCTTCTGCGTGAAGGGCCCTGTCAGATCGGCCACCATCGGCAGCGCCGTCGGGATCACCCCGATCCGAAGGTTGCCCGACAGGCCCGACCGCACCACCCGCATCTCGTCCTTCAGGGCCCGCACGTCGCCGACAATGCCCAGCGCCCGGTCCAGCACGCGCTGGCCTTCCGGTGTCAGGCCCTGGAACCGGCTGCCCCGGAACACCAGCTGCACACCCAGCTGATCCTCCAGCTGCCGGATCGCGCTGGACAGCGAGGGCTGCGTGACCCCGCAGACCTCGGCGGCGCGACCGAAGTGCCGTTCCTTTGCCAGAGCGATGAACATTTCCAGCTTGTCGATCATTCCCGAACCCTGCCGCGCCGCGCCCTTGCCCGCAAGCCCTGCACGGCTTACCTCTGGCCCATGCGCCGCTTCATCCCCTTCCTGCCGAAACCCGCCATCGTCCCTGTGATCCGCCTGTCCGGCACCATCGGCACCGGCACCCGGTCCCTGAACGACGAGGCGCTGGCGCCCCTGATCGACAAGGCCTTCAGGCTGAAACCCGCCGCCGTGGCGCTTCAGATCAACTCTCCCGGCGGATCGGCGGTGCAGTCCAGCCTGATCGCCGCCCGCATCCGCAGGCTGGCGGACGAGAAGAAGATCCCCGTCCACGCCTTTGTCGAGGATGTCGCAGCCTCGGGCGGCTACTGGCTGGCCTGCGCGGCGGATGACATCTGGGTGGATCACAGCAGCATCGTCGGGTCGATCGGCGTGATCTTCGCGTCCTTCGGCTTTCCCGAGCTGATGGCGCGGCAAGGGGTCGAACGGCGGGTTGTCACCGCTGGCCGCTCGAAAAGTTTCGCCGACCCCTTCCTGCCGCAGAAGCCCGAGGATGTGGAACGGCTCAGGGCTCTGCAAACCCCGATCCATCAGGCCTTCATCGACCATGTGAAACGCTCGCGCGGGGCGCGGCTGGATCAGACGGCGGATCTCTTCAACGCCGACATCTGGGTGGGCCAGCAGTCGGTGGACCTTGGCCTTGCCGATGGCATCGCCCACATGATCCCCAAGCTGAAGGAGCTGTATGGCGACAAGGTGAAGCCGGTCCCCTTCGGCCGCAAGCGCAGCCTGTTCCAGCGGCTGGGCCTGTCGCTCATCGACGAAACCCTCGGCGCGGTCGAGGATCGGGCGCTCTGGGCGCGCTACGGCCTCTAGATGCTGTTCAAGATCATCCTCGTCTTCCTGCTGGCCATGGTCCTGATCGCCCTGATCGGCCGTGCCCTGTTCCCCGGCGCCCTGCCCCGCGTGATGCAGAAACGACGTGATCCCCCTCGCTGCGGCAAATGCGGGCGCTACCTCATCGGCACGACGACGTGCGACTGCGGAGGGAAGGCGAAATGACGGCACTGGTGACGGGGGCGGGCAAGCGGTTGGGCCGGGCGATGGCGCTGTATCTGGCGCAGCGCGGGCATGATGTCGCCGTCCACTACGCCTCCTCCGCAGACGAGGCCGAAACCGTGGCTGCCGAGATCCGCGCCATGGGCCGCCGCGCGCAGACCTTCCGCGCCGACCTGCTGATCGAGGCCGAGATGCAGGCCCTGATCCCCGCCGCCACCGCCGCGCTCGGGCCGCTGACCGTTCTGGTCAACAACGCCTCGATCTTCGAATACGACCGCATCGACACCGCGACCCGCGAAAGCTGGGACCGGCACATCGAATCGAACCTGCGCGCGCCCTATGTCCTGACGCAAGGCTTCGCCCGCCAGTGCCCCCCGGCCACCACCGACGAGAACGGAGAGCCCCTCGCCCGGGGCCTGATCGTCAACATGATCGACCAGCGCATCCTGAAGCTGACGCCCGAGTTCAGCACCTACACCATCGCCAAGATGGGCCTCTGGGCGCTGACCCGCACCGCCGCCCAGGGCCTTGCGCCCCATATCCGCGTCAACGCCATCGGCCCCGGCCCCACGCTTCAAGGCGCGCGCCAGTCGGCCGAACACTTCGCCCGCCAGCGCGCCGCGACTGTCCTGGAACGCGGCGCGAACCTGCAGGACATCACCGCAGCCCTGGGGTTCTTCCTCGACAGCCCCGCCGTCACCGGGCAGTTCATCGCGGTCGACGGCGGCCAGCATCTCGGCTGGAAGACACCCGACGTTCTGGGCGTGGAATAGCCCATCCCTGCGTCAACTGCGGCAACTTGTCCACTTCTGATGCCCATGTCACAGGACAGTCATGATTCATTTGGAATTTCAGGGATTTGCGTCGGATGGAAAAAATTTATCAAGTCAAATCAATGTCTTGCCAAAGTGCCTAAAAAATAGGCAACCCCATGAACCGGGCCGAAAACAAGGAAAATTCCGCTCTCCCGAAATCTTCTCCGCAGAGTTATCCCCAGATTCCGTGGACAGCTTTGCTATTGCCTCGCGCTTCGGTTGGTGGCAGCCCCAGGGTAGAATCGACAGACTGTAAACCATGGACGACAAACCCCGCAGCGGACATGAGGTGATCCAGGATTACCTCCGCACTCTCGACGGCTCGCCCGGCGTCTACCGGATGCTGAACGCGGCGTCCGAGGTGCTGTATGTCGGCAAGGCGCGCAACCTGAAGGCGCGGGTGGCGAACTATGCCCGGCCCTCGGGCCATTCGGCGCGGATCGCCCGGATGATCCATGAAACCGCCTCGATGATGTTCCTGACCACCCGGACGGAACTCGAGGCGCTGCTGCTGGAACAGAACCTCATCAAGCAGCTGAAGCCGCGCTACAACGTGCTTCTGCGCGACGACAAGAGCTTTCCGAACATCCTGATCTCCTCCGAACACCCCTTTCCGCAGATCAAGAAGCACCGCGGCAAGAAATCCGAGAAAGGCGCCTACTTCGGCCCCTTCGCCTCTGCGGGCGCCGTCAACCGGACGCTCAACCAGTTGCAGAAGGTCTTCCTCCTCCGCAACTGCTCGGATTCCATGTTCGAAAGCCGCACCCGCCCCTGTCTGCAATACCAGATCAAGCGGTGCAGCGCGCCCTGCGTCGGCAAGATCAGCGCCGAGGGCTATGCGGGGCTGGTCGAGGACGCCAAGCGCTTCCTCGAAGGCAAGACCACCAGCGTGCAGGCCGACCTCGCCCGCGACATGGCCGCCGCTTCCGAGGCGATGGAATTCGAACGCGCCGCCGCCCTGCGCGACCGGATCAAGGCGCTGACCCAGGTCCAGCAAAGCCAGGTCATCAACCCGCAGGGCGTCTCCGAAGCCGACGTCGTCGCCCTCCACCTTGAACACGGCCAGGCCTGCGTCCAGGTCTTCTTCATCCGCGCCAACCAATCCTGGGGCAACCGCGACTTCTACCCGAAAACCGGCGCCGGGGCCGAGGCGCCCGAGATCATGGAGGCCTTCCTCACCCAATTCTACGACGACAAGGACCCGCCGCGCCTGATCCTCCTCTCCCACGCGCTCGACAACCCCGACCTCGTGGCCGAGGCCCTGACCGCCCGCGCCGGGCGCAAGGTGGAACTCGCCGTTCCCCAGCGCGGCGAAAAGGCGGAACTGGTGGAAAATGCGGTCAGGAACGCCCGCGAAAGCCTCGCCCGCCGGATGGCCGAGTCCACCACACAGAACAGGCTCCTCCAGGGTCTCGCCGAGGCCTTCGACCTCGATGCCCCGCCGCGCCGGATCGAGGTTTACGACAACTCCCACATTCAGGGCACCAATGCCGTGGGCGGCATGATCGTCGCGGGGCCCGAGGGCTTTCTGAAATCGCAGTACCGCAAGTTCAACATCAGGTCCGAGGCCGGGGCGAACTCGGACGATTTCGGCATGATGAAGGAAGTGCTGACCCGCCGCTTCGAGCGTCTGTTGAAGGAAGACCCCGACCGCAAGACCGACATGTGGCCCGACCTCCTGCTGATCGACGGCGGGGCAGGGCAGGTCTCCGCCGTGGCCGAGATCATGGCCGAGCTTGGCGTAGAGGACATCCCCGTGGTCGGCGTCGCCAAGGGCATCGACCGCGACGCGGGGAAAGAGGAATTCCACCGCCCCGGCGAACGCCCCTTCGCCCTGCAACGGAACGACCCCGTCCTCTACTTCATCCAGCGCCTGCGGGACGAGGCGCACCGCTGGGCCATCGGCGCCCACCGCGCCAAGCGGGCGAAGGCGGTCAGCCTGACCCCCCTCGACGACATCCCCGGCATCGGAGCCGCCCGCAAACGCGCCCTCCTGCAACACTTCGGCAGCGCCAAAGCCGTCGCGCGGGCGGCGGTGGAAGACCTGCAAGCCGTGGACGGGATTTCGCAGGCGATGGCCAGGACAATCGCGGATTACTTCTCGGCGAAAGGCTAGGGGACCGTCCCTTCGCCCTTTCCCTTCCGCAGACATCCCAGTCGGCGGCCTTCGACGCGTCGGCCGGGCGCGTCCCCACCCACAGCGACCGACCGACTTGCCAGGCGCCTCCCCTCCCCCTCCGTGGGGAGGGGATGGGGGTGGGGGGCATCCGCCCGAACCCGATTCGCGACGGGTGGTTAACGCGACAGAGGCCATCCGCGCGTCTGGACGGAAGCCAGACGCCTGCCAGACAGATGCCAGACGCCGTATCTACAGCCAACCTCTTGATCTAACACAGCAAACGCCAGATCAGCCGCTACTTCACCACGAAACCATGCGCAAACGGATCGCGGTCGTCGATGAAGATCGTGTTGATCCCCGTCTGCCGCGCCCACCCGGCAATGGAGGGCACGATCGCCTCCCGTCCCGCCACCGTCACCGCCGCCTCGACCCTTCCCTTGAAGATCGACCCGATGATGCTCTCATGATGGAACTCGTCCCCCACGCGCAACTTCCCCTTTGCCGCCAGTTGCGCCATCCGGGCCGAGGTTCCCGTCCCGCAGGGGCTGCGATCAATCGCTTTTTCCCCATAAAACACGGCGTTACGGGCATGCGCCCCCGGCACCGTCGGCTTGCCCGTCCACAGGATATGGCTCAGCCCCCGGATCGCCGGATGCTCGGGATGCACGAACTCATACTTCGCATTCAGCGCCGCCCGTAGTTTCGGCGACCAGCCGATCAATTCCCCCGCCGTATGGTCCGCCATGTCGCGGAAGGCCTTCTGCGGCTCGACAATCGCATAGAAGTTGCCGCCATAGGCCACGTCCACCACGACCTCGCCCAGGCCTTCAACTTCCGCCGTAAGTCCTTCTGCATAAAGGAATCCCGGCACATTCGTCAGCCGCACTTCCTCGACAAACCGCCCATCCTGTATATACGAAACCTCCACCTTCCCCGCCGGAGCATCCACCGCCAACCGCCCCGGCTCACGCGGCGCAATCAGCCCGTTCTCGATGCCCATCGTCACCGTCCCGATCAACCCGTGCCCGCACATCGGCAGACAGCCGGAGGTCTCGATGAACAGCACCCCAACGTCGCAATCGGGCCGCGTCGGCGGATAGAGGATCGACCCCGACATCATGTCATGCCCCCGCGGCTCAAACATAAGTCCGGTCCGTATCCAGTCGTAATCCCTCAGAAAATGCGCCCGGCGTTCCAGCATCGTCGCACCTTCCAACCGGGGTCCGCCACCAGACACCAGCCGGACCGGATTGCCGCAGGTATGCCCGTCGAGGCAAGAAAACGTATATACGGCCATGTCGGAACCTCCGCGGGCGTAGGCCCGCATCTAGAAGCGTTGCGGCGAGAACGGGGTCAGGGTGATCGCAGGCGGCGCGTCGGTCAACAGGTCCGCCACCAGTCGCGCGGTCCCGGCGCTTTGGGTCAGGCCCAGGTGGCCGTGACCGAAGGCATGGACAATGTGCGGCGAAGCCTTGGACCGGCCGATGGCCGGCAGGCTGTCCGGCAGCGAGGGACGGAACCCCATCCACGGCCTTCCGCCTTCGGTGTTCAGCGCAGGAAGAAACGCCTTTGCCTTCCGCAGCATGGCCTCGGACCGCCTGTAGTCGGGCGGCAGCGACAATCCGCCCAGTTCCACCGCCCCGCCGACCCGGATGCCAGTCGAAAGGCGCGAGATGACAAAGCCATGGCCGCCGAAGGTGATCTGGCAGCGCAGGTCCAGCGCGTCGGGGGGCAGCGTGGTGTTGTAGCCGCGTTCGGTCTCCAGCGGGATGCGCTCGCCCAAGGTGGCGGCAATGCGGTGCGAAAACGCGCCGGCGGCGAGGACGACCCTGTCGGTCGTCAGCGTCCCGACCTTCGTTCGTATATACACGCGGCCGTCCCGAGGGCTGAGGCCGGTGACTTCGGCGGTGTCGATACGGCCGCCCGCAGCGCGGAAGCGGTCGGCGAGGGCCTGTACATACAGCAAGGGGTCGGCGATGGACCACCAGCCGGGAGTGAAGGTGCCACGGATGAACCGGGAAGAGAGACCCGGTTGCAGCGCGGCCATCTCTTCCGGCCCCATGTGACGGAAATCGATTCCGTGGGCGGTTCGCGCCTCCCAGCCGGGAAGGGAGGCGCGGAACTCGGCTTCGGTCTCATAGACCTGCAGGTTCCCGTCCTTTCTCAGCATTCCCAGGGTGCCGGTTGTCGCCAGAAACGGTTCCAGCTCAGCCCGGGACAGGTCCATCAGCGCGGTCTGGGCGGCGGTCGAGGCAGCGACGGCACGGGGCGAACAGGCGCGCCAGAAACGGTAGAGCCATGGCGTGATCTGCACGGCATAGGCCGGCGGGATGGTCAGCGGGCCAAGCGGATCGAGCAGCCATTTCGGGGCCTTGCGCAGGAGTCCGGGTGAGGCCAGAGGCAGGATGTCCGTGAAGGCAAAGGCCCCCGCGTTCCCGGCCGAGGCGCCCGCAGCGGGGCCTTCGCGGTCAACAACCGTGACCGATAGCCCCCGCGCCTGTGCCATCAGCGCGGCAGAGAGGCCGATGACCCCGGCCCCGATGACGACAACCTCGGTCATCTCAGGCGGCGTACTTGCGCGCCTCCGGCTGCCTGGCCCAATCGGCATACCAGGCGTCGAACATCTTCAGTTGCGCCTCGATGAAGCCCTTCTGGCTGGCCGTCAGCTCGTCGCCTTCGTTGAAATGGTGTAGATACGCGGTCTCGCCGCGCAGGACCATCATGTGCTTGAAGAACAGCACCAGATCCGGCCCGGCATCGACTTCCGACAGGACCTGCATCGCCTGGTCCAGCTCCCAGGCCAGCCGCCGCGCCTCGGCGTCGCCCTTCCGGGCGGCTTTGCAGAGCGAGACCAGATGCAGCACCTCGCGGGGCAACACGTTACCGATCCCGGTGATCGCGCCATCGGCATTGCAGTTGACGTAGCCGTGGTAGACTGCCGTATCTACGCCGATCATCAGTCGAAGGTCCGGCGAGGCACCGGTGATCGCTTCGGCTGCATAGGACAGGTCGGCATAGCCGCCGAACTCCTTGAAACCGACCAGGTTCGGATGCTCGGCCCGGATCTGGAAGAAGAGGTCAGCTTTGGTGGAATAGCCATAGTAGGGGCTGTTGTAGATCACGGCGGGAAGGTCGGGCGCAGCCGACAGCACGGTCTTGAAATGCAGCCGCTGGGCCGCGACGACCGTGCCCCGCGACAGAAGGCGCGGGATGACCATGAGCCCATGCGCTCCGACGTTCTGGGCATGGGCCGCAATGGCGGCGGATGTGGCTGTATTTACAGCGCCCGTCCCGACGACCACCCTGATCCCGGCCTTCACCAGACGCTCAACCCCTTCCATCCGCTGCTCGGTGGTCAGAAGTGGCCAGTCGCCCATCGACCCGCAGTAGACCACCGCCGACATGCCAAGGCCGACAAGCTCTTTCGCCTTGGCCACCAGCGTATCGAAATCAGGCGAGCGATCCGCCTTGCAGGGGGTCATGAGGGCCGGAATCGTCCCCGAGAAGATGTCCGATGTCATGTGCCGGTCCTTTCGCTGCGCTGCGGGTTTCAAGGCTTGAACTACCGGCACCTTACACCTTGCATTTTGTCTGTCGACAAGAATCTCCGTCAGATCGTCACCCGACGCCGGAGGTCGCGGGACATCATGGTCTGAATCTGCTTTACGATCTTGTCGGCATGGTCCTTTGCAAGCCGGTCGCAGGTTTCGACATCCCGCGCGGCGATGGCGGCGATGATCGCCTCATGCTCCTGTATATACGGATGCGGCAGGCGGGGCTCGAAGGTGGGATAGTAGTACAGCCGCAGGATCCGGCGGCCTTCGTCCAGCAGGCGCGAGAAGAGTTGCAGGTAATAGGGATTGCGCCCCGCCTCGGCGATGGCGACGTGGAAATCCCGGTTCAGCAGGATCATGTCGGCGGTATTCCCGGCCTCGACGGCGCGGGCGAAGGTCTCCTGATGCTTGCGGATATTGGCGAGGTCGTCCTCGTCATGGAACTGCGCGGCCAGCCGCGTCGTCATGCGGTACATCAGCGTCAGCGCGTCAAAGAAGTGGTGCAGGTTCGGAAAATCGATCTGCGAGACGATGGTCGAGCGGTTCGGCAGCAAGGTCACCAGCCCGTCGGCCGCCAGGCGGACCAGCGCCTCGCGGATCGGCGTGCGCGACATCGCCAGACGCTCGGCCAGACCGGCTTCGTCGATCGGCGCGCCGGGCGGCAGCACGAGGTCCAGAATCTCGTCCCGCAACGTGTCGTAGACGAACCGCGCACCGGTGCCGCGCTTGCGTTCCTGATGTTCATCCATGCCCATCATTCCCGTCCCTTGCCGAAGGGATGACTACAGCACCGACTGGCCGCAGCAACCGGATTGTCGGCGCCAGTCTCGCACAACTGGCAGCCGGTTGTCGCAGAGGCAGCGGGGCGCTATGGCTCGACCCCGCCCAGTCGGCAGATGATTTCCCATTCCGCGTCCGAGACGGGCTGGACCGAAAGCCGGGTGTTGTTGACCAGCACCATCTTCTCCAGCCCCGGCGTGACCTTGCATTCCTCCAGGCTGATCGGGCGTTTCAACGGTTTCACCGCCTTGATCCAGACGCAGTCCCAGCGCGGGTCGTCCGTCGTGCTGTCCGGGCCGCTTTCCCGACAAACCTCAACGATTCCAACTATTTCCTTGCCGATATTCGAATGGTAGAAGAACCCGCGGTCGCCGATCTTCATCGCGCGCATGTTGTTGCGGGCCTGGTAGTTGCGCACGCCGTGCCATTCCTCGCCCACCTCGCCCTTCGCAGCCTGATGATCCCAGCCCCAGACATCGGGTTCGGACTTGAACAGCCAGTAGCTCATCCGATCACCCGCTTCCATTCCTGAACCATGACCGACTGGAACAGCCCCGCCTTGGCATAGGGATCCGCCGCCGCCCAGGCATCGGCCTCTGCCTTAGAGGCGACGTCCAGAATCACCAGGCTGCCGCACATCTGCCCGGCGGCGTCGATGAACGGCCCGGCCTGCTCCACCACGCCGGTCTCCTGTATATACGCCAGATGTGCGGCCCGGTTGTCGGTCCGGGTCTGCAGGGCGTTCGGCTTGTCGATACAGATCAGGGCATAGCGCATGGTCATTCCTGTTTCAGTGGCCGGCTCATCAGCTGGCCGATGGCATCATTCAGTGCGATCCGGCCCGAGGCAAGGGCATCGACCATCGCGGTGATCGGCATGTCCACGCCCCTGGCTTCCGCCAGACGCAGCACTGCACTGGCGGTCGCAACGCCCTCGACGGTGATCGACGGATCAAAGCCGGTGCCCTGGCCCAGCGAGAGGCCGAACCGGAAGTTCCGCGATTGCGTCGAGGTGCAGGTCAACACCAGATCGCCCAAGCCGGAGAGGCCTGCCAGCGTCTCGGGCCGCGCACCCAGGGCCATCGCAAGCCGGACCATCTCGGCATAGCCGCGCGTCATCAAGGCCGCGCGTGCGCTGTCGCCCAGACCTGCGCCGATCACCGCGCCTGCGGCGATGGCGACGACGTTCTTCAGAGCGCCGCCAAGCTCGGCCCCGGTGATGTCATCGGTGCGATAGAGGCGAAGGGTCGGGGTGGACAGCAGGTCCTGCAACTCGGCACCACGATCCGTCGCCGCAAGGGTCAGCGCAGTCGGCAGGCCGCGGGCGATGTCCACGGCAAAACTTGGCCCGGTCAGGATCGCTGCGACCGACTCTGGCCGCCGGTCCCGGATCAACGCCACCGGGCCGCGCAGACTGGTCAGGTCCACGCCCTTGCAACAGGCGACCAGAGGGGTGCCCTGGCCGATCTCGGGATAAAGGTCCAGCGCGCCCGCCAAGGTCTGCATCGGTATGGCAAGCAACACCGCCTCCCCGCCGCCGATTTCTGCGATTTCGGCATGAACAGAGACTGTTTTCGGCAGATCCACACCCGGCAGCACCTTGTCGTTGCGCCGCGTTTCCTGCATCTGCGCAACCGTCCGGGCATCCCGCGCCCAAAGCCGCACCTGTCGCCCTGCCTGGCCCAGGGCGACGGCCAAGGCGGTGCCAAACGCTCCGGCCCCGAGAATGCCGATCATGCCTTGGCCCCCTTCTTGCCCGAGCCGAGCAGCGCTGGCGCCGCCTGATCGAGCGGCCAGCGCGGACGGGCGATGAAGTCTGGCGCGTCGGTCAGCCCGGCCCGCACCCGCTCGATTCCCGCCCAGGCGATCATCGCGGCATTGTCGGTGCATAGTCGCAGCGGCGGGGCCAGGAAGGGGAGCCCGGCTTTTGCCGAAACAGTCTCTAGACAGGCCCGAATGGCCCTGTTTGCGGCCACCCCCCCGGCCACGGCAAGGGTCGTCGGGCGCAGGTCCGCAACCGTCGCAATCGCCCGCGCGGTCTTGATCGCCAGCACTTCGGCCACCGCCTGCTGGAACCCGGCGCAAAGGTCGCGTCGGTCCTGAACCGCTATCCCACCCTTTTCCGCCACCAGCGCATCCCGCGCCCGCAAGAGCGCGGTCTTGAGGCCCGAGAAGGACATGTCGCACCCCTCGCGGTCCAGAAGTGGCCTTGGAAAGCGGAATCGCTGCGGGTCGCCGAGGGCCGCCTCGGCCTCGACCGACGGCCCGCCCGGCTGCGGCAAGCCCAACAGTTTTGCCGTCTTGTCAAAGGCTTCGCCCGGTGCATCGTCGATCGTGCCGCCCAGCCGTTGAAAGCTGTCGGCGCCCTTGACCATCAGGAACTGGCAATGCCCGCCAGAGACCAGCAGCATGAGATAGGGAAACTCCACCTTGTCCGTCAGCCGCGGCGTCAGCGCATGACCCGCAAGGTGGTTCACCGGCACCAACGGCAGGCCGCGCGCAGCCGCCAGTCCCCGCGCCAGCATCACGCCGGATAGAACGCCCCCGATCAGGCCCGGCCCCGCTGTCACCGCGATGGCGTCGATCCGGTCCAGACCGATCCCCGATGCGCTCAACGCCGCCTCGACCACCCCATCCAGGCGTTCGGCATGGGCGCGGGCGGCGATTTCCGGCACGACGCCGCCAAACGCCTCGTGCAGGGCCGTCTGGCCCAGAACCTCCGAGGACAGGATCTCAGGCCTGGCCGCACCAGACGCGCGCACGACTGCCGCCGCCGTATCGTCGCAGCTGGTTTCGATCCCCAGAAAGGTAAGCGTCCGGTCCATGGCCCGCCGTTGCGTGGTGGCTCTTCGGCAGGTAACACCATGGACATGGCGAGACAATCCGAACCGCTTCCCGATGCGGACCATGCTGTCCCGGTGCTGCTGACCCGGCCCCGGGAGCAGGGCGAGAGCTTTGCCCGCAAGCTCACCCGGCGCCTTGGCAGTCGGGTCCGTCCGGTGATTGCGCCGCTGATGTCACCGGAGTATCTGTCGCCGCCCGCGCCAGAGGGACCCTTTGCCGCAGTCATCTTCACCTCGGCGCATGGCGTCGAAGGCGCCGTCCGGCTGGGGGTGGAACTGCCCCGGCTCGCCTATTGCGTGGGCCGCTCGACGGCGGCTGCGGCGACCAGGGCTGGCTTCGAGGCTCGGTCCGCCAATGGCAATGCCGAAGACCTGGTCGCAGCGGTCCGCAAGCAGGCTCCAAATGGCAGATTATTATATATACGGGGCGTAGATACGTCAGGAGACGTCGCCAATACACTGATTAATCAAGGTTTTCAGACAGTATCTTTACAGGTGTATCTACAGAAGCCCATACCATTTCTACGCGAGTCGACCGATCTTCTTTGCCAGACGGTGCCAGTCGTCCTTCCCCTGTTCTCACCGCGCAGCGCCCTGCTGTTCCGCGATGCGTTGCCGTCCGACGCCCGCGCCGACCTGCACATCGTCGCGATGAGCGAGGCGGTCGCGCAGGCTGCCGCCGATATTCCGCACTCTGCGCTGATGGTCGCGCGGAACCCGGACGCCCCTGGAATGCTTGACGCTGTCGAAAGCCTGCTTGCCGCACTCCCATCGCCTTGAACCGACCGGCAGCGAGTGCTTAGGTTGGGGCACGGGATGACAGAGGGCTACCGCATGACCAGACGCAAGGAACCCCAGTCAGACACCGCGGCCGAGACCGTCGTGCCAGAGCCGACCGCGCCAGGTTCGACCGAAGCGCCACCCCTCGGTCCGGTCGTCGCGGACGACGCTGTTTCGGACGCCCCCGCCGTCGATGATCCCGGCCCGACGCCACCGCCACCGGCACAACCTCTGCCGCCGCGCCGTGCAGGCTTTTTCGCCCCGCTTCTGGGCGGTGCTCTTGCCGGTGTTGCCGGATTCGCCCTCTCTCATTTCAACGTGCTCGGCCTTGCCGCCCCGGGCGCCTCTGCCGATATCGCCCAGCTTAGCGCCCGGATCGAAGAGCTCGCGTCCCGCCAATCCGCCGCGCTGGACCAGATCGCTGGCAGCATTTCGGCCGCCGAAAGCCGGATTGCCGCCCTGGAGGCGAGGCCCGAGCCCGCGGCACCCGACCTGTCGCGGTTGGACGGGCTGGAAAGGCGCCTTGCCGCCCTCGAAGCCGTGCCCCCCGATGGGACCGGGTCCAATGCCGCGCTCACCGCCAGGATT
Source organism: Tabrizicola thermarum (assembly GCF_003574395.1). GTDB lineage: Bacteria > Pseudomonadota > Alphaproteobacteria > Rhodobacterales > Rhodobacteraceae > Tabrizicola > Tabrizicola thermarum. The sequence continues at coordinate 99,869 of NZ_QMJY01000081.1, forward strand.
GCCGATCTTGAACGGCGCCTGACCGCGATGCCTTCGACTGAACCGTCGGCCGATCTGCAAAAGCAGCTCGAGGCGGCGCTGGCCCGGTTGGACGCCGCCGAAGCCGCTGCAAAGGCCCGCGCTGCCGAGGCGGAAGCAGCCGCTGCAGCCGCCAGCCGCGCGAGGGGGCTGGACGCCCTGGCAACAGCCATCGCCGAAGGTCGCCCCTTCGCTGCGGAACTTCAGGCCCTTTCCGACCCGACGCTTGACGCAACCCTTGCGCCCCTCGCCACCGATGGGGTGCCGACCCTGGCCAGCCTGCAGGCCTCCTTCCCCGATGCCGCCCGCGACACCCTGCGTCTTGCGCGCGAGACCAGCGGGGATAGTGGCTGGACCGACAGGCTGATGGATTTTCTCGCCTCGCAGACCGGAGCGCGCCCCGTGACCCCGATGGACGGCGACACCCCCGAGGCCATCCTCTCCCGCGCCGAATTCGCTTTGTCCGAGGGCCGCGTCGCCGATGCCCTGGCCGAGCTTGATCCGCTGGACCCCGCCGTGAAGACGCCGCTGGAGGCCTGGATCGCACAGGCGAAAGCCCATGCCGCAGCAACCGCAGCCCTGCAAGCCGCTCGGGGGGAATGATGCTCTGGTCGCTGACAAAGGTCGTTCTCTTCGTCGTCCTGATTGCCGCGCTTGCACTGGCTGCCGGGATGCTGTCGGAAACCGGCGAGACCATGCGCATCATCGTCGCCGGGTGGGAATTCACCATCGGCCCGGTTCAGGCGGTCATCATCGCACTTCTGACGGTCGTCGCGGTCTGGCTGTTGCTGAAAGTGCTGGGCCTGCTGGGCGCCACTTTCCGCTTTCTCAACGGCGACGAAACCGCGATCTCGCGCTATTTCGACCGCAACCGCGAACGCAAAGGCTACAAGGCGCTGTCCGAAGGCCTGATGGCGCTGGCCTCGGGCGAACCCCGCCTGGCCCTGATCCGCGCCCAGAATGCCGAGCGTTTGCTCGGAAAGCCCGAGTTGACCACGCTGCTCGTCGCCCAGGCCGCCGAAGCCGCAGGCGACCGCAAACGCGCGACCGAGGCTTACAAGACCCTGTTGCAGGACGAGACCACCCGTTTTGTCGGCTTGCGCGGCCTTCTGCACCAGAAGCTGGCCGAAGGCGACCGCGAGGTGGCGCTGAAGCTGGCCGAAAAGGCCTTCGAACTGCGCCCCAGACATGCCGAGACACAGGATATCCTGCTCAGACTGCAAGCGGATGCGGGGGACTGGTCCGGGGCGCGCGCCACGCTGGGGGCCAAGCTGAAGTCGGGCGCGCTGCCCAAGGACGTCTACCGCCGCCGCGATGCCGTCCTGGCCTTGCAACAGGCCCGCACCGTGATGGACGATGACGCCAGCATCGAGGCGCGTGAGGCAGCGATCGAGGCCAACAGGCTCTCTCCCGACCTGATTCCCGCCGCCGCCATGGCCGCGCGCAGCTATATCGCCAAGGGCGACCGCAAGAACGCCACCCGGGTCCTGAAAAAGGCCTGGGAAGTGATGCCCCACCCCGACCTCGCCGCCGCCTTCGCCGAGATCGAGCCGGATGAGACCCCGCAGGAACGGCTGAAACGTTTCCGCACCCTGACAAACGCCCGACCCGACAACGACGAAACCCGGATGCTTCTGGCCGAGCTTCTGGTTGCCGCCGAAGATTTCCCCGGCGCCCGCCGCGCCCTGGGTGACGTGGCAACCCGGGCGCCGACTCAGCGTTCACTGGCGATTCTGGCTGCCATCGCACGCGGTGAAGGGGCTGACGATCTGGTCGTGCGCGATATTGTCGCCCGCGCTATCGCCGCACCGCGCGGCCCGCAATGGGTTTGCGACAAGTGCCAGGCGATCCACGATGGCTGGCAGCCCGTCTGCGAAAACTGTGGCAGCTTCGATTCCCTGTCCTGGAGGACGCCGCCCGTCAGCACCACCTCACCCGCACTGGCCGAGTTGCTGCCCCTGATGGACGCCCGCCCCGACCCCGGGTCAGAGCCCACCCCGCCCGAGGAAGAGCAGCTCCCCCTGGACGAGATCGCCCGGCGCGCAAATTAGGGCTACACAGTCCGGATGGGCGGTGCTAATAGCCCGCGCAGGGAAGAATGCCGGTGTAGCTCAGCTGGTAGAGCACGTCATTCGTAATGATGGGGTCGGGGGTTCGAGTCCCTTCACCGGCACCATTCTTCCCTGAAACCAGCCGCCACAAGCAAAAGCCGCCGGGCCTTTCGGACCGGCGGCTTTGCGGTTTTCGGGCCCTAGCGCTTTGGACCTTTCGGCGGCACGAACCGCTTTGACGTGTCCTTGGCATCCGGGCGCGGTTTGGCTGGTCGGGCCGTCGCACCGGCCCGGTCGAAGGGTTTCTTCGCCCCAAAGCCCTTGCCGCCGCCCGGCTTGCCCGCATCCTCACGCTTCGCATAGGGCCGGGCACCGTCACCCTTGGGGGCATAGGTCGCCCTCGGACGCTCGCCATCCTCCCGAGGCCGGAAACCTTCGCCTTTCGGCGCGTAGGGCTTGCGCGCCGGGCGGTCCCCTTCGGCGCGCGGAGCATACTCACCCCGCGGCTTGTAGCCATCGGTCTTGCCTGCGTAAGGCTTGCGGGCCGGACGGTCGCCGTCTGCGGGGGCTGCCGCCTCGGCGCGCGGACGGTAGTTTTCCGGCTTGCCCTTGTAGCCGCCCTCGCTGGCATGGCTCTTGTAGCCGAAGGCCCGACCCGGCTTGTCCGCCGATCCGCCATGGCTCTTGAACCCGGCCGAACGCGGGGCAGACTTCTGGTCCGGCGTCCAGCGCGGCTTCTTCGGTGCGTCCTCGGCTTTCTCAAGGCGCGGCGCACGCTCCTCATTTGCCTTCCGGGCCGGGCGATCGGCCTTCCACTCCGGCCGCGCCTCGGATGGCGTCACGCGCGGGCGGTCATCCTGTTTCGGCTTCGGCTTGTACTCCCGCGGAGCCGCCTCGGCGGTCTCATCCTCGACCACACGCGGCGGCTTGGGCATATAGGCGGGCTTCTCGCGGCGCTCGGGCTTTGCAAAGCGCGGCTTGTCGAAATCCGGTTCGCCCTCGACCCGTTCCATCGTCAGGCCCTTGTCCAGCTCGACCGTGCCACCAAACCGCGAGGCCAGCGCTTCAGAGATCTGCACGAAAGTCTCGTCCTCACGCACGCGGATCGCGCCGATACCGTCCTTGGCAATGCTGCCCGCGTCGCAGATCTTCGGCAGCAGCCAGCGCGCTTCGGCCCGGCCGGACCGGCCCACCGAAACCCGGAACCAGACCGACGGCCCGAAGTCGCCCCGTTCGCGCGGAGCCGACGGCGGCGGGACCGGCAGGTCGGTGGACAGCACCTCGGGCGCAGACCGCCCTTCGCGCCACAGCCGCACGAACGCCGCTGCCAGCGCCTCGGCCCCGAACTTGTCCAGCAGCTCACCCGCGATCCCGGCCTCTTCCCCGATCGGAGCCGTCAAGGCAGGATGCTCCAGCAGCCGCAGGTCATCCTTGGCCTGCACGTCATCCGCGCCGGGGGCCGGGCCCCATTCGGCCACGACCTTCGCCCCGGCCAGCAGCCGCTGCGCCTTCTTGTACTCCGCAGGGGTCACGATCAGCGCCGAAACGCCTTTCTTCCCGGCCCGCCCCGTCCGACCCGACCGGTGCAGCAGGGTCTCCGAGTTCGACGGCAGGTCGGCATGGACCACCAGTTCCAGCCCCGGCAGGTCGATGCCCCGGGCGGCCACATCCGTCGCAATGCAGACCCGCGCGCGGCCGTCGCGCAGCGCCTGCAGCGCATGGGTCCGCTCCTGCTGGCTCAGTTCGCCCGACAAAGCCACGACCTGGAACCCCCGGTTCCCCATCCGCGCAAGAAGGTGGTTCACGTTGACCCGCGTCTTGCAGAACACGATGGCCGTCCGCGCATCGTAATAGCGCAGCACGTTGAAAATCGCATGTTCCCGGTCGCGCACGGCCACGCTCATCGCGTGATATTCGATGTCGACGTGCTGCTTCGCCTCGCCCTGCGCCTGGATGCGCAGCGCGACCTTCTGGAACTCGCCCGCCAGCTTCTCGATTTCCTTCGGCACCGTGGCCGAAAACATCAGCGTCCGGCGTTCCGGGGGTGCGGCGGCCAGGATGAACTCCAGATCCTCGGCGAACCCGAGGTCAAGCATCTCGTCCGCCTCGTCCAGCACCACGGCGCGCAGGCCCGACAGGTCCAGCGACCCGCGCTCGATATGGTCCCGCAAGCGGCCCGGAGTGCCGACAACGATATGGGCCCCACGCTCCAGCGCCCGGCCTTCGGTCCGGTAGTCCATCCCGCCGACGCAGGTCGCCAGCCTGGCCTGCGCACCGGCATACAGCCATTCCAGTTCGCGCGCGACCTGCAAGGCAAGTTCCCGCGTCGGGGCAATCGCCAGCGCGATGGGCTTGTCGGCATAAAGCAGGACGTCCTGCCCACCCAGGATCTCCGGCGCGATGGCCAGGCCGAAGGCCACTGTCTTGCCCGACCCGGTCTGCGCCGAGACCAGCAGGTCGCGCCCGGCAACCCCATCCTCCAGCACGGCGTCCTGCACCGCGGTCAAGGTTTCATAGCCTTTTGCGGCCAAAGCCTGCGCCAGCGGCGCGGCCACGTTTTCGATCGTCATTGATGTCTTTTCCAAAGGGGGACGGCCAGCGCCCGTAAGAAGCCAAACGGCCCCTGTCCCTTTGGTGCGGGCCTCCTCGCCCACAGTCCCGGAATCCTGACCGTGGGGAGCCAGTACCCGAAAGTGGGTCGGCTGTATAGGCCCTTACGCGGCAGTCAGCCTACGGATCGCTTCGGCATGAAGACCGGGCGGGAGGGCCAGCAGACCCTTGGCCTGCGCTTCCGGCGTGTTGAAGCGCAGCGTTGCGCCGGTCTGATCCGTCACCACCGCCCCGGCCCGTTCGGCGATCAGCGACCCCGCCGCGATGTCCCATTCCCAGGCGTCGCGCAGGGTCAGCATCCCGTCAAAACGCCCTTCGGCGGCCAGGCACAACCGATAGGCCAGCGACGCGCGAAAGCTCCGCGTGATTTCGGGCACGCCGCCCGGCCACTTCTCGGGCAGCATGTTCGCCTTTGTCGTCAGGATGTTGGCGCCTTCCAGACGGTCACGCCCGCTGACGGCGATCGGCTCGCCATCCTTCATCGCGGGCGAAGTCAGCGAAGCCGTGTAAATACGATCAATCGCCGGTATGTACACGACGCCCGCTGTCACCTTGCCCTGATGCGCCACCGCCAGCGAATGCGCCCAGGTCTCCTCTCCGGCGATGTAGGCCCGTGTCCCGTCGATCGGGTCCACGATGAAGACCGTATCTGCAGCCAGCCGGTCGGTTGAATCCGGTGTCTCCTCGGACAGCCAGCCGTAGTCCGGCCTCGCGTCCAGCAACTTCGCCTTCAGCATGTCATTGACCGCAAGGTCGGCCTCGGTCACCGGGCCATGCTCGCCGCCCTTGTCCCAGACCTGCGGGTCCTTGCGCCAATAGCGCAGCGCGATCCGCCCCGCCTCGCGCGCGGCGTCGGTCAAGAGGGCCAGGTCACGCGCCGGCAAGGGTCATCCCGTCGATCAGGATCGAGGGCACCCGCGTCGACAGATGCGCCCGCGCGTCGTTGGCGGGCACGATCCGCAACAGCATGTCGCGCAGGTTCCCCGCAATGGTGCATTCATGCACGGGATAGGCCAGCTGGCCGTTTTCGACCCAGAACCCGCTGGCCCCGCGCGAATAGTCCCCCGTCGTCGGGTTGATCGTCGAGCCGATCATCGAGGTGACCAGCAGCCCCGTTCCCATCTGCTTCAACAGATCGTCCCGGCTGACAACCCCTTGCGTCAGGTCGATATTCGTCGTCGACGGCGACGGTGGCGCGGACGTCCCCCGCGAGGCATTGCCCGTCGAGGCCATCCCCAGCTTCCGCCCCGTTGACAGGTCCAGGACCCAGCCCGTCAGCACTCCATCCGCCACGATCTCGCGTCGCCGGGTCGCCAGCCCCTCGCCATCGAAGGGCCGGGACGAGCCGATCCGCGGTCGCAGCGGGTCCTCGATCAGCGACACACCGGCGGGGAGCACCTGTTTCCCAAGCAGATCCCGCGCCCAGCTTGATCCGCGCGCAATCGACGTCCCGTTGATCGCCGACAACAGATGCGACACCAGAGAGGCGGCGACCCTCTCGTCGTAAACCACCGGATAGGTCCCGGTCTTCGGCTTTACCGAACCGACCCGCGCCAGGGTCCGCTCGGCCGCCAGCCGCCCGATCTCCTGCGCGGAGGGCATGTCCGAGGCGTATATGCGCCCCTCGCCCGCATGATCCCGCTGCATCTCGGTGCCCTGGCCGGTGAAGGCCACGGCCGACAGCGAGGTGGAGGTGCGCCCATACCCACCGGAAAATCCGTTCGTCGCCGCAAGGTGGATGGCCCGCTGACTGTAGGCCGCCGAGGCCTCGACCTGCGTGATTCCCGTGACTTCCAGCGCCGCCGCCTCGACCGCCCGGGCCGAGGCTTCCAGCACGGCCGCCTCCGGCTCGCCTGCCGGATCAGCCAGGTCCAGCGCCGACAGATCCCAGCCGGATGCCAGCTGACCAGCCTCTGCCAGCCCCGCTGTCGCATCCTCCGGCGCTTCCCGCGCCATCGCCACCGCCCGTTCGGCCAGGGCCCGGATCGTCGCATCCGATGTATCCGAGGCCGAAACACAGGCCTGCCGCCGCCCGATCAGCACCCGCAGGCCGATCTCCACCCCTTCGGACCGCTCCGCAGTCTCCAGCGCGCCCTTGCGGATTTCGATCGACACCGCCGTGCCTGCGACCGCCAGCGCATCGGCACTGTCGGCCCCGGCCTTGCGGGCGGCGTCCAGAAGGGAATGGCTCAGGTCGGCAAGTCTGGGGGTCATCGCAAGGTCCCGAAAGGTCTGCCGATCAGGTAGCCCCACCCGCGACCCTTCGCAAGGTCGCGGGCCATTTCACTGCCGTCACTGCAACCGCTGGCCGTTGGCGAACAGCCCGCCGTCCTTGAACTCGATCTCCGAGGTCAGCTCATCCGGCCCGGCCCCGGGGCGCGTAAACATCGCCAGCCCCATGCGAAAGCCCATGGCGTCGTCCTCGCTCAGGATGCCCAGCGCGATCAGATTCTCGACCAGCTTGTTCACCCCCTTGATCCCGATGCTGATCTTGCCATCCGGGCGCGGCATCCCGCCGAAGGTCGTCATGTCGGCGTTGTCGAAGGTCAGCCCGCCGGCGGCCGAAACCTCGGCCCCCGCGGCCTTGGCCAGCACTTGCGTGATGTCCAGGCTGTGCAACTCGCCCGGAGGCTCCACGCCATCCATCTGCACCGACGGGTCCATGATGTCCTTCTTCCAGAAGCCGGTCCCCTTAAGATCGACGATCACCGTGGCCGGCTCCCGCGAGAGCGACCCCGCCGGGTCAAACAGGCCCCAGATATCCTCGGACACGGTGAAATCGACCAGCTTGGTCAGGAAGGTGAAATCCTGCGGGCTATCGGATTTCGACACCGGCATCATCACTCTGAACCCGCTTTCGGCAAAGGCCAGATCGACCTGCGGGAACGGGATCTCGGCCCCCGAGACGGTGAACTTCGCTCCGGTCAGCGAGGTTCCATAGTCCAGCCGTGTCTTGTCCATCGCCACGTTGAACCCGCCGCCCGCCGCCGTGGCCGTGATCCTGGTCGGCCCCTTCGCCTCGGTGACGTCCAGATCGGCCTGCATCGCGCCGAAGCTCATGGTCGAATCCAGCGTGAAGCCGGAATTCAGCGCCGCGGCCATGTTCGCCATCATGTCGGCGCCCAGGAAGTTGCCCTTGGTCGTGCCGGCCAGATCGGACAGCGACACGGTGCCCCGGCCCTGCCCGCCGCTCCCGGAGGTGTCGCTGCCCGACAGGTTCAGCACCATGCCCTTCGCGGCATAGCTCATGTCCAGACGGGTGGTCTCGCCGTCCCGCGCAACGACATATTTCGCCGTCGCCCCGGTCATCACCATGTCGGCCTGGGTGTCCAGCACCTTGCCGTCTTCATCGGTGATCTCGTCCAGCTTGATCGTCACGCTGGGCGCGGTGAAGTCATAGCTTGTCTCGGTCGCGCTGCCGCCTGCGATGATGGTCATCCCCGGCTGATTGACCGTCAGCGTCATCGACCCCGGACCCTCGCCCGTCGCCGGGAAATCCAGCGCGAGCGGATAGCTTTCCGGCATCGCCACAGTGACCGTGCCGTCACCGTTGTCCGTGAAGCTCAGCTTGTCGAAACGGATCGACGCGCTGCCCCCCAACTGGTCCTTCTGCGTCACCGACACATCCGTCACCTCGACCACAGAGCCGCTGTCGGTGGTGTTTCCAACCGTCAGCTCCTGCCCGGCCGAGGTCAGCATCGCCTGCCAGCTTTCCCACACCTCCCGCGGGGTGACGTCGGCTGTCGCCGCCGTAGCAAGGAATATCAGGGCAATCGCCGAGGAACAGGTAAGGGCACGGGTCATAGCTTATGCCTTTCGGGTTGAAATCGCTCGCCGCAACCTTTCAATCTCGCCCCGACAGCGTCAAGGGTTTCCGAGGCGCGGGTCAGGAAACCGGACGGGGGATGCATGATAAGAGTCGAACATGTCGGCGAATGCTGCACGATCACGCTGGCGCGCCCGGAAAAGGCCAATGCGCTGACGGAAACCATGCTGGAAGGTCTGGCCTCTGCCGTCACCCGGACCACCGCCAAGGTCCTGATCCTGACTGGCGAGGGGAAAGTCTTTTCCGCCGGGGCCGACCTTGACGGCATGAAGCAGGGCCTTGGTCTGTCTCCGGCATGGGAGGCCGCCTCGGGCGCCGTCGCCGCCTTCCCGGGTCTGTCCATCGCCGCCCTGAACGGCACTCTCGCGGGCGGGGCGATGGGCGTGGCGCTGGCCTGCGACCTGCGGGTCAGTGTGCCCTCGGCCAGTTTCTTCTACCCCGTCATGCGCCTTGGCTACCGGCCGCAACCCTCGGACCCCGGCCGCCTTGCCGCGCTGGTCGGCCCCTCGCGCGCCAGGATGATCCTCCTTGCCGCACAGCGGATCGACGCCGAAACCGCCCTCGCCTGGGGCCTGATCGACCGCATCTGCCCGCCCGAGGCACTGATCGACACCGCGATGTCGCTGGCAGAGGCGGCATTGGCCGCCGATCCGGGGCATGTTGCCGCCCTGAAGCGCATGACCAACGGAGACGCGCCATGACGAACGCCTACGACACGGGCCGCCTGAACCTGCCCTTTGTCGGCATCGCGACCTTCGGCAAGAACCCCTACCAACCCGACTGGTCCGCCATCGACGCCGACTTCGCGGTGCTCGGCGCGCCCTTCGACTTCGGCACCCAGTTCCGCGCCGGAGCCCGCTTCGGTCCGCGCGGCATCCGCGAGGCCTCCACCCTCTTCTCCTTCGGCCATGCCGGGGCCTATGACCACGAAGACGACGTGACCTATCTCGAAGGCGTCCGCATCCTTGACATCGGCGATGCCGACATCGTCCACACCGACACCGAAACCTCGCACGCCAACATCGAAAAGGGCGTCCGCGCCATCCTTGCCTCCGGGGCCGTCCCCGTGGTGCTGGGCGGAGACCATTCCATCAACATCCCCTGCATCCGTGCCTTCGCGGGCCGCCCCCTCCACATCGTCCAGATCGACGCCCACCTCGATTTCGTCGACGTACGCCACGGCGTCCGCCACGGCCACGGAAACCCCATGCGCCGCGCCGCCGAACAGGATCACGTCAAGGGCATCACCGCGCTGGGCATCCGCAACGTCAGTTCCACCGCCAAGGACGGCTATGACGCCGCCCGCGCGATGGGCGACGACATCCTGTCGGTCCGGCAGGTCCGCAAACTGGGGATCGAGGCCACCCTCGCCCGCATCCCGCGCGGCATCGACTATTATCTGACCATCGACATCGACGGCTTCGACCCCTCCATCGCGCCGGGCACCGGCACCCCGTCGCACGGCGGGTTCCTCTACTATGAAGTGCTGGAGCTGATCGACGGCCTGACCAGGCAGGGCAACATCATCGGCATCGACCTCGTGGAAGTCGCCCCGGATTACGACCACTCCGGCACTACCGCGATCCTCGCGGCGCAGATCCTGCTGAACACCATCGGGCGCATCGCCCATAACCGGAGGTAAGCCGTGGAAAGCGTCCAGGACTGGCTGCAACATGCGACCGATACCGCTTTGCGCTGGCTCTCCTCGCCCGCCGCCCTGATGCAATTCGGCCTGTTGATCGCTGCGTACATACTCGCCCGCCTGCTCGCGGGCCGCCTGATCCCGGCCATCGAGAAGGCCCTGACGCCAAAGGCCGACTCCACTCACATCCTCGCGCGCCTCCGCCGCTTTGCGCTGCAATTCCTGCCGATCCTCCTTCCCCTCCTCGCCTACACGCTGACCGCCTTGGGCGAGGGGCTCACCCGCGCCGCCTTCGGCAGCGGCGAAGTCATCGCCTTCGGCAAGCGCGTCTTCCTGTTCCTCGCCGCGCTGGAGCTTGTCCGCCGCATCCTGCCCCCCGGCCTTTTGAAGCTGATGGGCCGCTACATCCTCCTCCCCGTCATGGCGCTGAACGCGCTGGGCGTCCTGGATGACGTCACCGCTTACCTCGATGCAGCCCAGGTCAACCTCGGCGAGATCCGTTTCACCGCGCTTGGCCTGATCCGGGGCGTGATCGCCGGGGCGCTCCTGTTCTGGCTCGGCTCATGGTCCAACCGCCAGTCTGCGGGCTACATCAAGGCACAGCCGGACCTTCGCCCCGCCACGCGGGAACTGGCGATCAAGGCCTCCGAGATCGCCATCTTCGGCGCGGCCTTCCTGCTGCTGATGTCGATCATGGGCATCGACCTGACCGCCGTCGCCGTCCTTGGCGGTGCGCTGGGCGTGGGGATCGGCCTCGGCCTGCAACAGATCGCCGCCAACTTCGTCTCTGGCATCATCCTGCTGCTCGAAGGCCAGACCACCGTCGGCGATTATGTCGAACTCGACGGCGGCGAGAAGGGGACCATCGTCAAGATGACCGCCCGCGCCTGTGTGCTGGAAACCTTCGACGGAAAATGGATCGTCGTTCCGAACGAACATTTCATCACGTCCCGCGTGGTCAACTACTCCGACCAGGGCAGCGCCAATCGCTATGAGGCCGCGTTTTCAGTATCTTACGACACGGACATAAACATCGTGCCCGATTTGATCGAGCGCGCGGTCGCGAAACTCCCCTTCGTCCTGCAATCCCCCGACGGCCCGGACTGCGAATTGCGCGGGTTTGGAGAGTCCAGCATCGACTTTGCCGTGGAATACTGGGTCTCGGGCATCGACGACGGCAAGAACAAGTATGGCTCTGCGGTCCTCTTCGCGATCTGGAACGCGCTGAAAGAGGCCGGGATCCAGATGCCCTACCCCCACCGCGTCGTCGAACTGCGCCATGCCCCCGGCACCTGACGCTCTCGTCATCGGCGCGGGCCCCGCTGGCCTGATGGCGGCCGAAGAGCTTGCGAAGACCGGCGCGCAAGTGCTTGTCGTCGAAGCCAAACCTACCGTCGCCCGCAAGTTCCTGATGGCCGGGAAATCCGGCCTGAACGTCACCAGGGACGAGCCGTGGGAAACCTTCGTCACCCGCTACGACTGCCCCCACCTGCGCCCGATCCTGGCCGATTTCGGCCCCGAACAGGTGCAGGACTGGTGCCGCGCTCTGGGGCAGGACGTATATACAGGCTCCTCCGGCCGGGTCTTTCCCGTGGCGATGAAGGCCTCGCCCCTCCTCCGTGCCTGGCTCCAGCGTCTCGCAGCCCAGGGCGTCGAAATCCGCACCCGTTGGCGCTGGACCGGCTTTGACGGCAGCGCCTTCCGCTTTGATGCGCCCGATGGCCCCCGGACCCTGATGCCGAAAGTGACCGTCCTCGCCCTCGGCGGCGCCAGCTGGCAACGGCTCGGCTCTGACGGCGCCTGGGTCCCCTGGCTGGAGGCAAAGGGCGTCCGGATCACCCCCTGGCGGCCCGCCAACATGGGGTTCCGCGTCGACTGGTCGCACCATATGACCCCGTTTTTCGGCTGCCCCGTCAAAGGCATAGCATTGATCGCCGGGCCAAGGCGCGAACGTGGCGAGTTCATCGTTTCGGCACGGGGCGTCGAGGGCGGTGGTATATACAGTATCTACAAGTATCTGCGCGATGCAGCTACACTTCACCTCGATCTGTTGCCTGACCTGACGCAGGATGACATTGCCCGAAGGCTGGCGAAGATGAAGCCCGGCGACAGCGCGACCAATCGACTGCGCAAGCTCGGCCTCGACCGCACCCAGATCGCGCTGGTGATGGAGTTCGCGCGCACCGACCCCTTCGCGCACATCAAGCACCTGCCCATCCCCCTGCAAGGCCCCCGCCCCCTGGACGAGGCAATCAGCGTGGCCGGCGGCATCGCCTGGGATGCGCTCACCCCCGATCTGGAACTGGAAGCCCTGCCGAACACCTTCGCCGCCGGGGAAATGCTGGACTGGGAGGCCCCGACGGGCGGCTACCTCCTGACCGCCTGCTGGGCCACAGGCCGCTGGGCGGGACAGGCCGCGGCACGTCGTTTGCAGGAAACCCCGCCCCGGACCTGATCCGGGGCCTCCTGCAACCCGCGAGGTCCCGAATCAGGTCCGGGGCGGGTGGTCCCGATGCAGCGCCTCGAACCAGGGCAAGACCTGATCGCGCAGTGTCACCACGGCCACGTCCAGACACTCCGGCCGCTCCAGCACGTCGATGAAGGCCAGCGTCCCCGGATCGCCCACTGCCTGCTCGAAGAAATCGGCCAATGTCACGTCCTCGCCGCCCGGCCAGTCGGGATGATCCGTCACCTCGCCGTCCGGAGTCACGAACCGCAGCACGATCCGCACGTCCCAGCCATATCGATCCCGTTGAAGGTGCACCGCCGACTTGCCCGCCGACGTCACCCGGCTCCAGGTCGATTTGGTCAGCGCATAGCCCGCAGGCGCCAGCACCCCGTCCAGCGCCGCCACGATCCGGCCCCAGGCTTCCTCCCGCCGCGCCGGAAAGGCCGGGTCATTGGCGGCCAGATGCTGGCGGGCGGAAAGGTCCGGGTCGTCCATTCAGGCCGACAAGCCCCCGGCCAGGTCCGGCACGTCCAGCGCCGAAAACCCGTAATGCCGCAGCCAGCGCAGGTCGGCCTCGAAGAAGGCCCGCAGGTCCGGGATGCCGTATTTCAGCATCGCGATCCGGTCGATCCCCATGCCGAAGGCAAAACCCTGCCATTGCGTCGGGTCCACCCCCGCCGCCTGCAACACCTTGGGATGCACCATGCCAGAGCCGAGGATCTCCATCCACTTGTCGCCCTCGCCGATCTTCAGCTGGCCGCCGACGTTGGAATAGCGGATGTCCACCTCGGCCGAGGGTTCCGTGAACGGAAAATGCGACGCGCGGAACCGCAGTTCCACCTTGTCCACCTCGAAGAAGGCGCGGCAGAACTCCTCCAGGCACCATTTCAGGTTCGCCATGCTGATGTCGCGGTCGATCGCCAGCCCCTCGACCTGGTGGAACATCGGCGTATGGGTCTGGTCCATGTCCATCCGATAGACCCGGCCCGGCGCGATCACCCGGATCGGCGCACCGCGTTCCTTCATCGCCCTGATCTGCACCGGAGACGTATGGGTCCGCAGAACATGCGGCGGGCGGTTGTCGCCCGGGGCGCGATGCATGAAGAAGGTGTCGTGCTCCTGCCGCGCGGGGTGTTCCGGCGGGATGTTCAGCGCGTCGAAGTTGTACCAGTCGCTTTCGACCTGCGGCCCCTCGGCCACGGAAAAGCCCATGTCGGCAAAGATCGCCGTCAGCTCTTCCATCACCTGGCTGACCGGATGCACCGTCCCCCGCGGCCTGGGCCGCCCCGGCAGGGTCACGTCCAGCCATTCGGTCTTCAGCCGCTCATCCAGCGCCGCATCGGCCAGCGCCACCTTCCGCGCGCGCAGGGCGGCGTCGATCTCGTCCTTCAACGCGTTCAGACTGGCCCCGGCGGCCTTCCGCGCCTCGGGGTCCATCTTGCCCAGACCCGCCATCAGGGCCGAGATCTCGCCCTTCTTGCCCAGCGCCGCGACGCGGACCTCTTCCAGCCCGGCCTCATCCGCCGCACCGGCCACCGCCGCCAGATACCTGGCCTTGAGCGTGTCGATCCCGTCCATCACCCGTCTCCCGCAAACCGCCCCTCTGCTAGCGGCGAAGGCCCCGCAATGCAAGGTTCAGAAGATCGACCGCCGCCCCCGGACCTCCAGCATCCGCCGCGACCGGCCGATCTGCCCGTTCTGCGCGGTCAGGGCCACCGGAGGCTCTTTCAACCGTTTCTCGATCACCACAAGGCTGTCGTAGAACCGGATTCCCCCGATCTCCCGCGCCAGCGGGTGCAGCGGGAACCCGACATCGTCCTCGGTGTACCAGGAATGCATCCGGTCAATCAGGTCCTTGGCGAACTCGATGAAACTTGCGGGCTCACGGAACCCGCCGCCAAAGCCCGGCCAATAGCTCGTGTGCACATCCTCGACGATATACATCCCCCGGTCGCGCAGACGGGGCCAGAGATGGCGGAAGCTGGTGATCTGCTGGTGCATCTTGTGACCGCCATCGTCGACGATCAGGTCAAAGGGGCCGTAAGCGGCACCAACCCGTTCCAGAAAGGCAGGATCGGCCTGATCGCCGATCTCGACCTGCGTTCCCGGCAGCTCCAGCGCCTTGCAGGCCGGGTCGATGTCCAGGAACAGCAGCCGCGACTGCGGCCCGAGGAACCCCTGCCACAGCGGCAGCGACCCGCCCTTGTAGATGCCGATCTCCAGAAACGACAGGTCGCGTCCCTGCCGATCGGCCAGAAGCTCGTCGTAGATCTCCAGATAATGCTCCATCTTGAACAGCATCCGGTTGCCGGTTCGGGCCGGGAAGTCCCGGAAATATCGCGTCATCACCGGGCCTCTCCCGCTTGCTGTCCCGAACCAGTGTCGCGGCTTCGCAGGCCCCGGTCCAGCCACAAGGCTACATGATCGGCGCGTCGCTTGTTTCGAAGACCAGCGTCGGCAAGGCACCCGTCGCGTCGGCGTCCGGAGCCGCCCGGGTAGCGATCAACCGCTGGCTCCACACCGTCTTCTGCCCGGCCTGAGCAACCAGCCGCAGCCGCAGATGCGCGCGGTCCTCGCTCCAGGCCCCCTCGATGTGCAGGTCAAGGCCCTCGGGGATCGGTTCGCCCGCAGTGTCCCGCAGCAGGTATTCGGCCGCCATCCGGGCAATCGCGCCGGCCAGGTCGCGGGCGATCCCGACCTCGGTGCCTTCGGGCAGGGCGCCAAGCCGCAGCCGGAACGGCTGGGCCAGGCCGGACCGCGTCCCGGCGCCGACCCCGAACCGCTGCGCCAGCCGCTGCCGTTCCTCGGCCAGCCAGTCGCGGAACGCCGCGTCCATGATGTCGATCCCTTCCAGGAAGTCGCGGCCCTGGCTCATGGCCAGCCGCACGGCGTCGGGATCCTGCTGGATGTCGGTGACAAACCCCGTCAGCCTCACGCAGTCGCGGTCGCTTTGCAGGTGCCCTGCCAGCGGACCCAGGGCCTTGCGCACTTCGGTCAGCGCCTGCCGCAGACTGCCCGAGGCCTGCTCCTGCCCGCGATCCGACCAGAGCCGCATCTCCAGCCAGCGGCGCGGACGGCAGTGGTCGGGTGTCTGGCACAAGAGCGCCAGGATCGCCCGTGACTTGGCCCCCCGTGGCGTAAGGTCCCGCCCCGCTGCGTCCTGTATCTGGAACTGTCCGATCAGCCGGATGAACATCGCCGTCGCCTCGCATGTCGCTGCGGTTTTCCTGTGCGGCGACTGTCGGACAGCCAGCGTGAAATTTACGTCAATCGACCCGGGCCCCAGTGCCGAAGCGAGAGAAAATCGTGAAATCGCGGGAAAGGCGGGCCGTGAAACCGCCGCGATCACGGCTGATTCGCCGCAGCCCGACCCGCCTGGCCCGCAGATTTCCGGGGATATCGGCGTTTCACGGGGAATTAACGCGCAGTTTTCCCCCTTGACGTCAGGGTCAGACAGGGATGGCGGCAAACCCTGCCCAGGTCCAGACCCCGGACACCGCAGAAAGGCCGCATCATGCCCAGACCCGCTCTTGCCCAGACCGAAAAGCCTGCGTCCGATGGTCTTGCCCGGCTTCTGGCCGGCGGCCTGTTACCGGCCTGCCCCAACCCTCCCGCCGACCGGCTTCGGCCCGGAGCCGACTTTGCCAGCCTGAATGCGCTGGGACTGACCGCACAAACCGAACCCGACGCAGCTGTCGGGCCGACGATGCCGGACCTTGCGCTGGAACAGCGGATCGCGGCGCAACTGTGCCTGCCCAAGGCCGTGATCTACGCCTCGGGTACGGACGCCATCCGGTACACGGTCGCTGCCCTCCTGCGTCCGGGAGATCAGGTTCTGGTCGATGCCGGGTCCGATCCCGCCATGTTCGGGACTGTTCTGGCAAGCCGCGCTCACCTCCACCGCTTCCCTTCGGGCTCGGTCGAGGCGGTGGAACGACGCCTCCGGCGCCTGTCCCGCCAGCCGCATCACGGGCGGCTGGTGATCGCTGTTCCCGCAGTCTCGGCCCTTGGGTCGCGCGTGTCGGACATCGCCGGTCTCTGCGACCTCGCCCGCCAACACGGCGCCCTTCTGATCGTCGATGCGTCGCAGGACTTCGGCACCATGGGCCTCAACGGCGGGGGAGTGCTGGAGATCCAGAACTGTCTCGGCCGGGCGGATGTCGTGCTGGGCAGCCTGTCGCGCTGCTTCGGAAGGCCGGGCGGCTTCGCCGCGTTCCGCGATCTCGACCCGTCAAGAGCCGCCCGACACGCGCCCCGTCTGTCGTCGGGGGCTGTCGCAGCATTGACCTCGGCCGCCGCAAAGGTCCTCGGCGCGCCGGGCCGCGACCTGCGCCGCAATCTGCTCGGCGTCTCGCTTCGGCTGCGCAATCACCTGATGGCCGATGGCACGCGGGTGCTTGGCTCGGCGTCGCCCTTCGTGCCGGTCCTGCTCCCGCCGCCGACCGCGCTGCCCCGCACTGCGCTGCTGGAAAGCGCCGGACCGCGCGTCACGCTTTTGCTGCCGCCGACCGTCGCACCGCAAGCTCCGCGCTGGCGGATCGAGCTTGGCACCCGTCACACCCTGTCAGACATCGACGATCTCGCCGACCTGATCCGAGACGTCAGCCGCGCCTTCGACAGGCGACCGTTCCGGGCCCGGTCAGGCCTCTATCCCTTCACCGATGCGGTGACATAGTTGCAGCTCAGATCCCGGTCCGACAGGCTCCACCGCCAGGTCACCGGGTTGAACACCATCCCCTTGCGATCCACCGGGCGCAGCCCCGCCTTTTCGATCAGCGCATACAATTCGTCCGGGGTGATGAACTTCTGCCAGTCATGCGTGCCCTTCGGCAGCCAGCGCATCACCCATTCCGCGCCGATGATCGCCATCATGAACGACTTCGGGTTCCGGTTCAGCGTGGAACAGATCATCAGCCCGCCCGGTTTCAGCAGCTGCTGACAGGCGGTAAGGTAAGCCTGCGGATCGGCCACATGCTCCACGACTTCCATGTTCAGCACCACGTCGAACCGCTCGCCCGCTTCGGCCAAGGCTTCGGCGGTCGTGTGGCGATAGTCGATCTCCAGCCCCGACTGCCGAGCGTGCGCCTGGGCCACCGGAATGTTGCGTGCCGCAGCATCCGCCCCCACAACCTCGGCCCCCAGCCGCGCCATCGGCTCCGACAAGAGCCCGCCCCCACAGCCGATATCCAGAATCCGCAGCCCCTTGAACGGGGCCGACCCCGCCAGGTCCCGCCCGAACTCGGCGGCGATCTGCGCGCAGATATAGTCCAGCCGACAGGGGTTCAGCATGTGCAACGGCTTGAACTTGCCGTTCGGGTCCCACCACTCGGCCGCCATGGCCTCGAACTTGGCCACTTCGCCGGGATCAACCGTATCCACCGCCATTCTTGTCTCCTTTGCCCTTCGACTCCGGGCATTCCCGACGCTATATAGGGTGAATATGGATCAGAGATCAGGTCAAAAGCGCGCAGTCGAGTACCTATACCCGCCGATCGACCCTTTCGATCAGCGCGTGATCGACGTGGGCGATGGCCACCGGGTCTATGTCGAACAATGCGGCCGTCCCGACGGCATCCCCGTCATCGTCTTCCACGGCGGCCCGGGCGGAGGCTGCTCTCCCGCCATGCGCCGCTACTTCGACCCCCGCGTGTTCCGCGTCATCCTGTTCGACCAGCGCGGCTGCGGCCGCTCGCGCCCCCATGCCTCGGTCACCGCCAACACCACCTGGCACCTCGTCCAGGATGTCGAGACGATCCGCACCTCGCTTGGCATCGACCGATTCATCGGCTTCGGCGGCAGCTGGGGCGCTACCCTGGCGCTGATCTACGCCATCACCCACCCCGACCGCGTCGCCCAGCTTGTCCTGCGCGGAGTGTTCCTGGCCACCAGGGCCGAGCTCACCTGGTTCTACGGCGGCGGGGCAGGGGCTTTCTTCCCCGACCTGTGGTCCCGCTTTGTCGAAGTCATCCCCGAGGCCGAGCGGTCCGACCTCATCGCCGCCTACCACCGCCGCCTGTTTTCGGGAAACCTTGTCGAGGAAACCCGTTTCGGCCGCATCTGGGCCAACTGGGAAAATGCGCTCGCCTCGATCCAGAACGAAGGCGCGCTGGGCGAAAGCCCCTCGGACTATGCCCGCGCCTTTGCCCGCCTGGAAAACCACTATTTCCAGAACGCAGGCTTCCTCGAACGCGACGGCTGGATCCTGCGCGAGCGTCCGCGGATCGAGCATATCCCGACGACGATCATCCAGGGCCGCTACGACATGATCTGCCCGCCGCAGTCCGCCTGGACGCTGGCCAGGGGCTGGCCGAAATGCGAACTGAAGATGGTCCCGATGGCCGGCCACGCCCTGTCCGAACCCGGCATCTCCGAGGCCCTTGTGCGGGTCATGGACAGCCTCCGTCAACCCTGACAGGCCCTAGCGGCCCCCGTTCTCCCGGCCAATTCCCAGAAGCCGCTGCATCGCGGTCCGCAACTCGTGCGTGACGGTCGACCTGACAAAGGGCAGTTCCAGCACGCGAAACTGCGCCGGGACGTCGCTGCCCTCGTGGCCCATAAGCACCACCATCGCCCGCATCGCCTCCAGCCTCTCGACCAGACCCGTCCGCGCCAGCGCCAGCGGCGACAGGTTCAGGAAGGCAATGTCCACCCGATGGTCGCGCAGGATTTCCGCCGCCCTCTCGGGCGTGCTTGCCATCAGCATCCGCGTCCCAGGCATCGCGTCATCCACCATGGTCAACAGGTCCTCTGCCACCAGGGCAACGGGTTCCAGGACCAGGCACGTCAGTTTGATGTCATTTTCCACAGCTCCAATGGAACGCTTTCGGGCCCGCCCGCATTAACCTGTGTTATGTTTGCAGAGGTTACTGCCGAAGATGATCGATTGCGCCGCCTGTCCGTTGCAGAAACGCTCGATGTTCCTGCCCTTCACGCCCGAAGAGATCGTCTTCATGCGAGCGTTCAAGCACGGCGAGGCAACTTTCCAGCCTGGCGAAACTCTCCTGTCGCAGGGCGAACGCTCCGACCGCCTGTTCACCGTGCTGGAGGGCTTTGCCACCCGGTCGATCCAGCTGGAAGACGGCCGCCGCCAGGTGGTGAACTTCGTCTTCCCGGGCGATTTCCTCGGCCTTCAGGCCGGGATCATGGGCGAAATGCGCCATTCGGTGCAGGCCACGACACCGATGCGGGTCTGCGTCTTCCAGCGCAGCCGGCTGTGGGACCTGTTCCGCGACAAGCCGGACCGCGCCTACGACCTGACCTGGATCGCCGCGGTCGAGGAGCACTTCCTCGGCGAAACCATCGCCACTCTCGGCCAACGCGACGCGACCGAACGTGTCGCCTGGGCCCTGGCACGGATCTGGCAGCGGCTGTCTGCTCTGGGACTTGGCACAAGCGACGGCGTCCATCTGCCCTTCCGCCAGCATGAACTCGCCGACGCGCTCGGCCTGTCCACCGTCCACACCAGCCGCACCGTCTCGATCCTGCGCGGCATGGGCCTTCTAGTCTGGAAGCGCGGCCGGCTGAACATGCTCGACCCCGAACGCATGTTCACCCTTGCGGGCCTGCCGATGGAGCGTGAGGAACGCCGTCCGCTGATCTGATCCCGATCAAGGATGCGGGCCGATCCGCAGCTACGCCCGCTTGCCCACCACCGCGACGCCCAGCGCCTCAAGCACCTTCGCCTCGATATGCGCCGCGTCCAATCCCGCGACCCGATACATCGCTTCGGGGCTGGCCTGGTCGATGAAGATGTCGGGCAGGACCAGGCTGCGGAACTTGAGCCCCCGGTCGAACACCCCTTCCTCGGCCAGAAGCTGCGCCACATGGCTGCCGAACCCGCCGATCGCGCCTTCCTCGACCGTCAGCAGCGCCTCATGATCCCGCGCCAGCTGCAGGATCAGCTCCCGGTCCAGCGGCTTGGCAAAGCGCGCATCCGCCACCGTCACCGACACGCCCCGCTGGCCCAGGGCCTCTGCCGCCTTCAGACTTTCCGCCAGCCGGGTCCCGAAGGACAAGAGGGCCACGCGCGAGCCTTCCCGGACCACCAGGCCCTTGCCGATCTCCAGCGGGACCCCGCGCGCGGGCATCTCAACCCCCACGCCCTCGCCGCGAGGATAGCGGAAGGCAATCGGGCCGTCGTCGTGCGCCGCCGCCGTTGCCACCATATGCACCAGCTCGGCCTCGTCCGCCGCGGCCATCACCACAAAGCCCGGCAGGTTCGCCAGAAAGGCCACGTCGAAGGCCCCCGCATGGGTCGCCCCGTCTGCGCCCACCAGCCCCGCCCGGTCGATGGCAAAGCGCACCGGCAGCCGCTGGATCGCTACATCGTGCACGACCTGATCGTAGCCGCGTTGCAGGAAGGTCGAGTAGATCGCACAGAACGGCTTCATTCCGCCCGCCGCCAGCCCCGCGCTGAAGGTCACCGCGTGCTGCTCGGCAATCCCCACGTCGAAACACCGCTTCGGAAAGCGCCCGGCGAACAGGTCCAGCCCCGTCCCGTCCGGCATCGCCGCCGTGACGGCGACGATCTTGTCGTCCCGCTCCGCCTCGGCGATCAGCGACTGCGCGAAGACCTTGGTGTAGCTCGGCGCATTCGACGCCGCCTTGACCTGCACGCCCGTCAGCACGTCGAACTTGCCCGTCGCATGGCCCCTGTCCCGCGCCGCCTCGGCCGGGGCATAACCCTTGCCCTTCTTCGTCAGCACATGCAGCAAGACCGGCCCGGTCGCCCGCGCCTTCAGCGTCCGCAACACCGGCAGCAACTGGTCCAGATCATGCCCGTCGATGGGTCCGACATATTCGAACCCCAGCGACTCGAACAGCGTCCCGCCCACCGCCATGCCCTTCAGCATGTCCTTGGCCCGCTTCGCCCCCTCTTGCAGCGGCGAGGGCAGAAGGCCCACGATCCCCTTCGCCACCTGCTTCAGGTCCTGCATGGGTGCGGCGGCATAGATGCTGCTCAGATAGGCCGACAGCGCCCCGACCGGCGGAGCGATCGACATCTCGTTGTCGTTCAGGATCACGAACAGCCGCTTCTTCAGATGGCCCGCGTTGTTCATCGCCTCGAAGGCCATGCCCGCGCTCATCGCCCCGTCGCCGATCACAGCGATCGCATCGCCCGGGTCGCCGCCCAGATCGGCCGCCATGGCGAACCCCAGCGCCGCACTGATCGAGGTCGAGGAATGCGCCGCCCCGAACGGGTCATAGGGGCTTTCCGACCGCTTGGTGAACCCGCTCAGGCCCCCCTCCTGCCGCAGCGTGCGGATCCGGTCCCGCCGCCCGGTCAGGATCTTGTGCGGATAGCACTGGTGACCGACATCCCAGATCAGCTTGTCGCGCGGCGTGTCGAACACGGCATGGATCGCCACCGTCAGTTCGACCACCCCCAGCCCCGCCCCCAGATGCCCGCCGGTCTGCGACACCGCCGAAATCGTCTCGGCCCGCAGTTCGTCTGCCAACTGACGAAGCTCCCGGTCGCTCAGCGCCTTCAGGTCCGAAGGCAGCGTCACCCGGTCAAGCAGAGGGGTCTTGGGTCGGTCGGTCATCATGCCTGCATTTGCCGGGTCAACTGTCCCGCGCGATAACGAAGCGCGCCGCGGCGATCAAGTTGGCCGCCGCAGCCCCATACCCGAAGACAGCCGCCTCGGCCTCGGCCACCAGCTCCGCCGCCCGGGCCCGCGCGCCCTCAAGCCCCAGCAGCGAGACGAAAGTCGCCTTTCCCGCTTCGGCGTCCTTGTGCAGCCGCTTGCCTGTCCTGGCCTCGTCGCCCGTCACGTCAAGAATGTCGTCGGCGATCTGAAAGGCCAGCCCCAGCGCCGCCGCATATCGCCGCAGGGGGCCAGGGTCCGCCCCCGCAATCACCGCCCCCGCCTCCGCCGCAAAGCCTATCAGCGCCCCGGTCTTGCCCGCCTGCAACACGGTGATCTCCTCCAGCGTCAGCGCGCGCCCTGCGGTTTCGGCCGCGATATCCAGCGCCTGACCCAGCACCATCCCGTCAATCCCCGAGGCCTTCGCCAGCCCCGCAACCAACGCCATCCGAACTTCGGCAGACCCCAGCGCCGGATCGCACAACAGCTCGAAGGCCAGCGTCTGCAGGGCATCCCCCGCCAGAACCGCCGTCGCCTCGTCCCACTTCCTGTGAACCGTCGGCTGCCCGCGCCGCAGGTCGTCGTCGTCCATGCAGGGCAGATCGTCATGCACCAGCGAATAGGCATGCAAGGCCTCGATGGCCGCCGCCGCGCTCACCGCCCGGGCCTCTGGAACCCCCAGCATCCGCGCGCCTTCCAGCACCAGAAACCCGCGCAACCGCTTGCCCCCGCGCACCGCATAACGCATCGCCTGCGTCACCGGCTGGTCCGCGCGCCCTTCCAAGGCAGACAACAACCGTGCCTCAACCAGCCCGGCATCCGCCGCCAACCTTTGCGGGAAATTCACATCCCCTCCGCCGGAGTCGTGCCCACCGCCCGGCCTTCCTGCGCCCGGATCAGCTCCACCTTCTCCTCGGCCTCGGCCAGCTTCTTCGCGCAATGCGCCTTCAGCGCCGCCCCCCGCTCATACAGCGCGATCGACTGCTCCAGCGGCACCTCGCCGCGCTCCAGGGCGCCCACGACCTGCTCCAGCGCGGCCATCGCCTCCTCGAAACTCATCGCCTCAACGGCCTTGTCGCTCATCGGCCCCGCTCCTCCAGCACGCCCACATGCGCCGCGACGCTTGCCGCCAGCGCGTCCAGATCATAGCCCCCCTCCAGCGAGGACACCACCCGCCCCCCCGCGAAATCGCACAGCCGGTCGGTCAGCCAGCGATAGTCCTCCGCCTGCCATTCCAGCCCGGCCAGAGGATCGTCGGCATGGGCATCGAACCCGGCGGAAACAAGCAGCAGCTCCGGGTTCCAGGCCGCGAGGGCCGGGAAAACCGCGCCCTCATAGACCTCCCGCATCGCCTTGCCGCCCGAGCCCGCCCGCAGCGGAACGTTCAGCACCTGCCCATGCGCCCCCCGCTCCTCGGGCCGCCCGGTCCCGGGATACAGGGGCATCTGGTGGCTGGAGACGAACAGACACCGCCCCTCGTCCCACAACAGATCCTGCGTCCCGTTGCCGTGATGGACGTCGAAATCCACGATGGCGACGCGGGCCAGCCCGTGATGATCCAGCGCCCGCTTCGCCCCGATGGCCACGGTTCCGAACAGACAGAACCCCATCGCCGCCTCGCGCTCGGCATGGTGCCCGGGGGGACGCCCGGCCACGAAGGCCGTCTTCGCCTCCCCGCGCAACACCGCATCGACCGCCGCACAGATCCCGCCCACCGCCCGCATCGCCGCCTGATACGACCCCGGCGACAGGAACGTGTCCCCGTCCAGCTGCGTCCAGCCCTCGCGCGGGACCGCGGCCTTCACCCGCTCCAGATACCCCGCCGGATGACAGCGCAGCACCTCGGTTTCCTCCCCGGACGGACAGTCCCGCCGCTCCACCGGCAGGCCGGCAAGCCCCCGCTCCACCGCCGCCAGCCGCTCCACCCGTTCCGGGTGCCCCGGCGGGGTCACATGACGCGCGCAGTCGGAATGCGTGAATACCAGCATGGCTTGCTCTTTTCGAAATACTCCACGGGGGTGCGGGGGTGTGAAACCCCCGCTGGCTTCAGCCTTCAATCCGGCTGCAACATATAGCCCTCGCCCCGCACCGTCTGCAGATAGCGGGGGGTCTTCGGGTCGTCCTCGATCTTGCGCCGCAGCCGGGTGATCTGCACGTCCACCGCACGCTCCTGCGCCGCGTCCTCGCCCTGGTCGGCCACCAGCTTCTCGCGGCTCAGCGGCACCCCCGGCTGCGCCGCAAAGATCCGCATCAGCGCCGCCTCGGTCGCCGTCAGCCGCACCGGAACCTCCCCGCGCCACATCTCGCCCCGGTCCAGGTCGTAGCGCACCGCGCCCATGTGCAGGAATTGCCGCACGGGCTCGGCAGCCTTGGCCACCGGGACGCGCCGCAGGATCGCGTTGATCCGCAGAAGCAACTCCTTCGGCTCGAAGGGCTTCACAAGGTAGTCGTCCGCCCCCGCCTCCAGCCCCTCGATCCGGTTGGCCGTCTCGCCCCGGGCGGTCAACAGCAGGACCGGAGTCGTCATCGTCTTGCGCAACTCGCGCGTCAGCGTCACCCCGTCCTCGCCCGGCATCATCACATCCATGACGATCAGGTCGAACTCCAGCCCGCCGAGGATGCGCCGCGCCTGAGAAGCATCGCGCGCGACAGAAACCAGAAATCCGTTGCGGATCAGGAACTTCTGCAACAGACCCCGGATACGCTCGTCATCATCGACGATCAGAAGATGCGCATCCGGCACCATCAGCCGCCCTCCTTCAGCCGGTTGTACTGGCGCCGCATCTCCGGGTCCATCATCGCCTCCAGCACCTGCCGGAAGCCCGCCACCGCCTGCGGCCCCGCCGCGCGATAGGCCGCCCGCATCCGCGCCCTTTGCGCGTCCGACAATTCCCGTTCCAGCATCTGTCCCTTGTCCGTCAAATGCAGATGCCGTTCCCGTGCATCCACCTTGCCCTTTTCACTGCGAACAAGGCCATCCTCGATCAGGGTGCGCAACACACGATTCAACGACTGCTTTGTAACACCAAGGATCGACAAAAGGTTGGAAACCGTCGTCCCGGGCGAGCGATGGATGAAATGGATCGCCCGGTGATGCGCCCGGCCATAGTCCATCCCTTCCAGAATCCGGTCCGGGTCGGCCGTGAAGCCGCGATAGGCGAAGAACATCGCCTCGATGCCCTTCCGCAGCTGTTCGTCGGTCAGGAACAGCAGGTTCTCGCCACCCGGTGTCTCGGCCATCACAGTCTCCTTTTCCCGGAATTTACGTCAGCCTTGTTGACTTTCCAAGCACGAACCCGTAACCCTCTTTCGATTTCGCGCAAGAATCTGTCCGATGCGGACCTTTCGGGCGCAACTTTCGCAAAGCTGGAGGGTCAAATGGCAGGTTATGACGATCGCGACGGGTTCATCTGGATGGATGGCAAGCTGGTGGAATGGCGGTCCGCGAACGTCCACATCCTGACTCACGCGCTCCATTATGCCTCGTCGGTCTTCGAAGGCGAACGCTGCTACAACGGCAAGATCTTCAAGGGCCACGAACATTCGCTGCGCCTTCTGCGCTCGGGCGAGCTTCTGGACATGCCGATCCCCTACAGTGCCGAACAGATCGACGCCGCCAAGGAAGCGACGCTCAAGGCCAACAACCTGACCGACGCCTATGTCCGCGCGATCGCCTGGCGCGGCGCGGGGCCGGACATGGGGGTCGCCTCGCTCCAGAACCCGGTCCGCCTGGCCGTCGCCTGCTGGACCTGGGGCAGCTACTATGGTGACGCCAAGTTCAAGGGCGCGAAACTCGACATCGCCAAGTGGAAACGCCCCTCGCCCGAGACCATCCCCTCCGAGGCCAAGGCCGCCGGCCTCTACATGATCTGCACCATGTCCAAGCACGCCGCCCAGGCCAAGGGTTGCTCTGACGCGATGATGTTCGACTATCGCGGCTATGTGGCCGAGGCGACGGGCGCCAACATCTTCTTCGTCAAGGACGGAGAGGTCCACACCCCCAAGGCCGACTGCTTCCTGAACGGCATCACCCGGCAAACGGTGATCCAGATGCTGAGGGACATGCAGATCAAGGTGCACGAACGCCACATCCTGCCCGAAGAGCTGGAGGGCTTCCAGCAGTGCTGGCTCACCGGAACCGCCGCCGAAGTGACCCCCGTGGGCCAGATCGGCGACTACACCTTCGAAGTGGGAGATCTGACCCGCCGCGTCGCCACCGAATACGAAAGGCTCGTCCGGGCCTGACCCGACCGCGCAAAGGAAAAAGGCCGGGCACCCTGCCCGGCCTTTCTCATGTCGCCGCCCGGATCAGGCGATTTCCGTCGTGACCTCGATGTTGCCCCTGGTCGCGTGCGAGTATGGGCAGATGAAATGCCCCCGTTCGGCAATCTTCTCGGCCACCGCGCGGTCGACGCCTGGCATGCTGACCACCAGTCGCACCTTCAGCCCGAATCCGCCGTCCGACCGGCCACCAATCCCGACATGGGCCGTCACGGTCGCATCGTCCGGCACCGTGCCCAGCTTTTCGCTGCTGGCCGCAAACCGCATCGCGCCCAGGTAGCAGGCACTGTAGCCAAGGGCGAACAACTCTTCCGGGTTGTGGCCCAGGCCCGAGCCACCCAGTTCCTTCGGGCTAGAATGGGTCACCGTCAGCTGACCATTCGCCAGCGAGGCAACCCCATTCCGCCCGCCGCCGGTGGCCTTGGCTTCGGTCCAGTATTTGACATCAACGGTCATTCCATAATCCTTCCACTACGATTATATCGTGCACGATTGATGTCTGTCAGAGCGTCTGCCGCCTGTCAAGCGCCTTGCTTCAAATCGCGCGCGATGTATCATCGTCGCATGACCCTGACGCCGTCTGACATGCTTTGCTTTGCGCTGCATTCGACCGCCCATGCGGTCCATGCCGCCTACGCCCCGCTGTTGCAGCCGCTGGGTCTGACCTATCCGCAATATCTCGCCATCTGTGCGCTCAATGCGGCGGACGGACTTACGATCAGCCAGCTTGGCGCCGAGTTGCGGCTTGAATCGAACACGCTGACCCCGCTTCTCAAGCGGATGGAGGCCGCCGGCTGGTTGACACGCAGCCGCGATACCAGGGACGAACGCCAGGTCCGTCTGCGCCTCACCGATGCCGGCCGTGACCTCGCCGCCCGCGCGGCCTCTGTTCCGCGGTCCTTTGCGGAAAAGACCGGGTTTCGGCAGTCCGAAATTGCCGACCTCCGCGACATCCTTGTCGAATTGCGGGACAGGCTCAAACCCGCGAAGGCCTGAGCCGCGCCCGCTCTGCCCGGCTCAGACGCTGCGCCCGCGATCGATCCGCAGGAACTGGACCAGTCGGGTCGCCCCCGAGGCCCCCCGGGGCCGCAGCCAGGTCTCGCGCGGCGTGCGGGCCAGTCGCAGGAAATGCTTGACGCGGCCCCCGCTGGACCGGGCGCGATGATCGGCAAGATGACGGCTCATGCTCTCCTCCCTCGGATCTGCAGGACCATCAGTCTGCACCCGAATCGGCGAAGTCCCAAGGCCGATCCGCAGGCCCCAAGCATCAAACCGCCGACCTCCGCTGCCGGTCGGACGGGTCACGTCGGCGGGCTCATGCCTTCGCCTGCAGCCGCGCCACCGCCCAGCGCGCCGCATCGGCCACGGCCGGATCGGCATCCTGCACCAATCCCTGTGCCACCGCAGCCAGATTGGCCGAATGCGAGTTTCCGATCGCATACAGCACGTTTCGCACGAACCTGTCGCGCCCGATCCGCTTGATCGGCGATCCGGCGAACCTTTCCCGAAACCCCGCATCGTCCAGCGCCGCCAGATCGGCCAACTCCGGCAACCCGTGTTTCGGCTGATACCCGATCTCGCGCGCCGCCACCGCGAACTTGTTCCACGGACAGACCGCCAGACAATCGTCGCAGCCGTAGATACGATTGCCGATACATTCACGCAGCTCTGTTTCCACGGGCCCCTTGTGCTCGATGGTCAGATAGGAAATGCATCGCCGGGCATCCAGTTGATAAGGCGCGGGAAAAGCCTTGGTCGGGCAGACGTCCAGACAGGCGGTGCAGGTCCCGCAATGGCTGACCTCCGGTGCGTCCGGTTCCAGCTCCAGCGTGGTGAAGATCGCGCCCAGGAACACCCAGTTCCCCAGATCGCGCCCCAGAAGGTTGGTATGCTTGCCCTGCCAGCCCAGCCCAGCCGCCTGCGCCAGGGGCTTTTCCATCAACGGGGCTGTATCGACGAACACCTTGATTTCGCCCCCGGCCGTCTCGATCAGCCAGCGCCCCAGCCGCTTCAGCCGTCGCTTGACAAGATCGTGGTAGTCCTTTCCCTGCGCATAGACCGAGATCACGCCCCGGTCCCGCTCGCCCAGCCCCGCCATCGGGTCGACCTCCGGCGTATAGGCTTCTGCCAGCATGATGACCGACCGCGCCTCCGGCCACAGCGCCGCCGGGTTGCCGCGCCAGGCCTCCCGCTCGGCCATCCAGCCCATCTGCCCCTGTCGCCCCGCCGCCAGAAACGCCCGCAGCCGACCCGCGGCTTCGGGGACCGCATCCGGGCGACAGATCCCGGCCTTGACGAAACCCTCCTCCAAGGCCCGCGCCACCAGCTGCTCTTTCGTCAGCCCTTTCATCTGTCCACAAATATCCCGGGGTCCGGGGCAGCGCCCCGGGGGCAGGGCTCAGAAATCCAGGTCGGCATAATGCGAGGCCGGCGGAAAGCCCGAAACCTGATCCGCCAGCAGCGGCCGGAAGGACGGCCGCGACTTGATCTTGGCATACCAGTCCTTCAGCACCGCATGGCGGTTCCAGTCGACATCGCTGATGTAGTCCAGACAGCTCAGATGCGCCGCCGCCGTGAAGTCCGCCAGCGTCATCACATCGCCCGCCAGCCAGCGCCTCTGATCCAGAAGCCAGGCCATGTAGTCCAGGTGATACTTGATCCGCATCGAGCCCAGCTTGACGTTCTTCGAATCCGGATAGCCCTGGCCGGTGACCTTCTTGTTCACCCGCTCGTACAACAGCTTCGACGTCACCTCGTGGTGAAACTTGTCGTCGAACCACGCACAAAGCCTGCGCACCTCATACCTGCCTTCGGCATCCTTGGGCATCAACGGCACCTGCGGCGAGATCTCCTCCAGATATTCGCAGATCGCCTGGCTTTCGCTCATCACCTTGGTGCCCATCTTCAGCACCGGCACCTTTCCGGCCGGGTTGCGCCGCAGGAAATCGGGCGAGGGCTCCCAATACCGTTCCTCGACCAGCTCCGCCTCGATCTTCTTTTCCGCCAGCGTCAGGCGGACCTTGCGGCAAAAGGGCGAAAGCGGGACGTGATACAGACGGTTCGTCGGGCGGTTCATCGGGCGGAGATCTCCGGTACGCCCCTTCATTGCCGCGACGGGGGCCGGAATTCAATCCCTCGCGCCCTATCGGTCCTCGAAACAGGCGGAACGACCGTCCGCGGCGATCGTCTCGGCGCCCGACATGATGCTGCGGGTCCGGCTCCTCACGAAGGTCGACGGTTTCGTCGGGCTCCACACCCGCGGGTTCGGCAGGATCGCCGCCAGCCGGGCCGCCTGCAGGGCCGTCAGGTCCTTGGCATCCACCCCGAAGTAATGTTGCGCTGCCGCCTGGATGCCGAACACGCCCTCATCGAACTCGGCCACGTTCAGGTAGACCTCCAGGATGCGCTGCTTGGACCACACCAGCTCGACCAGAGGAGTCAGGATCGCCTCCATCGCCTTCCTGCTCCAGCTGCGCCCGTGCCACAGAAAGACATTCTTCGTCACCTGCTGGCTGATCGTCGAGGCCCCGCGATTGCTGCCCGCCTCGATCGCCTGGCGGATGGCAGCCATGTCGAAACCCCAATGATTGCAGAAGTTTGCATCCTCGGCCGCCACCGCCGACCGCCCCATGACCGGGGCAATCTCGTCCCAGCTGACCCAGTCCTTCTCGATCCCGCCCAGCCGCCAGGATTCGCCCAGCTGATACAGGTTGATCGGCGGCGGCACGACGGCGAACAACAGGATCAGCGCCGCATAGAACGCCACCACCGCGCCCAGGCCCCGCAACAGCCAGCGGAGGCCCCGGCGCAGCCACGACACCGGCACAACCGGAGCAGCTTCGGCTTTTGCCTTCCGCTTCCGGGGCGTCGCGCCGGTCCTTGCGGCGGGCTTCTCGGCAGATTTCTCGGTCATGCTGTCACAAGGCCGCAGGCGGAACGCGCCCGTCAAGCCACAAGTCCTTCACGGGCCGTCTTGCACCAGGGCCGGCGCAACCACCGCCTCGGGGATCTGGCTCTGCATGTCCAACAGCGCCTCTTCGGTCTCTGCGCTCAGCCGGGTCCAGAGCAACATCGGGTTGCCGGCCAGACCGGTCAGCCTGCGTGTCACCCGGTCCCGGCCCAGAAGCCGGACCCGCATGCCGATGACAGCCCCGGTCTTGTCCAGCGCCGTTGTCGCATCCTGCAAGAAACCTTCATCCAGCCCGACCGCCCGGAACTGCGCCGCCAGCCCCCCTGGCCCCGACCGAGGATCGCGTTCATCCAGGAACAGCAGGCCGATCAGCGCGCCCCAGCGCCCCCCACCCAGCGGCCTGCCGGTGGCCATGTCGATCGACTGGTTGACCTGAACCCGGCCCGTGCCATCCCGGGTCACAACCACGATATCTTCCGCTTCCGTCCCCGCAGCGCGCTGAAAGGCCGCCAGCGCCTGGCCTGCCGCGAAGGCCGCGCTCGGCGTGCGGTAAAAGGCCAGGATCAGATCGGACATGTCGCGCACTCCTGCCGCAGGTTGATGCGCCCGTATCTAGGCGCGCCAGAAACGATGCAACAAGCGCAAACCGCAGCCCCGGCCATTTTCGCCCCGCCCGATCGCGGCCGTCGGCACATAAGCGCCCTTTTGCCCTTGACCCGCCGCAGCCGGAACTGTTCCCTGCCGCCCGTCGTGACGGGGGGCCCCGAGTGGGTCCCGTCCGGCACCTGCGGTGGCCAAAAGGGGGCAGGCCGGTGATCTCGCGCAGTCATTCCAGGTCCGGTACGCTGTCCGAGGCGGTCTATTCCGATTGCGAACGCTATCGCTATCTTCTGACGCGGACCTGGGGTCGGGGGCCCAAGGCGCTGTTTGTGATGCTGAATCCCTCGACCGCGACCGAGTTGCAGAACGACCCGACCGTCGAACGCTGCCAGCGCCGCGCCATGGCGCTGGGTTTCGGGGCGTTCCGGGTGACGAACATCTTCGCCTTCCGCGCCACGGATCCCAGGGTGATGCGCGCCGAAGCCGACCCCGTGGGTCCTGCCAATGATGCGGCCATCCTGGACAGTGCGGCCTGGGCAGACATGGTGCTTTGCGCCTGGGGGAACCATGGCCTGCACCTTGACCGCGGAGCCGCCGTTGAAGCCCTGCTGCGACAGACCGGGGCGCCTCTGTTCCATCTTGGTCTGACCGGCCAGGCCCAACCGCGTCACCCCCTCTATGTCGCTTACGATCAGCAGCCCCTGCCCTGGTAGGGTCAGCCGGTGACCAGCCGGATATCGGCAGGATCGACCGGGGCGCCGTTCACCACGGCAACCCGCGCGCCATCCAGATAGATGACCTGACCCTGCCCGCCTTCGTTCGGCCCGATGGTCAGGACCGGATCGGTATGGACCGAGGGGTCATAGACGATGACCAGCTGATCCTCGGACGGGTCATAGTCGGCAACCTGCGCGACATGGGTATCGTGCTGCCAATGCTGAAGGATGAACTCATCCGCACCGGCACCGCCTGTCGCATGGTCGCCCGCCCCCATCAGGATCGTGTCGTTCCCCGCCCCGCCGTTCAGGAAATCTCCCTCCTGGGCGTCCGGTCCGTCCTCGGCGCCGGACATCCAGTCGTCCCCGGCACCGCCATCGAGTATGTCCGACCCCTTTCCGCCGATCAGGCTGTCATTGCCAATGCCGCCTGCAAGCCAGTCATTCCCGTCGCCGCCATCCAGCCCGTCGTCGCCTTCACCGCCCAGCAGCGTGTCACCCCCGGCATCGCCCGACAGGCTGTCGTTGCCGTCGCACCCGGCAAGACTGTCATCCCCGGCGCCGCCCGAAATGACGTCATCGCCCGCCTGGCCGATCAGGCTGTCATTTCCGTCGCCCCCCCAGATCGTATCGTCACCGTCGCCGCCCCAGACCGCATCATTGCCGTCGCCGGCATCCATCCAGTCGTCGCCGCCCCGGCCGTCGATCAGGTCGGACCCGCCATAGCCGTGGATTTCATCGTCATTGCCAAGGCCTGACAGATTGTCGGCTTCATCACCGCCGTCCAGCGTGACGGGGTCGTCCACCGGGTCAGGGATGTCGTCCGACTCCGGCAGGCCCGGCTCGCCCAGTATCTCTGTCAGAAGATCGCCGTTGTCGGCTGTCTCTTCCTCGTCCTCCTGCGGCGGGTCGGACTCGTCCGCATCCTCCTGACGGCTGAACAGCATCGCATCGGCGGCGATACCGGCCACCAGGGCGCCGAACAAACCAAGAAACGCAAGCAAGACAGCCCACTCCCCTACTACGGGCTTCACACACCCAACCACAGGCTCTGTCTGTTAACTATATGTTAAAGAACGGAAACCTTCGTGATTCATACCACGACTCCGGTCACCGACAAAGCGCCGTTCGCGATGGCCGCGCGGGAATCTGGTCACATGGTTAAGGCAGGCTTGGCCCCTGCACCCAGACCCCTTTCCTTTTCCGACGATTCCGCCTATACGCCCGCATCCGCCTGATCGCGGACCCTCCAAGGGCCCTGCTGGACGACATCCCGGCTTGCGCCATAACCCTTTTGACAGGAGATCCCGATGTCGATCACCGTTGAAGAAAAAGCGAAGCTCATCAAGGAATACGCGACCAGGGAAGGCGACACCGGCTCGCCCGAGGTTCAGGTTGCGATCCTCTCCTCGCGCATCGCCACCCTGACCGAGCATTTCAAGAGCCACAAGAATGACAACCACTCGCGTCGTGGCCTGCTCATGCTCGTGGCCCAGCGCCGCAAGCTGCTGGACTACCTGAAGAAAACGGACGAAGCGCGGTATGCCTCGCTGATCGCCCGCCTCGGCCTGCGCCGCTAGGACCGGCCCACAGCCTTACGGAACGCCCGCCCCGAAAGGCGCGGGCGTTTTGCGTTGCGCCATCGCCGCGCCTATATAGGACGAAACAGAGGTTCCCATGGCAGACCACACATTCCCCGGCTGGCACGGCACCACCATCCTTGCGGTCCGGCGCGGGGGCGAAGTCGTGGTGGCGGGCGACGGCCAGGTCTCCCTCGGCCAGACTGTCATCAAGGGCACCGCCCGCAAGGTCCGCCGCCTCTCTCCCGGCGGGCATGACGTGGTCTGCGGCTTCGCCGGTTCGACCGCCGACGCCTTCACCCTGCTGGACCGGCTGGAGAAAAAGCTCGAATCCGCCCCCGGTCAGCTCGCCCGCGCCTGCGTCGATCTCGCCAAGGACTGGCGCATGGACAAGTATCTGCGCAATCTCGAGGCCATGCTGATCGTCACCGACGGAAAGGCCCTGTTCGTCATCACCGGCGCGGGGGACGTGCTGGAACCCGAACACGACGTCGCCGCCATCGGGTCCGGCGGCAACTTCGCCCTTGCAGCCGCGCGCGGCCTCATGTCAACCGACCTCGACGCCGAAACCATCGCCCGCCGCGCCATGGCCATCGCCGCCGACATCTGCGTCTACACCAACGGCAACCTGACCGTGGAACGGATCGCTGCGACCTAGCGCTGACCCATCTCTTTCTTCACCTGCATGTAGGCCTGCAGGACCGCGTTCATCCGGGTCTGATACCCTGGCCCCTGCGCCTTGAAGAACTCGATCACTTCGGGATCGACCCGCAGCGAGATCAGTTTCTTCCGCGACGGCTCTGGCAGCACCGCATCGGTCCAGGTCCCCGCCGACAGGGCCTCGCCATTCGTCTTGGCGACCTGCTCATCCGAGCCCAGCATCAACGGCCCGTTCAAAGCCCGCTTTTCGGCAATGCTCAGCCGTTTCGGACCCTCTTCCACCATTCACCAACTCCCTCGGACGACCGGTGCTTCTGCCCTGGTTCCTTGCGATTTCAGTCCCTTGTTCCCCGAAGCTCACATATTTACGCCCCGTAGCTACGTCCCGGGCGAGTATATACTTCAGGTACATACCAATTTACCCGACTTGGTTTGCGGCCACAAACCCCTTATCTCTGCCTGACCGATTTCCCGCCGAGGCACACCCCGAATGACCCCCGAAGACCTGCGCGCCGCTGTTGCTGCCGGAATTCTAAGCGAAGCGCAGGCCGCCTCGCTTGCCGCCCTTGCCCAGGACCGCGCCGGAAAACGCGCGGGCCTCCCCCAGGAAGACGAACCGTTCGAATTCTTCCGCGGCTTCTCCGAGATCTTCATCTCGGTCGGCCTCGTGATCCTGCTCAGCGGGGCGACGGCCCTGCTGACGGTTTTCGGCGGCTTTGCCCTCCTGACCCTCGTCCCGCTTGCGACGGCCGGCATCGCCTGGTGGTGGGCCGGCTATTTCACGCTCAAGCGCCGGATGACGCTGCCGTCGATGGTGCTGGCCACAGCCTATGGCATCGGGATCGTGATCTTCGCCTTCACCGCACTGGCCCAGACCGGGCTGGACGAGCGCATGACCGCCATTCTCGGCTTTTCCGCCTCTGCCCTGGCCCTGGTCGCCTGGTATCGGCGCTTTCGCTTGCCCTTTGCGGCCTTCCTGACCGGCGCCGCCGTGCTGGCCACGCTCTACGCGATCACCGCCTCGGCGGCGAATGTGATCGGGCTGTTCGGGGCTGGGGGATATCGGGCGCTGTTCGATCTCGGCGAAAGCCCGGCCTTTGCCACCGCCACCCTCGTTTTCGGGATCGGCGCCTTCCTCGTCGGCATGTGGTTCGACACCCGCGACCCGCACCGCCTCGGCCGCCATTCCGCCACCGCCTTCTGGTGCCACCTCCTCGCCGCGCCCGCGCTGGTCAACACCGTGGCCGTCACCCTTCTGAACGGCGGCGGCACCGGGTTTCTTGCCATCGCGCTGATCCCGATCGCCCTGCTTGCCCTGGTGATCGACCGCCGCAGCTTCCTGACCGCCGCCATCGCCTATATCGCCATCGTCATCGGTTGGGCGATGGGCGACGGGGGCGGCACCGGCTGGATCTTCACCCTCCTTCTCCTCGGCGCCTTCATCACCGCCATCGGCACCTGGTGGGTGCAGTTGCGCGCCGCAGTGATGCGCGCCCTTCCCGATTTTCCCGGAAAATCCCGCCTGCCGCCCTATGGATCAACCGAATGACCGACCTCACCCCCCGCGAAATCGTCTCCGAGCTTGACCGCTTCATCATCGGCCAGCGCGAGGCCAAGCGCGCCGTCGCCGTCGCCCTGCGCAACCGCTGGCGGCGCAAGCAGCTGGGCGACGACCTGCGCGACGAGGTCTATCCGAAGAACATCCTGATGATCGGCCCGACCGGCGTCGGCAAGAGCGAAATCAGCCGCCGTCTCGCCAGGCTGGCCCGCGCCCCCTTCCTCAAGGTCGAGGCGACCAAGTTCACCGAAGTCGGCTACGTCGGCCGCGATGTGGATTCCATCGTGCGCGATCTTGTCGATGTCGCCATGAACGACACCCGCGCCCGAATGCGCGAAGAGGTCAAGGCCAAGGCCCAGAAATCCGCCGAGGATCGGGTGATCGAGGCCATCGCCGGCAAGGATGCCCGCGACCAGACCCGCGAGATGTTCCGCGCCAAGCTGAAGCGCGGCGAACTGGACGACACGATGATCGAGATCGACGTGACCGACGCCGCCCCGGCGATGCCTCTGGGCTTCGGGATGCCCGGCATGGAACAGCAGATGCAAGGGTTGCAGGACCTGTTCAAGGCCTTCGGCGGCCGCTCGACCCGCAAGCGGATGACCGTGGCGCAAAGCTACGAGATCCTGATCGGGCAAGAGGCCGACAAGCTTCTCGACGACGAAGCCGTCCGCGCCGCAGCACTGGAGGCCGTCCAGGAAAACGGCATCGTCTTTCTGGACGAGATCGACAAGATCTGCGCCCGCTCCGACGCCCGCGGCGCCGATGTCTCCCGCGAAGGCGTCCAGCGCGACCTTCTGCCCCTGATCGAAGGCACCACCGTCAGCACCAAGCACGGGCCGGTCAAGACCGACCACATCCTTTTCATCGCCTCCGGCGCCTTCCACATCGCCAAGCCCTCCGACCTCTTGCCCGAACTTCAGGGACGCTTGCCGATCCGCGTCGAACTCGCCCCCCTGACGGAAGAGGATTTCGTTCGCATCCTGACCGAAACCGACAACGCCCTCACCCGGCAGTACACCGCCCTGATGGCGACCGAAGAGGTGACCGTCACCTTCACCCCCGACGGCATCGCCGCCCTGGCCCGCATCGCGGCCGAGGTGAACCGCAGCGTCGAAAACATTGGCGCCCGCCGCCTCTACACGGTGATGGAGCGCGTTTTCGAGGACCTCAGCTTCCACGCGCCCGACCGCTCCGGCCAGTCGGTGACGGTGGACGCGGCCTTCGTCGAGACCAATCTCGGCGCGCTGGCCCGCTCCGCCGACATCTCCAGATATGTGTTGTAGGCCAGGGCCGGTCCCCAACCCCTCCACGCCATTTGCCTTTTTTCCAAATACTCCCGCCGGAGGCATCCGACCGAAGACCCGGGCACTCCGCCCCGGCAGACGCGGGCCATTGCAGCCGGGCGCCTCCCCTCCCCCTCCGTGGGGAGGGGATGGGGGTGGGGGTCGCCCACCGAAAATCCTGACGCCCGGCAATCAGCCGCTGCCAACCCCTTGATTTCAAACACCCCCAAAACCCGCCGCGCGCGGACACCCCCCTTTCCCGACGGCCCCCCAGCCGATACTCTCCGCTCACCAAAGGGGGACCGCAGTGACCGAAGACACCGTCACGCCGATGATGGCGCAGTATCTGGAGATCAAGGCCCAGAACCCCGGCGCCCTCCTCTTCTACCGGATGGGCGACTTCTACGAGATGTTCTTCGACGACGCCGTGGCCGCCGCCGCCGCCCTCGACATCGCGCTCACCAAGCGCGGCCTCCACCTTGGCGAGCCGATCCCGATGTGCGGCGTCCCGGTCCATTCCGCCGAGGGCTACCTCCTGACCCTGATCCGCAAAGGCTTCCGCGTCGCCATCGCCGAACAGCTGGAAGACCCCGCCGAGGCGAAGAAGCGCGGCTCGAAGGCCGTGGTCAGACGCGACGTGGTCCGCCTCGTCACCCCCGGCACGTTGACCGAGGATTCCCTCCTCGAAGCCCGCCGCCACAACTTCCTCGCCGCCTATGCGGAGGTCCGCGACCAGGCGGCGCTGGCCTGGGCCGACATCTCGACCGGTGAATTCCGGGTGATGCCCTCCTCCCTCACCCGCCTCTCCCCCGATCTCGCCCGCATCGCCCCGCGCGAGCTTCTCCTCTCCGAAGCCCGCGAACGCGAGATCACGCCCCTCCTCGACAACCTCGCCGTGACCCCCCTCAGCCGAGGCAGCTTCGACTCCACCAACGCCGAGCGTCGCCTCTGCGACCTCTTTCAGGTCGCCTCCCTCGACGCCTTCGGCAGCTTCGACCGGGCCGAGATCTCCGCCATGGGGGCCCTCGTCGACTACCTCCACCTCACCCAGCGCGGGCGGATGCCCCTCCTCCGACCGCCGGTGAAGGAGCCCCTCGGCGGCACCATGCAGATCGACGCAGCCACCCGCCGCAACCTCGAACTGACCCAGGCCCTCTCCGGCGGCCGCGACGGCTCGCTCCTTTCCGCCATCGACCGCACCGTCACGGCCGGCGGCGCCCGCCTCCTCGAACGCCGCCTCTCCTCCCCCTCGCTCGACCTCCACACGATCCACGCGCGCCAGGCCGCCCTCGACTTCCTCCTCGAATCCCCCTCTCTCCGCGACCAGCTCCGCGAGGCGCTCCGCCGCGTCCCCGACATCGACCGCGCCCTCTCCCGCCTCGCGCTCGACCGCGACGGCCCCCGCGACATGGCCGCCATCCGCGCGGGTCTCGAACAGGCGGGCCGCATCGCCACCCTTCTGACCGACGCTCCGCCGCTCCTGGCCGAAGCCGCACAGGCCCTCGTCGGCCATGACGCGCTGGTGGACCTCCTCACCCGCGCCATCGTCGCCGAACCCCCGCTCCTCAGCCGCGACGGCGGCTATATCGCGCCCGGCTTCGACCCCGAACTGGACGAAACCCGCGCACTGCGCGACGAAGGCCGCAGCGTCATCGCCCGGATGCAGGCCGACTACATCGAGGCCACCGGCATCCAGTCCCTCAAGATCAAGCACAACAACGTGCTGGGCTATTTCATCGAGACGACGACCACCCACGAAGACCGCATGCGCGCCATGCCGGAGCTCTTCATCCACCGCCAGACCACCGCCGGACAGGTCCGCTTCACCACCCTCGCCCTCTCCGACCTGGAAACCCGCATCCTGAACTCCGCCAACCACGCCCTGGACATCGAAAAGCGTCACTATTCCGCCCTCAAGGCCGAAATCCTCGACGCCTCCGCCCCCATCGCCCGGGCCGCCCGCGCGCTGGCCGAGATCGACCTTGCCGCAGCCTTCGCCGATCTCTCCGCCGAGGAAGGCTGGTGCCGCCCCGAGGTCGACGACAGTCGCGCCTTCCAGATCAGCGCTGGCCGCCACCCCGTTGTCGAACGCAGCTTGCGCCGCGACGGCCAACCCTTCGTCGCCAACGACTGCCAACTCACCGACAAGAGCACCCCGGCGATCTGGCTGCTGACCGGCCCCAACATGGCCGGGAAATCGACCTTCCTGCGCCAGAACGCCCTCATCGCCCTTCTCGCCCAGGCCGGCAGCCACGTCCCAGCCGCTTCAGCCCGCATCGGCCTCGTCTCCCAGCTGTTCAGCCGGGTCGGGGCGTCCGACGACCTCGCCCGTGGCCGCTCGACCTTCATGGTGGAAATGGTCGAAACCGCCGCGATCCTGAACCAGGCCGACGACCGCGCGCTGGTGATCCTTGACGAGATCGGCCGCGGCACCGCCACCTACGACGGCCTCTCCATCGCCTGGGCCACGCTGGAACACCTGCACGAGGTCAACCGCTGCCGCGCGCTGTTCGCCACGCATTACCACGAGATGACCGCGCTGGCGGGCAAGCTGCCGGGCGTGAAGAACGCCACCGTCACGGTGAAGGAATGGGAAGGCGAGGTCATCTTCCTGCACGAAGTCCGCGAAGGCGCCGCCGACCGCAGCTATGGCGTGCAGGTCGCGCGGCTTGCAGGCCTTCCCGCATCGGTCATCGAACGCGCGAAGGTCGTCCTTGAGGCGCTGGAGAAGGGCGAGCGCGAGGGCGGCAAGCAGGCCACCCTGATCGACGACCTCCCCCTCTTCCGCGCCGCGCCCCCGCCTCCCCCGCCGCAGAAGCAGAAGGTCTCGGCGGTGGAGGAACGGCTGAAGGACATCCACCCGGATGAGCTCACCCCGATGGACGCCCTGAAATTGATCTATGAAATCAAAAGCCTGGTGTAGGGTGCGCTACAGCGCACCCTACGGTTCACTCCGCCGTGTTCGACGACACCCCGACCTGCGCGGGCCGCAACAGGCGGTCGTGCAGCATGAACCCTTCGGTCGCCACCTGGATGATCTGCCCGGCCTTCGTCCCCGGCAAGGGCGCCTCGAACATCGCCTGATGCAGCTGCGGATCGAACTGGTCGCCCACGGCGGGCGAGATCATCGTGATTCCATGCTTTGTCATCACATTGGTCAGCTCGCGCAGGGTCAGCTCCACCCCCTCGATCAGCGCCGCCGAGGCCGCCCGGGACTCTTCCGGGATCGCCTGGATGGCCCGGTTCAGATTGTCGTAGACCGGCAAGAGGTCCCGCGCGAGCCGCGTGCTCCCATACATCTCGGCCTCTTTCCGGTCGCGTTCCGCCCGCTTGCGGCTGTTCTCGGCATCCGCCAGCGCCCGCATGAACTTGTCGCGCAACTCGTCGCGCTCGGCCCGCAAGGCCTCAAGCTCATCGACTTCGGGGGTTTCAAGCTCTTCCAGCTCCACCTGCTCGGCAGAGATTTCTTCCTGCGACATTCGTCCGTCCTTTTCAGCCCTTGCCGCGGTCACTGACCAGGCGGC
Organism: Tabrizicola thermarum; assembly: GCF_003574395.1. Lineage (GTDB taxonomy): Bacteria > Pseudomonadota > Alphaproteobacteria > Rhodobacterales > Rhodobacteraceae > Tabrizicola > Tabrizicola thermarum. The sequence goes on from NZ_QMJY01000081.1 coordinate 140,167, forward strand.
CCACCAGCTGGGCGGTGTAATCGACGATCGGGACGATCCGGCCATAGTTCAGCCGGGTCGGACCGATGACGCCCACCGCGCCGATGATCTTCCGATCCGCGTTCATATAGGGAGAAACCACCAGACTTGAACCGGAAAGTGAGAAAAGCTTGTTCTCGGACCCAATAAAAATGCGCACGCCTTCGCCCGCCTCTGTCAGGTTCAGGAATTCGGCAATATCCCGCTTGCGCTCCAGATCGTCGAACAGTACGCGGATCCGCTCGATTTCAGCCTGATCCGCCACGTTGTCGATCAGATTGGACCGGCCGCGCACGATCAGCCGCTCCGACGGCTCGCCCGCGTTCTCCCACAGCGCAATGCCGCTTTCGACCAATTCCCGCGCCAGCGAATCGATCTCCTGCCGGCGCCGGGCGATTTCGCTGGCCATGCTGGATCGCAGCTCCGACAGGGTCCGCCCCTCGGCCAGCGCATTCAGGAAATTCGCCGCTTCCCGCATCGAGGACGGCGTCTGCCCCGGCGGCGGCACGAAAACCCGGTTTTCCACCTGCCCGTCGGCAAAGACCAGCACCACCAGCGCCCGGTCGGCGGCCAGGCTGACGAACTCGATATGCCGGATCGCCGCCTCGCGCTTGGGCGCCAGCACCACGCTTGCCCCCCGGGTGATCACCGACAGCGCCGCGCCCACCTCGTCCAGCAGGGTCGTCACGTCGTGGTCGTTCATGCCCAGGGTCGCGTCGATCTTTTCCTGATCCTCCGGCGCGACCTGGCCCACCTCCAGCAGGCTGTCCACGAATATCCGCAGGCCCATCTGTGTCGGCACCCGCCCGGCCGAGACATGCGGGCTGTCCAGCAACCCCAGATACTCCAGATCCTGCATGACATTGCGCACCGTCGCGGCCGAGACCTTCTCGGACATGCTCCGCGTCAGCGTGCGCGACCCCACCGGCTCGCCCGAGGACAGATAGCCCTCCACCACGCGGCGAAACACCTCGCGCGTGCGGTCGTTCATGTCGGCCAGAATGGGTTGCGGCGTCGTCATGGTAATCGGGGTTGCATCCGTGGCTCTTGGTTGCATATGTGGCCGCATTCCCAGGAAAGGTTCGGCAATGCGCCCGTCAGGCAGAAAACTAAGCGATCTTCGGGCGGTTTCAATCGAAACCAACGTGATGAAACATGCCGAGGGCTCCTGCCTCATCAGGATGGGCGAAACCCACGTCCTCTGCTCGGCCACGATCGAGGACAAGGCGCCCCCCTTCCTGAAGAATACCGGGCAGGGCTGGGTGACTGCCGAATACGGAATGCTGCCGCGCGCGACAAACTCGCGCACGAGGCGAGAGGCGGCGGCGGGCAAGCAATCGGGCCGGACGCAGGAAATTCAACGGCTTATCGGACGAGCCCTGCGGGCGGGCGTGGATCGGCAGGCCCTGGGCGAACGGCAGATCGTCATCGACTGCGATGTGATCCAGGCCGATGGCGGCACCCGCTGCGCCTCGATCACCGGCGGCTGGGTTGCGCTGCGGCTGGCCGTGAACAAGCTGCTGGCCTCCGGCCTCATCACCTCCGACCCGATCCTCGACCACGTTTCGGCGGTCTCTTGCGGCGTCTATGCCGGTCAACCCGTCCTCGACCTCGACTATGCCGAAGATTCGGCGGCCGGGACGGACGGCAATTTCGTCATGACCGGCGCGGGCAAGCTGATCGAGGTGCAGATGTCCGCCGAGGGGTCCGCTTTCAGCCAGGACGAGCTTCTGCACCTCCTCGACCTCGCCCGCCAGGGCAACGCCGCCCTCGTCACCGCCCAACGCGCGGCCTTGGGCCTCTAGGATGCTCAAGCGCGGGGATCGACTGCTGGTCGCCACGCATAACCGTGGCAAGCTGGAAGAGATCGCCGATCTCCTCTCTGACTTCGACGTGACCGTCGTCGGGGCCGGAGAGCTCGGCCTGCCCGAGCCCGAGGAAACCGAGACCACCTTCGTCGGAAACGCGCGCCTCAAGGCCCATGCTGCCGCGAAAGCCTCGGGCCTTGTGGCGCTGGCCGACGACTCGGGCCTCGCGGTCGATGCCCTTGGCGGGGCCCCCGGCGTCTTCACCGCCGACTGGGCCACAACCGCGAAAGGCCGCGACTTCAAGATCGGAATGGAGCGCGTCTGGCGCGAGCTGGAGGCAATCCACGCCCCCGAACCGCGCACCGCCCAGTTCTGCTGCACTCTCGTCCTCGCCGCGCCCGATGGCCGGGACCTTGTCTTCGAAGGCAAATCCCCCGGCCGCCTCGTCTGGCCCGGCCGCGGCGAGCAAGGCCACGGCTTCGACCCGATCTTCCTGCCCGATGGCTACACCCAGACCTTCGGCGAGATGGACCGCTGGGAGAAGAACCGCCTCTCCCACCGGGCCGACGCCTTCCGCAAACTCGTCGCGGCTCTGGTCCCCTGATGGAGGACTGGCGCCACGCGGGCTTCGGCCTGTATATACACTGGCCCTTCTGCCAGTCGAAATGCCCCTACTGCGACTTCAACAGCCATGTCGCCGCCCGCATCGACCAGGCCCGCTGGCTGCACGCGTTTCAGGCGGAAATCGACCGCATCGGCGCGCTGACCCAGGGCCGCATCCTGAACACCGTCTTCTTCGGCGGCGGCACGCCTTCCTTGATGGAGGCCGCCACCGTCCAGGGCATCCTCGACCGCATCCGCGCCACCTGGACCCTGGCGAACGATGTCGAAATCACCCTTGAAGCCAACCCCGGCAGCGTCGAAGCCGCCCGCTTCGACGGCTACGCCAAGGCCGGCGTCAACCGCGTTTCCCTTGGAATTCAATCGCTTGATCCAGACGATCTGCGTCGCCTCGGCCGGATGCACACGGTGGACGAGGCCGCCAGGGCCATCGCCATCGCCCAATCCACCTTCGACCGCGTCTCCATCGACCTGATCTACGCCCGCCAGAACCAGACCCTCTCCGCCTGGCGCGACGAACTGAACCGCGCGCTGGACTTCGGCACCTCGCACCTGTCGCTGTACCAGCTGACCATCGAGGACGGCACTGTCTTCGGCCAGATGCACGCAAAGAACCTGCTGAAGGGCCTGCCCGAGGAAGACCTCGCCGCCGACATGTTCGAACTGACGCAAGAGATCACTCGCGCCGCCGGCCTCCCCGCCTACGAGGTGTCGAATCACGCGCGCCCGGGCGACGAATCACGCCACAACCTGATCTACTGGCGCATGGGCGATTATGCGGGAATCGGCCCCGGCGCACATGGCCGACTCACCCTCGATTCGGCCCGATTCGCCACTGAAGCAGAGCGTCAGCCGACCCCCTGGCTGGATCAGACCCTGGCCCACCCCGGGTCAGCGGAACGCGTCGAACGCCTCACGCCCGAGGACCGCGCCGCCGAATACCTGATGTTCGCCCTGCGGCTGAAAGAGGGGGCATCGCTCTCGCGGTTCCAGGCTCTTCGGGGATCGCCCCTGTCTGCGGCGGGCCTTGCCGAAATGATCGATCTCGGCTTCCTGCATCAGGACGGCGACCGCGTTCATACGACCGAGACCGGGGTCATGATGCTGAACGGCATCCTCCGCGCCTTGCTGGCGGACCGGCAAAGCGCGGGCTGATCAATCTTCATCTGGTAGCTGAGACAGAATTCGGCACAACCTGTCGAGGTCGTCCAGCGATCCATAGCGGATCACCAGCTCCCCGCTCTCTCCGCCCGGCGCATGTTCGATCCGCACCGGCATCTTCAGGTTCGCCGAAAGATCCCCCTCCAGTGCCCGCGTGTCCGCGTCCTTCTCCGCTCCACTGGCAGCCTTCGCAGATGGTGTTTTCGCCGTCTCCTGCGCCTTCATCAGACGCTCGACCTCGCGCACCGACAGGCCCTTGGCCACGATCTGCGCGGCCAGTTCGCTGGCTTTCGGGCTGCCGATCAGCGCCCGGGCATGACCGGCCGACAGCTTCCCGTCGCGCACAAGATCCTGCACATCATCCGGCAGCGTCAACAGCCGCAGCAGATTCGCGACATGGCTGCGGCTCTTGCTCAGCGCCTCGGCCAGCTTCTCCTGCGTGTGCCCGAATCGGGTCATCAGCTGCCGGAACCCAAGCGCCTCTTCGATGGCGTTCAGATCCGATCGCTGGATGTTCTCGATGATCGCGACTTCCAGCACTTCCGTATCGCTAAGCTCCCGCACTACAACAGGAACTTCGTGCAGCTGAGCCAACTGCGCCGCCCGCCAGCGCCGCTCGCCCGCGACGATCTCATACACATCCCGCCCCGGCTTCCGCCGCACGATCAGAGGCTGGATCACGCCCTTCTGCCGAATCGAATCAGCGAGGCTCTCCAGCTCGTCCTGCCGGAAATCCAGCCGTGGCTGTTGCGGATTCGGCTCCAGCTTTTCCACCGGGACGTGCAGCTCTGCCTTGCGCGGTGCCGCCATCTGCTCCGGACCCGCCAGATGGACGTCCGCCATCAAGGCGGACAACCCACGGCCAAGGCCCCTCTTCTCCGTCTTTGACATGCTCAAGCCTCTGAAACTTCCGGGGTTTTGCGGCGGTCGGCGATTTCCCTCGCCAGCGCGCGATAGGCTTCCGCACCCTTCGACGCCGGATCGTAAGTCAGTACCGGCAGCGCATAGGACGGCGCTTCGCTGATTCGCACGTTGCGCGGAATTGTTGTCTTCATCACCAGGTCGCCCATGTTCGCCCGGGCATCAGCCTCGACCTGAGCAGTCAACCTGTTGCGCCGATCATGCATGGTCAACACAATACCTTCGATCCGCAGGTCCGGGTTGGCCGATCGCCGCACGTCCCGGATCGTCAGCATCAGCTGAGAAAGCCCTTCCAGAGCAAAGAACTCGCATTGCAGCGGGACAAGCACCGAATCGCTTGCGACAAGAGCGTTGACTGTCAGCAGGCTCAGCGCCGGCGGGCAGTCGATCAGGATGTAGTCAAAGCCGTAGGCGTCCATTTCCGGCCGCCGCAGCGCATCGTGCAGCAAGTAGCTGCGCTTCTCGTTGGACACGATGTCCAGGTCGGCCGACGCGAGATCCGCGTTCGCCGGAATGATCATGACGTCGGGAATTCCGGTCTCGATCACAACATCCTGTAGGTCTGCCCCGTCGACAATCAAGTCATAGCTCGTCTTCTTCCGTGCGTCCGGGCGGATGCCAAGACCGGTCGAAGAGTTCCCCTGCGGATCGGTGTCGACGAGAAGAACTTTCTTCCCCAGCTCTGCGAGGCCAGCTGCCAGATTGATCGCTGTTGTCGTCTTTCCCACGCCACCTTTCTGGTTAGCCAGCGCAAGGATGTAAGTCTCGTCAGTCTTGGGCACGGCGGATGTTCCTGATCACTAGAAGAGCTGCCTCTGCATCGGAAAGGCTAGGCTGGTGGACGACGTCGAATGACCACGCTTTGCGGGCTTCGACAACTTCAGTCTCATAGCGTGCGCCCTTGGGGAAGATCGCAACGCCATCAAGAGCAAGATGCTGATCAGCAAACGCGAGAAGGTCGGCAAGGTGAGCAAGCGCACGAGCAGAAACAACGTCCGCAGACAAAGCTGGAACTGATTCGATTCGTTTGCTCAGAATAGTAACGGACAGATCCAGTGCTTGCGCTGCCTGGCGCAGGAACGTTGCTTTCCGCAGATCGGATTCGACAAGCGTTACTCTCAAGCTTGGCTTCAATTCTCGCGAGAGGATCGCAACAACAAGCCCCGGAAGCCCAGCTCCAGACCCCAGATCAGCCCAAGTCTGAGCTTTTTCGGGGCAGAACGTGAAGACTTGCGCTGAATCGACGATGTGTCGCACCCAGAAATCCGCGAGCGTGCTCTTGCTTACCAGGTTGATTGCTGTGTTCCAGCGCTGCACAAGCGATTCGTACGCTTGCAAGGCAGATAATGTTTCACGTGAAACATCCAGCCCGGGAAGACCGCGTGTCATTGTCATCCTGCAAGCCGATCTGCAAGCGGCTTCCGCAAATGCGCAAGCAGAAGCAGCAGCGCTGCTGGAGTAACCCCTTCGATTCGCGAGGCTTGCAGAATCGATTCGGGCTTCGCTCGACCAAGCTTCTGTTTCAGCTCGTTTGACAGGCCTGAAATCCGCGTGTAGTCAAAGCCCGAAGGGATACGCTGCGTTTCCTGCCGCCGCAGATCGGCGATTTCCTTGGCCTGACGATCGGAATATTGATCGTATGTCGCGTCGATTTGCAGCTGCTCAAGCACCTCGCGGCTCAACATCCGGTAGGCCGGCAGCGCATTTTCCACTACATTCAGATCCACACCCGGAAGGGACAGCACGTCGTAGGCAGAGCGCCGCCCGCCATCCTTGCTGACTGCGATACCGATTTCGTTCAGCACTCTTGGCGCGATCATTTCAGCCCGCAAAGCCGCACGGCCCGATTCCAGCGCGTCGAGTTTCGCTTCGAACGCCCGCTGCCGCGCGACCGAAACGCAGCCGGCTGCGATGCCCACGGGCGTCAACCTCCGGTCGGCATTGTCGGCCCGCACTGTCAGCCGGAACTCGGCGCGCGACGTGAACATCCGGTAGGGCTCCGTCACCCCCCTTGTTGTAAGATCGTCGATCATCACGCCGATGTAGCTGTCGGTCCGGCTGAACTCTACGGGATCGCAGCCCCTAGATGCTGCTGCTGCATTAAGGCCAGCCACAATGCCTTGCGCCCCCGCTTCTTCATATCCCGTCGTTCCATTGATCTGGCCCGCAAAATACAGACCGCGGATCGCGCGGGTCTCCAGCGTCCGATGCAGGCTGCGCGGGTCGAAATAATCGTATTCGATGGCATAGCCGGGTTGCAGGATAGTGGCCTGTTCCAGGCCGGGAATCGTTCGGATGTAGGCGTGTTGCACATCTTCGGGCAGAGAGGTCGACAGTCCGTTCGGATAAACGGTGCTATCGTCCAGTCCCTCCGGCTCCAGAAAGACCTGATGCGAGGTCTTGTCTGCGAATCGCACGACCTTGTCTTCGATCGACGGGCAATAGCGCGGGCCGACACCTTCGATATGGCCCCCATACATGGCGGAGCGACTCAGGTTATCCCGCACGATCTGGTGAGTCGCCTCGGACGTATGGGTGATTCCACAGGAAATCTGCCTGGCCTCGGGGGCGCGGTTCAGGAACGAAAACACGGACGGAACTTCGTCCCCCGGCTGGCTCTCCAGTCGCGACCAGTCGATGGTCCGCCCGTCCAGCCGCGGCGGAGTGCCCGTCTTCAGCCGCCCCACGGGCAGCGCAAGTTCGGACAGTTGCGCTGCAAGGACCTTCGAGGGCGAATCACCCATCCGTCCGCCTGCCATCCGACGGTCGCCAATGTGAATCACGCCGTTCAGGAACGTCCCTGCCGTCAGCACCACATGGCCCGACGACAACTCGACGCCCGAGGCAAGAACAACCCCCGCCACAGCACCGCCGGACAGCCGCAGCCGCGCCACCTCACCCTCGATGACCTCCAGCCCCGGCGTCGCCAGAAGCTCGGCCCGCATCGCCTCGCGGTAGAGACGCCGGTCGATCTGCGCGCGCGGGCCCTGCACTGCCGGGCCCTTGCGCCGGTTCAGCAAGCGGAACTGGATTCCCGCCCGGTCCGCCATCCGGCCCATCAGCCCGTCCAGCGCATCGATCTCACGCACGAGGTGACCCTTCCCCAGGCCTCCGATCGCCGGGTTGCAGGACATCGCGCCCAAGGTCTCGATCCGCAACGTCACCAAGGCCGTCGCTACGCCCATCCGGGCCGCTGCCGCTGCCGCCTCGGCGCCCGCATGGCCGCCGCCGATCACGATGACGTCGTAGTGTTTCACGTGAAACCCTCACTTACCGATGCAGAAGCTGGCGAAAATCTCGCCCAGAAGGTCGTCCACATCCACTCGGCCGACCAGGGCATCCAGTGCCCGGACGGCCTGCCGCAGATGCTCTGCCGCCAGCTCGACGCGCGAGTCAGGTCTTACCACTTCCGCTCGTGACTCGGCCAGAGCAGCAATCGCAGTTGTGACCGCCACGCGATGCCGTTCGCGCACCAGGGCGCCGGCCGAACCCACCCGCTCACCAAGGATTTCACCGATCCGGGCCAGAAGTTCCGGCACACCCGCCCCAGTCTTTCCCGAGACAGCCAAGCCATTAACACCTGATCTTGTGTCAGACTTACCTAAAACCACAAGATCATCGCCTTCTGGGTCCAGCCCTGGCAAGGGTGATCCGTCCGTCAGGAACAGGCGCAAATCCGCCGCCCTGGCACGCGCCAGGGCACGCTCGATCCCCGCCTGCTCCAGAGGATCGGCGGTATCCCGCAGGCCCGCCGTATCCAGGAACGTCACCGGCAGCCCGGCGATCTCCATCCGCACTTCGATCACATCCCGCGTCGTCCCTGCGATCTCCGACGTTATCGCCGCCTCCCGCCCCGCCAGTTGGTTCAGCAGCGTGGACTTCCCTGCATTCGGCGCGCCCACGATCGCCACCTCGAACCCGTCGCGGATGCGCTCTGCCGCGGCCACCCCCGCCGCCTCGCGCCCGAGGTCCGCCATCAGCCCGTCGATCAGCGCCAGCACTTCCGGCGAGACATCCACCGGCACGTCCTCATCGGCGAAATCGATGGTCGCCTCCAGCAGCGCCCCCGCCCGGATCAGATCGCGCCGCCAGCCCTCGACCTTCTGACCGACCGACCCCGACAGCACCCGCACCGCCTGCCGCCGCTGCGCTTCCGTCTCGGCGTCGATCAGGTCGGCCAGCCCCTCGACCTGCGCCAGGTCCAGGACGCCATTCTCCAGCGCCCGCCGGGTGAACTCGCCCGGTTCGGCCAGCCGCAAACCCGGCTGTTCCGACAGCGCGCGAAGCACCGCCCCCACGACCGCCGGGCCGCCGTGACAATGCAGCTCCACCACCGCCTCGCCAGTAAAGCTTGCGCCTTCGGCAAAGGACAGCACAAGCGCCTCGTCCAGAAGCTCTCCATCCCACATCAGCCGCCGCAGCCCCGCCCTCCGCGCAACCGGCAGCGCCCCGCACAGCGCGGAACCGGCCGCAAACGCCGCCGGTCCCGAGATCCGAACCACGGCGAGGCCCGACCGACCCCGCGCCGTGGCGAGGGCATAGATCGTGTCCATCGCCGCGCGCCTTTACGTGTTCATCGATTCGAAGAACTCGGCGTTGGTCTTGGTCTGCTTCAGCTTGGAGATCAGGAACTCGATGGCATCGGTGGTGCCCATTGGGTTCAGGATGCGGCGCAGGACATAGGTCTTCTGCAGGTCCATCTTGTCAACCAGCAGGTCCTCTTTCCGGGTGCCGGATTTCAGGATGTCCATCGCCGGGAACACGCGCTTGTCGGCGACCTTGCGGTCCAGCACGATCTCGCTGTTGCCCGTGCCCTTGAATTCCTCGAAGATGACCTCGTCCATCCGGCTGCCGGTGTCGATCAGCGCGGTCGCGATGATGGTCAGCGACCCGCCCTCCTCGATGTTCCGCGCCGCGCCGAAGAACCGCTTCGGTCGTTGCAGGGCGTTGGCATCCACACCGCCGGTCAGCACCTTGCCCGAGCTTGGCACCACCGTGTTGAAGGCGCGGCCCAGGCGGGTGATCGAGTCCAGCAGGATCACCACATCGCGCTTGTGTTCGACCAGGCGCTTGGCCTTCTCGATCACCATCTCGGCCACCGCAACGTGCCGCGTCGCCGGTTCGTCGAAGGTCGAGGCCACGACCTCGCCCTTCACCGTGCGCTGCATGTCGGTCACCTCTTCGGGGCGTTCGTCTATCAGCAGGACGATCAGATAGCACTCCGGGTGGTTGGTCGCGATAGAATGGGCGATGTTCTGCAACAGAACGGTTTTACCCGTGCGCGGCGGCGCCACGATCAGCGCGCGCTGGCCCTTCCCGATCGGAGCGATCAGGTCGATGATCCGGGCGGACCGGTCCTTGATCGTCGGATCGTCGATTTCCATCTTCAGCCGCTCGTCGGGATACAAGGGCGTCAGGTTGTCGAAATGGACCTTGTGCTTCGCCTTTTCGGGATCGTCGAAGTTGATCTTCGTGGCCTTGGTCAGGCTGAAATAACGCTCGTTGTCCTGCGGCGCCTTGATGACGCCTTCGATGGTGTCGCCGGTGCGCAGCGAAAACTGGCGGATCATCTCGGGCGAGACGTAGATGTCATCCGGACCGGGCAGATAGTTGGCTTCCGGCGACCGCAGGAACCCGAACCCGTCCTGCAAAACCTCCAGCACGCCGTCGCCGCCGATTTCCCAGCCTTCCTCGGCGTGCTCTTTCAGCAGCGAGAACATCATCTCGCCCTTGCGCATGCTGGGCGCGTTCTCGATCTCCCACTCCTCGGCCATGGCCAAGAGGTCAGCGGGGGTCTTGGCCTTCAGTTCGGCAAGGTTCAAGCGGTCAACGTTCATGGAATACCTTCGGGCGGACCACGCCCGTGAGGGGGGTCTCGGCAGATGTGCAACGGGAGATGCCTTGGGCCGGACGGCCCTGCAATGCCGCACCTAATGCCGCAGGGACCGAAAGTCAATCAGTAGCGGAGGATCACCGAAAAGACGATGACCAGCATCAGCACGGTCGGCACCTCGTTCATCATCCGGTAGGTCCGGCCCGAGCGAGTGTTGGTGCCCGCGATGAACTCTTTCCGGCGCAGGCCCAGCCAGTGGTGGAACCAGGTCATCCCCAGCACCGCTGCCGCCTTCGCCCAGGGCCAGGCGAAGGACCAGTCCACCACGCCGGGCGTGAAGACCAGCGCCAGTCCGAAGACCCAGGTCGCCACCATGGCCGGGTTCATGATCCCGCGCAGCAACCGCCGCTCCATCGTCTGGAACATCGCGTCCGTGGCAGACCCCGCCTGCACCTGCTCCACATGATAGACGAACAGCCGGGGCAGATAGAAGATCCCCGCCATCCACGAGATCACCGACACCACATGCAGCGACTTCGTCACCAGATACCAGTCGGCCAGAAAATCCGTGATCGTCTCAAGCATCTTGTCCACCAGAGGGCCGCTGTTCTTCCTTCTATAAAGAAAGAATGAAAGAAGGAATGTGGATGATGTAGAGCCTGTTGATGACGGGATTTCCGCGGTCGCCCCCAGAAGCATCCACAAGGGCGACCCTGGGGACAAGTTCGGGAAAACGATCGGCCCGGGAGCAAAGATCAGGAAATATTCAATTAAATCAAATTCTTGCTCTGAAACTACTGAGGATTTCATCCACAGGATGTGCGGGGAAGAACCCGTGCATCAGGTTTTCTCCCGTCCCTCGTGACAATGCCGTGCACAGCGGGATATCTCTGGCCCGGGCACCCCGGACTGCGTCACTTGCCCACAGCCCCCCCTGCGACCCGGCTTTCGCCCCCGCCATGACCCCAGGAACAAACTGCGGATATCCACACCCCCCATGATCCTCGCCTCCACCTCTCCCACCCGCCTCGCCATGCTCCGCGCCGCGGGCCTCGACCCCACCCCCGTCGCCCCCCGCGTCGATGAGACGACGATCCGCGACGCTCTTGTGGCCGAGGGTGCCTCCCCCCGCGACATCGCCGACACCCTGGCCGAGATGAAGGCCCGCAAGGTCGCCGAGAAGCACCCCACCGACCTTGTCCTCGGCTGCGACCAGGTCCTCGCGCTCGACCGTCAGACCTTCGCCAAGCCCGCAACCCCCGACGACGCCCGCGCCCAGCTCCGCGCCCTTCGGGGCAAGACCCACAAGCTCCTGTCCGCCGCCGTCGTCTACCAGGCGGCCCGACCCGTCTGGCGTCACGTCGGCGAAGCCCGCCTGACCATGCGCGATTTCTCGGACGCCTATCTCGAGGACTACCTTGCCCGGAACTGGGACAGCATCCGCCACTCGGTCGGCTGCTACCGGATCGAAGAGGAAGGCGTCCGCCTGTTCTCGGCCATCCAGGGCGACCACTTCACCATTCTCGGCCTGCCGCTGTTACCGCTGTTGGCTTGGGCGGGCACAAAGGGCATCATCCCCGCATGACCGACCACCCCCGCATCCCGCTTGCCGCCGTCATCGGCCATCCGATCGCCCACAGCCGCAGCCCCGCGCTGCATGGCTACTGGCTGAAACGCTACGGCATCAAGGGCCACTACATCCCCATCGACATCGCGCCCGTCGACCTGCCCCGCCTCCTCCGCACCCTGCCGGACCTGGGCTTCGTCGGTTGCAACGTCACCATCCCGCACAAAGAGGCCATCCTCCAGATCGCCGATGTCGTCACCGACCGCGCTGCGCTGATCGGCGCCGCCAACACGCTGATCTTCCGCAAGGACGGCAAGATCCACGCCGACAACACCGACGGCTCCGGCTTCATCGCCAACCTGCGCCAGCAGGCCCCGGACTGGAAACCCGCCTCCGGCCCCGCCGTGGTGCTTGGCGCCGGGGGGGCCGCCCGCGCCGTCGTCGCGGCCCTGATCGAGGTCGGCGTGCCGGAAATCCGTCTTGCCAACCGCACCCGCGCCCGGGCCGACGCGATCCGGCACGACTTCGGCGCCAAGATCCACGTCCATGAATGGGTGCAGGCCCCGAACCTCCTCGACGACGCCGTGACCGTCATCAACACCACCGCGCTCGGCATGACCGGCAAGGCCGAGTTCAACGTGCCGATGCACCGCCTGAACCCCGGCGCGGTCTGCAACGACCTTGTCTATACCCCGCTCAAGACCCAGTTCCTGATCGAGGCGGAAGAGCGTGGCGGCATCATTGTCGATGGCCTCGGCATGCTGCTTCACCAGGCCGCGCCCGGTTTCGAACGCTGGTTCGGCATCCGGCCCGAGGTGGACGAGGCCACCCGCAAGGCCGTCCTTTCGGCATGAGCTTCATCCTCGGTCTCACCGGCTCCATCGGCATGGGCAAATCCACCACCGCCCGGATGTTCGCGGACGAGGGCCTTCCCGTCTGGGACGCCGATGCCGCCGTGCATCGCCTGTATCAGCCCGGCCAGCCCGCCGCGCGCGCGGTGAAAACGCTTTTCGCCGAAGCCATAGACGCCGACGGCAGCGTCAACCGCGCCAGACTTCGCGCGCTGATCCAGACCGACAGCACCGTTCTCGACCGGCTGAACGCCGCCGTTCACCCGTTGGTCGCTGCCGACCGGGCGGCCTTCCTGAAAGCCCATGAAGCAGACGACATCGTGCTTCTCGACGTTCCCCTTCTGTACGAAACCGGCCTGGACGCCGCCTGCGATGCCGTGGCCGTGGTTTCCGCCCCTGCCGAGATCCAGCGCCAGCGCGTCCTCGACCGCGGCGCGATGACAGAGGCCGAGTTCCAGACCATCCTCGCCCGCCAGCTGCCCGATGCCGAAAAGCGCGCGCGGGCGGACTACATCATCCCCACGACCAGTCTTGCAGCCGCCCGGCAGGCGGTGAAAGATGTGCTGGCAGACATCCGGCGGACCCTTGATGCGTGAAATCGTCCTCGACACCGAAACCACGGGTTTCGAGCCCGCCGAAGGCCACCGCATCGTCGAAATCGGCGCGGTCGAGCTTTTCAATCACCTGCCCACGGGCCGCACGTACCACCAGTACATCAACCCCGAACGCCCCATGCCGAAAGAGGCTTTCGAGGTGCACGGCATCGGCCATGACATCCTTGACCCCCCCGGCCAGCCCGTCCCGGGGGGCGTGACCCTGCGCGACAAGCCGGTCTTCGCGCGCATCGGCCGGGCCTTCCTCGATTTCGTCGGCGACGCGCAGCTGGTGATCCACAATGCCGCCTTCGACATGAAATTCCTGAACTTCGAACTCGAACGCGCGGGCCTGCCGGGCCTGCCGTTCTCGCGTGCGACCGACACGCTGATGCTCGCCCGGACGAAATTCCCCGGCTCCCCCGCCTCGCTCGACGCGCTCTGCCGCCGGTTCGGCATCGACAATTCGATGCGCGAAAAGCACGGGGCGCTCTTGGACAGCGAAATCCTGGCCGAAGTCTATCTGGAGCTGATCGGCGGCCGCCAGCCGGATCTGGTGCTTGCCGCCGCCGCCCCGGCCTCGGCGCGCAATGCCAGCGGCGAGGCGATCACCTGGCGCCCGCGCCCGCGCCCCGAACCGCTGCCCCCCCGGATCACCGAAGACGAGGCCGCCGCGCATGCCGCATTTCTCGGCAAGCTCGGCGATGCCGCCATCTGGAAGAAGACCGTCTAGGGCGACGTTACAACGGGAAACCCCGTCCCGGGCCTGACCCGGGACCTCCCCCGTTGCCCGAGGCCCCGGCACAAGGCCGGGGCGGGGTCTCTCAGTTGACCTGCTCGGTCGGCGCCGCCGATGCCGCCTGCGCCTGCGCGCGCCGGGCCAGTTCCTGCCGGTACAGCGCCATGAAGTCCACCGTATCGACGTTCAGCGGCGGGAAGCCTCCGTCGCGCGTCACGTCCGAGATGATCCGGCGGACAAAGGGGAACATCAGGCGCGGGCATTCGATCAGCAGGAAGGGGTGCAGCTGCTCTTCGGCCACGCCCTCGATGTGGAAGGTGCTGCCGTATTCGACTTCCAGCAGGAACAGCACATCGCCGTTGACCTTGTTCTTCGAGGTGACCTTGTACTTGGTCACCACCTCGTACTGGTTCGGCGCCGGGCGCTTGCGGGCGTCCAGGCTGACCGCGACCTGGATGTCCGGCTGGACCTCGCCGGCGCTCAGGCCCTTCTGCACCACCACGTTCTCGAAGGAAAGATCGCGGACATACTGTGCAAGCACCTGCATCCTGATCTGCGCAGGGGCCGCCGCCGCGCCATTCCCTGCCGGGGTTTCGTCTGCCATGTTCCGGTTCTCCCAAACGGATTTGCGGCCTTCTATCAGACCGGGGGGCCGCTCTCAATGCCGCCGTTCTGAGGAACCGAAAAGGCCAGCCCGAAGGGCCGGCCAATTCCTAACGATTCGTGAATGCCCACGGCCAAGTGCCTGATTTCATTCACTCGAAAAAAGTGACCACGCGCGGCGCACCCTCAGAGGATCTCGCTCATCTTCACTACCCGCCCCTCGGCGACCGACTTCAAGGCCGCCTCGGCGAGGGCGAGCGCCGCCAGCCCGTCCTCCCCCGAAGGCTGCGCCTTGGCCTTGCCGCCCATCGCATCGATGAAGGCCGCGATCTCGGCCGCGTAGGCCTCGGTATAGCGGGTCATGAAGAAGTCATGCAGCGGCGGCCGGGTATAGCCCGCCCCGGTGGCCACCTCGATGCTGACGGGCCGCTGGTTCTCGGCCGCCACCATCCCGCCGGACCCATGCACCTCGATCCGCTGGTCGTAGCCATAGGTCGCCCGGCGGCTGTTCGAGATCACCGCCATCTTCCCCGTGGCCGTCTTCAGCATCACCTGGACCGAGTCGCTGTCCCCCGCCTTGCCGATCTCGGGATCGACCAGCACCGAAGCCATGGCCGAGACCTCGGTCACCTCCTCGCCCAACAGAAACCGCGCCATGTCGAAGTCATGGATCGTCATGTCCCGGAAGATCCCGCCCGACCGCCGGATGTAATCGACCGGAGGCGCGCCCGGGTCGCGGCTGGTGATGACCACCATCTCCACCGCTCCGATGGTCCCCTTGTCGATCTCGCCCCGCACCGCCCGGAAATGCGGGTCGAAGCGGCGGTTGAAGCCAACCATCAGCGTGCCGTTGTGGGCGCGGACGACCTCCAGGCACTGCTTGACCCGGGCCAGGGACAAGTCGATGGGCTTTTCACAGAACACCGCCTTCCCGGCCTTCACGAACTGCTCGATCAGGTCGGCATGGGTATCGGTCGGCGTGCAGATCACCACAGCGTCGATGTCCCCGGCCGCCGCAATCGCGTCGATGGTCCGCACCTCGCAGCCATACTGATCCGCAATCGCCCGCGCCGCCGCAGGCATCGCATCCGACACCGCCACCAACCGCGCGCCCGGGTTCCCCGTCACCGCCTTCGCATGAACCTTCCCGATGCGCCCCGCACCCAGAAGCCCGAACCTGATCGTCATTTTCTCTCCTTGTCCCGGGCCGACCCCGGCTTTCCACTGTCAGGCGTAGGCGGCGTCCGAACCGCCCTTCACGCCGGTGATGTAGCTGACGATGTCATTGCCGTCGGTCTCGTCCTTCCGCAAGGAGGCGACGATGCGGCCCCGGCGAAAAACCACGATCCGGTCCACCAGATCGAACACCTGCCGGAGGTTGTGGGAAATCAGGATCATCGGAATGCCCCGGTCCTTCAGCCCGCGGATGATGTTCTCGACCTGCGCCGTCTCCTGCACCCCCAAGGCGGCCGTCGGTTCGTCCATGATGACCAGCTTTGACGCAAAGGCCGCCGTCCGCGCGATGGACACGCACTGGCGCTGGCCCCCGCTCATGTTGCGGATCGGGTTGTCCACGTTCGGAATCTTCACCGCCGTCGTCTTCAGCGCCTCAAGCGTCCGGTCCCGCATCGTCTTGCGATCCAGCCAGGAAAACGGCCCGAGACGGAACTTGAACAGCTCGCGCCCGAGGAACAGGTTGGACGGGACGTCCAGATCATCAGCCAGCGCCAGCGTCTGGAACACCGTCTCGATCCCGGCCTGCCGTGCCTCGAGCGGGCCCGCGAAGTGCACCGGCTGGCCGTCGAAGATGATCTCGCCGGAGGTGCGCTGCTCCACCGCCGTCACCTGACGGACGAAGGTGGACTTCCCCGCCCCATTGTCGCCCACCACGGCGACATGCTCGCCCTCATGCAGAATGAAGTTCGCATCTTCCAGCGCATGCACGCCGCCGTAGTGCTTGGTCAGGCCGCGGGTTTCAAGAATGATCTTCGACATCGACCTACCCCCGGCTGCGCTTGCGTTGACGCCACTGATCCAGCACCACCGCGCCCACGATGATCGCGCCCTTGACCATCTCCTGGTAGTAGGCGTCCAGCTTGATCGACGTGAAGCCCGAGATGATGACGGAGAAGATCGCGGCACCCAGCACCGTGCCAAGGATCGACCCGCGACCCCCGGCCAGCGAGACGCCCCCGATCACCGCCATCGCGATGGCGTCAAGTTCGTACATCACCCCCATCCCGGCCTGGGCGGTCAGGTTCTTCGAGGTGAGAAGCACCGCTGCAACCGCCGAAAGCAGGCCCGCGATGACATAGACCAGCACCTTGTGCCGGTCGACGTTGATCCCCGACATCCGCGCCGCTGCCTCGTTCGAGCCGATGGCATAGCAGCGCTTGCCGTAGAGGGTGTAGGTCATGATGACGTGGAACAGGATCGCCAGAAGGACGAATACCACGGCGGGGTTTTGCCCGGGCCAGTGCAGCAGGCCGAAGGTCATGCCGCCGAGAAGATCGCCGTTGGCGAGTTGTCCGTATTCGGCAGTCGGAAAGCTGACAGGCTGGCCGTTCGACCACCAGCGCGCGGCGCCACGGGCGCTGACCATGACACCAAGGGTTGCGATGAACGGAGGGATCCTGGTGTAGGCAATCAGCAAGCCGTTGATGAGTCCTGCAAAAAGTCCGCAGGCAAGGCCGATCGCAATCGGCACGATCACCGGCAGATCCATTGCCCAGTCCCCGAAGATCGCCTTCGGATTCGGGTTGCCGTTGACCATCGCGGTCTGGGCAAAGCTCATCACGACCATCGCTGTCGCGCCCACTACCGACCCTGACGACAGGTCGATGCCGCCGATGATGATGACCTGCGTCACCCCCAGGGCGATGATCCCGATGATCGCGACCTGAAGGATCATGATGTCGAGCCGCTGCTGGTTGAAGATCGCGTCCACGTTGTCGCGCATGTTGAACAGGAAGCTTCCGCCCTGCATGCGGTTCAGGATCTCGAAGATCAGGATGATCAGGACCAGCGCGCCGAACACGTTCCATTCTGGCGCCCGCGACCGTTTCGCCGGATCGTATTTCAGGCCGCCAAGCCCATGCGTTGCCTCTGCCACGTCGTCCTCCCTTCCCCCAAGGCTTCGGCAAGGCAGACCGAGGATACCTTGCCCGCGCCAGCAATAAACGGGGCGACCGTGACCGGCCGCCCCTGAGATGCCCGGAAGGGGCCTAGTTCTTCGCCATGTACTCGGCCATGTTGGCGGGGGTCACCAGTTCGAACGGGATGTAGACCTTCTGGTCCACCGCCTCGCCCTTCGCCAGCTTGACCGCTGCATCCAGCGCGCCGCCGCCCTGGGCCGCCGCGTTCTGGAACACGGTGATGTCAAGTTCACCGGCCTGCATCGAGGCCAGCGCGTCCTGGGTTGCGTCGACCCCCGAGACGATGACCTGGTCCATCGGAATGCCTGCCGCCTTGATCGCCTGGAGCGCACCCAGCGCCATCTCGTCGTTGTTGGCCAGCACGCCGTCGAAGGCGGCGCCGGTCGACAGCCAGTTGGTCATGAGATTCTGCGCCTCGTCCCGCGACCAGTTGGCGGTCTGCTGGTCGATCACGTTGACCTTCACCGCGCAGAGCCCCTCGTTCATCACGTCATAGTAGTTCTGGGTACGCTGCACGGCGGCCTGGTTCGACAGCTGGCCTTGCAGGACATAGACGTTGACCTCGTCCTTTCCGGCGGCCTTCCACTGGTTGCACTGTTCGATGAAGCCTTGACGCGAACTGTCGCTTTCGTTCGAGGCGACGAAGGCCTGGTTGTCGGGCAGGGTGTCAACGTTGATCGGCTGGCGGTTCACATAGACCAGCGGCACGCCGGCGGCTGCGGCGGCGTCCGACATCGCCTGGGTGGCCGAGGTGTCGACCGGGTTCACGATGATCGCATCGACTCCGCTGGCGATGAAGTTGTTGATCTGGTCCAGCTGTTTGGCGACATCGTCCTGGGCGTCCTCGATCTGGACCGACAGGCCTGCGGCGTCGGCCTGCGCCTGGATGCCGTTGCGCAGGACGGTCAGGAAGTTGTCGTCGAACCGGGCCATCGACACGCCGATCCCGTCGGCCATTGCCGTGGTGCCAAGAAGCGCGGCAAAGCCTGCGGCGATAATGGTCTTTTTCATGGGTCTCTCCTCCCTTTGTTGCCCGCTGTCCGTTACAGCGGATCACTTCATTTCCGCAGCGCGCCTCCCGCGTGTCGCGGATATCTCGTCAGCCCGTGACTCACGGGCTGCGCCATCATCCTTTCAGCAACGACTGATTCTTGCAACCGGTTGCAAAACTAATCAGGCGGGAATGTGCGCCAGATGATTCATGCTGGCCCGCAGCGCGCCTGCCGGGTCGGAAAGGGCGTGTACTGCGGGCGAAAAGGCCTCGAAACTCACCGGCCCGTCCCATCCTGCGGCCTGCAACGCGGCGATCTGCTCGACGTTGCCAAGACGGTCGCCCGGCGTCACCAGCACACGGTGCGGGTCGCGCATGTCCGACAGGCCCAGCGTTTGATCGACCACGCCCGAGACATGGACGATGCCGGTGTGGTCCGGGAAGAACGGTCCGCCGTGGGCAAGCGCATGGTGAAACGTGTCGTGAACCAGTCTGAACCGGCCCTTGCCGCCGACCGCCTCGATCGCCTCGACCGCCTCTGCCTTGTAGCGCAGCGCGCAGGTCTCGAAGCCCAAAGGCTCGACCAAGCCGATCAGACCGTGATCCTCCAGCATCGGCTTCAGCGCCTTCAGTGCGACGCGCAAGGCGGCCTGGCGTTCGCCATTGCCCATGCCCTGGTTGTCGTTGCGGGGGATGAGGCTGATCGCCTCTGCCCCGGCCGCGTTGGCAATCCGCATCAGGGCGAGCGCCTCGGCCTCCTTGTCGGCGGACCAGTCGTTGAAGCGCTTCACTTCCGCGACAGCCAGCAGGCGCAGGCCGTTCTCGCGGATACGCGCGCCTGCCCTGGCCGGGTCCAGCCCGTCGAACAAGGGCTGCGACAGGTCGTTGCGCAGCTCGATCCCGATGCAGCCAAGCTGCGCGGCAAGCGCGACGAGATCATGAAACGAAAGACGGGCCACCGTCATGTGGTTCAGCGCAAAATCTGGCATTGCCGACCCCCCCGAGCCGTCCTCTGCGGCGGGGCCAACGATCCACGACCGCATGACGGGGCGTCAATCCGCCTTGCGGCGAACACATCACCCCTGACGAAATCACGGTCAGGGCGATGATTGCTTTTCGTCAGACGCTTTCGGGAAGATAGAGGTCAGGCGGCAGGAAGTGCTGCCCTTGAACCGGGATGATCCCTCCGCTGACCGACTCGGCCGCGAGCCTGACCAGGTCGTCACACAGCCGCCGGAGCGGGGTCGCGATGACCATCGTCACATGCCGGCTGATGAGCGCCGCCCGGCTTTCCGGTGTGAGCTCATTGACGACAAGGGCAACTTCGCCGGGTTGCCGAGCCTCGCGCACGGCGGCGATGGCGCCCTCCATCCCGCCGCCTGCGCAATAGATGCCGCGCAAGTCCGGGTGGCGGGACAGAAGATCCAGCGTCGCCTCGTAGGTCAGTTGCCGGGTTTCCAGGTTGATGAGCGTGTCGAGAATCTGGAACTGGGGCGCATATTCGCGGAAATAACTGCGCACTCCGGTTTCGCGCAACTCGTGCCCGTGCCAGCGGTAGCCTCCAACGAAAACCGCGATCTTGCCCGCGTGATGGGATGCCGTCGCGATCATGTGCGCCGCAATCCGACCGACCTTCAAGTTGTTGAGACCAAGGTAATTCTGCCGGACACCCTGCCCGAAGTCATTCAGCAGAGAGAAGCAGGGGATGCCCTTTGCATTCAGTCGGACCACGGCCTCGGTCACCTCGGGATGGGTGACGGCGGTCGCGGCGACCACATCGACCCGACTGGAAAGCCCCTCCATCAGCTCGGTGAAATCGCGCGGAGATTGCGAGGTGGCAAAGGCCACCTGGAGCGAGGCGCGAACACCCGTGGCTTGTGTGACGGCACGCTCGGCCTCGGCCTTGAAAGCCTGATAGAAGGCCTGTCGTTCCTTGTGCAGCACAAGCCCCAGCCGCAGACGCGGAAGGTCGGCCTGGACGCGCTGCCCGATCAACGGCGCGGCGTGGTATCCGATCAGCCGGGCGGCCTCATACACCTTACGCGCGGTGTCTTCGCGAACCCTTTCACGACCATTCAACACGCGGTCGACGGTCGCGCTGGACACCCCCACCTCACGGGCGACATCAAGGATCGTGGGTCGTTTGGCCATTGGCTCTGACGAATTCACATCATGGATACGCCAGAAGATGATGGATCGTGACGCAACCTGCAAGCGCGCCTCTTGGTGTTTCCTCCGGTGCGGCCTTATCCACGACTCATGGCGGGGCCGTTCGGGGCGCGTGATCCGGGGGCGGCCCACAAAGGGGGACCAGATGGGCAAGCGCGACTACAGCCTGCTTGGGGCCGATGGAAAGCGGGCGGTGGAGTCTGGCCTGACTGCGGCGGAGTGGTATCACTCGGACGTGCCGCGCAAGGTGATGAAGGACCTGATGGCGCGCAGCGACGGCCCGGCGATCCGCGACACCGTCACACTATGCGGCTGCATGATCCTGTTCGCGGGGATCGGAATTACCCTCTGGCCTTCGTGGTGGTCGGCGCCGTTCTGGCTGGCTTACGGTGTTCTGTACGGTTCGGCGTCGGACTCGCGCTGGCATGAATGCGGACACGGCACTGCGTTCAAGACGCCGTGGATGAACAACGTCGTCTACGAGATCGCAAGCTTCATGATCATGCGCAACTCGGCTACCTGGCGGTGGAGCCATGCGCGTCATCATTCGGAAACCTATCTCGTGGGCCGAGACCCCGAGATCGCCGTGATGCGACCGCCCGAAGTGGCCAAACTGGTCCTGAACTTCTTCGGGATCATGGATGTGATCGCTTTCTTTCCCCGGATCCTTTCGAATGCGGTTTCGGGACCTACAGCCGAGGAGCGGACCTATGTTCCGCACAACGAGTGGGGAAAGGTGCAACGCGTCGCCATCATCCACGTCGCAACCTATGGGGCGACGGTTGGGCTTGCGGTCTGGATGGGCTCGATCCTGCCACTGATGGTGATCGGCCTGCCACGCATGTATGGCGCCTGGCATCATGTCATGACCGGACTGCTTCAGCATGGCGGGTTGGCGGACAATGTCATCGACCACCGGCTGAACAGTCGGACGGTCTACATGAACCCGATCTCGCGCTTCATCTACTGGAACATGAACTACCACGTCGAACACCACATGTTCCCGATGGTCCCCTACCACGCCCTGCCGCGACTGCACGAGGCGATCAGGGACGACCTGCCGCCCCCGAACCGGTCGATCGCCGAGGCCTTCCGCGAGATGTGGCCGGCGATCAGGCGGCAGGTGCTGAACGAGGACTACTACGTTCGCCGCGCCCTGCCGCCGACGGCCAAACCCTATCGGGAAGACCTTCACCAATATGTGCCCGGCGTCACACAGCCTGGCGCCGCCGAATGAGGACAAGCTCATGCCCTGGATCGATGCCTGTTCGAGGGACGACATAGATGTGGAAGACCTGATCCGCTGGGATCACGCGGGCCAGACCTTTGCCATCTATCGCTCGCCTGAGGGGGAGTTCTACGCGACCGCCGGCCTTTGCACCCACGAGAACGTCCATCTGTGTGACGGGCTGGTGATGGGTCACCTGATCGAGTGCCCGAAGCACAACGGTCAGTTCGACTATCGTACGGGCGAGGCCAGGCGCACCCCGGCCTGCGTGAACCTGCGAACCTTTCCGGTGAAGATCGAGGGCGACCGCGTGTTCGTCGAGTTGGCGTGATGGGACCGCAGAACCGGGCGGACTGCGGCCTGGCCGTGGTCAAGGCCTTTCCGGGCGGGCGGAACAGGTCGGGCTCACCGGGACCTGCTACAGATGCGTGCGGATCCCGTCGACAAGACGCTGTGCGGCCGGGGTGAGCTGTGATCCGACGCGGGTCACCAGACTGAACGGGGCGACGGCCAGTCCAAGGTCGATCGGCAGGGTGACGAACGGCACCGACGGGTTGCCCGAAAGGCTGTCAACCACCGGCGTCGCCAGCGGGGCGATGGCGTCGGTCTGGTTCAACAGGGCCAGAGTGAACAGGAAGGACGAGGTCGAGATGCGACGGTTCGGGATCGGCACCCCGATCTCGGTCAGGCGCGACATCACCGTCTGGGTCAGGAGCGTCTCATCATCGCCCATCACCCAGTCGTACTGGAGCAGATCAGCCACCGTGATCTCGGGCCGGACAAGCAAGGGATGACCGCGCCGGACCACCAGCGACAGGGGTTCATTGGCCATCACGTCTGCCTTGAGCTGACTTTCCCCGGCGGTCACCCGGGCAAGGGCAAAGTCCAGTCGGCCCTCCCGCAGCATGTCGCACAGGGTGATGGAGGTGGCGACCGTAACCTCTGCCCGGAAGTCGGGCAGGGTCTTCTGCATGGCTGTCAGCACGGGCAGGACAAGACTAAGCGCGGGTCCGGTCACCGCGCCGACGCGGACGACCCCTGCCCGTCCCGTCGCAGCCTCGGCCACTTCTTGCGCCGCGTCGAACAGTTCCATCTCGATCCGTGCGGCTCGCCGTGCCAGTGCGGCGCCTACATGCGTCAGGCGCAGACCCCGGCCCTGGCGTTCATGCAAGCTGAGGCCGAGGGCGTCCTCCATCTCTGCCAGCAGTCGGGATGCGGCCGGTTGCGCGATGCCGATCCTGGAGGCGGCCTCGCCCAAGGCGCCCACCTCGCCAAGATGCGCAAGCAGGCGCAACTGCACCGGCTTGAGGCGGCGCAGCTGGGTCATCAGGGCCGAGGGCGTCGGAGTCATGGCAAAATCGTTATGAATAGTCACCCAAGGCCTATTTGACAGGTATGGGTCTACCGCGCAATCTGCGCTTCGTCCGTAAGCAAGGGCCGCGTCGGCGTGCTCATTGCGGATGCAAACCAATATCATCGGGAGGAAACAGATGATCTTGACCCGCCGCGGCCTCATGGCCCTTGCCGGCACCACCGCCGCTCTGTCGGCCTTGCCGGCCTTCTCCCAGGACAAGGGCACTATCGGTATCGCCATGCCGACCAAATCCTCCTCGCGGTGGATTTCGGATGGTGAATCGATGGTGAAAGCCTTCACCGAGGCTGGCTACACCGCCGATCTGCAATATGCCGAGGACGACATCCCGACGCAGCTTGCGCAGATCGAGAACATGATTACCTCGGGCGTCAAGGCACTGGTGATCGCGGCCATCGACGGCACCACGCTTTCTAACGCGCTGGACAACGCCGCCGCCATGGGCATCAAGGTGATTGCCTATGACCGCCTGATCCGGGACTCCGGCTCGGTCGACTATTATGCCACCTTCGACAACTTCAAAGTGGGCGTGCAGCAGGCGGAATCGCTGGTTGCCGGTCTGAAAGAGCGTTTCGGCGACGTGAAGCCTTGGAACGTCGAACTGTTCGGCGGCAGCCCGGACGACAACAATGCCTTCTTCTTCTACAACGGCGCGATGTCGATCCTGCAACCGCTGATCGACGCGGGCGACATTGCCATCCCGTCGGGCCAGATGGGCATGGACGTCGTCGGCACGCTGCGTTGGGACGGTGCGGTGGCACAGGCGCGGATGGACAACCTTCTGTCGTCGAACTATGGCGACAAGCAGTTGCACGGCGTGCTGTCGCCCTACGATGGGCTGTCCATCGGAATCCTGTCGTCGCTGAAAGGCGTGGGCTACGGCTCGGGCGATCTGAAGATGCCGATCGTCACCGGCCAGGATTGCGAAATCCCCTCGATCAAATCGATCATCGCCGGGGAACAGTATTCCTCGATCTTCAAGGACACCCGAGAACTGGCCAAGGTCACCGTCAAGATGGTGGACGCGGTCCTCTCGGGCGCCGAGCCGGAGATCAACGACACCTCGACCTACGACAACGGCGTCAAGGTCGTGCCCTCCTACCTTCTGGAACCCGTTCCGGTGAACGCGACGAACTACGAAGAGGTCCTCGTCGGATCGGGCTACTACACGGCGGACCAGCTGAAGTAAGCTGATCCGAAGGGCCTGCCTGTGCCGCTCCCGTGCAGGCAGGTCCCTGGGGGGAGGGACCATGTCGACACTTCTGGAAATGCGGGAGATCACCAAGATCTTCCCGGGCGTCAAGGCGCTTGACCGGGTCAGCCTGACTGTCGAGGCCGGCGAGATCCACGCAATCTGCGGTGAAAACGGCGCGGGGAAATCCACGCTGATGAAGGTCCTGTCCGGGGTCTACCCGCATGGCAGCTATGACGGCGAAATCATCTACGACGGCCAGCCCCTGCAAAATCGCGGCATCCGCGACAGCGAGGCGAAGGGCATCATCATCATCCACCAGGAACTTGCGCTGATCCCGCTGTTGTCGATCGCCGAGAACCTGTTCATGGGCAATGAGGTCGCCAAGAACGGCGTGATCTCCTGGCCCCTTGCCATGCAGAAGACCGGCGAATTGCTGCGCCAGGTCGGCCTGAACGAACCCCCCAGTGCCGTGGTCGGAAAGCTGGGCGTCGGCAAACAGCAGCTGATCGAGATCGCCAAGGCCCTGTCCAAGAACGTGCGACTGCTGATCCTTGATGAGCCTACCGCCGCCCTGCAGGAAGCCGACGCCGACCGTCTTCTGGACCTGATGCTGGAGTTGAAGGCCAAGGGCGTCACGCAGATCATCATCAGCCACAAGCTGAACGAAATAGGCCGCGTGGCCGACCGGATCACGGTGATCCGCGACGGCACTTCGGTTTCGACCTTGAACAAGGCCGACATCTCCGAAGACCGCATCATCCGTGACATGGTCGGTCGCGACATGGCCCACCGCTACCCCGAGCGCATCCCGAACGTGGGAGAGCTGCTGTTCGAGGTCGAGAACTGGTCCTGCATGCACCCGGAACAGACCGGGCGCCAGATCATCAAGGACGTGTCGCTGAACGTGCGCAAGGGCGAGATCGTGGGCATCGCGGGCCTGATGGGCGCCGGCCGCACGGAGCTTGCCATGTCGATCTTCGGGCGCAGCTATGGCAAGGGCCACGCGGGCACGGTGAAGATGCATGGGAAACCCGTGGACGTCTCGACCGTGACGAAGGCGATCAAGGCCGGGATTTCCTACGTCACCGAGGACCGCAAGGCGCTGGGCCTTATCCTGGAAGAACCGATCCTGAGGAACATCAGCCTGGCGAACCTTTCCGGCATTGCGAAGAACTCTGTCCTGGACAAGCGACGCGAGGCGCAGGTGGCCGAAGGATATCGCCGGCAGCTTGCCATCCGCACACCCAGCGTGCAGCAGAAAGTGGTGAACCTGTCGGGCGGCAACCAGCAGAAGGTGGTGCTGTCGAAGTGGCTGTTCACCGACCCCGAGCTTCTGATCCTGGACGAGCCCACCCGGGGCATCGACGTGGGCGCGAAGTTCGAAATCTACACGATCATGAAAGAGCTTGCCGAGCAGGGACGCGGGGTTCTGATGATCTCGTCCGAAATGCCCGAGTTGCTGGGCATGTGCGACCGTATCTATGTGATGAACGAGGGGCGGATCGTGGGCGAGCTGACGCGCGACGAGGCGAGTCAGGAGAAGATCATGGCCCTGATCGTGAAAGACAACGGCAAGACCACGGAGAAGGTGGCGTAAATGGCTGAAAATCAAAGTGCTCTGGGTGGACACCTGCGCGAAAACGGGATGCTTCTGGCCCTGGTCGCCATCGTGGCGCTCTTCTCGGTGCTGGTCTCGTATCAGGGCAAACCGATGTTCCTGCAGGCGCCGAACATCACCAACATCTTCCTGCAGAATGGCCATGTCATCATCCTGGCGCTGGGGATGCTTCTCATCATCGTCGCCGGGCATATCGACCTGTCGGTCGGATCGGTTGCCGCCTTCACCGGGGCGGTCGCGGCCTATCTGACCGTAAGCCTCAAGCTGCCAGTCTATGCGGTCATTCCCCTGACGCTGATCGTCGGCGGACTGATCGGAGCGGCGCAAGGCTATTGGGTCGCCTACTGGCGCATCCCGAGCTTCATCGTGACCCTGGCCGGGATGCTGGTCTTCCGGGGGGCGACGCTGTGGCTCTTGGGCGGGCAGAACATCGGGCCGTTCCCGAAGGAGTTTCAGGCGATGTCCTCGGGCTTCATTCCCGACCTGACCGGCATCGGCAAACCTCATGGTCTGACGCTGGTGATCGCCGTCGTCGCCATTGCCGTCGTGATCTGGATCGGGTTGCGCGCCCGGCGGCGCGACATGGAATTCGGCATCACTCCCGAACCGGCGGGCCTGTTCTGGGGTCGGTCGCTGGTCATCGCTGCCGCCATGGCCTTTGTCGGCTGGCAGCTTGCAAGCTTTCGCGGCCTGCCGAACGTGCTGGTGGTGCTGGCTGTCCTGATTATCCTCTATGCCTTCTTTACCGAGAACACGGTGCAGGGCCGGCGCATCTATGCGGTGGGCGGCAACTACAAGGCCGCCCAGCTGTCCGGGATCGGCACCGAGCGGCTGGTCTTCTTCTGCTTTGTCAACATGGGCGTCCTTGCTGCGCTTGCCGGGATGATGGTCACCGCGCGCCTGAACTCGGCCACGCCCAAGGCCGGGACCGGGTTCGAGCTTGACGCCATCGCTGCCGTCTTCATCGGCGGAGCCTCGATGGCGGGGGGTTCGGGCAAGATCATCGGTGTCGTCATCGGCGCGCTTATCATGGGCGTGATGAACATGGGCATGTCGATCCTGGGCGTCGGCATCGACTACCAGCAGATGATCAAGGGTCTGGTGCTGCTCCTCGCCGTGATCTTCGACGTCTACAACAAGAACAAGTAGGGCAGGAGATGATGCATCTATCCACCGTAAAGGGCGTGGGCGTCGTCGTCCGGCAGGCGGGCGAGGCGCGTGTGCTGCGGAATACCGCGTCGGTCTATGAGCTTGCGACTGCAGCGATTGCATCGGGTCATGGCCTTGCCGCAGAAGTCGCGCGCCGGGAGCTTGGCGAGACCGTCGATCTGACCCGTGCCGAGTTCGAGCTTCCGGTCAGCCACCCGGACCCGGCCCATCTGCATCTGACCGGGACGGGTCTGACCCATCTGGGCAGCGCCTCGGCCCGCGACGCCATGCACGCGAAACTGGCCGGAGCGGAAACGCTGACCGACAGCATGAAGATGTTCCGCATGGGGATCGAGGGCGGCCGCCCGCCCGCGGGCGAAGTCGGCGCGCAGCCGGAGTGGTTCTACAAGGGCAATGGCTACGCCGCGGTCGCGCCCGGTGCCGCGCTCGAGGCTCCGGGATTTGCCGAGGATGGAGGCGAGGAACCCGAGCTTGCGGGCATCTACCTGATCGGACCGGACGGCACCCCGCACCGCATCGGCTGGGCGCTGGGCAACGAGTTTTCCGACCACGTCACCGAACGGGTCAATTACCTGTGGCTGGCGCATTCGAAGCTGCGGGTTGCCTCATACGGGCCGGAGATTCTGGTGGGCGATCTTCCCGTCGATGTCAGGGGCACCAGCGCCATCATCCGGGGCGGAAGAACGCTGTGGGAGAAGCCCTTCCTGTCCGGCGAGGCGAACATGTCGCACAGCTTTGCCAACCTCGAACACCACCACTTCAAGTACGACATCTTCCGACAGCCTGGCGATCTGCATGTTCACTTCTTTGGCACGGCGACGCTATCCTTCGCGGACGGGATCAGGACCGAAGCCGGAGATGTCTTCGAAATCGCGGTTGCCGACTTCGGCCAGCCGCTTCGCAATACCCTCACCTTTGCGCCCAAGACCACGGGCCTCACACAAGTACGCCCGCTTTAAGGAGTTCTGGCCATGACAAAATTCAAACCCGCCACCTGGCCCCGCAAGCTCCGCAGCCAGGAATGGTTCGCCGGAACCTCGAAGGACGCGATCTATCACCGCAGCTGGATGAAGAACCAGGGGCTCCCCGCCGACCTCTTCGACGGTCGCCCGGTGATCGGCATTCTGAACACGTTCTCGGAACTGAACCCCTGCAACGCGCATCTGAACGACCTTGCCGATCGGGTAAAGCACGGGGTCTACGAGGCGGGCGGCCTCCCGGTCATCGTTCCGGTGTTCTCTGTGTCGGAGTCAGGCTTCCGCCCCACCGCGATGATGTTCCGCAACCTTGCCGCCATGGCGGTGGAGGAAACCATCCGTGGGCAGCAGATGGATGGCGTTGTCTGCCTTGTCGGCTGTGACAAGACAACGCCCTCTTTGCTGATGGGCGCGGCATCTGTGGACCTGCCGACGATCATGGTCTCGGGCGGGCCGATGCTGAACGGGTACTACCGGGGCGAACGCGTCGGATCGGGGACCCATCTGTGGAAATTCAGCGAGGCGGTGAAGGCGGGTGAGATGACCGCCGAGGAGTTCGTCGAGGCCGAGGCGTCGATGAGCCGTTCGCCGGGATCGTGCAACACGATGGGGACAGCCTCGACCATGGCGTCGATGGTCGAAGCACTGGGCATGACGCTGTCGGGCAACGCGGCCATTCCCGCAGTAGACAGCCGTCGCCGGATGATGGCGCATCTGACGGGTCGCCGCATCGTTCAGATGGTGAAGGACGACCTGAAACCGTCGGACATCCTGACGCGCGAGGCGTTCCAGAACGCGATCCGCACCAATGCGGCGATCGGTGGCTCGACCAACGCCGTGATCCATCTTCTTGCCATTGCGGGTCGGCTTGGCGTGCCGCTGACGCTGAACGACTGGGACGAATGGGGGCGCGACGTGCCAACCATCGTCAACCTGATGCCGTCGGGCAAATACCTGATGGAAGAGTTCTTCTATGCGGGCGGATTGCCTGCCGTAATCAAGCGGCTGGGCGAAGCGGGGCTTCTGAACAAGGAGGCGCTGACCGTGTCTGGCGGGCCGATCTGGGATGAGGTGAAGGATGTCCGCAGTCACAATGACGACGTGATCCTGCCGACCGAGAAGGCCCTGACCCAGTCGGGCGGCATTGTGGTCCTGAAGGGCAATCTTGCGCCCGATGGGGCCGTGCTGAAACCCTCGGCCGCAACACCGCATCTGATGCAGCATCGGGGCCGTGCCGTCGTGTTCGAGGACATCGACGATTACAAGGCCAGGATCGAGGACGAGAGCCTGGATATCGACGAGACCTGCGTGATGGTCCTGAAGAACTGCGGCCCGCGCGGCTATCCCGGGATGGCCGAGGTCGGCAACATGGGTCTGCCACCCAAGGTGCTGCGCAAGGGCATCACCGACATGGTCCGCATCTCTGATGCGCGTATGTCGGGCACGGCCTATGGAACGGTGGTCCTGCACACCTCGCCCGAAGCGGCTCGCGGGGGGCCTCTGGCGGTGGTCCGCAACGGCGACATGATCGAGCTGGACGTGGCCAACCGCCGCCTGCATCTGGATATTCCCGAGGAAGAACTGAAGGCGCGCCTTGCGGCCTGGACCCCGCCGGTGGAGCCTCCGTCAGGGGGCTATGCCAAACTGTATCACGACCACGTTCAGGGTGCAGACAAGGGCGCTGACCTGGACTTTCTTGTTGGCTGCCGTGGCAATGCCGTGGCGCGGGAGAGCCATTGATGGCCGGAAAGACCAAGGTCGCCCTGGTCGGCATCGGCAAGATCGCCCTTGACCAGCATGTACCGGCGATAGCGGCGAGCCCGGATTGGGAGCTTGCGGCCACCGTCAGCCGCAAGGGCAATGTGCCGGGTATCCCCGCCTTCACGGACTTTGCAGCGTTCCTGGCCGAGCGGCCTGATGTTCCGGTCGTATCGCTTTGCATGCCTCCGGTCCCCCGTTTCGACTATGCCGAGGCGGCACTTCTGGCCGGGCGCCATGTGATGCTGGAAAAGCCGCCTGGGGCCACTCTGGCCGAGGTGCATGCCCTGGAAGCGTTGGCGCGCGACCGTGGCCTGACGCTGTTTGCGACCTGGCACAGCCGAATGGCGCATGCGGTGGCGCCAGCGCGAGCATGGCTGAAGGATGCGACGATCAAGAGCGCGCACATCACCTGGCGCGAGGATGTGCGGAAATGGCATCCTGGTCAGGACTGGGTGTTCGAGCCGGGCGGAATGGGGGTATTCGACCCCGGTATCAACGCGTTGTCGATCCTGACCGAAATCCTGCCAAAGCCCGTACATCTGACGAGGGCCCGGCTGGAGTTTCCCGAGAACCGACAGACGCCCATCGCGGCGCAGCTGACCTTCTCGGGCAATGTCACTGCCGATTTCGACTGGCGGCAGGAGGGCCCGCAGACCTGGGACATCGCCGTAACCACCGACAAGGGAGAGCTTGCGCTGCGCATGGGCGGAAATGTACTTGAGATCGACGGCAAGCCCGTGGCTGGCGAGAATACCATCATGGGTGAATATCCCTTGCTTTATACGCGGATGGCCGACCTGGTTGCTGCCCGGCAATCGGATGTCGATCTTTCCCCCATGGTCCATGTCGCGGATGCGATGACCCTGGGCGAACGGGCAAGCACCGCAGCGTTTCATTTCTGATCCCCGTCGGCGCGTTTTGCGTCCGCTTAGGAAAGACACACATGCTGACCGGAAAACATCTCATCGCGGGCGAGTGGCTCGCGTCGGCCCAGACCTTTCAATCCTCTCCCGCCCACGGGCCGGCGCGGACCTTCTCGGCCGGAACCCCGTCGCACGTCGATGCGGCTTGCGAAGCCGCCGAAGCCGCCTTTCCCGACTACTCCGCCCTTTCCAATGCGGACCGTTCGGCATTTCTGAACCGGATTGCCGACGAGATCGAAGCGCGCGGCGCCGAGATCACCGAAATCGGGACGCAAGAAACCGGTCTTCCGGCTGCGCGCCTTGAGGGCGAGCGTGGCCGGACCGTTGGCCAGTTGCGCCTGTTCGCCACGCATATTCTGTCGAACGGCTGGCTTGATCGGCGGCATGACCCGGCGCTGCCCGACCGGCAGCCTGCTCCTCGCCCCGACATCAAATTGATCCAGCGTCCGGTTGGTCCCGTTGCCGTGTTCGGCGCGTCGAATTTTCCGCTGGCCTTCTCGGTCGCGGGCGGGGATACGGCCTCGGCCCTGGCTGCCGGATGTCCGGTCGTCGTCAAGGGCCACTCTGCCCATCCCGGGACCGGAGAGATTGTCGCCCAGGCCATCGACGCCGCCATAAAGGCGAGCGGAGTCCCTGCAGGGACGTTCAGCCTGGTACAAGGTGGCAAGCGCGAGGTCGGCGAGGCGTTGGTGCAGAACCCGTTCATCAAGGCGGTAGGGTTCACCGGGTCGCTTGCCGGAGGGCGCGCCCTGTTCAATCTTTGCGCAGCACGCCCGGAGCCGATCCCGTTCTTCGGAGAGCTTGGCTCGGTCAACCCGATGTTCCTGCTTCCAGCCGCCCTTGCCGCTCGTGGTGAGGCGATTGCCAAGGGGTGGGCCGGGTCGCTGACCCTTGGCGCCGGACAATTCTGCACCAATCCCGGGATCGCGGTCGTGATCGACGGCCCCGACGCCGATGCTTTTGTCGAAGCAGCGAAAGAGGCTGTCGGCGCGGTCGGACCTCAGACCATGTTGACCGACGGCATTGCCGAAGCGTTCCGAGCCGGTCGGGACCGAGTTGCGAAAGGGACTGGGGTCAGGTCTGTTCTGACCTCCACCTGCGACATGCGCAACGCCACGCCTTATCTTTTCGAGGTGTCGGGCGCAGATTGGCTGGCCGACCATTCGCTTGCAGAAGAGGTCTTCGGGCCTCTCGGGCTGATCGTCCGGGTGCGCCATGCAAGCGAGATGCAGGCCATTGCGCGAAGCCTGCAGGGACAGCTGACATGTACGCTGCACCTGGAACCGGACGACATGGACCTTGCGCGTCTGCTGATGCCGCTGCTTGAACGCAAGGCAGGCCGCATCCTTGCCAACGGCTTCCCGACCGGCGTCGAAGTCGTGGACGCTCAGGTTCATGGCGGACCCTATCCGGCCTCGACCAACTTTGGCGCGACCTCGGTGGGGACGCTGTCAATCCGGCGCTGGTTGCGGCCCGTGGCCTACCAGAACATGCCGGATGCATTGCTGCCATCTGCCTGGTCGGCCTGACCATGGCGGGCATCGTCACAATCGGGCAGCTTGACGGCGAGGATGTCCGGCAGATCACCCTTGTCGGCGGTCGCGGCCTTCGGGCGGAGATCCTGACCTATGGCGCAAGGCTGGCCGAGTTGTGGGTGCCGGATCGCAACGGCGTGCTGGCAGACATTGTGCTTGGCTTTGACAGACTGGCCGACTGGAAGGACCGGGGCATCTATGTGGGGGCAACCTGCGGACGCTATTCCAATCGAATAGCCGCAGGGCAGTTCCCTCTGGACGGACGGATCATCACGGTTGACCGAAACGAGGGCCAGCAACACCTGCACGGCGGTCGGTCGGGGCTGGATACCAAGCACTGGCAGGTCGAGGACCATTCCGAGACGCACCTGTCCCTGGTCACATCCTCACCTGACGGAGAGATGGGCTATCCCGGCGCACTGACGGCGCGCGTGACCTATCGGCTGCAGGACCCCGGCTTGCACATCGAGATGGAAGCCAAGGCCGACGCGCCGACCGTGGTGAATCTGGTGAACCATGCGTATTTCAATCTGGCCGGGCACGGGTCTGGCGACGTGCTGGAGCAGGAGTTGCAGATTGATGCGGGCTTCTATCTTCCAGTCGATGACCGGCTGATCCCCACCGGCGAAGTCCGCCGCGTCGCCGATACCCCCTTCGACTTCCGGACTGCGCGTCCCATCGGCGCGGTTTTCCCCGGACCGGGTGGCTTCGACCATAACTTCTGTCTGTCGTCCCCGACAGACGCGACGGGCCTTCGTCCCTGCCTGCAGGCGACCGACCCTGCCTCGGGCCGCAGGATGCGGCTTTCGACAACCGAACCCGGGGTGCAGCTGTACACAGGCGCGCATTTCAACGAGACGCCGGGCAAGGCAGGGGCGCGGTATCCACGCTTCGCTGGCTTCGCGGCAGAGACGCAGCGCTTTCCGAACTCGCCCAATACACCGCATTTCCCATCTGCCCGACTCGATCCCGGCGAGATCTATCGGCACGTCATGCAGTTCGACTTTACCCCGGCGGCCTGATCCTGCGTTCGGCCATGCGGCGGTGCCGCCTAGACGGACCGCGTGAGTCCCCCGTCGACGCGAAGCGTCTGTCCCGTGATGTAGCTGCTGTCCTCAGAAAGCAGGAAGGCTGCGGCCTTGGCTTGTTCCTGGACGGTGCCGATGCGCTTCAAGGCGGCAAGTTCGCCATACTTGGCGACATCGAGGCTGTCGGTGAACCCGGGTGCAAGGCAGTTCATGCGGATGTTGGTCGGGCCGTAGCGGTCCGAATAGAGCTTGGTGAAGGTGGAAACCGCGGCCCTGTAGGTGCAGGACGCCGGAAACCAGAGGGACGGCTCTTGGCTGGCATAGGTCGTGATGTTGACGATCGAGCCGCCCTTCTGCCGTTCCATCACTGGCGTCACCAGCCGGGACATCCGGATCACCGAGGTCAGGATCATGTCGTGTGCAAGGTCCCAGCCCTCATCCGGGATTGACAAGAGATCACCCTTCGGCGGATGGCCGGTGTGGTTCAGCACCGCATCGATCCTGCCATAGGTCGCCACGGCCAGATCGACCACCGCCTTGAGGTCCTCGGCACTTTGCGCGACACCGCGATGCGCCACGCCACCCAGTTCGGCCGCCAGACGTTCACAGCTTTCGGACGGAGACATCAAGGCAAGAAGATAGCCGCGTCCGTGCATTTCCCGGGCAACGGCAGCACCGATTCCGCGTCCGCCCCCGGTAATCAGACATACCTTTTGTGTCATGGAGCGATCCTCAGCCTTGGGTTCATGTGATCGGTATCCCTGCCGATCGTCTGGCAAGCCAAAATGCAGTTTCGTGCACAGCAGACACCGTGCCGCACGGACACTCAATCTTGAATGTCCTTGACTGGCAAGCCGGTGCATTGCGCTCCAGTCCGCCCGGTCCGGGTCAGATCCGGATGGATCGTTGCCCGGAACGCGGCCCGTTCCACAACGGTCTGTCTTCTGCAAAGATGCTGTCCCTGAGCTTGGTGTAGGTTCTGGCTGAGGTGGTCACCGGCGATGTTCCGGTAGGGTCTGGTTGCTGAC
>NZ_QMJY01000082.1 GCF_003574395.1 Tabrizicola thermarum
CTGGAAAACACCAGCACAGGCCCTCGCCGAGGAACTCGAAAAAACAACAACAACCGTTGCACTTGGAACTTGAGTTAACCAATCGTGAACGCCCGCGCCTAACCCCTTGGAATCCCTTGGCAGGACCAAAGCGCCGCGCGTGGCGCAGCCCAAGCGTTTGACCGCACCGCGCCCCCCCGCTACCATCGCATCCCATGAAACCGACCCCGAAACAGGCCCTGCGTGAGACCGGCGTGCGCGTGACCCGCCAGCGCGAGGCGCTGCTCAAGGTCCTGACCGAGGCCTCCGACCACCCCGACGCGGCCGAGCTTCACCGCCGCGCCCGCACCCTCGACGACAGCCTGTCCTTGGCCACCGTCTATCGCACCCTCTCGGTCCTGGAGCGGGAAGGGGTGGTGCTGCGGCTCGCCCTCGAAAACGGCGGCGCGCGGTATGAGGTGGCGGACACCCCCCACCACGACCACATCATCGACCTCGACACCGGAGAGATCACCGAATTCCGGTCGGAGAAGATCGAGGACCTCCAGCGCCAGATCGCCGCCGAGCTGGGCTACGAGATCGTCCACCACCGGATGGAACTCTACTGCCGCAAGCGGACCTAGACCGTCCGCACCAGCCGCAGCGCATCGTAGATCGCCGCATGGGTGTTCCGCGCCTCGACTGCGTCGCCGATCCGGTAGAGCTGGAACCCGTCCACGGCAGGCT
The DNA here is from genome assembly GCF_003574395.1 of Tabrizicola thermarum. Taxonomy (GTDB): domain Bacteria; phylum Pseudomonadota; class Alphaproteobacteria; order Rhodobacterales; family Rhodobacteraceae; genus Tabrizicola; species Tabrizicola thermarum. Next base: position 706 of record NZ_QMJY01000082.1, read on the forward strand.
GCGGTCGCCCGTCGATGAGCGCGTCATAGTCCACCGCCCCCCTGTTCCCCGCGGCTGGCTTCAGGTCGAAATAGAGGTCGGCGAGAGGCTGCGTCCCGCCGTTGACGACCACCTGGTCATGGACCTGCGTCCTGTTCAGCTTCATGTAATCCGACCCGATCACCGCCAGAAGCTGGTTCCCCGCCCGGCGCACGGCGTCCAGTCTGTAAGTCACCGTGAAGGTCACATCCTTGTCCTGCAAGGCCCGCATGTAGGGCACGAGGTTCATCCCCATCACTTCCGGCGAGAAGGTCCGGTCGCGCGTCATCACCTCGACCCGGCCCCCGGCCTCGGCGATCAGCTGTGCTGCCTGCAACGCGGCGTGGTCGCCCGCCTCGTCGTAGATCAGCACGTTCGTCCCCGGCTTCGCGTCGCCCGACAGGATGTCCCAGGAGGTGACGACCAGATCGTTCCCCTCGGCCAGCAGGCTCGTCGTGGGCATCCCGCCCGTGGCGATCACCACCACGTCGGGGCTTTCGGCCAGCACGTCCTCCGCCTCGGCCCAGGCGTTGAAGCGGAACTCCACCCCAAGGCGGGTGCACTGGGCCATGCGCCAGTCGATGATCCCGATCATCTCGGCCCGCCGCTTCGACTGCGCGGTCAGCCGGACCTGTCCGCCCGCCTGTCCGGCCGCCTCGAAGACCACCACCGAATGCCCGCGTTCGCCAGCCACCCGGGCGGCCTCCAGACCCGCGGGGCCGGCCCCCACGACGACGACCTTCTTCCGCACCGGAGCCTTCCCGATCTGATGCGGCTGGGTCGCCTCGCGGCCCGTCGAGGGGTTGTGGATGCACAGCGCCATCCCGCCCTGATAGATCCGGTCCAGACAATAGGTCGCGCCGACGCAGGGCCGGATGTCGTCCTCGCGCCCCTCGATGATCTTGCGCACGATATGCGGGTCGGCAATGTGCGCCCGCGTCATCCCCACCATGTCGACCTGACCGGTCGCCACCGCGTGCCGGGCCGTCGCCACGTCCGGGATGCGCGAGGCGTGCAGCACCGGCATCCCGACCTCGGCCCGGATCCGGCCCGCGAAGTCCAGATGCGGGGCGGATCGCATGCCCTGCACCGGGATCATGTCGGTCATCGCCGGGTCGGTGTGGATGCGGCTGCGGTTGACGTTCAGATAGTCCACCATCCCGCTGTCGCGGAACATCCGGCCAAGCGCCACGCCCTCCTCGATGTCGATCCCGCCCGGCTCCATCTCGTCCACACCGTAGCGAAGCCCGAGGATGATTTCGGGCCCCACCCGTGCCCGGACGGCCGCCAGCATCTCGAGCGTCAGCCGCGCGCGGTTCTCCAGGCTGCCGCCATAGGGCGGGGGCAGGATGTTCGTCAGCGGCGACATGAACTGGTCCAGCAGATGGCCGTGGCACAGGAACTCGATCCCGTCCACCCCGGCCTCCTTCATCCGTTCGGCGGCATCGGCATAGTCGCGCAGGATGCGGGCGATGTCCCAGTCCTCGGCCGGCTTTGGCGTCGCCCGGTGCGCCGGTTCGCGTTCGTGGGTCGAGGAGACGACGGGCAGCCAGTCGCCCTTGTCCCAGCGCGTGCGGCGCCCGAGATGGGAAAGCTGGATCATCACCGCAGCCCCGGCCGCGTGGCAGTCATCCACCAGCCGCCTCATCCAGGGCACGATCTCGTCCTTCCAGACCAGAAGGTTGGAAAACACCGGCGGGCTGTCGCGGCTGACGCTGGCCGAGCCCGCCGTCATCACCATCGCCACCCCGGCCTTCGCGCGTTCCAGATGATACAGCCGGTAGCGATCCTTGGGCATCCCGTCCTCGCCGTAGGCGGGCTCGTGGCTGGTGGTCATGATCCGGTTGCGCAGCTTCAGGTGCTTCAGGCGGTAGGGCTGGAGAAGGGGATCGTTCGACATGGAAAAGGCCCGCTGACAAGGATGCGGCGATGCTAGATTGCTGCCCGGCCGCGCGCAATCGGAAACCCGACACTTATGTCGAGTTTGCCGGTCTTGTCTTGGCGGTGCCCTGCGGCCTAGGGTGGGGCATGACGATGGAAAGACCGGAACGCGGCTGGCGGGGGACGCCGGACATCTGGCTGGACGCGGCCTATGACCTTCTGGTCGAGGGCGGCGTCGATGCGGTCAAGGTGATGCCGCTGGCCGAACGCCTCGGTCTGTCCCGCACCTCGTTCTACTGGCATTTCCCCGATCGTGAGGCGCTTCTGTCGGGACTGGTGGACAGGTGGCGCAGCCGCAACACCGCCAATCTGGTCGCGCGCTGCGAGGCCCCGGCAGCCACCATCACCGAGGCGCTGTTGAACCTGTTCGACTGCTGGTACGACAGCGACCTGTTCGACAGCCGGCTGGAGTTCGCGATGCGGACCTGGTCGCTGACCGATGCCGGCGTCGCGGCTGCGATGTCGGAGGCGGATGAAATCAGGGTTGCGGCGATCACCGGGCTGTTCCGGCGTTTTGGCTATGCTGCAACCGAAGCGGATACAAGGGCGCGGACGCTTTATCTGACCCAGGTCGGCTATATCGCGCTGCGATCAGAGGAAAGCCTTCAGGTCCGCATGGACCGGGTGCCGCCCTATGTGCTGACTTTCTGCGGTGTCGCCCCCAGCGCGGCCGAAATCGCGGCCTTCCGCAAGCGGCACGGAGCCGATTGACCCCGTGCCCTTGCCGGTCTACTCGGCCGCATGTGGCTTTGGCACGTTGCGCACCAGAGCCGCCTCAAGCACCGAAATCCGGTTCTGCAAGACCGCCACATCCACCTGATTGCGCGCCAGGGCATCGGCGATGGCCAGCGGATCGGGGGCCTCGCGTTCCACCTCCTTCTTGCCGATGAACCGGCCCAGGATCCAAGAGAAGAAGCGCGACAGGTCGTCCATCGCCAGATACATCGACGGGACGACCACAAGGCTCAGGACCGTCGAGACGATGATCCCGCCCATCACCGCGATCGCCATGGGCGACCGGAAGGCCCCGCCTTCGCCAACGCCCAAGGCCGAGGGCAGCATCCCCGCCGACATCGCGATTGAGGTCATCACGATGGGCTGGGCGCGCTTGTGCCCGGCCTCGATCACCGCCTCGATCCGCTTCATGCCGCGGACCCGCATCTCGATGGCGAAGTCGATGAGAAGGATGGCGTTCTTCGCCACGATCCCCATCAGCATCAGGATGCCGATCAGCACGGGCATCGACAGCGGGTTCTGCGTCACGATCAGCGCCGTCGCCACCCCGCCGACCGAGAGGAGCAACGACAGGATGATGGTCAGCGGTTGCAGAAGCGAGTGGAACAGCAGGATCAGCACGAACATCATCAGAAGGACGCCCATCACCATCGCGTTGACGAAGCTGCCCACCAGTTCCGCCTGGATCTCGGCATCCCCTGAGGGCGTGACCTTGACCGTCGCGGGCAGGCCGAGGGTCGGCAGGATCTGGTTGAATCGTTCGGTGGCCTGGTCGAGGACGTAACCCGGCGCAATGTCGGCCCCGAGCGTGGCGACGCGCAGCCGGTTCAGCCGTTTGACGACCGAGGGGCCCTCGGCGACCTCGACGGTGGCGACGGCGGACAGGGGCACGGGCCCGGCCGAGGTCATCACCTTCAACGCGGAAATCCTGGCCAGATTTTCGCGTGAGGCATCGTCCAGCCGGACCCGGATCGGCACCAGGCGGTTGTCGATCGACAGCTTGCCAAGCGCGGCCGAGACATCGCCGATGGTGGCGACGCGGACCACCGAGGCGATCTGCTGGACGGTGACACCCAGCCGCGCGGCCTCATCCGCCTTCGGCGTGATCTGGATTTCCGGGCGGGGCAGGGCGGCCTCGGTCGAGGGGCTGAGGAACATCGGTTCGTCGCGCAGCGCCTCTTCGATCTTGCGGACCGCCTCGTCCAGGTCGTTCTCGTCCGTCGACAGGATGTCGAAGGCAAAGGGCCGCGAGCCGCCGCCGGGGCCGCCGATCTTGAAGGCGCGGACGTCGGGGACGGCTTTCAGCGCCTCGAAGACCTCGGTCTCGATCTCGTGCTGCGGGCGCAGACGGCCTTCGGAGGGGATTTCGGGGATCAGGCTGCCGATGACGGGCAGGGCGCGGCCCAGGTCGATCAGCTTGCGTTCCAGCCCGTTGTCGAGGCGGTCGAGGATGATGGTGAAGGTGGCGCGGCGGATGTCGCGGTCGCCAAGCGGGGTCGATCCGCCGATCACCAGGACGGATTTCACCCCGTCGATCTTCCTGACAACGTCGCGCATGACGTCCGTGGTGGCCGCCGTGTCGTCCAAGGTCGAGCCGGGCGGCAGTTCGACCGAGACCACGATCCGGCTTTCGTCTTCCGGCGGGAACAGGCTGCCGGGGACCTGAAGCATCGCGAAGACCGAGAAGATCACCACGATCACGGCCACGACGACCGTGATGTAATAGGTCGGCAGCGCAAGCCAGGGCCAGCGTTTGGACCGGCGCACCTTGGTCGTGCTGCGCACCAGCCACAGATAGCCGCGCATGAAGCGACCATCCTTGTGACCCTCGGCATGACCCACCGCGTCCTTCGATCGCATCAGATAGGCGGCCATCATCGGCGTGATGAGCCGTGCCACGGCCAGCGAGAACAGGACGGCAATGGCGACGGTCAGCCCGAACTGGCGGAAATACTGTCCCGGAATGCCGGGCATGAAGCTGACCGGCACGAAGACCGCGACGATGGTCGCGCTGGTGGCGATGACGGCAAGGCCGATCTCGTCGGCGGCGTCGATGGCGGCGCGGTAGGGCGTCTTGCCCATGCGCATGTGCCGGGCGATGTTCTCGATCTCGACGATGGCGTCATCGACCAGGATGCCGGTGGCCAGCGTCAGCGCCAGGAAGCTGACCAGGTTCAGCGAGAAGCCCAGGAGGTCCATCAGCCAGAAGGTCGGCACCGCCGACAGCGGCAGGGCGATGGCGGCGATCAGCGTCGCGCGCCAGTTGCGCAGGAAGGCCAGCACCACGATGACGGCCAGAAGCGCGCCTTCCAGCAGGGTGTTGATCGCCGATTCGTAGTTGCCATAGGTGTAGAAGACGGAATCGTCGACCATGGTGATGGCCACGTTCGGGTTCTGGCGGCGCAGGTCCTCGACCACCTTGTTGGTGATCTCGGCCACGCTGACTTCGGACGCGCCCTTGGACCGGAAGACCAGGAAGGTGACCCCTGTCTCGCCGTCGATCCGCGAGAAGCTCTTCATCTCCTCGTAGCTGTCGATGATCCGGCCCAGGTCGGACAGCTTGACGAACCGTCCCGACGGCAGGGCGATGGTCGTCTCGGCCAGGCTTTCCACCGTGCCTCTGTCGCCGAGAGCGCGGATGACCTGCTCGCCATTGCCAAGCTGAAGTTTGCCCGCGCCAAGGTTCACGTTGGTTGCAGCAATCTGGGCACTGATGGCCTGGGCGGTGACGCCATAGCTGGCCAGCCGGACCGGATCGAGCTCGACGCGGATTTCCCGGTCCGCCCCGCCGATGCGGGTGACGCGGCCGATGCCCGGCTTGCCCTGAAGCGCGCGCGTCACCGTGTCATCGACGAACCAGCTGATCTCTTCCATCGTCATGTCGGGCGAGGTGACCGCGAAGGTCATGATCGCCTGGCCCTCGACGTCGATGCGGGTGACGATAGGGTCCTCGATCCCGCCCGGCAGGTCGCCACGGATCTGGTCCACGGCATCCTTGACATCCTGCACCGCCTTTTCCGTCGGCACTTCCATGCGGAATTCCACGACCGTCGTGGACACGCCGTCGGTCACCGTGGAGGTCACGCGCTTGGCCCCGGTCAATCCGGCGACGGCGTCCTCGATCTCCTTGGTGATCTGGCTTTCCATCTCGGAGGGCGCCGCACCCGACTGCGCGACGGTGACGGCAACCAGCGGCACGTCGATGTTCGGGAAACGGGTGATCGGCAGGCTGTTGAAGCTTTGCCAGCCCAGCACCATGAACAGGAAGAACGCCAGCAGAGGGGCGACGGGATTGCGGATCGACCAGGCGGAAAAGTTCATCACGCGCTCCCCTCAGTTCGTGGGTGCCGGTGCGACCACCGGGTTGATGCGGTCGCCCGCGCGGACAAAGGCGCCTGCCTTCAACACGACCAGATCGCCAGCCGCGAGACTGCCGATAACCTCGACCATGCCGCCGTCGCGGATGCCCGTGGTGACGGGGACCCTCTCCACCACGCCGTTCCGGACACGCATCACCGAGCTTCCCTCGGGGCCGGAACCGATCGCCGTGACCGGAACCGCCAGGGTCTCGCGCTCGGCGGCCAGGATTTCGGCCTCGACGAACATGCCGGAGCGCAAGTCGCCCGCCCGGTCAACCTGGATCCGTGCCCGCCCCAGTCGGGTCAGCGGGTCGATGGTCGGCTCGACCAGGCGGACGGTGCCCTCCAGCGTTTCGGTCATGCCGATGGCGCGCAGCCTTGCCTTCTGGCCGGGGGCCAGCCGCATCAGGTCGGCTTCCGCGACATCGGCCCGCAACTCCAGCGCGGCGTCGCGGGCGATGACGAACATCGGCTGACCTGCCGCCGTGGCAATGGCGCCGATCCTGGCGTTGCGCGCGATGACCTTGCCCGCGACCGGGGCCTTCACCTCGGTCCTCGACAGCATAAGTTCGACGTTCTTCAGCCGGGCTTCGGTCAGCGCCAGCTGCGCGCGGGCCGATTCCAGACCCTGCCTGGCCACCATCACGCGCGCATGCGCGGCGGTCTGGTTGGCGCTTACCGTGTCCAGCGTCGCCTGCGGCACCGTGCCGCTTTCCCGCAGCTTTGCGGTGCGCGCGGCCACGCGGTCGGCTTCGGCCGCCGCGGACTGCGCCTCGACCAGCTGCGCCTCGGCCTGAGCGATCGTCGCCCGGGCGGCGGCCAGCGAGGCCTCGGCCTCGGATTTCTGCAACTCCAGCGTCGTCCGGGACAGGACAGCAAGGACCTGACCTTCCGTCACCATGTCCCCCACATCGACGCGCAGGCTCTCCAGCGGCTGACCTTCGATCAGGGGCGCGACCTGCACCTCTTCGACCGCCGCAATCAGGCCCGAGGCGATGATCCGGTCGGACAGGCGCATCGAGGCAACCTCTGTGACCGAGATCGCGGGCAGGGCAGGGGTCGTCGCCCCGGCGGCTGCGGCTTCCTCGGCTGCGGCGGGAAGCGCAGGGCTTCCAAAGGCAAGAACGGCGACAAGGATCAGGGTCGGGCGCATGGGGTCAGCCTTCTGCACGGTCACTGGAGACATCAAGGAGGATTCGGTCGATCACGGCCACCACCTGCGCTGCAAGCGCGGGGCTGGCCGGACCGCATTGGGCGGTTCGGGTCGCCATTGCCTTCACCAGCATCACCAGCATCTGGCACTGACCCTCATAGCGCTTTCGGGCGTCCTCGATCGTGCGTCGGGTCACATGAGCAAAGACAGTTGTCAGCATCGAAACGATTGTCTCTTCCATCTGCCGGGCCGCTTCGCCGATCTCGGGCTTGCGGATCGCGGCAGCGGTGATTTCGGCCCAAAGCTGGCCGTCCTTCGTCGACTCTTCGGAAAAGTGTTTGAGGATACGCTCGCGCAGGCAGGCCATGGGTCTGTCCGACGTCTGGATCTGGGCGAACTCGCTCTGGATTTCGGACAGGTCATAGCCGCACATGGCCTCGACGATGGCGGCCTTGGACGGGAAATAGCGGTAGAAATTTCCAACGCTCATTCCCGCGGCACGCGCAAGGTCCTGCATCGAGGCTCCGTCAAAGCCCTTTTCGGCAAAGGCCTGCCGGATCGAGGCGAGGATCTCGTGGCTGCGCTCTTCGGCGGCGGGGGCTAGGACGGATGACATGGCGGATGGATCGGCTGGGAATGAACGTTCATTCACGCTAGGTAGCTACCGTTACGGAAACGTCAAGAAGAAATACGCGGGCGGGGCGCAATCGGATGTGTTCCGCTTCACTTTTCGGAGGATTTCGCTCAAACGGGCGGAAGAAGAGGGGGAGTGTGCATGGCCACGGGCTTTGGATTCACTGTTGCGGCGACCGACGGCGCGGCCCGGACCGGGGTCATCCGCACGCCTCGGGGCGAGATCCGGACCCCGGCCTTCATGCCGGTGGGGACGGCCGCGACCGTCAAGGCGATGCTGCCGGAAAGCGTGGCCGCCACGGGCGCCGACATCCTTCTTGGCAACACCTACCATCTGATGCTGCGCCCCACGGCCGAACGGATCGCGGCGCTGGGCGGTCTGCATCGCTTCATGAACTGGCACAGGCCGATCCTGACCGACAGTGGCGGGTTTCAGGTCATGTCCCTGGGGCCGCTGCGAAAACTGACCGAGGAAGGGGTGCGCTTCTCGTCCCATCTCGACGGGTCCAGGCACATGCTGACCCCGGAACGCAGCATGGAGATCCAGCGCCTCTTGGGGTCCGACATCGTGATGTGCTTCGACGAATGCCCGGCGTTGCCTGCGACCGAAGCCGAGGTCGCCCGGGCGATGCGTCTGTCGATGCGCTGGGCGCAGCGGTCGCGCGACGCCTTCGGCGACCGTCCCGGGCATGCGCTGTTCGGCATCATGCAGGGCGGTGTGACGCGCGAGTTGCGCGAGGAATCGGCCGAGGCGCTGAAGTCCATCGGTTTCGACGGCTATGCCGTGGGGGGGCTGGCGGTGGGCGAGGGGCAGGAGGCGATGTTCGGTGTCCTCGACTATGCGCCGGGGTTCCTGCCCGCCGACAAGCCGCGCTATCTGATGGGGGTGGGCAAGCCCGACGACATCGTGGGCGCGGTGGAACGCGGTATCGACATGATGGACTGCGTGCTGCCCTCGCGGTCGGGACGCACGGGTCAGGCCTGGACGGCCCGGGGCCAGGTGAACCTGCGCAACGCCCGCCACAAGGACGACCCGCGCCCGCTGGAGGACGGCTGCCAGTGCCCCGCCTGCCGCGGCTATTCGCGCGCCTATCTGCATCATGTGGTCAAGGCGGACGAGATCATCGGGTCGATGCTTCTGACCTGGCACAACCTGCATTATTATCAGGTCCTGATGCAGGGGTTGCGCAATGCGATCGCGGCGGGGTCTCTGGCCGCGTTCGTGGCCGGCTTTCACGCGCTGCGCGCCGAGGGGGATGTCGAGCCGCTTTGAAAAGGGCCCTTCATTCCCGCCTTGCACCTCTTCACGCAGAGGTTCATTCTGGCGAACCAAGCGGGAACTTGAAACCCTTCGCCGGGGACCACAAGTTAACGCATCTGACAGGCGGAGCGGGCAGGGTTGCCGATGGTCGGGACCCCGTAGCGCTGCCGCGAGTGAAGGTAGACACATGAGCACCCAAAGCTATCCGGTCCTGCCCCTGCGCGACATCGTGGTGTTTCCCCACATGATCGTGCCCCTGTTCGTGGGCCGCGAGAAATCGGTCCGCGCTCTGGAAGAGGTAATGCAGGACGACAAGCAGATCCTTCTGTCCTCGCAGAAGGACCCGACTGCGGACGATCCGCAGACCGATGGCATTTTCCGCGTGGGCGTGCTGGCCAATGTGCTGCAACTCCTGAAATTGCCCGACGGCACCGTGAAGGTGCTGGTCGAGGGCAAGTCGCGCGTGAAGATCACCGGATTTGTCGAGAACCCGGCCTTCTTCGAAGCCACGGCCGAGATGCTGGTCGAGACCGAGGGCGATCCTACGGCCGTCGAGGCGCTGGTCCGCGCGGTCAGCGAGGAATTCGAGCGGTATTCCAAGGTCAAGAAGAACATCCCCGAAGAGGCGGTGGCCGCCGTGTCCGACACGCGCGACCCCGCGCGGCTGGCGGATCTCGTGGCCGGCCATCTGGGCGTGGATGTCGCGCAGAAACAGGCGATCCTGGAAACGCTGGACATCGCCGAGCGGCTGGAAAAGGTCTACGGCCACATGCAGGGCGAGCTTTCCGTCCTTCAGGTGGAAAAGAAGATCAAGTCGCGGGTCAAAACCCAGATGGAGAAGACCCAGCGCGAGTACTATCTGAATGAGCAGATGAAGGCCATTCAGCGCGAACTCGGCGACGGCGAGGACGGCCAGAACGAGATCAACGAACTGGAAGAGCGGATCAAGAAGACCGCCCTGTCCAAGGAGGCCAGGGAAAAGGCCGAGGCCGAGCTGAAGAAGCTGAAGTCGATGTCGCCGATGTCGGCCGAGGCGACGGTGGTGCGCAACTATCTGGACTGGCTTCTCGGGGTTCCGTGGGGCGTCAAGTCGCGCACCAAGAAGGACCTTGCTGCCGCGCAGAAGGTGCTGGACGCCGACCACTACGGGCTGGAAAAGGTCAAGGAGCGGATCGTCGAATATCTGGCGGTGCAGGCGCGCTCGACCAAGCTGAAGGGTCCGATCCTGTGCCTTGTCGGCCCTCCGGGCGTGGGCAAGACCTCGCTGGGCCGGTCGGTCGCCAAGGCCACGGGGCGCGAGTTCATCCGCATCAGCCTTGGCGGCGTGCGGGATGAAAGCGAAATCCGCGGGCACCGGCGGACCTATATCGGGTCCATGCCGGGCAAGATCATCCAGTCGCTGAAGAAGGCCAAGACCACCAACCCGCTGATCCTCTTGGATGAGATCGACAAGATGGGCCAGGATTTCCGGGGCGACCCGGCCTCGGCCCTGCTGGAGGTGCTGGACCCCGAACAGAACAACACCTTCATCGACCACTATCTGGAGGTTGAATACGACCTGTCCAACGTGATGTTCATCACCACGGCGAACTCCTACAACATGCCGGGCCCCTTGATGGACCGGATGGAGATCATCCCCCTGGCGGGCTACACCGAGGACGAAAAGCGCGAGATCGCCAGACATCACCTCCTGCCCAAGCAGATCAAGGCCAACGGTCTGAAGAAGGGCGAATTCAGCATCTCGGACGAGGCGCTGAATCATGTCATCCGCTACTACACCCGCGAGGCGGGCGTGCGGAACCTGGAGCGCGAGATCGCCAAGCTGGCCCGCAAGGCCGTGACCGACATCCTGAAGGGCAAGACCAAGCGCGTCGAGGTCGATCCCGCGAAGGTCGAGGAATATCTGGGCGTCCAGCGCTATCGCTATGGCCTGGCCGAGAAGGAGGATCAGGTCGGCGTGGTGACGGGTCTGGCCTGGACCTCTGTCGGCGGCGATCTTTTGCAGATCGAGGCGCTGAAGCTGCCGGGCAAGGGCCGGATGAAGACGACCGGGAAACTGGGCGATGTGATGAAGGAATCGATCGACGCGGCGGCAAGCTATGTCCGCTCGATCGCGCCCCAGATCGGGGTCAAGCCGCCGAAGTTCGACACGATCGACATCCACGTCCACGTCCCCGATGGCGCGACGCCCAAGGACGGACCCTCGGCCGGTCTGGCGATGGTGACCTCCATCGTCTCGGTGCTGACCGGCATCCCGGTGCGCAAGGATATCGCCATGACCGGCGAGGTCAGCTTGCGCGGCAATGCCATGCCGATCGGGGGCCTCAAGGAGAAGCTGCTCGCCGCGCTGCGCGGGGGAATCAAGACCGTCTTCATTCCCGAGGAGAACGCCAAGGACCTGGCGGAAATCCCCGAGAACGTGAAGCAGGGCCTGAAGATCATCCCCGTCAGCCATGTCCGCGAGGTCCTGGCCCAGGCGCTGGTGCGCCAGCCGGAGCCCGTGGAATGGGACGAGGCGGCAGAAGAGGCAGCGGCGGCGGCCAAGGCGGCGGCTGCGATGCCGCCCAGTCCGACTGCCCACTGACCCGACCGGCACGGAAGGCACCGGTGAAGGCGCGCGCGCAAGGGCGCGCCTTTGCCTTTGGCCAGTCGGGAATTGGCTGGCCCTGACCGGAAGGCCGATCTATCCTCTGTGTCCGAGCGAAACCGGAAGGATGAACAGGCAAATGGCTCCGCGCATGCCCAAGGACACCGAACAGAAGGCCGCCAAGGCTGCGAAACCCGTCGCCAGACCGAAAGCGGCGCCCGCCACGGCAAAGCCGGATCTGAAAGTCGTCGCCTCGCCCGCCACACCCGACCCGGCGGTCGGCGTGTTCAAGCTAAGGGACCTGATCGACAATGTGGCCACGGCAACCGGCGGCAAGAAGCCCGAAGTCAAAAGAGCGGTCGAAGCCACGCTCGCCGCGCTGGGTGAAGCCCTCGCCACGGGCAAGGCGCTGACGGTGCCGCCCTTGGGCAAGCTGCGCGTCGTCAAGAACAAGGGTCCGGCGCTGACTCTGAAGCTGCGTCTGGCGGATGGCGCGAAGGCTGCCGGATTGGCCCTTGCAGACGACCGAGAGGATGGCTAAAAGCCCCGTGACGAACAGGTTTCGGGCGATTAGCTCAGCGGTAGAGCGCTTCGTTCACATCGAAGATGTCAGCGGTTCAAATCCGTTATCGCCCACCATTTCCTGCAAGGCGCGCCCCACCCGGCGCGCCTTTTGCTTGGCCGAGGGGCTTGTCACGCCGGACCCCGCGCGGTAGGCACCGGGGCGGGGGCGGTTAGCTCAGTTGGTAGAGCGTCTCGTTTACACCGAGAATGTCGGGGGTTCGAGTCCCTCACCGCCCACCATTTTCGCATCACTTCAACGGCATCGTGACGGAAATTCGTCGCTGCGGCGTTAGATCAGACGGCAGCTGCCTTGCCGCTGTGCTAGCCTTGCGGACGCGGCAGGGGGGTCTTGGACGGGAGAACGGCTTGGCAGATGGTGGCGCAACGTCCGGGGCGGTCACGAAACCCGATCCGGCAGACGAGATGAAGCGCATCCTTGCGCGCAAGCGGCCGCGCCGTCGCTGGGTCTGGCTCCTGTCGATCATGGTGCTGCTGGCCGGGCTTGGTGCCTGGGTCTGGTTCGCTTGGGTGAGGCCCGCGGGGACGGTCCGCTACGAGACGGTCGAAGTGACGCGCGGCGACGTCGTGGTGACGGTGACGGCGACCGGATCGGTGCAGCCGACCACGCAGGTCGACGTCTCGTCGGAACTGTCGGGCGCTTTGGCCGAAGTTGCGGTCGACTTCAACGACCGGGTCGAGGTGGGGCAGGTGCTGGCCCGCCTGGATGACACCAAGCTGAACGATGTCCTCCAGACCAGTCGCGCCCAGTTGCAGGCCGCCGAGGCCAGCCTGAAACAGGCCGAAGCCGCCGCGCGCGAGGCCGAGGCCAACTACGAGTCGCAGGCCGAACTCGACAAGCGCGGGCAAAGCACCCGGTTGAAGATGATCGCCTCCGAGGTCGCCCGCGACCGGGCCCGGGCAATGGTCGATGGCGCCATGGCCGAGGTCGCTCTGGCCAGGGCCCGCGTCTCCGAGGCCGAGAACGAGTTGAAGAAGGCCACGATCCGTTCGCCCATCTCCGGTGTCGTGCTGAACCGCGCTGCCGAACCCGGCCAGATCGTCGCCGCCTCGCTGAATGCGCCGGTCCTCTTCACTCTGGCCGAGGATCTGGACCGGATGGAACTGCGCGTTGACGTGGACGAGGCCGATATCGGGCGTGTGGCGGTGGGAAACACGGCGCAATTCACCGTCGACGCCTTCCCCGACCGCAGCTTTCCCGCCACGATCACCACGGTCCGCTACGCCCCTGAAACCACCGATGGCGTCGTCACCTACAAGGCGATCCTGTCGGTGGACAACAGCGACGGCCTGCTCCGTCCCGGCATGACCGCAACGGCAACCATCGCGGTGACGGTGCAAAAGGATGCCCTTCGCGTCCCGAACGCCGCCCTGCGCTATGCTCCGCCGCAACAGGCCGAAGAGGACGGTGGCTCCGGTGGGCAGGGCCTGCTGGGAATGATCATGCCCAGACGATCATCGCCACCGCTGACCCTGGGCACCTCGACCACCCAGTCGGTCTGGGTGCTGCGCAACGACGTCCCGACCGAAGTGCCGGTGCAGCCCCTGGACACCGACGGCCGACTGACCGCGATCACCGCCGAAGGGCTGGCCGAGGGCGACAGGGTGATCGTCGACCAGCGCACGGTGAACTGACATGGTTGCGACCCCGGGTCCGTCCAGGCCGCCGTTGATCGAGCTTTCGGACGTCAGCCGCACCTATGGGTCCGGCGAAACCGAGGTCCGCGCCCTGGATCATACCGACCTCATCATCCGACAGGGCGAGTTCGTCGCCGTCATGGGGCCATCCGGGTCGGGGAAATCCACCACGATGAACATCATCGGACTGCTCGACCGCCCGACCTCTGGCCGCTACCTGTTCAACGGGGTCGAAGTGCAGGACCTTGACCGGGACCGCCGCGCGCTGCTGCGTCGCCATTTCCTGGGCTTCGTGTTCCAGGGCTTCAACCTCTTGCCCCGGACTTCGGCGCTGGAGAACGTCGAACTGCCGCTGATCTACAAGGGGATGCCCCGCGCCGAACGGATCGAGCGCGCGCGCGCAGCCTTGCACAAGGTGGGTCTCGACGGGCGCGAAGGCCACGACGCCTCGCAACTGTCCGGCGGCCAGCAGCAGCGCGTCGCCATCGCCCGCGCCCTGGTGGGGGAACCGATGGTCATCCTTGCGGATGAGCCGACCGGCAACCTCGACAGCCACCGCAGCCACGAAATCATGCGCCTTCTGCAACAGCTGAACCGCGAGGACGGGATCACCATCGTCATGGTCACCCATGAAGACGATATCGCGGCCTATGCCCGGCGGCTGGTCAGCTTTGCCGATGGCCGTATCCGCGCCGATGCGCCGGTGCCCGAGCGGACCCCGGCATGATCTGGGAAACCGTCCGCCTGGCCCTTCTGGCGCTGCGCCGCAACAAGCTGCGTTCGGCGTTGACCATGCTGGGGATCGTGATCGGCGTGGCGGCGGTGATCGCCATGGTCACGGTGGGGCAGGGCTCGTCGCGCTCGGTCGCGGCCAGCGTCGAAAGCCTTGGCACAAATGTCCTGTCCCTTCGACCAGGAAGCCGCGGGATGGGACCAGGGCCCGTCAGCACGCAATCCGCCCGTCCGTTCTCGCTGCGCGACGCCGAGGCTCTGGGCGAACTGTCCGTCGTCAAGGCGGTCTCGCCCACGGTCTCGTCGACCCAGACTGTCGTGGCGGGCAACGGGAACCTGACCACCAGCATCACCGGCGCGACCTCCGGCTATCTTGAGGTCGGGGGGTGGACCGTCTGGCACGGGCGGGGGTTCAACTCGGCCGAGGACCGGTCGGGCGCGTCGGTCTGCATCATCGGCGCGACCGTTCACAAGACGCTCTTCGGCACCGCAGACCCCCTGGGCCAGCAGCTGCGCGTCGGCAAGGTCAGTTGCGAGGTGATCGGCCTGCTTCAGGCCAAGGGGGCCGGGACCTTCGGGCAGGATCAGGACGAACTTGTGCTGATGCCGATCCGCACGGTCCAGCGGCGGCTGCTGGGCAACGACAACGTCACCTCGATTTCGGTCGCCCTGGCCCCGGAGGTCTCCTCGCAACGCGGCGCGCGCGAGATCGAGGCCCTGATGCGGGATCGCCGCCGGATTTCCGGCAATCAGGCGAACGATTTCTCCATCACCGATCGCGCCCAGATTGCCGAGGTCCTGTCCGGCATCAACTCGGTCCTGACCGGAATGCTGTCCTCGGTGGCTGCGGTCAGCCTTCTGGTCGGCGGCATCGGGATCATGAACATCATGCTGGTGTCGGTGACCGAACGCACGCGCGAGATCGGCATCCGGCTGGCGGTCGGGGCGGAAAGCCGTCAGGTTCTCACCCAGTTCCTGGTCGAGGCCGTGGTCCTGTCGCTGGTGGGGGGCATCATCGGGGTGATCGTCGGGCTGGCACTGGCCTTCGGGGCCTCGCTGTTCATGGCGATCCCCTTCGCGCCGCAGCTGGTGATCGTCCTGCTGGCCTTCGGCTTTTCGGCGCTGATCGGGGTGATCTTCGGCTTTTTCCCGGCCCGCAAGGCCGCAAGGCTGGACCCGATCGACGCCCTTCGCCACGAATAGCCCCGGCGTTGCGCCAGCGTGCTACCGCTTCAGGATCCGCAGCGCGACCAGGGCCTCCACGACAAGGGACTTGGCACCCCTCTTGCCCGTCTGGTCCGCACCGCCCGCCGGTGACGAAGCCGCAGGCGCGGGCCTGGTCCTTTGCGGCGGCGGCGCGACCAGGCTTTCCGGCAGCGGCCCGCCTTCCTCGCCGATCCGGATCCAGTCAAGCCAGTCGCCCGCCGACTGGATACGGTCGCGCGGCATCACCCGCACCGCCTTGTCGATGGCCTCGAGGAACCCGGGCGGGTAGCCGTCAAAGCGGCCGGCCAGAGGTTCGTATGGATCAGGCTCACCCTCGGCCACCCGTGCAAGTCGGCGCTGGCTTTCCGGCGGGGACTTGCCCGAGATGACATGGTGGAAGGTCGCGCCAAGCGAGTAAAGATCGCTGGCCGGGCTTTGTTCGGCCCCGGTCAGGTAGAATTCCTGCGGCGAATAGCCTTCCTTGATGACCCGCCGACCGGTCAGCACGCGGGTCGCGCGGACCACCTGCTCGCTGGCGGCGCCGAAGTCGATCAGGATCGGGTTGCCGGTCTTGTCGACCAGGATGTTGTCGGGGCTGATGTCGCGGTGCAGGATGCCAGCCTGGTGGATGAAGTCCACCGCGCTCAGCATCTTCTTCAGCATCGCGACCACCTGATCGGGGGTGAAGGCCTGATCGGTGGAATTCAGGATGTCATGCAGGTCACGCCCGTCGATGAAGTCGATCGCCATGTAGGCGGTGTCGTTGTCCTCGAAGACCTGATGCACGCCGACGATGTTGGGGTGCACGAGGCGTGCCAGGCTTTTCGCTTCGGCCACGAAACTTTCGACGAAGCTGCGATAGTCATTGTGATGCTTGCGTGAGCGGGCGCGGACGAGGCTGGTGCTGCGCCGGCAGAGTGCGTTCGGAAAGCATTCCTTGATGACCACCGTCCGGTCGAGGTTGTCCTTGGCGAGATAGGTGATGCCGAACCCGCCGCTGTTCAGGAATCCGACGATCGTATAGTGCCCGCCCAGAAGCTGGGTCCCCGGCTTCAGGTCATCCGCGAAGGATTCGGGGTCCACCCGGCCCAACTCGCTTTCGAGCTGATTGCTGATCTGCGTCGGGCCTTGCGTCACATCTACACCTGTCTGTCAGGTCGTTCACCAGATAAACACCGTGACAAGTGAACTGCCGCGTCGCGCCATATTCGCCTGTCGTCTCTTGCACGAAGGCAAATTCGCTGCGGCCCAGCTCCGCAACGACTGCATTTCGTCAGGACATAGTAGCCGCGCTGCCTGATCTGACGCAAATATCTGCAACCCGTGGGAAAAACGGCGGATCGACGCGCGCATCCTTTCCCGCGCCGCCTTATGGAACATCAATCAGAGCGCACGCCCGTAAATATTTGATTTACATGGAGTTTTGCATCAGGGATCGCTTGCGCGCGAAGATCTTTGCATTTTGCACAGTGTGGCAATTTCAGCAGTAATCCCAGTAGGATGCGCCGTTGTCTTGCCAAAATCCGACAGGACTTTCAACCCATGCGGGCAAATCTTTCGGTTTCAACCACTGAAAATTGCAAAGCCCTGAAGGCCCTATTACCGGGTCGCTGATTCGAAATCCTTAGCCCGGCACCCAGACTCTGGCTGCTCCGTCGGGTTTCAGGATCGTGAAACTGCCCGCGGGCAAGGTCTGCCACTTGCCCTCTGCGCCCCCCGGCCAGATCACCCGCACCTCGGCCGATTGCGCGGCGCCAAGGCCGAAATGCAGCCAGCCGACCGACCCCGAGACATGTCCGCCGCCCGAGGTGATCTCGTGCCGTTCGACCCTATCGCCGCGCCGGATCTCGATCACGGCACCGATGCCATCCCGGTTGGGCCCCTCCTGGGACAGGCGAACCTGCACCCAGCCGCCCAGGTCTTCGCTCGTCTGACGCCAGACTTCGGCTTTGGTCCAGCGGTTCACGACCACAAGGTCCAGCTTGCCGTCGAGGTTCAGGTCCACGACCTGCGCCCCCCGCGCGATGCCCATGCTTGCCACGCCCGCGCGGTCGCCGGCCTCGACGAAGGTGCCGTCGGGTTGACCCAGCAGCAGATTGTTCGGGTCGTTCATGGCAAAGTCCGGCATCCTGGCCACATTGCCCTTGGCCACGAACAGGTCCTGCACGCCGTCGTTGTTCACATCGGCGAACTGCGGATGCCAGGCGGTCGAGGGCTTCACGTCGCCCCCGGTATAGGGTTTGTGCGCTGTCGCGCCGGATTTGAAGGCGATGTCGGCAAAATCGGGTTTGCCCGAGGCGGGGTCCTTCAGCACCTGCAACTTGTTGTCGGCCATCGAGGTCAGGAAGTAGTCCGGATACCCGTCCAGGTTCACATCCGCGCTGGCGATTCCCATCCCCCAGATGCGCAGCCGCTTCCAGCCGTCTTCGGCCTCGGTGTAAAGCCGCGGCGGCTGGCCCGGCTCCAGATGCCACATCTGTTCCTGCCCGCCCTTGTAATATTCGCGGTCGTTCGAGACGCGCAGGGATGGGTGTCCCGAGCGGTTCCAGTCGGTGAACAGCATCGACAGGGCGCAGAAGGACGGGGTCAGCGGGATCGGCGCGGCGAAGCGGTTCCCCTCCGGTCGATGCAGCCAGTTGTCGGTGCAGGACCCCCAGGGAAAGGCCTCTTCCTTGCGGTCGATGTAGTTGCCGATGGCCAGCGTCGGCCAGGTCTGCCCCGTTTCCCAGATCGCGGCAAAGGCGGTGGACCAGGCATCGCCGCCGTCGAAACCCCAGGCTGCGTTCGCGGGCTCGAACCGGCAGTCGCCCAGCCCGCGCAGCAGCCGGTTCTCGCCCTGGCGCAGCAGCACAAGGTCCATCACCCCGTCGCTGTCGATGTCCAAAGGATAGGCGCCCAGCACGGCGTCCAGCGTTACCGCATCGGTCTTCTCGAAGGCCAGCGCACCGCCCCTGTGGCTGCGGTTGAGATAGAGCGCCGACGGCCCAGCCCCGCCAGACAGGAAGACCTCGGGAAAGCCGTCGCCGGAACAGTCGAAGGTCGCAACCCCGCCACCGACCATGTAGTCCCAGTCGCCCTGATAGACCGTGTCCAGCCCGGCAGTTGCGGTTTCCTCGGTAAAAACCGGGACCGCAGGTTCCGCCCATGCCGGGGTCAGGACGCAGAGCAGCGGGGCGGCAAGCCGCAAGGCGGCCCTCATGCGAAGGTCTTCAGCCGCGCGGCATGGGCACCGATGCAGCGGCCCTGCACCAGCCCCTGTTCGTTGCCGAACCGGTAGTGGATGCCGCCGTAAAGCCTTGAGATCGCGGCTTCCTCGGCCGCCTCATGGAAACTTGCGAACCGGCGCACGGCCAGACCGTCATCGGCATGGGTGGCGTCCTCGAAGGCGAAGTCCTCGCCGAAAAAGGCCGTCAGCGCCACTGCGGCTGCGCCGGACTGCACCGAGTGGCCCGAGGGATATTCCGGGAAGGGTGGGGTAATCAGCAGAGTCTCCCAGTTCGGGTCGATGTAGCGCTTGATGTAGGTGACGGGACGGACGAGGTTCCAGCGGTATTTCTCGGCCCAGCAGCCGATGAAGCCGTCGGCGATGGCCACGCCCAGCACCGCCAGCGCCGCCGCCGTGCGCTCGGCGGGCATCCGGTCGCGCTCGGCGATCTGCAGGACGATGCTGACCCAGTGGCCGGGCGGGGTGGGCGACAGCATCGGGTCGTCCGACCAGAAGCGCGCGATCTCGATCTGCTCGGCGGTCAGCGATTTCGAGACCTCGTAAACCTCCATCGCCGCCGCATGGAAGGCGCTGCCCGGCTCGGTCGAGAAGTCGGGATGCGCGGGAATGGTGCAGGCTGCGGTCGAGGGCATGGCGAAGGGCCTGTTGGCCCCCCAGTTCGGCAGCAACGGCGCCTGCTGGATGCGGATGTCGCTGGTGGGCACCCAGTCCTTCGGGTTTTCGCCGAAAGTGTAGTCATAGGGAAAGCCAAGGTTTTCCACCACGGCCCCGCCGTCGGACAGCGACCAGTTCCAGACGTGATCTGCGATGGCCACCCCATGCGCGCGGCTTTTGGCGGCAAGCTCGGGCGGCAAGTCCGCGTCGATCCGTTCGGCCAGCCTGCGCACCATCGCCTGCATGGCACCCTGGCCCGAGGGCCCGGTGTTGCCGAAGTAATCGGCCATCGCCTTGCCCAGAGCCGCATCCAGCACGGCGGCAGGGTCGAGCCCCGGCGCGGGGGCGGGCAGGGCGGTCAGGCCGTTCAGCTGTCCGGCCAGCGTGACGGGTCCGGGGATCAGCCCGACATGCGATTCATGCGCGATGATGCCGACATAGGCAAAGGCGCGGGCGGCCACCGGCGGAGAATAGGTCGCGGTGTGACGGACCAGTTCCAGCACCAGCCGATACCAGTCAAGCAGAGCGGTGCGGCACAGGTCGGCCCGGTCGGCGGCAAGCGCGGGTGTAGCCAGAAAGGCCCCGGTCAGGGCCAGGAAACCACGACGGTCAAGGGGCATCTGCTGTCCTCCTCCCAGAGCCGCATTGTTATGGCAAGGCCATTGCGCGCCGACAAGCGGCTTGCGCGGCTCAGCCCCGGCCCGTCAGCCAGTTTCCCAGTGCCGCCAGTTTCGATGGGCCCGCACCCGGCCGGTCCTCGCGCCGGTCGGCGGCGTTCAGAAGCGCATACATCCCGTGCACCCCCAGCCAGCGGAAGGGTTCCGGCTCCCAGTCACGGACCTTGCGGTTGACCCAGGGCAGATGCGTCAGATCGGTGTCGCGCCCAAGGGCGAGGTCGGCCAGCGTCCGCCCCGCCAGGTTCGAGGTCGAAACCCCCACCCCCACATAGCCCCCCGCCCAGCCCAGCCCCGTGACGGGATCGAGGCCCACCGTCGCGCACCAGTCGCGCGGCACGCCCAGGACGCCGCACCAGGCATGGTCGATCCGCGCCTCCCTTGCGGCGGGGAAATGCCGGTGCAGGATCGCCGTCAGCCGCCGGATCGTCTCGGGGTCGGGCGCGCCATTGGTGTCAAGGTTCGAGCCGAAACGGTAGGGTACCCCCCGCGCGCCCACGGTGATCCGGCCCTCGCGCGTGCGCTGGCAATAGCAGTAAGCGTTGGCGAAATCCCCCACGATTTCATGGCCCTGCCAGCCGATCTTCTCCCAGACTTCCGGCGGCAGCGGCTCGGTCGCGATCTGGGCCGAATTCATCGGCAGCCATTCCCGCCTGTGCCCCGGCAGGCCCGCGGTGAAGCCTTCGGTGCAGCGCAGGATGACAGGGGCCTCGACCCTGCCGCGGTCGGTCGTCACCAGCCCCGGCTCATAGCCCGTGACGGTGGTGCCCTCGACGATCCGCACTCCGGCGCGTTCGACCGCCCGTGCCAGGCCGCGCACCAGTTTCGCGGGCTGGACCCGGGCCACGTTCGTCACCACCATCGCCCCCAGCGCCCCGGGAATGCGGATGCGGGCCTCCAGGTCGCGGGCCGACATCTCGAACACCCGATCCTCTTCGCCCCAGTGCCGGCGATGCGCGATCTCGGCCCGCATCCGTCCGACCTGTGCCGGCTTTGTCGCCACCATCAGCTCGTCCGTACGCTGGAGGTCGGCGTCGATGCCTTCAGCTTCCGCCACCCGGATCACCTCGTCCACGGTGCCGTTCATCGCCTCGACCATCGCGCGCACAGCGTGTTCCGACGAGGTCTGAAGATACCTCGCATGGTTCCAGGCGAAGCCGCCCGTCAACCAGCCGCCGTTCCGGCCACTGGCGCCGAAGCCCGCGAATTCCTTCTCGATCACCAGGACATCCAGCGCGGGCTGCGCCTGCTTCAGATACCAGGCAGTCCAGAGCCCCGTATACCCCGCCCCGATGATCGCCACATCCGCCGTCGTGTCCCCCGCGAGCGGCGCGCGACGGTAGGGCAGGCCGATATCGGCATACCAGAAAGAGACATCGCCGATCCGCATGGTTACCCCTGTTTTCGGCCAAGGGGCCACAGGCCGGGGCGCATTTCAAGGCAAATGGCCGTTGCTTTCGGCCCTCTGCCCCCCGATGCTGCCCGAAAACCACGGGAAGGCACGGATGCAGGGCTTCTTCGTCCCCGGCCCCTACGACGACGGCGACCCCGTCACCGGGCATTATTACGAGACCGCCTCCGCCGACCCCGCGCGCCCTCAGGTCTGGGGCTACACCGCCGCGCTCTCCTATCGCCCGGGCCAGACGCTGCGCCTGCACGCCATGTCCTCCGCAGGGCAGGCGCGGCTCAGCATCGCCCGGGACGGGCGGACGCCCGTCACCGTCCTTGACACCACGATCCCGACGACCTTTGCCCCCACGCCCGCCGACTGCTCGGTCAAGGGCTGCGGCTGGCCAGTCGCCTTCGAACAGGCGATCCCGGACCACTGGCCCAGCGGGGTCTATACCGTGACGCTCGCGGTCGAGGGCCATGTCTCGCAAGGCATGTTCGTGCTGAAACCCGCCCGTCCCGCGGCGAAGCTCGCCCTCCTCCTCGCCACCGGCACCTGGTGCGCCTACAACGACTGGGGCGGGTCGAACCATTATCAGGGCCTCTGCGGCCCCGGCGGGGGCGATTTCGCGGCCGAGGTCAGCCTGCATCGCCCCTGGGCCACCGGCTTCGTCCGCTGGCCCAAGGACGCGCCGCGCATCCCGCACGCCTCGCCCTTGCTCTCGCGCCCCCGCTATCCGCACATGGACCATGCCCGGGCAAACGGCCTCTCGAAGAAATACGCCTCCTCCGGCTGGGCCGCCTTTGAACGCCCCTTCGCCCTTTGGGCCGAAGAGCAGGGCATCGCACTGGATTACCTGACCCAGCACGACTTCCACGCCGACCCCGACTTGCTGAAAGGCTATGGCCGGGCCGTGATCGTCGGCCACGACGAATACTGGACCTGGGAGATGCGCGACCACCTCGACGCCTGGATCGACGCGGGCGGCCAGCTGGCCCGCTTCGGCGGCAATTTCTTCTGGCAGACGCGGCTTTCGGCCGACCTTCTGACCCAGACCTGCCACAAGTCCCGCGCCGAGGCCGAGGACCCGCTTGCCGCCACGGACCGGATCACCAGCTACTGGGACCACCCCCGCACCCGCCGCCCGGCCGTGGCCACGATGGGCCTGACCGGCAGCATGGGCGTCTATGCCGGCTGGAGCCGCTGCGCCGCCCATGGCTCGGGCGGCTTCACGATCTATCGCCCCGACCACTGGTCGCTGGCGGGCACGGGCCTTGGCTACGGCGATGTCCTTGGCGCGGCGTCGAAAATCTTCGGCTACGAGGTGGACGGGATCGACTACGAGATCCGCAAGGGCCTGCCTTACCCCGCGCACGACACCGGGCTTGAGGGCGAGTTGACCATCGTTGCCCTGTCGCCTGCCACCACGCTTGCCCATCATACCGGGCGGCACGACATGGATCACTTCATCGGCACGCTCGACGCCGAGGAGGTCGCCCGGACGATCCACGGCGCGGTCACACCCGAAACCCTGGGCCTTGCCAGCCGGGGCAACGGCTGCATGGCGGAATACCGGCGGGGCGGGGGGGCGGTGTTCAACGCCGCCAGCTGCGAATGGGTCGCGGGCCTGATCGCACGGGAGCGGCCGGTCGAGGTGGTCACGCGCAACCTCCTTCTGGGCGACTGGGGGGGCAGTTGAGCAATCCCCTTTCCGCGAAGCGCATCATCGGCTAGGCCTTGCGCCATGTTGAGCCTGTCGAACCTTGCCGTTGCCCGAGGCGGCGTGACCGTCCTGCGCGGCCTGACGCTGACCGTGGCCCCCGGCGAGGCGCTGATCTTGCGCGGGCCGAACGGATCGGGCAAGACGACGCTGCTGCGCACGCTGGCCGGCCTGCAGCCGCCCGCCGAGGGGACTTGCGACCTGCCCGCAGACAGCGTGGCCTACGCCGCTCATGCCGACGGGCTGAAATCGACGCTGACGGTCAGCGAAAACCTGAGCTTCTGGTCGCGCATCTACGGCGGCCCCGCCATCGACCCTGCGCTTCGGGCGCTGGACCTGACGCCGCTGACCCGCCGCCGGGCCGGAGAGCTTTCTGCGGGCCAGAAACGCCGTCTCGGCCTTGCGCGCCTGCTGGTCACCGGCCGCCCGGTCTGGCTGCTGGACGAACCCACCGTCAGCCTCGACGTCGCCTCGGTTGCGATGTTCGCCGATGCCGTCCGTGGCCATCTTGCGACGGGAGGGCTGGCCGTCATCGCCACCCATGTCGACCTCGGCCTGCCCGAGGCGAGGGTTCTCGACCTCGGCCCCTACCGCGCGCGGGTGATCCAGAGCACCGGCTTCGACGAGGCTTTCACATGATGCGTCGCGCCCGGGCCAGCCGTCGGAGCCTCCGGCGGGAGTATTTCGGAAAAGGGCAAATGCGGGGGATGGCATGAAGGCGCTCCTCCTGCGCGATCTGAGGCTTGCCTTCCGCTCGGGCGGTGGCTTCGGGCTTGGGCTTGCCTTCTTCTTCCTTCTTTCCGTCCTTGTCCCCCTGGGCGTCGGGCCCGAGGGCGGCACACTTTCCCGCATCGCGCCCGGCATTCTCTGGGTGGGTGCCTTGCTCGCCTGCCTTCTCTCGCTCGACCGCATCTTCGCGCTGGACCATGAGGACGGCTCGCTGGACCTTCTGGCCACCGCGCCGATCCCGCTGGAGGCCGTGGTGGCGGTGAAGGCGCTGGCCCACTGGATCGTCACGGGCCTGCCTCTGACCCTGATCGCCCCCGGCCTCGCCATCTTCCTGAACCTGCCGCCTGCGGGCTACCCCTGGCTGGTCCTGAGCCTTCTCCTCGGCACTCCGGCGCTGTCGATCATCGGGGCCTTCGGGGCCGCCCTGACCGTGGGCCTGCGCCGGGGCGGTCTGCTTCTCAGCCTTCTGGTCCTGCCGCTTTATGTGCCGACCCTGATCTTCGGGGGAGAGGTCGTGCGTCGGGGGGCCGAGCACATGGCGCTGGCGACACCGCTTGCGCTGCTGGCCGCGATCAGCCTGGGCGCGGCGGCGCTGCTTCCCTTTGCGGCCGCCAGCGCGATCCGCGTCAATTTGCGCTGATGTCTCGCGCGATGGTGTGTTGAGCGGGACCCGCGAACAGGATAGGCAACGCCCCATGTCGATCTGGGAATATGCGAACCCGAAGAAGTTCATGGCACTCTCGGCCCGGGCCTTGCCCTGGGCGGTGGGGTTGACCCTGGTGCTGCTGGTCACGGGCCTGGTCTGGGGCTTCTTCTTCACGCCGGACGATTACAAGCAGGGCTCGACCGTCAAGATCATCTACCTGCATGTCCCCTCGGCCATGATGGCGATCAATGCCTGGGTGATGATGCTTGTGACCTCGCTGATCTGGATCGTCCGCCGTCACCATGTCAGCGCCCTGGCCGCCAAGGCCGCCGCCCCCGTGGGCCTCACCTTCACCCTGATCGCACTGGTGACGGGCGCGCTCTGGGGGCAGCCGATGTGGGGCACCTGGTGGGCCTGGGACCCGCGGCTGACCTCGTTCCTGATCCTGACCCTGTTCTATTTCGGCTACATGGCGCTCTGGGCCGCGATCGAGGACCCCGACACGGCGGCCGACCTCACCTCGATCCTGTGTCTGGTGGGCTCGGTCTTCGCGCTGCTCAGCCGCTATGCGGTCCTGTTCTGGAACCAGGGGCTGCACCAGGGGGCGTCGCTCAGCCTGGACAAGAAGGAGAACGTGTCGGACGTCTTCTGGCTGCCCCTGGTGATCTGCATCGCCGGCTTCGTCCTCTTGTTCGTGACGATGGTCCTGCTGCGCACCCGGACGGAAATCCGCGCGCGGCGGTTGAAGGCGCTTCTGGCGCGGGAGAGGGTGGCATGATGCCGGATCTCGGGAAATATGCGGTCGCGGTGCTGGGGTCCTACCTGGCGACGGCGCTGCTGATCGCGGCGCTGGTGGCGCTGACCCTGTGGCAGTCGGCCCGGATGAAGCGCGCCCTTTCCGAGGTCGAGGCGCGGCAGGGGAAGTCGGATGGCTAGATGGCTGATGGTGCTGCCCCCGGTCCTGTTCGCGGGGCTGGCGGGGCTGTTCTACGCGGGGATGTACCGCGACAATCCGGGAGAGCTGCAATCCGTCTTCGTCGGCAGGCAGGCCCCGGTGCTGCCCGCGACGGCGTTGCCCGGCATTCCCGGACTGACCGGGGCCGATCTGCGGACGGGCGAGGTGACGGTGGTCAACTTCTGGGCCACCTGGTGCCCGCCGTGCCGGGCCGAGCATCCCGTCCTGAAGGAAATGGCCGCACGCGGTATCCGCGTCGCCGGGGTCAACATCATGGACGACGACGCGAAGGCGGCGGCCTACCTTGCCGAGGAGGGCAACCCCTTCATCGGCGTCGCGACCGATCCGCAGGGACGCAACCGGGTGGAATGGGGGGTCACCGCCCCGCCCGAGACCTTCATCGTGGGCGGTGACGGGACCGTCCTGTTCCGCTTTGTCGGCCCCCTGGTCGGGACCGATTACGAGACCCGGTTCAAGCCGGAGCTGGAGAAGGCACTGAAGGCGGGCGGGTGAGCGCCCACTGACTGCCCACGCCGGGCAGATTTTCCGCGCCAATGAAATCAAGGGTTTGGCTGTGGGCGTTCGGGATCGGTTAACCTGAACCGGCTGTGGGCCAACCCCGCGCGAAGGGCGCGGGAACGGCCCACCCTACGGGCGTTGCCTCAGAGGAGAGCGAGTGCTGCAACCAGCGCCAGCGCGGCGAGGAGCGCGAGATCGACAGGGGCAGGGACCGGAAGGGATCGGGCCTCCTGACGGGTGAGCGCGGATTGCGGGCGCAGCGGCGGGAAACGGTCGGACATGATGCAAGCCTTCTGGCTGGTTGGATACCCGAAGGCTGCGCTGGAAATTGAGAACAAAAAGTGAAAGCCCGGGCGTTGCCCGGGCCTTCCCTGGAAACAATCCGTTTCCGAACTCAAGCCGCGGCGAGGTTCCGCAGCACATAGTGCAGCACGCCGCCGTTCTGGACGTATTCGATCTCGATGGCGGTATCGATCCGGCATTTCAGCTGGATCGTCTTCTCGGTCCCGTCGGCATAGCGGATGGTGCAGGGGACCAGCGACAGCGGCTTCAGGTCGCCCTCGAGCCCGCCGATGCTGACCACCTCATCCCCCGTCAGGCCCAGGGTCTTGCGGGTGTCGCCGTTGGTGAACTCGAACGGGATCACCCCCATGCCGACGAGGTTCGACCGGTGGATGCGCTCGAACGATTCGGCGATCACGGCCTTGACGCCCAGAAGCGCCGTGCCCTTCGCCGCCCAGTCGCGCGACGACCCCGCGCCGTATTCGATGCCGCCGAAGATCACCAGCGGCACGCCCTGCGCCTGATAGGCCATCGAGGCGTCGTAGATCGAGGTCTGCTGCCCGTCCGGTCCCTTGGTGTAGCCGCCTTCGACGCCATCCAGCATCTCGTTCCGGATGCGGATGTTGGCGAAGGTGCCGCGCATCATCACCTCATGATTGCCGCGCCGGGCGCCGTAGCTGTTGAACTCGGAAACCGGAACACCCCGTTCGGTCAGATACTTGCCGGCGGGAGTCGAGGCCTTGAAAGACCCTGCCGGGCTGATGTGGTCGGTGGTGATCATGTCGCCCAGAAGCGCAAGGATCCGCGCGCCGGTGATGTTGCGGATGACGCCGGGCCTGGGCGACATGCCCCGGAAATAGGGCGGGTTCTGGATGTAGGTCGAGCTCGGCGGCCAGTCGTAGGTTTCCGAATCCGTGACCTGCACGGCCTGCCATTTCGCATCGCCCTTGAACACATCGGCGTATTTCTTCTGGAAGGCCTCGCGCGTGACGACCGCATGGACGATGTCGGCGATTTCCTTGTTCGTCGGCCAGATGTCCTTCAGGTAGACCGGCTGGCCGTTCGACCCGGTGCCGAGCGGTTCGGTGGTCAGGTCGATGTTCATGTCGCCCGCCAGCGCGTAGGCCACGACCAGGGGCGGCGATGCCAGGTAGTTGGCGCGGACGTCCGGGGAAATCCGGCCCTCGAAGTTGCGGTTGCCCGAGAGGACGGCTGCGGCGACCAGGTCGCCCTCGGCGATGGCCTTGGAGATTTCCGGCTGCAACGGGCCGGAGTTGCCGATGCAGGTGGTGCAGCCGTAGCCGACCAGGTTGAAGCCCACGGCGTCGAGGTCTTCCTGCAACCCGGCGGCGTTCAGGTATTCGGACACGACCTGCGATCCGGGGGCAAGCGAGGTCTTGACCCAGGGCTTGCGGTTCAGACCCAGAGCACGGGCCTTCCGCGCCACGAGCCCCGCGCCGATCATCACATAGGGGTTCGAGGTGTTGGTGCAGGAGGTGATCGAGGCGATCACGACCTTGCCCGACGACAGCTTGTAATCCTGCCCCTCCACCGCAACCTCGACGCCCATCGGGCGCTTGAAGCTTGCCTCCATCTCCTTGGCAAAGCTGGCCTTGGCCTCGGTCAGCGGCAGATAGTCCTGCGGGCGTTTGGGGCCCGAGATGGCGGGGACGATCTCGCCCATGTCGAGGTGCAGGGTCGAGGTGTAGATCGGGTCGTAATCGGGCCCGCGCCACATGCCCTGCGCCTTGGCGTAAGCCTCGACCAGCGCGATGCGCCCCTCGTCCCGGCCGGTCATGTGCAGATAGCGCAGCGTTTCGTCGTCCACGGGGAAGAAGCCGCAGGTGGCACCATATTCGGGCGCCATGTTGGCGATGGTGGCGCGGTCGGCCAGCGGCAGATGGTCCAGCCCCTCGCCGTAGAATTCGACGAACTTGTTCACCACGCCATGCTTGCGCAGCATCTGCACGACCTTCAGCACCAGGTCCGTGGCCGTGGTGCCTTCGCGCATCTGGCCGGTCAGCTTGAAGCCGACGACCTCGGGGATCAGCATGGACACGGGCTGGCCCAGCATCGCCGCCTCGGCCTCGATCCCGCCGACGCCCCAGCCGAGGACCGCGAGGCCGTTGATCATGGTGGTGTGGCTGTCGGTGCCGACCAGCGTGTCGGGGTAGGCCACGGTCTCGCCGTTCTGGTCGGTGTCGGTCCAGACGGTCTGGGCAAGGTATTCCAGGTTGACCTGATGGCAGATGCCGGTGCCGGGCGGCACGACGCGGAAGTTGTTGAAGGCCTTCTGCCCCCATTTCAGGAAGACATACCGCTCCATGTTCCGCTCATACTCGCGGTCCACGTTCATCTGGAAGGCGCGGGGGTGGCCGAATTCGTCGATCATCACCGAGTGGTCGATGACAAGATCGACAGGGACCAGAGGGTTGATCTTCGCGGCCGAGCCCTTCAGGCCCTTGATCCCGTCGCGCATCGCGGCAAGGTCCACCACGGCCGGAACGCCGGTGAAATCCTGCATCAAGACGCGGGCGGGGCGATAGGCGATCTCGATCGGGTTCTGGCCGCCGTTCGCGCCCCAGGTGGAAAAGGCGCGGATGTCATCGACGGTGACGGTCTTGCCGTCCTCGAAGCGCAGCATGTTCTCCAGCACCACCTTCAGCGAGGCCGGAAGGCGCGAGAATTCGCCCAGACCCGCGGCCTCGGCCGCCGGGATCGAGTAGTAGTGGACCGTCTGGCCCCCTGCGGTCAGGGTCTTGCGGGTCTTCGAAAGGTCATGTCCAACGGTGACGGTCATCTCTGGCTCCCTGGGAAGGCGGTTGCTGATACTCAGTATACCATTGTATGCCGAATATCCAGCCCTGCGGTGTGGCTTTCCTACAGCAAATGTCAGGTCTCTCGCAAAACCTTGATTGGCTCGTGTCTGCGGGCCTCCCTATAACGCAGGGGGGACAAGGATCAGGATAGCCATCATGCGACATTTCGTCAGTGCTGCTTGCGGGCTCTGGCTTGCGGCCGCGGCGCCCTTGCAGGCCGAGCCGGTGGTCGTGGTCGAGTTGTACACCTCGCAAGGCTGTTCCTCCTGTCCGCCGGCAGACGAATTCGTGGCGATGCTGGCGTCGAACCCGCAGATCCTGCCCTTGGCGCTGCATGTCGACTATTGGGACTACATCGGCTGGGAGGACAAGTTCGCCCATGCCAAGTTCACCGACCGCCAGCGGGCCTATGCCCGCGCGATCGGGTCGCGGACGATCTACACGCCGCAGCTGATCATCGGCGGGGCGGACCGCATCGAGGGCTTCGCCCCGGAAGAGACCGCCGACCGGCTGCGTGCGCATCTTGCGGCGGGAACGCCGGTGCAACTGACGGTGACGCGCAAGGGCGACCGGGTGGTGATCCGGGCCGAGGCCGATCCTCCGCTGACCGAACCCGTCCGGGTGCAGCTGGTGCGCTACAAGCCGCGAGAGACGGTGACGATCGAGCGCGGCGAGAATGCCGGCAAGACGATCACCTACACCAACATCGTCACCTCGTGGGAAATGCTCGAGGACTGGTCCGGCCGGGAACCGCTGGAGGTTTCGGCCCCCTTCGCCGGGGATGAGCCGGGCGCGGTGATCGTGCAGGAGGACGGCCCGTCCGAAATCCTGGCGGCGGCCCGGGTGGACTGAGCGCGCGCCTGCGATCCCTGTTGCCGGGGATGTCGGGCAGGCTGGTCCCCGGACGGGCCGGGGGACGAGGTCCGGCAGGCCGAAGCGGCATCAGTGCGAGGCGGTCTTCCCGGCCTTGTTTCCCCCTTTCCAGCGCCGGTGAATCCAGAACCACTGGTCGATGTTCTGGCGCACCAGCGCTTCGAGGCTGTCATTCAGCGCCTGGGTCATCGCCTGGGGCGTGCCGTGCGGGATCGGCGGTTCGACGATGATACGGAAGGACAGCCCGTCCGGCTGGCGCACGGCATAGGTCGGCACCAGCAGAGCGTCGTATCTCAGCGCCAGTTCCGCCGCCGAAAGCGCGGTCAGCGCCGGATGGCCGAAGAAGTCCAGCGCCTCGCCATGCACCATGTGCTGGTCAACCAGCATCCCCAGCATCCCGCCCGAGCGCAGATGCCGCACCATGTCGGCCAGCCCGGCCCGGCCCCGCGGGAAGACCGGCGTGCCGATCCGCGAGATCGCCCGGACGTAGTGTTCGTTGAAATGCCGGTTCGTCATCGGCATGTACAGCGCGCCGACCCGATAGCCGCGCGAGATCAGCGCGGCGCGGCTGGCGTCGTAGTTGCCGAAATGGCCCGTGACCAGGATCACCGGCCGGCCGACCTTGTGGGCCTCTTCCAGCGCCGCCACGCCCTGGCCGGTCAACGGATGACTGGCGGCGCGGGCGATGAACTCGGGCCCGGAATAGATCTCGATCACGGTGCGGCCCACATTGTCGGGCACGGCGCGCGCGATCCGCTCCACCTCGGCCGGGGGCAGGTCGGGCAGGACGAGGGCGAGGTTGTCCCGGATGCGTTGCCGGTAGCCTGCCAAGGGGGCGATGATGCGGGACAGGACCCAGCCGCACAGCGGCACCCGCCAGCGATAGGGCAGGCGCAGAAGCAACCAGATCAGCCCACGCAGCGCGCGGTCCTGCAGCCAGTGGCGAAGGTGGAAATCGGGCGCTTTGGCCATGGATCAGGTGCCGTGTGTGCTGCTTTGCGAGGCAAGGCGGGTTTCGCGGTGCCAGACATAGAGACCCGCCGCCACGATCACAAGCGCACCGATCACCGTCCAGCGGTCCGGCCACTGGTCGTACAGCACCGCGCCCCAGACGGTGGCGAAGACGATCCCGAGATAGGCGAAGGGCGCGACGATCCCCGCCTCGGTGATCGAGAAGCTGCGGATGATGCAAAGCTGCGCGCCGGTGCCAAGGCAGGCGATCAGCCCGAATTTCCACAGATCCTCGCCGGCCACCGGCTCCCAGACGAAGGGCAGGGCGGTCCCGGCGACGACGGTGCCGAA
This sequence comes from Tabrizicola thermarum, assembly GCF_003574395.1. GTDB lineage: Bacteria > Pseudomonadota > Alphaproteobacteria > Rhodobacterales > Rhodobacteraceae > Tabrizicola > Tabrizicola thermarum. Next base: position 32,340 of record NZ_QMJY01000082.1, read on the forward strand.
CAGCGCGGCATAGACCATCGAGGCCCAGACGCTTTCCTGCGCGCCGATCTTTCGGGTCAGGAGCGCCGATGCCGCGTAGGAGACCGCGCAGAGAAGCGGCAGGATCGCGGCCCAGCTGAAGACCCCCGCGCCCGGCCGGATCACGATCAGCGCGCCGGCAAGTGCCACGACAACCCCGGCGATGCGGCGCGGGCCCAGCCTTTCGCCCAGAAACAGCGCGGCGCCCAGGGTGATGAGGACCGGATTGGTGTCGGCGACAGCCGTCGCCTCGGCCAGGCCGATATGGCCAAGCGAGAGAAAGAAGAAGGTCGTCGCCCCGAACTGCGCCGCCGACCGCCAGAAATGCAGCACCGGAAAGCGCGTCCGCAGCACCGGGCCGAGGTGGTGGCGCAGGAGCAGAAGAACCAGCAGCAGCTGCCCGGCAAAGCGGACCCAGATCACCTGCGGGGCCGGATAGCGGTCGATCAGGCCCTTGGCGGTGGCATCCATGGCGGTGAAGAGGAAGATCGCGAGGATCATCAAGGCCACGCCACGCGTGACGTGGGACAGGTTTGCGGCGGACATGGCCCGGGTCTAGAGCCTTGCCCCGTCGCCTGCAAGCGGGTGGATCCCTGCGACGATCCCTCGGGACTGTTCCCCTGCCGGAAACAGGAAGCCGGGTTTCTTGCCTTTCCCTGCGTGAAACTTGCGGTATTCTGATCGGATTGATGACCTTATTGGAGAGATAAGATGAAGATTGCAATTGCTGCGGCGCTTGTCCTGGCGGCGGGTGCGGCCCAGGCGGGCGGGCCGGTCGTGGTGGCCGAAGATCCGGTGGTGGCGGCTCCGGCTGCGGCCGGGACCCCGGATTTCGACTGGACCGGGTTCTATGTCGGTGTCAGTGCGACAAGCGGCACGCTGAACGACGGGACGTCGGATTTCGGCAGTTCGGGCTTCGGCCTGCAGGCGGGCTATCTGCGCGATCTGGGCGGGTTCGTCCTCGGGGGCGAACTGGCTGTTGCCAAGGGCGATTACGGCGATGACGCCCCGGCGGCCGACTGGGATGCCGCCCGGCTGAAGCTGATCGGTGGCTATGGCGCGGGGCGGGTGCTGCCCTATGCCTTCGTCGGGATGACGCGCTATGACGTGAACCAGACACCCGCCTATTCGGATACGCTGATGAACTACGGCCTCGGCGCGCGGGTCGCGCTGGGCGCGGCAGGAAAGGTCGTGGTCGGGCTGGAATATCTGGTCGAGAAGAAGGACGGCTTCGACGAGGCCTTCGATTTCGACAACCGCGAAGTCGCGCTGCGCATCGATTACCGGTTCTGACTCTTGCGCGTGCAAGGCCCGCGAACCGGGCCTTGCCGCCGGGGGTCAGTCCTCCTCCCGCTGGATCAGGGTGATCTCTCCGCTCGCCTCCAGCGTGCGGATCGCCGCGATGATCGCGGTCATCGCCTCTTCGCCGTCCTTTTCCTTGACCTTTCCGCGGGCGCCCATTTCCTCGCGCAGGCCCTGGGCGAGGCGCTGCGAGATGTTGGCAAGGATGAACTCCGCCGCCTCTTCCAGCCCCGGCTTGCCCATCGCGGCGGCCAGCGCGGTGACCAGTTTCGGCTGTTCCACCAGGCGGGTGATCTTCGGCGCGTCGCGCGGGTTGAGGCGTGTGGGGATATGGGCGAAGGTGAAGATCGCCTTCCTGACCTCGGCGGCAAAGGCGGCATCTTCTGCCTCCAGCCCTTCAAGCACATCGTCGCGGGTCAGCGAGGGCGAGACGTTCAGGATTGCGCCAACCCGTTCGACCGGACCCTGGTCAAAGGCCCTGGGCGGCTGGTTGTCCAGTTCGGCCAGAAGCGCCGCTCCGATCCGGCGGACGGTTTCGGGATCGACGTTGCCGGTCAGCGACACCGCATAGGCCACGCGTCGCGCGCGTTCGCCCGGCAGCTTGCCCAGAAGCTCGGCCGCGCGGCCCACGGGCAATTTCGACAGCATCACGGCGCCGACCTCGACCGCCTCGTTCAGGAGGATGGGCATCAGCCGGTCGGGGGGCAGGGCCATGATCCGCTCCCACGGGTCGATCTTGGACGAGGCCGACGCCATCCGCCGCAGGCGGGAGGCGGCCGATTGCGAGATATGCCCGTCCATCATGGACAGCGCGCCCTCGATCCCGCCGGGGAAGGCGAGGCCGACCGATTCCAGTTCGGCGAGAAATTCGCCCACCACCTCGTCCAGCGTGGCGCGGTCGATCAGCCGCATCTGACCCATCTGTTCGGCCAGCGCGGCCTGCATGTGTTCGGGCAGTGACGCCAGGGGCAGCGAGCTGCCTTCGGTCAGAAGATAGCGCACGATCACCGCCGCCTTCTGTCGCGGGGTCAGAACCCGCCGGGGAAGCGGCGGGACCGTGGAGATCCGGCGTTCGGGGGTGATCCGGGCAAGGGGCACCATGTCCTGGGGCATCGGGTCCTCATCGATTCCTGTGACGGGAACCCTCGCAGCCCCGGGTTAACGGAGCCTTGACCGCATCCCTCAGCTGGTCGGTTTCTCGACGCAGGTGCCCTTGGCGCTGTCCCAGACCATCCCGGGGGTGCAGCTGGCGGCTGTCTGGTCGATGTGCTCGCCACGGCAATTCGCGGCGGCGAGGCCTGGCAGGATGGAAAGGGCGAGCACGGCGAGCAAGCTTGCTGATTTCATCGGATCCTCCTTGGGGTTGGGTCGGGGTCAGAAGGTGTAGGTCACTCCGGTCGTGATGGCGGTGGCGAGCGACTGTTCGGCCCAGCTTCCCGCACCGCCATGCGCGCGGATCTGGTCAAGCTGCGCCCTGGCCAGCGCCATCTCGTCCATCTGGACCAGAAGCTGGCCGTAATAGCTGCGCGCAAGGTTGTTGGCCGGGTCCAGCGCAATGGCGCGTTCGTAGGCGGCGATCCCGGCCTCGATCTGGCCGGTCTGGCGCAGAAGGAAGCCGCGGTAGGTCATCACCCGGCTGGTCTCGCCCTCGGTCATCGCGGCAAGCACGAGCTTGGCGTCTTCATAGCGCCCGGCATAGGCCAGCTCGCGCACCGCGCCAAAGCGCTGGTCGTCGTTCAGGCTGCTATCATCGGCCTTCACGCAAGCCCTGGTCTTTTCGTCCCAGACCGTGCCCTTTTCGCATTGGGTGGTGGTTTCGGTCGGCACGGGCGGCGCGCTGTCATCGCTGCCCGCCGCAAAGGCCGCGCAGGGCGTAAGAAGGAAGGCGGCAGCAAGGATCATGCGCATCGTTGCACCTTTCGGAAATTTTCTGAAAAGGTAGCACGATCGGCGCGCAATCAAGACCGCAAATTAGGGCCCGGTTTCAAGAGGCCGATCACGCTTTCGTCAAGAGCCGAAAACCCGGGCAAAGATCGTGTCCACATGCCTGGTATGGTAGCCAAGGTCGAACTTCTCCTCGATCTCGGCAGGCGACAGCACTGCCGTCACCTCGGGGTCGGCCAGAAGCTCGGTCTTGAAATCCGCGCCCTTTTCCCAGACCTTCATCGCGTTTCGTTGCACCAGGCGATAGGCGTCCTCGCGGCTGACGCCCGCCTGGGTCAGCGCCAGAAGCACGCGCTGAGACATCACCAGTCCCTTGAACCTGTTCAGGTTCTTCAGCATGTTTTCCGGGTAGACCACCAGCTTTTCGATGACGCCCGCCAGACGATGCAGGGCGAAATCCAGCGTGATCGTCGTGTCCGGGCCGATCATCCGCTCGACCGAACTGTGCGAGATGTCCCGCTCATGCCACAGCGCCACGTTCTCCAGCGCCGGGACCACCGCCATCCGCACCAGACGCGCAAGGCCGGTGAGGTTCTCGGTCAGCACGGGATTGCGTTTGTGCGGCATGGCGCTGGACCCTTTCTGGCCGGGCGAGAAGAACTCCTCGGCCTCCAGCACCTCGGTCCGCTGCATGTGACGGATCTCGATGGCGACGTTCTCGATGGAGGAGGCGATCACCCCAAGCGTGGCGAAGAACATCGCATGCCGGTCGCGCGGGATCACCTGCGTGCTGATCGGCTCGGGCGTCAGGCCCAGCATCCTGCAGACATGCTCTTCCACGCGCGGGTCGATGTTGGCGAAGGTTCCCACGGCGCCGGAGATTGCGCCGGTCGCAACCTCTTTCCGTGCGTTTTCAAGCCGTTCGCGGTTGCGCTTCATCTCGGCATAGAAGCGGGCGAAGGTCAGGCCCATTGTCGTGGGTTCCGCGTGGATACCGTGGCTGCGCCCGATGCGGATGGTATCCTTGTGCTCGTAGGCGCGGGTTTTCAGCGCGGCTAGCACCCGGTCAAGTCCCTTGAGCAGCAGGTCCGCCGCCCGCACCAGCTGGATGTTCAGCGTGGTGTCCAGCACGTCCGACGAGGTCATGCCCTGATGGACGAAGCGCGCGTCCTCGGCCCCGATATGTTCGGCCAGATGCGTGAGGAAGGCGATCACGTCGTGCTTGGTCACCGCCTCGATCTCGTCGATCCGGGCCACGTCGAAGGTCACATCCTTCGCGCGCCAGACGGCTTCGGCATTGGCCTTGGGGATCACGCCAAGGGCGGCCTGGGCGTCGCAGGCGTGGGCTTCGATCTCGAACCAGATCCTGAAGCGGGTTTCCGGGGACCAGATCGCCACCATCTCGGGGCGGGAATAGCGCGGGATCATCGCAGGGCCTATAGGGCAGGGAAAACTCGCGTCCCCTTACGCCGCGTGAGGGCATGGTGCAAGGCACGAACGGCCGCATCGGACCGTCCGGCGTCCGACGGACAAAGACCGAACTGTTGCCAAGGCCAAAACGCAATTATGCCGTAGTGGTTGGTCAGATAGGGGCGTGACCCGAGGCGGCCCCGCGCTGCATCGGGCGTGACATGGAATGAAGGACGACGATGTACGAAGACAGCAGGATCGGCCAGGGCGTGATCGGGGCAGCCCTGTTGCTGGCGGTGCTTTTGCTGGCCGGGGGCTATCTTGGCTGGTTGCACCCCTTGGGGGATTCGCTTGCAGTGGGGCGCGGGATTGCCGCCGTGGCGATTCTGGTTCTGGCCGTCGCCGCCACCTTTGCCGGGCTGCGGATGGCAGCCTTCGTCTCGATGCTGCTGGCGATGCTGACGGGCGGGCAGGTGCTTCTGGCCTATTCCTGGCCGGGCCTGCCGGGGCCCTATTCGGTCTATCAGAAGAACATGCTGTACCGGAATGCCGAGCTGCCCGCGCTTGAGGCCGACATCCGCGCCATGGCGCCGCAGATCGTGACCTTGCAGGAAGTGTCGGAGCCGAACCTCGCGCTGCTTGCGGCGCTGAAGGATGCCTATCCGCACCAGCACGTCTGCCCCGGCAGCCGCGTCGGCGGGACGGCGATCCTGACGCGGCTGACCCCGGTCGAGGGCACCGCCTTCTGCGCGCCCGGACTGGCCGTGATGCAGGTCGTGGCCGGGAACGAGGCGCAGGACCGGATCTGGCTGGCCTCGGTTCATCTGCACTGGCCCTGGCCCTATGGCCAGGCCGACCATGTCGAGCTTCTGCTGCCCGTCCTGGACCGGATCGAGGGGCCGGCGATCATGGCGGGCGATTTCAACATGGTGCGCTGGGCGAACTCGGTCTCGCGGATGGCCGACATCCTCACGCTGCGCCCGGCGGGGCCGACCTTCGGCACCTATGTCGGGCTGTCGGACCTGTTCCGCCTGCCCATCGACCACGTCTTCGCCACTCGCGGCGGCAGGGTCATCCCGCGCGGAGCGTTCGGGTCGGACCATCTGGGCCTCTTCGCCGAAGTCGGGATCTGAGACCTGCCCGGCCTTCACGCGGGCTTGACCGGCGCGGTCGATGGGAGGGGCCTGGGCTGTGTCGTCGACGGGGGGACCGGAATTGCTCGGTCTGGCGGCCCTCGGACCCGGCCGCCTGCTATGGGGGCGAGGTGCGGGGGATGGAGGTGCGGTTCCCCTCGCAAAGCGGGGACCTGAGCGTGGGCCGATCTGCGGACCTGTAACCTGCCCGCGCGTGGTCAGGTTGCCGATGTCAATGATTTCAATGGTTTGTCTGTGGTTGTCAGGGATTTGTCAAGACTTGCCTTCGCCCCAGGAACCGCCTTTCGGTGACTTCGTCCCTCCTCGCCGGCGTCCTCGCCGACAAGACTCCGAAGCTGTGACGCGGTCGGGTTTCGTCACCCCATCAACCTGTCGTCGAACGGATAGCGCGTCAGCGTCTCGCAGCCCGTTTCGGTGATCAGCACCTGATCCTCCAGCTTGATCGAGAAATCGCCGCCCTCGGGCGAGACCAGCGCCTCTACGCAGAGCACCATCCCCGGCTCCAGCGCCGCATCGAAGGCACCGGGCATCCAGCCGTCGGGATAGTGGACATAGGGCCATTCGTCACAAAGCCCGACACCGTGCATCTTGCAGGAATACTTCTGCGCCCAGTATTCCGGGGCAAGCTGGTGCCCTTCCATCACCAGCTCCTCGATGGTGACGCCGGGCTTCAGGCGTGCCTTGTGGTCGGCGATGTGGTCGAGCGCGTGGTGAAAGGCCGACACCATCGCGTTCGAGGGCCGCGCGTCGCCCACCCACCAGGTCCGGCTGATGTCGATGCAGAAGCCGTAAGCGCCGATCAGGTCGGTATCGAAGGCCACGATCTCGTTCGGCTGCACGATCCGCGGCCCGCATTCCTGAAACCACGGGTTCGTCCGGGGCCCGGAGGCCAGCAGCCGCGTCTCGATCCACTCTCCCCCGCGGCGGATGTTGGCGGCGTGAAGCTCGGCCCAGATCGCATCCTCCGAGACGGTGCCCGAGGGCACATTGGCCCGCGTGAAGGCCTCCATCTCGGCGATCCCGGCCTCGCAGGCATGGTGGGCGCAGCGCATCGCCAGGATCTCGTCCGGCGTCTTGACCGCGCGCACCCGTTCCGTCACCTCCTCGCCTTCCTCCACCACGAACCCGATCGCCTCCAGCGCGCGCAGGCCGTGGACCATGATCTTGTCCACCGCCAGCCGCCGGTTGGTCCCCGCATGGTCCCGCATCACCTCGTCCACCTGGCGCGCGAAGCCCTGCGCCGCCTGCTGCCCCCGGTCGCCGGTGGAATTGTAGAAGAACGTCGCCCCCGACCGCAGTTCCTTCACCAGGGGGTTGAACGTCACGAGGAAGGGCGAGTTCTTGTATTCCCACATCACCATGTGGCCATCGGCGCACAGAAGGCAGGCCCGGAACGGGTTGTGGGTGTTCCACAGCTGCATGTTCGTGGTGTCGGTCGCATAGCGGATGTTCAGGGGATCGAACATCAGCAACCCGCCATAGTCGCGCGCCACCAGCCCCGCCACCAGCCGCTTCCAGCGGTCCTCGCGCATCCGCGCCAGGTTCGGCAGGTCCAACCCCGCCGCCGCCCATTCCGCGAAGGCCAGTTGCGTCGGCCCGATTTCGACCCGGTCGTTGTCGTTCGGCGTCCCGTCGCCCAGAGCCGCCCCTCGCGTCGGGTCGATCTTCCGGCGGTCCCGGTGATAGTCCATGAGGCGCCTTTCCTTTCCCCCAGACTGCCCGGGCGACGATCCGCCGCTTCTCCATCCGCGACGCGCGGGGTCGCAAATGTGTTGGTTGCACCCCCGCGCGGCCCATGGTCAAAGACCGCCATGGCCAAGCCGACGCGAGACATTCTACAGACCGGGCCCATCCTGCAGGACCGCCTGCCGCATCTGCCCTGGCTTGACCCGCGCACGCGGCGCCTGCCGGGTATCCTGCCGGTCGAGGGGCAGGACTGGCTGCGCCAGGATGAGGCCTACGGCCCGCAGATGGCGCTGCGCGACCGGCTGATCGCGGCGCGGGCATCGGCGGTTCACGCCCTGCTGCCCGAGGCCCGCCCGGCCGCCGACGAGCTTTACGCCACAACGCTTGACTGGCTGCGCGCGGCCCCCGGTTTCACCCTGACCGACAGCTCCGCCACCCGCCCCGACGGTATCACCGTGCCGCTTGACCCCGCCCAGCCGCTTCTTACCCTTGGCCGGCTGGTGCAGGAGGACCTCTGCCTGATGCAGCAGGACGGGGCCGAGTATCGGCTGACCGGCGCCATCCTGTGTTTTCCGGCCTCCTGGAGCCTGAGCCAGAAGCTGGGCCGCCCGCTGACGGGCATCCATGATCCGGTCCCGGTCTATGACGCCGATCTGGCGAAACGCGTGGCCCGCCTGTTCGATGCGATCCGGCCGGACCAGCCCTTGTGGCGGATGAACTACCTGACCTACGACGACTTCACCCTGCACCAGCCCAGGGTCGAAGGCGAAAGACGCCCGCAGCCGTCGGACCATGTGTTCATCCGCTGCGAACGCCAGTGCCTCTTGCGGCTGCCGGTGACGCGGGCCGTGGTCTTCACCATCCATAACTACGTCGTGGACGCGGCCACGGTCAGCGCCGAGGAGCTGGCCGCGCTGCGCGAGGCCGTCCATTGACCCTTTCCGAACGGAGACTGACATGCCCGGACTGATCCGCAGGACCCTTCTGATCGGCGGCGCGGCCGCAGCCGCCGGGGGCGTGGCGCTCTGGCGCTGGCGGGCGCCGGGGGCGACCGACATTGCCTATGGTGCCGATCCGCGCCAGACCATGGACCTGACCTCTCCTCGCGGCACCGCGCCCGCGCCGGTCGTGGTGATGATCCACGGCGGCGCCTTCCGCATGGGCGACAAGTCCGACCTTGCGATCTGGCCCTAGATCCTGGACGCGGGCATCGCCGTGGTCCGGGTGAACTACCGCCTGTCGGACAGCGCGAAATGGCCTGCGCAGGGCGATGACTGCCTGTCGGCGATCGTCCACCTGCAACGCGAGGGGGCGGCGCTGGGCATCGACCCGTCGCGGATCGTGCTTCTTGGCCAGTCGGCGGGGGCCTTCCTTGCGGTGTCGACTGCGCTGAGTCTGGTCGAGGTCGGGCTGCCGCCGCGCGGGGTGGTCAGCCTTTTCGGGCCGATGGATTTCTCGACGATGGATCAGGACATGGCCACGCTGGGCCGGACGCCGCAGATGGGTCCGACCGATGCGGCGGCCAGCGCGGAAAGCCAGCTGCTGGGGTTCCCCGTGGGCGAAAACCGCGCGGCGGCCCGGGCGATGAGCCCGCTGGCGCGGCTGTCGCTGCTGAAAGAGCCGCTGCCGCCGATCCTGATCCGCCATGGCGATGCCGACCCGCTGATTGCCGATCTTCAGGCCAGACGGCTGCGCGAAGCCTGGATCGCCGCCGACCCCAGGGCGCAGGTCGACTACAAGCTGGTCCCAGGCGCGGGCCATGGGGGCGAAGCCTTCGAGACGGGGCCGGTCAAGGCCGAGGTGCTGGCCTTCCTTCAGAAGGTGCTTGCCTGAGCCTGTCCGGCGGCATGGGGCGAAGCACCCCCGAGGCCCGAGCCGGTTGCCGCTTGCGCCAGAGGCGAGACAATGAGTCGTCGCGCGTCAGCGCCAGGTCCGAACCCCGCTCGGGCCCGGCTGCCGCGGCTCACTCCTCGCGCCCGATGTCCTTCAGATCGCGCCCGTTGACCCAAAGCCAAAGCGCGCGGCCGAGGCCGTAGGGCAGGGCGATCCCGATGCTGGCCCAGCCGAGCAGATAGCCCGTGACCTGGATCACGGCGGTGGCGACCGGGCCGGGCGGGGCAGGAGGGATCGCCGGGGGGGCGGGGAGGCCGTCCGTGCCGGTCCTGGTCGTGGCCTTGCGCGCGCCCGCGATCTCGTCCCGGATCGCGGCCAGCGGGTCGGTGCCCGGCGGATGCGGCTCGGCCAGGACCACGGGCGGCACGTCCGGCGCAGAACCCGGATCAGCCGCGGCCGAAGCGGCAGGAGGGGCTGCGGAGGGCAGGTTCGGGGTTGGAGCGGCGGCCTCGGCCCAGAGATGCGGCTCGATCTCGGCCACCAGCGCATTGCCGCGCGTGACGTCTCGGTCGGCGGTGGCGCTGGCATGGGCCAGGGTCGCGGCGAGGTGCCTGATCCAGCCCGCCACCCGCAGATGCGAGGGGACAAGGCGCTCGGCCCGGCCCAGCTTTTCCGCCGGGAGACGTCCCGCGCCGTTCTTCACGTTGATCGCGACCCGGCGGGCGCGTCGGGCGGCCCAGCCATGCAGCGGCGCCACGCCGTCCCGCACCAGGGTCAGGCTCGCCCGCCCCAGCGCGCGAAGGTCGAACGGCGGGCGCTGTCCGCCCGAGGCCCAGATTTCTGGCCGCCCCTTACCCGGTTGCTTTCTCAACGGATCCATTGCCATGCCCACTCCTGGCGTCCAGCCCCGCCATCTTCAACCGCAGGTTATCCTCCCCTGGTGTGGTTTCCAAGACGTGAATGCCCGCAGCCAACCCATTGATTTCCTTGGGTCGCCCACAAGAGCCGCGCGCGGCGCCCAATGAAAAGGGCGCCCCGGCGGGCGCCCTTTCCTGTCCCTCGCCGGGTGGGCAGTCTGCCCACCCCCCTTTTCAGCAGGAGTAGTACAACTGGTATTCGACCGGGTGAGGCGTGTGCTCGTAGGCATAGACCTCTTCCCACTTCAGCGCCATGTAGGCCTCCAGCTGGTCGCGGGTGAACACATCGCCCGCCAGCAGGAAGTCCATGTCCTTCTCCAGCTCTTCCAGGGCTTCCCGGAGCGAGCCGCAGACGGTCGGGATTTCCGCCAGTTCCTCGGGCGGCAGATCGTAGAGGTCCTTGTCCGAAGCCGGACCCGGATCGATCTTGTTCTTGATGCCGTCAAGGCCGGCCATCAGCAGCGCCGCGAAGGCGAGATAGGGGTTCGCCGACGGATCGGGGAAGCGGGCTTCGACACGCTTGGCCTTGGGCGACTCGGTCCACGGGATCCGCACGCAGCCCGACCGGTTGCGGGCCGAATAGGCGCGCAGCACCGGCGCCTCGAAGCCCGGGATCAGGCGCTTGTAGCTGTTGGTGCCGGGGTTCGTCAGCGCGTTCAGCGCCTTGGCGTGCTTCAGGATACCACCGATGAACCACAGCGCCTCCTGGGAAAGGTCGGCATATTTGTCGCCCGCGAACAAGGGCTTGCCGCCCTTCCAGATCGACATGTTGACGTGCATCCCCGAGCCGTTGTCGCCCTTCATCGGCTTCGGCATGAAGGTCACGGTCTTGCCGTAGGCGTGGGCGACGTTGTGGATGACATACTTGTATTTCTGGATGTTGTCGGCCTGCTCGACCAGCCCGCCGAAGATCATCCCCAGCTCATGCTGGCAGGTCGCGACCTCGTGGTGGTGCTTGTCCACCTTCATGCCCATCCGCTTCATGGTCGAGAGCATCTCGCCGCGGATGTCCTGCGCCTCGTCGATCGGGTTCACCGGGAAGTAGCCGCCCTTGTGGCCCGCGCGGTGGCCGTAGTTGCCGCCCTCGGTCACGGTGTCGGTGTTCCAGGCGGCGGCTTCCGCATCGATCTCGTAGGCCACCTTGCGGGGGGTCACCGAATAGCGCACGTCGTCGAAGATGAAGAACTCGGCCTCGGGCCCGAAATAGGCTGTGTCACCGATGCCGGAGGACTTGAGGTAGGCCTCGGCCTTCAGCGCGGTCTGGCGCGGGCAGCGGCTGTAAGCCTCGCCGGTGTCGGGCTCGACCACGTTGCAATGCACCGCCATGGTCTTTTCGGCATAGAACGGGTCGATATAGACCGACGCCGGATCGGGGATCAGCTTCATGTCGGACTGGTCGATCGACTTCCAGCCCGCGATCGACGAGCCGTCGAACATGAAGCCTTCCTCGAAGAAATCCTCGTCCACCAGGTCGGCCACCAGCGTCACGTGCTGGAGCTTGCCCTTCGGGTCGGTGAAACGGATGTCGACGTATTCGACTTCCTCGTCCTTCATCAGTTTCAGAGCCTTGGCAACGGCGCTCATCTGACTGCCTTTCGGTTTGGGGTTAGGGTTTCAGGCCGTGAGGCCCGGTTCAGACAGCATCGTCGCCGGTTTCGCCGGTGCGGATGCGGATGGCTTGTTCCACGGGGGTGACGAAGATCTTGCCGTCGCCGATCTTGTCGGTGCGCGCGGCCGCGATGATCGCCTGGACGGCGGTATCCACCATGTCGTCGGTCAGGACGACCTCGATCTTCACCTTGGGCAGGAAGTCGACGACATATTCGGCGCCGCGGTAAAGCTCGGTGTGTCCCTTCTGGCGGCCGAAGCCCTTGACCTCGGTCACCGAAAGACCCTGGATGCCCGCCTCCTGAAGCGCCTCTTTCACCTCGTCCAGCTTGAACGGCTTGATGATCGCTTCGACTTTCTTCATGGGCTGGCCTCCCCCGGTTCGTCCTCGCCCGTCTGACCACTTCCCCTTTCGGGGGGCAATGTGACAGGGTTTTGTTCGGGGCTTCGCCGGAGGGATTCCTTGGGTGCTGCCTAATTATTGTGCAACGCGCCTGGGCGGTGGGCAGTTTGAAAACTGTGGTGAGCAAGACATGACCGAACTTCTGACCGCAGCCCAGATGCGGGCCATCGAACAGGCGGCGATTGCCAGTGGCGAGGTCACTGGCCTGGAACTGATGGAGCGCGCCGGGAAGGGTGTGGTCGAGGCGATCTTCGAGGAATGGCCGGAGCTGAAGGCCACCTCGCACCGGGCGGTGGTGTTGTGCGGGCCGGGGAACAACGGCGGCGACGGGTTCGTCGTGGCGCGGTTGCTGAAGGACTGGGGCTGGGAGGTGGAGGTCTTCCTTCACGGCGACCCGGAACGCCTGCCGCCGGATGCGCGGGTGAACTATGAGCGGTGGCTGGGGTTGGGGGAGGTGGGAGACCTAACCCGCGTTCCCGACGGCTTTTTTCGCAATCGGGCGATCGTCGTGGATGCGCTCTTCGGAATCGGCCTTGCGCGCGAGGTGCAAGAGGACCTTGTGCGGCCACTGCGCGATGCCTGGCTTGACGAGGACGAGCCTGATGGTCCACGGTTGGTCGCCATCGATATCCCGTCGGGTGTGTCAAGCGACACGGGCGGACTTCTGGCGGACATCCCTCCGATGCATCTTACCGTCACGTTCCACTGTCCCAAGTTGGGCCACTTTCTGGGCCTGGGGCCACGCATCTGCGGCAAGTTGCGTGTCGTCGATCTGGGGATCTCCGAGATCTTGCAGCGTCGCGACGTCATGGAAACAGGCTTCCTGCGGCGTGTCAGGCTGAATGCGCCCCGGCCGGAATTTCGAAAGCGACCGGAAGAGCACAAATACGCCCACGGCCACGCCCTCATCCTCTCCGGTCCCTCCGGTCGCGGCGGGGCGGCGCGGCTGGCGGCGCGGGGGGCCTTGCGGATCGGGGCGGGGGTGGTGACGGTGGGGTGTCCTCCCGATGCCATCCCGGAGAACGCCGCGCGGCTGGATGCGGTGATGCTGCGGGGGGTGGCGGATGGGCTGGCGCTGGAGGAGGCGCTGGCGGACCGGCGGATCAACGCGCTGTGTGTGGGGCCGGGGTTGGGGCTGGATGCGCGGGGGCGGGAGCTGGTGGAGGTGGCGTTGGGGATGCCCGTCCCGGGCTTGACCCGGGACCTCACGCCGGGCGGCGGTGAGGGGGGAAAGGGAGGCCCCGGGTCAGGCCCGGGGCGGGGTCTCGTGCTCGACGCCGACGCCCTCACGATTCTTTCGCAGACTCCCGATCTCTTCTCGGCCCTGCATGGGGATTGCGTCCTGACCCCCCATGCCGGCGAATTCGCCCGTCTTTTCCCCGACATCGCCGAGAAGCTGGCGGCCCCCGCCACCAGAGGCCCCGCCTATTCCAAGGTCGATGCCACGCGCGAGGCCGCAATGCGTGCAGGCTGCGTGGTCCTTTACAAAGGCCCGGACACGGTGATCGCCGACCCCACGGGCCGCTGCGCCATCAACTCTGCCCACTACGACCGCGCGGCGCCGTGGCTCGCGACAGCCGGGTCAGGCGACGTGCTTGCGGGGTTCATCACCGGGCTTCTGGCGCGCGGGTTCAGCCCCTTCGACGCAGCTGCGACCTCCGCCTGGCTGCATGTGGAATGCGCCCTCAGCTTCGGCCCCGGGCTGATCGCCGAGGACCTGCCCGAGGAGCTGCCGAAGGTGTTCCGGGCGCTCGGCCTGTAGGGTGGGCGATTCGCCCACCGCCCGATCACACCGCCCGGTCGATCTTGGTGGAGAGGTGGATCAGGCTTTCCGACGCCCGCACCCCGGTCATGGCACCAATCTGGTCCAGCACCGAATCGAGCACCTGCGTGTTGGGGCAGGCCACCTGCACCAGAAAGTCGAACCGGCCCGAGGTGGTGAACACCCGCTCGATCTCGGCAATCGACTTCAGTCGGGCCAGAACCGCCGCCTGCGACCGGGGTTCGATGGTCAAGAGAACCGAGGCGCGGAGGCGGCCTTCGCGCGCTGCTTCGCCCAGTTTCAACGTGTAGCCGGCGATCACGCCCGAGGTCTCCAGCCGCTCCAGCCGGGCCTGGATCGTGGACCGGGCGACCTTCAGCCGGCGCGACAATGTGGCCACCGAAACCCGCGCGTCGGCGGAGAGCAGCCCGATGATGTTGCGATCCAGTTCGTCCATGCAATCTGCCATCCTTTTCGTCATTATAACGACGAAACTGCGCAGTTATATAGTTTTGTTCGGTGAAGTTGTAACCCATATGCGGCATCCTCGATTGCAGGAAAAGGGCGGCTCATACGCACCTGGCCTGGTTCACTTGAAACCACGCTGGTGCCCGATCCCAAAGCTGCAACGGGGAAGGGCGAAGCGTCTTGTTGGCAAAGGGAAATACGCCGATGGGACTCTCCAAGACGATCTGGTCCAACCCCACTGATTACCTGAAGAAAGAGCAGCCGGAGAACCCGGTCCTGTTCTTCGCGCCCTCGGCCGCGCAGGCCGCCGCGCGCCGCTTCATCGACGGCTTTCCGGGCATGGTGACCTATGCCGTCAAGTCGAACCCCGGCGAGGCGATGATCGAGAACCTGGCCGCCGCCGGCGTGCGCGGCTTTGACTGCGCCTCGCCCTTCGAGATCGACCTGATCCGCCGCCTGGCCCCCGATGCCGCGATCCACTACAACAACCCCGTGCGCGCGCGACACGAGATTGCCTATGCGGTCGAACGCGGCGTGAAGTCCTACAGCGTCGATTCGAAGTCCGAACTGGCGAAGCTGGTCGAGATGGTCCCGGTCGAGGGCACCGAGATCTCGGTCCGCTTCAAGCTGCCGGTCGCGGGGGCCGCCTACAACTTCGGCGCCAAGTTCGGCGCGACGGTGGAGCTGGCGGTGGAGCTTCTGCGCGAGGTGGCGGCGAAGGGCTACATCCCCTCGATCACCTTCCATCCGGGCACGCAATGCACCGACCCGCACGCCTGGGAGGCCTATATCCGCGAGGCCGCGAACATCGCATCGGCGGCGGGGGTGAAGATCGCGCGGCTGAACGTCGGCGGCGGCTTTCCGAGCCACCGGCTGCAAGCCGTCGTGCCGGAGCTGGAGGACACGTTCCGGCTGATCGACCGTGTGGCGACCGAAGCCTTCGGGGCCGACCGCCCGGCCCTTGTCTGCGAACCGGGCCGCGCGCTGTGTGGCGACGCCTTTGCGCTGGCTGCCCGCGTCAAGGCGCTGCGCGACGGGACGCATGTGTTCCTGAACGACGGGGTCTATGGCTCGTTGACCGAACTGCCGATGATCGGTGTGATCGACCGGATCGAGGTGCTGGCCGCCGATGGTCACAAGCGCACGGGCGAGGCGCTGCCGCGCATCGTCTTCGGGCCGACCTGCGATTCGGTGGACCGGCTGCCGGGGGAAATTCCGCTGCCCAACGACCTCGCCGAGGGCGATTTCGTGATCTGGCAGGGGATGGGGTCCTATTCCACCGTCACCAACACCCGCTTCAACGGGTTTGGCGATTTGCAGATGGCAACGGTCCTGAGCCTGAAGCTATGACTGTTTGACAACCCTGTGAAATCGGAACGCCCGGCTGGACATGGTCCGCCGGGCGTTTAGCATTGCGGGCAAGGGAACCTTAACCTGTGCCGACCGATGATGGTCGCGCCGCAGCTTCAGGAGAGACCCGCCACGCGCCTACTGGACCGCCTTCGCAGCTTTTTCCGCCGCACGGTCGCGCCCGAGGTGGAACCGGCCCCCGCGCCCGAACCGGGGCGGGTGCGGGGGATGGTCGATCATGTCGTGATCCTCGACGGCACGCTGTCCAGCCTCGAACCCGGAATGGAGGGCAACGCCGGGCTTCTGTTCCTTTTGCTGAAGGAGATGGGCCACCATGCCAACCGGCGGCTTTACTACGAGCCGGGGATGCAATGGGAAGGCTGGCTGCGCGGGCTGGCGATCATCGAGGGTCGGGGGATCTCCCCGCAGATCCGGCGCGCCTATGGCTGGCTGGCGAGCGGCTATCGCGAGGGGGACCGGATCTTCCTGTTCGGCTATTCGCGCGGGGCCTTCGCCGTGCGGTCCCTGGCGGGGGTGATCGACCGGGTGGGGCTCTTGCGGCGCGAACACGCGACCGAACGTGCGGTGCGGCTGGCCTGGCGGCATTACGAACGCGGGGCGGACAGTCCTGCCGCGCAGGCCTTTGCCCGCCGCTACTGCCACGCTTCGGTGCCGATCGAGATGGTGGGCGTCTGGGATACGGTGAAGGCCCTGGGAATGCGGCTGCCCTTCTTCTGGATGTTCGCCGTCGACCGTCACGGGTTTCACAACCATCAGCTTGGCGCCTCGATCCGGCACGGCTATCACGCGCTGGCGCTGGACGAGACGCGCGCAGCCTTTGCGCCCGTGCTGTGGGACTGTCCGCCGGACTGGGAGGGCAATGTCGAACAGGTCTGGTTCCGGGGCGCGCATGGCGACATCGGCGGCCAGATCGGCGATTTCGCGGCCGCGCGCCCGCTTGCGAACATTCCGCTGGTCTGGATGCTGGACCGGGCCGAAGCGTTGGGGCTGGCCTTGCCGGAAGGCTGGAGGGAACGCTTTCCCTGCGATCCCGAGGCGCCGATGGTCGGCACCTGGCGCAGCTGGGGCAAGGCGTTTCTGTTGCGCCGCAAGCGGGTGGTCGGGCGGGACCGTTCCGAACGGCTGCATCCCACCGCACTGCGGGCGGCCGGGCGGCGCTGGCCCAGCGAACAGCCCGCCGAATAGGGCTTCTGGCCCGCGCGGCCAGCCCGTATTCTGGGGCCACGACATCGCTGACCGAGGGATCCGACATGCGCCATGTGACCGTTGCCGCCACCCAGTTCGCCTGTTCCTGGGACCTGCCCGCCAATGCCGACCGCGCCGAGGCTCTGGTGCGGCAGGCGGCGGGGCAGGGCGCGCAGGTGGTGCTGATCCAGGAGCTGTTCGCGGCCCCCTATTTCTGCATCGAGGAACATCCGCAGTATTTCGATCTGGCCCGGCCCATTGACGGCCACCCGCTGGTTGCGCGCTTTGCGGCGCTGGCGAAGGAGCTGGGCGTGGTGATCCCGGTCAGCGTCTTCGAACGCGCTGGCCAGGCCTTCTTCAACTCGGTGGCGATGGTCGATGCGGATGGCCGGGTGCTGGGGGTCTACCGGAAAAGCCATATCCCGCAGGGGCCGGGCTATGAGGAGAAATACTATTTCTCGCCCGGCGACACCGGCTTTCGCGTCTGGGATACGGCCTTCGGGCGGATCGGCGTCGGCATCTGCTGGGACCAGTGGTTCCCCGAAGCGGCGCGGTCCATGGCGCTGATGGGGGCGGAACTGCTGCTTTATCCGACCGCTATCGGGTCGGAACCGCCGGCCCCCGGCTATGACAGCCAGCCGCATTGGGAGATGGTCCAGCGCGGCCATGCGGCGGCGAACTTCCTGCCGCTGGTCGCCTCGAACCGGATCGGGACGGAGGTGGCGCCGGACGGGCGCGAGGTGACGTTCTACGGCTCATCCTTCATTGCCGACCACACCGGGCAGCTGGCGGCAAAGGCCGACCGCGCGACCGAAGGCGTCCTGGTCCACCGGTTCGACCTTGACGCCATCGCGGCCCTGCGCGCGAGCTGGGGCCTGTTCCGCGACCGGCGGCCCGAGCTTTACACTGCGGTCGGCACGCTTGACGGGCGTGCCTGACCCCGGCGCCTTGCTCGCTTGCGCGTCGTTCCTCGCGGGACTTCGGCGCAAGCGAGGGGACGCTTATGCGGCCTTCAGTTCGTCGGCCATCTCGTGGTTGCGGTCGCGGTGGCCGGCCTCGTCGGCGCGGACGGCGATCACCACGTCGCGAAGGCGGGCCTTCGGCCCGAGGTTCCAGTAGTCGATGGCGATCTGCGGGGCGGGGACGTTCTCCACCAGCCCGGCGTCGATCTGCGCCAGATACTGGGTGTAGCTGACCACCGCCTCTTCCTCGAGATAGCCCACGATCCGGTGCGCGATGCGGGGGGCGAAGAGGTAAAGCCAGAAATAGGCGTTATAGAAGATCGCCTGGCCCAGCATGATGATCGCCCGTTCCAGCCGCGAGGGCTGGGCGATGTGGATGAAGGTCATCAGGTGCATCCGTTCGTTCTCGGCCTCGTCGAGCAGTTCCCTGATCCAGCCCTGGTCGTCGCGGATGTGGCGCAGCGCCTTCAGGTGTTGCAGAAGCCCGCCCACCATGCCCGGCACGGCGGCGACGGTTTCCAGCACCACGGCGCGGTGGCCGTAGCGTTTGGAAAAGAAGGCATCGGCAAAGAGGCGCATGAACTTGACGGTGCGAAACGCGATGCGGTCGCCAAGCGTCACCGGCGCGTGGTGCGCGGTCAGGTCGGGATAGGTGTCTTTCATGGTCATACTCCACAGTCGAAAGCACAGCGGAGATATGGGGGTTTTCCGACAGAAATCATCCGGCTTGCCCTGCGGCCTCTGGGCGCAGCAGAAAGGCCGCCCGGGGGGGCGGCCTTTGCAAGGGACTTGTCGGTCAGGTAGTGTTGCGCCTTCAGCGGTGGCGCAGATCGACGTAATCGCGCTTTTGCGGGCCGATATACAGTTGCCGCGGGCGACCGATCTTCTGGTTCTTGTCGGCGATCATCTCTTTCCACTGGCTGATCCAGCCCACGGTGCGCGAGATCGCGAAGATCGGGGTGAACATCGAGGTCGGGAAGCCCATCGCCTCGAGGATGATGCCCGAGTAGAAGTCGACATTCGGGTAGAGCTTCTTCGAGACGAAATAGTCGTCCTCCAGCGCGATCCGCTCCAGCTCCTTGGCGACCTGGAGGAGCGGATTGTTCTCGATCCCCAGCAGACCCAGCACCTCGTCGGCCGATTCCTTCATCACCTTGGCGCGCGGGTCGAAGTTCTTGTAGACGCGGTGGCCGAAGCCCATCAGGCGGAAGCCCGAGGACTTGTCCTTGGCCTTGGCGATGTATTCCGGGATGCGGTCGACAGTGCCGATTTCCTTCAGCATCTCAAGGCAAGCCTGGTTCGCCCCACCATGCGCGGGCCCCCAGAGGCAGGCGATCCCGGCCGCGATGCAGGCAAACGGGTTCGCGCCCGAAGACCCCGCCAGCCGCACCGTCGAGGTCGAGGCGTTCTGCTCATGATCCGCATGCAGCATCATGATGCGGTCCATCGCCTTTTCCAGGATCGGGTTGACGACATACTCCTCGGCCGGGACGGCAAAGCACATCTGCAGGAAGTTGCCCGCATAGCTGAGCGCGTTCTTCGGGTAGACGAAAGGCTGGCCCACCGAATACTTGTAGGCCATCGCCGCGATGGTCGGCAGCTTGGCGATCATGCGGATCGCGGCCACCTCGCGCTGCCAGGGGTCGTTGATGTCGGTCGAGTCGTGGTAGAAGGCCGCCATCGCGCCCACCACGCCCACCATCGTCGCCATCGGATGCGCGTCGCGGCGGAAGCCACGGAAGAAGTAGTGCATCTGTTCGTGCACCATCGTGTGCTTGGTCACGCGCTGGGTGAAGTCTGCAAGCTGCGCTGCGGTCGGCAGTTCGCCGTAGAGCAGCAGATAGCAGACCTCGAGATGCGTCGATTTTTCCGCCAGCTGTTCGATCGGATAGCCGCGATAGAGAAGCTCGCCCACATCGCCGTCGATGTAGGTGATGGCGCTTTCGCAGGCGGCGGTCGAGGTGAAACCCGGATCGAAGGTGAAGACGTCCGCTTCGGCATAAAGCTTGCGGATGTCCAGCACATCGGGGCCGAGGGTGGGTTTGAGGACCGGAAGGTCGTAGGTCTTTCCGTCCAGTTCAAGTTTTGCGACTTTGTCCGACATGTCTCTCCCCGGTGATGGCGGGCCGACCCTGGCAGGGGAGACCCTCGGCTATCCTGCACCCCGGCTGGGGTGGCTGCAAGGCAGGGGCGCCAAGTCAGAGGCTTGCGTCCGACAGCCTTGCGACGGTTTCCTCGCGACCGATGACCAGCATCATGTCGTAAACCGATGGTGTAACAGTTCGACCCGCAAGCGCGGCCCGCAGAGGCGCTGCGAGCTTGCCGAAACCGATGCCGTTTTCTGCGGCAATCCCGGTCAGGATCGGCTCCAGCGCCTCCTTTGTCCAGCTAGCATTTTGCAGGCGCGGCGTCAACGATTTCAGTATACCACGGGATACCGTATCCAGCGCCTCTGCCGCCTTTGGCTCTGGGACGATGGGGCGAGAGACCATCAGGAACGTAGCCTTATCAAGCAGTTCCTGGAATGTCTTCGCAGATGACTTCAGGAACGGCAGTGCCCGTTTCATCAGCGCCTCCTGCGTTTCGGTCAGCGGAGGACGGCCCGCGGCGGCGAGGTAGCCCTGCAATTCATGCAGCAGTGCGGCATCGTCGGCCATCGCCATGTGGTGGCCGCAGGTGTTCTCCAGCTTCTTGAAGTCGAGCCGGGCCGGGGCGCGGCCGATCCCGGACAGGTCGAACATCTTCATCGCCTCTTCCGAGGTGAAGATCTCGGCATCGCCATGCGCCCAGCCAAGCCGCGTCAGGTAATTGCGCATCCCCGCCGCCGGGTAGCCCATGGCCTGATATTCCTCGACCCCCGTGGCGCCGTGGCGTTTCGACAGTTTCTTGCCGTCCGGCCCGTGGATCAGCGGGATATGCGCCCAAGTAGGCACCTGCCAGCCCATCGCGTCATAGACCATCTGCTGGCGTGCCGCGTTGTTCAGGTGATCGTCGCCCCGGATCACATGGGTCACGCCCATGTCGTGATCGTCCACCACCACGGCCAGCATGTAGACGGGCGTCCCGTCACTGCGCAGGACGATCATGTCGTCCAGCGTCTCGTTCCTGATGACCACGCGGCCCTGGACCTTGTCGTCGATCACCGTCTCGCCGGTGCGCGGGGCCTTCATGCGGATCACGTAGGGCGCGTCGGGGTGGGTGGAGGGGTCCGCGTCGCGCCAGGGCGACTGGAAGACGGGATAGCGCCCGGCGGCCTCTTCCGCCGCGCGGAAGGCCGCGATTTCCTCCTGCGTCGAAAAGCACTTGTAGGCCGTTCCTCGCGCAAGCATCTCATGCGCGACCTCGGCGTGGCGGTCGCGGCGGGCGAACTGGCTGACCACCTCGCCATCCCAGTCGAGGCCGAGCCAGGTCAAGCCCCGCAGGATCGCCGCCGTCGCCTCCGGGGTCGATCGTTCGCGGTCGGTATCCTCGATCCGCAGCAGGAACTTGCCCCCGCGACCCCGTGCGTAAAGCCAGTTGAACAGCGCGGTCCGCCCGCCGCCGATGTGCAGATAGCCGGTGGGCGAAGGCGCAAAGCGGGTGACGACCGGGCTGGACATGACGGCATTAACCTTTCGGAAACCATGCGGGGAGTAGGGTTGCGCCGGGTTTAGGCAATCGCGGGGTGGGAAACAAGGTGGCGCCGGTCGAGCGGATCACGCGAGGGCTGCTCTGGCCGCTGGAGGCGCTGCAATCGGCGCGGGGGATGCTGTTTCCCTGGATCGCCGTGCTGATCGGCTGCGGCATCGGCGTCTGGTTCTGGGTGCCCGAAGAGCCGGGGACGGAAAGCTATGTCCTGGCGTCGCTGGCACTTGCGGGGGGCGTGACGCTTGCGCTGGCGTCCGACCTTGCGCGACCGCTTGGCCTGGGCGTGGCGGCACTTGCCGCAGGCTGGATCGCGGCCGGTGTGCGGGCACATGCGCTGGACGCGCCGATGCTGACCTTCCGCTACTATGGCCCGGTCGAGGGAAGGATCGTCGAGATCGGCCGTTCGCAGTCCGACGCGCTGCGCCTGACGCTGGACCGGGTCGTGCTGCGCGAGGTCGCCCCCGACAAGACCCCCGCCCGCGTCCGCGTCTCGTTGCAGAAGGACGGCGGCTGGCTGACCCCGATGCCGGGGCAGGTGGTGATCCTGACCGCGAACCTTGCCGCGCCCGAGGGCCCGGTCGAGCCCGGAGCCTTCGATTTCCGCCGCATGGCCTATTTCGACCAGCTGGGCGCCGTGGGCTATACCCGCACGCCGGTCCTGCTGCTGGAAGAGCCCGCAGGCGGCGCGCTGCCCGTCGACCGGCTGCGCCGCTGGCTCACGCAGGGGATGCTGGCGCGGATGGACGGCCAGGCCGGAGCCTTCGCCGCCGGCGCGATGACCGGAGACCGCTCGGCGATCACCGAGGACACGGTCCGGGCGCTGCGCGACAGCTCGCTTGCCCACCTGCTGGCCATCTCCGGGATGAACATGGCCTTCCTGACCGGATTCGTCTTTGCGCTGATCCGCTATGGGCTGGCGCTGGTGCCCTTTGTCGCGCTGCGGGTGAACACCAGGAAGGTTGCGGCCTGGGTCAGCCTGGGGGTGGCGCTGTTCTATCTGCTTCTGTCGGGGGCGAACGTGGCGACCGAACGGGCCTTCATCATGATCTCGGTGTTTCTGGGCGCGATCCTGCTGGACCGCCGGGCGCTGACCCTGCGGTCGGTGGCGGTGGCCGGGATGATCCTGTTGCTGGCGAAACCCGAAAGCCTGCTGGAGCCCGGCTTCCAGATGTCCTTTGCCGCCACCATCGCGCTGATCGTGGGCTTCGCCGCGCTGGACGGCAGCATCTATCGCCAGCGGCTGCCACGCTGGCTGATGCCGGTCTTCACGCTGGTCCTGTCCTCGCTGATCGGCGGGTTGTCCACCGCGCCCTATGCGGCGGCGCATTTCAACCGCTTCACCGACTATGGCCTTCTGGCCAATCTCCTGACCGTGCCGGTGATGGGGGCGGTGGTGATGCCTGCTGGCGCAATGGCCGCGTTGCTGGCGCCCGTGGGGCTGGAGGGCCTGCCGCTTTGGGTCATGGAGCAGGGCGCGCGCTGGATTCTCTTCGTGGCGCACTGGGTTGCCGGGCTGGAGGGCTCGGTCACCGCCATCCCCGCGCCGGGGCCCTGGGTGCTGCCGCTGTTCACCCTGGGGGCGCTCTGGCTGATCCTGTGGCGGGGGCGGGTGCAACTGGTCGGCGCCCTGCCGGTTCTGGCGGCCGTCGTGCTTTGGGCGATGGCGGACCGTCCGGCGCTGCTGATTTCGGGCGATGGGAGGCTCGTCGGCATTGCGGGGCCAGAGGGGCGGGCGCTGTCGGCGGCCAGGGGCGGGGGCTTCGCCGCCGAGAACTGGTTGCAGAACGACGGCGACCTTGCCGCACAGGAGGTCGCGGCGAGGCGCCCGGGGTTCGAGGGGCCGAAGGGCGAACGGTGGTTCGACCTAGCGGGTCTTCGGGCGGTGTCCCTGTCGGGCAAGGGGGCCGAGGCGAAGCTGGCCCAGGTCTGCCGCTCGGCCGACCTGGTGATCCTTGCGGCAAAGGCCGAGGCGGTGCCACCCGGTTGCCGGCTGATCGACCAGCAGACCCTGGCCCAGACCGGCCCCCTTGCGGTGTGGCAGAGCGCTGCGACCCTGCGGTTCGAAACGACAAAGGGGGCGCACCGTCTTTGGTCGCCCCCGTCGCGGGAGGTGGACCTGCCGGACCTGTCGGTCAGGCAGGTCGCCCTGGCCGGTCAGTAGTCAGTAGCTGCGGATCAGCCCGACAAGGCGGCCCTGCACCTTGACAAGGTGGTCGGGGAACACCCGCGTCTCGTAGGCGGAGTTGGCGGCCTCGAGCGCGATCATGTTGCCGCGGCGGCGATAGCGCTTCAGCGTGGCCTCATGGTCCTCGACCAGAGCCACGACGATATCGCCGTTCTCGGCCGTGGACTGTTCGCGGATCACCACGATGTCGCCATCGTTGATCCCGGCCTCGATCATGGAATCGCCTTTGACTTCAAGGGCATAGTGCTGCCCCTTGCCCGACAGCATCGACCCCGGCACCGCAACGTGGTGCGAGACTTCGGAGATCGCCTCGATCGGCACACCGGCGGCGATGCGGCCCATCACCGGCAGTTCCATCGCATGAACCGCAGAGATCGGCATCGCGCCGCGCGGCGGATCGACCCTGTCGCCGTCGATCACTTTGGGCGAGAAGCCCGGCTTTTCCATCGCCTCGGGCAGCTTCACGATTTCCAGCGCCCGGGCGCGGTGGGCGAGGCGGCGGATGAAGCCGCGTTCCTCCAGCGCCGTGATCAGCCGGTGGATCCCGGACTTCGACCGCAGGTCCAGCGCATCCTTCATCTCGTCGAAGGAGGGGGGCACCCCGTCGCGGTCCATCCGCGTCTTGATGAAGTCGAGAAGTTCCAACTGCTTGCGTGTCAGCACGGGGTCCACTCCCACATCATGCGTTTACACAATGTTCTGCCCGTGTTCCCGGTTTGTGTCAAGACATATCCACAGGCGACTAGAGCGGCAGGTAGGGCACCGTGTCTCCGGCGCGACAGGGCGGGGCATCGACCGGCCGGATCAGAAGCGCATCGGCCTGGCCCAGGATCGACAAGAGGGCCGAGTCCTGCCGGTCGAAGGGCGCGATCCCGGGCAGCCCGTCGCCGGGGGCAAGTCGCGCCCGCATGTAATGCGCGCGGGGGCCGTTGGCGGGAAGGTCCACGGTCAGCCGGGCCTTACGGGGCTGCGGCGCGGGCGAGGGGTCGCCCAGCATCGCGCGCACCATGGGCAGAAGGAACAGATGCCCGCAGACGATGGCCGAGACCGGATTGCCCGGCAGGCCCAGCATCGGGACCCCGTTCAGCCGCCCCGCCATCAGCGGCTTGCCGGGGCGCAGCGCCAGCTTCCAGAAGCTGTGCTCCAGCCCCGCCACCTTGCCCACAAGGTCATGGTCGCCCACCGACGCCCCGCCGATGGTGACGATCAGGTCTGCCCCCTCGGCCAGAGACAGCACGGTCAGAAGCTCTGCCTCGTTGTCCCGCGCGATGGGCAGAAGCCGCGCCTCGCCGCCCTCGGCCTCGACCAGCGCCTTCAGGGCAAAGCCGTTCGAGGCGATGATCTGGTCCGGCGCCGGATTTTCGCCGGGCATCACCAGCTCGTCCCCCGTCGCGATGAGCGCCACCACCGGCTTGCGCCGGGCCTGCACCGCGGGCACGTTCATCGCCGCCAGAAGGGCAAGATCGTTCGGGCGCAGTCTTCGGGGGGAAAGGCTGTCGCCTGCGCGGAAGTCCTGACCCTGGGGGCGGATATGCGTGGCGCTGTCCAGCCCCTCCTTCAGGAGGATCCGGTCGCCCTCACGGATGACATCCTCCTGGATGACGACCCGGCTTGCACCCCGGGGCAGCGGGGCGCCGGTGAAGATGCGGACGGCCTGCCCCGGGCCGACCGTCCCGTGGAAGGCATGGCCCGCACCGGCCTCGCCGATCACAAGGAACGTGTCGTCGGACCCCGGATTGCCCGGCACCGCATAGCCGTCCATCGCCGAGGCTGCGAAGGGCGGCTGGTCGCGGGTGGCGACGGCGGGGACACACATCCAGCGGCCTGCGGCTTCCGCGAGGGGCACGGTCTCGGGCGGCAGAGGTGCCACCAGGGCCAAGCAGCGGGCCAGCGCCTCTTCAACCGAAATCATCATTCCGCCTCGTAACGGCCTGATTTTCCGCCGTCTTTCAGGATCAGCCGGATCCCTTCGATCACCATCGACTTCTCGACCGCCTTGACCATGTCATAGACGGTCAACGCCGCCACCGAGACCGCCGTCAGCGCCTCCATCTCCACCCCGGTCTGGCCCGAGGTCTTGACGGTGGCCTCGATCCTGACGCCGGGCAGGGCGGGGTCGGCGGTCAGCTCCAGCGCGACCCTGGTGATCGGCAGGGGATGGCACAGCGGGATGAGGTCCGCGGTCTTCTTCGCCGCCATGATCCCGGCAAGCCGCGCCACCGACAACACGTCGCCCTTCTTCGCCCGGCCTTCTGTAATCAGCGCCAGCGTTTCGGCCGTCATCCGCACCGCGCCTGCGGCCACCGCGACGCGGTCGGTCACCGGCTTGCCCGAGACATCGACCATATGGGCCTGGCCCCGGTCATCGAAATGGGAAAGTCCGGTCATAGCCCACCCTGTGCCGTCAGTGGTTTCGAAAGGATCTCCCGGGTGGCGGCGGCCACGTCCGCCTGCCGCATCAGGCTTTCGCCGATCAGGAAGCAGCGGGCGCCGTATTGCGCGAGGTCGGCCAGATCGTCGGCCGTGTAAAGCCCGCTTTCGGCGACGATCATCCGATCCTCGGGCACCCGGCGGGCCAGCCGCCGCGTGGTGTCGAGCGTCACCTCGAAGGTGTGCAGGTTGCGGTTGTTGATGCCGATCAGCGGCGATTTCAGCAGCGCCGCGCGGTCCAGTTCGGCCTGGTCGTGGACCTCGATCAGCACATCCATGCCCCAGTCCAGCGCCGCCGCTTCCAGTTCGGCGGCCTGGCCATCCTCCAGCGAGGCCATGATGAGCAGGATGCAATCGGCGTTCAGCGCGCGGGACTGGACGACCTGCCAGGGGTCATACAGGAAATCCTTGCGCAGGCAGGGCAGGGCGACCGCGTCGTGGGCGGCGACCAGGTATTCGTCGGCGCCCTGAAAGCTCGGGGCATCGGTCAGGACGGACAGGCAGGTCGCACCGCCGGCCTCATAGGCGCGGGCCAGGGCGGGAGGGTCGAAATCCGCCCGGATCAGGCCCTTGGAGGGGCTGGCCTTCTTGATCTCGGCAATGAGGCCATAGCCGGTGAGGGCGGCATCCCGCAGCGCCCGGGCAAAGCCGCGTGGGCTGGCGGCGCCGCGGGCGGCGGCTTCCAGCGCGGACAGGGGGGTGGCGGCCTTGGCCTTGGCCACTTCCTCCAGCTTGTAGGCCTTGATGCGGTCGAGGATGGTGGACATGGGCAGCCTCTCAGGCGTTTGTCAGGCGGAGGAGCGCCTCGACCTTGGCCTTCGCGGCCCCGGAATCGATGGACTCCCGTGCCAACGCGACGCCTTCGGTCAGGGTTCCCGCGCGGTCAGCCACCACCAGCGCGGCGGCGGCGTTGAGAAGAACCGCATCCCGGTAGGCGCCGGGCGCGCCGTCGAGAAGGGCGCGGAAGGCCTGGGCGTTTTCCGCAGGCGTGCCGCCAAGGATCGCCTCGAACGGATGGGGGTGCAGCCCGGCGTCCTCGGGGTGGACGGTGAAATCGCGCACCGCGCCGTTTTCGACGGCAGAGACGCTGGTCGCCCCGCAGATGGTGATCTCGTCGGTGCCGTCCGAGCCGTGGACGAGCCAGGCCTTCTCCGAGCCGAGGGCGAGAAGCGTCTCGGCCATCGGGCGGATCAGGGCGTCGGAGAAGGCGCCGGTCAGCTGGCGCTTCACCCCGGCGGGGTTGGTGAGGGGGCCGAGGATGTTGAAGATCGTGCGGGTGCCAAGTTCTGCCCGGACCGGCATGACGTGGCGGATCGCGGGGTGGTGCATGGGCGCCATCATGAAGCCGATGCCGGCCTCGGCAAGGCATTTCTCGACCACGTCGGGGCCGACCATCACGTTCAGGCCCAGTTCGGTCAGCGCATCCGCCGCGCCCGACTTGGAAGAGAGATTGCGGTTGCCGTGCTTGGCGACCGTGACGCCCGCGCCTGCGACGACGAAGGCGGTGGCGGTGGAGATGTTCAGCGTCCCCTTGCCGTCGCCCCCGGTGCCGACGATGTCCATGGCACCCGGCGGGGCCTTCACGGCGTTGCATTTCGACCGCATCACGCTGGCGGCGGCGGCGTATTCGTCCACCGTCTCGCCCCGGGTCCGCAGCGCCATCAGGAAGCCGCCCATCTGCGCGGGGGTGCCCTCGCCTTCGAAGAGCGCGTTGAAGGCGGCCTCGGCTTCGGGCCGCGTCAGGGGGCGGGTGGCGGCGATGCCGATCAGCGGCTTGAGGGTGTCGGTCATGCCGGGACCCTGGCTTTGGCCGCGTCGAGAAAGTTCCGCAGCAGCTGGTGGCCGTGTTCGGAGGCGATGCTCTCGGGGTGGAACTGGACGCCCTCGATCAGGTGCTGGCGGTGGCGCAGGCCCATGATCGTGCCGTCCTCCAGCCAGGCGGTGATTTCGAGGTCCGCCGGAAGCGTGGCGCGGTCGACGACAAGGCTGTGGTAGCGGGTGGCCTGGAAGGGCGATGGCAGGCCACGGAACACGCCTTCGCCGGAATGGTGGATGGTGCCCATCTTGCCGTGGACGATCTCGTGGCAGCGGACGACCTGGCCGCCGAAGGCCTCGCCGATCGTCTGGTGGCCGAGGCAGACGCCGAGGAGGGGGATGTCGGCCGTTGCGGCGGCTTTCGTGAGCGGCAGGCAGATCCCGGCGGCGGCGGGGTCGCAGGGGCCGGGGGAGAGGACGATGACCTCGGGCGCCATGGCGATCACGTCCTGGACCTGCAGGGCGTCGTTCCGTTTCACGACCACCTCGGCCCCCAGCTCGCCCAGGTAGTGGACGAGGTTCCAGGTGAAGCTGTCGTAGTTGTCGATCAGGAGGAGCATCGGTCGGGTCCCGCAGGGCTATGGGCTGGTTATCGCCGATGCGGGGGGCCGTGTAAACCGGGGTCGGGTCCGGGGTGCGCCGCGCGTGGCGCGGTTTTCGAGGCTTTGGAAATCAAGGGGTTGGGCGCGGGCGTTTACCGGCGATTTACCTTTACGGGCGGCTCATCGCTTCCTTCGGTCGCTCTTCGCTGCTGCGCGTCTGCTCATCGCTCCCGTCGGTCGCTCTTCGCGGGGGAACCGACGAACGACCAAGGGGAGGGAGGAGGCGTCAGTCGTGGCGCACCGCGTCATCGTCGCCGAGGTAGTGGCCGGTTTCGACCGCGATCAGGGTGACGGGCAGGCGGCCCGGGTTCTCGATCCGGTGCGGCTGGCCGAGGGGGATCAGGACCGCCTCGCCCTCGCCCACAAGACGGGACCGGATGCCCGTGGTCACTTCGGCGGTGCCTTCGACCACAACCCAGTGTTCCGAGCGGTGGAGATGCGATTGCAGCGCGGTCGCCTGACCGGGCTGCAAGGTCAGCGCGCGGACGCGGAAGCGGCGGCCTTCGGCGAGGACGGGGCCCTTGGGGAGCGGATCAGCGGGCGCAAAGGCCACCCGAGCCTCGGCAAAACCTGCGTGATCGGTTCCGTCCATCGTGCTGCCCCCGTCTGATGCCCCCCGAGACTCCTCGGGAAATGGTTAGCGTGGGGTTAACGACGCGCGGCCATTTCTGGGCATTTCGGGGGTTTTGCGCGGGCGGCCCGGCCGAGGCCCCCCACCCCCATCCCCTCCCCACAGAGGGGGAGGGGAGGCGCTTGTGGTGCTGGCGGTCTTCCGTGCGCAGCCGGGGTGCGTGGGGAGGCGTCGCTGCCTCCGGCGGGGATATTTGGGGACAGATGAAAGGGCTTGGCTGGCGCGGGAGGTCAGGTCCAGTCGAGCACGACCTTGCCGGAAAGGCCGGAGCGCATGGCGGCAAAGCCTTGTTCGAACTCGGCCACCTTGAAGCGGTGAGTGATGACGCGGCGGATGTCGAGGCCGTTTTCCAGCATGGCGATCATCTTGTACCAGGTCTCGAAGATCTCGCGCCCGTAGACGCCCTTGATGGTGATGGCCTTGAAGACGATGCGCGACCAGTCCACCGGCGATTTGCCCGGCGGGATGCCCAGCATGGCGATGCGGCCGCCCATCACCATGTGTTCGACCATCTGGTCGAGGGCGGCCTGGCTGCCCGACATCTCCATCCCCACGTCGAAGCCCTGCGTCATGTGGAGGCCCGCATAGACCGATTTCAGGTCGGTGGTGGCGACGTTGACCGGGACCACGTCGGCAACCCGGGCCGCGAGGTCGAGCCGCGCCTGGTTGATGTCGGTGATGACGACATGCCGCGCGCCGACATGGCGGGCGACGGCGGCGGCCATGATGCCGATGGGGCCCGCACCGGTGACGAGGACGTCTTCTCCGATCAGGTCGAAGCTCAGGGCGGTGTGGACGGCGTTGCCGAGGGGGTCGAGGATCGCGCCGATCTCGTCGTCGATGGCGTCGGGCAGGGGGACGACGTTGAAGGCGGGGAGCCGCAGATACTGGGCGAAGGCGCCGGGCTCGTTCACGCCGATGCCGCGGGTTTCGGGGTCGAGGTGGAAGCGGCCCGACCGGCTTTGGCGCGAGGTCTTGCCGATCAGGTGGCCCTCGCCCGAGCAGCGCTGGCCGATGTCCAGCCCTTCGACGTTGCGGCCCTTGTCCACGATGACGCCCGCGAATTCGTGGCCGGTGACAAGGGGGACGGGGACGGTGCGCTGCGCCCAGTCGTCCCAGTTCCAGATGTGGATGTCGGTGCCGCAGATTCCGGTCTTGTGGATCCTGATGAGCACATCGTCGGGGCCGATCTCGGGGATCGGACGGGTTTCCATCCAGAGGCCGGGCTCGGGTTTTGATTTGGCGAGGACGGTCATTTCGTTCGGAACGCGGGTCATTGCAGGACTCCGGTGGCTTTTCCGGCGGCGGTGAAGGCGTCCAGCGCGAAGTCGAGGTCGGCGCGCGTGAGGGCGGCGTTCATCTGGGTGCGGATGCGGGCCTGGCCTTTGGGGACGACGGGGAAGAAGAAGGGGGCGACATGGACGCCGCGGGTGGCAAGGTCGGCGGCCATGGCCTGCGCGAGTTTCGCCTCGCCGAGCATGACCGGGATGATCGGGTGGTCGCCGGGCAGGAGCGTGAAGCCTGCCTTGGTGAGGCCCGCGCGCCAGTATCGGGCGTTCTCGGCGAGGCGGGCGCGGAGGTCGTCGGCCTGTTCCACGATGTCGAGGGCGGCCAGGGCCGCGCCGACGACGGCCGGGGGCAGGGCGTTGGAGAAGAGGTAGGGCCGGGCGCGTTGGCGCAGGAGGTCGATGACGGGTTGCGGGCCGGCGATGTAGCCGCCGAGGGCTCCGCCAAGGGCCTTGCCGAGGGTGCCGGTGAGGATATCGACCCGGACGCCGGCGCGGGCCGGAGTGCCTGCGCCTTTGGGGCCGGTGAAGCCGGTGGCGTGGCAGTCGTCCACCATGACCATCGCGCCGTATCGGTCGGCGAGGGCGCGGATCTCGGGGAGGTTGGCGTAAGTGCCGTCCATCGAGAAGACGCCGTCGGTGGCGATGAGGAGGAAGCGGGCGTTGTCGGCCCTGGCGGCCTTCAGCTGGGCCTCGAGGTCGGCCATGTCGTTGTTGGCGTAGCGGTAGCGTTTCGCCTTGCACAGGCGGATGCCGTCGATGATCGAGGCATGGTTGAGGGCGTCGGAGATCACCGCGTCTTCGGGGCCGAGGAGGGGCTCGAACAGCCCGCCGTTGGCGTCGAAGCAGGCGGCGAAGAGGATCGTGTCGTCCTGGCCGAGGTAACGGGCGAGGCGGGTTTCAAGCTGCCGGTGCAGGTCCTGCGTGCCGCAGATGAAGCGGACCGAGGCCATGCCGAAGCCGTGGTCGTCCATCGCCTGTCTGGCGGCGGCGATCAGGCGGGGATCGGAGGCCAGACCGAGGTAGTTGTTGGCGCAGAGGTTCAGCATGTCGCGCCCGGCCATCCGCACATGCGCGCCTTGGGCGCCCTCGATCAGCCGTTCGCGTTTCATCAGCCCGTCGGCCTCGATCCGGGCGAGGGTGGCGGTGATGTGGTCGAGGAAGCTCGAATCCGTCATGGCAGAACCCTTTCCGGTTTGGCGGAAAATGACAGAGTTCAGGGGTCGTGTCAACTTGACGGAGTTCTGTCCGTCATAGTGGAGGTCAGCTGTCCTGGACGATCAGGATGGCGCGGGCCGGGCCTTGGGCGGCGATCTCGTGCGGGCGGTCGGCGGGGTAGCGGGCGACGTCCCCGGGGGCGAGCTGGTCGGTGGCATCGCCGGAGGTGACGGTGAGGCGGCCCTCGAGAAGGGTGAGATGCTCGCGGCAGCCGGGGGAATGGGGGTCGGAGGTGAGACGGGCACCGTCGCGGAAGGCGAGTTCGTAGACCTCGTGGTGGCCGACGGATTCCGGGGCGGAGAGGATGCGGATCGTGACCCCGCCGCGCTGGATGACGGGGGCCTGGGACGCGCGGGTGACTTCGATGCCGGGGGCGGGGCGGCCTTCCAGGAGGCCGGCGAAGTCGAGTTGCAGGGCCTGGGTCAGGGCCCAGAGGGTGGCGACGGTGGGCGAGGATTCGCCGCGCTCGATCTGGCTGACCATGGAGCGGGAGACGCCGGACAGTTTCGCGGCGGCGTCGAGCGAGAGGCCGCGCGCCTTGCGTGCGGCGCGCAGGGATGCGGCGAGGCGGTCGTGGATGTCGGAGCGGTCGGCCATGGCGACATGGTGGCGGGGAAGGGGCGGGGCGTCAATCTGCCGGTGCGGCCGGAAGCCGCCCCTGGCGCTCGCGCCGCAGGCGCACCCCGGCGCAGCGGTCATGTTCCGCAGAAGGTGACGTAACGGCCAAAGCCGGAGGGGGCGGGGAGCATGTAGGGCTCGGCCTCGGTGAAGGGGCTCTGGATCGCGGCGAGGAGGGCGTGGAAGGGGGCCATGTCGCCATCGGTCGCCGCGGCGAGGGCCTCTTCGACCTTGTGATTGCGCGGGATCACGGCGGGGTTCGCCGCGGCAAGGCGCCGGGCCGCGCCGTCGCCCGCGCGGGCGCGCCAGCGGGGGAGCCAGGCCTCCATCCTGGAGAAGTCGTCGAAAAGCGGGCGCAGCGCGGCCTCATCGGCCAGGCGGCGGAAGGTGAGCGTCCAGTCGGCCCCCTCCATCGCGGTCAGAAGGTCCTCGGCAAGGGCTGCGTCGCCTGGGTCCTCATCCACAAGGCCAAGTTTGCGGCGCATCACCGCCAGCCATTCGGCGCGGTAGCGGGGGGCGATGCCGGACAGGCGGTCGTTGGCGATCTCGACGGCCCTTTCCGGCGAGGCATCGAGGAGCGGCAGCAGGGCTTCGGCCAGCCGCGCGAGATTCCAGCCCAGGATCAGCGGCTGGTTGGCATAGGCATAGCGGCCCTGATGGTCGATCGAGGAAAAGACCGTGCCGGGCGCATAGCCTTCCATGAAGGCGCAGGGGCCGTAGTCGATGGTCTCGCCCGAGATCGCCATGTTGTCGGTGTTCATCACGCCATGGATGAAGCCAAGGCCCATCCATTCCGCAATCAGCCGCGCCTGCCGGGCGATGACGGCGTCGAGGAGGGCGAGGTAGGGCGTGCCGGACTGGGCAAGGTCCGGGTAGTGGCGGGCGATGGCATGGTCGGCGAGCGCCTTGATCTTGTCCTGTTCGCCGCGCGCGGCGAAGAACTGGAAGGTGCCGACGCGCAGGTGGCTGGCCGCGACCCGGGCGAGGACGGCGCCGGGGAGCCTTGTTTCGCGCCAGATCTCTTCGCCGGTCGCCACCACGGCCAGGGACCGGGTGGTGGGGACGCCCATGGCGGCCATGAATTCCGAGATCAGATATTCCCGCAGCATCGGGCCCACGGCGGCCTTCCCGTCGCCGCCGCGCGAAAAGGGTGTGCGGCCGGAGCCTTTCAGCTGGATGTCGAAGCGGCCGTGCGGCGTGACCACCTCTCCCAGCAAATGCGCGCGACCGTCGCCAAGCTGCGGAGAAAAGCCGCCGAACTGGTGGCCGGCATAGGCCTGGGCGATGGGATCGGCACCGGGGGGAAGGGCGGCGCCGGAAAACCAGTCGCGGGCCTCATCCTCGGTCAGGTCGAGGCCGAGATCGCGCGCGAGCCGGCGGTTGAGGACCAGAAGCCGGGGCGCCGGGGCCGGATCGGGCTGCACGCGCAGGTAGGTGCCCGGCAGGTCGCGGGCGTAGCTGTGGTCGAAGGCGATGGTCATGACGGGCCCCTTTCGGACGGGATATGCGCCCTGCAGGGCTGTCGGACAAGGCCGCTGTCGCAAGGGCCGGGCCGTGGCGCGGGGGGCCGGCCTGCGCCTCCGGCGGGAGTATTTGGAAAAAGGGCAAATCAGGGGTGGGGTCAGGGGCGCAGGTCGGCGGGAGGGCAGGGCTGCGGGGGGCGGTGAAGGGTAGGCAATTCCCTCTCTTGCTGCGCGGGGGATGCCGGTCGAAGGTGGCGCCGGACTGGATGCGCAGGAGGCGGACATGTGGGGCAAGGCAATGGGATTCGGGCTGGTGGCGGTCTGGGGTGCCGCCGCCATGGCCGAGACGGTCCGCGTGGCGGGCCATGCGATCGAGGTCGTCGAGGACGGGACGGGCGGCGCGGCGCTGTTCGTTGATGGCGAGGTTCTGCACGAGAACGGGGTGATCTACCTGGACGAGGCCGTGCAAGAGATCGCCGGTGTCCCGGTGGTGACCGGGGTCGCCGGATCGGGCGGCAATGCCTGTGGGGCGGCGCCCTTCGTGCTGGCGCTTGCGGAAGGGGCGGCTCCGGCGCTTTACGGGCCGCTGGACGGCTGCCGCGAGTTCGCCTTGCAGGTTCAGCCAGAGGCGCTTGTGTTTTCGACCGAGCCGCTGCCGTCCGAGCCGGGCGAGGTCTGGGTCTGGACCCCGGCAACCGGCCTGACCGAGGCGTCACCGGAGGAGTTCGCGGCCGGGGCCGGATGGGAGGCCGTGCCGGGCCTTGCGGGGGCGCATCCCGTCGATGCGATGAAGCTGGCGCCGGTCCTGTCCGCGCTGCAAGCGGGGCTGGGCGAGAGCTATGCGGGTTTTGCCGAGCGGATCTCGGATCTCGGGTCCGGCGATCTGACGGCAGAGGGGTATCTGGGCCGGGCCTGCCTGAAGCTGACCTGCGAGGCGGACTGGGCCTTCCTGTATCTTCATCCGGCGACCGAAGGCGTCTTTGTCGGCTGGCATGTGATGGGCGAGATCGAACCGCATGTCTGGCCTGCCGACACCAACATCTGGCCGCCCGAGGCGATGGAGGCGTTGCGCAGTGCGGTGGACGAGGGATGAGCGCGCGCGGCCTGGGTATGGTGCTGATCCTTGCGGCGGGTGTGGCGGGTGCCGAGGTTCGGGACGAGGCGTTCGTCGCGGGCGATCAGCGGGTCTGGATCGACGTCCTCGACGGCGGGGAGATCCTGTGGGTCGGTCCGAACCGGGATGAGCGGACGCAGGTCCTGTCGGGCCCCGACATCGAGGTGGTGGCGGCGTTGACCGACGCCGCGGCGGTCGAGACGCTGGGCGCGCGCGTCCTGGTCGCGGTGCAGCCGGGAAGCCACAGCTGCGAGACTCTGGGCGATCCCCGGGCCTATTCCGTGGTGACGCTGGGCGAACGGCTTGCCACGGACGGACCGCTGACCACCTGTGCGGAGCTGATGGTCGCAACCTTGCCCGGGGCCATCGTGTTGGAAGCAGAGCCGAGGGGCGCGGGCGAGGCCTGGTTCTGGGTGCCGGGGAAAGGGTTCCGGGCCACGGCACCCTGACAGGGATCAGCCGCGCGGTTTCGGGGCCAGCGCGTAGTCGCCGGGATAGGCCAGAGCGCCGTGATGGGTGATTCGCGCGGTTTCGTGGCACCAGATCTCGCCGCCGCAGCCGTCGATCCAGCGGCGGCAGAAGGAGGTGTCCTCGCCATGCATCACGGTGCCGCCGCGCCCGCGCAGGTGGCTGAAGAAGTCGTGGAAATCCGCGCCCGGATAGCCCGGGCCGTTGAAGCCGGGCACCGGCAGGGCGACCCCGGCTGCGACCATCCGTTCGGGCACCGCGCGGCGGATCAGCATGAAGCCGGTGCCTGCGCCGGGCACCTTGCGGAAGCCGTTGCGGACTTCGTGGGGCCAGGGCTGGCCGGCCTCGAACGTGTCGGGGATGTTGTAGCGCAGGGATCCGGCGAGAAGGTCGGCGGTCGGGGCGCGCTGGTCCTCGGGCTTGGCGGCCTCGCGTTCGATCGCGGCGCGGAAGGCCTGCCAGCGCATCTGGCGCTGGGGATAGGGGGCGACGGTGAAATCGGCGTCGAAGGCCAGAAGGTCGAAGAACAGCTGCGGCGGATAGCTCATGTCGCTGTCGAGCAGGAGCGCATGGGTGAACTTCCGGTCGGCAAGGAAGCAGGACATCAGGTAGTTGCGCGAGATCACCAGATCGGACCATTCGTAGGTCTTCAGCGCGAAGGCGATGCCGCGACGGGCCAGGGCCTGGGTGAGGCCGAGAAGGCTGTGCACGGCGGGGGTGTGGATCTGGCCGCCGGTGGGCATCAGGATCATCAGGGTGGTCATGCGGGCCCTCGCTGCGGGATGTGCAAGGGTTCGCGGGGGCTGCGCGCTTGTCAAGCGGGCGGGCGTGGCGCGGTGGCGCCTAGCGCAGCGGCTGCCAGCCGTCGCTGCAGGAGAGGTGGCGGAACCTTTGCGTACAGGAGACGGTGGCGCCGTCGGGCAGGGCGAAGACGAGGCTGAGGCCGAACATCACGCCACGCCCGCCGATGCCGCGTGCCTCGCCTTGTGCGGGGGCGCGGCCGCTGGGTTGGACGGGGATCGCGCGGCCGTCGCGCATCAGGGCGGAGATCGGCCTGGCGGTGAGGTCGCTGACGGCCATGCCGGCCCCGACATTGGTCAGGATGAACCACAGGATCGCCAGAGCGATCAGCACGATCGGGAGCCATCTGCGCATCGCGGTTCCCCCAAGGGGGAGGGGCGCCCCGCAGGGCGCCCTTCCGGGTCAGTTGCGGGCTCAGTTCCGGGCCTTGTCCACCAGCTTGCCCTTGCCGATCCAGGGCATCATGGCGCGCAGCTTCTCGCCGACCTTCTCGATCTGGTGTTCGTCGTTCAGGCGGCGGGTCGCCTTGAAGAAGGGCTGGCCGACGGCGTTTTCCTGCATGAAATCGCGGACGAACTTGCCGGTCTGGATGTCGTGCAGGACCTCCTTCATGCGCCGCTTGGTTTCCTCGCGCGGCAGGATGCGCGGACCCGAGACGTATTCGCCGTATTCGGCGGTGTTCGAGATCGAGTAGTTCATGTTGGCGATGCCGCCTTCGTAGATCAGGTCCACGATCAGCTTCACCTCGTGCAGGCACTCGAAATAGGCCATTTCGGGCTCATACCCGGCCTCGACCAGGGTCTCGAAGCCCATGCGGATCAGCTCCACCAGACCGCCGCAGAGCACGGCCTGCTCGCCGAAGAGGTCGGTCTCGCATTCCTGGCGGAAGTTGGTCTCGATGATGCCGGACCGCCCGCCGCCGATGGCCGAGCAGTAGGAGAGGCCGATTTCCATGGCCTTGCCGGTCGCATCCTGATGCACGGCGACGAGGCAGGGGACACCGCCGCCCTTGAGATATTCGCCGCGCACGGTGTGGCCGGGGCCCTTCGGCGCCATCATGATGACATCGACGCCCTTCTTCGGCTCGATCAGGCCGAAATGCACGTTCAGGCCGTGGGCGAAGGCGATGGCCGCACCCTCTCGCAGGTTGTCGTGGACGTATTGCTTGTAGGTCGCGGCCTGAAGCTCGTCGGGCATGGTGAACATGATGAGGTCGCACCAGGCGGCGGCTTCGGCGATCCCCATGACCTTCAGCCCCTCACCTTCGGCCTTCTTCGCGCTGGGCGAGCCTTCGCGCAGCGCGACGACGACGTTCTTGGCGCCGGAATCGCGCAGGTTCAGCGCATGGGCATGGCCCTGGGAGCCGTAGCCGAGAATGGCCACCTTCCTGTCCTTGATCAGGTTCACATCGCAGTCGCGGTCGTAGTAAACGCGCATCGGGCGTCCTCCATTGGTTGATGGCGGCACAATAGGCGTTTCCGGCGCGCATCCCGTGCATTCTTTGACGATGCTGGCGGATTGTGCGAAGGATCATTCATCGAATGATGAATCTTTGAGAAATCCATGCAGCTTGATGACACCGACCGCCGCATCCTGCGCCACTGGCTGGCGGAGCCGGGGCTGGAGCGCCCCGTGCTGGCCGAGCGCGCCGGGGTGACGCCCGCGACGCTGTGGCGCAGGCTTGACCGGCTGCGCGCGGGCGGTGTGATCCGGTCCGAGGGCGCGCGGATCGACTGGCGCGCGCTGGGCTATGCGGTGGAGGTGAGCCTCCGCTTCACGCTGGACAAGACCAACCCACGCGCCTTCGACGAGTTCATCGCGGCGGCGCGCGAGGTGCCCGAGGTGATCGGGATCGAGACCTTCCTGGGCCGGGTCGATGTGCGGCTGAACGTGATCGCGCGGGACATGGGCCACTGGACCGGCATCTACCGCGACCGCATCCTGACCCTGCCGCATATCGCCGAGGTGGAGGCGCTGATGCTGGTCTCGACCATCAAGGAGACGGGGGGGTTGCCCCTATGACTTTCAGCGTGATCGACCTTGACGACACCGACCGGGCGATCCTGCGGGAGCTGGTGGCGGATGGGACCCTGTCGGCGGGAGAGCTGGGGCGGCGGCTGGGGCTGAGCCAGCCCGCGGCCTGGCGGCGGGTGCGGCGGCTGGAAGAGGCGGGGGTGCTGAAGGGTCGCGCGGTCGAGGTGGACCGCGAGAAGCTGGGCTTCGGCGTGACGGTGTTCCTGGGGGTGAAGCTGGCCACCAAGGGGCGGGTGAGCCTGGAGGACTTCGAGCGTGCGGTGCAGGCGATCCCCGAGGTGCAGGTGGTGCAGCATGTGCTGGGCCTGTTCGACTACCGGCTGCGGGTCGTGGCGCGCGACATCGCGGATTTCGAGCGCGTCTTGCGCCGCCGGATCATGACGCTGCCGGGGGTCGGGAACGTCGAGGCCAACGTGCTTTTGACCGAGGAACGTCGCCCCGGACCCCTGGGCGTGGCGGAAACAGCTGCGAATCCGTGATCCGGCGCGGCTAGGGTCGGGACAAACCGGGAGACCCAGATGAAGATCGCCAGGCTGGAAACCTTCGACACGCCGTTCGTCTGCTTCGTGAAGGTCACGGCGGATACCGGCGATGTGGGCTGGGGGCAGACCTCGACCTATCAGGCCGACATCACGGCGGAAATCTTCCACCGGCAGGTGGCGCCCCATGCCCTGGGAACCGAGGTCTCCGATCTGGAGGACACCCTGCGCCGCGTCTATGAGCGCGAGCACAAGTTTCCCGGCAGCTACCTGCGGCGCGCGCAGGCGGGGCTGGACACGGCGGTCTGGGATTTGCGAGGCCGCGTGGCCGGAAAGCCGGTGGTCAGCCTGCTGGGCGGAACGCCGGGGCCTGTGCGGGCCTATGCCAGTTCGATGAAGCGCGACATCACGCCCGAGGACGAGGCGGCGCGGTTCCTCAAGCTGCGGGACGCCTTCGGCTTTGACGCATTCAAGTGGCGCGTCGGGGCCGAATGCGGGCGCGACCGGGACGAATGGCCGGGGCGGACGGAAGCGGTTATCCCCATTGTTTCCAAGGCTCTCGGCGGTGATGTCGAGAAACTGGTCGATGGCAATTCCTGCTATTCCCCGGCGAAGGCCATCGAGGTTGGCCGGATGCTGGAGGACCACGGCATCGGGCACTTCGAGGAGCCCTGTCCCTATTGGGAGGTGGACCAGACCGCCGAGGTTCGCGCGGCTTTGAACATCGACGTGGCGGGGGGCGAGCAGGATTGCGAGCTGACCGCCTGGCAGCTGGCGATCGAACACAGGGCAGTGGACATCCTGCAACCGGACATCCTGTATCTGGGCGGCATCTGCCGGACGCTGGAGGTCTGCCGGATGGGCCAGGCGGCGGGTCTGCCGATCACGCCCCATGCGGCGAACCTCGGGCTGGTGACGATGTGCACGATGCACCTTCTGCGCGTGATCCCGAACCCGGGGAAATACCTGGAGTTTTCCATCGAGGGCCCGGATTACTACCCGTGGCAGGAGGGCCTGTTCCGGAACGACCCCTACCGGATCGAGGACGGCCATGCCACAGTGACGGATGCGCCCGGCTGGGGCGTCGAGATCAACCCCGACTGGCTGGCCCGCGCCCGCCATCGCGTTTCGGAGAGGAGCTGAGATGCCCGGACTGCACGCCCATATCGACCCGGAAGGGCTGGAGGAATTCTCGGTCGTCTTCACCGACCGCAGCCTCAACCACATGTCGGCGCGGTTCCAGCAGGTGATGCGCGACGTGTCGGGGATGCTGAAGGAGGTCTACAGGGGCTCGGCGGTGGCTCTGGTCCCCGGCGGCGGGTCCTATGCGATGGAGGCCGTCGCGCGGCAGTTCGGGAAGGGCCGGGTGCTGATCGTCCGCAATGGCTGGTTCAGCTATCGCTGGACGCAGATCTTCGAGGCGGGCGGGTTTGCGGCCGAGACGACCGTGGTGATGGCCCGCCAGACCGGGAACAGCGCGACGGCGCCCTACGCCCCGCCGCCGATCGATGAGGTGGTGGCGAAGATCCGCGAAGTGCGGCCCGAGGCGGTGTTTGCCCCGCATGTCGAGACGAGCGCGGGGATCATCCTGCCCGATGACTATATCGCGCAGATGGCGGCGGCGGCGCATGAGGTGGGGGCGCTGATGGTGCTGGACTGTATCGCCAGCGGCTGCATCTGGGTCGATGTGGCCGCGACCGGGGTCGATGTGCTGATCTCGGCGCCGCAGAAGGGCTGGTCGGCCTCGCCCTCGGCGGGGGTGGTGGTGCTGTCGCCCGCTGGCGAGGCACGGCTGGCGGAGACCGTGTCGAACTCCTTCGCGCTCGACCTGAGGAAATGGCGCGCGATCATGGAGGCCTACGAGAAGGGCGGCCACGCCTATCATGCGACGATGCCGACCGATGCGATCGTCGGCTTCCGCGATGCGATGGTCGAGACGAAGGAGATGGGCTTCGATACGGCCAAGGCCGCGCAATGGGCGCTGGGGCGCGCGGTGCGGGGGATGCTGGCCGAGAAGGGCGTGCCGTCGGTTGCGGCAGAAGGCTTCCAGGCTCCGGGGGTGGTGGTCAGCTATACAAGCGACCCGGAGATCCAGAACGGCGCGAAGTTCCGCGCCGAAGGATTGCAGATCGCGGCGGGGGTGCCCTTGCAGGTGGGCGAGGGGCCGGAGTTCAGGACCTTCCGCCTGGGGCTGTTCGGGCTGGACAAGCTGAAGGATGTCGATGCGACAGTGGCGCGGTTGAAGCGCGCGGTCGACGCGGTCCTGTAGAATCCACAGGCCGGAAGGGAGCTTCCGGCCTGTGCGTTCTGGCAGACACGCTTGCGATCACTGCGCGTTCGACAGGATCGCCTTCACGCCACCGGATATGTCCGACGGGGTGCGGGTGTTTTCGGAGGCGGCAAAGAAGCTGACGATCTGCGCGTATTGCGAGTTGGTCAGGTTCGACAGGTCGGCCGAAGGCAGCACCGAGAGAATCTCGGACTGGATCGCCGAGGACAGCTGGACCGGAGCCTGTTGGGCGAATGCACCCGTAGCGGCAGCAGCGACAAGCGCAGTGGCAAGAACGATGCGTTTCCTTTTGATTTTCTTCCGATTTGTTTCTTCCGCCGTCATCGTCTGGCGGTGAGAGGAAGATGCAATCGAAGGGCGGAAAAGGAAAATCACGCCTGATTCACCGCGCCTCTCCTGGAAGTGAAAGCGCGTGGGTCTTGCACGGAAAGTTCTGCGAAATCCTTCGGAAAAACGGCAAGAGGCGCGGCTCGGACATCACATCTTTCAGCGGTTTCACGGCTTTGGGTGGAGCTGCGTCAGGTCTGTGCAAAAATGCACGAAACTTCAGGCCAGCTTTGGTGCAGGCGCTGCTTTCGACAGTCCAAGCCCGGTGCGCATCAGGACCTGCCGCACCGGGCGGACGGAATAGAGCGCCTCCAGCGCCTTGGCCCGCAGGTCGCGGAGCAACGGCGATTCAGCCATCGAGGCGCGGTTCAGCAGGTCGATGCCGGTGACGCGGGCCTGCACCTCCAGATGGCGGGCGCGGTGGAAGGCGTCGGTGACGGAGGGCACGCCGGGGTCTGCCCGGTGCGTCCGGGCCAGGTCGAGAAGGGCTGCAAGGTCGGCCAGCGACATGTTCAGCCCCTGCGCGCCGATGGGCGGGACGACATGGGCTGCCTCGGCCATCAGGACGGTCCGTGGGCCGGACAGACGCTCGGCGATCTGGCTGATGATCGGCCAGACGCTGCGCCGCGTCACCAGGGTCAGCGGACCGAGGATGCCGGAGGAGCGGGCGGTCATCTCGGCCTCGAACGCGGGAACGGGCAGGGCCGCCAGACGCGCGATCTCGGGGCCGGTTTCCATCCAGACGACCGCCGATGCGGGGCGACCGTCGCGGTCGGGCAGGGGCACGAGGGTGAAGGGGCCGCCCTTGCGGTGCACCTCGGTCGAGACATTGTTGTGCGGGATGTCGTGGGTAACCCCGAAGGCCAGCGCCTTCTGCCCGTAGCGTGTGGTTCTGACGGCGATGCCGACAGCCTCGCGCACGGGAGAGGAGCGGCCGTCCGCCGCGATCGCCAGCCTGGCCGACAGCCGGGTGCCGTCGGTCAGGGTGACCAGCGCCTCGCCGTCGCGGACCAGCATCCGGGCAAAGCCGGTGCCGGGGCGGAAACTGACCTCGGGCAGGTCCTTCAGCCGGGCAACCATCTCGCGGCGCAGGAGCCAGTTGGGCAGGTTCCAGCCGAAGGGCGCGTCGGAGATGTCGGCGGCGTCGAAGTCCTTGACGAGGCGCGGGTCCGGCGTCTCGCCGCCCGCGTCGATGATCCGCATCACCTGAAGGGCGGCGGCATGGGGGGCCAGACGGTCCCAGAGGCCGGCGGCTTGCAGGACCGGGATCGAAGGTTGCAGGAAGGCGGTGGTGCGCAGGTCGGCGCCGTCGTCGTCGGCCATGGTGACCGGAGGCGCCGGATCGACGCAGATCACGCGGAACCCGGCAGAGCCGAAGGCGCAGGCCGCGGTCAGCCCCGCCACGCCGCCGCCGGAAATCAGGATGTCAGTCGCTTCGCGCATCTTGAGCCTCCGATGTCAGCATAGGCCGGGGCGCGGCGGGGGACCAGAGGACAGGGTGCCTCAGGGCCGGGCGAGGATGACGAGAAGGACGAACATCACCGGCACCAGGGCAAGGGCGGTCAGCACGAGAGCAGCGAGGCCCCAGGTCTTGATGGCAAGGACCAGTCCGGTCACCAGGATGGCAATCAGGTAATAGATCGTGTCGACCTCGCGCTCGACCTCGCGGATCACGCGTCCGATGATCGGAATCGCGCGGACAAGGCGGCCGAAGGCGTTCGGGGCGGACAGGGTGGTAGCGGTCATGGCATCCTCGTTTGCGGTTGCCGGACATGTAGCGCCGGATCAGGCAAGCGCGATGCGGCGCAGTGTCACCCCGTCAGCCGGGCGAGGAAGGCGGCGAGGTCGTCGGTGTGGTGGTGGATGTGGCCGGCCGGCTCGGGCTGAGGCGCGACGTGGACGGTCCGCATCCCCAGCGCATGGGGCACGGCAAGGTTGCGCGCGTCGTCCTCGAACATCGCGGCGCGGGTCGGATCGAGGCCGTCCTTGCCGAACACGGTCGCAAAGGCCTGCGGTGCGGGCTTGGGGTGGAACTCGGCATGCTCGACCCCGTAGATGCCGTCGAAAAGGCCGCCAAGTCCGCGGGCGGCAAGGACTTTCTCGGCATAGGGCGCACAGGCGTTGGTATAGACGATCTTGCGGCCGGGCAGGCGCATGATGCTGGCCGCGAGGCCGGGATCGGGCGACAGGACCGAGAAGTCGATGTCGTGGACCTCGGTCAGGTAGGGGCCGGGATCTACGCCGTGTTCGACCATAAGGCCCGCAAGCGTCGTGCCGTAGGTCGCCCAGTAATGGGCGCGCAGGTGGTCGGCGCGGGCGCGGTCGACCTGAAGTGCCTGCATGACCCAGTCGGTCATCCTGACCTCGATCTGGTCGAAGAGCCGCATGTGGGGCGGATAGAGCGTGTTGTCGAGGTCGAAGACCCAGGTGGTGACGTGGGTGAAGTCCTGTTTCGGCATGGGCAAGGGTGTAGTGCGGGGGCGCGGCCTTGGGAAGGCTTGATCGCAGGGGGATGGGCGGCTTATGGTCCGGGCGGCGCAGGGGGGACGGAACCGGTGCAGAAAGACGCCTACACGCTGTTGCTGGAAGCGATCGAGGCCGGGGTCTACAAGCCCGGCGACCGGCTGGTGGAAAGCGAGCTGGCCGAGCGGCTGGGCGTCAGCCGCACGCCCGTGCGCGAGGCCTTGCAGCGTCTGGAGACGCAGGCGATGCTGACGCGCGACGGGCGCAGCCTGATCGTGGCCAGCCTCGACCACAACCAGCTGGCCGAGCTTTACACCGTGCGGACCGAGCTGGAGGGGCTGGCGGCGCGGCTTGCGGCCCGGCACGCGACGCCCGAGGAAGTGCGGGTGCTGAAAAGCATGGTGGCCGAGGATCGGGCGCTGCTGGGCGGCGATCCCAAGGCGCTGAGCCGGGCGAACAAGCGGTTTCACAAGCAGATCCACCTGGCCAGCCACAACCGGTTCCTGGTGCAGCAGCTGGACCTTGTGCATCGCAGCATGGCCCTGATGGCCAACACCTCCTTTGCGGCCGAGGGGCGGGACGAGGCGGCGCTGGTCGAACATGCGCAGATCGTCGCGGCTATCGAGGCCGGGGATGGCGAGGCGGCCTATCAGGCGCTGAAGTCGCATATCAGCCAGGCCTTCGAAAC
This sequence comes from Tabrizicola thermarum, assembly GCF_003574395.1. Taxonomy (GTDB): domain Bacteria; phylum Pseudomonadota; class Alphaproteobacteria; order Rhodobacterales; family Rhodobacteraceae; genus Tabrizicola; species Tabrizicola thermarum. The sequence continues at coordinate 76,842 of NZ_QMJY01000082.1, forward strand.
GCGCCTTCGGGTGGAGGCTGGCGAGCTTCGGACGCGGTAGGGGCGTCGTCCCGTCGCGCCTTCAGTCCTTCGCCTCGACGGCGGGGTCGAAGAGGCCGTGGGTTGTCTTGTCCCAGTAGAAGGGTCGTGTCGCCAGCTCCAGCAGGCCCTTGTAGGCCGCCAGCGAGGCGAGCGGGTAATAGACCTTGAGCGTGAGGACCCAGAGCAGGCTGAGCCCATGCGCCGTTCGGCCAAGGCCTAGTGCGCCGATCAGGATGTTGGTCGCCTCGGACACGAAGAAGGCCCCGAACATGACCCAGACCGCAGCGACCGGCAGGGCCGCGTAGAGCGGGTGGTCAAGGCCGAAGGGCAACAGGAGGAAGGACCACAGGAGAGGCGCAAGCAGGAACTGGGCGATGGTGCCCAGGAACAGGACCTGAAAGCCGAGAAAGCCCTTCGGCCCGAGTTGCCGCCAGAGCTGCACCGGCTGACGCATGTGCACGACCCAGGTCATCATGTAGCCCTTGATCCAGCGTGACCGCTGCTTGACCCAGGGCATCGGGCGGCAGTTGGCCTCTTCCAGAGTGACGGTGTCGATCAGTTCCGTCCGGTAGCCGTGGCGGGCCAGACGGATGCCCAGGTCGGCATCCTCGGTCACGTTGTGCGCGTCCCAGGCGCCGAGACGGTCCAGCACCTCGCGCCGGAAGAACAGCGTGGTGCCGCCCAGGGGCACGACCAGACCCAGACGGGCAAGGCCGGGCAGGATCAGCCGGAACCAGCCGGCATATTCGATGGTGAAGCAGCGCGACAGCCAGTTGGTGCGCGGGTTGTAGTAATCCAGCACGCCTTGCAGGCAGGCGACTTCGGGGCCGGAGCGTTGAAAGCGTTCCACGACGCGGTTCAGCTGGTCGGGGTCGGGCGCATCCTCGGCATCATAGACCCCCACGATCGCGCCGCGGGCATGGTCAAAGGCGTGGTTCAGCGCGCGGGGCTTGGTCTTGACCTTGCCCTCGGGCACGACGACGACGCGCATCCAGGGCGGCAGTTCGGCCCTGGCAAGGGCGTCGAGGGTGACGTGATCCTCGGCCTCGACCGCGAGGATGACATCCAGCAACTCGGCCGGGTAGTCGAGCCGGGCAAGGCGGCGGACAAGCCGGGGGGCGATGTCGGCCTCGTTGTAAAGCGCCACGATGATCGAGACGACCGGGGGGATCGCGTCGCTGGCCGGGGTGGGGCCGGGCGGGGGCGCGCGCAGGGCGGCAACCGTGGCGGCGATCTTCAGAGCAGTCAGGCAGACAAGCGAAAGGATGGCGAAGGCCAGCGTCGCAAGGCCGGTGGCGAGAGGCGCAAGCGCAAGCGCCGCCAGCGCAAGGCCGAGGACCGCCATGGCGCGGGGCGACTGGTGCAGGCGCGGCCAGTTGCGGCAGCTTTCGGCCTGGGCCACCCGGTTTTCCGCAGCACGGGCCAGCTGGTCGCCCCGGCAGGCATGGATCGCGGCCAGGATCGCCCGCGGCGAGGCGATGCCGACGGCCACGGGACCCAGACGCTGTTCCAGCATCGGGCGGATGTGGTGAAATTCCGCCGGGCGCGAGGTGGCCACGACAGTCACCGCGCCGACGGTCTGCCAGGGGACGATGCCGTGACGCAGGCAGTCCTGGCTGCCCACCGCGTCGATCAGGCGGGGATCGGGATGGGCGCGGTCGAGGTCCAAGACGCGGATGCCGTAGTTCCGGGCATCGACGCCCAGCAGATCGCGTTCGACGACAAGGCCGCGGCTGCGCAGGACATCGGGGAGGCGGCCCGCCTCACGCCCCTGATGCGACAGGGCGGTCAGCATTTCCTCGGGTGCGACGACGCCTGCGCGCAGGAGCGATGCGCCCACCGCAAAGCGGCGCGGCACCTTGGGCGGCGGGACAGTCAGCTGGTCTGCGATCTTTGCGGCGGCACCCATACCGGCCCCCTGATTGTGCAGGCACCAGAGTGGCGGAGCAGGGTTAACAGGCGGTTAACCGATTAGGGATTCGTTCAGGATTGGCGGCGCGCCTGCATCGCTTCGGCAAAGCGTTCGAAGAGGTAGAAGCTGTCCTGCGGTCCGGGAGAGGCTTCGGGGTGATACTGGACCGAGTAGATCGGCTTGCCGTCCACCGCGATGCCGCAGTTGGTGCCGTCGAAGAGGGAGACGTGAGTCTCTTTCACCCCTTTCGGCAGGGTGTCGGCGTCGACGGTGAAGCCGTGGTTCATCGAGGTGATCTCGACCTTGCCGGTGGTCAGGTCCTTGACCGGGTGGTTGGCGCCGTGGTGGCCATGGTTCATCTTGCGGGTCCTGGCGCCAAGGGCGAGGGCCAGCATCTGATGGCCAAGGCAGATGCCGAACAGCGGCAGGTCCTTTTGCAGCACGCCCTGGATCATCGGCACGGCATATTCGCCCGTCGCCGCCGGGTCGCCGGGACCGTTCGACAGGAAAACGCCTTCGGGGTTGTGGGCCAGAACCTCTTCTGCGGTGGCGGTGGCGGGCAGCACGGTGACCTCGCAGCCCACGGACGCCAGGCAGCGCAGGATGTTGCGCTTGGCGCCGTAGTCGATGGCGACGACGCGCAGGCCGGGGCCTATGCGGCGGGTGTAGCCCTGGGGCCAGGCCCACCGCTTTTCGTCCCAGCGGTAGCTTTGCGCGCAGGTCACCTCCTTTGCGAGGTCGAGGCCGACAAGGCCCTTCCAGGCGCGGGCTTTGGCGACCAGTCGCTCGATGTCGAACCTGCCTTCGGGGTCATGCGCCAGTGTGACATGCGGCGCGCCCTGCTGGCGGATCGCCCGGGTGAGCCGCCGGGTGTCGATCCCGCCGATGCCGATGCGGCCGACCTTGGTGAGCCAGTCGGTCAGATCGCCCGTGGCACGCCAGTTCGAGGGTTCGGTCGGGTCCCATTTCACCACCATTCCGGCGGCGGCGGGGGTGGCGGTCTCGTCGTCCTCGGGTGTGACGCCGGTGTTGCCGATGTGCGGGAAGGTGAAGGTCACGACCTGGCCGGCGTAGGAGGGGTCGGTCATGATCTCCTGATAGCCGGTCATCGCGGTGTTGAACACGAGTTCCGCGACGGTTTCGCCCACCGCGCCGAAGCCGTGGCCGTAGAACAGGGTGCCGTCGGCAAGGGCGAGGCAGGCGGTAGGCTTCTGCGGCGCAGGCATGGCGACTCTTCCCTTTTGGCAAATTGCGCGGAAACTAAGGGGCGGGGGCGGCAGGGTCAAGGGCGGATGCGAAAAGGTTTTTCCATTCGGATCAATGGCTTGCGGAAATCAGGCGCGGTTGCGGTCGGGATCGGTTCGGGGTAGACTCGGCCTTTGGGGAAACTATCGGAAAGTCTGACCATGCTTTTGCGCGACCGTCTGCAGACGGCCCTCAAGGAGGCCATGAAGGCCAAGGAGGCCGACCGGCTTTCGACGCTGCGTCTGATAAACGCCGCGATCAAGGACCGCGAGATCGCCATTCGCGGCGAAGCGGATGCGGGCGAGGTCGGCGAGGCCGAGATCCTGCAGATCATGGGCAAGATGGTGAAGCAGCGCCAGGAATCGGCACGGGCCTATGAAGAGGGCGGGCGGCTGGAGCTGGCCGAAAAGGAACTGGCCGAAATCGCCGTGATCCAGGAGTTCCTGCCGCGTCAGATGGATGAGGGCGAAATCGCGGCGGCGGTCGAGGCGGCGGTGGCCGAGACGGGGGCGGCCTCGATCCGCGACGTGGGCAAGGTGATGGCGGCGCTGAAGGCGAAATACACCGGCCAGATGGATTTCGGCGCGGTCGGTGCGCTGGTCAAGGCGCGGCTGGGGTAGGGTTCCTCCCCAGCCGGGGGATGATCCGGCTTACTCCGGGTATTTGCGGGCGGCCTTGGCAACGCCAAGCTTGCCGCCCGACTTCTTGCTTTGCGCGCTTGCGGTCCATTCGTAGGTGTGCGCGCCGCTGGGGGGGCAGGGGCTCTTGTATTTGAATGCGCCCGGCTCGATGACAGTCTGGCCGCTGTAGGCCACGACACCGCCGCCGTGATTGAAATCTGGCACATTCTTGTCGACCAGCTTGAACCGGATGAACTTCGTGCCCTCCGGCACATCCTTCAGCATGAACCGGGGATTGGCGACGGTGTTCGGGTTACCGGAGGTGCAGGATTTCAGTCCGTCCCAGGTGAAAGATATCTCGAATGCAAAGGTGGGCGTGGCCAGTGCAAGCGCGACGACAGCTGCAAGCGAGAATTTCGGCATGATCGTCTTCTCCTCGGTGATGCAATACCGATCCGGTTGCGCTGTGGCGTAGATATGTCCGGTTTGGGACGGTTCCAAGGCTTGTCGCGAAGGATCAGGTCAGTTGGGCGATCCGGTCCTGCAGCTCGTGGTGCAGCGCGATCCGTTCCTCTTCCGACAGGAAGGCGCCCAGTTCCACCTCGCGCCCCTCGCCCTTCAGCGTCAGGTAGTACGGCACCGGGCCGCCGGTCTTGTGCAGCGTGATGCGCAGCCAGTAGGGATTGGCCTCCCAGTCCTGACGGCGGCCCTTCGGCCCGTGGCGGACCAGCGAGATGCGGTCGCGGGACAGGCGCAGGTCCTCGACGATGTCGCGGTCGCGTCCGTTCTTGCGCAGGGCGAACCAGATCCCCCAGATCGTGCCAAGAAGGAAGGGCAAAAGCGCCCAGAGCACCGGGCTGCCGAAGACGCCAAGCAGCGGAAAGGAGATCAGCGCGGCGGTTGCGCCGATGAACCAGACAAAGCCGCGCTGGGTCAGCGACCGATGCGGCCAGAGGTGCAGGCGCTGGTCCGCGCCGTCAGGAGGAAGCCATTCGTAGGGCATTGCGGAGGATCACCATACGGACGAAGGACGCCTAGTTCGCGGCGCTGGCAAGGAACTGGTCGAAGGCGGTCTTGTAGGCGGCGGGGTCCTCGGCAAACGAGCCGAGGTGGTCGGCCCTGGTCCAGAGCGTGACAGTCGGAGCGCTGCGGGCGGCGGCCAGGGTTTGCGAGGGGCCGATCGGCACGATGCGGTCGGCGGCACCATGCGCGATGAACAGGGGGCCGGGGAAGGCGGCATAGGCATCGACGACTTCGGCGCGGTCAAGATCAAGGCCGGTCTGAAACGGCAGGATCCGTGCCGCAGCCCAGGCCAGGGCCGCGGACAGGGGCTTGCCCGACTGCCGGCCAAGGTGATCGACCACCGCCTTGAAGCTGATCGCGGGACTGTCGAGCGCCACGGCCTTGACCCGCCCGGCCAGCGGGCTTTGCGCCAGGAACTGCCCCAGGATCGCGCCGCCCATCGATTCCGAGACCACGAGGACGCCGGGGCTGCTGTCCTCGGGCACCATGTAGGCGACAGCGGCCTCGAGGTCGGGCCATTCCGACAGGCCGAAACCGTAGCGCCCGCTGGGATCGGCCGGGCCGCCGGGATCGTTGCGGTAGGTGATGAGCAGGACGCTCCACCCCGCCTGGTGCAGCAGGGACAGGTGGCGATAGCCGTCCTCGCGCGCGCCGGCGATGCCGTGGACATAGATCGCGCGCCCGACTTCGGCCCCGACGGCGGGGACGAGCCAGGCCTCGCTGGCCCCAAGCGGGGTTTCGATCCTGACGGTTTCGAAGGGCAGGGACAGGGCCGCCATCGGATCGCCCCGATAGCCGAGCGCCAAGGGGTCGCTGGGTGGCTCGGCGGTGGCGAGGACGGCGGCGATCGGTCCCGTGCGCAGGATGCCGGCGAGCGTGTAGGACAGGAAGTAGCCGCCGATGCCGACATATCCGACCAGCGCAAGCGCGAGGATCAGGACGATGAAGACGACGATGCGCATCGGGGATATTCCTTGTGGAAATGACGAAGGCCCCGGGGGAGGTTCCGCCCGGGGCCTTCAGTTCAGCTCAGGCGCCTAGTGCGCGTGGCTCTTGTCCCAGTCGGACGGCTTGGGCAGCTGCTCGAACGTATGCTCGGGCGGCGGCGAGGGCAGGGTCCATTCCAGGGTGTCGGCGTATTCGTTCCAGTAGTTGTTCTCGGTCACGCGACGGCCCCAGAGGAGCGTGTAGAACACGATGCCGATGAAGAACACGAAGGAGGCGAACGAGATGAAGGCACCGACCGAGGAGAACCAGTTCCAGTAGGCGAAAGCCTCCGGATAGTCGATGTAGCGGCGCGGCATGCCCTGGCGGCCCAGGAAGTGCTGCGGGAAGAAGGTCAGGTTCGAGCCGATGAACATCATGAAGAAGTGCAGCTTGCCCGCCCATTCCGGATACTGGCGGCCCGACATCTTGCCGATCCAGTAGTAGATTCCGGCGAAGATCCCGAAAACGGCACCCAGGCTCATCACATAGTGGAAGTGGGCGACCACGTAGTAGGTGTCGTGGTAGGCGCGGTCCACCGGGGCCTGGGACAGGACGATGCCCGTGACGCCGCCGACGGTAAAGAGGAACAGGAAGCCGAAGGCCCAGAGCATCGGGGTCTTGAACTCGACCGAGCCGCCCCAGATCGTCGCGATCCACGAGAAGATCTTCACCCCCGTCGGCACCGCGATGACCATCGTCGCCAGCATGAAGTAGCTTTGCTGCGTCAGGCTCATCCCGGCGGTGTACATGTGGTGCGCCCAGACGACGAAGCCCAGGACGCCGATCGCCACCATCGCATAGACCATCGGCAGGTAGCCGAAGATCGGTTTGCGCGCAAAGGTCGAGATCACATGGCTGATGATGCCGAAGGCGGGGATGATGATGATGTAGACCTCGGGGTGGCCGAAGAACCACAGGATGTGCTGGTAGAGGACCGGGTCACCGCCGCCCGAGGGCGCGAAGAAGGTGGTGCCGAAGTTCCGGTCGGTCAGCAGCATGGTGATGGCACCGGCCAGCACCGGCAGGGCCAGCAGGATCAGCCAGGCGGTCACGAAGATCGACCAGGCGAAGAGCGGCACCTTGTGCAGGGTCATGCCCGGCGCGCGCATGTTCAGGAAGGTGGTGATGATGTTGATCGCGCCCAGGATCGACGAGGCACCCGAGAGGTGGACGGCGAAGATCGCCAGGTCCATCGCATAGCCGCCTTCGGCGGTGGTGGTCAGCGGCGGGTACATGACCCAGCCCACGCCCGAACCCGTCCCGAGATCACCCCCTCCGCCCGGCGCCAGCATCGAGGCCACGCCCAGCGAGGTGCCTGCGACATAGAGCCAGTAGGACAGGTTGTTCATCCGCGGGAAGGCCATGTCCGGCGCGCCGATCATCAGCGGCATGAAATAGTTGCCGAAGCCGCCGAACAGTGCCGGAATGACGACGAAGAACATCATCAGGACGCCGTGATAGGTGATCATCACGTTCCACAGATGCCCGTTCGGGGTGCAGGTCGCCGAGGCATCGGCGATGAAGCGCGCGCCCTCCTGGCACATGTACTGCACGCCCGGCTGCATCAGCTCCATCCGCATGTAGACGGTGAAGATGACCGAGATCAGGCCGACGAGACCGCCTGTGAACAGATACAGGATCCCGATGTCCTTGTGGTTGGTCGACATGAACCAGCGGGTGAAGAACCCGGGTCTGTGGTGTTCGTGGCCATGGATGGCTGCGTCTGCCATTGGCGTCCTCCGCTTTGGTCGTTCCGTGATTCCGTTTGCTGCCCGTTAATCGGACCGCCCGGTTTCCCTTGTCTTCATGTCTTTAGCGGTGCCGACGGTAGGTCGCAATGCACGACTTTGCCGCAGTCGCAAGATTCTGGGCCCGAATGGGAAAAGGCGCGGCTCCGATCCGGAACCGCGCCCCAGGGTGACGTCGTCAGGCGAGATTACTGCGCGACCGATGCGAGGTAGGCGGCCACGTCCTCGCCACCGGAAGCCAGTTTGAAGGACATCTTCGACTTCGCGGCATTGTCGCCAAGCGCCTCTTTCAGATAGGCGGCCGGATCGGCCACATAGGCCGCAAGGCTGGCTTCGTCCCAGACGGCGCCCTTGGCCCCCAGGGCGGCGATGGATTCGCCGTATTTGAAGTCCGGGTCCGAGGCGACGGCGCGGCCGATGACGCCATAGAGGTTGGGACCGGTGCGGCCGCCCTTCTGGATCTCGGTCCCGTCGGGGGCGATCACGGAATGGCAGGCCTTGCACTTCTTGAACGTTTCCTCGCCGGCAGCCGGGTCGCCCGCGAAGGCCGGCACGGCCAGAGCGGAGGCGGCAACGGCAAGAAGGATGAACGTCTTCATGATGTCCTCGTGTTTGTCCGGGCGCGAAGCTGCACCCCCGAGACGGGAACATGAGGGCGTGCGGCCTTGATATGCAATAGCATCTTGGTGCTATGTGACAACTTGGCAGGCGCGGGCGCGGTTGAAACTCCGCTCGAAGCTTGCCATTAGCGCTGCGTCCAGATCGGCCATCGTCACCGGCAGGCCAAGGTCCACCAGGCTGGTGACCCCGTGGTCGCGGATGCCGCAGGGGATGATTCCGGCGAAATGCGACAGGTCGGGTTCCACGTTGATCGAGATGCCGTGAAAGCTGACCCAGCGGCGCAGCTTGATCCCGATGGCGGCGATCTTGTCCTCGGTCGGGCGGCCATCTGGGCCGGGGCGGTCGGGACGCTGGACCCAGACGCCGACGCGGCCCTCGCGGATCTCGCCCGTGACGTTGAACTCGGCCAGGGTGTCGATCACCCAGCGTTCGAGGTCGCGGACAAAGCAGCGCACGTCGCCGCCCCGCGCCTTGACGTCGAGCATCGTGTAGATCACCCGCTGTCCCGGCCCGTGATAGGTGTATTGCCCGCCGCGCCCGACCGGGTAGACCGGAAAGCGGTCGGGATCGACCAGATCGGCGGGCTTCGCCGAGGTGCCCGCGGTGTAAAGAGGCGGATGCTCCAGCAGCCAGATCGCCTCGCCCGCGCGCCCTTCGGTCATCGCGGCGACATGGGCCTCCATCGCCGCGAGGGTCTCGGGGTAGGGGGCCAGGCCCGGGATATGCGTCCAGTCAACCATCCCATGCGTGATAATCCTGTCTGCCCCGATGATCCATAGCCGCCGACGCGATCCGGCGACCGATCGGATTGCGGACAGGTCCCGAAAGAAAAAGCCCCTTTTCATCCCGCGCGACTGCCGCTAGATAGCGGGCGTCCATACCGGGCCCACATGCGGATGTGGCGGAATTGGTAGACGCGCAGCGTTGAGGTCGCTGTTCCTTAACCGGAGTGAAAGTTCGAGTCTTTTCATCCGCACCAGGGTTCGTTGGACAATACCAAGGGCGTGGGGGAAACCCCGCGCCCTTTGCCTTTGCCGCGCGACCCTGCCGCAGGATTGCCTCCTTTTCTTGCGCCGATTGCAGGCAGATCGGCTGCGGAACCGTGCAATACTGTGCGTTCTTCCCGTAACGGCGCAAACTGGCCCGGACAGGTCGCCAAAGTGCCTTCTGGCGTCGAAAAAGTGCGTTGCATTGGGGGGCCGGTTTCGGTTTAGTCGAATCAAGCCAGAGGGCGGTAAGCCCCGGAACCATCAGGGAGACACGGGTGACGCAAGAGCCCCGCACCGACGCCTTCGTCGCGTTCGAGCATGTTCAGAAAAGCTATGACGGGGTCACGCTTGTCGTGAAGGACCTGAACCTGTCGATCGGCAAGGGCGAGTTCCTGACGATGCTTGGCCCGTCGGGCTCGGGCAAGACGACCTGCCTGATGATGCTGGCGGGGTTCGAGACCGCCACGCATGGCGAGATCAAGCTGGACGGGGTGAACATCAACCAGGTGCCGCCGCACAAGCGCGGGATCGGCATGGTGTTCCAGAATTACGCGCTTTTCCCGCACATGACCGTGGGGGAGAACCTGGCCTTTCCGCTGGAAGTGCGCGGCATGGGCAAGGACGAGCGTGAGGCGAAGATCAAGCGCGCCCTGGACATGGTTCAGATGGGGGCCTATGCGAACCGCCGTCCGGCGCAGCTTTCGGGTGGCCAGCAGCAGCGGATCGCTCTGGCCCGCGCGCTGGTGTTCGATCCCAAGCTCGTCCTGATGGACGAACCCCTTGGCGCACTGGACAAGCAGCTGCGCGAACACATGCAGTTCGAGATCAAGCATCTGCATGAATCGCTTGGGATCACCGTGGTCTATGTGACCCACGACCAGGGCGAGGCGCTGACCATGTCGGATCGCGTGGCCGTGTTCAACGATGGCAGGATCCAGCAGCTTGCGCCCCCTGCGGACCTGTACGAACGCCCCGAAAACAGCTTCGTCGCCCAGTTCATCGGCGAGAACAACAAGCTTCTGGGCACGATCGAGGAATTGACCGGCGACCGGGCGCTGGTCCGGCTTGCGACCGGCGAGCTGATCGACGCCACCGCCGTCAACGCAAGGGAAAAGGGCGGCAAGACGCTGGTCTCGATCCGGCCCGAGCGGGTGGAGTTCAAGCCCGAGATGATGCCGCCCGGCGCCCACACGATCGACGCCGAAGTGGTCGAGATCATCTACATGGGCGACATCCTGCGCGCGGTTCTGAAAGTCGCGGGCTCGGACGGGTTCGTGATGAAGATGCGCAACACGCTGGGCCAGACGAAGCTGACGCCCGGCCAGAAGATCAAGGTGGGCTGGCATCCCCAGGATGCCCGCGCGCTGGATCCTTGATACCGAAGCGGCCGCGATGACCGGCCAGTGCAACCAACCAAGACAGGGAGACTGCCAATGAAGAAGACCCTTATCCTTACCACCGCTCTGGTCAGCTTTGGCTTTGCCGCCAATGCCGACGTGACGGTCATGTCCTGGGGCGGTGCCTATGGCGCGGCCCAGACCGAAGCCCATGTGAAGCCCTGGTCGGCCAAGACCGGCAATCCCGCGATCATGGTCGACAGCGACAACCCGGCCCCGGCGATCAAGGCGATGGTCGAAGCCGGCAACGTGACCGTCGATGTCGCCTCGGTCGAATATGCCGACGCGATCCGTCTGTGCGACGAAGGCATCCTGGAGCCGATCGACGCCGCCAGCCTGCCGCCCGCCCCGGATGGCACCCCGGCGACCGAGGATTTCCTGCCCGGTGCGATCACCGAATGCGGCGTCTCGACCGACATCTGGTCGAACGTCTTTGCCTATGACGCGAGCAAGTTCACCGGCGACAACGTGCCGAAGACGGCAGCCGACTTCTTCGACCTGGAGAAATTCCCCGGCAAGCGCGGCCTGAAGAAGGGCGCCAAGGCCGTTCTGGAATTCGCGCTTCTGGGCGATGGTGTTCCGGCCGCCGAGGTCTATGACGTGCTGAACACCCCCGAAGGCGTGGATCGTGCCTTTGCCAAGCTGGACACGATCAAGGATCAGGTCGTCTGGTGGGAAGCCGGGGCCCAGCCGCCGCAGCTTCTGGCCGATGGCGAGGTCGTGATGACCACCGCCTACAACGGCCGGATCTTCAACGCCGCGATGACCGAGGGCAAGCCCTTCGTCATCGTCTGGGACGGCCAGATCTACGAAAACGAGATGTACGTCGTGCCGAAGGGCGCGCCGAACAAGGATCTGGCGATGGACTTCATCCGCTATGCCACCTCGACCGAAGGCCTGCGCGCCCAGGCGCAGCAGATCTCCTACGGGCCGGCCCGCAAGTCGTCCTTCGCGGAACCCATCGTCTTCAAGGACGGCAAGACGGTGATGGCGCCCCACCTGCCGACCGCGCCGGAGAACCTGGGCAACGCGCTGGAAACCTCGTCCGACTTCTGGGTCGATCATGACGCGGAGCTGAACGAGCGCTTCCAGTCCTGGCTGGCGCAGTAAACCGATCTCCGGGCGCGGGGGCCCCCCCCCTCGCGCCCGGTCCTTCCGAAGACGAGGCAGGCATGGCCGAGGCACCGACCGCACTTCTGACCACCGCCGATGGCCGCCCGCTGAAGGCCGCGCTGGCGACCGCGCAGGCCCGGGCCAGACGCCGGGCGTTCCTTCTGGTGCTGCCGCTTCTGGCCTTTGTCCTGCTGACCTTCCTCATCCCCATCGTCTACATGCTGAAGCGGTCCTTCGAACATGACGGTTTCGCATCGTCCGCCCCGGCATTGGTGGCCTGGTTCAAGTCCAATCCCGATTTCGACCCGATGAACCCGCCGGAAGAGGCTTACGCCGCCCTGGTCCAGGACCTGGCGCGGATGCAGGTGGAAAAGACCACCGGCATCGCGGGGACCCGGATCAACTATTCCGTGCCCGGCTCGATCAGCCTGTTCAAGAAAGGCGCGCGCGAGGCTGCAAGCCTGACCCCGCCCTTCAAGGAAAGCCTTCCGGCCCTTGACAAGGAATGGGCAAGGCCCGCGCTCTGGCGGGGCATGGCCTCGGCAAGCCACGTCTATACCGCCGAGTTCTACAAGGTCGCTCTGGACCTCAAGCTGACCGACAAGGGCTGGGAGCGGGGGCAGGACAACGAACGGATCTACCTTTACCTCTTTGCCAAGACCTTCCTGATCTCGGCCATCATCACGCTGCTGTGCCTGCTGCTGGCCTTCCCGGTCGCGCATCTTCTTGCGACGCTGCCGATGGCGAAATCGTCGCTTCTGATGATCCTGGTGCTCTTGCCGTTCTGGACCTCGCTTCTGGTGCGGACGACCTCGTGGATCGCGCTTCTGCAGGAGCAGGGCGTGGTCAACAACATGCTTGTTGCCCTGGGACTTCTGGACGACAGCGGCCGTCTTGCGATGATGTACAACATGACCGGCACCATCGTGGCGATGACCCATGTTCTGCTGCCCTTCATGATCCTGCCGCTTTATTCGGTCATGCGGGTGATCCCGCCCAGCTATGCCCGGGCCGCGCGATCCCTGGGGGCCACCAGCTGGACCACGTTCCGCCGGGTCTATCTGCCGCAGACCCTGCCGGGGATCGCGGCGGGCTCGCTTCTGGTCTTCATCCTGGCCGTGGGTTACTACATCACCCCCGCGCTGGTCGGGGGCGCGGACGGGCAGCTGATCTCGAACCTGATCGCCTTCCACATGTCCAAGTCGAACTGGTCGCTGGCCGCAGCCATTGCCGGGATGCTTCTGGCGTCGATCCTGCTGCTTTACTGGCTTTACGACCGGCTGATCGGCATCGACCGGCTGAAATTCGGCTGAGGAGACCATCATGGCGCTACCCACCTATGCCTCGCCGCTGGAGCGGATCTGGTACTACACCTATCTGGTGATCTGCTGCCTGGTATTCCTGTTCCTGATCGCGCCGATCCTGATCGTCATCCCGTTGTCCTTCAACGCCGAGCCCTATTTCACCTTCACCCAGAAGATGCTGTCCTTCGATCCCGAAGGATACAGCCTGCGCTGGTACGACACGCTGCTGACGCTCGGCCACCCTGCGCCGGAGACGCCGCGCGACGGCACCTGGTGGGCCGCCGTCTGGGAACGCGCGACCTGGGTGCAGGCGGCGAAGAATTCCTTCTGGGTCGGGCTCTGGGCGACGATCCTGGCGACGACGTTGGGCACGGTCGCGGCTTTGGGTCTGTCGCGGCCGGAAATGCCCTATCGGCGGCTTGTCATGGCGCTGCTGATCTCGCCCATGATCGTGCCGATCATCATCATCGCGGTGGGGATGAGCTTCTTCTTCGCCAAGGCCTGCGTGGCGCCCGACTCTGCGATGGGGTTTCTGTTCGGCTGGGCGCTGTCGGAAAAGGGGTGCCTTGCCAACTCGCATCTGGGGGTCATCATGGCCCATGCCGTGCTGGGCATCCCCTTCGTCATCATCACCGTAACTGCGACGCTGACCGGCTTTGACCAGTCGCTGATCCGCGCGGCGCAATCGCTGGGGGCGAACCCGCGCACGACCTTCTTCAAGGTCATCATGCCGCTGATCCTGCCGGGCGTGATCTCTGGTGCGCTGTTTGCCTTTGTCACCTCGTTCGACGAGGTGGTGGCGGTCCTGTTCATCGCGGGTCCTGACCAGCAGACGATCCCGCGGCAGATGTTCAACGGCATCCGCGAGGCGATCTCTCCCGCCATCCTTGCCGTGGCGACGATCCTGGTGGTGATCTCGGTGCTGCTGCTGACCACGGTCGAACTGTTGCGGCGCCGGTCGGACAGGCTGCGGGGCGTGACGGGGCGCTGAGGGACGGCTCCTCGTTCGCCTTCGGCTTCTCGTCGCTGGCGCTCAACGAGGAGGGGCGAAGCCAACGAGGAGCGGTCAGGGCAGAAGGTGCAGCCAGCCCCAGGTCGTCAGGATCGACAGGGCCGTCGCCACCAGCACGGCCGAGGCGTTGACCCGTTTCCCGACCCCATACATATGGGCGAACATGTAGGCGTTGACCCCCGGCGCCATCGCGGCCGTGACAACCGCCGACCGCAGCGCTGCCGTCCCCAGGTCGAAGACCCGCGTCCCGAGGACCCAGGTGATCGCCGGATGCAGGACCAGCGAGGCGGCTGTGACCATCAGCACCGGGCCGATGTCGCCCTCGATCCGGTAGCGGACAAGGACTCCGCCCAGCCCGAAAAGCGCCACCGGGATCGCCGCCCGCGCCACCATGTCGACGCCGGACCAGAAGAAGCCCGGCAGGGGGTTCCCGGCGAGGTTGACGGCAAAGCCGAGAAGGATGCCGATCACCAGCGACTGCGACAGGATCGCCCGGCCGATCTGGCGCACTAGCCTCGGGCCAGACAATCCGCGCCCTCGGGAACGGGCCCATTCCATCAGCGCGATGCCGAAGCCGTAAAGCATCGGCGCGTGCAGCGAGATGATCGCGTAGTTTCCTTCGAGCGCCGCCGCCCCGTAGGCGCGCTCGGTGATGGCGAGGCCGAGAAGGAGCGAGTTCGAGAAGAGCCCGGCAAAACCGATGGCCACGGCATCGGGCATCGGGCGGCGGAAGATCAGCATGGTGCCGAAGAAACAGGCGAAAAAGCCGGCGAAGGCTCCGGCGTAGAAGCTGGTCATCAGGCCGAGGTCGTAGGCGACCGACAGGTCGAGATGCGCGATCGACCGGAACAGAAGGCAGGGCACGGCAAAGTTCTGCGCGAACCGCATCAGGCCATCGACGGCGGGTTCGGCGAGTAGCTGCGCCCTGACGGCGGCATAGCCGAAGCCGATGACCAGAAAGACAGGCAGGATGACGTCGAGAAGCGCGCTCACGGCTGGTTGTCGTAGACGACCGTCATCCCGTCGAATGCAGGCGTGATATGGGGCGGAAGCTCGGCCTTCAGGGTCTCGTAGTCGAGGTCGATGTGCATGTTGGTGATGACGGCGCGGGCGGGCCTGGCGCGGGCGATCCAGCCGAGTGTCATATCCAGATGCGCATGGGTCGGGTGCGGCTTTCGCCGCAGCGCGTCCACGATCCAGCAGTCGAGGCCGTCCAGCACCGGCCAGCTTTCCGCCGGGATGTCCACGGCGTCGGGCAGATAGGCAAGCGGGCCGATGCGGAAGCCGAGCGCGTCCATGCTGCCATGATCGGCGCGGAAGGGGGTCAGCGTGACCGGGCCGCCCGCACCCGGCACAGTGACGGGACCGTCGATGGTATGCAGGTCGAGGATCGGCGGATAGGGCGAGCCTTCGGGCTGGACGAAGGCATAGCCGAAGCGCGAGAGGAGCGCCTCTTGCGTGGGGGCGTCGGCCCAGACCGGCAGGCGCTGGCGCTGGTTGAAGACGACCTGCCGCAGGTCGTCGATCCCGTGCATGTGGTCGGCGTGGCTGTGGGTGTAGACCACACCGTCCAGCGCGCCGACGCCCGCGTCCAGAAGTTGCTCGCGCATGTCGGGAGAGGTGTCGATCAGCACGCGGGTCACCCCTTCGGCCGTTTCGCGGGTGACAAGCATCGAACAGCGGCGGCGGCGGTTCTTCGGATTTGTCGGGTCGCAGTCCCCCCAGATGCCGCCAAGGCGGGGCACGCCACCCGAGGAGCCGCAGCCGAGGATGGTGAAGGTCAGCTTCGCCATCATGCGGCCTGTGCGCTGCGGGCGGCGCGGGGGAAGAGGCGGTCGAAGTTCGCGGTGGTGATCGCGGCGAAGTCTTCCAGGCTCAACCCGAAGACCGGGGCCATTGCCCGCGCGGTATGGGCGACATAGGCGGGTTCGTTCCGCTTGCCGCGATGGGGCGGGGGGGCAAGGTAAGGACTGTCGGTCTCCAGGATCAGCCGGTCAAGCGGGGTCCTTGCAAAGATGTCGCGCAGGTCCTGCGATTTCGGGAAGGCGGCGATGCCGGAGATCGAAAGGGTGAAGCCCATCTCAAGCGCGGCTTCGGCGAGGCGGGGGCCGGAGGAAAAGCAGTGCATCACGCAAGCATACGGTTTTCGGGCCATGCCTTCGGCCAGGATCGCCTCCATGTCCTCATCCGCGTCGCGGGCATGGATGATGAGGGGCAGGCCGGTTTCCTGCGCGGCCTCGATATGGATGCGCAGGCTGATCTGCTGGATCGCCTTGGACTCGGCGGTGTAGTGGTAGTCGAGCCCGGTTTCGCCGATGCCGACAAATTTCGGGTGACGGGCGAGGGCGACGAGGTCCTCGACCGAGGCCAGGGGGTCTTCGGCCGCGCTCATCGGGTGGGTGCCGGCGGCATAGAAGACCTCGGCATGGGCTTCGGCCAGGGCGCGGACCCTGGGTTCGTGGTGCAGCCGGGTGCAGATGGTGACCATCCGGTTCACCCCGGCGGCGCGGGCGCGGGCAATGATCGCGTCGGTTTCAAGGATCAGGTCGGGGAAGTCCAGATGACAGTGGCTGTCGACCAGATCAAGGGCAGTGGGGGGCATCGGCTTACCTCAAGGCGAGGCTCCCCGCCGTCTCGTCGACCTTCAGGAGCATATCCATCAGAAGCGCGGCGGGGTCAAGGTTGACGGCCTTGCCGCGCCGGGCGCGGGCGGCAAGCGATTGCGCAAGGTCGGCCCAGCCGCGCGCGGCGCGCGGGTCGGGGGACAGGCGTTGCAGAAGCCGGGCCTCGCCCGGCGCGGCCTCGGGCGGAAGCTGGCCGGTCACGCCATGCCGGGCAAGCCGGGCCAGCGCAAGGTCGATGAGGGTGACGAGAAGGTCGAAGGTTTCCGCCGCGCCCCGGGCACCGGCGAGGTCCGACAGGGCCAGGGCCTGCGGGCGGTCGAGCCGGGGCAGGGTGGAGAAAAGCCGCACGAGAGCGGCATAAAGCTTCAATCCGTCGAGATTGGTCAGCCGGAATGCCTCGCCCACCGAGCCGCCGGACAGTTCGGCCAGGGCGCTGCGATCCTCGGGCGCGATCTCGCCCCCGGCCTGGGTGAGCGCATCGGCCAGATCCTGCGGCGCAAGCGGTGTCAACCGCAGTTCGCGGCAGCGCGACCGGATGGTGGGCAGAAGCCGCGCGGGCTGGTGCGCGATCAGGAAGAAGGTCACGTTCGGCGGCGGTTCTTCCAGCAGTTTCAGCAGCGCATTGGCCGAGGCGGTGTTCATCTCGTCCAGGCAGTCGACGATGGCCGTGCGATGGCCGCCGTCTGCTGCGGACAAGCTGAAAAAACTTTTCATCCTTCGCACGTCTTCGACCGAAATGACCTGCGACAGTGCGGTTTCCTTTTCGTTCGGGCCGCGGCGCAAGAGGTAATGGCGCGGCTCGGACCCTTGCAGAAGGCGGCGGGCAACCGGGTGGCTGTCGGGGATGTCCAGCGTTTCGGCGGGAGGAGCTGCGAACATGCCGCCGTCATCGGGTGGGGTGGCCAGGAGGAATCGCGCCATGCGCCAGGCAAGCGTCGCCTTGCCCACACCCTTTGGCCCGGTCAGCATCCAGGCGTGGTGCAGGCGACCGGATTGGTGAGCGCGCAGAAGCTCGGCCTCGGCGGCGGCATGGCCGAAGAGAATCCGCGTTTCGCGCGGATGCGGGGCGCCTTCAAGGCGGTCGGGTTCGGGAAGCTGGTCTTTCGGCTCGGCCATGGTGGGCAATTTGCACGGGCCGGGGGCCGGGGGAAAGGGGGGAACGTCGGCGGCCCGTCGGCAAATCATGGTCGCTGCGTGGCACGCGCAAGACCTGCGAGGTCGACGAACAGACCCGATCACAGGCGAAAGGCTTGCGCCCGGGAAAGGGAAGGGGAGCCTGCGGCGGTTCGCGGTTGTTCGGGATCAGGCGCTTATAACGGTCACAGACGCCCTGCACCATGCCGCGACGATCTCGGCGTCGGCCGGCAGGGGGGATACTTCTGCCCCGGCAAAGGCAAGGAAGGCGGCAAGGTTCAACCCGTTCACCCCGATCAGGACGGGCAGGCCACGGTCAAGCGCCTCGGCGATGACGGGGACAAGTCCGCGACCTTCGGCTTCGCGTTTGCCGAACTTGTTCACGATCAGGACCTCGGCCCCGTCGAGGCGTTGCTGGACGGCATGGACGGTCTGCTCCAGCGCGCCGCTGTCCAGCGTGCAGCCGCGCGCAAGGTCGCCCCGGTCTTCGCTTATGCGGACCACGGGGCCATCGGGCAGGATGCGCAGGTCCATGTCGCATTTGCGCCGACCCTCGCGTTCGTGGTTCGACTGCACGGTTCCGGCAAGACGAACCCCTTCGGCTTCCAGAAGGGCGGCGACCTCGGCGATCAGGGCATCGGTGCGACCGCGCCCCTGCAAGGTGACATAGGCAAGTTTCATGGGCGCATCCTGGCAGAAGGACGCCGCCCGAGGCTTCCCCCGGGCGGCTTCAGGGTCAGATCAGAGCTCGACTTCCCACGACTTGTAGGACACCGCCGCCGAGGCCGGGGTCGCATCCGAGATCTTGCGGATGTTCGCCCAGGTGGCCTTGTAGTTCGGCAGGATCAGCTCGTTCACGCCGGCGTTCACGATATTGCCCTGCGCGCCGTTCGGGGCACCGAAGACCATGAAGGTCTCGTTGCGACGGGCGGTCGGCTCGGGGTAGGCAAGCGCCTGGGTCGCGCCCACATCGTTGTAGACCTCGACCATGTCGCCCGCCTTGATGCCAAGCTCGGCCATGTCGTCGGGGTTGATCTGGATGAAGGGCACCGGGAAGCGATCCATCACGAAGTCGTTGCCCTGATCCAGGAACCAGTTCTGCCAGTTCATGTTGGCGCGGCCGTTGTTGATGAAGAAGCGGTGGTTGGCCTGCTGCTGGGCCTTGCCCGGAGCCTGCCAGCCGCGCCATTCGCCCAGGCAGAACAGCGCCTTCTTGTCCTCGCGCCCGTGCCGGGTGAAGTTGCCGTCCTCATACAGGCGGTTGGTGCCGATCAGCTTGCCGTCGGCAAAGCCCACCACCGGCTCCAGCACCCCATCGTTGCCCATGGCGCGCAGGCGGTCATAGGTGACTTCGGGGTTGCCCTGATGGTAGCCGTCCATGAAGGCGTCTTCCTCGGTCTTCCAGTCATAGCCCTTGAACTGGTCGGCATACTCGTTGCGCCCGTCCTCGCGCAGCACACGTTCCAGGTTCTGGGCGATGCCGGCGGCGATCAGGCAGTCGGGGCGCGCCGAGCCCGGCGGGTCCATGTATTTCTCGGTCAGCCGCAGGCGCCGTTCGCCGTTCATCGAGGTCAGGTTCATCTCGCCCGATTCGACCGCCGGCAGGATCACATGCGCGGCCTGGCCGATCTGGCTGTGGATGATGTCCACATCCACCACGAAGAGACCGCCCGCATTGATCGCGCCGACGATGGCATCGACCAGCTCTTCGCGCGGGCGCCCGGCGGCGGCGTCCATGGCATCCTTCACCATCTGGCTGCGCCGGTTGTAGACGCGCTTGAACTGGCTGGCGTTCAGCGTGGTCTTGTAGTGGTCGTTGGCCCAGATGTGGTGCACCTTGCCGCGACCGGCGATCAGCAGGTCGTCGATATAGGGCGCGGGGCGGCCGACATGGGCGTCGGAGGGGCGGTAGTAGCCTTCCTGGTGGCCGCCCAGACGGCAACAGCCGCCGCCCTCGCGCCCGACGTTGCCGGTGGCCAGCGCGATGTTCAGCAAGCTGCCGATGGCACGATAGTTGTCGTTGCCCCAGATGATGCCCTTTTCATAGCCGGTGACGCATTTCCGGCGGCTGCCGTCCTCCTTGGGCTTGGCGATCCACTCGGCGGCCTGGATGATCTGCGCCTCGGTCAGGCCGGTGGCGGCGGCGCCGTCGGCCAGGCTCATCCTGCAGGCCACACGCGCGGCCTCGAACGAACCGAGCGACGCGGGATGCGCGCTGTCGGCAGGAACCGCCACGTCGCCCTGGAAGGTCGATTTGGCGATGAAGTCGGCATCGACCCAGCCCTGATCGGCGATGTAGGTGAACAGGGTGTTGTGCAGCGCCACGTCCGACCCGGGCGTGATCGCCAGATGCAGGACGTTCTCGGCGCCCGCCACCTGCTCACAGGCATCCACCGTCACCGTGCGGCGCGGGTCCGAGATGACGACCTTGGCCCCGGCCTGCATCCCCTTGACCATGTGGTTGAGGAACAGGTTGGTCTGGCACTCCATCGGGTTGGTGCCGACCAGGAAGATCGTGTCGGTGACTTCATAGTCGGCGTAATTGTAGTTCAGCTCGTCCACGCCCATGTCGCGGCTGGAGTGGACCTCCGAGTTGTAGGCCGGGCGGTTGTGGATGCGGCAGTGCCTGACCTTCATCGAGCCGAAGTAGAGCTTGCCGGTGCCCCAGGTGTTCTCATACCCGCCTGCGCTGCCGCCGTGGTCGAACATCGACACGAAGAGATCGTCCTCGTTGTCCTTGTCGATCACGCGCGCGGTGACGCGGGCCACCAGGTCCAAGGCATCATCCCAGGATGTCGGCTGCCAGGTGCCATAGCGCCAGACCATCGGATCGGTCAGGCGCTGCTGCTGGGTGCCGTTCACGTCGGACCGCCGGTTCTCGGCCATCCGCGCGCCGCGGATCGAGCCGAGCCCTGAGTTCACCACGCAGTTCACATCGGGCTTGATGACCAGATGCACATCCTTGCCGTTCTGCTTGACGACGTTGTACATCGAGGGCGCATACCAGGCCTCGGTCTCGGCCCCCTGCTGTTGCGACAGGTCCGCGCCGATCCAGTTGCTGTCGGTCGAGCCTTGCGTCTTCAGCGGCCAGGTATAGGCCTTGTAGCCGCAGCCGACGATGCAGTAGTGGCAGGTGACGTTGTGTTCCTTGGCGCCTGCGGGAATGATCGGCAGGCGGTCGATGTTGCGTTTGTAAGCCATGTGATCGCCCCCCTTACGCCAGCACGTTGGACAGACGGCCGTAGATCAGCTCGTCCGCGCCTTCGGCATAGATGTCGCCCTTGTCGTCCACCCGCAGGGCGAACTGCGGCAGGTTCTGCGTGGCATGGCCCCAGACCTGCTGGCCACCCTTTTCACAGTCGAACCGGCTGAAGTGCCCGGGGCAGTTCAGCGTCTTGTCCGAGGCCGCATAGCTCATGATGTAGCCCTTGTGCGGGCAGAGCACCGAATAGGCGACGATGTCGCCGTCCGGGCCGACGCCGCCCTCGACCGGGGTGCCCAGCTTCAGCAGGATGCCGGGGCTGTCAGCATCGGGGTAGCCGATGTCCATCGGCTCGTTCACCTTGAGGTCTGCCAGATTGGCAAGGCGGTTCGACGGATAGTCCACCATCGCCCGCGCCTTCGCCTGTGCCTGCCCCGCAGGCATCACCGTTGCTGCCGCAGCCCCCGCCGCGCCAAGGATACCCCCGCGCAGGAACTGACGGCGGCCGACATCGACCAACCGGTTGCATTTCATGTGAGCTTCCCTCCCTGGTTGCCTCTGCCCAAGAATAGCGGAGCGGAAGGGGGCGGCGCGACGGCCCAGAGACTTGCGCCGCGCTGCGGCAAGTTGTTCAAAATGTGCACAAATTTCGGGCGTTCGGATTTCCGAACATCGCCGCGCGGCCTAAAGCCCCAGCTTCTGCATCTTCTCCCACAAGGTGGTGCGCGACACGCGCAGCAGTCTTGCCGCCTCGCCCACCTGCCCGCCGGTCCGGTCCAGCGCCGCCACGATCTGCGCCCGTTCGGCCGCGTCGCGCACCTCGGCCAATGAGCGCATAGCGGCGTTCGCCGCGCGTTCGGGAAAGAGGTCGGAGGTCAGGACAAGCTCTCCCTCCGCCGCCTCGACCGCGCGCATCAGGCGGGCGCGCAGCTCGCGTCCGTTGCCCGGCCAGTCATGCGCGCGGATCGCCGCTTCCGCCGTCGCCGCGAGGCCGGTCAGCGGCGCCGCGCGACGGGCGTTGAAGCCGGGAAACAGCCGCGCCGCCAGCCAGACGGCATCGTCGGGGCGATCGGCAAGCGGGGGCACGACGATTTCGTGCGAGAGCAGAAGCGCCATGAGATCGGCCCGCAGCGCGGAGTCCTCGGCAGTCGGGACGCCCATGGTGGCGACCAGCCGGAAGCGCGGCGCGGAAAGCGCGGCCATGAGGGCGTCCTGCGCGGCAGACTCCAGCTGTCCGATGGCGATGACGACCAGCGTGCCCTCGCCGACCTGGCGCAGGGCGGATTGCAGGTCTTCGAACCCGACCCTGTCGCGCAGGGCGTTGCAGACGACCAGCGGCGCGGCCTTGCGGTCCGACAGGTCATGCAGCCGTCGCGCCAGCCGCAGCTTGCCCAGCCCGGAGGCCCCGCGGATCAGCAGCGCGTCATCGCGGGCCGCCGCTTCGGCCACCTGACGATCCACGGCGCGCGCGGCGGCGGTGATCCCGGTTTCGGGCGGCATCTCCTCGTCGGCGCGGGGCCGCATCACCGTGGCGAGCCGTTTCAGGAAGGCCCCGATCTCGAAGGGCTTGGTGATGTAATCGGCCGCCCCCGACCGGATCAGCCGCACCGCCTGCTCGATCCCGCCCTGTCCGGTGATGAACAGGAAAGGCGGCGGATGGCCGGTGCGGGTGAGGGTGTCGTAAAGCTCTTCGCCCGTCCCGTCGGGCAGGCGGATGTCGCAGATCACCGCGTCGATCGGCTTGCGCGTGGTGCGGATGGCTGGCAGCGCGCGGGCGATGCCCTTGTGCCACTGGACATCGGCCCCTTCCAGCGTCAGGCGCTGGAGCAGCGAAGCCCCCATGATCTCGTCATCCTCGACCAGAACGATGCGGCGCCCTTCAAGCATCCTTGCCCCCATGCACCGGCAGATCGACCCGGATCACGGTCTGGCCATCGATCCGGTCATGCTGCACCCTTCCACCTAGGCCCGCGACGATGTCATGCACCAGCCGAAGGCCCACGCCGCCGCCCGGGGGCAGGGGGCCGGAGGCCATGAGCCGCGCCAGATCGGCCTCGGTCATCGCCGCGCCGGTGTTGCTGACCGTGATGGACAGCCCGTCCCCACCGTTGGTCACGCGCAGACCCACGCGGCCATTGACGCCCGCCGCGGCGCCCGCGTTGAGAAGCAGGTTGAGCGCGACCTGGCGCACCGGGGCTGCGGGTTGCCCCGCCAGCGAGGCCGCGCCTGCGTGGACCTGCCAGTCCAGCACCTGCGACCGGCTGTGCGCCTCGGGCTCGAACAGAAGGCGCAGGTCCTCGAAATCCTCGGGGCGCAAGGGCTGGCCGGCGCGGTCAAGCCGGTTCTGGTCCAGGATCGCGCGGGTCACGTCGCGCAGGTGGCCCAGGCCGCGCCGCATCAGTTCGGCCGACTGGCGCACCACTTCGGGCCGGTCGGCATAGGTGTGGATGGTGTCGGCCGCGTTCAGCAGGCCACCCAGCGGGTTGTTCACCTCATGCGCAAGCGACGAGGACAGCCGCCCGAGGCTGACAAAGCGTTCGCGGTCGGCCAGGCGGCGTTCGGCCTCGGCGCGTTCCTCGACGGCAGTCGTCATCTGGTTGTAGGTCTGGATCAGCCGTGCCAGCCCCGGATCGCCCTGCGGGATTTCGGCGGCAGGGATCGGTCGGGGTGCGCCTCCCGAGGCATCCATCGCCTGCACCAGCGCCCCCACAGGCCGCAGGATGCGCGCCACGGCAAGCCAGCCGCCGAAGGCCAGCAGCGCCGTCGCCAGGGCATTGCCGACCAGAAGCCACAGCGTGACATTGCGCCGTTCGGCCAGAAGGTCGGTGACGTCCAGTTCGGTGACGATGCTGCCGATCGTACGACCCTGGTACTGGAGCGGGGCCGTCACCCGCAGGGTGGGATCGCCGGTCATCCGCACTGCCTGAGGGGCGACAGCACCCTGTTCGAACTCTGTTGCATCCTTGCCGACGGGCGCGCGGCGCGGATCGGTCGCCGCCAGCACCAGACCCCTCTCGTCCGCGACAACCGTCAGAAGCAGTCGCTGCCCCGCGTTGCCTGCCCGGGCCCGGTCAAGGATGTCGTAGACCTCCCAGACGTCCTGTCGCAGGACCGAGGGTCCCAGCGCGACCGACAGACCTTCGACATGCAGGCGTGCCGCTTCGGACAATCGGGCATCCTGCACGCGGCCAAGGGCGGACAGAACGCCCTGGCTGGCCACAAGGCCCAGAAGGATCATCAGCGCCGCCGAGATCAGCGGCACGCGCAACGTGACGGGCAGGACGCGAAAGCGACGCAGGAGCTTCATCCACCCCCCAGGTCCGCCATGCGCGCGGCGATCCCGTCGAAGAGCAAAGGCTCGCCCGCGGTGATACCGTCGAGATAAAGCAGTCGCAGAACCGCCTGACCCTGATCGGTCCGGTCAAAGCCTTGAAGGGCTGCGGCACAGGCCTGGATGCCGGCCTCGTTCCTTCGGGTGCGGCGCGCGACGAAGGGCGGAAAGCCCAGCTTTTCGGATCGGGTGATGATCCTGGTGCGCGCGGTCAGGCCGGGTTCGACGCTGTTCAGGACCTCCCACACATAGCCGTCGACGCTACCCGACCGGGTCAGCCCGCCCGCCACGGCGCGGACGACGTTGCGGTGGCCATAGGTGAAGATCGCCCGGGAAAAGAAGCGGTCCGGCGCCTCGCCCATGCGGGCAAGGTCCGAGGCGGTGACGAGGTAGCCCGAGTTGCTGTCGGGGTCGGAAAAGGCATGTGCTCCGCCGCGCAGATCGGCAAGACTGGTGGCGGGATCATCGGCAGCAGCGATCAGGTAGGACTGGTAAAGCGGCGCGCCGCGCCAGACCGGCACACCCAGCAGCGACAGCTCTGCCCGATGCTGCACGAAAGGATAGCCACAGGTCCAGGCGGCATCGACCGACCCGTCGAGCAGCGCGCCGGTGATCTCCTGATAGGTGCGCCGCTGGACAAGCTCGATCTCCCGACCCATCGCCGACGCCAGCGCGGCGCGCAGCGCCGAGATCACGGCGGCATCGTTGTCCAGAAACACCGGGGTCAGCGCAAAGCGGAACGGTTCGGCCGCTTGCGCCCGCACCGTCGGCGCCGCACAGGTAGCCGCCGCCATCAGGATCGCGCCCCGCCGTGTCAGCATCCCTTCCTCCCTCGGGCCGCAAGGCAGTGCCCCAGAACGGCACCCCGGCCCCGCGGTGAAGACTGGCTCTTGCCGCGCAGTCCGTCAAATCGTAATTCAACGATGATCGACCGGAACCCGACCCCCGCCATGAGGCCAGCATGTCCGAAGACGAGACGGTAGTCACCCTGGCCAAGGCCCTGGCCCACCCCGCGCGCATCCGCATCCTGCGCCTGTTGCAGGCCACGCCGGGCTGCATCGGCGGGACCATTGTCGATGCAGTGGGTCTCGCGCAGTCCACGGTGTCCGAACATCTGCGCATCCTGAAGGCGGCCGGGGTGATTTCCGGCGAGATCGACGGCCCGCGCGTGTGCTACGCATTGAACCCCAGGGCACTGTCCGTGCTGGCCGATTTTGTGGCGTCCCTGAAGGCCGCTGACCGTGATGCCTGCTGCATCCCCGAACCGAAAGCCGCGACATGAGCCTTTTCGAACGTTATCTGACCCTGTGGGTCGCGCTGTGCATTCTGGCGGGACTGTCGCTTGGCGCGGTGTTGCCCGGCGTCTTTGCCGCCTTGGCAAGCCTGGAGTATGCCTCGGTCAACCTGATCGTCGCGGTGCTGATCTGGGCCATGGTCTATCCGATGATGGTGGCGGTCGATCTGGGCTCGCTGAAGGCGGTCGGGCAGCGGCCAAAGGGGCTGGTCATCACGCTGGTGGTCAACTGGCTGGTCAAGCCCTTCACCATGGCGGCGCTGGGGGTGCTGTTCTTCCAGCATCTCTTCGCGGGGCTGATCGACGGTGCCAAGGCCCCGGAATACATCGCCGGGCTGATCCTTCTGGGCGCGGCCCCCTGCACGGCCATGGTCTTCGTCTGGTCGCAGATGACGAGGGGCGATCCGAACTATACGCTGGTGCAGGTCAGCCTGAACGACCTGGTCATGGTGGTGGCTTTCGCGCCCATCGTGGCCTTCCTTCTGGGCGTCACCGATATCGCCGTGCCCTGGGAGACGCTGATCCTGTCCACGGTCCTGTATGTCGTGATCCCGCTGGCGACGGGGGCGCTGACCCGCTCGGCGCTGATCCGGCAAGGCGGGGAGGGCGCGGTTGCCGCCTTCACCGCCCGGATCAAGCCTGCCTCGATCCTGGGGCTTCTGCTGACCGTGGTGCTTCTGTTCGGCTTCCAGGGGCCGGTCATCCTGGCGCAGCCCGTCCTGATCGCGCTGCTTGCGGTGCCGATCATCATCCAGTCCTACGGCATCTTCGCCCTGGGCTATGGCTGGGCCTATCTCTGGCGCCTGCCGCACCGGATTGCCGCCCCCTGCGCGCTGATCGGCACGTCGAACTTCTTCGAGCTCGCGGTCGCCGTGGCCATCGGGCTGTTCGGTCTCAACTCCGGCGCGGCCCTGGTGACGGTGGTGGGGGTCCTGGTCGAAGTCCCGGTGATGCTGTCGCTGGTGGCCTTTGCCAACCGCACGCGGGGCAGCTTTCCGCAATGACCTTCCGTCGGCCCGGCCCTGACGGCGGCCCGCCCGGGCGCTTGCGGGCGAAAGGTCAGGCGGAGAGGTCGGGCACGCCAAGCTCGAAGTGCTCGCCGGGGTAGAACTTCGCCAGCCGGATGTCGGCGGATCGGGCGTGGCCCTCCATGCCTTCCAGCCGGGAAATCCGGGCCGTGGCCTCGGCCAGGGGGCGGACAGCGGGACGTGTGGCGCGCTGCCAGGTGACGGTCTTCATGAACTTGTGCACCGAAAGGCCCCCGGTATAGCGGGCAGCCCCCGAGGTCGGCAGGACGTGGTTCGGACCCGAGGTCTTGTCGCCGAAGGCCACGGTGGTCTCTTCGCCCAGAAACAGCGAGCCATAGGCGCGCAGGCGGTCCAGCCACCAGTCAAGGTCGCGGGCCTGCACATGCAGGTGTTCGGGGGCCTGAGCGTCGGCGACCCGTGCCATGTCCTCGCGGCTGTCGCAGAGGATGATCTCGGCCATGTTGTCCCAGGCGGCGCGGGCGCTTTCGCGGTTGACCTCGGGCAGCGAGGCGATGAGGTCCGGGACGATCTGCATCACGCGTCGGGCGAGAGGTTCGTCGTCGGTGACCAGCCAGACGGGCGAGTTGTAGCCGTGTTCGGCCTGCCCGACGAGGTCATAGGCCACGATCTCGGCATCGGCGGAGGCATCGGCGACGACCATGCTGTCGGTCGGGCCCGCGAACATGTCGATTCCGACCTGGCCGAACAGCATCCGCTTGGCTTCGGCCACATACTGATTGCCTGGGCCGACGAGGATGTCGGCCTTGGGCAGCCCGAAGTGCCCATGCGCCATGGCGGCCACGCCCTGCACGCCGCCCAGGTTCAGGATCACGTCGGCGCCGCACAGGTCCATCGCGTAAAGGATCGCAGGCGGAATGCCGATGCCGGGGCGGGGTGGAGAGCAGGCGGCGATATGGGGGACGCCGGCGACCTTGGCGGTGGTGATGGTCATGATCGCGCTGGCGGCATGGCTGTAGCGCCCGCCGGGAACGTAGCAGCCGGCGGCCGAGATCGGGATCTGCTTCTGCCCCGCCATCAGGCCGGGAATGATCTCGACCGCACAATCGGACAGCGTTGCGCGCTGCGCCTCGGCAAAGCGGCGGATGTTGGCGTGGGCGAAACGGATGTCGTCCTTCAGTCTCTCGGGCACTTGCGCGGCAGCTGCGTCCAGAGCTTCGCGGCTGACGATGATGTCTCCCTCCCATTTGTCGAAGGTGCGGGAATAGTCGCGCACCGCGGTCTCGCCCTCGACGGTGATGCGGGCCAGCATGACCTGCACGAGGTCGCGGACGTCGTGGCTGTCGGTCTCGGGCGTGGTCGAGGCTTGTTTCAGGTAGATCATCATGGGGTCTTTCGGGTCACATCCGGCCCTTCCAGGGCACGAGGCGGCGTTCAAGGAAGCGCATCAGAAGGTCGAAGGCGAAGGCGATGATCGCGATCACGAAGATCCCCATGATGACGACCGAGGTTTGCAGGAACTGGCTGGCCGACAGGACCATGTAGCCAAGCCCCTTGGTGGCGGCGACCATTTCCGCCGCAACAAGGGTTGTCCAGCCAAAGCCGATGCCGACCCGCATCGCGGTCAGGATTTCCGGCATGGCCGAAGGCAGGATCACATGGCGCATCACCTGCCAGCGCGTCGCGCCGAAGGAATAGGCGGCGTGGATCTGCTCGATGGCGGCGGACTTCACGCCGGACCGGGCGCCCAGGACGATGGGGGCGAACATCGACAGGAAGATCAGAAGGACCTTCGAGGTCTCGTCGATGCCGAACCAGATGATCATCAGCGGCAGATAGGCGAGGGGGGGGATCGGGCGGTAGAATTCGATCGGCGGGTCGAAGATGCCGCGCATCACCGGGCTCATCCCCATCGCAAGGCCAAGGGGCAGGCCGATCAGGCAGGCGAGAATGAAGGCACTGAACACCCGGAAGGTGGAGATCGATACATGCTCCAGAAAGGGGGTGTTGGTGAAGCCCTGGTTCCAGATCTGCACGAACTTGGCCAGCACCGACTGGGGCGAGGGCACGAAAAGCGGTTTCACCAGCCCCAGCGCTGTGACGAGCCACCAGACGAAAAGCATGACGAGGACGGAGGCGACCGAGAGCCAGAAGGTGTTGCCCTGGCCGGGGACGCCGTAAATCTCGCCCGGTTTGGTGGCGCGCGCGCGGGAGAGGCGGGCCCGGATCCCTGCGCCATTCGCGGCGGCTTTCGCCGGGGCTTTCGGGGGCGGCGACAGGGTCATTCCAGGGCCTCCTCATCGGCGAAGATGATGTTCAGGACGGTCTCGCGCAGCGCGATGAACTCGGGCGAGGCCTTGACCTTCCGCGCGGGGGTGCCGGACTGGAACTGGCGCGAGAAGGGCAGGTCGAAGCGATGGGTGATCCGGCCCGGTCGCGGCGACATCACGATCAGCTTGGTGCCCATGAACAGCGCCTCTTCGACGCTGTGGGTGATGAAGAAGACGGATTTGCCCGTCTCGCCCCAGATCTTCAGGATCAGCTCCTGCGCCTTTTCCCGGGTCAGCGCGTCCAGCGCACCGAGCGGTTCGTCCATCAGCAGCACTTTCGGGTCGCAGGTCAGCGCGCGGGCGATGCCGACGCGCTGCTGCATCCCGCCCGACAGTTTGTAGACCGGAGAGTTCTGGAAGCCGTCGAGGCCAAGAAGGCCGATGTAATCGTTGGCGGTGCGGGTGCGGGCCTCCTTGCCAACCCCTTGCAGCATAAGCCCGAAGGCGACGTTGTCGAGGACGTTCAACCAGGGCAGCAGCGCGTGTTTCTGGAAGACCACGGCGCGGTCGGCCCCGGGGCCGGAGACGGCGCGGCCCTCCAGCGTCAGGCTTCCGGTCGTGGGTGACAGGAACCCCGCGATCAGGTTCAGAAGCGTGGATTTGCCGCAGCCCGACGCGCCAAGCGCCACGACGAACTCACCTTCGGCGATGGTCAGGTCGATCTCGCTGAGCGCGGCCACCGGGGGGCGCCCGTCGGCGGCCGGGTAAATCACCGAGACATGGTCGATGTTCAGGCTCACAAGGCGCGGTCCTTCAACGATGGGCTCCGCCCGGACCCTGGGGCCCGGGCGGAGAGGATCGGGTCTACTGCGCCGCGGCGGCGGCGTAGGTCGGGTTCACGAAGGCCGAATAGTCGTCAAGCGCGGCCTCGATCCGGCCCGCCTTGACCAGGAAGTCCGCCGTGGTCTTGATCTTGGGCGCGGCTCCTCCGAGCCAGGCCTCGCCGATCTGCTCGGCCATCGGCAGGAAAGTGAAGCCTTCGAGGATGCCGGGAACCTGGGCCGGGTCGGCACCCGTCGCGGCGGCAAGCGCCTTCACCTCGGCGCTGTCGGCGGTCCAGGCGGCGGGGTTTGCCAGATACATGCCGTTGACCTTGTCCACGGCCTTCAGGAAGGCCACGATCTTGTCGGGGTTCGCCTCGGCGAAGGATTTGCTGACCACCCAGCCGTCATAGGTCGGAAAGCCCCATTCGGCGGTCTGGTCCGCACCCACGACCAGCGTGCCGGTCTTCAGGATCTCGGACTGTACCGGCTGCCAGATCCAGGCCGCGTCGATGGTGCCCTGACCCCAGGCCGCCGCGATATCGTCGGGCTTCATCCCGACGATATTGACGTCCGTCTCGGCCAGTCCCTCGTGCTGAAGCGCACCCATCAGCGAGTAGTGCGCAGTCGATCCGATCGGGACGCCCACGGTCTTGCCCTTGAGGTCGGCGACCGAGGCGATGCCCGAGCCTTCGCGGGCGATCAGCGATTCCGCCTTTCCGATCACATCCGAATAGGCGATCAGCTCGATCTCCAGGCCGGCGCTCGTGCCGATTGCGATCGGAGAGGAGCCGAGTTCCGACAGCACCACGTCGCCCGAGGCCATGGCCGCGATCACGTCGGTCCCGGCGTCGAACTTGCGCCACTCGATCTCCCAGCCAGTGGCCTGGGCCAGCTCGTCCGAGGTGGACAAAAGCTGCATCGGCGTCGGGTTGCCGAAATGGCCGATGATGACCTTTTCGGCCAGCGCCTGGCCGGCAAGAAGGGCCGTGGCAGCGGCGCCAAGAAGGAAATGCTTCAGTTTCAGGCTCATGGTCGTCTCCTCTGTTGGTCGTTGTCGGTTCTTATCTGTCCCCGTGCGTCCCGTCGGCGGCGAAGTCCCGGATCGCCGCAACCAGCACGTCCAGCGTGTCGAACGCCGTCACCCCGTCCGCCATGGCATCCGCCAGAAGCGAGAACTCGGTACAGGCGATCATCTGCACCTTGGCACCCCGCTGCAAGAGCGCATCCGAGGCCGAGCGCAGCGCAGAGGCGGCTTCGGGCCCCGGACCTGCTGCCTTGATCCGGCGAATGGCCAAAAGAAGGGCATCTTCGCAGGCAGGGTAGAGCGGCTGCACGCCAGACCGCGCGAGCGGCGCGTCGAACAGGCCGATCCTCCGCACGGCGGGCGAGGCGAGGATGCCGACGCGACCGCCAGGCCCCGCAAGCCGGGCCGCATGACGGGTCGAGAGGTCGACCATGTCGATGAACGGCACCGTCACGGCAGCGCGGATGTCGGCTGCGTAGTGGTGGGCGGTGTTGCAGGGCATGGCCAGCGCCTCGGCCCCCGCCGCGACCAGGCGGCGCGCCATGTCGGTCAGGACCGGGGCAGGGTCCTCGCCCGTCCCTTCGATCAGGCGGCGGATGCGCGAGGGGACCTGGGGGTTCTGGTCGACGATCAGAGGAAGATGGTCGGCATCGTCACTGGCGGGTGTGGCGTCCAGCACCTTCTGCATCAGCAGGATGGTTGCCTGTGGTCCCATGCCGCCCAGGATGCCGACACGCCGCATCAGACCTCCAGCGCCTTCCGGTCCTCGGCAAAGACCGCGTCATAGCCGAACAGGCCCGCCGCACCGCCGGTATGCAGGAAGACCACGCGCTGGCCCTTGCTGAATTGGCCCTTGCGGATCAGGTCGATCAGCCCCGCCGCGCCCTTGCCGGAATAGACGGGATCAAGCAGGATGCCTTCCAGCTGCGCGAACATGGCGATGGCTTCCAGCGTGTCGGCGCGCGGGATGCCGTATCCCTGGCCCACATAATCGCAGTTCGCCACCACATCCGCGCGGGCGACGACGCCGGGGCAGCCGAGCTTTTCGGAGGTCTTCTGGGCAAGGGCGAAGACGTTCGCCTCCTGTTTTTCCTTCGGCGCGCGGACGCCGATGCCGAGCAGCGGAATCCCGGCGTTCAGCGCCTTGAGCCCGGTGACAAGTCCGGCTTGCGTCCCCGCGCTGCCGGTGGCGGTGACGATCTGGTCGATCACGAGGCCCCGGTCGTTGGCCTGGCCCACGAGTTCGAAGGCGCAGTTGACGTAGCCAAGCGCGCCCGTGGGGTTCGACCCGCCGCCCGGGATGATGTAGGGCCTCCGCCCCTCGGCCCGCAGACGGTCGGCCAGCAGCTCCATCTCGGCGGCCATGTCCACGCCCCCGGCGCGGCGCGAGGTGGTGGCACCGTGAAGATGGTCGAGCAGCACGTTGCCGTTGCCGTTGTAGTTGGGATCGTTCGACCCGGTCCGGTCCTCCAGCAGGATATGGCAGGCCAGCCCCAGCCTGGCCGCAAAGGCCGCGGTCTGGCGGGCGTGGTTCGACTGGGTCGCCCCTTGGGTGATGACGGTATCCGCGCCCTGGATTTCGGCCTCGGCCATGAGGAATTCCAGCTTGCGGGTCTTGTTTCCGCCGGTCGACAGCCCGGTGCAGTCATCGCGCTTGATCCAGATTTCAGGCCCGCCAAGTTCTTTCGTCAGCCGGTCCAGCCGTTCCAGCGGGGTCGGCAGGTGCGCCAGGAAAATGCGGGGAAACCGGGCGAGATGCATGGGGCGCGTCCTTCATAACTTGCAGATGCCATGATTCAGTCAGGACCTGCGCAATTGCAAATGCGAAATTGACGCGATATCTTGCAGATATTGCAAGTTGGAGGCGCCGATGCGGCTTGAGTGGCTGGAAGACATTCAGGCCATTGCACAGACCGGGTCGTTCAGCGGGGCGGCAGAACGGCGGAATCTGACCCAATCGGCCTTCTCGCGCAGGATCCGGCAGATCGAGGACTATGTGGGCGTCGAACTGTTCGACCGAAGCCGCAAGCCGGTGCAGCTGCGCCCGATGACCGAGGCTCAATCTGCCCAGATCGAACAGATCGTGGCAGCCCTGCGCCAGCTGGTGGTCGACCTGCGCCGGGGTGATCGGGTGGCCTCGAACCGCATCGTCATTGCCAGTCAGCACTCGCTGACGACCTCGCTTGCGCCCCGGATCATCCAGGGGATCCGGTCCGGCGGGCAGGAGGTCTTTGTCCGGCTGCGCTCGGCCAACCTCGACGACTGCTTCGGCCTTCTCCTGTCGCGGTCGGCGGATCTGGCCGTCGTCTACGGCCTTCCGGGAGAGGCGGCGTTTCCGGGCGAGTATCTGGAGACGATCGACCTCTGGTCCGACCGGCTGATCCCGGTGCTGCGGCCGGACCGGGCCCAGGCTATTCAGGCCGGCCTAGGCGAGTTGGCCTATGTCGCCTATCCGCCCGAGGTCTTCTTCGGCGGGATCATGACCCAGCGCATCCTGCCTGCGCTTGATCCCGGCTGGATTGCCGTGCCTCGGGCCGAGACCGCGCTGACGCTGGCCGCGCTCGAGATGGCGGCAGAGGGTGTTGCCCTGGCCTGGGTTCCGGCGACCCTGGCCCGGCTCGGCATCGCGCAAGGGCGGATCGCCGATCTGTCCGATGTCCTGCCAGGCTCGCCCTTGTCCGTGCGGGCCGTCCGTTTGAAGGGCGCCCGCGCTCCGGCCGAGGAGGTGACGTGGCACCACATCCTGTCGCTGCGCGAGAGCGGCCCGCCGAACCTTGCCGGATGACAGCAGGCGACGGGCAACCTGCCTCTGCGACAAGCGAGGCCACAGCCGCCGTGGCCGGATCGGGATCATTCATGATCGACCGAACGATTTGCTGCATGGCGCCACCCGCTGCGACAGAAGCGCAGGGACCTTTATCTCTGCCGTCGCCCTGACCGCGACGGTGATGTTTTCCTGGGGCAGGTGGCGGAAGCGGTGGGATTCGAACCCACGGTGGGGTTCCCCCCACGCTGGTTTTCAAGACCAGAGCCTTAAACCACTCGGCCACACTTCCATGCACCCCGCGCGGGACCGCCGGATGCCGGGGTGGGCATAACCGGCGCGGCTCGATTCTGAAAGGCCGTCGGTCTCGCCGAAAGATGGCGAATTCCGCTGATCGTGAGGGGGGCCTTGTGCCTGTGCCCTTCCCACCGCTTGCGCAAGGCAGTATGCTGACCACAAAAGACAGGCGTGACCTGTGGGACAAGGGGCGAAAAGGCCCCGGCGGGATGGCCGGCACCACGGGAAGGAAATGGGTGAAGCGCGGCGCTACAGACCGCGCGGTTCTGAGGGCGGAACATGGCAAGAGCGGGACTTCGGGTCACGATTTTCGGTCTGGCGGCGGCAGGTCTGCTGATGGGCTGCGTCGACGGTGGCGGCAATGCGACGGCCAGCGATGGGCCCGGCTTGGCAGCGGCCCCGTCCAGGAAGACGGGCGGCAGCCGCGATGTCGAGGCGCCCGAGGTCTTCCAGGCCACCGACAGTGCGCTGTGGGACGGGCGCCCCTCGCTGGGCGGCATCTGGGTCGCGGCGCCCGACGCCCGGAACCCCGAGCGGGTGCTGATCTTCAACCCGGCGACCGGCAAGTCCGTCACCGGCGCGCTGTTCAGGCGTGAACGCGAAAACCCCGGCCCGCGGTTGCAGCTGTCTTCGGATGCGGCCGAAGCGCTGGGAATCCTCGCCGGTCAGCCGACCGAGATCCGCGTCACCGCCCTGCGCAAGGTCGAGGAGAAGGCAGAGCCCGAAGTCACCCCCCCCGAAGTCATAGCGGCCGGGGCGGCCGGGGCGGTTGCGGCGGGTGCCGAGGGCAAGCCCGCGGCCGATCCGGCGAAGTCGGGGACGGGTGAAGCTGCGGCGATCGCCTCTGCGGCGCTTGCGGCCGTTGACGGCAAGAAGCCCGCAGCGGGTTCGACCGCCGCTCCCGGTGCTGCGGCCGATCCGGCTGCGGGGGCCGCTGCGGTCGCCGCCGATGGTGCCGCAACCGCGGAAGGCGAAAAGCCCATGCGCAAGACTTGGAAGGAACGCCGGGCCGAAGCCAGGGCCGCGCGCGAGGCGAAGAAGCGGGCAGCAGCCGAGGCCAAGGCCGCAGCCGCAGCCGCTGCGGCTGGGGCCGATGCTTCGCTGACGGCTGGCGCTGAGGCCGCCACACCGGCTGCGCCCACTGCCACAAGCGGCGCCGTGGCGCCGATCGCTTCCGCCCCGCTGGATGCGCGCGACCCGAATGCCGTGGCGGCCAAGCCGAGCCCTGCCTCCAAGCGCAACACGGTTGGCGACGCTGCTGCGTCAGCCCCCGCACCGGCGCCCGCAAAGGACGCCCCGGTTGTCGCCGCCGGCCCCGTGCGCCCGATCCAGGTGGCGTCCTTCTCGAAAGAGGACAACGCCCGGCGCGCCACCGAGGCCCTGGCAAAAATCGGCATCACCGCGACAGCGCAGAAGTCCGAGAAGGACGGCAAGGCGGTCTGGGGCGTCGTTGTGCAGGGTGACGAGGCCATGCTGAAAAAGATCAAGGACGCCGGCTTTGCCGACGCCTATTTCCTGAAGTGATCCTGGGAAAGACCCGATGCTGAACCGACTGCGCCCTGTCCTGATGAGCCTTGTCCTGGTGCTGGCCGCGCTTCCGGTCCGCGCCTTCGAGACGGCCGCGACCGCCGCCTGGGTCTATGACATGACGACGGGCACGGTCCTGATGGACAAGAACGCCGACCAGCCCGTGCCACCGGCCTCGATGTCGAAGCTCATGACCATCAACATGCTGTTCGAGGCGCTGAAGGACGGGCGGGTGACGATGGACACGCGGTTTGCCGTATCTTCCCGCGCCAAGGCGATGGGCGGCTCGACGATGTTCCTGCAGGAAACCGACCGTCCGACCGTGAACGAACTGATCCATGGCATGATCATCAACTCGGGCAACGATGCCTGCGTCGTTGTCGCCGAAGGTCTGGCGGGGACCGAAGAGGCCTTTGCCGCCCAGATGACCGAACGGGCGAAGGCGCTGGGGATGACGGCATCGACCTTCACCAATGCCAGCGGCTGGCCCGACCCGGGGCACCGGATGTCGATGCGCGACCTTGGCATCCTTGGCAAGCGGCTGATCGAGGACTTCCCGGAATATTATCCGATCTTCTCCGAGACCGAGTTCAACTACAAGGACCGCGCCCCGGCCAATGCGCGCAACCGCAACCCGCTTCTGGAGCTTGGGGTAGGGGCCGACGGGCTGAAGACCGGCCACACCTCCGAGGCGGGCTATGGCCTTGTCGGCTCGGCCAAGCAGGGCAACCGCCGGATCATCTTTGCCATCACCGGCCTGCCCAGCGACAAGGCCCGCGCCGAAGAGGCCGAGCGGATCGTCGGCTGGGCCTTCCGGCAGTTCTCGGAAAAGACCGTGGTCAAGGGGGGCGTCCGCGTGGCCGAGGCCGAGGTCCACCTGGGGGCTGCCAGGACCGTAGGCCTTGTTCCGGCCGAGGACGTGCGTCTTCTGGTGCCCGCCCTGGTGCAGGACAGCGTGACGGCGGAAGTGATCTACAACGGCCCCCTGATCGCCCCCGTCGCGAAAGGCGCGCCAGTGGCCGAACTGATCGTGCATTCCCCCGATCTGCCCGATCGCCGGGTGCAGCTGGTGGCCGAAACCGACGTCGGCAAGGCTGGCTTTCTCGATCGCCTGACCACCGCGGCAGGATGGCTGTACGACCGCTACCTGGGGGCGGCGGCCAGCTGAATGCCGGGCCTGTTCGTCTCTCTGGAAGGCATCGACGGCTCGGGCAAGTCGACGCAGGGCCGTCGGCTGGCCGAAACCCTGCGCGCGCGCGGCCATGCCGTGACGCTGACCCGCGAACCCGGCGGCAGTCCGGGCGCCGAGGAGATCCGCCGTCTGGTGCTGGAAGGGGATGTCGACCGCTGGTCGGCCGAGACCGAGATCCTGCTCTTCACCGCCGCCCGCCGCGATCATCTGGAAAAGACCATCCGTCCTGCGCTAGACCGGGGCGAGATCGTCATCACCGACCGTTTCGCCGACTCGACCCGCATCTTCCAGGGCATCACCCGGGGCGATCTGGCCGACACGGTCGACCGGCTGCACAGTCTGATGATCGGGGTCGAGCCGGACGTGACGCTGCTTTTCGACATCGACCCCGCCGTCGGCCTGTCGCGCGCCAACGCCCGCGCCGGAACCGAACTGCGGTTCGAGGACATGGGTCTGGCCTTCCAGCAGAAAGCCCGCGCCGGGTTTCTGGCGCTTGCCTCCCGCCACCCGAGGTTTCGGGTAATCGACGCCGACGGGACCGCCGACATTGTCGCCGCCCGTGTGCTGGCCGCGCTTGACCCGCATTTGCCCTCTGCCTGACCGATCCGGCCACCTTCCGGCATTGCCGCAACCCTGCCGGATGGTGCTGCCCATTTCTTGTGCAACTGGTCACCCGACGGGCGCATTCGGATCGGGAAAGGCTTTTCCTGCGCCGCAGGCTTTGCTCTAGTCGGGTCAGAACCAGCAGGGGGAATGGGTGAGCCAGTTCAACGAGATGTACGAGGGCACTTCCGTCCGCCCGCCCTATGCGCGGCTCAAGGACTGGGTTGCCACCATGCCCGAGGAGCTCCGCAGCCTGAAACAGGCCGAGGCCGAGGCCCTGTTCCGCCGCATCGGCATCACCTTCGCGGTCTATGGCGAAGGCGGCGACCCCGACCGGCTGATCCCCTTCGACATGTTCCCCCGCGTGTTCTCGGCGTCGGAATGGTCGCGGCTGGAACGCGGCATCAAGCAGCGCGCCCGCGCCCTGAACGCCTTTCTCGTCGATGTCTATGGTCGGGGCGAGATCATCCGCGCCGGTCGCATCCCCGGTCGCCTCGTCTACCAGAACGAGGCCTACGAAAAGGCCGTCGCCGGTTTCGTGCCCCCGAAGGGCGTCTATTCCCATATCGTCGGCGTCGACATCGTGCGCACAGGGCCTGACGACTTCTATGTGCTGGAGGATAACTGCCGCACGCCTTCGGGTGTCAGCTACATGCTGGAAAGCCGCGAGATCATGATGCGGATGTTTCCCGACCTCTTCCGCGAGAACCGCATCGAACCCGTCGACACCTATTCCGAAAAGCTGCGCCGCACGCTCTCCAGCGTCGCCCCCGCCAAGTGCAAGGGCGAGCCGACGGTGGTGATCCTGACCCCGGGCCATTTCAACAGCGCCTATTACGAACATTCGCTGCTGGCCGACCTGATGGGGGTGGAACTGGTCGAAGGCCAGGACCTCTTTGTCGAGGGCGAATATGTCTACATGCGCACGACCGAAGGCCCGCAGCGGGTGGACGTGATCTACCGCCGCATCGACGATGCCTACCTTGACCCTTTGTGCTTCCGCCCCGACTCCATGCTTGGCGTCCCCGGTCTGATGGACGTCTACCGCTCCGGCGGCGTGTCGATCTGTTCCGCGCCCGGGGCAGGGGTGGCCGACGACAAGGCGGTCTACACCTATGTCCCCGACATGGTCCGCTTCTACCTGGGCGAGGAACCCATTCTCCAGAACGTGCCCACCTGGCAATGCGGCAAGACCGAGGACCTGAAACACGTCCTGGCAAACCTGCCCGATCTGGTCGTCAAGGAAGTCCACGGCTCGGGCGGCTACGGGATGCTCGTCGGCCCGAAATGCACCAGGGCCGAGATCGAGGCTTTCCGCGCCAAGATCGTCGAAGACCCCGGCAACTACATCGCCCAGCCGACGCTGGCCTTGTCCACCGTGCCCACCTTCGTCGAGGAAGGCATCGCCCCCCGCCACGTCGACCTGCGCCCCTACTGTCTGGTCGGCGAACGGATCGAACTTGTTCCCGGCGGCCTGACCCGCGTCGCGCTGAAGGAGGGATCGCTGGTCGTGAACTCGTCGCAGGGCGGCGGGGTCAAGGACACCTGGGTTCTGGCGGAGTGACAGGATGCTGAGCCGCACCGCCGACAACCTGTACTGGATCGCACGCTACATGGAACGCGCCGATACCGTCGCGCGCCTACTGGAAGTGGGATCGCGCATCAGCCTGCTGCCCTCGGCCCAGGGCTACCGCAGCGAATGGGACAGCCTGTTGCAGGCGACCGGCATGGCCCAGTCCTTCGCGCAGAAATACGGCCAGACCGTGCAGCGCAACATCGAGAGCTTCCTCTTCTTCGACCGCGACAACCCGTCCTCCATCGCCTCCTGCATCACCGCCGCGCGCGAGAACGGCCGCATCGTCCGCACAGCACTCACCACGCAGGTCTGGGATGCGCTCAACACCGCGTTTCAGGAACTCAAGCAGCTTGAACGCGCCGAGCGGTCCACGCTGGAGCTGTCCCGGCTCACCGAATGGACCATGCGGCACGCCGCCATGCTGCGCGGGGCCATCGACGCCACGCTTTTGCGCGATGACGGGTTCAACTTCCTGAACATCGGCTACTACCTCGAACGCGGCGACAACACCGCGCGCCTGATGGACGTGAAGTATTACGTCCTTCTGCCGCGGGTCGATTTCGTCGGCTCGGGCCTCGACAACTACCAGTGGACCACGCTTCTGCGCGCGATGGGGGCGCAGCGCGCCTTTCACTGGGCCTATGGCGGCGAGGTGACCGCGATGAAGATCGCCGATTTCCTGATCCGCAACCCGCAGTCGCCCCGGTCGCTTGCCACCTGCACGGCAGGTCTGATGAACCACCTGGGCCGCCTGGCCAAGGCCTATGGCCGCGAGACCGCAGCGCAGGGCGTCGCCCGCAGCCTGGCCGCCGGGATCGAATCCGCCACCGTCGAGGCGATCTTCGACGAGGGTCTGCACGAGTTCCTCACCCGCTATATCGCCGAGGCCGCCCATCTGGCCAACGCGATCCATGCCTCCTACCTCAGCGGAGAGATGCGCTGATGCGCCTGACCGTCGATCATGTCACCCGCTACCGTTATGACGCGCCCGCGCGCTCGGTCGTGCAAAGCCACCGCCTGATGCCCTCGACCTTTGCCGGCCAGAAGGTCATCGACTGGGAGGTGAGCGTAGAGGGCGGCACCAGGGGCGCGCGGCACCGCGACGGGGCAGGGGACCTGATCCAGGGCTGGACCGTCGCGGGGCCGGTCAGCGACGTCACCGTCCGGGTGCGCGGCTCGGTGGACACCGAAGACCTTGCCGGCGTGTTGCGCGGACACCGCGAAACCGTGGCGCCGGACTGTTACCTGCGGGAAACCTTCCCCACCCGCATCGACGTTGCTCTGGCAGAACTGGCCGCGACCGCCACGGGCGCCGACATCCTGTCGCTTTCCCATGCGCTTTCGGCCGCCGTCTCGGACGCCATCGCCTATCGCCCCGGCGTCACCCACGCCCATACCACCGCCGCCGAGGCGCTGGCTCTGGGCGAGGGCGTCTGTCAGGATCACGCCCATGCGCTTGTCGCCTGTGCCCGCAGCCGAGGCATCCCGGCGCGCTATGTCTCGGGCTACCTCTTCGCCGATGCCGAGGGCCAGGCGCATGAGGCCGCCCATGCCTGGGCCGAACTGTTCGTTCCCGGTCTCGGCTGGGTCGGCTTCGACCCCGCGAACCGCTGCTGCCCGGATGCGCGCTACATCCGGCTCGGCTCGGGCTTCGACGCCCAGGACGCCGCGCCCATCCGCGGCATCGCGCGGGGCGGGGCAGGAGAGGCGATGGATGTGACGGTTGCGATCCAGCAGGCCGCCCAATAGGCTCTGGCCCGATTCCGGGGGATAATGAATGACCTATTGCGTGGGCCTTTTGCTGAACGAAGGCATGGTGATGCTGTCGGACACGCGCACCAATGCCGGGCTCGACAACATCTCGACCTACCGCAAGATGTTCACCTTCGAGGACCCGGGCGAGCGGGTGATCGTCATCATGACGGCAGGCAGCCTGTCGGTGACGCAG
This sequence comes from Tabrizicola thermarum, assembly GCF_003574395.1. Lineage (GTDB taxonomy): Bacteria > Pseudomonadota > Alphaproteobacteria > Rhodobacterales > Rhodobacteraceae > Tabrizicola > Tabrizicola thermarum. The sequence goes on from NZ_QMJY01000082.1 coordinate 117,430, forward strand.
ACCACGCTCGCCCAGCTGCGCGAGGCGATCGAGGACCCCGAGGCCACGCCCGAGACCTCGATCATGCTGGCGCCGACCATGCTGAAGGTGGCCGAGATCGTCGGCGACAAGCTGGCCGAGGTCCGGGCCGGGATTGACCACAAGCTTTCGGCCGCGCAAGGTGCCAGCGCCAGCATGATCGTCGGCGGCCAGCGCAAGGGCGGGGCGATGCGCCTGTTCCTGATCTACCCCGAGGGCAATTTCATCGAAGCCACGGAAGACGCGCCCTTCCTGCAGATCGGCGAACACAAATACGGCAAGCCGATCCTCGACCGCGTGGTGAAGCCATCGACAAGCCTCGCCGATGCGCAGAAGGCGGTGCTTCTGTCGATGGATTCGACGCTGCGGTCGAACCTGTCCGTCGGGATGCCGCTGGACCTCGCCGTGATCGAACGCGACGCCTGCAAGGTCACGCTGCGCCGCCGGATCGAGGCCGGGGACCCCCAGTTCCGCGCCATGTCCGAAGCCTGGTCCAACGCGCTGCGCGACGGCTTTGCCAGGATCGAGATCTGACGTTACAGCGCCTGCCCGGCGGCCCAGCCGCTGGACCAGGCCCACTGGAAATTGTAGCCGCCCAGCCAGCCGGTGACGTCCACCACCTCGCCGATGAAATAGAGGCCCGGCACGCCCTTCGCCTCCATCGTGCGGCCGTCCAGCGCGCGGGTATCCACCCCGCCCAGCGTCACCTCGGCGGTGCGATAGCCCTCGGACCCCACCGGCAGCAGCCGCCAGCCGTTGATGCCGGCCGCGATCCGGTCCAGGGCTGCGCCGGACAGTTCCGCCATCGGGCCACTGACCCCCGCCGCCTCCTCCAGATGCCGCGCCAGCCGCTCCGGCACCCAGCGCGCCAGCACCGTGCGCAGCGCCGATCTGCCCTGCGCCGCCTTCGCCGCCCGCAACTCTGCCCCCAGGTCCAGCCCCGGCACAAGGTTGACATGAATCGGCTCGCCCTCGCGCCAGTAGGACGAAACCTGAAGAATCGCCGGACCCGACAGCCCGCGATGGGTGAACAGCACTGCCTCGTCGAACCCCGTCCGCCCCGCCGTCACCCGCGCATCGACCGCAACCCCGGCCAGGGGCCGCATCCAGGCAAGTTCCTGCTCGGCAAAGGTCAAGGGCACGAGGGCAGGGCGCGTCTCGACCACCGGCAGACCGAAGCGTTCCGCCAGCTGATAGCCGAACCCCGTCGCCCCCATCTTCGGGATCGACTTGCCCCCGGTCGCCACCACCACGGCCCGCGCCACCTGCGGCCCCCGCGCCGTCTGAACCACGAACCCCGCGCCGTCGCGGCGCACCTCGCCCACTGCGCAGTCCAGCCACAGGGTCACGCCGGCCCGCTGCATGTCGCCGACCAGCATCGCCACCACCTGCGTCGCCGAGCCGTCGCAGAACAGCTGCCCCAGCGTCTTCTCGTGCCAGGCGATCCCAGCCGCATCCATCCTCGCGATGAAATCCCACTGGGTGAACCGCTTCAGCGCCGACAGCGCAAAGCGCGGGTTCTGCGACAGGAACCGCTCGGGCGCGATGTTCAGGTTGGTGAAATTGCACCGCCCCCCGCCCGAGATGCGGATCTTTTCGCCCGCGGCCTTCGCATGGTCGATCACCAGCACCCTGCGCCCGCGCCGCCCGGCCTCGACCGCCGCCATCATGCCGGCAGCCCCGGCGCCCAGGATGATCGCGTCCCATGCCATGCCCCGTCCTAGCCTTGCCCGCCGCGTCCGACAAGCCGCGAAACGAGACCGCATTTTTCGGCAAGAGGGGCCTTGCACGCCCCAATCGCCTTCGCTAAACACCGCCGCACGGTTGGGGCGTCGCCAAGTGGTAAGGCAGCGGTTTTTGGTACCGCCATACCTAGGTTCGAATCCTAGCGCCCCAGCCAATCCTTCCCTATGATGACGATGACATCATCGCGCGGATCAGGCGCTTAAGCGGTCGTCATGTCGTCATGCCGCACAGCTTCGCCTGTCTCCACTTGCCTTCGTGACCGGCCGGGAAGGGTCCACGAAGACGCCTCTTGCAATCTTCATATAGAAACCTTTATAGCTGTGAATAGATAACTGGAGCCCGAGTCGCATGTCCCGCCTTTCTCCCGCGCTTCTGGTCTGCACCCTGATCGCAACCAGCCCCCTGCCGCTTCTGGCCGAGCCCTTCACCGTCGCCCCGACGCCGATCACCGACTGGAAGGCCGTCTACGGCACTGTCGAGGCGCGTGACCGCATCCCGGCCCGGGCGCGGATCGGCGGGACCCTTGTCGAGCTGACGGTGGCCGAGGGCGACGAGGTGACGGCCGGGCAGGAACTGGCGCGCATCGTCGATGACAAACTCGATTTCCAGCTGGCAGCCCTGGCCGCTCAGCGTGAGGCGATCGCCGCCCAACTGGCGAATGCCGAGCTTGATTTGCGGCGCGGCGAGGATCTCCTGAAGAACGGCGTCACCACGACCCAGCGCGTCGATGCCCTGCGCACGCAGGTCGATGTGCTGAAAGGCCAGATCGCCTCGCTCGACGCCCAGTCGAACGTGATCGCGCAGCAGGCGAAGGAAGGCATCGTCCTGGCCCCGGTCGCAGGCCGTGTGCTGGACGTGCCCCTGACGAAGGGGGCGGTCCTGATGCCGGGCGAGGTCGTGGCCGTGGTGGGCGGCGGCGGCACCTTCCTTCGGATCGCCGTGCCGGAACGTCACGCGACGGCACTGGCAGCCGGGGACAGGATCATGATCTCCGAAGGCGAGGCCGACCGCGAGGGCACGCTGGCCCGGGTCTACCCTCTCATCGAAGGCGGCCGGGTCGTTGCCGACGTGGAAATCACCGGTCTGCCCGACACCTATGTCGGCGCCCGGATGCTGGTGCGGCTTCCGGTGGGGGAAAGGGATGCGCTCCTTGTCCCCAAGGCCGACGTGGTGACGCGGGCCGGTCTGGATTTCGTCGGTGTGCAGGGGGCAGAGGGTCCCGTGCTGCGCTCCATCGTTCCGGGTGAGGTGCGGGTCCTCGACGGGGTCGAGATGGTCGAGGTGGTCAGCGGCCTGAAGGCGGGCGACGTGGTCGTGCCAGCCGCCGAGGTGGGTCATGACTGAGCGCGCCAAGCATCCTCTGGGGATCGCCGGGGGCCTGACCAGGGCCTTCATCAACTCGGCCCTCACGCCCCTGTTCATCCTTGCCGCGCTGGCCGCCGGTCTGGTCGCGCTGGTCAGCCTCCCGCGCGAGGAAGAGCCGCAGATCTCGGTCCCCCTGGTCGACATCCATGTGATGGCGCAGGGGCTGAAGGCCGAGGATGCGGTCAAGCTGGTGACCGAACCGCTCGAGGTCATCGTCAAGGGCATCAACGACGTCGAACATGTCTATTCCTCCACCCGCGACGACGCCGCGATGGTGACGGCGCGCTTCAAGGTCGGCACGCGGTCGGAAGACGCGATCCTCCGGGTGCATGACAAGGTCCGCGCGAATATCGGCGCGATCCCGGTGGGTATCCCCGAGCCTTTGATCGTGGGGCGCGGCATCGACGACGTGGCGATCCTGACCCTGACCCTGTCGGCCGAGGACCTGACCGCCAACGACCTGACCCGCATCGCCCGCACGCTTCAGACCGAGGTGGCAAAGACCGAGGATGTCGGGCTGACCTACCTTGTCGGCGACGCCCAGGACGCGATCCGCATCGAACCCGACCCTGACCGGCTGGCGCTGTATGGCGTGACGCTGCAGCAACTGGCCGGGAAGGTCGCGCAGGCGAACCGCACGCTGAACACCGGCAAACTGCGCGATCAGGGCCAGATGGTGGACCTCGTGGCCGGAGAGACGCTGACCGCGCCTGCCGAGGTCGAACATCTTCTGCTCACCACCCGCGACGGCCGGCCGGTCTATGTCTCGGACGTCGCAACGGTGCGGTATGTGGAAAACACCAGGGATGTGATCGTCTCGCATCTGGCCAAGGACGGGGCATCGGGCCCGGCGGTGACGCTGGCGATTGCGAAAAGGGCAGGGGCGAATGCCGTGGTGGTGGCCGAAAACGTGCTCCACCGCGTGGAATCGCTGCAAGAGAAGCTGATCCCCGATGGCGTGACCGTCACCATCACCCGCGACTATGGCGAGACGGCGAACGAAAAGGCGAACGAGCTTCTGTTCCACCTCGGCCTTGCGACCGTGTCGATCATCGCGCTCGTATGGCTGGCCATCGGCTGGCGCGAGGCCGGTGTGGTCGCCATCGTGATCCCGGTCACGATCCTTCTGACCCTCTTCGCCGCCTGGGTGATGGGCTTCACGCTGAACCGCGTGTCGCTGTTCGCGCTGATCTTCTCCATCGGCATCCTCGTCGATGACGCCATCGTGGTGATCGAGAACATCGACCGCCACTGGGGCATGGACCGCCGCAAACCCCGCCTGCAAGCCGCGATCGAGGCGGTGGCCGAGGTCGGCAACCCGACCATTGTGGCGACCCTGACCGTGGTGGTGGCGCTTCTGCCCATGCTGTTCGTCAGTGGCCTCATGGGCCCCTACATGTCGCCCATTCCGGCGAATGCCTCGGCGGCGATGATCTTCTCCTTCTTCGTCGCGGTCATCATCACGCCCTGGCTGATGGTCAAGATCGCCGGCCGCTCCGACATGCACGACCATGCGCAGGACGACGAATACGGCGGCCATCACGGCGGCTGGCTCGCGAAGGCCTATACTGCGGTGGCAAGGCCGGTGCTGAAGACCAGGACCCGCAGCCTGACCTTCCTGCTGGTCATCGCCGCCCTGTCCTTCGGCTCGCTCGCAGCACTCTACACCCGGGACGTGACGGTCAAGCTCTTGCCCTTCGACAACAAGTCCGAACTGTCGGTGGTCATCGACCTGCCCGAGGGCTCCTCCGTCGAGGCCACGGACCGGGTGGCCCGCGACGTGGCCGATGTGGTGATGGGCCTGCCCGAGGTCACATCCGCCCAGACCTATGCCGGGACGCCCGCGCCCTTCAACTTCAACGGGTTGGTGCGGCACTATTACCTTCGGTCCGAACCGCAGCTTGGCGAAGTGGCGATCAACCTGACGCCCAAGACCGACCGCGACCGGACGAGCCATGACATCGCACTCGATCTGCGCGAGAGGCTGAAGTCGCTGCCGGTGCCCGAGGGGACGAGCCTCAAGGTCGTCGAACCCCCGCCGGGGCCGCCGGTGATCTCGACCCTGCTGGCCGAGGTCTACGGCCCCGACGCCGATACCCGTCGCCAGGCCGCAACCCTGATCCGCCGGGCGTTCGAAGCCGTGCCCTTCATCGTGGACGTGGACGACAGCTTCGGCACTCAGGCGCGGCGGCTGCGGGCGACGATCTCTTCGGACGACCTCGACTTCTACGCCGTGCAGGAACAGGACGTGTTCGACACGCTTGCGCTGCTGAACGGCGGGCAGACCGTGGGCTATTCGCATCGGGGCGAGGGGCGGTTGCCGATCCCGCTGGTGGTGGGCCGCGACAAGGCCGACCGGGTGCTGGACGAACGCTTCCTGACCACGCCGATCCCCGCCAATGCCCTGCCCGGCGCGCGTGGAGTGGTCGAACTGGGCGATGTGATCCGCGTCAAGGAGGAGGCCGCAAGCTTCCCGATCTTCCGCCACAACGGCCGCAACGCCGAGATGGTGACGGCGGAACTGGCGGGCGACTTCGAGGCCCCGCTCTACGGGATGCTGGCCGTCGCCGACCAGATCGAGAAAATGGACTGGCCGGAAGGCACCAGGCCCACGGTCTCGCTGCATGGCCAGCCCGAGGACGAGGGCAAGGTGACCCTGCTCTGGGACGGCGAATGGGAAGTGACTTTCGTCACCTTCCGCGACATGGGGGCGGCCTTCGCGGTGGCACTCCTCGGCATCTACATCCTGGTTGTGGCGCAATTCGGCTCGTTCAAGCTGCCGCTCGTGATCCTGACGCCGATCCCGCTGACCTTCCTTGGCATCATGCTGGGCCACTGGCTGTTCGCGGCACCCTTCAGTGCCACCTCGATGATCGGCTTCATCGCCTTGGCGGGGATCATCGTGCGCAACTCGATCCTTCTGGTGGACTTCATCCGCCACGGCGGCGGCGTCACCGTGGACCTTCTCATCGAGGCCGGCGCGATCCGCTTCAAGCCGATCCTCCTGACCGCCATCGCCGCCATGATCGGCGCGGTGGTCATCCTGGCCGACCCGATCTTCCAGGGTCTCGCGATTTCCCTGCTGTTCGGTCTGCTGAGTTCGACCCTGCTGACCGTCCTTGTCATCCCGGCCATCTACCGCGTCTTCCGCACCGGGGCGGAACCCACAGCCTGATCAGAAGAGGAGACTGAAATGGCACATGTCGTTGTACTCGGGGCCGGACTTGGCGGCGCCATCATGGCTTACGAATTGAAGGACCAGTTGCGTCCCGAAGACCGCGTGACCGTGGTCACCAAGGACCCGAAGTATCACTTCGTGCCCTCGAACCCCTGGGTCGCCGTGGGCTGGCGCGACCGCGAGGACATCACGGTGGACCTCGCGCCGGTGATGAAGAAGAAGGGGATCGACTTCATCCCCGTCGCCGCCGAAAAGCTGCACCCCGAGGAAAACCGCATCGAACTCGTCGACGGGCAGTCGATTTCCTACGACTACATCGTCATCGCCACCGGGCCGGAGCTGGCCTTCGACGAGATCGAGGGGTTTGGCCCGCATGGCGGCTTCACGCAGTCGGTCTGCCACATCGACCATGCGCTGGCGGCCAAGGAGGTCTTCGAAAAGCTCTTGGCCAATCCCGGCCCGGTCATCATCGGTGCGGCGCAGGGGGCCAGCTGTTTCGGCCCGGCCTATGAATTCCTGTTCATCCTGGAAACCGCCCTGCGCCGCGCCAAGATCCGCGACAAGGTGCCGATGACCTTCGTCACGCCCGAGCCCTACATCGGCCACCTGGGCCTGGATGGGGTCGGCGACACCAAGGGGCTTCTGGAATCCCAGATGCGCGAAAAGCACATCAAATGGATGACCAACACCCGGATCAAGCGGGTGGAGGACGGCCACATGTTCGTCGAGGAAGTGAACGAGGACGGCAGCGTGAAGGCCGAACGTGACCTGCCCTTCGCCTTCTCGATGATGCTGCCCGCCTTCCGGGGGATCAAGCCGGTCTCGGGAATCGAGGGCCTGTCGAACCCGCGCGGCTTCACCATCGTGGACAAGCACCAGCAGAACCCCAAGTACAAGAACGTCTTCGCCGTGGGCGTCTGCGTGGCGATCCCGCCGATGGGGCCGACGCCTGTTCCCTGCGGCGTCCCGAAGACCGGGTTCATGATCGAATCCATGGTCACCGCGACGGCGCACAACATCGGCAATCTGGTGCGCGGCAAGGAACCCGACAGCGTCGGCACCTGGAACGCGGTCTGCCTGGCAGACTTCGGCGACGGGGGCATCGCCTTTGTCGCGCAACCCCAGATCCCGCCCCGGAACGTCAACTGGTCGTCATCGGGCAAATGGGTCCATGTCGCCAAGGCGGGCTTCGAGAAATACTTCATCCGCAAGCTGCGGAAGGGCACCTCGGAACCGTTCTACGAAAGCCTCGCGCTGAAGGTGCTGGGGATCGACAAACTGAAAGAAACCACGAAAGGGTAACGAAATGACACTTGATGCTGCGGTCCTGCGTTTCGCCGGGGTCATGGTCCTTCTCAGCGTCGTGCTGACGGTCTATGTCTCGCCGCTGTTCGTCTGGTTCACCGTCTTCATCGGCCTCAACCTTCTGCAATCGTCGTTCACCGGTTTCTGCCCGGCGGCGATGGTGTTCCGGGCGATGGGGATCAAGAAGGGCTGTGCCTTCGAATAGGAGCATGTGATGGCCGAGATTCTGGAAGGCTTCGGCGGGACGGCCGAGCAGGCCGCAAAGGCGGTGGCGCTCCTGAAGTCGCTCTCGCACGAGGGGCGGCTGCAAATGCTCTGCTGCCTTGTCGATGGCGATCTGAACGTCACCCAGCTTGCCGAGGCCCTGGGCACCAGCCCCGTCAGCGTCTCGCAACAGCTGATGCGGCTGCGCGCGGAAGGGATCGTGACCACGCGGCGCGAGGGCAAGAGCGTCTACTACCACCTGGCCAACGCAGAGGTTGCCGCGATCGTCTCCGTCCTGCGCGACACCTTCTGCCGGATCCACTAGGCCAATCCCGGCGGGGACACAGGCGATGGCGGCCTGGCCGGCCATGACGCAACCCGCCCCAGTGCTGTTCCCCGGCGCCGTTTCGGCGGCACCGGGGTGCCGCTCAGACGCGCAGCGGATCGGCCTTGGCCAGCCGGTCGAAGGCCATCAGGCTGTCGACCACAGCGGGCATGTCGCCCAACGGGATCATGTTCGGCCCGTCCGACGGGGCCCGGTCCGGGTCCTCGTGCGTCTCGATGAAGACGCCGGCAATCCCCAGTGACACCGCGGCCCGCGCCATCACCGGCGCGAACTCGCGCTGCCCGCCCGAGCTTGTGCCCTGCCCACCCGGCTGCTGCACCGAATGGGTCGCATCCATGATGACCGGCCAACCGGTCCGCGCCATGATCGGCAAGGACCGCATGTCGGCCACCAGCGTGTTGTAGCCGAAACTCACCCCGCGCTCGGTCAGCAGGATGCGTTCGTTCCCGGTCGAGGCGACTTTGGCCGCGACATTCGCCATGTCCCACGGGGCGAGGAACTGCCCCTTCTTCACGTTCACCACCGCCCCGGTCTCGCCCGCGGCCAGCAGGAGGTCGGTCTGGCGGCAGAGAAAGGCCGGGATCTGGATCACGTCGACCACCCGCGCTGCCTCACGCGCCTGACCGGCATCGTGGACGTCGGTCAGCACCGGCATCCCCATCCCGCGCACCGCCTCCAGAACCCTGAGGCCCGCTTCCATCCCAAGGCCCCGCTTGCCCGCCAGCGAGGTGCGGTTGGCCTTGTCGTAACTGGCCTTGAACACATATTGCGCCCCCGCGGCGCGGCAGGCCTCGGCCATCCGGCCCGCGATCATCTGTGCGTGATCCAGGCTTTCCAGCTGGCAGGGCCCGGCGATGACCAGCAGCGGCCGGTCGTTGCCGACGGTCAGCCCGCCGATCTTCACATCCTTCATGCCCAATCCTCGCGTCCGATCCTTACGACGAGACCTGTTCCCGCAGGATCGCGGCGGTCATCGAGACCATGAGGTAAATCCCCAGAAGGATCAACATGGTGACCAGCGTGTTCTCGAAGGCGCGCGGGTAGGATGGTTCATCCGGGGGGATCGGGCTGACCGACAGCGACAGATAGCGCACCTGCCGGTTGGCCTCGATCCGGGCGGTTTCCATCGACTGAAGCGCCTGGGCCAGCAGCATTTGGCGCGTCTGTACATCCGACTGGGCGATCAGCAATTCACCCTGGATTTCGGCAAGGCTCGATGCCCCCGCCGTGTTCTCGGTCAGGCGGGCGCGCAGCGTGGCCACCTGATCCTCCAGCGTCGCGATCCGGCGCTTGATCGGCTCCATCCGGGCCTGGTTCGGCTCGGGGTTGGCTTCCATCTGGGCCAGCGACAGCCGTTCCTGCGTGATCTGGTTCTCCAGCCCGCTGATCTGGCCCACGATCAGGCCGACCTCGGTTTCGGACGAGATGATCTTGAACTTCTCCTGCAGCCCGATCAGCTTGCGCTGCGCGGCCATCAGCGCCTCTTGCGCCGCATCGTAACCCGCCTGGGCATCGCGCATCTGGTCTTCGCGCAGGCGCTGGGTCAGGTGGTCGACCTGGCCTTCGGCATATTTGATGAGCTGGCGCGACCATTCCGCGGCCACCTGCGGATCGGCGGCCATCACGTCCATACGGATGACGCCTTCCGTCGTGTCGAACGAGATCTTCAGGTACTTCCGGTAGACCTTGTAGGCCGCCTCCAGCGTGGCGTCGGGTGCCAGCCGTTGCAGCGGATCGATCCGGGTGTCCTGGAAATGCCTGCGGAAGCCCCCATCCTGATCCAGCCGCGCCATCGCCTCGCGCGATTGCAGATAGCCCTGCACGGCAATCGAATCCTGCGAGGTCGCAAAAGCCGTGCCCGAGAAGAGTCCGCCCAGCGACCCCCCCGACGAGGCGGGACCGGCCTGCTGGATCACGAATTCCGACCGCACCGAATAGATCGGTGTGGCGATCACGTAGAAGTACCAGCCGGCCAGGAATGTCGGCAACAGGACAAAGGCGACCATCCGGGCGCCAAGCAGCGCCAGCCGCCGCCGCCGCCGCCGCGCGATGTCCTGCTGCATCCGCAGGATTTCCGCCGCCTGATTGACCTCGGCCCGCTGTTCGGTCGAGGGCACGGCGACAGGTTTCGCGCGTTTCGGCAGCTGGATCGTGTCACCCGGCAGGCGGGTCAGTTCGCGGCTGGCTTCGCGCGGTCCACCAGCCCCGGCAGAGGCGGCATCGGTCCCGGACGAGACGATCCGCAGCATCGACGCGCGCGAGAACGGGTCGATCCCGGCCTCGCGCAGCAGGCGGACGGCATCAAATTCGGATTTCGGCGTGATGCCGTGCTTTTGCGCGATCAGTATCGCGCGGCGCAGCTGGCGGCTGGTCAGGCCCTCGGCCGCAATGGCGGCCAGGGCTGCCTCGATCTGGTCCGGCGTTTCCGCCTTGGGCACCGGTTGCTGGAGGCCCGGCGTGGCGGGGTCGGTGGTCTTGCCTTGCGCGGCCATCCCCTGCGCCACCTGCTGCCCGCCCGGGGCGGCCGCGCCCGTCGGCTCCGCGCCGTCCGCCGCAGGCTCCTGCGGCCGGTCCTCGTCGCGCCGGAAGTCCAGGTTTCCGAACCCGTCTTCCTGGGTGTCGAACATCCCGGCGCCCGACGCGGCGTCATCGGGGGCGGCCGGTCGTTCGACCCGGCGGACGTTATAGCGCGCGGCCTTAGGATTGGTAGTCATACAGGCGTTTCGCTTCTTCTAGGGTCTCGAACTGATACAGCTTGCCGTTCCTCAGGACCGCGGCCGACCGGCAGAACCGTTCCAGCGTCTTGGGCGAGTGCGAGACGATGATGACCGTGGCATTCTTCAGCCGCTCCTGAAGGATGTTCCCGGCCTTGCGGTTGAACTCCACATCCGCCGTGGCGGGCATGCCTTCGTCGATCAGGTAGATGTCGAACTCGATCGACAGCAGAAGCGAGAACGAGAACCGGCTGCGCATCCCCGAGGAATAGGTGGCCAGCGGCATCTCGAAGTATTCGCCAAGGCCGCAGACCCAGCGGCAGAAGCTTTCGACATAGTCGGGGTCAAGGCCATAGAGCCGCGCGATATAGCGGCAGTTTTCCTTGGCCGAATGCTTGTTGTTCACGCCCCCCATGAAGCCCAGCGGGAAGGACACCCGCGAGGTTTTCCTGATCACACCCTCATCCGGCTTTTCCAGACCCGCCATCATGTTGATGATCGTGGTCTTGCCCGTGCCGTTCGCGGCCAGGATCCCCATGGAATTGCCGAGATCGACCCGGAACGAGGCGCGGTCAAGGATCACCTTGCGCTGCGTTCCGGTCCAGAACGACTTGGACACATTTTGAAACTCGATCATCGCTGCCTCGGCGCCCCGCACTCAGGCGTCTGCGACCTGATTAGTGGCATATCGTTAACATCGGGTTTGTGGCCTTAAAAGGGCCGGAGCCCGGCAAGCACGCCTTGCGGGCGGGCAAAGGCGCATCCTTCACGGATCCGTGTTGCCTGCGCGCGGACGGGTGGCCAGGGCAAGCGCACCGGCCGCAAGGCTCAGCGCCAGACCCAGCCGGGCCGCCTCCTGCATCGCGCCGCCGGGCAGCGCGATATCCAGCGCCAGCACCGGAACGGTAAAGCCCATGCCCAGGATCAGGACCACTCGCAGGATGTCGCGCAGGCTCAGCCCCGGCGGCAGGCGCAGGCGCAAGGCGGCGATCAGGCCAAGGCCCAGAAGCAGCATGCCCACGGGCCGCCCCAGCCACAGCGCGGCCAGCACCGTCACCGTGGTCGGCGCAAAGGCCGACAGGTCGACCCCGCCGCGCGTCAGGCCGAACAGGAACAGGATCCCCGTCAGGGGCCAGGCCAGCGCCTGCGCCAAACGGTTCAAGGGATCGTGCAGCAGTTCCTCGACCTCGGCGAACAGGCCGAAGCTGCGGTCGGCATGGGCGATGGCCGGGATCACCGGCAACAGCCCCAGCGCCGGCGGCAGGCCCGAGGCGGCGACGCCGATCCAGGACAGCAGCCCCGCAAGCACATAGGGCAACAGCCGGTCGCGCGCACGCCGGTGCCGCTCGGGCGCGTCGGGCGACGGTGGACGACCGAAGGCCAGCCAGACCCCCAGGGCCGCCACGACGGGCAGGGCCAGCCAGGCCAGCCGCAGCGAGACCGCAGGATGGGTCAGCCCTGCGATCAGCAGCGCCAGGATGTCGGTGGCGGTCGCCAGAAGCAGCAGGAGATGCAGCGCCAGCGACCCGCGCGGAAAGATCGCCCGCCCGACCAGAAAGCACAGCACCACGTCCGACCCCAGCGGCACTTGCCAGCCCGTGGCAAATCCCGCTTCCTCGGCCGTCTCGATCAGGCTGCCGACCAGAACCCAGACCAGCACCGCGCCGATCATGCCGCCCAGCACCATGCCCACCGGCAGGACCGCCTGCCGCCCCTTCAGCGCGCCATGCTCCAGCACCAGCGCCTCCCACAGCTCCTTGCCGACCACGAACAGGAACAGGGCCATCAGCCCGTCCGATACCAGGCTCATCGGCGTCAGGCTGATCGGCAGCGGCGCAAGCCAGTCCGGCAGGTTCAGGTCAAGAAGCCGCCACTCGATGCTGTCGTAATAGCTGGCGGGGGCCAGGTTCACCCAGACCGTCGCCAGGACGGCGCCCCCCAGCAGGGCCTGGGCAAGGCGCGGCACGAAAGAAGAGACGCGATACATGAGACAAGGTCCGTCAGGGTCTTCGGGCCATTTGACCCGGAATCCCGCGCCCCGCAATGGGACTGACGCCGACCGACCGGGATGACGGCTTGCGCCCGCAAGTGGAAGCGGCCAGCTTTCGCCGATGGACCTTGCCGCCGACATCCGGGCCTGCCGCCTTTGCGCCGACCGCTTCGCCGCCACCGCGACCGCCCACGGCCCGCGCCCCGTCGTCTGGTTCCGCCCCGGCGCGCGGCTCTTGATCGCCGGTCAGGCCCCCGGCGCGCGGGTGCATGACAGCGGGCGGCCCTTCACCGACCGCTCCGGCGACCGGCTGCGCGACTGGTTGGGGGTGAGCGAGGCCGAGTTCTACGATCTTTCCCGCGTGGCGATCGTGCCGATGGCCTTCTGCTTTCCGGGCTATGACGCCAGGGGTGCGGACCTGCCGCCGCCCCCGATCTGCGCCCAGACCTGGCGCGCGCGCGTGATGGACAGCCTTGGCCCTCTGCCGCTGACCCTTCTTGTCGGCGGGGCCGCAATCCGCTGGCATCTGGGCCTGCGGGACGTGACGCAGGCCGTGGCCGATTGGCGCGCCCCGGCCTCGCGTGGCGTCTTTCCCTTGCCGCATCCCTCGTGGCGGAATACGGGGTGGCTGAAACGCCATCCGTGGTTCCAGGCCGAGCTTCTTCCGGCCCTGCGCGCCCGGGTGCGAGAGGTGCTGGATGTCTGAACTCGTGACCCCGCTCGATGCCGCCCACGCCGCCGTCTCGGCCGACCCCGGGAACGAGGCGCTGCGCCTGCGCTTCTTCGAACGCCTTGCCGATGGCGAAATGGTGATCCTGCTGGAACGCGAAGCCCAGGGCGACAGCCTGGAGCCGAAGGTGTTCCAGCTGGAGGACGGCCCCGTGGTCCTGGTCTTCGACAGCGAGGAGCGGCTGGCCAGCTTCACCGGCGGGATCACTCCCTATGCCGCTCTGCCGGGCCGGGTGATCGCGGGGCTTCTGAAGGGGCAGGGGATCGGCATGGGGGTGAACCTGGGCGTGGCACCTTCGTCGATGCTGCTGCCGCCCGAGGCGATGGACTGGCTGGCCGAAACGCTGGACGGCGGGCCGGAGGAGGTTCAGGCCCTGCCGCAGGACTTCCTGCCGCCCTCCGTGCCCGAGGCGGTGATCGCAGCACTGGATGCCAAGCTGGCGCGGGCAGGGGGCCTTGCCACCGCGGCACTTCTGGCCGGGGTCGTCTATCGCGACGGGCGGCGCGGGCATCTTCTGGCGGTTCTGGACGCAGCCGAGGGCGCCGAGGCGGCGCTTGCCCGCGCGATGAACGAGGCGCTGGTGTTCTCCGGGATCGAGGCGGGCGAGCTCGACGTCGTCTTCCTTCGCGCCTCGGACCCCGCCGCCGCCGTCATGGCCCGCGTCGCGCTGCGCTTTGACCTGCCATCGCCCCAGGTTCAGGACGCGACCCCCGCTGCCCCCGGCATGGACCCCGCGCGCCCGCCGAAGCTGCGGTGAACGAATTGAGCGCCTTGCGGCGCAAGCCCATGTCTCGCCTCTGGCCGTTCCGGCCAACCGGCTCGGGCGGCCTTCGGCGAGAGTATTTGGGAAAAGAGCAAGCCGAAATATGGGGTAAAATGATACCTGTCTAGCAGATCTTTGATTTTGCTTGATTAAATCTCTGTCGTGGCGCTTGACGCTGCACGGACCTTCGGCGATAAGCCTGCATCCGAGTTTCCGGGGGCATCTGGCCCCCTTCTTCTTTGGGAAAGCCATGAAAACCTTCACCGCTACTCCGGCGGACATCGAGAAGAAGTGGATCCTGATCGACGCCGAGGGCGTTGTTCTGGGCCGCCTCGCCACGATCGTCGCCAACATCCTGCGCGGCAAGAACAAGCCGACCTTCACCCCCCACATGGACATGGGCGACAATGTCATCGTCATCAACGCCGACAAGGTGCAGATGACCGGCAAGAAGCGCGACGAAAAGGTCTACTACTGGCACACCGGCCATCCGGGCGGCATCAAGCAGCGGACCGCGCGGCAGGTGCTGGAAGGCAAGCACCCCGAGCGCGTGGTGGAAAAGGCCGTCGAGCGCATGATCACCCGCAACCGTCTGGGCCGCCAGCAGATGACCAACCTGCGCGTCTATGCCGGCAGCCAGCACCCGCATGAGGCGCAGCAGCCCACCGTTCTGGACGTCAAGTCCATGAACCCGAAGAACACCCGGAGCGCGTGATCATGGCCGACATCAAATCTCTCGATGACCTGAAATCGGCCGTCGGTTCGGCCCCCGCCGCTGTCGAGGCCGCTCCGCGCGTTCCCGTCCGCGACAAGCTGGGCCGTTCCTACGCGACCGGCAAGCGCAAGGATGCTGTCGCCCGCGTCTGGGTCAAGCCCGGTTCCGGCAAGGTCGTGGTCAACGGCAAGGAAATGGCGGTCTACTTCGCCCGTCCCGTGCTGCAGATGATCCTGAAGCAGCCCTTCACCGTGGCGAACGTGGAAGGCCAGTTCGATGTCTACGCGACCGTCGCCGGGGGCGGGCTCTCGGGCCAGGCCGGTGCGGTGAAGCACGGGATCTCCAAGGCGCTGCAACTGTACGAACCCACGCTGCGCCCCGCGCTGAAGGCCGCAGGCTTCCTGACCCGCGACAGCCGCGTGGTCGAGCGGAAGAAATACGGCAAGCCGAAGGCCCGCCGCTCGTTCCAGTTCTCCAAGCGCTAACCGCTATCCCGGGCTGTGCTGCAGCGCGGCAAACCACAGAAGGCCCGCCCGACCGGCGGGCCTTTTCCATTGCCCCCACTTGCATTGCCGGGGTCGCGCCGCCAGTCTCCCGCCAAAAGCACAGGCATCGGGGACGACATGGACGGCGAGGATGACAAGGCAAGCGCAGCGGATGTCTCCCCGGACGGGATCACCCGCTACACTGTCGGCAACTCTCAGGTTCAGATCGGCCGCTACACTTACGGCACCAAGAAACTCGGCATACTGCAATGGCGCGAAGGGGCGAACCTCACCATCGGGTCGTTCTGTTCGGTCTCGGGGCGGATGACCGTCTACCTCGGCGGCAATCACCGCGTTGACTGGGGCACCACCTATCCCTTCGGCCATGTCTTCGTCGGCGCCTTCGGGGGCCGCGACATCGTCGGTCATCCGCAGACCAATGGCGATGTCGTCATCGGCAACGACGTCTGGATCGGGATGAACGTCACCATCATGTCCGGCGTGACGATCGGGGACGGGGCGGTGATTGCCGCGAACTCCACCGTCGGAAAATCGGTCGGCCCCTACGAGATCTGGGGCGGCAACCCGGCCCGCCTCATCAGGCCGCGCTTTCAGGAAGCCATTTCGCGCCGGCTTCATGCGCTGCGTTGGTGGGACTGTTCCCAGGCCACGATCCGAGAGCTGGTGCCGCTTCTGTCGATGCCGCCCGACGACACGATCCTGGACCGGATGGAAGAGATCGTCGCCCGTGACCCGTCCCGCCGCCGAGAGCAAAAAAAACGGGCCGGTGTGACCCGGCCCAGTTCAGGGGTAAGAGCGCGGAAACGCTCGGGGAATTGGGTCTCAGGCTTTCCAGAACGGCTTGGTGGCTTCGCTTGCGGCGGTCTGCGAATCCAGCCCGATGTCGCGCAACAGATGCGCGTCCAGGGCGGCCAGCTGGCGCCGCTCGCGTTGGCGCAGCGCGGCGGCACGGACAGCCGTCACAAGCCGCGCCAGCACCGTGTCGCGCCGAAGAAGGGGAAGGACAATCTGGCTCTGGGGCATTTATGCCTCCTGCGATTTGTATTGATACAATATCTGTGTTTCGGTAGGAACAATGTAGCGAGAATCCAGAATGAGTCGCCAGAGGATTATTGTGACTGATACAACTTGGTCTCCCGATCTGACTCAATTTCCCGGACCGAAGTATCTGGCCCTGTCGCGTGCCCTGCGCGACGCGATTCGCAACGGCGATCTGCCGGCGAATTCCCGGCTTCCAACGGTGCGTGATCTGGCCTGGCGGCTGCAGACGACGCCCGGAACCGTGGCGCGGGCCTACCAGCTTGCCACGCAGGAAGGCCTGCTTGCCGCCACGGTCGGGCGGGGCACGTTTGTAGCGGCACAATCGCCGCGCCTTGGCCCGACCCAGCCGCTTTACGCCGAGCGGATCACCGGCGGCGCGACGGGCCTTGTCGATCTGCGCGCGCCTCAGGTGCCCGACATGGGACAATCCCAGGCCTTCCGGCAGGTGCTTCTGGAGATGGCCGAGGGCACCGGGCAGGGCTGGCTCGACTACACCAGCCAGTCCGGCGAACTGGCGCTCCGCCGCGAAGTCGTGGGCTGGATGGGCGACCGCATCCTGGGGTCGATCGGCCCGGACGATGTGGCGCTGACCCATGGCGGGCAGAACGCGATCCATCTGATCTTCGACTGCTGCCTGCGCGGGGATCGTCCCGTCGTCCTGATCGAGGAGCTCGCCTATCCCGGATTCCGCTATGCCGCCCGCGCTGCCCGGGCAGAGGTGGTGCCGGTCGAACTTGACGAACAGGGCATCGTTCCCGCCGCGCTCGAGGCCGCCTGCCGTCGCCACGGCGCGCAGGTCCTGTGTCTGACGACCGAGGCGCAGAACCCCACCACCGGGCGGATGCCGGTCCGGCGGCGGCAGGAAATCGCCGAGATCGCCCGCGCCTACGACCTTCAGGTGCTGGAGGACGACTGCTATTCCGTCGCCGCCTCCGACATCCCCAGTCTGCGCGCCCTTGCGCCGGAACGGGTCTGGCTGGTGGGGTCGGTCTCCAAGACCCTCTCCGCCGCTCTCCGCTTTGGCTATGTGATCTGTCCGGCGGGCATGGGCGAGGCCGGACGGCTGACCGCCCAGCACGGCTTCTTTGCCCTCTCGCGCCCGGTGGCCGAGATGATGCTGCGCCTGTTCCGGTCCGGCGCGGCCGCCCGGATCCGCGAACAGGTGCAGGCCGAGTTTTCCGCCCGCCAGCAGATCCTGGTCAATCACCTGGGCGCCTTCGACCTCGGCTGGCAGCCCGGGGTGCCCTTCGTCTGGCTGCGCCTGCCACAGGGTTGGCGCGCCTCGACCTTCCTGCGCACCGCCGAAACCCGCGGCGTCCTGGTGCGGTCTGCCGACGAATATGCGCTTGTGCATGGCCGGGCTCCGAACGCCGTCCGCATCGCCATCGCCGCCGGCGTCCCGCGCGAGGCCTTCGAGACCGCCATGCAGACGCTTGCCGACCTCCTGGCTCGGCCGCCGTCCGACCTTCTGGTCTGAAATTCCAGACCTGTTGCAAATCGGACTCGCTCACGCGGATTTGCCTGGAAGCCAGATTGACCGCAGGGCACGCCTTGCCGCACCCTTGCGGCACGAGCAGTAAAAAAGAGAGCCCGAAAAATGGGACTTCAACATACATTCCACGCTCCGCATGGCGGCGCGGATTTTCTGGGTTTGCGCAAGAACCGTCAGGGCAGCACCGAGATCGTCTACGATGACGGCGTCGCACGCCGGATGGTCTGGCGCGTGGCGAGCGACGATCCCTCCGAGGCCCGCATCAGTGAGGCCCTCCGCGTCGCGGTCGGCTCGATCCGGGTGGTGCCCACGCTTTATGACGAGCTGAAGAAACGTGCGATCGCCATCGAGCGCGTCGCCTCCTGACCAGAGGTCGGACCGGGGTGGCACGATCCGCCCCTGTCCGCCCATCCGGCAGGGTTGATTTCGCCGCCGATTGATGGCCCTCTTGCCTGGACGTGAATGTCTGGGCTAGATTTGATCAAATCACAAGGCTGCCGAAGCGCAGCCGGACAGGGGGCAAGATGGCTGCAACGCCAAGTTCCGAGGCCAGGGCGGGCCTCAAGCTGATCAGTCCGACAGCGATCTATGTGATTCTCCTGCTGGCCGTGCCGCTGGCGACCGTTCTCGTCTATTCGGTCATGACCGGCGGACGCGGCATCGTCTCGCTTCCGCTGACGATCGACAATTACGCCCAGCTCTGGTCGAAATCGGTCTACGGCTACATCATGTTCAAGTCGCTGATGGTGGCGCTGACCGTGACCTTCATCACCGTGATACTGGCCTATCCGGTCGCCTATTTCGTCAGCTTCCACGTCAAGCCCGACCGGAAAAGCCTCTGGCTCTTCCTCATCACCATCCCGTTCTGGACCAGCTACATCATCCGCGTCAGCCTCTGGTTCGTGATCCTCGGCTATGACGGGGTGCTGGACAAGACGCTGATGGGTCTGGGGATCATGAACACCCAGCTCAACTTTTCCAGCTACGGCATCCCCGCGATCATCTTCGTCCTCGCCCATGCCTACGCCCCCTTCGCCGTGCTGCCAATCTTCGTCAGCCTGGAAAAGGTCGATCGCTCGCTGCTCGAGGCCGGACAGGACCTGGGCGAATCCCGCTGGATCACCTTCCTGCGTGTGACCTTGCCCCTGTCGATGCCCGGCGTGATCGCCGCGGCACTCATCGTCTTCATCCCCACGGTGGGCGACTATGTGACCCCGAAACTCGTCGGCGACGGCAAGGAACCGATGATCGCCAACTTCATCGAGACGCAACTCCTGAAACTCCAGAACTTCCCGCAGGGCTCGGCCTTCGCCGTGGCCTCGATGCTGATGGTGGGCATCGTCTCGGTTGCCTTCGTCCTGCTGAACCGCCGCTTCATCGGGGGCCAGAAATGAAGGCCCCCTGGCTGCGCAGCTTCACGCTTCTTTACCTTGTCTTCCTCTACAGCCCGATCATCCTTCTGCCGATATTCGCCTTCAACGACTCAAAGGTCGTGGCCTTCCCGCTGACCGGCTTCACGCTCGGCTGGTTCCGCGAGATGTTCAGCGACGTGAACCTGCGCATCGCGGCCAAGAACAGCCTCATCATCGCGCTGTCGGTGGCCACGCTCTCGACGATCCTCGGCATCTTCGCCGCCCGCGCCTCGGTCCGCTACCGCTTCCCCGGCAAGGCGGCGATCATGGGGCTCATCATGCTGCCGCTGGTCCTGCCCGAGATGATCGTGGCCATGGCGCTTCTGGTCGTCCTCTTGTCGATGGGCGTGCCGCTGTCGCTTTTCACCGTCATCATCGGCCAGGTGCTGATCTGCACCCCCTTCGCCGTGGCCATCCTGACCTCGGCATTCCAGTCGCTCGACCGCTCGCTGGAAGAGGCCGCGATGGACCTCGGCGAAACGCAATGGTCCACCTTCCGCCTGATCGTCCTGCCGCTGGTGATGCCCGGGATCCTGTCCAGCTTCCTGATCTGCTTCACCATCGCCTTCGACGAATTCATCGTCGCCAACTTCCTCGGCTCGGGCCAGCCGATCCTGTCGGTCTACATCTTCGGCCAGTTCCGTTTCCCCGCAAAGGTGCCCTCGATGCTGGCCCTGGGGACGGTTCTGGTCTGCATGTCGATCATCCTGCTCGGCTTCGCCGAATACATGCGCCGCCGCGGCATCGCCAAGGCTGGCGGCAAAGATACCGGAGGCTTCCTGTGACCTTTTCCGATGACCGTCCGACGATGATCGAATTCAAGGACGTCCACAAATACTACGGCGATTACCACGCGCTGCGCGGGATCAACGGCACGATCAAGGCGGGAGAGTTCTTCTCGCTCCTCGGCCCTTCCGGTTGCGGCAAGACCACGCTGCTGCGCACCATCGCCGGGTTCGAGGACATCTCCTCGGGTGTCATCATGATCGACGGCAAGGACATGGCCGGGGTGGCTGCCAACGTCCGGCCGACGAACATGGTGTTCCAAAGCTACGCGATCTTCCCGCACATGTCGGTGGCCGAGAACGTGGGCTTCGGCCTGCGCAAGGACCCGCGATCAAAGGAGGAAAAGGCCCGCGCCGTCGCCGAGGCGCTGGAGATGGTGGGCCTCAAGGGCTATGGCAACCGCGCCGCGCACGCGCTGTCCGGCGGCCAGCGGCAGCGCGTGGCCCTCGCGCGGGCGCTGATTCTGAAGCCCAAGGTGCTGCTGCTGGACGAACCGCTCTCCGCGCTCGACAAGAAGATGCGCGAACACATGCAGGTCGAGCTCATCAAGCTGCAACGTCAGGTCGGCATCACCTTCATCCTCGTCACCCATGACCAGGAAGAGGCGCTGGTCATGTCCGACCGCATCGCCGTGATGTTCGAGGGCGAGATCGCCCAGCTTGCCGACCCCGAAACCCTCTACCGCCGCCCGGCCACGAAGAAGGTCGCCGACTTCATCGGCACGATGAACTTCGTCCCGGCCGAGATCCTGTCCGAAACCGGCAACGCCGTCGAAGTCGATGCCAAGGGCCTTGGCCGGGTGATGCTGGACATCGCCCAGGCGCCGGCCAAGGCGGGCGAAAGCCCCGTCGTCGGCCTTCGCCCCGAGACGCTGACCCTGCTTTACGACGACCAGAAGCCGTCGGAACGCGAGACGGACGGTGTGATCGACGAGGTGATCTACTTCGGCGACATGACCTATTACGACGTCTATCTTGGCGGGACGGACGTGGAAGTGCGCCTGTCGATGCGCAACGTCCCCGGCCGCCCGGTGCTGGACGTGGGCGAAAAGGTCCGCGTCGCCTGGAGCCCCTCGGCCCTCGTCCTCTTCCGCTAGGGCCGGGCCGATGTCTTGAAGGATATCGGACCAGGGCCTTTGAAGGCGCCCAGCCTTGGTTCTTGAAGACTACGGGCCGTCTGCGGCGCGGGGCAGGGCCCTTGCCGCAGCCTCGCCCGTCCATCGCTCCCTGGCGATGACGCGCCCGAAGCCCACCTTGCCATCGGTCTGCGCGCCGCTCGACCGGCTGCCTCCTGCCGACATCCTGACGGTGTGCACCCACCCTGGCCTGCGACGGCGCGAAAACGTTCGGTTCGGGGCAGATCGGCGAAGAAGGCTAACGCTTTCTGAACGCCCGCAACCAACCCCTTGATTTTCCTGCAAAGCAAGAAGTGACCGCGCGCGGCGCCCACTCAGCGGTCGGGCGACAACAGCCCCAGCCCCCGCAGATAGATCCCGATCCCGGTCTCCAGCAGGTCCTCCGGCGGCCAGGGCTGGGGGCCGCCGTTGCCGCGCAGGAACAGCTCCACCACCCCGTGGCTGATCGCCCAGACATGGGCCGAAATCATCGAGCCCGGTGGCCGCCTGCCTTCGGGCAGACCCCGCACAAGGCCCTCCGCCGCCCGGTCCAACGTCGCCCTCGCTTTCCCGGAAACCGAGGCGAGATCGGGATGCTTCCCCGGCTGGAGCCCGCTTTCGAACATCGCCTGGTAATGGCCGGGATACTTCCGGGCAAAGGCGAGGTAAGCCCGCCCCGTCGCCTCGAACGCCGCCAGCGCCGAAGGCCGCCCCTCGTCGTAGGCGTATTCCAGGAGCGCCGCGAAGATGTCGAACCCCTGCCGCGCCACCTCGGCCAGCAGATCGTCCCGCCCGGCGAAATGCCGGTAGACCGCCGCCGGGGTCACATCCGCGGCCTTGGCGGCTTCGGACAGGGTGAACCCCTGCGGCCCCTTCTCGGCGATCAGCTCAAGTGCCGCCTCGACCAGGGCCTGCCGCAGATTCCCGTGGTGATACCCCCGCTTCACGTCAGCCCTTGGCCCGCAGCTTCGGCCCGCCGCAGATCCTGTCGTCGACCTTCCCGATCGCCGCCGCATCCTTGCCCTGATAGTCGACCGACCCCAGGATCGTCTGGATCGCCGCAAGCCTGGCCCGCTTCTTGTCGTCGGACAGGATCACCGTCCACGGCGCGTGCCTGAAATGGGTCCGCTCCATCGTCTCGTCGATGGCCGCGCAATACTCGTCCCACTTTGCAAGTCCATCCACGTCGATCTGGCTGAGCTTCCACTGCTTCAGCAGATCGCCCTCGCGGTCGAGGAACCGCTTCAACTGTTCGGCCCGCCCCACCTCCAGCCAGATCTTGCGGAAGATGATCCCCTCCTCGACGATCATCTGCTCGAATTCGGGGAGCTGCCGGAAGAACTTCTCCCGCTGCTCGGGTTTGCAGAAGCCGAACACATGCTCGATCATTGCGCGGTTGTACCAGCTGCGGTCGTAGAGCGCGACCTCGCCCCTGGCCGGGAACCAGTCGACATAGCGCTGGAAATACCACTGCTGGCTTTCCCGCTCGGTCGGCTTCGGCAGGGCGACGACATAGGCCTGGCGCGGGTTCATGTTCGCGGTCACCGCCTTGATCGTCCCGCCCTTGCCTGCGGCGTCGCGGCCTTCGAAGACGACGATCAGCCGCTGCCCGCTTGCCTTGATCCCGGCCTGCATCTTGGCAAGCTCGATCTGGAGCACCGCCATCCGCGCCTCATATTCCCTGGCCTTCATCTCTTCCCGGTAGGGGTATGAGGCGGTCAGGATGTCGTCTTTCCCGGCCCGCTCGATCGCCTCGCGCACCTCTTTCGGGGCGCCCTCGCGGAAATAGCGGCTGATCGCGCCGTCGAAGGGTAGGGTCATCTTTCGCCTCCTTGCAGTACGGCCAGTATGGCGATTGACAGGCCTAGCGCAATGCGGCGCGGTCGATGGCCGCAATTACCACGGACGCGTGGCTGTGGTGCGGCATGTGGCCCGCACCGGGGATCATGGTGATCGAGGCATTGGGCAGAAGATGCGACAACGGACCGGAATGGATATCCAGCGGCACGATGGTATCGGCGGTGCCGTGGATCAGCTCCACCGGCAGGGTCAGCGTCGGATAGCGCGGTTCCATGGTAACAAGTTCGGCCCGCAAGGCATTGATCTGGATGGTGTTCGCAAGAAGTGTCCTGCGCCGCAGGGTCAGCGCCGCACCCAGGTGCTCCTCATATCCCTCGGGCACCGGATCGGGCCCAAAGATCGTGGCGGTGATCGACCGGACATAACTGTCGGGCAGGAATGCTGCGACCAGCGGTATGGCCAGATGCTTGCCGGGCCAGGTGTCCGTCAGGCGATACCAGGGATCCAGCTTGCCGGGCCAGGGCATCGAGGGCGCGCTGACCAGCACCAGCGCGCGCGGTCCCCCGTCCAGCGCCCAGGCCAGCGCGACCGCTCCGCCGTAGCTTTGGCCCAGCACCACAGGCTCGGTCACGCCCAGCTGCGCAAGCCCCGCCTTGATGTGCTGCGCCTGGGCCAGCAGGCTGGCATCCTCCAGCGGGTCGGAGTAACCAAGGCCGGGCCGGTCCACCGCGATCACCCGGTAACGGTCGGTCAGCCGGTCGCGCAACGAGAAGGTCAGGTCGCGCAAGGACCCGCTGGCCCCGTGGATCAGGACCAGATCGGGGCCTTTGCCCGCGATCTCGTAGTGCAGGCGCCTGCCGTTGACCGTGACGAACCGACCCGAGGGCGGAAAGGCCGCCTCGGCCGCCACCTCGCGCGCCGAGGCCCGCCAGTGGGTGACACCGGCAAGGACCAATATGGCGATGACTAGACTAAGAGCCAATCTTTTCAATGTCATATGGCGTTGTCTGGTAGATCTCGTTGATCCAGTTGCCATATAGAAGATGCGCGTGGCTTCGCCACCGGTTCAGCGGCGGCCGCGCGGGATTGTCATCAGGGTAGTAGTTCAGGGGCACATTGATCGGGGTGCCGTTGGCGACGTCGCGGTCATATTCCTGCTTCAGCGTGTCGCTGTCATATTCGAAGTGGTTGAAGATATAGAGCGCCCGGTGCGCGGCGTCCTCGACAAGACAAGGTCCCACCTCCTCGGAGCCCAGCAGGGTCTTGAGCCCCGGCACGGCGTCGATCTCGGCCTGCTTCATCTCGGTCCAGCGGCTGACGGGGATGACGAAATCATCCGAGAATCCGCGCAGATAGGGCGAGGTCGGCGCAAGGTTCTGGTGGCGGAAGCAGCCGAAGGCCTTGGCGGGCAGCATATGCTTTTGCACGCCGTGGAAGTGGTTGATCATCGCCATGCCGCCCCAGCATACGCCAAAGGTGGAATGCACGTTTTCCTGGGCCCAGTCAAAGACTTCGCAGAGTTCCTTCCAGTAGGTCACTTCCTCGAAGGGCAGGTGCTCGATCGGCGCGCCGGTGATGATGAGACCATCGAATTTCTCGCCCTTCACCTCCTGAAAGGGACGGTAGAAGGCGGCCATGTGCTCGGCGGCGGTGTTCTTCGTCTCGTGGCTGGTCATCCGGATCAGCTGGAGGTCGATCTGCAAGGGCGTCGCGCCGATCAGCCGGGCAAACTGGTTTTCCGTCTGGATCTTCTTCGGCATGAGGTTCAGCAGCCCGATCCGCAAGGGCCGGATGTCCTGCCGCGCTGCCCGTTCGGGCGACATGACCATGACGCCTTCGTTCCGCAGAACGTTGAAGGCGGGCAGGGTCTCGGGCAGGGTAATGGGCATCGGTCGCTTCCTCTGGGGCCGTCTAGGTAAGGCGATCAGGTCCGGCGATCAAGCGCGCTGGCCATCAGCGCGTCGAAATCCTCGGCCGAGCGGACGGCGGCGACCTCCTCGGCGGTCACCGTTACGCCCCAGCGCGCCATCGCGGCATAGCGCGGCTGGCGGTGCGCAAGGGCACGGGCATAGGTCCAGCGCACGAAGTGGTCGGGATCGCAGGTTTCCTCGGTAACGGAATGGGTTGCGCGGTAATCTTCCCACGCCGCATGAAGAAACTGCGGCTGGTAGTACATCGGCTTCGGCGCCCGGTCGAAGCGACGGACAAGCTCTGCGGTATGCGCCTCCGAGCCCTTGATCCAGACCATGAGCAGCGTCTGGGCCAGCTGGCGCATCACCTGGTCCTGCGGGTCATCCGGTTCCACCACCTCGCAGATCGACCCCGAGGTGTCGCAGACGAAATGCGGATAGCCGTAGAGTTCATCCGCCCGGTCCATGAAACGCGCGGTGTCCAGCGTGGCCGCAATCTCGGCCTGGCGATGCTGTTCCTGCCGTTTCATGTATTCCGCGAAGGGCAGGCCGCCCTTGGCCGGATCGCCGGGCTTGCCCAGGTAGGTCGACAGCGGGGCGAGGTTGTCGAAGGTGATGTTCGACGCGATATGGACGCTGTCCGTCATCAGAAGCTCGCGCAGAAGCGGCACCTTCATCGCCTCGCGCTTGAAGTTGTCGGCGATGTATTCGCCCATGTAGCGGGTGCCGATCCGGTAATCGACCGAATAGTGGAACCAGTCGCCGTGGTCGCGCAAGAGGTTGGAAAGATAGGTCTTTCCCAGCCCGGACATGCCGAACAGCATCACCCGCTTGCGCGTGGCCTCCAGATAGTCGCGGCCGGAACGGTAGATCATCGCGTCACCTCTTCGCCCCCTGTTAGCGCCGCGCCGAGGGCTTCACAACGAAAAACCCCGCCCGGAAAGGGGCGGGGTTTCGGGTCATGGGTTAGGGATCAGAACGAGTAGCCGATCTTGATGCCGACGCCGATCCCGCTGTTGTTGGTGAAGACGCCGCTGACCGGCGGCTTGGTCGTCGCGTCACCAAGATCGACATAGCGCACGCCACCGGTGATCTTCAGATTGTCCATGGTGTAGGTGGCGGCCAGGCCGATGCTCTTCATCCCGTCGGTCGGGCCGAGATTGCCCGTCAGATCGCCGTCGGAGGGCTCGTAGCCAATGGTGACGGCGCCGGACCAGTTGTCGTTGAACCGTCTGCCGATGCCAAGGTTGTAGGTCACGCGGTCGCTGGCATAGTCCACAAGGTTCCCCAGCGGCGCAGGATAGGCCGGGGGGTCGATGATGAAGGCCGTCCAGTCGACCCAGCGGATCGAACCGAACAGAAGCGTATCCTTGGCGATCCCGGTCTGGAACTCCAGATTGACAGACTGCGGCACCTCGGTGTCGAAGCCAGCCGTGGGCACTCCGCCTTCGACCGATTGCAGCGAGTGGGTGATCGCCGAGTTGTAGGTCAAGGCGACCCGTGCGGCAATTTCAGGCTTTTCCCAGGCGACACCCACAACATAGCCGATTTCAGAGTCGTGGTTGGTGTCCAGCGTGTATCCGAGGAAGGGCAACGAGACTTCGCCGTGCACGGTCTCATAGCGAAGGCCGCCGTAAACCGAGACGTTGTTGTCGAACTTATAGCGCAAAAGCGCGGTCAGCGCGTTCGAGGTCAGCGTCGCAGTCGATCCGGCAAGCGGATATGGCGCTGCGCTGGCGGGATAATTCACATTCGCACCGATCGGCTGATCCAGAACCATGGCCAAGGCCATGCGGTCGCCGATATCCATCTTGTAGCCAAGGCTCCAAGAATTGTAGCCCCCGGCCATGTCACCCGAGGAAATGATCCCGCCCGGTCCGACGCCGCCGCTGACGCTTGGGTCAAAACGGCCGAAGCTCAGTTCGGCATAACGGCCCTTCTCGAACAGGATCGCCACCGACTGCGTCGACCTTTCAACCCCCCCTGCAACCGCTCCACTGGCCCCTGCGAGCACGGCGACTGACGCCATGAGAAAACTTTTCATCTTTTCTTCCCTCAACCTGAACTCCCGACCCGGGAATTCCCCCTGGAGAAAAGGCTAAGCGCTGGGACTTTTTGGGTCAATCAATGACGCCACGTCACGGTTTTGTGACCTGTGCCCCCTGTGGCACGGACGCTCTACCGCCCAATGTCAGCCATATCCCCAGGAAGATCAGCGCGGCCCCGGCGAACAGGGTGAATTCGATGGGTTCATTGTAGAAGACGGCGCCGACGACCGCGATGATCGGCAGACGGGCGAAATCCACCGGGACCACGACACTGGCCGGGGCAAGGCTCAGCGCAGTGGTCAGGCACAGATGCGCGGTGATCCCGGCGAAGGCGATCAGAACCAGCCAGGGCAGGGTGGCCGCGGTCGGAAAGGTCACCGGGCCAAGGGCGAGCATTGCCACGCTGCCCAGCACGGCCTGCATGAGCGTCAGCCAGAACAGGATCGAGATGATCGCCTCGCCGCGTGTCAGCGCCTTGGTCATGATCGTCGTGGCGGCGAAGAACACCGCTGCTGCGGCTGCGGCCAGCACGCCGGGCTCGACCGCGCCAAAGCCGGGGCGGGCGACGATCAGCACGCCCGCGAACCCCAGCGCCGCCGCCACCAGCTTGCGCCGCGTCAGGTGTTCGCCCAGGAATACCGGCGACAGCAGGATCACCCAGATGGGCGAGGTGAACTCCAACGCGAAGACCTGCGCCAGCGGGATCACGGTCACCGCGTAGAACCACAGCGACTGGCCCGAAAAGTGGAAGAGGTTGCGCAGCACATGGCTGCCAAGCCGATCCCTGCGCACCCGGCCCAACTGGCCAAGCGCCAAGCCGAAGGCCAGCACGATGACCCAACCGATCATCGACCGGAAGGCGAGGATTTCGAACGTGTCGTGCACGCCCTTGATCTGCCGCGTCGAGATCGCCATCGCTGTGAAGGCGGCGATGGCCCCGGTCATCCAGGCGGCAGCGGCAAGCGGGAGGTTGGGGCTGGTCATGGCCGCACCGTTGCCGGGCGGGGGGGAAATGTCCAGATGGCCCCCTTCGCCTCAGCTGCCTGTCTCGGGCAGCACCAGCACCTTGACCTCACCCGGCCGTGCCGCCTTGGCGATGGCGGCAGGCGCTTCGGACAGTCCGATGCGACGCGAGATCAGCGGGCCGACCTGAACCTGCCCCGATTGCAGCATCCGGATCGCCCGCGACTGGGTGAAGGGGTTCAGAAAGCTGTGCAACAGCCGGATTTCGCGGAACAGAAGATCGAAAGGCTCGATCAGCACCCGTTCCCCCTTGGGCAGCACCCCCAGCACCACGATCCGCCCGCCCGATCGTGTCAGTCGCGGTGCCATCTCTACGGTCTCGGCCACCCCGGCGCATTCCAGCGCCAGATCGGCCCCGCCCGGCAGGAGTGCCATCGCCTTCTCCAGCGTTGCCGCTGTCGCCGTCGCGCCAAGACTCTCGGCCAGCCGGCGCTTTTCGGCCTGACGGGTGACCAGCACCACCTCGGCCCCGGCAGCGCGCACCAGTTGCAGCGCCGGCAGCCCGATGACGCCGCCGCCAAGGACCACGACCCTTTCGCCCGGAACCGACGCGCCAAGGTCAAGCCCGTGCAGCGTGCAGGCCAGCGGCTCGGCAAAGGCAGCAGTCTCGGGGGAAAGATCGCCCACGGGCAGCGCGCGGTGGGCGGGCAGGGTGGCGTATTCGGCAAAGCCCCCGTCCCGATGGATGCCGATGGCCACGTTGCGGATGCACAAGTTCACCCGGCCGCGGAGGCATTGGTCGCAGGTGCCGCAGGCGATGTTCGGGTCGCAGGCAATGCGCGTGCCCAGGGGCAGGGTGACGCCATCCCCGACCGCGACCACCTCGCCGCAGAATTCGTGCCCCAGAGTGACGGGCGGAGCGCAGGGAAACTCGCCCTTGAAAAGATGCCGGTCGGTGCCGCAGATGCCTGCCGCCAGAACGCGGACTAGAACCTCGCCTGACTGCGGTTGCGGAACGGGAAGTTCCACCGCGGCAATGTCGCCCACTGTTCGCAACTGCACGGCCCGCATCCGACCCTCCCACCCTGGCTCCCTTACCGCGATCTTGGCACGGCGATCACCGGCTGTCGCGGGGCAACTGTGCGCAACCACACAGAACTTCGCGGGTTGTCACGGTTGTCGCCTGACCCCCGGCGGCCTACCTGAACAACAGACCGGAAGGACCCGCCATGACCCAAATGCCGACCATAGCCCGCCAACCCGACCACCCGGTCGCGCCGCAATTCCCGGCGCGCTGGTCGCCACGGTCCTTTACCGACCGTTCCCTGACGATGGACGAGATCCTGACTCTTCTGGAAGCGGCCCGCTGGGCACCGTCCGCGTCGAACCACCAGCCCTGGCGGCTGGTCTGGGCGCTGAGGGATGAGCCCGGCTTCACCGCCATCCATGCCGCGCTGACCGGCAACAATCTGACCTGGGCGGGCAAGGCTGCCGCGCTGATTGTCGTAGCGTCAAAGGACACCGTCCTGAATCGGGACAGCGTCGAGGTCCCGAACCGCACTGCGGGCTTTGACACCGGCGCCGCCTGGATGAGCCTGGCGCTGCAGGCGCAGACCATGGGCCTTGCCGCGCATGCGATGGGCGGTTTCGACCAGGCGGCGCTTGCCGCAGCCGTTGCCTTGCCCGGGGGGCACACGCTGCACTGTGTCGTGGCGGTTGGTGAACAGGGACCGGTCACGGCGCTGCCCGAGGACCTCGCCGCGCGTGAAAAGCCCAGCGGCCGCAAGCCCTTGTCCGAGACCACGCGCCACGGTCGCTTCTAGGGACAGCCGATCTCTGGCGTATCCGACCATAAGCCGACGGCGAATGAGGAGGTGTCACTCAAGTTCGATCGTCCCCGGCGGCTTCGAGGTGCAGTCGTAGAAGACGCGGTTGATGCCCTTGACCTCGTTGATGATCCGGGTGGCGGTCTCGCCCAGGAAATCATGGGTGAAGGGGTAGTAATCGGCAGTCATTCCGTCGACGGATGTCACCGCCCGCAGCGCGAGCGCATAGTCATAGGTCCGCCCGTCGCCCATCACGCCCACGGTCTTCATCGGCAGGATCGCGGCGAAGGCCTGCCAGATCTCGTCGTACAGCCCGTGCTTGCGGATCTGGTCGATGTAGACCGCATCGGCGCGGCGCAGGATGTCCAGCTTTTCGCGGGTGATCTCGCCGGGGCAGCGGATGGCCAGGCCGGGGCCGGGGAAGGGATGGCGGCCGATGAAGGATTGCGGCAGGCCCAACTCGCGCCCCAGCGCGCGGACCTCGTCCTTGAAGAGTTCGCGCAGGGGTTCGACGAGCTTCAGCCCCATTTTCTCGGGCAGGCCGCCGACGTTATGGTGCGACTTGATGGTGACCGAGGGGCCGCCGGAGAATGAAACGCTCTCGATCACGTCGGGGTAGAGCGTTCCCTGTGCCAGGAAGGTCGCGCCGCCGACCTCGGCCGCGTGTTTCTGGAACACGTCGATGAACAGCCTGCCGATGGTCTTGCGCTTGACCTCGGGGTCGCTGACCCCCTCCAGCGCCGACAGGAACAGGTCGGACTCGTCGGCATGGATCAGCGGCATGTTGTAATGGTCGCGGAACATGCTGACGACCTGCTCTGCCTCGCCCAGCCGCAACAGGCCGTGATCCACGAAGACGCAGGTCAGCTGGTCGCCGATCGCCTCGTGGATCAGCACGGCGGCGACCGAGCTGTCCACCCCGCCGGACAGCCCGCAGATCACCTTGGCATCGCCCACCTGTTCGCGGATTTTCCGGATGGCCTCTTCGCGGTAGGCGCCCATCGTCCAGTCGCCCTTGAACCCGGCCAGCCGGACGAAATTCTCGAACAGCTTCGCGCCCTTCGGGGTGTGATGCACCTCGGGGTGGAACTGGACGGCATAGAAGTGCCGGTCGGGATCGGCGGTGATGGCGAAGGGCGCGTTGGGCGAGGTGCCATAGACCCGGAACCCCGGCGCGAGTTTCGAGACATGGTCGCCGTGGCTCATCCAGACCTGTTCCTGCGCCTGGGGCCCCGCCTCGGGCGGGAACCAGCCGGCGAGGAAGGGGTGGGTCAGCGCCGTTGGCGTGACGAAAGCCTTGCCGAACTCTGCCGTGCCGTGGCCACCTTCCACCTGGCCGCCGAGGCAATGCATCATCACCTGCTGGCCGTAGCAGATGCCAAGGATCGGCACGCCCATCTCGAACACGCCCTTGGGCGGCATCGGCGCGTTGTCCCAGTAGACGCTGGCCGGCCCGCCCGAAAAGATCACCGCCTTGGGCGCGAAGGCCTGAAGGAAGGCCTCGTCCACGCGGTTGTAGGGGTGGATTTCGCAATAGACGTTCAGCTCGCGCAGCCGACGCGCGATCAGCTGCGTCACCTGGGACCCGAAGTCGATGATCAGAAGGCGGTCATGTGTCTGGCTCATGCGCCCGCGTAGCGCGAGGCCGCAAGCGGTGCAAGGGGTGGCGGGTGGCGGACCGGGGGTTTCACACCCCCGGACCCCCGTGGAGTATTTGGCGAAAAGGGCAAGCCAGGGCCGTTTGCGACGCATGGGCATGTCGGTTTTGGAAAGGATTGGACGGTTTCGGGGGGCGGTTCCAGACGGATTGGCGGCATAAGGGCGGCAAACATCCCTCGGAGGCCGACATGAACGAAGTTGCAGGGCGCAGGTCGCGCAGTGGTGGGGGCGCCAGCCGCCGGGCAGAGCGCACCGCGATCAGCTTCGAGACCGCGCGCTACATCCAGCGCAACATCCCGAACTTCGAGATCCTGAACGAGGAAGCCCTTCAGATCATCGAGCACAACGCGGAAACCGTGCTGGAAGAGATCGGCGTGAATTTCGTCGAGAACCCCGCCGCACTCGCCCGCTGGCGCGATGCGGGCGCGGATGTGCAGGGCGAACGCGTTCATATCCCGCGCGGCCTTGCGCGCAAGCTCATCTCCACCGCGCCGAAGTCCTTTGTCCAGCACGCCCGCAACCCCGAACGCAACGTCGAGATCGGCGGGCGCAGCCTGGTGCTGGCCCCGGTCTATGGCCCGCCCTTCGTGCGCGACATGGAAGGCGGGCGCCGCTATGCCACGCTGGAGGATTTCCGCAACTTCGTGAAGCTCGGCTACATGTCGAAGTGGCTGCACCATTCCGGCGGCACGGTCTGCGAACCCACGGACGTGCCCGTGAACAAGCGCCACCTGGATATGCTGCTTGCCCATATGACCCTGTCGGACAAGCCCTTCATGGGGTCCGTCACCGAACCCAGCCGCGCGCAGGATTCGGTGGATATGGCCAAGATCCTGTTCGGCGCGGAGTTCGTCGAGCAGAACACCGTGATGACCAGCCTCATCAACATCAACTCGCCCATGGTCTTCGACGGGATCATGATGGGCGCGCTGGAGGTCTATGCGGCGAACAACCAGGCAAGCATTGTCTCGCCCTTCATCGTCGGCGGAGCCATGGCGCCGGTGACGGTGGCAGGCACGCTGACCCAGGTGCTGGCGGAAATCCTGGCCGGTGTCAGCTATTCGCAGCTCGTGCGCCCCGGCTCGCCGGTCATTGCCGGGGCCTTCGTGACCTCGATCGACATGAACTCGGGCGCGCCGACCTTCGGCACGCCCGAGGCCGCGCATATCACCTATGGCGCGGGGCAACTGGTGCGGCGGCTGGGGCTGCCCTATCGGTCGGGCGGGTCGTTCTGCGGCTCGAAACTGCCCGATGCCCAGGCGGCCTACGAGACGGCGAACAGCCTGAACATGGCGCTGCTGGCGGGGGTCAACTTCATGCTGCATGCCTGCGGCTGGCTGGAAGGTGGCCTCGTGTCGTCCTACGAGAAATTCGTGATGGATGCCGACCAGCTTGGCACGCTGCACCACCTGGCGCAGGGCATCCTGATGGACGAGAACGGTCAGGCGATGGACGCGATCCGCGAGGTCGGTCCGGGCGGCCATTACCTTGGCTGCCAGCACACCCAGGCCAACTTCAAGTCGGCTTTCTGGCGCTCGGACCTCTTCGACTACAAACCCTTCGAGACCTGGGCCGAGGAGGGTGCCCGCGACACCCAGACGCTGGCCAACGAGCGGGTCCGAAAGCAACTGGCCGATTACCAGGCCCCCGACATGGACCCCGGCACGCGCGAGGCGCTTGAAGCCTTTGTGACGCGCCGCAAATCCGAGATGCCGGACGCCTTCATCTGACAGGACAAAGGGGCGGACCTTCCGCCCCTTCTGCCTTTCCGCACCTCGGCGTGGCGACTAGGCCATGCCGCTGCGGCGCAGGAACTGCGCTTCGGCCAGGATGGCGATCAGCACCTCGATGTGGCGCGCCACCGAATAGGCGGCGTCGCCCGCGATGCGTGTCGCCTCCAGCCTGGCCTCGACCGTCATCAGCGAGCTGACCGTCTCTTCCGGCGATCCCACTCTTTCGACATAGCGGCGCAGGTCGCGTTCGCGCCGGTAATCGCTCAGTCCGAAACGCGCCGCGCGCATCAGAAGCCGGGGGCGGCGCAGGCTGGCAAGAAGGGTGCGACAGTCGGTCATCGGGATCCTCCGTAACTGGATAGGGCGATCCTTAACCGACACAACCTGGCGTTGCGCAAACCGCGAAGCAGCGCGCGGAGGTTACCGAAAAGTTTAAGAAAATGATCGAATTGTTAAGACCAGCCGCGAGCTTAACGAACAGGTAACCAAATCTACTCTAGGTTGCAAAAGTCCAAGGCTGGACCCATTGCAGCCGGGGTGTGGACAAATACAGGACGACTGAATTGCCAGAATTGACTGCTGCCAGCCTGCCAGACTGGCTTCCTGCTGCTGTGCGCCATTACCTCGATCACACGGAAGACGGCACATCGCTACGGGAGCTGGCACGGCGTGAAGGCCTGCATGCCTCGACCATCCTGCGTCAGGTGCGACGGTTCGAAAACCGCCGCGAGGACCCGCTGATGGACGAGGCGCTGTCCGCAATCTCCCGACTTGTTCCCCGAAAGTCCGATGCAACAGCCCAGAAGGATGATCTGCCGATGTCTGTGCACCCGCGCCTTGCCGTTTCCGCCGACCAGCCCGATCTCAGCGACGAACAGGCCCTCATGCGCGAAGGCATGCGCGTGTTGCGGCGACTGGCCGAACCGGGCGCCGTCATGGCCATTGCCCCGGATCTCGACAAGGCCGTGGTGATCCGCGACCTTCCCGACGGGAAAAGCCTGCGCACCGCCGTCCTGGACCGCTCGGTCGCCCATGCCTTTGCCCTCAAGGACTGGGTGACCTGTCGCAAGCCGGGTCGCGTATCGACCTACGATATCACCTCGGCCGGGCGCGCCGCGCTGAAGCGCATGGTGGACGAGGAAGACCGCCGTCGTCAGGGCATGGCCGAGGCCGCCGCACCCTTCGGCGACCAGCACCGCGTCTGGGGCGACCGCGAGGTGATGGACGACGCAGGCCCCCGCCGTGTCCGCTACAACATGGCCGAAAGCCCGGTGGCTCTTCTTGGCCGCCGCCGGGACCGCGATGGAAAGCCCTTCCTGGAACCCGAACTCGTCGCCGCCGCCGAACGCCTGCGCGAGGATTTCGAACTGGCCCAGATGGGGCCGCGCGTGGCGCAGAACTGGGACCGGTTCCTGACCGGCGGCGACCGGGGCGCCTTCCAGCCGGACAGCGGACTGGGTGAGGGGCCGACCTCGGCGCGGGGCCGGGTCGCGGCGGCCCTGCGCGACCTGGGGCCGGGGCTTGGTGATGTGGCCTTGCGCTGCTGCTGCTTTCTCGAAGGGCTCGAGGTCGCCGAAAAGCGCATGGGCTGGGCGGCGCGCTCGGGCAAGATCGTGCTTCGCATCGCGCTGATGCGGCTGCGCCGGCACTACGAGGAAACTTACGGCAAGTCCGGCCCGCTGATCGGCTAGGCACCGACCCCGCGCAGCATCAGCACGACCGAGATCGACGCCAGCCAAACCGAAGCCAGCCGCCGCAAAAGGACCAGAGCGCGCGGCTGGCCGACTTCGCCGGCGCGCAGGACCGCGCCTGCCGCAGCCCAGAGTGCGGCCACCAGCACCACCAGCCCGGCGAAGAGCGCAAGGTTCAGCGCCAGCCGGTCGGGGGAGGGCAGCAGCACCAACCCGAAGATCAACGCCTTCGGGTTCAGCGCCGTGGTGACGAACAGCGTCCGCGCCCCCACGGACTGCGCTCTCTCGATCGCTGACAGCGGCTGCCACAGCCTTACCGCCAGCACCGCCACCCAGACAGCCGCCGCAAGCGTCATCGCGCCTTGCAGACCCGGGTGATCGGCCAGAGCCGTCGCCCCGATCACGCTCAGCGGCAGCACCGTCAGGAAATATCCCGCAAGCTCGGCCGGAGCCAGCCGCATTGCTCCCGTCCAGCCCCGCTCGGCCCCGGCCACGAGGACAAGCGAGTTCGTCGGCCCCGGTGTCAGGAGCAGAAGAAGGACGGCAAGGGCAAGCTCGGTCATGGACATCATCCGCGCTGTAGCTAGGCCGCTGATGCCCTGTCGGGAAGGGGCGCGCGTTGACAAGCATCAAGGCAATGACCGGCAAAAGCCGAAGGGGGGAGCCGCAACCGGCTCCCCCCTTCGTCCGGGGCTTCCCCGTCCCCGGAAGCGCACCTGCCACACGGGCGGCGCGGTTTGGATTGCGTGCTGCGCAAGGGGCCAGGGCGGATTGCTTGCATTGCCCTGCGCCTGTTTTGCGCCTATCTGAGAACAGGCAAGGCGGTCAGGGGGAAATTTCCGTGCGCGACCTCAAGATTCCCGAAGGGCGTCATCCCGAAAAGGCGCATCGGCCCGACAATGCCCAGCCGAAAAAGCCCGATTGGATTCGGGTGAAGGCCCCGACCTCCGAAGGCTACAAGAAGACCCGCGACATCCTGCGCGAAAAGAAGCTGGTCACCGTCTGCGAAGAGGCCGGCTGCCCGAACGTCGGCGAATGCTGGTCCCAGGGCCATGCCACCATGATGATCATGGGCGAGATCTGCACCCGCGGCTGCACCTTCTGCAACGTGGCCACCGGCAAGCCGCAGACGCTCGACGCCTTCGAGCCCGGCCGCGTGGCCCACGCGGTTGCGGAACTGGGCTTGACCCACGTCGTCATAACCTCAGTCGACCGCGACGATCTGGAGGATGGCGGGGCCGAGCATTTCGCCCAGACGATCCGCGCGATCCGCCATCGTTCGCCCGGCACGACGATCGAGGTGCTGACCCCCGATTTCCTGAAATGCCCGCCCTCGGCGCTGGAAAAGGTGGTCGAGGCGCGTCCCGATGTCTTCAACCACAATCTCGAAACCGTGCCCGGCCTCTATCACGAGGTCCGTCCCGGCGCGCGCTATTTCCACTCTCTGCGCCTGCTGCAACGGGTGAAAGAGCTGGACCCGATGATGTTCACCAAGTCGGGCATCATGGTGGGCCTGGGCGAAACGCGGCAGGCGGTTTTGCAGGTGATGGACGACATGCGCTCGGCGGACGTCGATTTCCTGACCATCGGCCAGTATCTGCAACCCACGCCCAAGCACCACCGCGTTGACCGCTTCGTGACCCCGGACGAGTTCAAGGCCTATGAGACGGCGGCCTGGGGCAAGGGCTTCCTGATGGTCTCGGCGACGCCGCTGACGCGCTCCAGCTATCACGCGGGGGACGACTTCGCCCGGATGCGCGCCGCGCGGCAGGCGGGCAGGGGCTGAAAAGGAAAGGGCCGCACAATGGCGGCCCTTTCGTTTCGGCAGGTCGGGACTGACTTCAGAACTTGAAGCCGACGCCGATGTCGTAGGTCTCGGGTCCGTTCTGGATCTTGGTGCCGCCGCCCTCGACGAACAGGCCGTTGCTCAGACCGTAGCTGGCCGAGAGAGAATAGATATCTCTGGAATCCTGCACCAGCACAACATCGCCCCGCACGGTCAGCGACGGCACGACATCGAAGCTGCCATAGAGGCGCAACGAGTCGTTGCCATCGGACTGAACGAAGTGCGCGAAGGCTGCGCCGACATCATAGCGGTCGGCATCGTGGAAGGCGCCGATCTGCAGCAGGGTGGCATTCGGCCCGTCAACATCGGCAAGCTCGCCGGTGATGAACAGGGTGGTCGGGCCCGCCTTGTACTGCATCACCCCTTCAAAGATGCCCAGGCCGTCGCCGTCGTTCAGATAGTGATAGCCCGCCCCATAGGTCAGGCTGCCTGCGGTGTTCAGATAGGTCAGACCCGGCGTCACGCCCTTGTCCTCCGCGCTTTCCAGCGGAGTGATCGGGCCGCGCAGGAAGCCAAGCTCAAGGTCAATCAGTCGCGAGGACGAGAACCGAGGCATCACCCGCTGCGTTTCCAGCAGCGGACGCGGCGCACCGACCGCGAATTCGCCCGCACCCGTGGACAGGACCAGCGCCGCCCAGACATTGGTCACATCGGAGCCGTCATCCAGGTAGCTTGTGTCGAGCGCGGCGTCGAAGCCAAGCAGTCCGCCAGACCGCCAGCTCATCCCGACATCTCCGTCGAAGGCCCAGACACGCGGATTGGCGTCGAGGTATTCCAGCTTGACCTCGCCGCCGAAGGTCAGGCCATTGCCGGCCGTCTGCGCCGCAGCGGGAAGGGCCATCAGCGCGGCAAGCGTGGTGAGGATGGGTCTGTTCATTTTGCGGTCCGTCCTGCTCTTTTTTTGGCATTATGCCGCACGATCTGCGAAAAGAAAAGCGCCATCGGACAAGATGTTGAGGATGCGATCCGGTCAGAACCGGTAGCCGATCGAGGCCGAGGCAATCGAGTCCGAACCTTCATCGGCGGTCAGATAGCCAAGCTGTCCGAACCCGCCACGGCCGAAGCCGTATTCGGCGGACAGCCCATACAGTGTGTAATTCCACTCCGTCGCAGAAATCACCTGAGCGCCGATGGTTAAGGCATCGCTCAGTCTGTAATCACCGAAGAGCGTCGTGGCGGCAACGCTGGTGACGATATAGTCGGAATCCATGTGATGGATCCCCACAGACCATCGGTCGGTCGCATAGCGTGCGGCGACCTGCCAGCGGTCGAGGGTCCCGACCGGGGTGTCGAGCATCTCGTAGGCGACGAAAAGATCGGTCCCGCCGGCCCGGTAGATGGCGCCCAGTTCATAGCCCTCGGCCGAGGCGCTGGGGCCCTTGATCCGGTGCGCTCCGGCACCATAGGTCAAGGCGCCCGAGGTGCCCTTCACGGTCAGTCCGGTGAAATCCAGATAGTCCGAAAGAACGGCGGTTTGCGCAAGGAACGAACCGCCATATCCCCCGACGGAGGCAAACAGGATATCCACATACCGCGCGCCGCCGGGCTGGGGCAGGGGGAACATCCGCTCCAGCACCGGCTGCGGTCGCCCGGCGGCAATCTCGCCGTAGGGAGTCACCAGCACTCCCGCAGCCCAGAGCTTGCTGTTGTCCACATCGTCCTGGATCAGGTCGAAGCCCTGCGTCGTCACGTCAAGGCCGAAGCTGAAGCTGCCTCCGGCCTGACTGCGCCAGCCCAGGGTCAGGTCATGCACGGCCAGCGTTTCGTCGTCGCTGCCGTCATCCAGATACTCGAGTTCGACATCCCCGGTGATCGCGAAACCGTTCCCGAGGTCTAGCGCAAGCGCCGGGCCCGCGCCCAGGGCCAGACCCGACAGCAGAAGCGCCGCGCAACGATGCATGAGATCCTCCAAGGTGACCGACTCTCCGCAACCCTGGATAGCAGAACAGGCCGTGCCACAGAACTTCCGTAAGGGCAATTTTGCCCGACTGTGCCCGAAATTCAACGTCTTCACGCGTTTCGGGCGCTCCGTGACGGCAGGTGGCCGGTCACTCCACCGTCGGCACGGCCAGCAGATATTCCGCCACCGCCTGCCGGTCGCTTTCGGGCAGCCGCGCCATGTTTTCCACCACATGCACCATGTGGCCGCCCACACTGTCATACTCCGGCGTGAAACCGGTGGTCAGGTATTGCACGATGTCCGCCGCCGTCCAGCCCAGCTTGCCCGGCGTGATGTTCGGGATGCGCCCCTGGCCCGAGGGGTTCGGCGCCCCGCCCAGCCAGCGCGAGCGGTCCATCGCGCCCAGCAGGTTGCGCGGCGTATGGCACTCGCCGCAATGCGCCAGCGCCTCGGCGATGTAGCGGCCGCGCGCGGCGGTGGGCGTCAGGTTCCCCGGCAATGCCCAGTCATCGGACAGGAACAGCAGCTTCCAGACGCCGATCGTGTCGCGGATGCTGAAGGGAAAGCGCAACTCGTGCGGCTGGCTCGGGGTCGGGTCCGCCGGCAGCGTCCTCAGGAAGGCGTAAAGGTCCGCGACATCCTGCATCTCCATCTTCGCATAGGAGGCGTAGGGCAGGGCGGGATAGTAATGTTCGCCCTCCGGGCTGACCCCCCGCGTGATCGCATTGGCCAGGTCCTGCAACGACCAGTCGCCGATCCCGTGTTCCTTGTCCTGGCTGATGTTGGGCGCGACGAATGTGCCGAAGTCGGACGGAAAGCGCTGCCCGCCCGACAGCACCAGCTGCGCCGCCCCTTCCGCCTTCTCGGCCATGTGGCACGAGGCACAGCCCGAGGCCCAGAACACCAGCTCGCCCTTCGCCGCATCCCCGGTCAGGTTCGCCAGCGCGGCGGCGGACAGCGGTTTCGGCCGGGCCATCAGATAGAGTCCCCCGGCTGCGACCAGCCCCAGAACGACCAGCCAGCGCATGATCCGCATCGCGTCTCTCCGTTTCAACCCTGCGGCGAGCCTACCCGACAACCCACCCGCGTCCAATCACGGTTTTCGGCGCAGGCTGTCCACCGTCATCCAGTCCGGCCAGCCGATCCACCGCTCGACCGCGACGATCGCCAGGCATAGCGCCACCACCGCGAACACCAGCCTGACCCGGCCTGCGGATGGAGGGTTCTGCACCCAGCGCCTGGCGCGCAGAAGCCAGTGCAGCTGGTTCATGCCGCGTCCGTGAACCGGACCTTGCCGATGTAGGGCAGGTTGCGGTTTCTCTGGGCAAAGTCGATGCCATAGCCCACCACGAACTCGTCGGGGATCTCGAATCCGGTCCAGTCGGCCTTGACGGGCACTTCGCGGCGCGAGGGCTTGTCCAGCAGCGCGCAGGTCTTCAATCGCGCCGGTTCGCGCGCGTTCAAGAGGTGCAGGACGTGGCTCAGGGTAAAGCCGGTATCGATGATGTCCTCGACCACCAGCACGTCGCGGCCCGCGATTTCGCCCCGCAGGTCCTTCAGGATGCGCACCTCGCGGCTGGAATGCATCGCATCGCCATAGGACGAGGCTTCCAGGAAATCCACCTCGACCGGCAACTCGATCTCGCGCACGAGGTCGGCGATGAACACGAAGGACCCGCGCAGAAGGCCCACCACCACGAGCTTGTCGGTGCCCTTGAAATGCGCGGTGATCTCGCGCGCAAGGGCCTCGACCCGCGCCGCGATGGACTTGGCGCTGATCATCTGGTCGATCACATAGGGGCGGTCAGGCATGGGTGGCGTCCGGTTGTTGCGACCCCTTCCTAGCCGCCAAAGCCGCAGTTGCCTAGGCCGTGACATGCCGCCCGCTTGATCTTGCCGGCGCCACGGGGCACATCTCGGGCAAAAGAGACCGCGATGCCCACCCATTCCGAGACCAAGCGCCTGCCCTACACAGCGCGCCAGATGTATGATCTGGTGGCCGATGTCGCATCCTACCCGAAATTCCTGCCCTGGAATTCGGCCGCGCGCATCCGGTCGCGCAGACCCATCGCAGACGGCGGAGAGGTGATGGAGGCCGATCTCGTCATCAGCTTCAAGGTGTTCCGCGAACGCTTCGGCAGCCGGGTGACGCTCTGGCCGGACAAGCTGAGGATCGACACCGAATACATCGACGGGCCCTTCCGCCACATGCGCTCCACCTGGGCCTTCCGCGACATCCCCGGCGGCTGCGAGGTCGATTTCCACGTCGATTTCGAGTTCAAGAATGCCATCCTGCAAGGCATCATCGGCGTGGTGTTCAACGACGCGATGCAGCGCGTCGTGCGTGCCTTCGAACGCCGCGCGGCGGAACTTTACGGCCCCGCCCTGTGAAATCCGCGGAACCCGCGTAGGGCAGGGCGCCCGCCCGCGTATGTCCGGGAAACAACGCCCGAGGGACCCATGCGCCTGATCGCCTTCCTGACTGCCCTGTGCCTTGCCCTGCCAGCCATGGCCGAGACCATCCGCCTCGGCGACCGCTGGTACGAGATCGTCCTGCCCCGCGCGCCCAAGGGTGCGCCCCAGATCCTGGCCCTGCATGGCGGAGGTGGCGATCCCGACCAGTTCGCCGCTGCCTCGGGTCTCGGGGCGGCGGCCACCGCGGCAGGCTATGCCGTGGCCTTTCCGGCAGGCAGCGGGCGGCGCGGCGACAGGCTTCTGACCTGGAACGGCGGATATTGCTGCGGCTATGCGCAGCGCACACGCGTCGATGACATCGGCTTTCTCAAGGCGGTCATCAGGGATGCCCGCGACCGCTTCGGGCTCTCCGACCGGGTGTTCGTGACCGGCATGTCGAACGGCTCGATCCTGTCCGCAACCTTCGCCGCGCAGAACCCCGGCCTCGTCCGCGCCGTCGCCGGGGTGGCGGGCACGATGGACACCCGCCGCGTCCGCGTCACCGGTCCCGTGCCGCTGCTCATCATCCACGGCACCGCCGACACCATGGTCCCCTATGACGGTGGCCAGGGCGACACCAGCCTGACCCGCACCGACTTCGCCTCGGTCGCCTCTGTCGTCAGCGCTTTCCTTGCGCCCTGGGGGGGCGGACTTTCCGAAACCAGCCGCGAGATCAACCGCAAGCCCGACGGCACCACGGTGATCGTCACCGACTACCGCAAGGGCGACCTCCCGGTCCTGCGGCTGATGACGGTCGAGGGCGGGGCACACCACTGGCCCGGCGGGCGCAAGGCGCGCCTGACCGAAGGCAAGACGCAGGAAATCGACGCCAATACCCAG
Organism: Tabrizicola thermarum; assembly: GCF_003574395.1. GTDB lineage: Bacteria > Pseudomonadota > Alphaproteobacteria > Rhodobacterales > Rhodobacteraceae > Tabrizicola > Tabrizicola thermarum. The sequence goes on from NZ_QMJY01000082.1 coordinate 159,525, forward strand.
ATCCTGCGCTTCTTCGACCTTTACCGCTAGGCGGGGGCGGGATCAGTCCAGCGCCTGCCGCAACAGCGTCAGCGCGTGCTCGGTCGCGGCCTTGCGCACCTTCGCCCGGCCCCTTGCGCCGAACTCCACCGTTTCGACCCGGGTCTCGGCCCCCCGGCGCGCCAGTCCGAAGCAGACGCGGCCCTCGGGCTTGAACTCCGACCCGCCCGGCCCGGCAATGCCCGTGATCGACACCGCCAGCTCGGCCGCTGAATGCGCCAGCGCGCCCTCGGCCATCTCGCGCGCGACGGGTTCGGACACCGCACCATGCGCGGCCAGCGTCGTCTCGGACACCCCCAGAAGCTCGACCTTGGCCGCGTTGGAATAGGTCACGAAGCCGCGCTCGAACACGTCCGAGGACCCCGCCACATCGGTCAGCGCCGCCGCGACCATGCCGCCCGTGCAGCTTTCCGCCGTGGCGATGCGGATGCCCCAGTAGCGCGCCGCCGCCAGCAGGTCCGCGACATTCACCCCAGCCATGGCTCCACCACCCCATGATAGACGCCCGCAAGTGCCATCGCGACGACCCCGGCGAACAGCCCCGCCCAGAGATCGTCCAGCATCACCCCCGCCGCATCGCCCCTCCGGTCGGCCCGGCCCACCAGCCAGGGCTTCCAGATGTCGAACAACCGGAACAGCAGGAAGGGCACCAGCCAGCCGGGCCAGGCCGCCAGCAGGTCCACCCCGTGCCGCGCCAGCGGGATCACCGTGAAGCACAGCGCCAGAAGCTGCCCCGCCACCTCGTCGATCACCACTTCCGAGGGGTCCTCGCCGCCCCTTGCCGCCAGATAGCGCGGCACCGCCCAGAACCCCGCAAGCGTCGCCAGCACGAAGCCCACGGGCACCGCCCAGGGCAGACCCGCCTGATAGACCGCCACCGCCAGCGCCACCGTGATGGCACTCGCCCAGGTGCCGCTTGCAGGCCTCAGATGCCCCGCGCCAAGGAAGGTGGCGACCAGCGCGCTCATGCCCGCACCAGCACAGCCGTGGCCAGCGCCGCGATGCCTTCCTCGCGCCCGGTGAACCCCAGCCGCTCGGAGGTGGTGGCCTTGACCGACACCCGCCCCGCATCAACCCCCATGATCCGCGCCAGTTCCGCTTGCATCTCAAGGGCATGCGGGCCGATCTTCGGACGCTCGCAGACTAAGGTCACGTCGCAGTTGCCCAGCTCATACCCCCGCGACCGCGCCAGGCCGATGGCATGGGACAGGAAGACATGGCTCGCCGCACCCTTCCATTGCGGATCGCTCGGCGGGAAATGCCGCCCGATGTCGCCTTCGGCCATCGCACCATAGATCGCATCGGTCAGCGCGTGCATCCCCACATCCGCATCCGAATGACCCAGAAGCCCCCGCGCATGCGGCACGCGCACTCCGCACAGCCAGACATGATCGCCTTCGCAGAAGGCATGCACGTCATAGCCGTTGCCCATCCGAACATCCATGCCGCGCCCCCTCAGGATCGCCTCGGCCCGGGCGAAATCGCCGGGAAAGGTCAGCTTCAGATTGGTTTCCTCGCCTTCGACGATGGCCACGTCAAGCCCTGCGGCCCGCGCCACCTCCACATCGTCCGCCGCCCCGCCCGGATGGGCGCGATGGGCCGCAAGGATCGGCGCCAGCCGGAACGCCTGCGGCGTCTGCGCCCGGAACAGCCCCGCCCGGTCCATCGTCCCCGCGACAAGGCCCTCCGCCCCCCGCCACAGCGCATCGGTCACCGCCAGCGCCGGGGCCGCGCCCTCGTGCGCCTCCAGCGCCACCAGCAGCCGGTCGATCAGCGCCCGGCTGACCAGAGGCCGCGCCCCGTCATGGATCAGGACCGCCTCGACACCCGTCCCCGCCAGCGCCTCCAGCCCCGCCCGCACCGAGGCATCCCGCGAAGCACCCCCCTCGACCAGCGGCACGCCCAGAGCCTCGGCCCGCGCCCGATCCTCCGGGTGGATCACCACCAGCACCTGCATCCCGGCAAAGGCCGCAAGCACATGCTCCAGCACGGGTTTCCCCGCCAGCAGCTGCCACTGCTTCGGAACCTCGCCCCCCATGCGGGTTCCGCGACCGGCGGCGACGATAAGGACGGCTGTGCGCATGACGGCTCCTTTCGCCTCTGCCTAATCCAGCCCGACCTGCATGACAATCTGGCGCTTGCATCGGCGACATGCCCAAAATTTGTGCATCGCATGTTTTTCAGTCATTATCACGCCGCGCTGCCTTGGTCGGGTCATCGAAACGGGCTAGCACCTGTTCAACTGTGCAAGGAAAAGGCTTTGTCCGTCCCTCTCGGTCCGCTCACCCTCGATCCTCCGGTCTTCCTCGCTCCGCTGGCGGGCATCACGGATCTGCCGTTCCGCCGGCTGGTGGCCCGGTTCAATGCGGGCCTCGTGGTCAGCGAGATGGTCGCCAGCGAAGAGGTCGTGCGCAACCGCCCCGAGGCCCGCGCCCGGGCCGAGCTTGGCTTTGGCGAACAGGCGACCTCGGTGCAACTCGCCGGCCGCGATCCGCACTGGATGGCCGAGGGCGCACGCTTCGTCGAAGGGCAGGGCGCGCGGATCATCGACATCAACATGGGCTGCCCGTCCAAGCGCGTGACCACGGGCCTTTGCGGCTCGGCGCTTCTGCGCGACCTCGACCTTGCGCTGAGGCTGATCGAGGCCGTGGTGAAGGCGGTGAACGTCCCGGTCACCCTGAAAACCCGTCTCGGCTGGGACGACACGCTGCACAACGCGCCCGATCTTGCCAGACGCGCCGAAGCTGCGGGTGTCAGGATGATCACCATCCATGGCCGCACCCGCTGCCAGTTCTACAAGGGCAAGGCGAACTGGGCCGCCATCCGCGCGGTCAAGGAGGCCGTGAAGATCCCCGTCATCGCCAACGGCGACATCACTGATACCGCCACCGCCCGCGAGGCGCTGCACCTGTCCGGCGCCGATGGCGTGATGATCGGCCGTGGGGCGCAAGGCGCGCCGTGGAAACTGGCGCAGGTCGCGCATGAGATATACGGCACCCCGGCCCCGAAGATCCCCGAGGGCGGCCGCCTTGGCCGGCTGATCCTCGACCATTACGACGACATGCTCACCTTCTATGGCCGCGATCTCGGCCTGCGCATGGCCCGAAAGCACCTCGGCTGGTATCTGGAGGAAGCCGGTCTGCCCCATGCGCGCGAGCCGATCCTCACCTCGACCGACCCCGCCGAGGTGATCCAGCTTCTGGAACTGGCCTTCGCCGAGCTGGAGCTTGCCGCATGACCCCCTACCGTGCGCCCTATCCGGTGCCCGGGGTCATCTGGGCCTCGCTGCCCTTCCCGACGCTGCTGATCGACCAGACCGGTACGATCCTCGAGGTGAACCCGGCCGGCGAGACCTTTCTGAACGCCTCGCAACGCAGCCTGACCGGCCAGCCCGTGTTCGACCGCCTCGCGATCGAGGCCCCGATGGAAGAGGCGCTCTCCCGCGTCCGCGCCAACCAGTCGCCCCTGAACATCAACGATGTCGATGTGACCACCGGCGAACGCCCACCCGTGCAATGCACGGTCCACCTCGCGCCGATGCACGACAATCCCGGCATCGTGATGCTGATCCTCAGCCCGCGCGAACTGGCCGACCGGATGGGGCGGTCGATGGGCGCAAAGACCGCCGCGCGCTCGGCCATCGGCATGGCCGAGATGCTGGCGCACGAGATCAAGAACCCGCTCGCCGGGATTTCCGGTGCGGCCCAGCTTCTGTCGATGAACATTTCCCCCGAGGATCAGGAACTCACCGACCTGATCGTCGAGGAAACCCGCCGCATCGTGAAACTGCTGGAACAGGTCGAGCAGTTCGGCAACCTCCGCCCGCCCGACCGCAAGCCGGTGAACATCCACGACGCGCTGGACCGCGCGCGCAAGTCCGCCCTCGTGGGCTTTGCCGCGCACATGTCGATCGTCGAGGATTACGACCCCTCGCTGCCGCCCACCTTCGCCGACAGCGACCAGCTGATGCAGGTCTTCCTGAACCTCATCAAGAACGCCGCCGAAGCCTGCAAGGACGGCGGCACGATCCGGCTGCACACCTTCTACGACCTCAGCTTGCGCCTGCGTCGCAAGGACGGACCCTCGGCCGCGCTGCCGCTGAACGTCGAGATCATCGACGACGGCCCCGGCATCCCGCCCGAGATCGCCGCCTCGATCTTCGAGCCCTTCGTTTCCGGCCGCGAGAACGGCACCGGCCTCGGCCTGGCACTCGTCTCGAAGATCATCACCGACCATGACGGATGGATCTCGGTCGATTCCGTCCCCGGTCGCACAGTGTTCCGCGTGTCGCTGCCCCTGGCGCCGCGCGAGAAGAAGAAGGAGTCCCCCTGATGGATGGCACAATCCTTGTCGCCGATGACGACCGCACGATCCGCACCGTCCTGACCCAGGCGCTGACCCGCGCGGGCTGCAAGGTCCATGCGACCTCCAGCCTGATGACCCTGATGCGCTGGGTCGAGGAAGGGAAGGGCGACCTCGTGATCTCGGACGTCATCATGCCCGACGGCAACGGGCTGGACGCGCTGCCGCGCATTTCCAAGATGCGCCCCGGGCTGCCGGTGATCGTGATCTCGGCGCAGAACACGATCATGACCGCGATCCAGGCCGCCGAAGCGGAAGCCTTCGACTACCTTCCGAAACCCTTCGACCTGCCCGACCTGATGAAGCGCTCGGCCAAGGCGCTGGACCAGAAGCGCCGCGCCCCGAAAGTCGTCGTCGCGCCGCGCGAACCCGGCGACGACCTGCCGCTGGTGGGCCGCACCCCCGCGATGCAGGCTCTCTACCGCCTTGTGGCCCGCGTGATGAACACCGAGCTCGCCGTGCTCATCACCGGCGAAAGCGGCACCGGCAAATCGCTGATCGCCCGCGCGATCCACGATTTCTCCGACCGCCGCACGCTGCCCTTCGTGGTGGCGCAAGCCGCCGATCTGGCCGGCATCGACGGCCCCGCGACGCTCCTGTCCCGCGCCCGCGGCGGCTCGATCGTCTTTGACGAAGTCGCCGATTACGACGCCGACACCCAGGCCCGCGTGGTCCGCATGCTCGACATGCTGGGCGACAAGGCCCCCCGCGTGATGGCCACCAGCCAGACCGACCTTTCCGCCCGGATGGAGGCCGGCCAGTTCCGCCAGGACCTCTACTACCGCCTTGGCGGCGTCACGCTGCATGTGCCCAGCTTGCGCGAACGGGTCGAGGACATCCCGCTTCTGGCCGAACACTTCCTTGCCCGGGGCGAACGCGATCTCGGCACCGTCCGCCGCCTGTCGCAACCCGCCGCCGACCTGATCCGCGCCTATTCCTGGCCCGGCAACGTGCGGCAACTGGAAAACACCATCCGCCGCCTCCTCGTCACCGCCTCGGAAACCGAGATCGCCCGGTCCGAGGTGGAACAGGTCCTCGGCCAGCAGCCCGGCCCCGAACCGATGACCGGCATGGTCGATGGCGACAAGCTCTCGGCCTCGGTGGCCCGTCACCTCAAGCGCTATTTCGACCTGCACGGCGGCCAGTTGCCGCCCCCCGGTGTCTACCAGCGCATCCTGCGCGAGGTGGAACTGCCGCTGATCGAGATCGCGCTGGATGCCACCGCCGGGAACCAGGCAAAATGCGCCGATCTTCTGGGCATCAACCGCAACACCCTGCGCAAGAAGATCACCGACCTCGACATCCGCGTGACCCGCCGCCGCAAATTGATGTAGCGGGGCCACGCCGACCTGTGTCTTTTCGGTTTCACCCCGCGCTGCGGCTAGATATAGTGGCGTCAGGTGGGCGAACCACCGGCTAAGGCGCAGGGCAGGGTGGATCGGGCGGTTACAAGGGATGTCTGGCTGCGGTTTTCCCGCCTGCGTCGGCAACGCCGCGTGCAGACGGCGGTGACGCTCGGCCTGGTCTTCCTCGGCCCCGTCCTGGCCGTCGCCACCTTCCTTGCGCTCGGCTCGATCAACACCAGCGCGGCCTCCCCGGTCCTGCGGCTTATCCTGCTGGCCGACCTGATCTACGTTCTCGTCATCGCGGCCCTTGTCCTGGCCCGCGTTGCCCGCCTGGTCGCCGAACGCCGCTCCCGCTCGGCCGGGTCGCGGCTGCACATGCGGCTGTCCGGCGTCTTCATGCTGATCGCGCTGATCCCGACCGTCCTTGTCGCCGTCTTCGCGGTCCTGTCGATCAACATCGGCCTCGAAGGCTGGTTCTCCGACCGCGTCCGGTCCGTCGTCGGCTCCTCCCTCTCTGCCGCCCAGGCCTACGAGGCGGTGCAGCGCGACGACCTTGCCGCCGATGTGGGGACGCTGGCCGGCTATCTGAACGAGGCAAAGCGCAAGTCGCCCTTCATCCGCGACGACCAGCTGCGCCCGCTCCTCTCGCAGGCGCAGGCCGTCGTCCAGCGCGGGCTGAAGGAGGCCTACCTTGTCGATGGCACCGGCGCGCTCAAGACCCGGGGCGAAAAGTCCTATCTCTTCGACTTCGAACCCCTGACCGCCGAACACCTGCGCCTCGCGCGCGAAGGCAACACTGTCCTGATCCCCGACTGGAAGAACAACGAATTTCGCGCACTCGTGCGTCTTGACGCCTATGCCGACCGCTATCTCTACGTCACGCGAACGGTGGACGGCTCGATCCTGTCGTTGCTGGACGAGACGCAGGAAACCGTAAAGCTTTACAACCAGCTTGAATCCGAACGCGGGCGGCTGCTGTTCAACTTCGGCCTGATCTACCTCGGCTTCGCGCTGATCCTGATCCTCGCCGCGGTCTGGCTGGGCCTGTGGTTCGCCGAAAGGCTCTCGCGGCCCGTCGGGCGTCTGGCGGGGGCGGCCGAGCGGGTCGGGGGCGGCGACCTTGACGTTCAGGTCACCGAGGAAGAGGGCGATGACGAGATCGCCTCGCTGGGCCGCATGTTCAACCAGATGACCCGCCAGCTGAAGGGCCAGCGTGCGGCGCTGATCGAAACCAACGCGCAGACCGAATCCCGGCGGCGGCTGTTCGATTCGGTGCTGTCGAACGTGACCGCAGGGGTGATCGGCCTCGATTCCGACGGCGACATCGACTTCGTCAATCGCGCCGCCGAAAAACTCCTCGACCTCGCCGGTGGTCAGGTCGACACGCCGCTTGCCGTCGCCGTCCCCGAATTTGCCGCCCTCTTCGACCGCCTGCGCGACGCGGGCACCAACGCGGTCCAGGAAGAGGTCCGCCTGACCCGCCGGGGCAAGCTGGAAAGCCTCCTCGTCCGCATGTCCACCCGCCGCAGCGAAACGGGGGATCTCGAAGGCTATGTCGTGGCCTTCGACGATGTGACCGATCTCGTCTCGGCCCAGCGGATGGCCGCCTGGGGCGATGTCGCCCGCCGCATCGCGCACGAGATCAAGAACCCGCTTACCCCGATCCAGCTTTCCGCCGAACGCATCAAGCGCAAGTTCGCCAGCCAGGTCCGCGACCACGAGGATCTGGAACAATACACCGACGTCATCGTCCGCCAGACGAACGACCTGCGTCGGATCGTCGACGAATTCTCGCGGTTCGCCCGGATGCCCGAACCCGACCGGCGCGATTGCGATCTGGGCGATCTGGTCCGGGGGGCAGTCCTGTTGCAGGAAAACGGCCAGCCCGGCGTGCGCTTCGTGAAGGACATCCCCGACGACCCGCTGCCGATGGAACTGGACGCGACCATGATCGGCCAGGCGTTGACAAATCTTATCAAGAACGCTGGAGAAGCGATTGAATCCTATCAGGAAAAGTCAAAACCGGCCGACTTTGTCCCCGAGATCCGCGTTTCGCTTTCGGCAGACGACAGCGAAGCGGTGATCCGCATCAGCGACAACGGCACCGGCCTGCCCCCCGACCGCGCCCGCCTGTTCGAGCCCTACGTCACCACCCGCGACAAGGGCACCGGCCTTGGCCTGCCCATCGTCAAGAAGATCATCGAGGAACACGGCGGCACGCTCGCGCTCCTCGATGCCCCCGTGTTCGACGGCAACGACCACCCCGGCGCCATGGCCGAGATCCGCCTGCCGCGCGCGCTGCGCAAACGATCGCGCACCCATGTCCCGCTGGGTGCCGCGCCTGCCGACAAGCCTCACGAGAAGGAAGCCCACCCATGAGCATTCTCATCGTCGACGACGAACAGGACATCCGCGAACTGATCGGCGACATCCTGCGCGACGAAGGCTATACCACCCGCCTCGCCGCCAATTCCGACGACTGCATGGCCGCGATCAACGCCGATCCGCCCGCGCTGATGATCCTCGACATCTGGCTCAAGGACAGCCGGATGGACGGGATAGACATCCTCAAGACCGTCAAGCGCGACAATCCCGACATTCCGGTGGTGATTATCTCGGGCCACGGCAACATTGAAATCGCCGTCGCCGCCATCAAGCAGGGCGCCTACGATTTCATCGAAAAGCCGTTCAACATCGACCAGCTGATGGTCGTCGTCGCCCGCGCGATGGAAGCCAGCCGCCTGCGCCGCGAAAACCAGGAACTGCGCCGCCGCGATGTCACTTCGGCGGAAATGGTCGGCTCCTCGCTGGCCTTCAAGACGCTGAAGGCCAATCTCGACAAGGTGACGAAGTCGAACGCCCGGGTGATGCTGACCGGCGAGCCCGGCACCGGCAAGGAAATGGCCGCGCGCTACATCCACATGCATTCCAACCGCGCCGCCGCGCCCTTCATCACCGTCTCCTCCGCCTCGATCGAGCCCGAACGGATGGAAGAGGTGCTCTTCGGCCGCGAAACCCCCGAACGCGGGGTCGAGCCCGGCCTTCTGGAACAGGCGCATGGCGGCATCGTCTATTTCGACGAGGTCGCCGACATGCCCCTTGGCACGCAAGGCAAGATCCTGCGGGTGCTCACCGAACAGCAGTTCACCCGCGTCGGCGGCGCCGACAAGGTCCGCGTCGATCTGCGCGTCATCTCCTCCACCTGCCGCGACCTGCGGGCCGAGATCGGCCTGGGGCGCTTCCGTCAGGAACTCTACGACCGGCTGAACGTGGTGCCGATCGCCGTGCCCTCGCTGGCCGCGCGGCGCGAGGATGTGCCGGAACTCACCCGGCATTTCATCGACTGGTTCCACAGGACGCAGGGCCTGCCGAACCGCAGCCTGTCGGAAGAGGCCGAGACCGTCCTTCAGACCCTGCCCTGGCCGGGCAACATCCGCCAGCTGCGCAACGTGATCGAACGTATCCTGATCCTGGGCGACGGCACCGGCCCGATCGAGCCGTCCGAAATCCCCGGCACCGAGCCGAAGGTCGAAGCCGAAAGCCCGCTCTCGCTGTCCGGCACCATCGCCACGCTGCCCCTGCGCGAGGCGCGCGAGCTGTTCGAACGCGAATACCTGCTGACCCAGATCAACCGCTTCGGCGGCAACATCAGCCGCACGGCCAGTTTCGTCGGCATGGAGCGGTCCGCCCTGCACCGCAAGCTGAAGTCGCTTGGCGTGGTCGGCTCGACCCGCGGGGGCCGAGGGACGGGCGAATTCGAGGACTGACCGCGCCTCCCCCCGAACATTGACCCTTCCGCGCCGATCTGACATTCAGGCGCAGACGACGGGTCGCGGAGAATCTGATGAAGGTCATCATCTGCGGGGCGGGTCAGGTCGGCTGGCAGATCGCCCGCCACCTGTCCGGCGAAAAGAACGACGTCACCCTTGTCGACACGAACGCCGATCTTGTCCGCCGGGCGACCGATACGCTGGATGTGCAGGGCGTGGTAGGCTTTGCCAGCCACCCGGACGTGCTGGAAAAGGCAGGTGCCCGCGACGCCGACATGCTGATCGCCGCCACCCATTCCGACGAGGTGAACATGGTCACCTGCCAGGTGGCCCATACCGTCTTCGACATCACCCGCAAGATCGCCCGCATCCGCGCGCAGAACTACCTCGACCCGCTCTATGGCAAGCTGACCAACCAGGACGGCCTGGCGATCGACGTCGTCATCTCTCCCGAACGCGAGGTCGCCGAGGCCGCCTTGCAGCGCCTTGCCGCGCCTGCCACCTTCGACACCGAAAGTTTCATGGGCGGGCGCGCGCAGTTGCTGGGCCTTGCGTTGACCGAGGACTGTCCCGTCCTCAACACGCCGCTGCGGCAGCTGAACGACCTGTTCCACACCCTGCGCGCCATCGTCGTCGGCATCCGGCGCGAGGGTCGGCTGTTCGCTCCCGACCCCGGCGACCAGCTTTACGCCGAGGACCAGATCTATGTCTTCACCCATGTCGAGGACGTGAACCGCGCCCTGGAAATCTTTGGCAAGAAAACGAAAAAAAAGGAACGTGTCGTCATCATCGGGGGGGGCAACGTCGGGTTGGCGGTGGCGCGCGCGCTGGAAGCCCGCACCGACCGCATCCGCGCCAAGATCATCGAGAAGGACCGCGCCACCGCCGAGATCGCCGCCGATTCCCTGGAACGCACCATCGTGCTGCATGGCGACGGGATGGATGCCGACCTCCTGATGGAGGCCTCGGTCGACCGCGCCGATGCGATCCTCGCCGTGACCGACGACGACAAGACCAACCTCCTCGTCTCGGTGCGCGCCAAGCAGGCCGGCTGCCAGATGACCATCGCGCTGGTGAACGACCCCACGCTTGCACCCCTGATGGCGCCGCTCGACATCGACGCCTACATCAACCCGCGCGCCACCACCGTCTCGTCGATCCTGCGCCATATCCGTCACGGCCGGGTCCGCGCGGTCTATTCCATCGGCGATGCCGAGGCCGAGATGATCGAGGCCCAGGTCCTCTCCACCTCGCCGCTCTCCGGCCGCCTGATCCGCGACATCGAGTTTCCCGAGGGCGTGCTGGTCGGCGCGGTGATGAAGTGCGACAAGGTGCTGAAACCGACCGGCGATCTGCGGATCGAGACGGGCGACGTGATCGCGCTTTTCGCCATGGCCAAGGACGTGCCCGAGGTCGAACGCCTTCTGCAAGTCTCGATCGACTTCTTCTGATGCTGACGCGGCTTGCCGAACTGCCGCTGCTTGTCGTCCTTCTGGGCTTCTCCGGGCTCATGGCGCTGGTCCCGGCGCTGTTCGCGGTCGGGGCGAATGACCACGAACATGCCCGCAACTTTCTCTATTCCGCGCTGATCCTGCTGGTCATCACCGTGATGCTGGGCATCGCCACCGCCGCCTACAGCCCGCGCGACCCGGCGCGCAGTCACCTCGGGGCGCTGGTGATGGCCTATGCCGTCCTGCCCTTCGCCATGGCCCTGCCGCTGGCCGAGGCGCTGCCGGACACGACCCTCGTCAATGCCTGGTTCGAGATGGTGTCCTCCTTCACCACCACCGGGGCCAGCGTCTACCAACCCGACCGGCTGGCCGACTCGATCCATCTCTGGCGCGCCACGGTCGGCTGGTTCGGCGGCTTCCTCACGCTCCTGGCGGCCTATGCGATCCTCGCACCGCTGAACCTTGGCGGAACCGAGGTCATCTCGGGCCGGGTGCCCGGACGTGGCGCGGTCGGCACGGCGCAGGTCACGCGCACCGCCGACCCGGCGCAGCGCCTGACCCGCTTTGCGCTGACGCTGTTCCCGGTCTACACCGCCCTGACGGTCCTGCTCTGGGGCGTGCTGATGATCCTTGGCGAAACCGGCATCTCGGCCTTGATCCATGCGATGGGAACGCTCTCCACTTCCGGCATCAGCGGCCAGCAGGCCTTTCAGGCGTCACAGGCCGGGATCCCGGGTGAAGTGGCGGTCTTCCTTTTCCTGATCTTCGCCATCACCCGCCGCGCGCTGCCCGGTATCCGCCTGGCCGATAACCGGCGACCGCTCTTGCAGGATCATGAGCTTCGCCACGCCGCCTTCCTGCTTGTGTCGGTCACGACGCTGCTGTTCCTGCGGCACTGGTATGCCGAGGACCGGGTCGGCCTTCTGTCCGAAGCAGATGCCATCGGCTCGATCTGGGGCATCCTTTTCACCGCCGCCTCGTTCCTGACCACCACGGGCTATGTCTCGTCGGACTGGCAGGCTGCGGCCGACTGGTCCGGGGTCGGCTCCTCGGGCCTTGTGCTTCTGGGTCTGGCGATGATCGGCGGCGGCACGGCGACCACGGCGGGCGGGGTCAAGCTTTTGCGGGTCCACGCCCTTCTGCGCCACGGCGAGCGCGAGCTGGAAAAGATCATCCACCCGAACTCGATCGGGCGGGGCGGGGCCGAGGCGCGCCGGATGCGACGCGAAGGCGCACAACTGGCCTGGGTCTTCTTCATGCTCTTCGCCATCTCGATTGCGATCGTGATGGCCGCTCTGCTTCTGGCCGGGGTCGATTTCGAACCGGCGATGGTTCTGGCCATCGCCAGCCTCACCACAACCGGACAGCTGGCCGAAGTCGGCGCGCCCCAGCCGATTGCCTATGCGATCCTGTCCGACCCGGTGAAGCTCATCCTTGGCGTGGCCATGGTGGTCGGCCGTCTGGAAACCCTGGCGCTTCTGGCCCTGATCCTGCCGGGGAACCGGGGCCGCTAGGCCGCTACCCTTCGGGCAAGCCGCCGCATAACAGGCTGATTTTTGCGCTGGAAACTCCCGCGCCGCCACGACATACTTGACCTGCCGTGCAAGCCGGCAGCGACAGGGCTCAACGACAAACGACCACGACGCGACAGTGAAGCGCTAGAAAAACAAGGCACACCAACGATGGCCGCTGACAAGCAAAACCTGCAAGACGCCTTTCTCAACCATGTTCGCAAGGCCAAGGTTCCGGTGACGATCTTCCTGATCAACGGCGTCAAGCTGCAGGGTGTCATCACATGGTTCGACAATTTCTGCGTGCTTCTGCGCCGCGACGGGCAATCCCAGCTTGTCTACAAGCATGCCATCTCGACGATCATGCCCGGCGCGCCGATCAGCCTCTATGAAGGGGAAGACTGATCTCCAGCGACCCGCAGGATGACGCCGACCTCCTGTCCGAAAGGGCGGGGAACCGGCTGCGAGATACCGCCGCAGCGGCCACCCGCACCTGGGTGCTGCATCCGGCGCTGAAATCCGCCAACACCCGCCGCCTGCCCGAACACGGCCTGGCCGAGGCCGTGGCCCTTGCCGCCGCCTTGCCCGAGCTTGAGGTCCGCGGCGCCGAAGTCGTCCGGCTGTCGCGCACCCATCCCGGCACGCTTCTCGGTTCGGGCAAGGTCCGGGAGCTGGGGCAGAAGTTCAAGGCGGAAGACATCGGCCTTGTCCTGGTCGACGGCGCCGTCTCGCCCATCCAGCAGCGCAACCTGGAAAAGGAATGGGGCGTCAAGCTTCTGGATCGCACCTCGCTGATCCTGGAAATCTTCGCCGACCGCGCCCGCACCCGGGAAGGCGTGCTTCAGGTGGAACTCGCCGCACTCAGCTACCAGCGCACCCGCCTTGTCCGCGCCTGGACCCACCTCGAACGCCAGCGCGGCGGCTTCGGCTTTGTCGGCGGCCCGGGCGAGACGCAGATCGAAAGCGACCGCCGCGCCATCGACGATCAGGTGATCCGGCTGAAACGCCAGCTCGACCGCGTGGTCAGAACGCGCGAGCTGCATCGCGCCGCCCGCCGCAAGGTGCCGTTCCCGCTGGTGGCTCTGGTCGGCTATACCAACGCCGGGAAGTCCACCCTTTTCAACCGCATGACCGGGGCCGAGGTTCTGGCCAAGGACATGCTCTTCGCCACGCTCGACCCCACGATGCGCGGCGTCGTCCTGCCGTCAGGGCGCAAGATCATCGCCTCCGACACCGTGGGCTTCATCTCGGACCTGCCCACCCAACTCGTCGCCGCCTTCCGCGCCACGCTGGAAGAGGTGCTCGAGGCCGATCTCATCCTCCATGTCCGCGACATCAGCCACCCCGAGACGGTCGAACAGGCCGCCGATGTGACCGAAATCCTGACCAGCCTCGGCGTGCGGGAAGACACCCCGGTTTTCGAGGTCTGGAACAAGCTCGACCTCGTCGATGCCTCGCAGCGCAGCGCCCTTGTCGCCCAGGCCGCGCAGCGCCCGACGGTGCTGCCCGTCTCGGCGCTGACCGGCGAAGGCGTGGAGGCGCTGCTGGCGCTGGTCGCGGCCACGCTGGACAGCGAACGCACCGAGACGGTGCTGCACCTCGGCTTTGACCAGGGCCGCCGCCGCGCCTGGCTGCACGACCAGAACCTCGTGCAGCACGAGACCCAGGGCGAGGACGGCTGGCAGATCACCGTCCGCTGGACCGCGCGACAGGAACTGCGCTTCCGCTCGCTCTAGACCGCCGCCACCACGCCCGCCGCCACCAGCCGCCCGATCTGTCCCGTCGTCAGGCCCAGGACATCGGCCAGCACGGCCTCGGTGTGCTGCCCCAGGCGCGGTGCCGGGGCAGGGGGCGTGCGCGGGCAGGCGCCCCAGTTCACCGGCGAGCCGGGCGCCGGATAGGGTCCGATCCCCGGTTGGTCCAGCAGGGTGAACATCGGATTGTCCGGCGACAGGTCGGGGTCCTCGCGCACCGCCTCGGCAAAGCTGCGAAAGACCGACCAGGTCAGCCCCGTCGCATCGAACAGCGGTGCGACGTCCTCCAGCCGGCGCGCGGCGAACCAGGGGGCGAACAGCGCCGTGATCGCCTCGCGTCCGTGCCAGCGGTCGCCTTCGCGGGCGAAGTCCAGCCCCAGCCGCGCGGCCAGCTCGGCCAGCGGCGCCTCCATCCCCAGCACCCGCACCAGTTCGCGCCATTGGCGGTCGGTCAGGCCGACGACCATGACCCGCCGCCCGCAGGCCAGCAGGAAATCCTGCCCGTAGGCCCCGTAAAGCGCATTGCCGACCTTGGGTCGGTCCACGCCGTTGACCGCCACTTCGCCGATGATGCCCAGATGGCCCAGCAGGGCCGCCGCCACGTCCTTCAGCGCCAGTTCCGCCAGCTGGCCCCTGCCGTTGCGCAGCCGCAGCCGCTCGGCCGCCAGCAGCGTGCCCACCAGCATCTGCCCGGCGATGCAGTCGAAGGCGGGCAGCACATGCGCCACCGGCGCGCTGCCCGGACTGCCGGTCGCCATCGGAAAGCCGATGCCGGGGTTGACCGTGTAATCCACCGCCGGCTCGCCCCGGCGCGTGCCGGTCAGGCTGACCATGATCAGGTCGGGCCTCTGCGTGACCAGCGCCGGGTAATCCATCCAGCCGCGCACCCGCAGATTGGTCAGGAACAGCCCCGCATCGGGACCGGGCGCGGTGATGAGCGCAGTCACGATCTCGCGGCCCTCGGGGCGGGACAGGTCCACCGCCACCGACCGCTTGCCCTTGTTCAACCCGGCCCAGAACAGGCTTTCGCCGCTGGCCGTCACCGGCCACCGTCTTGCGTCAAGCCCGCCCTGGATCCGGTCGAAGCGGATCACGTCGGCGCCCATCTCGGCCAGGGTCATCCCGGCGAAGGGCACCGCCACGAAGGCAGAACCCTCGATCACCCGCAGTCCCGCCAGAGGCTTCATGCCGCCCACCCGATCTCGGCTTGCATGCAGACCCAGCCGTCCTCCGTGACCGTGCACAGCCGGTTGCCCGCGCCCTGCAGGCGCAGCCGGTCGTGCAGGAAGGCCGGCCGGACGCCGCGGAAGCGGTAGCTCTGCGGCAGGGTATGCTTCCGCGCCAGGGCCGCCTGCATCAGCAGCATCGCCTGCAACGGACCATGCACGACCAGACCCGGATAGCGTTCGACCTCCGTTGCATAGGGCAGGTCGAAATGAATCCGGTGCGCGTTGAAGGTCACGGCCGAAAAGCGGAACAGCCGCACCGTGTCGATGGCCACCGTCTCCTGCCAGTCGGGCGCTTCGGCCGCGACGGGCGTCGGCGGCACATAGGTCTCGGGAATGGCGACATAGACGATGTCCTGTTCCTCGCGGATCGCCAGCCCTGCCGCTCCGTGCACCTCGTGGCCCACCGTGACAAAGACCATGCGCCCGGTGCTGCCGGCCTTTTCGGCCACTTTCAGGATGGTCGAGCGCCGCCGCATCGTCTCGCCGACATGCAGGGGGGCGAGGAACTCCAGCCGCCCGCCCGCCCACATCCGCCGTTCCAGCGGCACCGGCGGCAGAAAGCCTCCGCGCGCCGGATGCCCGTCGCGGTCCATGCCCGACATCGGCGTCTCCGGCGTCCAGCCGATCCAGTGCCACAGGGGCGGCAGCGGATCGCCCGCTGCCACAGGCCGCGCCGCCTCCAGTGTTGCCGCCAGCTGCAAGGCCTGACGCGGCGTGACGCAGTCCTCGGCCTCTTCGGTGCGCCCCACCCAGTCGCCGTATGTGTCGGTCATTTTATTTCCACCCGCCGTCGCATTTTGAAATATGCTGTCGCGTATGGAATATCGATTGCGCCCCGGGTCAAGCGGCAATCAGGGGATGGGCGCTTCCGTCGCAGGGCTCAGCTCCATCACCCCCGCCGCCGCCGCGCGGGCAAGGTTGGGGTCCAGCGACATCGGGATGTACTCCCCCCGCCGCCACAACTCGCCCAGATCGTCATAGTGGCGGCTCAAGGGATGCCCCGACTGCCCCGTCGCCGTGATGAAGACCGAACTGTCGGGGTCCGCGAAATCATAGACCCCGCGATAGCCCGCCGAATGCACGTTCTGATAGGGCTCCGGCCCCTCGCCCCGCGTCACACCCCGCATCAACGTGTCATCCCCGCCGCTGGTCGATTGCCGGATGTTCACGAAATACTTGATGAAGGGCACATCCCCCAGCACCGGGTGGTCGTGCACCGCCTGGTGCGCATCCCCCCAGCGCCAGCTTTCCAGGTTCGGCCCGTACTTTTCCGTCAACTCCAGCAGCGCATCGTCCAGCGCCATCCGCGCGATGTCGGTGCAGGTCTCCACCGCCGCCGACTGGATCACATCGCACCACACGCTCGCGCCCCCCACGTTGCGATAGACCCGCTCGATGAACACCGGAGAGATATGGGTGAAGCTGTCCGCCATCGCCCCCAGCTCGTCGCGGATCAGCCGCTCCTGCACCGCGCGCAGCCAGGCCTCGGCGATAAGAGGCTCGGGCAGATGCTCGTTCATCTCGCCGTTCCATTCCGCCAGAAGGATCAGCGCCCGTTGCCGCAGCCGCTCGGGCGAGCCCTCCGCCGCCGCCTCGCCGGTGAACCACAGATCCGCCCCGATCAGCGGCAAGAGCGCCCGCGCGGTCGGGTTCACCGTATCCAGCTGCGCTTCGATGAAACTTTCCCGCGTATGCACCTCGCGTGCCTGCATCAGGGTCAGCCAGCGCTGGATGCGCTGCGTGTCGCCCCAGTCGAAACTCACATGCTTGGGGAAGGGCCGGTCCACCGTCTTGTTGTTGGTGTTGCCCAGCAGGCCCGAGCCCGGATTGCGGAACACCGGGTTGTCCTCATAGGGCAGCACGCCGCGAAAACCCACATGCGGGTCCGACCCCAGCGCCGGAAGCCGGCCTTTCGACGGATGCTCCGGGTCGCGCGCGGGGATCGCCCCCATCACCTGCATCGCGATCCCGGTCTTGTCCGCCAGCATCACGTTCTGCGCCGGGGCCACGACCAGCTTTCCCGCCTCCAGCGCCTGAGGAATGTCCTGCGCCCGCATCAGCGCCATCGCTCCGCTGATCGAGGTGTCGGCCCCCGACAGCGCGGTCCAGCTGATCGCCGCCACATGACCTGCGGGCGTGATCGTGCCCAGACTGTAGTGCCCGCCCGGCAGGATCGGCCCGTTCCGCGACCAGCGCAGCGTCAGGGTCACCGGCTCGGCCCCCTTGACCTTGATGATCGACTGTCGGCTCTCGAACCGGGCCCAGCCCTCGGGCGTCCGGTATTCTTCCGGGTTTGCCGGGTTGACCTCCTCGATCACCACGTCCTGATCGTCGACATAGGCCGTCGTCAGGCCCCAGCCCAGCTGATCGGACCGGCCGACCAGCACCACCGGCACCCCCGGGATCGTCCCGCCGATCACGCCGCCCGTCTGCAACTCCAGCCGCGCCAGATACCAGATCGTCGGCGCGGTCAGTCCAAGATGCGGATCGTTCGCCAGAAGGCTTCCGCCCGCCGCCGACCGTCCCGGCATCGCCGCCCAGGCGTTCGACGCTCCCGTCATGCCCGGTTCGGCCACCGGCGAGAAGGGACCCTCGGCAAAATCGACCGGCTCCATCAGGGGTGCCACCCCCGGCACCAGACTGGCATAGTCGGGCAGGGCCGCGACCCCCTGGCTCGGGTCGTCGGGCAGGATGTCGGCCAGCCGCGCGGGCGACAACAGAAGCGACACCCGCGCCCGCAACACCTCGGTCTGCAGGGACCCCGACAGCTGCAAGGCCATCAGCTTCAGGATCGCGATCGAATCCGCCGGGGCCCAGGCCGAAATCTCGGGCTCGAACAGGAAGAACTCGGGCGCCCCCCGGCCGCGCGCGCCCTTGTTCACCTCGCCGATCCAGGCATTGACCCCGGCGGCATAGGCCTCCAGCGCGCGGCGCGTCCGGGCGTCCTGCGCCTCGACCGATTGCAGCGCCAGACCGTAAAGATCATAGCGCCGCATCAGCTCGTCGACTTTCACCGTGGCGGGACCGAACAGCTCGGACAGCCGCCCCTGCGCGGTCCGGCGCAACATGGTCATCTGCCACAGCCGGTCCTGCGCATGGGCGAAGCCCAGGGCGAAGAACACATCCTCATCCGTCGCGCCGAAGATATGCGGCACATCGTCGTTGTTGCGCACGATCTCGACCGGGGCCGAGATGCCCGCGACCGTGAAATCCTCATTATAGTCGATCAGCGACCGCGACAGGATGTAATAGACCAGCAAAGCTGCCAGCACGCCCAGGGCGATCAGTCCGGTGGCGATCCGGATCAGCCAGCGAAAGACGGTCAGCATGTGGGCCTGTCCATGGGGGCCTGTCCTTGACGGCGGGGGGCGGATCGGTTCCTAGTCCATGCACCGGGCAAGGGCAACACGCGGGGGGCGCATATGGCGAAAGTGGCATTTCTTGGCTTGGGAGTCATGGGTTTCCCGATGGCAGGTCACCTGATGGCCAAGGGACACGAGGTGACGGTCTACAACCGCACGCCCGCCAAGGCCGAGGCCTGGGTTGCGCGCCACGGCGGCAGGTCCGCAGCCACTCCGGGCCTTGCCGCCAGCGGGGCCGAATTCGTGATGGCCTGCGTCGGCAACGACAATGACCTCGCCCAGGTCTGCACCGGCCCTGACGGCGCCTTTTCGACCATGGCGCCGGGGGCGGTCTTCGTCGACCACACCACGGTCTCCGCCACCATCACCCGCAAACTTGCCGCCGAGGCCGCAGCCCGCAAGCTCGGTTTCGTCGATGCGCCGGTCTCGGGCGGGCAGGCGGGGGCGGAAAACGGCCAGCTGTCGATCATGTGCGGCGGCGATCCGGCCGACTATGCAAGGGCCGAGCCGGTGATGGCGGCTTACGCCCGCATCTGCCGCCTGATCGGGGTCAGCGGGGCCGGGCAGCTGGCCAAGATGATGAACCAGATCTGCATCGCGGGTCTGTTGCAGGGCCTGTCCGAGGCGCTCGCCTTCGGCCAGAAGGCGGGCCTCGACGGCGAGAAGGTGGTCGAGGTCATCAGCCAGGGCGCTGCCGGCAGCTGGCAGATGGTCAACCGCCACAAGACCATGCTGGCGGACCAGTTCGACTTCGGCTTCGCGGTGGACTGGATGCGCAAGGACCTCGGCATCTGCCTGGCCGCCGCCGACGAGATCGGCGCCCGCCTGCCGGTGACGGCGCTGGTGGACCAGTTCTACAAGGATGTGCAGCTGATGGGCGGGGGGCGGAACGACACCTCCAGCCTGATCCGTCGGCTGAAATGAACCCGCGTCCAGTGCCCCTGCTCTTTTCGCAAATACTCCCGCCGGAGGCTTGAACCCTGTCCGCCTGGCGCCAGGCCGGAACCGAAGCGCCGGGGTAGGGTGGGCGAAGCGCCCACCTTCCCGTCACCGGGCAAAGATTGACAAATCCTGAACGTCCACAGCGAAGCCCTTGATTTCAAAGGGCTGCTCGAAGTGACCGCGCGCGGTCACCCCTCAGGGGATGATCCGGGTATACTTGACCCCGGCCAGCGAGGCCCCGGCGATCAACCCCTGCTGCCCGAAGACGAGCGCGATCACATCGTTCAGCTCGGTCGTTTCCTTGCCGATCGAGGCGCCATCCTCCGGGCTCGCATAGCGGATGTCCGCCCCCACCGCCCAACCCGAGGACCTGCGGAACTTCTCCAGCGCCTCGGGGGTCATGAAGAACAGGGCGTGGGCATATTGCTGCGCCCCGATCTGCAACCCGAAGGACCCCTTTGCCGCGGCATAGTAGTCCACTGTCGCCCCCTGGATCCGCAGCGCCCCGCGTCCGAAGGCCCCGCCGAACCCAGCGCCGACCTCGGTCATCAGCGGCATGTACAGCACCCCCGCCGCCCGCGAGGCCAGATCGCGGGTGCCGGGGTAGGTGTTGAACAGATAGTCCTGGGTCGCGGCGACGCGTGCCTCGATCTGAGCCGCCCCGTTCGAGCCGATCCCGTTGTTGCAGGCCGCCAGCCCGAACGCCCCCGCGCCAAGCATCAGCCCGCGCCGCGTCATCATCATCTCGGTCCTCATGTCCGCCCTTTCATGCCTCACGGGGTCTCGTCCGCCCCTTGGCGTGCAAACTATCCGCTTTCCGTCTGCCTGTCATGCCCGAAACCCCGACCCGGCAACCCTGCGCCTAAGGGCTCAGCGACCGATACAAAGCGAAATCCTCGGCCGCAAAGTCCCGCAAGAGCGCCGCCGTCTCTGCCGACAGTTCCGTTGCGCCGGGGGGGGAAACGTTCAGGCGGGGCAGGATGATCTCGCAGTCCAGCCGCTCTTCCAGAAAATGCACGAAGGTTCCGATTTCCTCGTAGCGGAACAGCCGGTCCACCCCCTGTCCCTGCCGCGGCCGCAGGAACCTGGCCTGGCTGCCGACATCGGCAAAGTCGGGCCGGTCGTCCCGGCACCAGGCGCGAACGAAGTCGTCGAAGGTCATCCCTCGCGTCGACTTGCCGGGCTCGGTCTCCTCGCGCTGGCGGAACCTATACCACGAGCCCAGCCAGTCCGTCGGCTCGCGCATCAGGGCCACCAGGGTGAATGTGTCCTTCGAAGCCGCTTCCAGATAGGGCCCGATGAAACGCCGATAGCGATGGACCGTGGTGTGCTTCAACAGGGGCGGCCGCTGTATCGACACCGCCGCCAGCGATTCGAGAGCGGCAGCAATCGCGGTCGAGCCGGTCTTCGGCGTGGCAAGAAAGGCGAGCCTCTGCTCGAAGAACACCAGCATTTCCCGTCTCCCGCCCCGATTTTCCTGGTCGCGAGCCGCTGATCCCGCAGCATCGTCAACATTCCCTTAACCAAACCGCGCTCAAACTGCCACTGCTAGAATTGAGTTGAATTGTTCTCACTTTGTACGCATAAGCGTGAGAACACTTGGGGAACATCAGGCAGGTTGCCGCTTTGAAGCGGCTATGAAATAAGGAGTACGACATGGCGGTGGCTAACCTTCTGGACCTCGGGGGCAAGCGGGATATGGACAAGGCGAAGGCTCTGGAATCGGCGCTCGCGCAGATCGAGCGGCAGTTCGGCAAGGGCTCGATCATGCGCCTGGGGGCAGACAGCCCGGCGATGGATATCGAGGCGACCTCGACAGGGTCGCTGGGCCTGGACATCGCGCTGGGGATCGGCGGGTTGCCGAAGGGCCGGATCATCGAGATCTACGGGCCGGAAAGTTCGGGCAAGACCACGCTTACCCTGCATGTGGTGGCCGAGGAGCAGAAGAAGGGCGGCGTCTGCGCCTTCGTCGATGCCGAACACGCGCTTGATCCGCAGTACGCCAAGAAACTGGGTGTGAATCTGGATGAGCTTCTGATCTCGCAGCCCGACACCGGCGAACAGGCGCTGGAGATCGTCGATACGCTTGTCCGTTCCGGCGCCGTGAGCCTGGTTGTCGTCGACTCCGTGGCCGCGCTGGTGCCGAAGTCGGAAATCGAAGGCGACATGGGCGACATGCAGATGGGGTCGCAGGCCCGGCTGATGAGCCAGGCGATGCGCAAGCTGACGGCCTCGATCGGGCGGTCGAACTGCATGGTGATCTTCATCAACCAGATCCGCCAGAAGATCGGCGTGATGTTCGGCAACCCCGAAACCACCACCGGCGGCAATGCGCTGAAGTTCTACGCCTCGGTCCGTCTTGACATCCGCCGCATCGGCGCGATCAAGGACCGCGAGGAGGTCGTCGGCAATACCACCCGCGTCAAGGTGGTGAAGAACAAGGTGGCCCCGCCCTTCAAGCAGGTGGAATTCGACATCATGTATGGCGAAGGCATCTCGAAGATGGGCGAACTCGTCGATATCGGCGTCAAGGCCGGGGTCGTGGAAAAGTCCGGGGCCTGGTATTCCTTCAAGGACGAACGCATCGGCCAGGGCCGCGAGAATGCCAAGGCCTTCCTGAAGCAGAACCCCTCGGTGGCGCTGGAGATCGAGGACAAGATCCGTGCCGCCAACGGACTCGACTTCACCATGGCCGGGGAAGAGTCCGGCGACGTCCTGGACGAGTGACCGGCCACGTCACATACGATGAGTTGATGGCTGCGCTGCCGGGGGTGCTCTCTGCGCCGAAGACCGGCAGCGCGGTTGAATTGTTGTGCCTGCGCCCCGACTTTGGCCAGCGCCGTTTCGTCGACGAGGTCACGGTGACGAAGGCGCAAGGCATCCCCGGCGAACGCTGGGGCAGCGCGCCCTGGCTGAAGCTGCCCGATGGCAGCGGCCACCCCGGCATTCAGGTTTCCATCCTGCCGCGCCGGGTGCTGGATCTGGTCTGGCGGAATCGGGAGGCCGTCGTCCACCCGGGCGACACCTTTGTCTGCGATCTCGACATGACCGAGGCGAACCTTCCCGCCGGGCAGTTGCTGCGGGTGGGAACAGCCGTTCTTCGGGTTTCCGAGGTCTGGAATGACGCCTGCGCCAAGTGGAAGGTGCGCCACGGTGAGGCCGCATTCGACTGGGTGCGTGCGCATCCCGAACTGCGGCTGCGGGGCGTGCTTTGCTCGGTCGATCAGGACGGCGTGATCCGCAACGGCGACGCCGTCGAAGTGCTGCGCTAGACGGCTTTTTTCCGTTGGACATGGCCCGCCTGTGGACAGGCCCCGTACGGGGGGCTACATGGGGGACCGAATTCACGCATCCGTCCCAAGGACCGCCCTCACATGGCCTCGCTGAACGACATCCGCTCCACCTTCCTCGACTTCTTCCGCCGCAACGACCACCGGGTGGTGGAGTCAAGCCCCCTGGTGCCGCGGAACGACCCGACGCTGATGTTCACCAATTCGGGCATGGTGCAGTTCAAGAACCTCTTCACCGGGGTCGAGACGCGGGACTACAAGCGCGCCACCACCGCGCAGAAATGCGTCCGCGCCGGTGGCAAGCACAACGACCTCGACAACGTGGGCTATACCGCGCGGCACCATACCTTCTTCGAAATGCTGGGGAATTTCAGCTTCGGCGACTATTTCAAGGACCAGGCCATCGCCTTCGCCTGGGAGCTTCTGACCAAGGACTTCGGTCTGTCCAGGGACAAGCTGCTGGTCACGGTCTACCACACGGACGACGAGGCGGCGGCGATCTGGAAGAAGGTTTCGGGCCTTTCGGACGACAGGATCATCCGCATCGCCAGTGACGACAACTTCTGGCGCATGGGCCCGACAGGCCCCTGCGGCCCCTGCACGGAGATCTTCTACGACCATGGCCCGCACATCTGGGGCGGGCCTCCGGGCAGTGCCGAGGAAGACGGCGATCGCTTCATCGAGATCTGGAACAACGTCTTCATGCAGAACGAACAGTTCGCCGACGGGCGGCTGGTTCCGTTGGAGATGCAGTCGATCGACACCGGCATGGGGCTGGAGCGGATCGGGGCGCTCTTGCAGGGCAAGCACGACAACTATGACACCGACCTCATGCGCAGCCTGATCGAGGCCAGCGCGAATGTCACCTCGCAAGACCCTGACGGGCCGGGGAAAATCCACCACCGGGTGATCGCCGACCACTTGCGCTCGACCTCGTTCCTGATCGCCGACGGCGTGATGCCCTCGAACGAGGGGCGCGGCTATGTGCTGCGCCGGATCATGCGGCGCGCGATGCGCCATGCCCATATGCTGGGTGCGCAGGACCCGGTGATGCACCGCCTGGTCCCGGCGCTGGTGCGGCAGATGGGCGGGGCCTATCCGGAGCTGTCGCGGGCGCAGGCGCTGATCGAAGAGACGCTGCGGACGGAGGAGACGAAGTTCAAGCAGACGCTCGACCGTGGGTTGCGGCTTCTGGACGACGAGCTTGCGGGCCTTCCCGAAGGCGCCGCGCTGCCGGGCGCTGCGGCGTTCAAGCTGTATGATACCTACGGCTTCCCGCTGGACCTGACGCAGGATGCGCTGCGCGAGAAGGGGAGGGAGGTTGACGTTCAGGGCTTCGATGCGGCGATGGCGGAACAGAAGGCCAAGGCGCGGGCGGCCTGGTCGGGGACGGGCGCTGCGGGCGACGCGAAGATCTGGTTTGATCTGGCAGAGGAGCACGGGGTCACCGAATTCCTGGGCTATGACACCGAGACCGCCGAGGGCGTCATCACCGCGCTGGTCCGCGACGGGTCTGTCGTGGGGCAGGCCGAGACGGGCCAGTCCGTGCAGATCGTGGTGAACCAGACCCCGTTCTATGCCGAAAGCGGTGGCCAGGTAGGGGATGCGGGCCTGATCCGCACCCAGACCGGCCTTGCAGAAGTGACCGATGTGAAGAAGGCCGCAGGGGTCTTCATTCACATTGCAAAGGTCACGGAAGGCACTGTCATCAAGGGACAACCTGCGAAGCTGGAGGTGGCGCATGCCCGCCGCGCGGCGATCCGCGCCAACCATTCGGCGACGCACCTGCTGCACGAGGCGCTGCGGCGCCGGCTGGGCGAGCATGTCGCGCAGCGCGGTTCGCTGAACGCTGCCGACCGTCTGCGCTTTGACTTCAGCCATTCCGCGGCCATCGCCCCGGAGGACCTTCACGCCATCGAATCCGAGGTCAACGCCTTCATCCGCCAGAACGCGCCCGTCGAGACCCGGATCATGACCCCGGACGACGCCCGCGCCATCGGGGCGCAGGCACTCTTCGGCGAGAAATACGGCGAGGAAGTCCGGGTCGTCTCGATGGGCGTGCTGGAGGGCTCGGGCAAGGGCACCGATGGCAAGACCTACAGCCTGGAACTGTGCGGCGGCACGCATGTGCAGCGCACGGGTGACATCGGCGCGATGGTGATCCTGTCGGAAAGCGCCTCCAGCGCGGGCGTCCGCCGGATCGAGGCGCTGACCGGTCAGGCGGCGCTGGACCATCTGCGTCAGCAGGACGCGCGGCTGAACGATATCGCGGCGATCCTCAAGGCCCCGCCGGCAGAGCTTGCCGAGAGAGTCCGCGCGCTGTTCGAGGAACGCAAGGCGCTGGCGAACGAGGTCGCGCAATTGCGTCGCGAGCTGGCGATGGGTGGCAAGGCCGCAGGTCCGGAGCCAAAGGAAATCAATGGGGTGAAGTTCCTTGCTCAGGTGATTTCCGGCGTCTCGGGCAAGGATCTTCCGGCACTGATCGACGAGATGAAGGCCCGCCTCGGTTCAGGCGCGGTCCTCCTCATCGCCGACACGGGCGCGAAACCTGCCGTGGCGGCGGGCGTGACAGCGGACCTTACCGCGAAGCTGTCTGCCGTAACGCTTGTGAAGGCCGCAGCCGAGGCGCTTGGCGGCAAGGGAGGCGGTGGCCGTCCCGACCTGGCACAGGCGGGCGGCGCCGACATCTCGCAAGCCGATGCGGCGATCAAGGCGGCCGAAGCTGCGATCGGGGCCTCGTGATGCCGACTGCGCTCTGGATTGCCCATGTCCATGTGACCGATGCCGAAGCCTATGGCCGCTATGCCAGGGAAGCCGGTCCCGCCATTGCCGCTCATGGCGGGGTATTCCTGGCCCGCGGCGGGCGCTATGTGCAGCTGGAAGGCAACGACCGCGCCCGAAACGTCGTCGCGCGGTTTCCAAGCCTTGAGGCGGCGGTGGCCTGCTACAACTCTCCCGAGTATCAGGCCGCCCTTGCCCATGCAAAGGGCGCGTCCGTCCGCGATCTTATGGTCGTGGAGGAGATCGAGTAAGGTTTACCTTGAATTGATTGGATTATCTTTCCAGACCCTGCCGTTTTCTGCTAGACTCGCCAGAAAAAGAGGAACCGGGCAGATGATCCTTTCCATGCTTGGGGCACGCTGATGTGTCGCTGGGCCGCTTACACGGGTGCGCCGATCTTCCTTGAGGAGATCGTCAGCCGCCCCGGGCATTCGCTGATCCACCAATCGCACTGTGCCACGCAATGCCACACGGCGATCAACGCCGACGGGTTCGGCATCGCCTGGTATGGCGCAAAGCCCGAGCCGGGGCTTTTCCGCGATGTCCTTCCGGCCTGGTCGGATCCGAACCTGAAAAGCCTGACCGCGCAAGTCCAGTCGCATCTGTTCCTTGCGCATGTCCGCGCCAGCACCGGCACGGCGACCAGCCGCAACAACTGTCACCCGTTCACCCATGGGCGGTGGAGCTTCATGCACAACGGGCAGGTCGGCGGCTACGAAGCCTTCCGCCGCGATGCCGACATGATGATCCCGGAAAGCCTCTACCCGCATCGCAAGGGTGCGACCGACAGCGAAGCCCTGTTTCTTGTCGCGCTGGCCGAAGGGCTGGATGACGATCCGCGTGGCGCGCTGGAAAGGGCAGCGGCGCGGTTCATCGGGTTGGCCCGCCGGAAAGGTGCGGCGCCCTATCTGCGGATGACGGCGGCGCTGTCGGACGGCAAAAGGCTATATGCCGTGCGCTATGCGACCGATGACGCGGCACCGTCGCTGTATCACCGCTGGTCAGACAGCCGGCAGGGCCAGGCGGTCGTCTCCGAGCCTTTGGAAGCCGAAGAAGGCGGGTGGGAGGAAGTGCCCCCGTCCAGCTTCTGCACCTTCGACGGGGCAGAGGTCAGCGTCGAGGACTTCTTCCCCTGTCGACTGGCCGCCGCGGCGTGATCACGGTCTGAGACCGGTCTGGCCCCGACTCCTTACGATCCTGACGCCGCTTTCGCGTCCAGTCGGTCCAGAAAGACGCGCTGGACTTCCTCCATCAGGGCATCGATGTCGGCCCGGAAGTCGGTCATCGCCGCTTCTGCATCGCTGCGCACATAGGGTCGGGCTCTGGCCGCCTCGACGACGGCCTTGCGCGACTGGAGAAGGTCGCGCAGCAGGGGCCGCAGGCGTGGCAGCTCGGCGCGGAGGGCCTGGCGAAGGTCCTGGCGAAGGTCGTCCGGCAGCCGTGCCGCCGCCGCCTCGGGCCCGAGAAGATCGGCCCGTGCGTCGCGCAGTCTGGCCCAGGCCCCAAGGGCCACCGCATTGCCGAAAAGCGACAGGATCAGCGCACAGACCAGGGCGATGCGTCCCCAGGAACGGCGCGGTGTGACAGGAGCGGGCGATGTCATCCTAGTTCCCCAGACCAAGCAACTCGGCAATGACAGAGATCTCGTCCGGGGCCGCAGGAGCCGCCAGATAGCCCGATAGCGCGGCCAGCCCGAGGAGAAAGAGGAAGAGCGCCGCAACCGGCAAAGGCTGGACCAGAACCTCGGAAAGCGGCAGTCGAACCGGCTTCGAGGGCTCCACCAGCCGGGTGAGAACGGCCCGTGACAGCGGGGCGATATCCTCGGCGCCGGCATACAGCGCACGGGCGAGGGCTGCATCCATCGCATCGTCATCCGGTTGTGTCATTCCAATTCCCCCGATGTGATGTCTCTGAGCGCGGCACGGGCGCGGACCAGAAGCTGTTCGACCGCCCCGGGGCTGATGCCCAGTGTGGCGGCAATTTCGGCAGTCGTCAGCCCGCCGGCGGCGCGCAACAGAAGCGCCTGTCGCTGTCGGCCCGGCAGGGTGCTCAATGCCTGATGGGTCCGGGCCAGAACCTGCCGGGCGGCAAGGTCCCGTTCCGCGCCGGGTTGCGGGTCCTGCGGGTCGGGGACCGCCTCAAGCCCGAGGAAGCGGCGAAATCCGGTCCGGCGGTTGCGGTCGATCGCAAGGCGCAGGGCGATCCGGTAGAGCCAGGTCGCGGGCGATGCAAGCGCCGGATCGTATCGGGATGCCGCCGACCAGACCCGGAGGAAGGTTTCCTGGGCCAGGTCCTCTGCCTCGTGCGGGGTGGTCAGGACCCCGGTCAGGAAACGGCGCAGGCCCGGCCCGTGGCGGCGTATCAGAAGGGCCATCGCCTGCCTGTCACCAGCCGCAAGCGCAGCCATCGTCTGCCGATCCTCGTCCGCCGCCACCCGTGTCCTCGCCCGCCTTCGGTCTCAGCTTGGTCAATCTGCCCGGGGAAACAAGACCCGGCCCGGATCGGTCTGCCTGTTGCCATCAGTCGCCCCGCGTGAGGCTGCGGTCGCGGGTGCGGGTGTTGCCTTGCGGGCCGGTGACGGTGACATTGATTGCAAGATAGCCACGTTCGGCCGTCCGGATCCGGGTCCTGGAGGCGGTCTTGCCGTCAGGCCCGGTCAGAAGCGTCTGCCGCGTGCAGGTCGACTGACCCTCGGCCCGCGCACAGTCGCGCGAGATGACGGCGCTGCCGCCACGGTCGCCGGTTACGGTCACGTCGGCAAAGGCCGGGCTCATCGGAACAGTCAGGACGGCGATGAGGAGGAAACGGCGCATGGGGTTATCCTTGTTCGGGGCGGTTGGGCCGGAAGTGGGGCGACGCAAGACCATCCCGCGTCGTATCAGGCTTTACGCAGCTGCGGGACTGTCCCTACGCTGAGGAATGCAGCAAAGTTGAACCAGATGCGCGACACGCCACGAAGTATGCTGTCGCATGCTGATAAAACCATGGATTTCCACGAAAAATCTGGCTATGCGCGAAATTGACCTGCCCGAGACCGGACCCGAAACATGCCGATTCCCGACCATCCGCTCCGCTATGCCACCGTCAACGAACTGCATGCGCGGCCGTTCCCGTCCCTGGAGGTGCCCTCGACCGCAGTCTATGTGGCGATCAAGGAGCCGGTGCAGGCCCAGAACCGGGACCGGGGGAAGGACCTTGCCCATCTTCTGGCTTTGCTGGACCGCAACGGGTCGGCCCATCCACAACCCGGCGCCACGCATTTCCAGGGCCCGATCGGCCGGGCCGAGCTGAAATGGGAAAGTCACACCGAGTTCGTGACCTATACGGCCTTCACCAAGGGGGTCTCGGCGCGTCCGTTCGATCCGACTGAAGCCGAGGTTCTGCCGGAAGACTGGCTGTCGCAAGCCCCCGGCAAACGGCTCGCGTCGGTTCTGATCCGGATCGAGGCGATGCCGCCAAGCGAAGAGGATCTGCTGAACCGGCTGGACGCATGGTTCGTGCCCGAAAGCCTGGCGGTCAGCCGTGTAGTGGACGGCGCGGCAGTGGTGGCGGGGGATTTCCGGATAGATCCGGCGGGACACATGCGGTTCGCGGTGTTTGTCGCCCCTGGCACCGGGCCGCGGCGGGTCGGGCGGATCGTGCAGCGGCTGTGCGAGATCGAGACCTACCGGGCGATGTCCATGCTGGGGCTGATGCGGTCGCGGGATCTCTCCGCGCGGCTGAATGCGCTTGACCCCAGGCTTTCGGCCCTTGTCTCCGGCCTCGACAATCCCGAACCGGCCCCCGAGGTGGCGCTGCACGATCTGCTGACCATCTCGGCCGAACTGGAAAGTCTGGCGGTGCAGTTTTCGTTCCGCTTTGGCGCGACGGCGGCCTATGAGGCCATCGTCAACCAGCGGATCGAGGTTCTGCGCGAGCAGCGCATTCACGGGCGCCAGACCTTTGCCGAGTTCATGATGCGCCGCTATGACCCGGCGATGCGGACGGTGAAGTCGTCGGAAAGCCGGTTGAAGGCCATGGCCGAACGGGCCGAGCGTGCGGCCGAGCTGCTTCGGACGCGGGTGGACGTGGAGCGGTCGGCGCAGAACCAGAAGCTTCTGGAAAGCATGGACCAGCGGGCCGACCTGCAACTTCGTTTGCAGCGGACGGTCGAGGGACTGTCGACTGTGGCGATCAGCTATTACGCAGTCAACCTCGCCGCCTATCTGCTGGAGCCGGCGGCTTATGCGCTGCACATCAGCCATGGCGTGCTTCTGGCGGGGCTGGTGCCGGTGGTTGTGCTGGCAGTCTGGCTGATGGTCCGGCGGATACGGAAGACGCTGCACTGAAGCGTCTCCCCTTGCGCTGTCGGCTTCTCCTCGCCGCTGACCGGGCGAGGAGCGCCAGGCGGCGATCAGCGTTATCTGCCGCGAATCCGCGGGTCGAGGGCGTCGCGCAAGCCGTCGCCGATGTAGTTCACCGACAACACGGTCAGCGAGATGGCAAGGCCCGGCCAGACCACGCGCTCGGGGTAGACCTGCATGTATTGCAGGCCGTCGAACAGCAGGCGCCCCCAGGTCGGGAAGTCGGGTGGAAAGCCAAGACCCAGGAATGACAGCACGGATTCGGTGATGATCGCCTCGGCCACACCCAGGGTCGCGGCGACCATCACGGGCGAGACCACATTGGGCAGGATGTGGCGCAGGATGATCCGGTTGGGCTTTGCGCCGATCGACCGCGCGGCCAGAACATACTCCCGCTCTTTCAGCGTCAGGACTTCGCCCCTGACGATGCGGGCCGTCGCCATCCAGGACGTGATGCCGATGGCGAAGACGATCAGCGTGAAGGCCCCTAGTTCCGGACCGATGACCCCGGCGATGCGGTCACGAAACAGCATGACCATGACAAGAAGCAGAGGGATCAGCGGCAGCGCCAGGAACATGTCGGTCAGCCGCATCAGGGGGCTGTCGAGACGGCGGAAGTAGCCCGCAAGGATCCCGATGAAGGTCCCGAAGACGATGGCGATGACCATGGCGACCAGGCCCACGGCCAGCGAGACGCGACCGGCCAGCAGCATCCGCGCCAGCATGTCTCGGCCAAGCTGATCGGTCCCAAGCGGGAAGCGCAGGGAAGGGCCCTGATTCTTCAGCTTGATCGCCTCGGCCACCGAGAGTTTTTCGGGAATCCAGAGGTAGGGACCGATCAGCACGGCCGCGATCAGGATCCCAAGGGTGACAAGACCGAACAGCGCGCCCTTGTGCGTGCGGAACTGGTTCCAGATGTCGCGCATCTGGCTGCTCGGCTTCGGTTGCGTGGTGCTGACGTCAGTCATAGCGGATCCTGGGATCGAGAAGGCCATACAGGATGTCGGCGATCAGGTTGAAAAGGACGATCAGGACCGCGAAGATGAAGGCGATCGTCTGCACCATCGGGATGTCGTTGCCCTGGATCGCCCCGATCAGCGCCGCGCCGATGCCGTTCACGCCAAAGAGGTTCTCGGTGACGATGGCGCCTCCGAAGATGGCGGGAATGCCCAGGGCGATCACGGTGACAACCGGGATCAGCGAGTTGCGCAGGACGTGTTTCAGGACCACGGTGCGTTCCGACAAGCCCTTGGCCCGGGCGGTGCGCACATAGTCCATCCCCATGTTGTCCAGCATCGAGGATCGCATGTAGCGGCTGATCGCAGCGGCGTTTGCCAGGCCCAGGGTCATCACCGGCATGGCCATCTGCCGGACCTGCTTGAGGAAACTTTCCCAGTCGTTGACCACAAGCTGCGTGTCGTACTTTGTCGGGAACCAGCCCAGCCAGACCGCGAAGATGATGATGAGAAGCGTGCCGGAAAAGAAGGTAGGCACGGAAAAGCCGATCATCGCGAACATCGTTCCGGCCTGGTCGAACCAGGAATACTGACGGTAGGCGGAATAGATGCCGATCGGGACCGCGATCAGGACGCCGACAAGATAGGCGGTCCCGATGACCGTCAGGGTCTGCGGCAGACGCTGGCCGATGATGGTGAAGACGGGGCTGCGCGACTGCCAGGACAGGATGCGCAGCTCGCCTTCGGACCAGGTGGTGCCGAACCAGCTGTCGAACAGGTAGGCGGGCTCGACCCAGAAGAACTGCCGGAGCCACAGGAAATAGCGGACAAAGACGGGTTGATCGGCGCCCATGGCCTCGATCATCTTCTGACGGACGTCAGGGGGCACGGTCAGAGGAATGTCGGACAGCGGCGATCCGGGCGCCAGATCGACCAGCAGGAAGATCACCAGGCTGATGACCAGAAGGGTCGGAATAGCCAGCATCAGCCTGCGAAGCGTGAAGGTAAGCATGCGCGGGGCGCCCCGGATCGAAGGAAGGAAAAGGTCGCGGGGCCGGATCGCTCCGGCCCCGCGGGATCAGGTCACTTGACGCGGAACCAGTCCGCGACGTTCCAGGTTTCCATGTCCCAGGCGTTGATCCGGACACCGCCAAGCGAGTTGGAGTGTGCCGACAACGTGCCACGATGGACCAGAGGAACGACGATCATGGAGTCCTTCGTCACCATGTCGTTCAGTTTCCGCGCGATTTCCTGACGCTTGGCCAGCTCGGTGGTTTTCGTCAGTTCCGCATAGAGGGCATCATAGGCCGGGTCGCAGAAGCGGTTGATGTTTTCGCCCTGCCACTGGGTTTCCGGGGTCGGCGCGTTCTTGCACTGGTACTGGCCCAGATAGCTTTCCGGGTCAGGGGTTTCCGAGTTGTTGGCATACATCTCGACATCGGCATAGAACTTCTGGAACGTGTCGGGCGAGCCCGGATCACCGCCGAAGAACACGCCCGGGTCGATGGCCTTCAGCTCGACCTCGACGCCCAGCTCGGTCCACCAATCCTTGATGAGAGCCTGGAAGTCCTGGCGGATCGGGTTGACGGTGGTCTGGTAGAGCAGCTTCAGCTTCTTGCCATCCTTGTCGCGGATGCCGTCGCCGTCCGAGTCCTTCCAACCGGCTTCATCCAGCAGCGCCTTGGCGCCTTCCATGTCCTGCGCGATGCAGCCGTCGTTGTCCGAGGCCCATTCCGCCGGTCCGGGGATCACGTTGCAGGTCGGCTTGCCGCCCGCGCCGTAGCCCACTTCGACCAGGATCGAACGGTCGATGGCTTTCGACAGCGCGGTGCGCACCCGGATGTCCGACAGGATCGGATGCGGATGCTTGGCCGTGGACCGCTCGCCTTCCGGCAGGGCCGGGTCGGGGTCGGTCGTGTTCATCTCAAGCCGCTCGACCAGCGTGCCGAAGGCGACGACGAACTGCCCCTTGCCGGCAGCCGACATCGCAGCCTGGCTGTCCGGCGGGATCTGGGTGTTCCAGGCGTAATCGAATTCGCCCGTTTCCATCACCGCGCGGGCCGAGCTTTCGGCATCGCCACCGCCCTTGATGATGGCCTTTGCGAAGGCGGGCTTGGCCGGATCGCGGTAATTCGGGTTGGCTTCCATCGTGACGGTATCGTTCACCGTGAAGCCGGTCACCTTGAAAGGTCCCGTGCCGATCGGCATGTTGTTCGCATCCGTGCAGGTCGGTGCGGCGGCGCCAAGGCAGTTGGCGAACTGCGCCTTTTGCAGGATCGGCGACAGGCCGCTGACGAAGGCCGTGTAGGGATTGGGCTTGGGTGCGGTGAAGGTCACCTTGATGGTCGAGGGATCGACCGCCTCGACCG
The DNA here is from genome assembly GCF_003574395.1 of Tabrizicola thermarum. Taxonomy (GTDB): domain Bacteria; phylum Pseudomonadota; class Alphaproteobacteria; order Rhodobacterales; family Rhodobacteraceae; genus Tabrizicola; species Tabrizicola thermarum. The sequence continues at coordinate 193,030 of NZ_QMJY01000082.1, forward strand.
AGGCCACGCCTTCGTATTTGGTCGCCTGGCTGCAGCCGCCTTCGGGATGGGTGCAGTACTGCCAGGTGAACACCGCGTCATCGGCGGTGACCGGCGTGCCATCCGACCACTTCAGGTCCGGCAGCAGCTTCCAGGTGATCGAGGTCAGGTCCGGCGACACGCCGCCGTTTTCCACCGTGGGAATTTCGACGGCGAGACGCGGGACGAGAACGCCGTCCGGATCCGTCACCGCAAGCGGCTCCAGCACCATTGCTGCGGCGAGAATGTCCTTGGTGCCCCCCGAAAGGTAGGGGTTCATGATCGACACGGCCTGCGGGAAGGTGAGCTTCACCTCACCATCGGTGCCGCGTTCGGCAAAGGCGGCGGGTGCCAGCCCTGCAACGGCCACTGCGCCCAGAAGGGCGGCTCTGAGTTTCATTGGGTCTCTCCTTGTTGGTTACGCTCGTACGCCTCGGACGCGCCGGTTGATCCGGCGGCGGGATATAGGTGGCAGGCGACCATGCGGCCCGGTTCAACCTCGACAAGGTCGGGCTTCACGGTCTTGCAGATGTCCATGACCTTGGGGCAGCGGGTGCAGAAGTTGCATCCCTGCGGCGGATTGGCCGGGGAGGGGACGTCGCCCTTCAGGATGATGCGCTTGCGCCGGGCAGCGAGCACCGGGTCGGGCTCGTTGACGGCAGAGAGGAGCGCCTCGGCATAGGGATGCAACGGGCGGGCATAAAGGTCCCGGGAGGGGGACAGTTCCGCGATCCGGCCCAGATACATGACGGCCACGCGCTGTGCGAGGTGGCGGACCATCGACAGGTCATGGCTGATGAACAGATAGGTCAGACCCAGCTTTTCCTGCAGGTCTTCCAGAAGGTTGACCACCTGCGCCTGGATCGAAACGTCGAGGGCCGCGATGGGTTCGTCGCAGACGATGAAACGCGGTTTCAGCGCCAAGGCGCGGGCGATGCCGATCCGCTGGCGCTGGCCACCGGAAAACTCGTGCGGGAAGCGGTTGACGAAGCGGCGGTTGAGGCCGACCTGATCCATCAGCTCGTAGACCCTCTCCAGCTTCTGGTCGCGGGTCCAGTCGGTGTGCTCATCCAGCGGTTCGCTGACGATTTCTGCCAGGGTCATCCGGGGGTTGAGACTGGCCTGCGGGTCCTGGAACACCATCTGCATGGTTGGCCGCTTTTTCCGCAGCGCCTCGGACGGCATACTGGCAACATCCTCGCCATCGATCACGACGCGCCCCGCGGTCGGCTCGTACAGGCGCAGCATCGCCCGACCGACCGTGGACTTGCCGCAACCGGATTCGCCGACCAGACCCAGCGTCTGTCCCGCCATGATCTGGAACGACACCCCGTCCACGGCCTTCACATCGCCGGTGTGCCTGCGGAAGATCCCGGTATAGATCGGGAAGTGCATCTTCAGGTTCTCGACCTGAACCAGCGGTCGGCCCGCGGCATCAAGCATGAGCGGCCTCCGCAGCGACGGGGGCGTTCCAATGGCAGGCGACGTCGTGGCCCTGACCCAGCGGCAGTCCGTCGATGGCCCGGCGCGACGGGTTGATCCTGTCGCAGGTGTCGTGGCGATATTCGCAGCGCGCCCGGAAGGGGCAGGCCGTCAGCGGGCCCGTCAGGATCGGCGGCTGGCCCTCGATCACCTTAAGCCGGGTTTCCCGCTCGCCGGTGATCCTCGGGATCGTCTGGAGCAGCGCGCGCGTGTAGGGATGCTGCGGGTTGGCGAACAGCTCGCGCACCGGCGCCTGCTCGACGATCTGGCCGCCATACATCACCATGACCCGGTCGGCGATCCCGGCAATGACGCCCAGATCATGCGTGATCCAGATGATCGCCATGCCCAGTTTCTGGCGAAGCTCTTTCACAAGTTCCAGGATCTGAGCCTGGATCGTGACGTCCAGCGCCGTTGTCGGCTCGTCCGCGATCAGCACGTCGGGATCGCAAGCCAGTGCAATCGCGATCATCACCCGCTGCCGCATCCCGCCGGAAAACTGGTGCGGGTACTGGTACAGGCGCTGCCTGGCACCCGGGATGCCGACCAGCTCCAGCAGTTCGAGGGCCCGCGCTTCGGCCTGGGCCTTCGACATCTTCAGGTGCTTGATCAGCGGCTCCATGATCTGGTTGCCCAGCGTGAAGACCGGGTTGAGGCTGGTCATCGGATCCTGAAACACGAAACCGACCTTGGCCCCCCGGACGGCGCGCAATTCGTCATCGCCCATCGCGATCAGATCGCGGCCGTTCAGGATGGCCTGCCCCCCCCGGATCTCGGCAGGCGGCATGGGCAGCAGGCGCAACAGCGACATCATCGTCACCGATTTGCCCGAGCCGCTTTCGCCCACGACACCCAGCAGCTCACCCCGACGAAGGTGAAAGCTGACATCGTTCACGGCATGAATTTCGCCGCCGCGGGTGCGGAAAACGGTCTTCAGGTCCCTGACTTCAAGGACGGACTCGGCCGGTTCGGCCATTCAGTACTCCCCGCGACGTTCTTTGGTCTTGTTATTGTTGGCCGTTTTCTCGGCCATGCAGCTTGTGGTTGCCGCCCTTCGATCAACTCTTTCCGATTCTCGGCCTTCTATCAATCCCGATTTGGCGCGCGATTCCAGACTGTTCATCGGGCAAAATGACTGGACCTTGCGTCACTTTGCCAGATATTGACTTGGGTCAGACAGGAAGACAGGCTGGCTACCAAATGTAGTCATGGCAAGGGAAATCTCGATGACCGTGCTGACGCCGCGTCAGATTCTGGATCAGTTGGTCAGGTTTCCGACGGTCAGCAGCGACTCGAATCTCGCCCTGGTGGATTGGCTTGAGACCTACCTGACCGGACACGGGGTTCGCTGTGCGCGTCACTGGAACGAGGACCGGCAGAAGGCGGCGCTGATGGCTCATGCCGGGCCGTGGATCGAGGGGGCGGTGGTGCTTTCGGGGCATTCCGATGTGGTGCCAGTCACCGGACAAAGCTGGACCTCGGACCCCTGGACAGTGGTGGAACGGGACGGGCGGCTTTACGGTCGCGGGACCTGCGACATGAAGGGCTATGTCGCTCTTGCGGTGTGGGCGGTGGTCGAAGCCCAACGCAGCGGGGTGTCGCGTCCGCTGCAACTGGCGCTGTCCTATGACGAGGAAGTGGGCTGCACCGGGGCGCCGCCGATGATCGAGACCCTTCGCCGGGTGTTTCCCCAAGGGTCAATTGCGCTGATCGGCGAGCCGTCGCGGATGAAGGTCATCACCGGGCACAAGGGCGGCACCGGCTTTGCCGTGCATGTGAAGGGCTACGAGGTGCATTCCTCGCTCTTGCCCGAAGGCGTCTCGGCGGTGATGGAGGCGGCAAGGCTGATCGACTGGATCAACACCCGTAACGACGAAATTCAGTCGCGTCCCCGCAGTGTGATTGCGGAACGGTTCCATCCACCTTTCACGACCTTGCATGTGGGGCGGATTGCCGGGGGGACTGCCGACAACATCACCGCCGCCGACTGCCGGTTCGCGGTCGAGATGCGTTGCGTGCCCGATGACGACGCGAACGCCCATGCCGATGCCTTCCGGGCCGAAGCGATGCGGCTGGATGCTGCGCTGAAGGCCCGGCGCCCCGAAGCGGGGGTCAGACTGACAAAGTTCTTCGACGTCTCGCCCCTTCGGCCCGAGATGGACGGTGCGGCCGAGGCGCTGGCCCGGGCGCTTACCGGGGACAACGCGACCGGCGTGGTGTCCTACGGCACCGAGGCCGGGCAATTCCAGGACGCAGGCTATTCGGCCATTGTCTGCGGCCCGGGCGACATTGCCCAGGCACACCAGCCGGACGAATACCTTGAGATCACCGAGTTCGCGGCGGGTCATCAGTTCATGCTAAGGTTGCTGGAGCGGCTGGCGTGAATTTTCCGATCTCCGAGCAGACGCCCGTCCGGTTCCGGGCAGACCTGCCTGGTCGCGCCGATGTCGTCGTGGTCGGCGGAGGCGTGATCGGCGTCATGACCGCCTGGTTCCTGAAGGATCGCGGGCTTTCCGTGGTGCTGTGCGAAAAGGGCCGGATCGCCGCGGAACAGTCGGGGCGCAACTGGGGCTGGGTGCGCCAGCAGGGCAGGGACCCCGCCGAACTGCCGATCATGGTGGAAAGCCTGTCGATCTGGAAAGACCTGGCGGCCCGCACCGGCAACGCCCTTGGTTTTCGGCAGACGGGCGTATTGTATCTGGCAAAGACCGAGGCCGAGATCGCGGGGTTCGAGGCCTGGACCGAACACGCCCGCGCACATCAGCTGGACACGCGGCTTCTGACTGCCGACGAGACCGCAGGCCTGCTCAAGGGCGCGGCGGCCCCGTGGAAGGGCGGGCTGTTCACCGCATCGGACGCGCGGGCCGAGCCCTGGGTTGCGGTTCCGACCCTGGCGGCGCTGGCCGAAGAGAAGGGCGTGATCCTGCGCGAGGCCTGCGCGGTGCGCGGGTTGGACCTGGCGGGCGGGAGGGTCGCGGGCGTGGTGACCGAGGCCGGGCGGATCGCGTGCGACCATGTCGTCGTCGCGGCGGGGGCCTGGTCGCGGCTGTTCCTGGGCCAGCACGGGATCGGTATTCCGCAGCTCTCCGTCCTCGCCTCCGTGGCCGCGACCGTGCCGATGCCCGAGGTGTTTGCCGGCAATGCGGCCGACGATGACTTTGCCTTCCGGCGGCGCGAGGATGGGGGTTATTCCATTGCCCCCGGCTCTCGGCACGACTTTTTCATCGGTCGCGACGCATTTGCCAGCCTTGGCGTCTATCTGCCTGTTTTGAAAAAGGATTTCCGGTCTACCAACTTCCGGCTCGCAGCCCCGAAAGGCTTCCCCGACGCCTGGACCACACCCCGCCGCTGGTCGATGGAGGCTCCCAGCCCCTTCGAACGGCAACGCGTGCTGACCCCCCCGCCGAACCTGGGCACGCTGTCCGAGGTGCAGGACAGCTTTGCGCGGGCCTTCCCCTCTCTGGGCCGACCGAAGCTCAAGGCCGCCTGGGCGGGCATGATCGACAGCCTGCCGGACGTGGTGCCGATCGTGGACCATGCGGGGCTTGCCGGTCTGACCATCGCCACCGGGATGAGCGGGCACGGCTTCGGCATCGGGCCGGGGATGGGGCGCGTTGTGGCCGACCTCGTGACGGGCCGACCCCTCGGCCACGACCTGAGCCGCTTTCGCCTGTCGCGGTTCAGCGACGGCAGCCGGATCGAGCCGGGACCGAGCCTCTAGACAACGGTGGCCGGGTAGCCTGCGGCTTCCAGCGCCTTCAAGAGGTCTGCCACGGGGGCGGTGCCGGTCACCTCGACCTTGCGCGCCTCAAGGTCGACCCGGACCTCGCCGGTCTGCGGCACGGCGCCAAGCGCGGATTCGATCGCAGCCTTGCAATGGCCGCAGCTCATGTCGGGAACAGATAGCGTGGTCATGAACGGATCCTCTTTCATCCTGATTGGGACCCAGCCTTGCAGCCGCGTCAAGAGGGTGCCTTGCAGGTGCGACATCTCTGCCGTCCTGCTGTCAAATTCAACGAATCATGTTCTCAAACCGCTTTAAATCACTTAGATGGATTTAATGTTTGCGGTAACAGAGGCTTTCTGCCCATAGCCCCGAAAGCCCGCTTGACCGCCGCCCCCCGGCGCTTAGGCTTTCTCAGGAGACGATCTTGCTGGACAGACCCGTGACCGATCTGAGCGTGACCCCGAACCTGTTGCAGGCCGACATCCTGCGCCACCTGACCTTTACGGTCGGCAAGGACGCCCCGCATGCATCGGTGCATGACTGGCGCCTGGCCTTGTCTCATGCCATCCGCGACCGGATCGTCGAACCGTGGTTCGCCTCGACCAAGCGCACCTGGGCCGAGGACAGGAAGCGGGTCTACTACCTGTCGATGGAATTCCTGATCGGCCGCATCCTTGAGGATGCCACGATCAACCTTGGCCTCTATGACGCCGCGAACGAGGCGATGGCAGCGGTGGGTGTCGACCTTCGCGCCGTGATCGACGACGAACCGGACGCGGCATTGGGCAACGGCGGCCTGGGACGGCTTGCGGCTTGTTTCATGGAGTCGATGGCGACGCTGGGCTGCCCGGCCTATGGCTATGGCATCCGCTATGAACACGGCCTGTTCCGGCAACACTTCGACCACGGCCGCCAGGTCGAGACGCCCGAGAACTGGCTGGCGCAGGCCCATCCCTGGGAATTCGCCCGGCCCGAAAGCGCCTACACCATCGGTTTCAAGGGCCATGTCGAAAGCCGCGACGGCAAGGACATCTGGTATCCGCAGGAAACCGTGACGGCCGAGGCCTATGACACTCCGGTCGTCGGCTGGCAGGGGAAATGGGCGAACACGCTGCGGCTCTGGGGCGCGAAGGGGACGACGAACTTCGACCTCGAACGCTTCAACCGGGGCGATTACACGGCCGCCGCAGAGCCGGAGACCCTGGCCCGGACCTTGTCACGGGTGCTCTACCCGGACGACACCACCTATCAGGGCAAGGAACTGCGGCTGAAGCAGGAATTCTTCCTGACCTCGGCAGCCCTGCAGGACATCCTGCGGCGGTATCTGTCGAACCACAGCGACCTGCGCGCCCTACCGCGGCATGTGGCGATCCAGATGAACGACACCCATCCGGCCATCGCCGGGCCGGAACTGATCCGGCTTCTGTCGGACGAACACGGGCTGCCCTTCGATGAGGCGTTGACCATCGCTCGGGCCTGCCTGGGCTACACCAATCACACCTTGTTGCCGGAAGCTCTTGAACGATGGGCGACCTTCACCTTCGGCAACGTCCTGCCGCGGCACATGCAGATCGTCGAGCGGATCGACAGCTGGCATCGCCGGACCTATCCGAGCCGGCCGCATTATGTGGGCATCGTCAAGCACCAGGAAGTGCGGATGGGCGAACTGGCCTTCATCATGTCGCACAAGGTGAACGGGGTATCCGCCCTGCATACCGACCTGGTCAGGAAGACGCTTTTCCCGGAGCTGAGCGCCCTTCATCCCGGGCGGATCATCAACCAGACCAATGGCGTGACCCCGCGCCGTTGGCTGCGGATGGCGAACCGGCCCTTGTCGAAGCTGATCACCGAGAGCATCGGCCCGGGCTGGGAGGCGGACCTTGACCGTCTGCGCGAGCTTGAGCCGCATGTGGCCGACGCGGGTTTCCGGGCGGACTTCGCGGCGGCCAAGCGCGCGAACAAGGTCGTGCTGTCGAACTGGATCGGGCGGGAAATGGGGGTGCCGGTTTCGCCCGATGCCTTGTTCGACGTGCAGATCAAGCGCATCCATGAATACAAGCGCCAGCTACTGAACATTCTTGAAACGATTGCCCATTGGCACAAGCTGCGGGCAGACCCGAAGGGACCCTGGGTGCCGCGTGTGAAGATCTTCGGCGGCAAGGCAGCGCCGGGCTATGCAGTAGCAAAGGAAATCATTCGCCTTATCAACGATGTGGCCGAGGTTGTTAACAACGACCCGGTGACCGGGGACCTGCTGAAGATCATCTACCCGCCGAATTACAACGTCACGATGGCCGAACGCGTGATCCCGGCCTCGGACCTGTCCGAACAGATATCGACCGCCGGGAAAGAGGCCTCGGGCACGGGCAACATGAAGTTCATGATGAACGGTGCGCCGACCATCGGGACCCTTGACGGGGCGAACGTCGAGATCCTTCAGGAAGTCGGGGCCGAGAACTTCTTTCTCTTCGGCCTGACCGCCGAAGAGGTGGCCAGGCGCCGCGAAGACCCCGATCATGCCAGGAAGGCGATCGAGGCCAGCCAGCCGCTGATGGATGTGCTGCAGATGATCGCCGAGGGGCGCTTTTCGCCCGAAGAACCGGAGCGGTACCATCAATCGGTGCACCGGGTCTGGCACCATGACTATTTTCTCGTGGCAAGCGACTTCGCCGCGTATCATGCCGCACAGGCCGAGGTGGACAGGGCCTATCTCGACCCGGACCGCTGGTGGAAGATGGCGGCGATGAACACGGCCCGAAGCGGCTTCTTCTCGTCCGACCGCACGATCCGCGGCTACATGGCAGAGATCTGGCAGGCGACGTCCGGGCTATAGGCGCTCCGGCAGGCTTTCGGGGAGGAGAGCATGGCTGAGACGACACTCGACAGGGGCGCAGCCGAGGCGATCGCCGGGGGCTGGCACGGCGATCCGTTCGGTGTGCTGGGGCCGCACAAGGTGGCGAAGGGCTGGGAAATCCGGGCCTTCGTGCCGGGGGCCGAGCGGCTTTGGCTGGTCACCGGCAGGACCGAGGTCGAGGCGGTGCCCTATCCGGGCCTGCCGGGCCTGTTCACCTGCGCCCTGGCGCGGAAGGCGACTTACAGGTTCCGCGCGGAAGGCCATGGAACTACGTGGGAATTCGACGATCCCTATCGCTTTGGCCCGGTCTTGGGTGAACTGGACGAATACCTGCTGGGCGAGGGCAGCCATCGGCGGTTGTGGCAGGCGCTTGGCGCGCATGTGATGACGCACGAAGGGGTGGACGGTGTGCATTTCGCGGTCTGGGCACCCAATGCCGAGCGGGTCAGCGTCGTCGGCGATTTCAACGTCTGGGACGGCCGCCGCAACCCGATGCGCCGCCGCGGCGCGACCGGTGTCTGGGAGATCTTCATGCCCGACCTCGCCGAGGGTGTCGCCTACAAATACGAGATCAGGGGGCCGGGTGGCGCGATCCTGCCGCTCAAGGCCGATCCGGTCGGTTTCGGATCTGAACATCCGCCCGCAACGGCCTCAGTTGTCAGGACAATCCGGGGTGACTGGCACGATGAGGGCTGGATGGACAGCCGGGCTGCCAGACACGGCATCGACGCGCCGATTTCCGTCTACGAGGTCCATCTCGGCTCGTGGCGGCGCGCGCCCGGAAACCGGATGCTGAGCTATCTGGAACTGGCCGACCAGCTGGTGGACTACGCCGCCGACATGGGCTTTACCCACATCGAATGCCTGCCGGTCAGCGAATACCCGTTCGACGGGTCCTGGGGCTATCAGCCGGTGGGACTCTATGCCCCCACCATCCGCCACGGCACACCGTCGGAATTCCGCGCCTTTGTCGACGCGGCGCACCGCAAGGGGCTGGGGGTGATCCTCGACTGGGTGCCAGGGCATTTCCCCACGGACCCCCATGGCCTGGGCCGGTTCGACGGCACCGCGCTTTATGAACACGAGGACCCGCGCGAGGGGTTCCATCAGGACTGGAACACGCTGATCTACAACTACGGCCGGGTCGAGGTGAAGAACTACCTCGTCAGCAACGCCTTGTATTGGCTTGAGGAATACCACATCGACGGGCTGCGGGTGGATGCGGTGGCGTCCATGCTCTACCGCGACTACAGCCGCAAGCCTGGCGAATGGATCCCGAACAAGGACGGCGGCCGCGAAAACTATGAGGCGATCGATGTGCTTCGCAGCATGAACATCACGGCCTATGGCGAAGTGCCGGGGATCATGACGATTGCCGAGGAATCGACGGCCTTTCCGGGCGTGTCCCGGCCCGCGAACTGGGGCGGGCTGGGCTTCGGGTTCAAGTGGAACATGGGGTGGATGAACGACACCCTCAGCTACATGCAGAAGGACCCGATCTACCGCAAATACCACCACCACCAGATGACCTTCGGCCTGGTCTACGCCTGGTCGGAAAACTACGTCCTGCCGATTTCCCATGACGAGGTCGTGCACGGCAAGGGCTCGATGCTGTCGAAGATGCCGGGCAACGCCTGGGAAAAGTTCGCCAACCTGCGCGCCTACTACGGTTTCATGTGGGCGCATCCCGGCAAGAAACTCTTGTTCATGGGGCAGGAGTTCGCGCAGGGCGCCGAGTGGAACCACAACCAGAGCCTCGACTGGCATCAGCTTGATGTTGCGGAACATCGTGGGATGCAGCGGTTGGTGCGCGATCTGAACCGGGTCTACCGCGAAACCCGCGCCTTGCATGTGAACGACACGCGGCCCGAGGGCTTTGCCTGGATCGAGTCGAACGATGCCGAGGCCGGGGTCTATGCCTGGGTCCGCAAGGGCGAGGAGGGCGACAGGCCGGTGGTGGCGGTGGTCAACATGACCCCGCTGGAGCGGCAGTATCGGCTGGGTCTGCCGCATCCCGGCAAATGGACCGAGATCCTGAACACCGACGCCGAAATCTACGGCGGGGGCAACCGTGGCAACCTGGGAGGGGTGACCACGGAGAAGACGCCCTGGCACGGCCTGCCGCAATCGGCGCTTGTCACGCTGCCGCCGCTCTCGGCAGTGTATCTGCAACAGGGATGAGAACCGGCGGTTGCACCGCCTAGGGGGAGGGACGTCGATGAAAGCAAGACCGAACCAGCGCCTGTCGTCGCAGGCCATGGCCTTTGTCCTGGCAGGCGGTCGGGGGTCGCGGCTGAAGGAACTGACCGATCGCCGCGCTAAGCCGGCGGTCTATTTCGGCGGCAAGACCCGGATCATCGACTTTGCGCTCTCGAACGCGCTGAACTCGGGCATCCGCAAGATGGCGATTGCGACGCAGTACAAGGCCCACTCCCTCATCCGTCATGTCCAGCGCGGCTGGGGCTTCTTCCGGGCGGAACGCAACGAATACCTGGACATCCTGCCTGCCAGCCAGCGGATGGACGAGGTGAACTGGTATCGCGGCACCGCCGACGCCATCGCGCAGAACATCGACATCGTCGACAGCTACGGCGTGAAGTATGTGATCGTCCTGGCGGGCGACCACATCTACAAGATGGATTACGAGGTGATGCTGCACCAGCACGTCGAGGCGGAGGCCGACGTGACCATCGGCTGCCTGACCGTGCCAAGGAAAGAGGCCTCGGCTTTCGGCGTGATGCATGTGGACAAGACCATGCGGATCACCGATTTCCTGGAAAAACCCAAGGACCCGCCGGCCATTCCGGGGGACCCCGACCATGCGCTGGCCTCGATGGGGATCTATGTCTTCGACTGGGCCTTCCTGCGCGACCTGCTGATCCGCGACATGCAGGACGACAATTCCAGCCACGACTTCGGCTTCGACCTGATCCCGCATATCGTGAAGAACGGCAAGGCCGTCGCCCACAGGTTTTCCGACAGCTGCGTGACCAGCGGGCTGGAAACCGAACCCTACTGGCGCGACGTGGGCACCATCGACGCCTTCTGGCAGGCGAACATCGACCTGACCGATTTCGTCCCCAAGCTGGACCTCTACGACAGTTCCTGGCCGATCTGGACCTATGCCGAGATCGTGCCGCCCGCCAAGTTCATCCACGACGAGGACGGCCGCCGGGGCAGCGCGGTATCGTCCCTGGTCTCGGGCGATTGCATCGTCTCGGGTTCGGCCGTGTCGAACAGCCTGCTGTTCACCGGTTGCCGGACGCACAGCTATTCCACGCTGGAATATGTGGTGGCCCTGCCGCAGGTAGAGGTGGGCCGGAAGGCCCGGTTGAAGAATTGCGTGATCGACCGGGGCGTGGTGATCCCGGAAGGTCTGGTGATCGGTGAGGACCCGGAGGAGGATGCCAGGTGGTTCCGCCGGTCCGAGGGCGGCATTGTGCTCATCACCCAGGACATGCTGGATGCCCGCGCCAGGGCTTTGGGCTGACAGTCTGGACCTTGCGCGGGGTTTACTTTAGCCCCGGGCGGGAAGTTACGGAAAGGCAAGGCAAATGGGCGGTCGGGTTCTGTCGGTGGCCTCTGAATGCGTCCCCCTGGTCAAGACCGGGGGGCTGGCCGATGTCGTCGGAGCGCTGCCCTCTGCCCTGGCAAGGACCGGCTGGGAGATGCGGGTGCTTCTGCCGGCCTACCGTGCCTTGCGCGCCCAGGCCTCTGGTTGGCCGGTCGTCTGGCAGGAAGCCGATCTCTGGGGCGGGCCGGGCCGCGTTGTGGCCGGTGAGGTGGCGGGCGTCCCCCTGCTGCTTCTCGACGCGCCGCATCTTTATGACCGCGAAGGCGGCCCCTATTCCGGGCCGACGGGCGAACATCCCGACAATGCGGTGCGCTTTGCGGCCCTGTCCTGGGTCGCCGCCCGTATCGCGCGCGAGGGGCTTGAGGGTTGGAAACCCGATATCCTGCACGCGCATGACTGGCAGGCCGGGCTGGCGCCTGCCTATCTGGCCTATCATGGCAACGGCGGGGTGAAATCGGTCATCACGGTTCACAACATCGCCTTCCAGGGCTGGTCTCCGGCGCACATGCTGGGCGTGCTGCGCTTGCCGGGCCACGCTTTCCACCCCGAGGCGCTGGAATATTACGGCGGACTCTCCAGCCTGAAGGCGGCGCTGGTGACGTCCGACTGGATCACCACCGTGTCGCCGACCTACGCGGCAGAGCTCATGCGACCGGAATTCGGGATGGGCCTGCAGGGCGTGATTGCCGCGCGCGGGCCGGTCGTGTCCGGCATCCTGAACGGTGTCGATACCGACCTCTGGAACCCCGAAGCAGAGGATCCTCCCTTCAGTCGCAAGGCGATGGCAGGCAAGGCCAGGGCGCGGGCAAGGCTGTGCGAGGACTTCGGGCTGGAGGTGCCGGGCCCGCTGGCGATCGTCGTCAGTCGGTTGACCGACCAGAAGGGCATCGACCTGCTGCCGGCCGTCATCCCCGATTTCGTGCTGGGCGGGGGCGGGCTGATCGTGCTTGGCAGCGGCGATCCGGGGCTGGAAGCCGCGGTGCGCAATCTTGCGGCGCGGTTCCCGGGTCGGGTTGCGGTGCAGATCGGCTATGACGAGGCGCTCAGCCACCGCCTGTTTGCGGGGGCGGATGCCGTGCTGGTGCCCAGCCGGTTCGAGCCTTGTGGCCTGACCCAGATGTATGGCCTGCGCTACGGCACGCTGCCGGTCGTGTCGCTGGTCGGCGGGCTGGCCGACACGGTCATCGGGGCCTCGCCCGCGGCGCTGTCGGTCGGGGTGGCAACCGGAATCACCTTTCACCCGGTCGATGCCCTGGCCTTCGGCCGCGCCATGGCGCAGCTGCTGGACCTGCATCGTCAGCCGAAGCTCTGGGCGAAACTGCGGGCGAATGCGATGGCGCAGCCGGTCGGCTGGGAATCCTCGGCCGGTGCCTATGCCGATCTTTACGAAAGGCTGACCGCGTGACACCGCAGTCGATCTCGCCGCCTATGCGGCTTTCGGGTCACGCGGTCAGCCCCGGCCGTCCCTGGCCGATGGGGGCAAGTCTGACGGGCGACGGGGTGAACTTCGCGATCTTCTCGGCCCATGCGGAACGGATCGAGCTTTGCCTCTTTACCCCCGACGGCCGCAAAGAACTGGCCCGCCTGCCGATCGTCGAGCGCGATGGAGACATCTGGCACATCCATGTCGGCGGGCTGACGGTGGGCACCGTCTATGGCTTTCGCGCCTACGGACCCTACGCTCCGGAACAGGGGCACAGGTTCAACCCGCACAAGCTGCTGCTCGACCCTTACGCCCGCGCGCTGGAGGGCCGTCTGAAATGGTCCGACGCGCTGATGGGCTACAAGATCGGATCCCCCCGCGGCGATCTCAGCTTTGACACCCGCGACAGTGCCTTTGCGGTGCCGAAGGCGGTTGTCATCGACACGTCGTTCACCTGGGGCAACGACCGCGCCCCCAGCACCCCGCGCGCCGAAACGCTGATCTACGAGGCCCATGTCAAGTCGATGACGGCGCTGCATCCCGGCGTCGACAAGGGCCTGCGCGGCACCTACCTTGGCCTCTCGTCGGACCCGGTCATCGACCATCTGCAAAGGCTGGGCGTCACCGCGATAGAACTGCTTCCGGTCCAGTCCTACATCGACGACCGGTTTCTGGTGTCCAGGGGCCTGCGAAACCACTGGGGCTACAACACGCTGTGCTTCTTCGCGCCCGAAGCCCGCTACATGAGCCAGGGCGCGCTGTGGGAATTCCAGACGATGGTCCGCCGCTTTCACGCAGCCGGAATCGAGGTCATCCTGGACGTGGTCTACAACCACACCGCCGAGGGCGACGAATGGGGCCCGACCGTCTGCTACCGGGGTCTCGACAATGCCAGCTACTACCGCCTGACGGGCGGCGGCCGGTACTATGTCAACGACGCGGGCACCGGCAACACGCTGAACATCACTCACCCCATGGTCCTGCGGATGGTGATGGACAGCTTGCGCTACTGGGTCGAGGCCGCCCATGTCGACGGCTTCCGCTTCGACCTTGCGACGGCTCTGGGACGCGAGCAGCACGGATTTGACCCCAACGGCGGTTTCTTCGACGCGATCCGCCAGGACCCTGTCCTCAGCCGCGTCAAGCTGATCGCCGAGCCCTGGGACATCGGTCCCGGAGGCTATCAGCTGGGCGCCTATCCGCATCCCTTCCTCGAATGGAACGACAAGTTCCGCGACGGTGTGCGCCGGTTCTGGAAGGGTGACGCCGGGATGACCCGCGACCTCGCCGCCCGGCTTCTGGGCAGCGCGGAACGCTTCGACCATTCGGGCCGCGCGGCGACCTCGTCGATCAACTATGTCACCAGCCACGACGGCTTCACGCTTGAGGACCTCGTCAGCTATACCGTCAAGCGCAACTTCGCCAATGGCGAGGACAACCGCGACGGCCACCACGAGAACCATTCCGACAACCTTGGTGTCGAAGGCCCGACCACGGACCCGAAGGTTCTGGCCGCCCGCGCCCTGCGCAAGCGCAACCTTCTGGCCACCCTGATGCTCAGCCAGGGCGTGCCCATGCTTCTGGCCGGAGACGAGATCGGCCACAGCCAGGGCGGCAACAACAACGCTTACGCTCAGGACAACGAGACCACCTGGCTCGACTGGTCCAGGGCCGATCCGGGCCTGCTTGCCTTCGTCCAGCGCCTCAGTGCGCTTCGCAGATCCCTGCCGGTCTTGCGCCAGCGTCGGTTCCTGCATGCGCGCCCGCGTCCCTCGGACGGGATCCCAGACGTGATCTGGCGCCGCGCGAACGGCACTGTGCCGCACAACGAGGACTGGCATGATCCGGCCTTCCGCTGTCTCTGCGTCGAGTTGCGCATGGCCGCCGAAGGCGGGGATCCGAACCCCGAAGCCGTCTTTGCCGTGTTCAACACCGGCTCTGCCACGACGCTGCACCTGCCCGATACTGCGCCGGGCTGGACGCTGCTTCTGGATACCACCCGCCCGGACTTGCCCGAGGCCGGTCTTCCCGCCCAAGGCTTCGCCGAGGCTCCGGCCCATTCCGTCCTGCTTTTCCGCTCTGTGACCGACGCACCAAGGGAAACCGCGCCATGACCCAGATCACGACTGTCCTGACCGAGGCCATCGCCGGGCAAAAGCCGGGCACCTCTGGCCTGCGCAAGAAGACGCCCGTGTTCATGGGGCGGCATTATCTGGAGAACTTCGTCCAGTCGATCTTCGACGTGGTGGGGGCGGCGGGAAAGACCTTCGTTCTCGGCGGCGACGGGCGCTATTTCAACGACCGCGCCGCGCAGGTGATCCTGCGGATGGCGGCGGCGAACGGGGCGGCCCGGGTGATCGTGGGGCAGGGGGCGATCCTGTCAACTCCGGCCGCCAGCCATCTGATAAGGTTGAATAAAACCGATGGCGGGATCATCATGTCGGCCAGTCACAACCCCGGCGGTCCGAATGAGGATTTCGGGGTCAAGTTCAACATGCCGAACGGCGGACCCGCGCCGGAAGGCGTGACCGAGGCGATGTATCGGCGGACGACCGAAATCACCGAATACAAGGTGCTCGAGGCGCAGGACGTGGATCTGGGTCGCATCGGTCGGCACCAGCTGGGGGCAATGGTGGTCGATGTGGTCGATCCGGTCGCCGACTACGCGGCACTGATGGAGACGCTCTTCGACTTTCCCGCGATCCGCGCGATGTTCGCGGGCGGCTTCCGGATGCGGATGGACTCGATGTGTGCAGTCACCGGGCCCTATGCCGTTGAAATCCTTGAAAACCGTCTCGGGGCGCCGAAGGGAACCTGCGTCAACGCAACCCCGCTGCCGGACTTCGGCGGCATGCATCCTGACCCGAACCCGACCTGGGCCAAGGCGCTGATGGACGAGATGTTCGGCCCGGACGCCCCCGATTTCGGCGCGGCTTCGGACGGAGACGGCGACCGCAACATGGTGGTCGGGCGGGGGATCTATGTCTCGCCGTCCGACAGCCTCGCCGTTTTGGCCGCGAATGCGCAGCTCGCGCCGGGCTACAAGGCGGGGCTGAAGGGCGTCGCGCGGTCGATGCCGACTTCGGCGGCGGTGGACCGGGTGGCCGAGGCTCTGGGGATCGCAGGTTTCGAGACCCCGACGGGCTGGAAGTTCTTCGGCAACCTGCTCGACGCGGGCCGCGCCACGATCTGTGGCGAGGAATCCTTCGGCACCGGCTCCGACCATGTCCGCGAGAAGGACGGGCTCTGGGCGATCCTGTTGTGGCTGAACATCCTTGCGGTGCGCCGGCAGTCGGTGGCCGAGATCCTGCGCGAACACTGGGCGAAATACGGTCGCAACTACTATAGCCGCCACGACTTCGAGGCGATCGAGACGGCCAAGGCCGACGCGATGATGGCCGCGCTGCGCGGTGCGCTGGCCGGTCTGCCGGGACAGCAGATCGAAGGGATGACGGTCTCGACCGCGGACGATTTCGCCTACACCGATCCGGTCGATGGCTCGGTCAGCCAGAAACAGGGCGTGCGGGTCCTGTTCCACGATGGCAGCCGCATCGTCTATCGTCTGTCGGGAACAGGCACCGAAGGCGCGACCCTGCGGGTCTATCTGGAGCGCTACGCGGCGGGTCCCGACGGCCTTGACCTTGACGCCCAGGCGGCCCTTGCCCCGGTGATCCGTGCGGCTCACCGGATTGCCGACATCGCAACCCATACCGGCCGCAGCGCGCCGGATGTCGTGACCTGAAGGCGTTCGGGCGTTTCCCGACCTTCAGAGGTCGCGGTTTGACCAGACCCGTCGCCCGAAAGCGACAAACCTGAC
Source organism: Tabrizicola thermarum (assembly GCF_003574395.1). Lineage (GTDB taxonomy): Bacteria > Pseudomonadota > Alphaproteobacteria > Rhodobacterales > Rhodobacteraceae > Tabrizicola > Tabrizicola thermarum. Next base: position 209,925 of record NZ_QMJY01000082.1, read on the forward strand.
ACATATGTCGAGTTTCGGGGGGCGGCGATGGGCGAAGTCAGGGTCAGGGCGGGACGCCAGGCACGGCAGGCCGAGCGGGCGCACAAGGGGCAGGGCGTCGGGCGTCCCTATATCCTGCGCAACATCCCGACCTATGATGTCCTGTCCGAGGAGAACCTGATCCGCATCGAGGCTGCCGCCGACCGTGTGCTGGCCGAGACCGGGATCGAGTTCCGCGACGATCCGGTGGCACTGGACCACTGGAAGACGGCCGGGGCCAAGGTGGAGGGGGTGCGTGTCCGGTTCGAGCCGGGGATGCTGCGCGAGATCCTGAAGTCCGCGCCCGCCGAGTTCACCCAGCACGCGCGGAACCCGGCCAAGTCGGTGCGGATCGGGGGGCGGAACGTGGTGTTCTCTCCCGCCTACGGCAGCCCCTTCGTGATGGACCTCGACCGCGGCCGCCGGTTCGGGACCATCGAGGACTTCCGCAACTTCATCCGGTTGGCGCAATCAAGCCCCAACTTCCACCACTCCGGCGGCACGATCTGCGAGCCGACGGATGTGGCGGTGAACAAGCGGCATCTCGACATGGTGCTGGCCCATATCGAACTCAGCGACCGGCCCTTCATGGGGTCGGTGACGGCCGAGGAGCGGTCGGAGGACAGCATCGAGATGGCCCGCATCCTGTTCGGCGCCGACTTCGTGGATCGGAACTGCGTGATCCTGGGCAACGTCAACGTCAACTCGCCCCTGGTCTGGGACGGGACGATGACCCGGTCCCTGCGGGCCTATGCCCGGGCGAACCAGGCGGCGGTGGTGGTGCCCTTCATCCTTGGCGGGGCGATGGGGCCGGTCACGAACGCGGGCGGGATCGTGCAGAGCCTGGCCGAGACGATGGCCGGCTGCGCGCTGACCCAGCTGGAGCGGAAGGGGGCTCCGGTCATCTTCGGGAACTTCCTGTCCTCGATGTCGCTGCGGTCGGGGTCGCCGACCTTCGGGACGCCGGAGCCGGCCATCGGGTCGCAGGTGATCGGCCAGCTTGCCCGCCGGCTGAACCTGCCGCTGCGCTGTTCGGGGAACTTCACCACCTCCAAGCTGCCGGACGGGCAGGCGATGATGGAGGGGACGATGTCGATGCTGGCGGCCATCCATTGCGGGGCCAATTTCATCCTGCATTCGGCGGGGTTTCTGGATGGGCTTCTGTCGATGTCCTACGAGAAGTTCATGCTGGATGCCGACCTCTGCGGGGCCTTGCATGCCTATCTGGACGGGATCAGGATCGACGACGATCAGCTGGCCGTGGAGGCCTTCGCCGAGGTGGGGCCGGGGAACCATTTCTTCGGCTGTTCCCACACGATGCGGCACTATGAGACCGCCTTCTGGGACAGCGAATTGTCGGACAACGAGCCCTTCGAAAAATGGGAGGCGGCGGGGTCGGCGGACGCGGCGATCCGGGCCAACCGGCTCTGGAAGAAGCGGCTGGCGGAGTATGAGGCCCCGCCTCTGGATGCGGGGGTCAGGGAGGCCCTGCATGACTTCGTGGGGCGGAAGAAGGCCGGGGTGGCGGATGCCTGGTACTGAGGTGCGCCGCGCGTGGTCGGTTTTTCGGACCAAATGAAATCAATAGGTTGGCTGTGGGCGTTCAGATTAGGTTAACTCAAGTTCCAAGTGCAACGGTTGTTGGTGTTTTTTCGAGTTCCTCGGCGAGGGCCTGTGCTGGTGTTTTCCAGC
>NZ_QMJY01000083.1 GCF_003574395.1 Tabrizicola thermarum
CCATCCAGATGCAACCCCCGCCGATCCATCCCAAACCCCATCCCAACCTCAGCTGTTGCGCTCCATTCTAGAGGTGAAGTTACGTTAACTTCTGCCACGCGGTCCCCGGGCGGGCGTAGACCTGAACCGGGCCGGGGGTGAACGCGGGCTGGCCGGGGGAAGCGAGCCAGCTTTCGACGGTCACTTTGCCGGGTTCCAGCTTCACCAGCGCGACGTCGTTGCTGTCGGTCTTGCGCCGGGTCGAGATCGCGGTGCCGACCTGAAGGAAGAGAACCCCGGCGGCGGTTTCGGCAAAGCCCGTGTGCGGCATGTGGGTATGGCCCGACAGCACGATGTCCGCCCCGGCCTGCGCCAGGGCGGCCAGCACCGCAACAGGGTCGGCGATGTCGGCAGGCGTGCCATCGGCGGCAGGCACCGGGGCGTGGTGCATCACGACCATGCGCCAGAGGCCGGGAGGCGCCGCAGCGAAACTGTCGGTCAGGCGCTGCAAGGACCGTCGGCGCAGGAGGCCCGATTTCCAGACGAAGGGATTGGCGGTGTTCACGCCCTGCACCACGGCATCGGAGAGGTGGGCGACGGGTTCCAGCTCTGGTCCGAAGGCGCGGCGGTAGGCCGCGAAGGGGGCCAGCAGCCGAAGGGGCAGGTTCCGCAGCGGCATGTCGTGGTTGCCGGGCACGATCAGGGCGGGGGCAGGCAGCCGGTCCACGAAGGCGCGCCCGCCCCGGCAAGGCGGCGGGGGGTGGAGACGATGACGTCGCGGCCATGATCCACCCGCTTGCGGATCAGCCGCCAGGCCAGACGCAGAAAGCCCAGACGGGTCTGCTGATGCGCCAGAAAGACGACGAAACGGTCGTCCGAAATGGCCTCGCCGCCTTCCAGCCCGAACTGGTCCAGCTGATAGGCCGAGCGCGCGACGAACAGCATCGGCGTGCGGATCCGCATCCGGGTGTCGTCATGATAGAGGTCCATCCGGTGCGGTGCCTGAAAGCGCAGGATCGTGCGCAGCGAGGCGATATGCGCCAGAAAGCGATAGCGCCTGAAGCGGGCATAGGTGGCTTCGCGTTCCTCGAGGATCGCGGGATACAGGCCGATGGCCACGTTGTTCAGGAACACCCGGCCGTTCAGCGTGCCGACCCGGATGTCGTGCGGCTGGCCGGAAAGGATGGCGCGGGCGGCGGCTTCGGGGTCTTCGGGCATGTTCAGGCCGCAGGCGAAGTAGTTGAAGGTGCCAAGCGGCAGCACCGCCAGGGCGGCTTGCGTCCCCCTTCGGTCAGGGGGACTTAGGTGCGCAGGCCGGTCTCTTCCAGAAGGCCCATGCGCTTGGCCTCGTAATAATAGCCCTTGGAATACCACATGACGGCCCGGTCTTCGGAGCCGCGCGCGACGAGCCAGGCCCCGCGCAGGTATCTGCCCGCATACATCAGGTTGGTTTCGGCATCGAGCAGCCCCTCGGGCGGGCCCTGATAGCCCATGGTCCGCGCGGTCTGCGGCAGGATCTGCATGAGCCCGTAATAGGGGCCGTTGCGGGCGGCGGGGTTGTAGCCGCTTTCGCGCTGGATGACGCGGTGAAGGAGGCTTTCGGGGATGTCGTGGATGCCCGCGTATTTGCGGACGAGGGCCCGCATCTCGGGCGTCGCACCGGGGGCCATCGGCGCGCGGGAGACCGGAGGCTGCACCTTGCGACCGCAGGCGGCAAGCAGGGCTGCGGCGGGCAGAAGGACAAGGCTGCGGCGGGTGAGGGGCATTGCGGGCTCCGGTTGCTGTCGCGGTTTGATAGCGGGGAGGGTGGGGCGCAGGCAACCCCGAGGGGGCCGGTTGGGCGACGACTGGCCGGCGGCGGCGGGGGCCGGCCGAGACTTCGTCACGCCGGTGTTACCCGGATCGGGCAGAAGGCCGGTGTGACACTCTGGCGCTTGGGGGTTGTCTTGGCGGATACGCCAGATATAGTTTCGTGCAACGGGGCGGGAGCACCCGCCCCCAAGGCCAAGGCTGACGGGCGACGTGCGGAGTCTTTGACGCAGATGGACGGCGATTTCAGAACCCAGTTCGTGCGCGATCCGGCCGCGCTGAAGCACTACCCCGCGCTGGTGCTGAATGCCGATTATCGTCCGCTGTCCTATTACCCGCTAAGCCTCTGGCCCTGGCAGGAGGCGATCAAGGCGGCGTTCCTGGACCGGGTGCAGATCGTGGCGGAATATGACGCGGTGGTGCACAGTCAGCGGCAAGAGTTCAGGATACCCAGCGTGGTCGTCCTGAAGGAATTCGTCAAACCCCAGAAGCGCGTGGCCTTCACGCGCTTCAATCTTTTTCTGAGGGACGAATTCTGCTGCCAGTATTGCGGCGCGAAGGGGGACCTGACCTTCGACCACGTGCTGCCGCGGTCGAAGGGCGGGATCACCAGCTGGGAGAACGTGGTGGCGGCGTGCAGCCCTTGCAACCTGCGCAAGGGGAGCCGCACGCTGAAGCAGGCGGGGATGTATCTGAAACGGTTGCCGAAGGCGCCGACGGCCGAGGAGATGCAGGCGCATGGCCGCCGCTTTCCGCCGAACCACCTGCATGAAAGCTGGATGGACTACCTCTACTGGGATGCCGAGCTGGACGCCTGAGGTCGCTGTCGGCTGTTACAGTGCCGTTACAAAAGCTTCACAAACTCGGGCTCCCGTGCTTTCTGGAGGCTTCCAGAGCAGGGAGCGCACCATGGATGTCACCTTTCACGCGGCGGCGCTGCACATGTTTACCGCGCTGGCCTGCGGGGCCGTCATCGGGTCGGAACGGCAGGTGCGACAGCGGATGGCGGGTCTGCGGACCAATGCGCTGGTCGCCCTCGGGGCAGCCGGGTTCGTGATCTTCTCGGGGCTGTTCCCCGACGAGGTCAGCCACACCCGCGTTGCCGCCCAGATCGTGTCGGGCATCGGCTTTCTGGGCGCGGGTATCATCTTCCGGGACGGGTTCAACATCCACGGGCTGAACACGGCGGCGACCTTGTGGTGTTCGGCTGGCGTCGGGATGATGGCGGGGGCCGGGGCCTGGGACCTGGCGCTTCTTCTGACCGGGATGGTCGTCTTCGTGAACCTTGGCCTGCGCCCGCTGGTGAAATGGCTGAAGCGCCACACCCGGGCCGGAGTTCCGCTTGGCCGTGGCTACCGGGTGATCGTCACGGTGACCGAACCGCAAGAGGCGATGGCGCGCAGTCTGATGCTGCGGACGCTGTCCCTGGGCGGGCTGCATCTGTCGGACATTGGCCTTTCCCCGGGCGAGGACGGCCGCGGCCTTGATCTGTCGGCGACGGTGACGGCGGAAGGTGTGGGCGAGACCGGCATCGAACAGGCGGTGCAGCGCCTTGCGGCGGAACCCGGCCTGATGCGGGTGCGCTGGCAGTCGCTGGATGAAGGCTGATCCCAGCCCAAGGTTCCCTCGGACGTGAGCGGGTGCTAGACAGAGCGGCGAGCAGGCTGTAAGAACGCGCCGTTAGCGCTAACAGCGCCCTCGCAGGAGACAGTCATGGTTTCGCGTGTCATTCCGGTCGATGTGTTCGATCTGGTGATCTTCGGGGGCACGGGCGACCTTGCGCGCCGCAAGATCCTTCCGGGGCTGTACCGGCGGTTTCTGGCCGGGCAGATGCCGGGCGACAGCCGGATCATCGGCGCGGCGCGGGCGGATCTGACGGACGAGAGCTTTCGCGCGCAAGTTCGCGAGGCGATCGGTGAATTCGTTCCGAAGGCGCGTCAGGACGAGGCGGTGATCGAGGCGTTTCTGGGCCGTATCCACTATGTCGCGATCGACGCGACCGGCACCAATGGCTGGGCGCAGCTGAAGGCACTGATGCGCGACAACGTGGTCAGGGCCTTCTACTTCTCGGTCGCCCCCACGCTCTTCGGTGACATCGCGCAGCGGCTGTCCGAACACGGGATCGCCGATGCCTGGAGCCGGATCGTGGTGGAAAAGCCCTTCGGGCGGGATCTGGCCTCGGCCCGCGCGCTGAACGCGGTGCTGGCCCGGCATTTCAACGAGACGCAGATCTACCGGATCGACCATTATCTGGGCAAGGAAACCGTCCAGAACCTGATGGCGGTGCGCTTCGCCAATATCCTGTTCGAGCCCCTGTGGAAGGCCGAATACATCGACCACGTCCAGATCACCGTGGCCGAGACCGTGGGGGTCAACGGGCGCGGGGCCTATTACGACAAGTCGGGCGCGATGCGGGACATGGTGCAGAACCATCTGATGCAGCTTCTGTGCCTGATCGCGATGGAGCCGCCCTATCACTTCGACCCCGACGCGGTGCGCGACGAGAAGCTGAAGGTGATCCGCGCGCTGAAGCCCGTCCCGCCGGAGGACATCGTGCGCGGGCAATACGGGCCGGGCAAGGACGAGCCGGGCTATCTGGTCCATGCCGAGAACCCGGCCAGCCGCACCGAAAGCTACATCGCGCTGAAGGTGCAGATCTCCAACTGGCGCTGGCAGGGGGTGCCGTTCTACCTGCGCACCGGCAAGCGGCTGCGGGCGCGGGCGAGCGAAATCGCCATCACCTTCAAGCAGCCGCCGCATTCCATCTTCGACGATGCGAGCGGCTGGCATGAGAACGTGCTGGTGATCCGGCTTCAGCCCAACGAGGGCATGAACCTGATGGTGATGATCAAGGAACCCGGCCCGGGGGGGATGCGCCTGATGCAGGTGCCGCTGGACATGTCCTTTGCAGATGCCATCGAGGACGTCGAGGATGTGCCGGACGCCTATGAGCGGCTGATCATGGACGTGATCCGCGGCAACCAGACGCTGTTCATGCGCGGCGACGAGGTAGAGGCGGCCTGGGCCTGGACCGACCCGATCATCCAGGGCTGGGAGGCGCGCGGCGACAGGCCGCAGGTCTATGATCCCGGATCCTCGGGGCCGGAAGATGCGTTGATGCTGATGCACCGCGACGGGCGGCGCTGGCGGGAGATACGCGAATGAAGCTGGAAACCTACCCCGACCGCGAAATGATGATGCTGCAAGTGGCCAATGTGATCGCCGGGCAGCTGGCCGATTTCCTGCGGCGCGAGGGCAGGGCTACGCTGTCGGTGCCGGGCGGGACGACGCCGGGGCCGATCTTCGACACTCTGTCGGGGGTCGATATCGACTGGACCAATGTCGCGGTGGTCCTGAACGACGAACGCTGGGTGCCGGAAAGTTCCGAGCGGTCGAACACGCGGCTGGTGCGTGAAAGGCTGCTGCGCGGCCGGGCGGCGCAGGCGCGGCTGGTGCCGCTTTATGCGCCCGCCGAGACGCCCGAGGAGATGCTGGCGGCGCTGGAGGATGGTCTGCGCCCGCATCTGCCGATCTCGGTCCTGTTGCTGGGCATGGGGGCGGACATGCACACGGCAAGCCTTTTCCCCGGCGCCGACCGGCTGGAAGAGGCGCTGTCGGCCGATGCGCCCCTGCTGTTGCCGATGCGCGCCGAGGCGGCGGGAGAGCCGCGCGTCACGCTGACCGCGCGGGTGCTGCGCGAGGCGTTCAACATCCACATCCTGATCACCGGGCCGGAAAAGCGCGAAGCCCTGGACCGCGCGATGAGCCTGACGCCGATGGAGGCGCCCGTGCGGGCGGTTCTGGACAACGCAACCGTGCATTGGGCGGAATGAGATGAGCAAATGGTCTGATCTTCAGCGGCTTCACGAGGTGAAGAAGGGCCGCCATATTCTTGATCTCTTTGACGAAAGCCGGGCCAGAGAGTTCTCGGTCACGGCGGACGGGATGCTGTTCGACTATTCCAAGACCAACATCGACGGCGAGACGCGGGCGGCCTTGCTGCGGTTGGCCGAGGTCGCGGGCGTGGCGGAAAAGCGCGCGGCGATGTTCTCGGGGGCGAAGATCAACGATACCGAAGGCCGGGCGGTGCTGCATGTGGCGTTGCGGGCCGGGGAGGAAGCGCGGATCGAGGTGGACGGCAAGAATGTCTTGCCCGAGGTCCGGCGGATTCGGGCGGCCTGTGCCGCCTTTGCCCGCGACGTGCGCTCGGGGGCCTTCCGGGGCGCGGGTGGCCGGATCACCGATGTGGTGAACATCGGGATCGGCGGGTCGGACCTGGGGCCTGCGATGGCCTGTCTGGCGCTGGCGCCCTATGCGGACGGGCCGCGCTGTCATTTCGTGTCGAACGTGGACGGCGCGCACATTCATGACGTGCTGCAAGGGCTTGATCCGACGACGACTTTGGTGATCGTCGCATCCAAGACCTTTACCACCATCGAGACGATGACCAATGCCGATACGGCGAAACGCTGGATGGCGGCGAAGGTGGCGAACCCGGCGGCGCAGTTCGCGGCGGTGAGCACGGCAAGTGACAAGACCGCCGCCTATGGCATTGATCCGGCTCGGGTTTTCGGGTTCGAGGACTGGGTCGGCGGACGCTATTCGATGTGGGGGCCGATCGGGCTGAGCCTCATGATCGCCATCGGGCCGGAGGCGTTCGATCAGTTCCTGGCGGGTGGTCGCGCGATGGACCGGCATTTCCTGGACGCGCCTTTCGCGGCGAACATGCCGGTGATGCTGGCGCTGGTGGGGGTCTGGCACAACCAGATCTGCGGCCATGCGACGCGGGCGGTTCTGCCCTATGATCAAAGGCTTGCGCGGCTTCCTGCCTATTTGCAGCAGCTGGAAATGGAAAGCAACGGCAAGCGTGTGGCCATCGACGGGTCGGACCTGGAGACCCATTCCGGCCCCGTGGTCTGGGGCGAGCCGGGGACGAACGGGCAGCATGCCTTCTATCAGCTGATCCATCAGGGCACGCGGGTGGTGCCCTGCGAATTCCTGGTGGCCAAGCGCGGGCATGAGCCGGACCTGGCGCATCAGCATCTTCTGCTGGTGGCGAACTGTCTGGCGCAGGCCGAGGCTTTGTTGCGGGGCCGGTCGCTGGAGGAAGCCCGGACGATCATGGCGAAGAAGGGGCTGACGGGGGCGGAGCTGGAGCGGCAGGCGCGACATCGCGTGTTCCCGGGCAACCGGCCTTCGACCGTGCTGGCCTATGAGCAGCTGACCCCCTTCGTTCTGGGCCAGATCATCGCGCTTTATGAGCATCGGGTGTTCGTGGAGGGCGTGATCCTGGGGATCAATTCCTTCGATCAGTGGGGGGTGGAGCTGGGCAAGGAACTGGCGCTGGCCTTGCAGCCGGTGCTGGAGGGCAAGGTGGGCACGGGCGGCAAGGACGGGTCCACGGCGGCGCTGGTCGCGTTCCTGCGGGGCTGAGCGCGCGATTTCCTTGCGGAAATCGGACCGGAGCCTGTGAAGGCTCCGATCCGGAAATTTCGAAATTTCCGGCGCTTACTTCAGCGCGGCGGTGACGATGATCTCGACCTTGTAGTCGGGGGTGGCGAGTTTCGCCTCGCCCGTGGCGCGGGCGGGGGTGTGGCCCTGCGGCACCCATTTGTCCCAGACCGAGTTCATCTCGGCGAAGGTGGCCATGTCGGCCAGCCAGATCTGGGCCGACAGGATGCGGGTCTTGTCGGTGCCGGCCTTGGCGAGGATCGCGTCGATGGCGGCAAGCGCCTGGGCGGTCTGGTCGGCGACCGAGCCGCCGGGTTCGCCCAGCTGGCCCGCGACCCAGAGGATGCCGTTGCAGGCCACGGCCTCGGACATGCGGGGGCCGGTGCCGTAACGGGTGATGTCGGTGTTCATGGGATGCTCCTTGATGGCGTCGGGCGGCTGGTTAGCCGGTTCCGGGGCCGAGGGAAAGCTACTTCACGCGGCGGCAGTTGAACTGGTCGCCGGTGGCGCCGGAGACCCAGGTGAGCCCCGTCTCGGTCACGGCGACCAGCGCGATGACATAGCCGTTGGCAAAGCGCAGCGTGTAGTTGCGACCGTCGCGGCGGACGGACTGGATCGGGTAGGTCGTGTCGCCGGTGTTGTAGGTGGTGTTGGTGAAGGTGAAGGTCTGGACCCCGCAATCCCAGCGGCCGACGAAGGCATAGGGCTCGGAGGGGCCGGAGGGGTCCTGGACACAGGCGGGCAGGAGAAGAAGAAGCGGCAGGGCGCGCAGGCGAGGGAACATGGAGGGCTCCGCGAAAGACGGCGCGAGGGTCGGGCGCAGCGCGCCTCTTGTCAACGGTCCAGGCGGAGGGATGGAGCGGGTGAAGGGAATCGAACCCTCGTCGTAAGCTTGGGAAGCTTCTGCTCTACCATTGAGCTACACCCGCATGCGCAGGGATTTAGCCATTCCGCCAGGAGAAGGCAAGCAGGTTGCTTTGGGATCCCGTCGGGCGCGGAAAAAGCGGGCACCGGGGTGGCAGAACGGGAGGCTTGACCGAATCCATCGAGCATGACACCGATGTCATGACACCGATGTCATGACATCGTTATCATGCGGTCGACACCGCACCTTGGGGGGGGACCATGTCGACGATCTACGACGTTGCGCATCGCGCGGGCGTTTCGCCCAAGACGGTCAGCCGGGTGCTGAACGGTGACGGGCCGGTCGGCGAGAAGACCCGCGAAGCCGTAGAGGCGGCGATGCGCGAGCTGGGCTATGTGCGGTCGAACGCGGCGCGGATGATGCGGGCGCAGAAATCGGGGATCATCGGGCTGATCACGGGCGCGATTTCCACCAGGAACCAGCCCTCGACCCAGCAGGGCCTGCCGGATCTTTACATCGTGCAGGGTATCCAGCGGGCGCTGGAATCCTCGGGCATGACGGTGATGATCGCCGATACTGCGGGGCGCAACGACCGGGTGCCGCATCTGATCGACACCTTCCTGTCGCACCGGGTCGAGGGGCTGATCTACGTCGCCGAATACCATCAGGAAGTGAACCTGCCGCAGCTGCCGGACGACACGCCGCTGGTGCTGGCAAACTGCTATGATTCGCGTGGCACGCCCTCGGTCGTGCCGGACGATCGCCGCCTTCAGGCCGACCTTGTCCGCAGGCTGATCGCCTCGGGTCATCGGCGGATCGCCTATCTGTCGCTGCGCCCGGACATGGCGGCGGGACGTCTGCGGCCCCAGGGCTATCGCGATGCGCTGGCCGAGGCCGGGCTGCCGTTTGACCCGGCGCTTCTGGTGCATGTGGACTTCGACCAGCCGGAAATCGGCCCGCAACTCTTGTGGGACACGATCGACCGGATGCTGCGCCTGCCCGAGCCGCCTTCGGTCCTGTGCTGCGGCAACGATCAGATGGCGATGATGGTCTATGGCATCCTGCGCAGCATGGGCCGCCGGGTGCCGGACGAGATCGGCGTGGCGGGGTTCGACAACTACCGCGCCATCGCCGAGACGCTGTTTCCGCCGCTGACCACGGTGGAACTGCCCTACAACGCCATCGGCGCCCGCGCGGGCGAGCGGCTGATGCACCTGATTTCCGGTGAAGGCCGGGATGACCACAGCCCGGTCCTGGTGGCCGGGCCAGTCCACTGGCGCGCCTCGGTCATCGAGCTGCGCCCCGAGAATGTCGTGACATTCAGAACCCTACGGGAGGAAAGCAAATGAAGATGTTCACCTTCGCGGCTTCGGCCGCGATCCTGGGCTGGACCTCGGCGGCCGAGGCGCAGCAGACGCTGACCATGTGGTACCACGGTGCCGGAAACGAGGTCGAAAGCAAGATCATCAACGAGGTCATCTCCGACTTCAACGCCAGCCAGTCCGACTGGAAGGTGGAGCTGCAAAGCTTCCCGCAGGCGGCCTACAATGATTCTGTCGTCGCCGGCGCGCTGGCGGGCAACCTGCCCGACATCCTGGATGTGGACGGGCCGGTGATGCCGAACTGGGCCTGGGCGGGCTATTTGCAGCCGCTGAAGATCGACGAATCCAAGATCGCCAGCTTCCTGCCCGGCACCAAGGGTGTCTGGAATGGACAGCTGTATTCGATCGGCCTCTGGGATGCCGCTGTCGCGCTGGTCACGCGCCAGTCAACGCTGGACGAGCTGGGCCTGCGCAAGCCGACGCTGGAGCAGCCCTGGACCAGGGACGAATTCATGGATGCGCTGGCCAAGGCCAAGGCGGCGGGCAAGTGGGACTATGCGCTGGATCTGGGCATGGCATGGACCGGCGAATGGTATCCCTACGCCTTCTCGCCCTTCCTTCAGTCTTTCGGCGGCGACATCGTGGACCGGTCCACCTACAAGACCGCGGAAGGTGCCCTGAACGGCGAGGCGGCGATGGCCTTCGGCGAATGGTGGCAGAGCCTGTTCAAGGACGGCTATGCCCAGGCGACGCAGGACCCGGCTGACCGGGACGGCGGATTCGCGGCAGGCAAGTATGCCTTTTCGTGGAACGGCAACTGGGCGGCGCTGGGGGCACTGGCGGCGTTCGAGGACACCGTCTTCCTGCCCGCGCCCGATTTCGGCAAGGGCCCGAAGATCGGGGCCGCCAGCTGGCAGTTCGGCGTCTCGGCCTCGTCCAAGCACCCGGAAGGGGCAGCGGCCTTCATCGAGTTCGCGTTGCAGGACAAGTATCTGGCGGCCTTCTCGAACGGCATCGGCCTGATCCCGGCGACCCCGACTGCGGCTGAAATGGTCGACAACTACAAGGCCGGTGGCCCGCTGTCGGTCTTCGTGGACTATTCGGCCAGGACCTCGCTCGTCCGTCCGGTGACGCCGGGCTATGTGGTGCAGGCCAAGGTCTTCGAGAAGGCGCTGGCCGACATCGCCAACGGGGCTGACGTGGCGGCGACGCTGGACGCAGCCGTCGACGAAATCAACGCCGACATCGAAAAGAACGGCGGTTACGGCCACTAAGGCCTTTCGGCCCCGGCCTGCGGGGCTCGGGGCCGGGTTCTCCCCGGAACAGACTGCTGGCGGTTCGCGCCGCCAGCCCTTTTCCCTTCGCGAGGCGATCATGGCGTCGAAGTTCACCGTGTCCAACCGGACGGGCTGGCTGATGGCGGGGCCGGCGGTCCTTCTGATCGCCGGATTCGTGATCCTGCCCTTCTTTCTGGCCATCGCGTTTTCCTTCACCAACCAGCGGCTGGTCTCGCCCAATCCGACCGAATGGGTAGGCCTGGCGAACTATCGCCAGCTTCTGGGCGTCACGACCCTGACGCTGGAGCCCGTGCGGGATGACAGCGGGGCGGTGGTGCTGAAGGACGGCGCGCCGGAATACCCCTCGCTGCGGACGATCACCCGCAACAACCCCGACCGCCCGGATCTGGCGGGCATGCGGGAGTGGTTCAGCTTTTCGCTGGGCGGAGACAGCCGGACCTATGTGCTGGCGCGCGACGTGGTGTTCATGAAGGCCATCGTCAACACCTTCATCTTCGTCCTTGTCGTCGCCCCCGTGCAGGCGGGGCTGGCCCTGGGCCTGGCGCTTCTCATCAACCAGCGCCTGAGGGGCATCAACGTGTTCCGGGCGATCTACTTCATGCCGGTCGTCGTCTCGATCGTCGTCGTCTCGCTGTTGTGGCGGCTGATCTATGACGGGCAGTCGGGACTTCTGAACAACCTGCTGGGGGCCGTCAGTTTCGGCCTGATCCCGAGGGTGGACTGGCTGGGCAATCCGTCCACCGCGCTGGGGGCGATCATCGCGATGTCGATCTGGCAGGCGGTGGGCTTTCACATGGTGATCTGGCTGTCGGGGTTGCAGACCATCAGCCCCACGCTTTACGAGGCCGCCGCCATCGAGGGCGCGTCGAAATGGCAGGTGTTCCGTTACATCACCTGGCCGGGGCTGCGGAATACCGCCGTCCTGATCCTGATCGTCATCACCATGCAGGCCTTCGGCCTGTTCGCCCAGATCGACGTGATGACGAACGGCGGGCCGCTGGACAGCACCCAGACCATCGTCTTCCAGGCCGTCGAGCGCGGCTATGGCAAGCAGGACATCTCGGGCGGGTCGGCGATCTCGGTGATCCTGTTCGTCATCGTGCTGTCGATTTCCCTGATCCAACGCTGGCTGACGCGGGAGAAGAGCTGATGGCCATGATCGCTGACGACAACCGCGGCCTGCGGCTTGCCGCCCGCTATGCGGTGCTGGTGCTGATCGCGGTGATCTTCGTCTTTCCGCTGGTCTTCATGGTGATGTCCAGCCTGAAGCCCACCCAGCAGCTGCTGGAGGATTCCGGCAACCTGCGTGCCTTCCTGCCGGTCGGCGACATCAGCCTGTCGAACTATTTCGCCGCCTTCCAGCGCGCGCCGGTGGCGAGCTTCGTGTTCAACTCGGTCCTCGTGACCGGGGTCACGGTGATCCTGTCGCTCCTCGTCTGTTCGGCCGCCGGATTCGCCTTCGTCTTCGTGCACTGGAAGGGGCGCGAGCTGTTCCTGTCGATCCTGCTGGCCACGCTGATCGTGCCCTTCGAGACCATCGCCATTCCGCTGCTGCTGATGGTTGCGAACCTGCCCTGGCTGGGGCCGGAGGGCGTGACCTGGGGCTGGCTGAACAGTTACCGTGTGCAGATCGTGCCCTTCATCGCCGATGCGCTGACGATCTTCCTGTTCGTCCAGTATTTCAAGGACCTGCCCGGAGAGCTGATCGAGGCCGCCCGCGTCGAGGGGGCAAGCTGGTTCCAGATCTACCGGCGGATCGTCATGCCCCTGTCGGGCCCGATCCTGGCCACGGCGGCGATCCTGAAGTTCCTGGTGATGTACAACCAGTATCTCTGGCCGCTGATGGTCACGCAGGAAGAAGGCTACCGCCCGGTCATGGTCGGCCTGCAATACTTCTTCCAGCTCAACGTCGCCTGGGGCGAGGTCATGGCCTATCTGAGCCTGATAACCGTCCCGGTCCTTGCCTTCTACCTTTACCTGCAGAAAGCCTTCATCGCGTCGATCGCCTCGACCGGCGTGAAGGGCTGACGGAGACCCCCATGTCCTTCAAGCACAACGATCTCTGGTTCTGGGACAGCTGGTATGTCCGGGATGGCGACATCTGGCACGGCTATTTCCTGCAAGCGCCGAAGTCGCTGGGCGACCCCGATGCGCGGCATCTGAACGCGACGCAGCGCCATGCGGTGTCGAAGGATCTGGTGAACTGGACCGACATGGGCACCACCTTCGAGCCGCAACGGAACGGTGCCGCCTGGGACGACAGCACGACCTGGACCGGATCGGTGGTCAGGTGCGACGACGGGCTGTGGCATCTGTTCTACACCGGCACCTGCCTGGCCGAGCAGTCGCTGTATCAGCGGATCGGCCATGCGACCTCCACCGACCTGCACAACTGGACCCGTGTGGGCGACGGGCTGGCCCTGGACCTGACCGGGCCGAACGCCGACTGCTACGAGAAGGACCACGCCATCGGCCACTGGCACGACCGGGCGATGCGTGACCCCTGGGTGATGAAGGACCCCGAGGGCAACGGCTGGCTGATGTATTTCACCGCCCGCGTGCCGGGCGTTCCCGAACCCAACGCCGGCGGAGCGATCGGCTTTGCCACCTCTCCCGACCTGATGAGCTGGACCCTGCTGCCCCCGGTGTTTCACGGCGGCTTTGGTCAGCTGGAGGTGCCGCAGGTGTTTCAGGTGGGCAAGCACTGGTACTGCCTGTTCTGCACCTCCTCTACGCACTGGTCCGAACAATACCGCCGCGACAACCCGCAGGCCCCGGTCACCGGCAGCCACTACCTGATCGCCGATCATCCGCGCGGCCCCTGGCGCATCGCGCCGGGTGCCTTCCTTGACGGGGCCGAGCCCTGCCGGCGCTATGCCGCCCGGATCGTGGACGGGCCGCAGGGTCTGGTGATCCTGGGGTTTGCCGACAGCGGCAAGGTGACCTTCGGCGGTTACATCATGGACCCCGAGCCGGTGCGCATCGGCCCGGGCGGCCTCTTGCAGGTCGAAACCCTTGCCCAGGCGGCGGAGTAGCAGATGGCACGCGTATCGCTGAGGAACGTCAGGAAAAGCTATGGCACCGCCCATGTCATCAAGGGCGTGGACATCGAAATCGAGGATGGCGAATTCTGCGTCTTCGTCGGCCCCTCGGGCTGCGGGAAGTCCACGCTGCTGCGCATGATCGCGGGGCTGGAGGACATCACCTCGGGCGAGTTGCGCATCGGCGACCGGCTGGTGAACGACCTGCCGCCCAAGGACCGCGGCGTGGCGATGGTGTTCCAGTCCTACGCCATCTTCCCGCACATGACGGTGCGCGAGAATGTGGCCTTCGGGCTGACCATCGCGGGCGCGTCGAAAGAGGAGAAGGACGCGAAGGTCGCCGAAGCCGCGCGCATCCTGCAGATGGAGCATCTGCTTGACCGCCGCCCCAGCCAGCTTTCCGGCGGCCAGCGCCAGCGCGTCGCCATCGGGCGGGCCATCGTGCGGAAACCGGAGGTGTTCCTGTTCGACGAGCCGCTCTCGAACCTCGACGCCGCGCTGCGGATGGACATGCGGATGGAGATCGGCAAGCTGCACCAGCAGCTGGGCGCGACGATGGTCTATGTGACGCACGACCAGGTCGAGGCGATGACGCTGGCCGACAGGATCGTGGTGCTGAAGGACGGTCAGGTCATGCAGATCGGCGCGCCGATGGACCTGTATCACGACCCTGCGAACCTGTTCGTGGCCGGCTTCCTGGGTGCGCCGTCGATGAACTTCCTGAAAGTGACGGTGCAAGGGGTGAACGGCGGCAAGGTGCTGGTGTCGAACGAAGCGCTGGACCCGGTCGAGGTGTCGGGCAAGCGCGGGCCGTTCCGGGTGGGCCAGCAGGCGATCCTTGGGCTGCGGCCGCAGTATCTGTCGGTGGCCCGGGGCGTGGGGCGGCTGCATGGGGCTGTCGCGCTGACCGAGCGGCTGGGGTCAGAGACGGTGCTGGAGGTGACGCTGAAGGATGGCACGCCGGTGATCGCGGCGCTGGCGCAGGATGCGGTGTTCCCGATCGGCGCACAGGTGAACCTGGAGTTCGACCCGGACCGCGTGCACCTGTTCCAGGAGCCGTGACGCCTCGCGTCAGGGCGCGGAAGATGTCGCCCGATGTGCCGCCTCCCTGCGTGTTCCCGCGCAGAGCGTCCTTGCCCTGCGTCTGGTCGTGGCGGGGCAAGATCGGCGACACTCTGAAAACCGGCAAGGCTCCTGCGCTGGCAGGGCGATTTCGGCACGTCTTGCGTTCCAGTCCGGGCAGATCCTGCAAGGCTAGCCCACCAGGGGCCGCCCTTGCGGGATGGCGAGCAAATTCTTGCTTTTTCTGGGATTTCTGGCTCCGGCGGTAGGGATCGAACCTACGACCAATTGATTAACAGTTACTGGTTTACGCGCTGTGCCGCCTAGGATAACCTAGGACGACTGTGCTAGAACACCAACAAACGCAAGCGTTTACAGGGTGTTGCTCCGCAGTCGTCCCCGATCCGGCCTAGGTCGGTGAAGGGACCGGACCGGGCCAAGACTAGTCCTAGGGCAGTCTTACAGTGAGTGGAGCGAGCGAGTGACGACGAAACTGACCGACGGAGCCGTGGAGCGGCTCCCCTTCTCCGAAAAGCAATACACCGTGGCCGACGCGACGCCGGGGCTATTCCTCGTGATCGGTCCCGCCTCGAAGACGTGGACGGCGCGGGCGAGCGGACCGGACCCGAAGACCGGCAAGAGCCGCCAGCACAAGAAGGCGCTCGGACACTTCCCCGAGATCAGCGTGAAGACTGCGCGAGAGCTGGCCGGAGAGTGGGCGAAGACGATCCGACAGGGGACGGCCCAGCGCAGCGAGACGACGCTGGCGGAGGGCTGGGAAAACTACCGCCGGTGGCTGGTTGCGAACGGGCGCAGCGTCGCGACGATCCGGGGCTATGAGTATGGCATGAAGCTCCTCGAAGACTTTCACGGCGCGACGCTGCGGCATCTCTCGGACAACCGGCGGCTGATCCACGAGCGGGCGCTCGAAGTCCTCGAAGAGATCGGGCAGGGAGCCCAGAACAGCCTGATCCAGACGCTAAAGGTGATCTACAACTTCGAGCTGGCCCGCGATACGTCGCTGCCGCCGATCCCGCCGACGTTCGGGCTGAAGGTCATCACGCTAGAGCGCGACCGGGCGATGGGCGGGCACGAGCTGGCCGACTGGCTTGCGCAACTTGAGGCAAACGTCTCCTCGCCGGTAAAGCGGGCGTTCTGGTGGTTTCAGCTTCTCAGCGGCGCGCGGACCGGCGCTCTGCGGCGGGCGAAGTGGGAGCATATCGACCGCAAGCGCCGCGTGTTGACGATCCCCGAGGACAAGAACGGCGGTTACGACCTGCCGCTGTCGCGCGAGATGATCCGGGCTCTGGTGCGCGCCGCTCGGGCGGGACGGGCGCTGAATCCGCTCGCCGCTTCGACGTTCATCTTTCCCCGCGATCCGCAACAGACGAGCGCCGACGACTTTATGGGCCATCCCGAGCCCCCGGGCATTCGGCAGGACGAGAAGCGCGCGAAGCTCGCCTATTACAACCACGACCTTCGCCATTCGTGGCGCGGCTTCGCCGACGACGCCGGATTGAGCGAGGCAGACAAGGACGCTCTGGGCAACTGGAAGCCGAAAGGTCAGGGCGGTCGATACACCAATATCTCGAAGCGCAAGGCGGACCGGCTGCGTGAGCTTCAGGAGCAAGTGACCGCCGAGATATTGTCGCACCTTCCGAAGGATCGGCCCGGTAAGCCGTTGACGCCCAAGCAGAAAGCCGCTCCCGCCGGGCAATCCGGTAGCGCCGAAATCGTCCCCTTTACGAACGTGAAGCGACGCGCTACCGTTTGAGGCACTATAACCCGGGCGGGGTTGGAAGAGATCAATGCCTGCGGTCCCCTCCGACCTTCTCGACGGCTCCGGCTGTCGGGGAGGAGGAAAAACCTAGAGGGGGTCACACCAAGACGGCAGCGAGCGCAAGGCCCCGTAAGCTCCTCGCGCCCACCACGACGCAGGACGCCCTAGCGAAAGCTGGAGGCGTCTATGCGTGTGTCGGATGACACTGAACAACTCGTTGCGCGGGCCGCGAAGATCGCGGCGGCGGAGCTTCTCGAACAATACGTGGCGAAGAACCCGAGCGGTCAGGTGATCGCGCCGGAATGGCTCACGCCGGATATGGCGGCGACCTATATCGGCGTGTCGGTCGAAACGCTCGCGAAGTGGCGACAGCGGAACAACCCGGTGAAGGGTCCCCGCTTCGCCCGCATCGGCGAGCGCGTCACGCGGTATCGGAAAGCCGACCTCGATGCGTGGTGCGAAGCCCAGCTCCAGTCGAAGGAGTGAGGGCGATGAGCGGCGAGCGGCACAAATCCGTCCGGTTCCTGCAGGGGCTGTTTCCCGACAAGTCGGCGAAGGTCCAACTTGTGCGGATCAGGAAGGCGAAGGACGACGACAAGCAAACGAGGCGCTTCGCCGGGATCAGCGTCGAATACGTGAACCCCCATACGGAAGCTCCGAAGATCGTCGGGTGGATTGACGAGCGGAACGGATCGACCGCCCGATGGGATTACTACTTCGCGCTGAACGGCGTGCTACCCGACCTTCACGACAAGGCGAGGAAGGAGCACACGCACCTATTCCGGGGCTTTCACGTTGATATCGACTGCGGCGAAGACCCGGAAGCCCAGAAGAAGGCGCTGGCGAAGCTGACGACCGAGCGCCCCAAGGGCGTTCCCGAGCCGACGGCGATTGTCGCCTCGGGCGGCGGGTATTGGGCGTTTTGGATGCTGGCCGAGCCCATCGAGGTCGGAGCCGGGGCGGAACAGGACACGCAGCTTGTCGCCAACCTCGAAGACGTGAACGAGCGGCTGCGCGACATCTTCGACGGCGATACCGGCACCACCGACATATCGCGCATCGCGCGGCTCGCCGGGACGAACAACTTCGCGTCCGACAAGAAGCCGCACCGCACCGACAAGCTCGCGATGGTGATTCACGACGATTGGGGCACGGGACAGACGCCCCGCCGCTACACGCTGGGCGACTTCGTGAAGCTCCCGGCTGCTCCGCGCAAGCGAGAGCTGGACGAGAAGGCGCGGCTGTCGGTAGGTGTGGCGAAGGCCGAAGGGGATGCCCGCGCGTGTCCTCCGGCAGCGGAGACGTGGAGCTGGGCGGCGCTGGGCTATGCGGTCGATGCGAAGGACCCGACGACACCCACCAACCCGGACGTGCTCAGCGCCGTGATCGCGCAAGGTCCCGACGGGCGGGTAGGGCTCGACGGCATCGACCCAGGCACGAGCTGGAAGAAGCCCGACGGAAGCTGGAACCGCTCCGAAGCGGTCTTCTGGGTGTGCGCCGAGATGGACCGGCGGGGCGTGCCGCCCGAAGTCGCGGCGGCGGTGATCCTCGACCGGAAGATGCTCATCTCCGACCACCTCTACAGCCACGTCGCGGGCGACGGCGCGCGGGATCGGTTCAAGCGCGAGATGTATGCCCGTCGGCAAGTCGAGCGGGCGATGAAGGCGAACGACCTCGCGCGGCTCGCGATGCTGAACGACCCGGACCCGCCGCACAACCTCGAAGACTTCCGCGAGTGGTGCGCGCTACGCTACGCGACCGTGGAGAACGTGGGCAACAAATACCGCGTCTTGATCCGCGAGGGCGTGGACACCGATCAACACACCTTCATGACGGTGGCCGAGTTCAAGCGGCGCTTCGACGGCTTCACGGTCGGCTGGCCGAAGGAGGTGAAGGGCGAAACCATCTTCGAGCCGAAACACGCGGGCGATGCGTTCCTGTATGATCCCCAGCGGGTGCGCTACCGGGGCATCGTCTTCGATCCGCGCGGCGACCTCGCGGGACCTCGCGACTTCAACGAGTGGCAAGGCTTCGCGCCCTACCTCGGGCCGAAGATCGGCACGTTCAACTTGTTCCGCGAGCTGGTCGAAGGCGTGATCTGCTCCGGCATTGATGAGCACTACCGCTACCTTTGGCGGTGGATGGCGATGCCCATTCAGCAACCCGGCTACAAGCACGGCGTCGCCGTCGCGCTGCGGGGCGACTACGGCACCGGCAAGACGAAGTTCGCGGAACGGTATGGTGATCTGTTCGGACCGCACTTCGTGAGCGTTTCCGGCACCCGGTCGGTCGCTGGGCACTTCAACGCCCACCTGCATAAGCGTCTGCTCGTGCTCGCCGATGAGATCCACGCCCATCATGGGGCAGAGGTCTGGGCCGCGCTGAAGAAGGCGATCACGGGCGAAACGATGATGGTCGAGTTCAAAGGTGCGGACGCCTTCGAGACGCGGTGCTACTTCAACCTGATCGCGGCGGGGAACGACGTTCAAATCCTGAAGGTCGATAGCGAGGAGCGGCGCTGGTTCGTGCCGACCATAAAGAACACCCGAAAGCAGGACAAGGTGTGGTTCGCGAAACTGGACGCGGAGTGGGCCGACGGCGGCAAGGAGGCGCTGTATCACCACCTACTGCACGAGGTCGATACGACTGGCTTCGAGACCGAGCCCCATCCCCGCACGGCGGGCTTTCGCGAGCAGGCGAGGCACTCCCTGAAGGGTGCTGAGAAGCTGGTCGATGCGTTCCTCAGCGCGGCGACGGTGCCGCCTATCCGCCATCCCGATACTGAGGAGATGGTCGGACCGTTCTTCCGCAACGGCGCGAGCGGCACGCCTAAGCAGGTCTTCGTCTCGACAACGGCACTTCTCGATTGGGGGCAGAAACAGCGGCTGGTCCCGAACGACGACGGGGAGAGACAGCGGATGATTACAGGCGTCGGGCTAGAGCTGAAGAAGGCGGCGATCCCCGTCAACAGCGAGGATGACAAGCGCGTCCATCTTCGAGGCACGTCGCGATACGTCTACGGCGCTTGGCTAGACGACGTGCGCGAGTGCCGCCGCCGTTACGCGGAGGCGAAGAATTGGGACCCGGCTGTAGCCTACAAGGACTGCCCGAGAGAATGGGACGTGGGCGACGATCCCGACCGGCGCGGCTCGACGCGGCGGCGCGACCCCGGCGAGGGGATATTCTGATGCTGTGGTGCTCGGTCTGTTCGGGAGGTGAGGTATGCCGTAGGGGGGTGTCCGACAGGGGTGTCGTAGGGCTAAGTGTTTGTAAGCGTTGCGCGAATTGCGCTCGAAAGTGTGTTTTCGGCAGTTCGGCTGGTTCGGTGCATCACCTACTGCGGAGAAATCCGCCTAGGGGGTATCGCTCTCTCCTTCTTCTCTCTCTTTCTCTTACTATAGAAACTATAGAAGCTATCAAACTAGGGAGAGAAGCCCTTGAGAAGATTGCGGATTTCCGTCCGACAGTCCGATTGGGGGTAGGGGAATACGCCTGGGCTACTTGGCAAGGGATGGGGTGCGATGGTGCGGGTAGCTCGATTGGGCTCCTGCAGGACGTTTCGCCGATCTGTCCTTCGACATCAAGAAAAAGGTCTGTACTTCTTACCTATTTGCACTCCGCAACAGCCCGAGCGCACCCGATCCGCAGCCCGTTTAACGGTCCACTAGTTCATCGTGCCACCGGACCTCCCAATCTTCCTTGGGCTTCGGGCATCCGGGGCCACCAGCCGCCTACGATTAGGACTAGCGAACACAGTCCTAGCCAAAAACGCACACACGAAAGGAACACACTATGATGACCTACGCTATTCAGCCGCCGGAGAAGGACATTGATCTTCGGCTCGCCGTCGAAACCCTTCGCGACGCGATCCGCGAGGAACACGCCTCGCGCCACCGGACGTATGACCGCGAGCGCGACATCTACCTCACGCGCGAAGGCTTCGTGCCGCTCGCCGATGAAGCTGTCGAGGAGCGGCTGACCGCCACGCTCGGCTACTACCTGTTGACCGAACCCGACCCGGGCGACTGGTTCCGCCGCAGCCTCGCGCGCTACCTCGCCTCGAAGCAGCTCAGCCTCACCGAGCCGGAGGAGCTGAAGCAGATCGCCGCCTACCTCTGCATCACCGAGCCGGAGTCACCCATCTCGATGATCGTCTGGCTGGAAAAGTGCAAGCCGAGCATCAGTTCTGTCCGCTCCAACGACTTCGCCGTATATTGGGCGAAGTGGACCGTCGCCGCAGAGGAGCGCCGTATCGCGGGCATTCGCGCCCTCGCCTTCGAGGAGGAGGCGCAATGACGACCTCGGCTGAACGCGAATACGCCCACCGCCGCGTCTACGGTCGCTCGTGGGGCTTCAACGTCCACAAGGGAGCGAAGGCGCTGCGCGCGGTCGAATGGCGGCGCTACCTCCATCCCTACGGCTATTGGTTCGTTCCCGGCGTGGGCGACGATCCCGGCACCGAGTATCTGTTCAATCGGGAGTATCGCCCCATTCACCGCCGTCCGTTCAAGACGCGCGTGGACAAGACGGCGATGTTTCCGACCGACCGCTTCCCCGACGGCGGCTCCGCAAACCACTTCCTCGCAGGGGTGCCCGCGCCCCTAGTCGGCCCGCATCCGGCTCACCGTAAGGAGCTTCGTGCCCGCCTCGGCAAGGAAGGGGCGGAGCGCATTCACGGGATCGCTTTCGAGGGATGGTTCTACTTCGACGGCAACCCGCCCTATCGGGACGAAGATTGGGAGGTTCATACTTGGGCGACGCTCGACGCCTTCATCGGCGGCGAGGACATTCGGCATCGCTTCTTCTCGACACACGAGCCCTTCACGTTCCCGGACGGCTACCACGTGCCGAAATTGCGCGGTTTCGATCCGTGGGTCACGGAGGAGCTACCCCGCCTTCGGCGATGGAGCGCGGTCTACACCGACAGTCCGCCGTATCCTGATCGGCCCGAAAGGTGGTTCACGAAGGACGGCCCCGCGCCGATCACGAGACCGCAGCCCACCGCCTCCCGCGCCCGCGCGCGTAGGCACGATGCTTTGGCCGACCGCGCCTAGCGCCCGCCCGTCCCGGATCGCCCAACCGGGGCGGGCTCCCGAGCCCCTTCCTGGGCTCTCCGCCGCACGTTACTTCTGCACCCAACAATTCGATTGTTTCACCTAGCCTAAACGGATCGTTTCCGGCCCACTCTCGCCCGACAACATTGACTCACTCCGCCCCGCGTGGCACCTTCTTCGGGTCGCGTGGATGTGGAAGAGAGCCGGGTGGAACTCCCGGATTTGCGCAAGCATCCTGCAAGCCGCTTGAGCCGCTAAAGGGCTCTTAGTCCGAACCACCGGATGCGGGCCGACTTCAACCAACCTTGCGTTGGTCGGGTCGGCCTTTTTGATTCTTGGGTCGGTCCGGTCGGCGCTCCTAGCTCAAGGAGAGCAAGCTATGAGTGTGCAAAACACGATCAACATTAATCGAGCCATCGAAATCAACATCGCGGACCGTCTCGAACACCGACCGGGCGAGGACGCTTGGGACGGGTCCGAGCCGGATTTCTACCGGATCGCGTTGGAACTCGACTACCTCGAAGCCCTAGAGCTTCGTGGTTGGTGGGGGGCGTTCAGCAACTGCATGTATTGCGAGCAGGTGTTGCGCAATTTCGGACCTCTGGTGTCGGCGGCGGCAACCCATGAGACCTCCGGCGAGCACGCGGATGGTCTTGTTGTAACATTGAACATTCTCGACGCCATCTGGTGGCACCTAGACTGGCAGATGTTCGTCGCTCAGCGCGACGACAAAGCGCAGCGATACATGAGGTTCATCCAGCATCTGATTGCTGAGCTGCGTCGGCATCTCAAGGCCCAGCAAGGTTCCGAAGCAGTCGCCGCCGAGTAGCCTCAATAACCCTTGCTCGACCAACTCCCAACGACCGCGTAGGCTTCCCCTCGCTGGTCCCTCTCAGGGTGAGGGGATCGCCCCATAGAAGGCCCCGGGATCGCTCCCGGGGCCTTCGTCATTCCGGGCCTCCGAGGAACAGCCGAATGCGCTCCTGCAGGGCGGTTTCATCGCGCGTCTCGCACTCCCAGATCACGAGCACCCGCCATCCCGCCGCGCGCAGCGCCGCCTGCGCCACCGCGTCGCGCTCGACGTTGCGCGCCAGCTTCGGCGTCCAGTAGCCCTCGTTGCTCTTGGGCGGTCGCCCGTCGAGGCATTCGGCCTTGTCGTGCTGATGCCAGAAACAGCCGTGAACAAAGATCACCGCGCGGCGCGGTCCGAAGACCAGATCAGGATTCCCCGGCAGGTCCTTGCGATGCAGCCGGTATCGGTAGCCTATCCCGTGGGCGAGACGGCGCACCACCATCTCGGGCTTCATATCGCGGCTGCGGATGCGCCGCATATTCGCGCTGCGCCGCTCCGGGCTGATCCGGTCGGCCACTACACACGCCAGCCCGCCGCCCGCGCCGCTGCCAGTTCATCCGGCGCGGTCGGGCGGTAGGACACGAAGTCACCGAGGGGGAGCCCGAGCCGACGGATCAGCGGGCCGTCATAGGTGCCGGACAGCAGCAGGATACCTTCGGCGGCAAGCCGGTCGCGCGTTCCGCGCCCGTCGTCCGACCGGATACGGCGCATGAAGTCCTTCTGGCGCGCGACCGCCTCGACCGTCTCACGCGAGATAGGCACGCCCCGCACCTCGCGGAACAACGCCATGACGCGGGCGTTGCCGCTGTTCCCGGTGAAGATGCGTTCCACCGCGTCGGGCGGCACCGTGCGCCAGAAGTTCGGCGGGTAGGGGTGATCTGCGAAGATCCAGAGAATGTGCTGAAACTGCGGCCTAGCGATGCTGCGCTTCGCGTCTCGGTTCGCCCCGGCGGTGAGATACTCGGGCCGCGCGACGACCAGCCCGAGCGCGCACCGCGCCCGGTCTTCGTCCGCCGCCACGAGGATGCAGGGATGCCCGACCGCCTCCTGCGGGATCATCCAGTTGCCCGTCATCGTGTGCTTGATGTCGGTGTCGTGGCCCGCCACACGGGTATCGAGCCGACCGCGCGGCAGCTTGAGCAGCGCCCGCAGCATAATCTCGACGCGGGTGCCGATGTAGGTCTTCTCGGTCTTCTCCAGCTCGGCATACGACCGCCGCCCCGTTCTGGGCGTCTGGATCACGTCGTCAATGACCTCGCGCAGCAGGGCCGGAACCTCTGCCGCCAGCCGTCCCGGTCCGCCCGCACGGCGTTCCAGATCGGCGCGGATCGCCGAGAGCGTCGCGAAGTCGGGATGCCCCGGCACAACAATGCTGGCGGGTAACGTCTTGGCCAAGCCCGGTGATTCCCCTCACTGTTCGGAGGGGCAATGTTGCACACGGGCGGCGGAGCGTCGAGCTTAGCTGCCGACGGCGTAGACGCGGCGGACGCTCAGCGCAGCGGCCACGCTCTTGCCCACGGCACGGGCGACCGGCGGCGGGAAGGCGTTCCCGACCTGCCGATAGGCGGCGGTCTTGCGACCCGTGAAGGTCCAATCGTCCGGGAAGCCCTGCAGGCGCGCAACCATCGGCACCGTGAGCCTCGGCATCCCCACGAAGTCGCGCCCGGGCGCTTCCTCGGCGACCGTCTTGCCGTTCACGCCGAGCGTTTCCCACGCCCGCCGCGCCCTCGTTGGGCCGAGGTCCGGTCCGCCGTGCTTCTTCGATCCACCCACGATGGTCGGCGCGATCTCATCGGCCCGCTTCGCCCACGCAGAGGCTCCCGGCCAGCCGTTCGCGGCCATCATATCGCGGAGCACAGCCCCGACTTTGGGCGGATTGTGATGCTGTTCCTCGGGCCACTCGAAGCCGTCGGCGAGGTCGGACCGGACGGCGACGATCACGACACGCGGGCGGAGTTGCGGAACGCCGAAGTGCGAAGCGTTGAGCAGCCGCCAATCGGTGACGTAGCCGAGTTTGGCGAGCTGGCGCTTCAGCCCCTCGCGGTAGTCGTGAAACACTGCGTCGAGGAAGCCGCGCACGTTCTCGATCATCACTCCCTTGGGCCGGGTCGCGGCGACGATCTCAAGGGCGTCCGGGAACAGGTTGCGTTCATCCGCCGCCCCGAGCTGCTTTCCGGCGACCGAGAAGGGCGGGCACGGAAGCCCACCGGCTAGAAGGTCGATCCCGGCGAAGGCGGACGCCTGTTCCTTGAAGCAGCGCAGGTCTTCTTCGAGGACGTTCCAGTTGGGCCGGTTCGCCCGCAGCGTGGCGCAGCAGTGCGGGTCTATCTCGATCAGCGCGCGATGCTCGAAGCCTGCCTGTTCGAGCCCGAGAGCCTGTCCGCCCGCGCCCGCGCATAACTCCACCGACGTCAACATATCGCCGCTCTCCCGCCCGGATGCCCTACAGGTAGGTGTAGCCGAGTGAATCGGCCTTGTCCCGCCCAAATTGATGTTCTCCGATTATTCCTAGCAGAGCGTTACCGCCGTCGCAAGCCGAGCGACGCGCCCACCGGACCCCGCCTCAATCCGCTGGGCTTTTCTTTCCACTCTGGGATCGGGTATACTTACCGCGTTGAAGCTGCTCGCTCGCTTTGCTCAACATCGGACGCTCTCGGGACGAAACCCCGCCCGGTCTAGCCCGAGGGCGTCCACCCCTCCCCAAGCCACGATATGCACCGGTTTCGAGCCCGAAAGGGGCCGTATGCTAGCCTTAAACCAGCCCTAACAGCTAGTCTTACCGCCGCCGAGGGCGGCTATCTCTGGGCTAACTATCTGAGAAGATTGGCTCCGGCGGTAGGGATCGAACCTACGACCAATTGATTAACAGTCAACTGCTCTACCGCTGAGCTACGCCGGAACACGCGGGGTCTATAGCAAGGCATGTCGGGAGCGGCAAGAGGCAAAACCGGGGAAAATGCGGCTGGGGTCACCTGAGTGCGAATTCGGCCTCGGGATGCAGGTCGGGGTCAGCCTTCACCAGGTTTCTTGTCGCCAGATCAATAAGATGCGCCAGCACGTTGCGCGCGGCCGCGGGCAAGAGCTGCGACGGGGTGCCGGAATAGACCCGCGAGGTCAGCGCGGGAATGCGGGCAGGTCCCTCGGCCAGCGCGGCAAGGATCTGCGCCTCGCGGCCCCGTCGGTGGGCGATCAGGTCGGCCAGGCGGCGGGCAGGGTCGCCGACCGGCGCGCCGTGGCCGGGCAGACAGCGGGTCCAGGACGTCTCGCTCAGCCGCTGAAGCGAGGCCATGTAGGCGGCCATGTCTCCGTCCGGGGGCGAGACGACGGAGGTGGACCAGCCCATGACGTGGTCTCCGGAAAAAAGCGTATCCCCCAGGGCCAGGCAAAGGTGGCCGCCAAGATGGCCGGGCGTGTGGAGCGCCCGCAGCGTCCAGTCCGGGCCCGACAGGCTTTCGCCGTCCGACAGGATGACATCCGGCGCGAAGCCGTGGTCCAGCCCTTCGCCGTGATCGGGCAGGGTAGGGGCCAGCCGGGCCATCACCGCGCTGCGCCCTGCGGTTGCGGGGCCGAAGGCGTGGATCGGCGCCCCGGTCAGCGCGGCGAGCCGCTGCGCAAGGGCCGAGTGGTCCCGATGGGCGTGGGTGACGATGATCCGGTCGATCTGCTGTCCCGGCCC
Source organism: Tabrizicola thermarum (assembly GCF_003574395.1). Lineage (GTDB taxonomy): Bacteria > Pseudomonadota > Alphaproteobacteria > Rhodobacterales > Rhodobacteraceae > Tabrizicola > Tabrizicola thermarum. Next base: position 26,191 of record NZ_QMJY01000083.1, read on the forward strand.
GAGGGCGGCCAGGATGGCGGACAGATGCGCGGGGTCGTCCGGGCCTGGGTCGATCACCGCAAGGCGGGCGGCTCCGACCAGCCAGGTATTGGTCCCGGCCCCGGTCAGCGGCGAGGGGTTCGGGGCAAGGAGGCATCGGATCGGCGGGTCTGCGGTCATGCGGCTTTCCGGTCGGGTGGCTTTCCAAAGGAGCGGGGGCCAGATAGGCTTTGCCGCGATGTCGGTCTTGCAACGTATCTTTCCCAGGGGCCTTTACGGCCGCGCGGCGCTGATCCTGATCGTGCCGATCCTTGCCATACAGCTGGTCTTTTCCACCGAGTTCATCCAGCGCTTCTATGAAGACGTGACCGGGCAGATGACGCAAGGGGTGGCGATCGACCTGGCCTTCCTGATGGACGAGATTGCCGCCAGTCCTTCGCTGGAGGCCGCGCGCGACCGGGTGACGCCGCTGGCCACGGCGCTGGAGATCACCCTGACGCTTCCCGCGGGCGAGGGCGCGCCGCTGGCGGACCGCAAGAACCGGATCGACCTGTCCGGCGACACGATCATCTCGACCCTGCACAGCCGGCTGCCCGGACTGGTTGCGGTGGATCTGACCCGGCAGGACCGGATGGTGAACCTGCGCTTCGACAGCCCGTTCGGTCCGGTGCAGGCCGAAGTCAGCCGGCGGCGGATGTCGGCCGCCAATCCGCACCAGCTGATCGTGCTGATGCTCTTCGCCTCGGTGCTTCTGACGGTGATCGCCTATTACTTCCTGCGCCGCCAGTTGCGCCCCATCACCAAGCTGGCCGAGGCGGCCGAGGCCTTCGGCAAGGGGCGCTCGGTCCGCTATCGCCCGCGCGGTGCGCTGGAGGTGCGGGCGGCGGGCCGGGCCTTCCTGGACATGCGGGCGCGGATCGAGCGGCAGATCGAGCAGCGGACGCTGATGCTGTCCGGCGTCAGTCACGACCTGCGCACGCCCCTGACACGGATGCGGCTGGCCTTGTCGCTGATGCCGGAGGATCCCGAGGTGGCGGCGCTGCAGGCCGATGTGATGCAGATGGAGCGGATGGTCGATGAGTTCCTTTCCTTCGTCCGGGGGGACGCGATGGAAAGCTCGGTCCCGACGGATGTCGTCGCCCTGGTGCGGGGGGTCGCCGACCGGACGGGGGCGGTGCTGGCCGGTGTCGAAGGCCCGGCCGAGCCGGTGATGATGCGGCCGCAGGCGATCGTGCGGGCGGTGGAAAATCTGGTCGGCAACGCGCAGCGCTTCGGCAAGCGGGTGGAGTTGCGCCTGATCTTTCAGGAGCGCAGCCTGCGGATCGTGGTCGAGGATGACGGCCCGGGCATCCCGGCGGATCGGCGCGAGGAAGCCCTGCGCCCCTTCACCCGGCTGGAGGCGTCCCGCGATCCGAACCGGGGGGCGGGGGTGGGGCTGGGCTTGTCGATCGCGTCCGACATCGCGCTGAGCCACGGCGGCGCGTTGCGGCTGTCGGAGAGCGAGACGCTGGGCGGGTTACGGGTGGACCTGGTGATCGCGCGCTGATCACTTCGATGCGCCGACCACGATGATCCAGTGCAGCTTGTTGTCCGGTGGCGGGCTGAGCGCGATGCCGACGCCGACTTCACGCGCCTTGCGCAGCAGGATGTTGTTCTTGTGCTTGGGCGAATGCATCCACCATTCCACCGCGCGGGCCCCGCTGCCAAAGCCCCGGCCGGTGTTTTCCGCCGCCGTCCGGAAGGCATATCCGGCGCGGCGCAGGCGGGTCTTCAGCGTGCCGCCGTCCGAAGAGGTATGGCTGATCGATCGGCGCATGGCGTTGTCGCAGGCATGGCCCTGGGCGGCCTTGTCCAGCTTGGCCGAAAGGGTCAGCGGCGACAGGCCGTGGGCCTTGCGTTCGGCGTTCAGGTGGCTGAGCAGTTCCTGCTGCATGGCATTCGCATTGGGCGGGATCGTGCAGCCTGCCTGGGCCGCAGCCCCAAGGCAGATCATGGCGGAAGCGGCAAAAGCCGCAAACGTCAGGCGCATGGACATGGCGGCTCCCCTGAGTAAGTCACTGTCCCGTGATTCCAGACCAGTTGGGCCAGATTCTGGCAGAATGTGGCGCAATTGGTGATTTACGCGAGAATTGTGCGCAAGGACACTCATCTTGCAGTCGAGTAGGCAGGACTTGGCCAAGACATGGGCAGGACCCCGCGGAAAGTTGACTTTCCATGTGCCGGACAACCGCGGAAGGATGGGGTGATGAGGAGGCGCCATGCTGGACGGGTTGATGCGCGGGGTAATCAACACCCCATTGGACGAGGGCGGGCGCTGGCTTGCGGCGCGCGGCGCTTCGGCCAATGCGGTGACGCTGGCGGGGCTGGCGCTTGGGCTTGTGGCGGCGGTGCTGATCGGGTTCGGCTGGTCGGGCCTTCTTGTCGCGGCGGTTCTGCTGGCCAGTCGTCTGGCAGACGGGCTGGACGGGGCGGTGGCGCGGGCGCGGGGCAAGTCGGATTTCGGCGGTTTTCTCGACATCGTCTGCGACTTCGCCTTTTACGGCGCGATCCCGCTGGCCTTCGTGCTGCGCGATCCGGGGGCGAACGGTGTGGCGGGGGCGTTTCTTCTGTTCAGCTTCTACGTCAATGCCGCGACCTTTCTGGGCTATGCGATCCTTGCAGAGAAGCACGGGCTTGAGACCCGGTCGCGCGGGGAGAAGTCGCTTTATTTCACCGCCGGGCTGATGGAGGGGACCGAGACGATCCTCTGTTTTCTGGTGCTGGTGCTGTGGCCTGCGCTTTTCGTGCCGCTGGCCTGGATCTTCGGGGTGCTGTGCGTCGTGACGGCGCTGGCGCGGATCCTTCTGGCGGCGCGGACGTTCCGCTAACCCGTCACCGCCTCGCGGAACCGGAAGAAGCCGTGCGTGGCATGGGGCCAGGCCAGCCGGTCATGGTCGCGCAGAACGCGGGCAAACCGGAGGCCCTGCGGGATGGTCAGGCGCGCAAGCCTGTCCAGCGCCGAGGCGATGGGTCCTGTCGCGGCGTAGGGCGTGGCGATCTGCGTCACCCCTTCGCGCCCGGCATGGTCAAGCAGCGCGGAAAGGTCGTTCGGGCCGAAACGCGGGGCCTCCGGGGCGCCGAGGCGGGTCAGGGCGTCGCTGATGGCCCGTTCGGTGAACTGCCGGACCGGACCCGCGACAGCCAGCGGCGAGCGGCCCGCCACGTCCGTCAGGACAGCCACAGCGCGGGGGCGGAGGCCCTGGTCCAGCAGGATTTCCGGGCAGAGGTCCTCTTCGGTGACAAGCAGAAGGGTAGGGGCCGTGAGGTCAAGCCTGTCGCCTTCGGGCGCGGGGTGGGGGGCGGGAAGGGGCTGCATCGGCAGGGGCGGGGCATTTGGGACCAGTCCTTCCGGCCGGAAGCGGCCGCGCGTGTTCGCCGCGATGTTTTCGGCGGTCGCAAGATAGGTCTTGCCCGGCGTGTGCAGTCCCCCGACCCAGCGCCAGGACAGTGTGTTCGAGGCCGGGTCGCCGTCGATCAGGTGGCGCAGGAAGAAGTCCGCCCCCAGCTCCCAGGGCAGGCGCAGAGTGAAGATCCAGATCGAGGCGAACCACATCCGGGCGTGGTTGTGCAGATAGCCGGTGGCGATCAGTTCCTGGGCCCAGTGGTCGAAGCCGTCGATCCCGGTTTCGCCCAGCATCGCGGCCTCGGCCCGGGCGGCAAGGCCAGGTTCGACGGCAAGACGGTTCAGCGCCGCCTGGAGCCCTTGCCGGTAGGCGGTCCAGACCGATGGCCGAAGCTCCAGCCAGCCTTTCCAGTAGGTCCGCCACCAGACCTCGGCCAGGAACTTCTCGGCCCCGCGGGGATGGGCGCGGAGAGTGGCGTCGATCACCTCGGCCTCGGTCACCAGCCGGTGCCGCAGCCAGGGCGAGAGGGCGGAGACATGCGGATGGCCGGGCAGGTCCAGATTGCGCAGATCGGCATAGGCGCGGCCCGCGCGAGGGAGGAAGGCAGTCAGGCGGTCAAGGCCGGCGGCGCGGGTCGGTGTGAACATGATCGGGGTTTAGAGTGCATATGCGCCATTTCAAGGCGCAGGCCCCCCGTGGCAAAAGCGTCCGGGGTGCCCTTGCAGCCCCCGTTCCGCCCCACTAAGACTCTCGCAATACTTTGGACGATATTCCTCGACAAAGACACGAGAGGCAGGCCCCGATGCGCGATCCCGTTGACCATTACATGAACACGCTCGTCCCCATGGTCGTCGAACAGACGAGCCGCGGCGAACGCGCCTATGACATCTACAGCCGGTTGTTGAAGGAGCGGATCATCTTCCTGGCCGGCCCGGTGCACGACGGCATGTCCAGCCTGATCTGCGCGCAGCTTCTGTTCCTGGAATCGGAGAATCCGACCAAGGAAATCAGCATGTACATCAACAGCCCCGGCGGCGTGGTGACGGCGGGCCTGTCGATCTATGACACGATGCAGTACATCCGGCCGAAGATTTCCACCCTGGTGATCGGGCAGGCGGCCTCGATGGGCTCGCTTCTGCTGACCGCGGGCGAGAAGGGGATGCGCTTCAGCCTGCCGAACAGCCGGATCATGGTGCACCAGCCCTCGGGCGGCTATCAGGGCCAGGCGACCGACATCTGGATCCATGCGCAGGAGACGCTGAAGCTGAAGCGGCGCCTGAACGAGATCTACGTCAGGCACACCGGCAACGACTATGACACCGTCGAGGCGGCGCTGGAGCGTGACAACTTCATGTCGGCCGAGGATGCCAAGGCCTGGGGTCTGATCGACCAGATCCTGGAAAGCCGTGGAAAGGCCGACGATACGTCGAAATGACGCCCCTTTTCCGCACGATGGTCCGGTCGACTTTCGTGCGGGTTTTTCGGATTGTGGAGCCTTGGGGGTTGGCCTAGAGTTGCCCGCAAGGCACCGGCCCCGCGGCGCGGGAACCAGGGTGCAAAGTTAGAGGACTGCGGATGGCGAACAACACCGGCGGCGACAGCAAGAATACCCTCTACTGCTCGTTCTGCGGCAAAAGCCAGCATGAAGTGCGCAAGCTGATCGCGGGGCCCACGGTCTTCATCTGCGACGAATGTGTCGAACTGTGCATGGACATCATCCGCGAGGAGACGAAGACCACGGGTCTGAAATCCTCGGACGGTGTGCCGACCCCGCGGGAAATCTGCAAGGTGCTGGACGACTATGTGATCGGTCAGGTCCATGCCAAGCGCGTGCTGTCGGTGGCGGTGCACAACCATTACAAGCGGTTGAACCATTCCTCGAAGAACGACATCGAACTGTCGAAGTCGAACATCCTGCTGATCGGCCCCACGGGCTGCGGCAAGACGCTGCTGGCCCAGACGCTGGCGCGAATCCTGGACGTGCCCTTCACGATGGCGGATGCCACCACGCTGACCGAGGCGGGCTATGTCGGCGAGGATGTGGAGAACATCATTCTCAAGCTCCTGCAGGCCAGCGAATACAACGTCGAACGCGCGCAGCGCGGGATCGTCTACATCGACGAGGTCGACAAGATCACGCGCAAGTCCGACAACCCCTCGATCACCCGCGACGTGAGCGGCGAGGGCGTGCAGCAGGCGCTGCTGAAGATCATGGAGGGCACCGTTGCGTCGGTGCCGCCGCAGGGGGGCCGCAAGCATCCGCAGCAGGAATTCCTTCAGGTCGATACCACGAACATCCTGTTCATCTGCGGCGGCGCCTTCGCCGGTCTGGAAAAGATCATCGCGCAGCGCAACAAGGGGTCGGGCATCGGCTTCGGCGCCGATGTGAAGGGCCCCGAAGAGCGCAGCGTGGGCGACCTGTTCAAGGAGCTGGAACCTGAGGATCTGCTCAAGTTCGGCCTGATCCCGGAATTCGTCGGCCGTCTGCCGGTCATTGCCACGCTGACCGACCTGGACGAGGCGGCGCTGGTGACGATCCTGACCGAACCTAAGAATGCGCTGGTGAAACAGTATCAGCGCCTGTTCGAGATCGAGGGCGTGAAACTGACCTTCACACCGGATGCGCTGACCGCCATCGCCAAGCGCGCGATCAAGCGCAAGACCGGCGCGCGCGGCCTGCGGTCGATCATGGAGGACATCCTTCTGGACACCATGTTCGAACTGCCCGGCATGGACGGGGTCGAGGAAGTGGTGGTCAAGGAAGAGGCGGTGAACTCGGGCGCAAAGCCGATGCTCGTCTACACCGAGACGAAGAAGAAAGAGCCGGTCAAGGCCTGATCCGGTCGCGCTGGTGATCGAAGGCGGGCCGCAAGCCCGCCTTTTCGTTTGTCCTGTCGGCGGGACATCCGCTGGCGCCCCCCGAGGGATGCGCCTTCGCCCTAGACCTTGGCGAGGCTTTCGGCCATATGGGGGAAAACGAAGACGGAGGCCCCGATGTACTTCCTCAAACGCCTGCTGACCTGGTGGAACAGCCAGACCATCGGCACCCAGCTGTTCACCGCCCGCAAGGGTGTGCGGGTCGGCGAGGATGACGCGGGCAACGTCTTCTACCAGACCGCCGACGGCAAGCGGCGCTGGGTGATCTACAACGGCGACATGGAAGCCTCGCGCGTGTCGCCGGACTGGCACGGCTGGTTGCACCACACCTGGGACGAACCGCCGACCAAGGCCCCGCTCAAGCACAAGCCCTGGGAAAAGCCGCATCAGGAGAACCTGACCGGCACCGAGGCTGCCTATGTCCCGCCGGGCTCGATCCGCCGCGCCGATCCCGTCGCCCGGCGCGACTATGAGGCCTGGGCCCCCGAGTGATGGCCTACGAACGCGCAGAAATCCTGGCCGGGGCCGCGGTTCTGGCCGTGGCGCTTGGCTTCACGCTGTATGCCGCGCGCGGGGCAGGGCTGGGGAGCACGGGCGACAGCTATCCGCTGACCGCCAGCTTCCGGTCGATCGAAGGCGTGAGCATCGGCACCGACGTGCGGCTGGCCGGCGTCAAGGTCGGCACGGTGACCGACATCAGGCTGAACCCGGAAACCTATTTCGCCGATGCCACGATCTCGATGCGCAAGGATGTGGCGGTGCCGGTCGATTCGACCATCCTGATCGCGTCCGAAGGGCTGTTGGGCGGCACCTTCGTCGAGGTCCAGCCCGGCGGCGCGCTGGAGATGCTGGAGCCGGGTGGCGAGATCGAGGACACGCAAGGCGCGGTCAGCCTGATTACGCTTCTGATGAAATTCGCGGGCGGCGGCGCGGCTGCGGCCGAAGCCGAGCCTGCCGCGCCATGAGGGCGCTTTGCCTAACCCTGGCTCTGGCGCTCGCGCTTCCGGCCCAGGCGCAGGAGGCCGGGCCGGAGTTCACCGACTCCAGCGGTGCCTCGCTGCGGTTTCTGGACAAGCTGACCAGCGAAACCGGAGATGTGACGCTGTCTCGCGGACAATCGGCCAAGTTCGGGCGGCTTCTGGTGCAACTGGACAGCTGCCGCTACCCGACCGACAACCCCGCCTCGGATGCCGAAGCGCATCTGACCATCCTGGAAGACTCCAGCAGAACGTCGCTGTTCTCTGGCTGGATGCTGGCGTCGTCGCCCGCCCTGTCGGCGCTGGACCATCCGCGCTATGACGTCTGGGTTCTGAGTTGCGTCTTGCCAGAGGCCGCGCCGCCGGAAGCGACCTCTCCGGTCGAGGGGGAGTAGCCTTCGGGATCGAAGGTTGCGGTCTGTTGCAGCGCATCGGCCAGTCGGCGGTGGTATTCGGCCCGCGGAATCTCCTGCCCGCCGAGGCTGGCGAGATGCGGGGTCAGGAACTGCGTGTCGAACAGCCTGAACCCCCCGGCCCGCAACCGGTGCACCGCATGGGCCAGGGCCACCTTAGATGCGTCGGTCGTGCGCGAGAACATGCTTTCGCCAAAGAAGGCGGCGCCCAGCGTGACGCCGTAGACCCCGCCGACCAGGAGGTCGCCTTCACGGACTTCGATGCTGTGGGCAAAGCCCAGGCGGTGCAGCTGCAGATATAGTCGCTGGATGCGATGGCTGATCCAGGTTTCAGGACGATCAGCGCAGGCTTCGACCACTTTTTCGAAATCCAGATCGGTCGTCACCCTGAACTGTCCCGAGCGGAGGCGCTTTGCCAGCGACCGCGAGACGTGGAAGCCGTCGAGGGGCAACACCCCGCGGCGGCGCGGGTCGATCCAGTGGATTTCGGGGTCGTCGCGGCCATCGGACATCGGAAAGATGCCCATCGCATAGGCGCGCAACAGGATGTCGGGAGTGATGTCGTCGGCAGTTCCGGGCACCGCAAAATCCTTCGAAGGATTTTGCAAAAGTTTTCGAAAACTTTTGCGCTGAGGCGCCCGGTCCGGGCGCCCCGTTCAGATCAAGAGAACTGCTTTTCCAGCCACTTTTCCAGCCAGTGGATGTTGTACTCGCCGTTCTGGATGTCCGGCTCGGCCAGAAGCATGTGGAACAGCGGGATCGAGGTGTCGATGCCGTCGATGATAAGTTCGCTCAGCGCGCGTTTCAGCCGCGCCAAAGCCTCGGGCCGGTCGCGGCCGTGCACGATCAGCTTGCCGATGAGGCTGTCGTAATAGGGCGGGATGCGGTAGCCGTCGTAGATCGCGGAATCCATCCGCACGCCAAGGCCGCCCGGGGCGTGGAACTGGGTGATCCGTCCGGGGCAGGGGCTGAAGGCGGGGATCTTCTCGGCGTTGATGCGCACCTCGATGGCGTGGCCGTTGATCTCCAGCTCGTCCTGCGTGAAGGACAGCGGCAGGCCCGAGGCCACGCGGATCTGTTCGCGCACCAGATCGACGCCGAAGATCGCCTCGGTGACGGGATGTTCGACCTGCAGGCGGGTGTTCATCTCGATGAAGTAGAACCTGCCGTCCTCATACAGGAACTCGATCGTCCCCGCGCCGCCATACTTCAGCTTCTTCATCGCATTGGCGCAGATCGTGCCGATCTCGCTCCGCAGCTTCGGCGTGATCGCCGGACCCGGCGCCTCTTCGAAGACCTTCTGGTGCCGCCGTTGCAGCGAGCAGTCGCGTTCGCCCAGATGCACCGCGCCGCCCTTGCCGTCGCCGAAGACCTGGATCTCGATATGGCGGGGGCGCTGGAGGTATTTCTCCATGTAGACTTCGTCGTTGCCGAAGGCGTTCTTCGCCTCGGACCGCGCGGTGCGGAAGGCGACCTCCAGTTCGGTCGCGTTGGCGGCGACCTTCATGCCGCGCCCGCCACCGCCGGCGGTGGCCTTGATGATGACCGGATAGCCGATCTCTTCGGCGACGGTCCGGGCCGTCTCGAAGTCCGGCACACCGCCGTCCGAGCCGGGAACGACCGGGATGCCCAGTTCTTTCGCCGTGACCTTGGCGGTGATCTTGTCGCCCATGATGCGGATGTGTTCCGCCGAGGGACCGATGAAGGTGATGCCGTGATCTTCCAGCGCCTGGGCGAAAGCCGCGTTCTCGGACAGGAAGCCGTAGCCCGGATGCACGGCTTGCGCGCCGGTGATCTCGCAGGCCGAGATGATGGCGGCCTTGGACAGATAGCTTTGCGACGAGGGCGCAGGGCCGATGCAGACGGACTCGTCCGCCATGCGGACATGCATCGCATCGGCGTCGGCGGTGGAATGGACCGCGACCGATTTGATCCCCATCTCGCGGGCGGCGCGGATCACGCGGAGGGCGATTTCCCCGCGGTTGGCGATCAGGATTTTATCGAACATGGGCAAGACCTTATTCGATAATCATCAGGGGGGCGCCATATTCGACCGGGTGGCCGTCCTCGACCAGGATGCGCTTGACGGTGCCCGCGCGCGGGGCGGGAATGTGGTTCATGGTCTTCATCGCCTCGATGATGAGGACAGTCTGACCTTCCGCCACTTGCGAGCCGATGGTGACGAAGGGCGCGGCGCCGGGTTCGGCTGCGAGGTAGACGGTTCCGACCATGGGCGAGGTCACCGCGCCGGGATGCTGCGCCGGGTCGTCGACGGCGGCGGAGGGGGTCGGGGTAGGCGCGGGGGCCGAGGCGGCATGTGCCGTCGGGGCCGGGGCCTGGGCGACGGGGGCAGGGGCCGCGGCGACCGTCACGACATTCGCCTGCTTGACGACGCGAACCTCCAGACTGTCATCCTCGCCATATTCCCGCTTCACGGACAGTTCGGTCAGGTCGTTCCTGTTCAGCAGCTCGGCAAGTGCCGAGATGAAGGCGACGTCGGTGTCGGTGGTCTGCTTGCTCATCGGGTCCTCTGTTCTTTTCTGCGCCTCAAGTCTGCGCTTCAAGTCTGCGCCTTGGGCGCGCGCGGCCTGGGCCCGGAGCCCCCCGCAGTCTGGTATTCGGCGCTTATACGCGAGCCGGTGAGGGCTGAAAAGCCGCGAAAGCGTTGGCGCTACCAGCCCGGCCTTTGTGCGCTGCCTGCAAGACGGGCAGCGCCGCAAAAAACTGCGGGCGATGAAAATTTACCGTTTGATAAAAAAACCGACCTGTGCCAGCCTTCACGAAACGATAAGCCAGGGAGGCCCCCAGCCCATGTCGAACAGTCCGCTTACGCCCGGAATCGTTGCCGGCCGCCTGTCCGCGGATGCCATCGCGCGAAACTTCAGTGACCATGAGCCGGCGTTCGACCGGCACGAAGCGCGCGTGGCGGCGGATCGCTGCTACTTCTGCCATGATGCGCCCTGCATCGCGGCCTGCCCGACCGCGATCGACATTCCGCTGTTCATCCGCCAGATCGCCACCGGCACGCCCGAGGCCGCGGCCAAGACGATCTGGAGCCAGAACATCCTGGGCGGAATCTGCGCCCGGGTCTGCCCGACGGAAACCCTGTGCGAAGAGGCCTGCGTGCGCGAGGCCGCCGAGGGCAAGCCGGTGGAGATCGGGCGGTTGCAGCGCTATGCGACGGATGTTGCGATGGCCAAGGGGCTGCATCCCTTCACCCGGGGTGCCCCCACGGGCAAGCGGGTGGCGGTGGTGGGCGCGGGTCCGGCGGGTCTGGCCTGTGCGCACCGTCTGGCCATGCACGGCCATGACGTGGTGGTGTTCGAACGGCGGCCCAAGGCGGGCGGTCTGAACGAATATGGCATCGCCAGCTACAAGGCGACCGGCGGTTTCGCGCAGAAAGAGGTGGACTGGCTCTTGTCCATCGGCGGGATCGAGATCCGCACCGGGGTCGAACTGGGCCGGGACGTGACGCTTGCCGAACTGGAGGCCGAGTATGACGCGGTCTTTCTCGGCATCGGCCTTGCGGGCGTGAACGCGCTGCGGGCGACGGGCGAGGACAAGGCGGGCGTGCGCAATGCAGTCGATTTCATCGCGGAGCTGCGCCAGTGCCCTGACCTTACCACCCTGCCGATCGGACGGGATGTCGTGGTGATCGGCGGCGGGATGACGGCGGTCGATGCGGCGGTGCAGTCCAAGCTGCTTGGTGCAGAGAACGTGACCATCGTCTATCGCCGGGGGCAGGAGAAGATGTCGGCCTCGGCCTATGAACAGGAGCATGCCACCAGCGTGGGCGTGCGGATCATCTGCAACGCGATGCCGGTGGCGATCCACGGCAACGGCGCGGTCCGCGAGGTGGAGTTCGCCTATACCGAAGAGACGCCCGAGGGGCTGAAATCCACGGGCGAGACCTTCCGGCTGAAGGCCGACCAGGTGTTCAAGGCCATCGGCCAGACGCTCGTCGGCGCGCCGGAGGGGTTGGCTGTCGCGGGCGGCAAGCTCGCTGGGCCGTCGGGAAAGGTCTGGGTCGGAGGCGATTGCGCGGCGGGCGGCGAGGACCTGACGGTGACTGCCGTGGCCGAGGGACGCGATGCCGCAGAAGCCATTCATCTGCATCTGATGGGCTGAGCCATGGCCGGAGCTTGCGCATTTCCGGCGGCGGGGCTAGGGCAGTTGCGGAAATCCGCGAAGGATGCTGCCCGTGCAAGGAATGATCGACGCCATTCTGGCCCTCGTCCGGGAAAACCGGGACTGGGCGTTCTGGATCGCGCTGGTCTTCGCGTTCGGCGAAAATCTGGCCTTCCTGTCGATCGTCATCCCCTCGACCGCGATCCTGCTGGGTGTGGGCGCGCTGGTGGCCACGGGCGAGTTGTCGCTGTTCCCGATCTGGGCAGGCGCCTCGATTGGAGCACTCATCGGCTCGATCGTCTCGTACTGGATCGGCTGGCGCTACGGTCAGGCGATCCTGTCGCTCTGGCCCTTCCGCAACCACCCGGATTTCGTCGAGAAGGGCAACGACGCCTTCCGTCGCTGGGGGGCCTTTGCGGTGACCATCGGTCATTTCTTCGGGCCCCTGCGCGCCGTCGTCTTCGTGATGGCCGGGATCGCCCGCATGTCGCCCATGGTCTTCATGGTGGTGAACTTCATCGGCTGCCTGGCCTGGGCCTATTTCACCCCGCTTTTCGGCGAGGTCGCGGGCCATCTGATCGGCTGGATCTGGTCGCTTTTCTGACCCGTGGCGGGCGGATCGCCCACCCTGCACTTCCCCCATCTCTCCCAGCGTGTCGCAAGGAGGCTTCCCATGGCTGACCTCAGCTCGAATTTCATCGGCATCAAGTCCCCGAACCCGTTCTGGCTGGCCTCGGCCCCGCCCACGGACAAGCAATACAACGTCGAGCGCGCCTTCGCGGCGGGCTGGGGCGGCGTGGTCTGGAAGACCCTGGGCGCGGAGGGCCCGCCCATCGTGAACGTGAACGGCCCGCGCTACGGTGCGATCTGGGGCGCGGACCGTCGCCTGCTGGGGCTGAACAACATCGAACTCATCACCGACCGCCCGCTGGAGGTGAACCTGCGCGAGATCAAGGAGGTCAAGCGCAAGTGGAAGGACCGGGCGCTGGTCATTTCGCTGATGGTGCCCTGCGAGGAGGACAGCTGGAAGGCGATCCTGAAACAGATCGAGGACACCGAGGCGGACGGTGTGGAACTCAACTTCGGCTGCCCGCACGGGATGGCCGAACGCGGCATGGGCTCGGCCGTGGGGCAGGTGCCGGAATACATCGAGATGGTCACGCGCTGGGTCAAGCAGTACAGCCGGATGCCCTGCATCGTGAAGCTGACGCCCAACGTCACCTCGATCCTGCCACCCGCAATGGCGGCCAAGCGCGGTGGGGCGGATGCGGTCAGCCTCATCAACACGGTGAAGTCGATCACGAATGTGGATCTCGACCACTTCTCGCCCTTCCCGATGATCGACGGCAAGGGCAGCCACGGCGGCTATTGCGGCCCGGCGGTCAAGCCCATCGCGCTGAACATGGTGGCCGAGATCGCCCGGCATCAGGAAACCCGGGGCCTGCCGATCAGCGGCATCGGCGGTGTCACCACCTGGCGCGACGCGGCAGAGTTCATGGCGCTTGGCGCGGGCAACGTGCAGGTCTGCACGGCGGCAATGACTTATGGCTTCAAGATCGTGCAGGAAATGATCTCGGGCCTGTCGCAGTATCTGGACGAAAAGCAGATGTCGCTTGACAGCCTGATCGGCCGCGCGGTGCCGAATTTCGTCGAATGGCAGCACCTGAACCTGAACTATGTGACCAAGGCGCAGATCGATCAGGACCTCTGCATCAAGTGCGGTCGCTGCTATGCGGCCTGCGAGGACACCAGCCACCAGGCCATTGCCATGTCGCCGGATCGGGTCTTCACCGTGAAGGACGAGGAATGCGTGGCCTGCAACCTGTGCGTCGATGTCTGCCCGGTGGAAAACTGCATCACCATGCGCGAACTGCCGAAAGGCGCGGTCGATCCGCGCACCGGCAAGGTGGTGGGCGATCATGCCGACTGGACTACGCACCCGAACAACCCGATGGCCCAGGCGGCAGAGTAGGTCCAGCCCCGATACCGCTGGCGGCCCGGTGCCGGTCCGGGCTGCGCCCTAGGGCAGGGGAAGCGGGCTGATCCCGGCGGCGATGCTGGCCTTGATATAGGCGGTGCGCGCTGCCTCGGCTGCGGCGGCGGCACCGGGGTCCGGCGCCAGTCCGGCCGTCATCAGCTGTGCCTCACCCCCTGCCGTGCGGGCGGCCTGCGTCACCGCATCGGACCGCATCGGAGCCGTGACCGGCCCCGCCGCCCCCCCGGAGTGACTGCCTCTGGGCCGTGGCTCCGCAACTGCGGGTATCGGCGCCTCGGCCACCGGCAGCGGTGCACGGATGCTGGTAATCATGACCATGACTCGCCCTCCTGTCCTGGTGCGTGAACGAGGGCATCTTAACGCAAAAGCAACGGTTTATCAGTCGGCTTTCCCCTAAGATTCTACCGATCCGCAGACAGCAGCCGGCTGAACAGGGTGTCAAGAAACCTGCCCGCCTCGGCAAAGGGGTCATGCCCCGGCCCCAGCACGGCGCGGACCTGCACCTCGAAGTCGGCATAGTGCTGGGTCAGCGCCCAGATCGAGAAGATCAGATGCACCGGATCGACCCGCGCGATGCGCCCCTCGTCCATCCAGCGGGTCAGCACCATCGCCTTTTCGGCCACCAGAGCGCGCAGGTCGCCTTCGATGGCGTCCCGCATCCGGGGCGCGCCTTGCAGGATCTCGTTGGCAAAGAGCCGGCTTTCCCTCGGGTAGTCCCGCGCCAGGTCCAGCTTGCGCCTGACATAGGCCTTGATCTCGTGCAGCGGCTCGCCCGCCGGGTCCATCGCCCGCAAGGGGTCGAGCCAGGTGTCCAGCAGCCCGGTCAGAAGCGCCTTGTGCACGGCCTCCTTGGAGGGAAAGTAGTACAGAAGGTTCGGCTTCGACAGCCCGGCCACTTCGGCGATCTGGTCCAGGGTCGCGCCCCGGAAGCCGTGCAGCGAGAACACCTCGAGCGCCGCGTCCAGAATGACCTCGCGGTTCTTCTGCTGGATACGCGAGCGGGGGCGGGCAGCGGTGGACATGAAGGGCCGGATTTCCTTGCGGGACCCCTTGGATAGCGCGGTTGCGGGGGGCAGGTCAAACCCTTCGCCCGGGTCCGGGGCGTGGCGTCCGACAGCGCCGGACAGCCTGGGGCGCGGTTCAGACCCGGGGCGAGGCCATCAAGGCCCGGATCCCGCGCACGACCAGCTTGTGATCCTCGACCTGCGGCAGGCCGGACACCGTCGCCACCGCCACCATGCCGGCACCCGCCACCCGGATCGGCACTGCGCCGCCGGCATCGGCATAGTCGTCCGACGCAAGCCCGTGCCGCGCCAGCGTCTCGTCCCGGGCCGCATTGCGCCGCCCGACCAGGAGCGAGGGCAGCTGGAACATCAGCGCGCTGTTCGACTTCCTTCGCGCCCAGCGGTCGTTCACCGGGGCGGAGCCGGGCAGGCCCGCGTGAAACAGCGTCCGATCCGCCGTGCGGATGTCGATGACCACCGGCAGATCCTCGGCCAGTGCCAGATCGACCAGGATCTGCCCCAGCCGCAATGCGGCCAGTTCGTCGAACCGGGGCAGGGTCAGTTCGGCGTATTCCGCCTCAAGCTCGGTGATATCCATGCGGCCCCCTAGATCGCCCCGATCCCGCGCAGGACCATGTCCTTGACGCTGGCCTTGGCCTCTTGCCACTGCTTGTCGGAGAGCGGCTTGCCGTTGTTCAGCGTCTGGATCTGGTGGCCGAAATCCGCGTAGTGCTGCGTCGTGGCCCAGAGCATGTAGAGCAGATGCCGCGGGTTCACGGGGCGCATCTTGCCTTCGTCGATCCAGCGCTGGATCACCGCGATCCGGCCATCGGTCCAGTCGCGCAGCGTCGTTTCCAGATAATCCTGGATCACCGGGGCGCCGTGCATCACCTCGGACGCCCAGACCTTGGAGCCATGCGGATGGGTGCGGCTGATGTCCATCTTGGCGTCGATATAGGCGCCGATGCCTTCCACCGGGCCGGGGGCATCGTCGAAACTGGAGGCCGCATCGAGCCAGATTTCGAAGATCTGCTGCACCACCTTGCGGTAGAGGTCCTCCTTGGTGGCGAAGTAGTAATGCAGGTTCGCCTTGGGCAGGCCGGCCATGTCGGCGATCAGCTGCATGGTGGCGCCCCCGAACCCGGCCTCGGCAAAGACCTTTTCGGCGGCTTCCAGGATCGCGCGCTCGTTCTCGCGCCGGATATCCGTGCGGCGGCCGGGCTTCAGGCGTGAAATCTGGGCGTCGCCGCTCATCGCTCCCCGGATTTTTGTTGACCGTATGGTCAGGTTGTGCTGCGCTTCACCTTGACCATACGGTCAGGAAACGAGTCGCGGCAAGGGGCAGGATGGCCCCGCGCGAACAGGGAGCCATGCAGATGCCAGCAACCGGGGACAACCTTCGGATCGATCCCGCACGCCTGTGGGACAGCCTGATGGAAATGGCCAGGATCGGCCCGGGTGTGGCGGGCGGCAACAACCGCCAGACCCTGACCGATGCCGACAGCGAGGGCCGCCACCTTTTCAAGCGCTGGTGCGAAGCGGCGGGCCTGTCGATGGGTGTCGATACCATGGGCAACATGTTCGCCACGCGCGCGGGCACGGATCCCGATGCGCTGCCGGTCTACATGGGCAGCCACCTCGACACCCAGCCGACGGGCGGGAAGTATGACGGCGTCCTGGGCGTCCTTGGCGCGCTGGAGGTGGTGCGGACGCTGAACGACATGGGGGTCAGGACGCGCCGCCCGATCGTGGTGACGAACTGGACCAACGAGGAGGGCACGCGGTTTGCGCCTGCCATGCTCGCCTCGGGTGTGTTCGCGGGGATGCACACGCAGGACTTCGCCTATGACCGTCGCGATGCGGACGGAAAGCGCTTCGGCGACGAGCTGGCCCGCATCGGCTGGGTCGGGGACGAGCCGGTGGGCGCGCGGAAGATGCATGCGATGCTGGAGCTGCATATCGAGCAGGGCCCGATCCTTGAAGCCGAAGGCAAGCAGATCGGCGTGGTCACGCATGGCCAGGGGCTCTGGTGGTTGCAGATCACTCTGACGGGGAAGGAGGCGCATACCGGCTCGACGCCGATGCACATGCGGGTGAACGCCGGCCTTGGCATGGCGCGGATCACCGAACGCGTGCACCAGATCGCAATGAGCCACCAGCCGAACGCCGTGGGCGCGGTGGGCCAGTGCAACGTCTATCCCAATTCGCGCAACGTGATCCCGGGGAAATGCGTGTTCACGGTGGATATCCGGTCGCCGGAACAGGCCAAGCTGGATGCGATGCGCGCCGAGGTTGAACGCGCCGCCCATGCGGTGGCGAAGGAGCTGGGCCTGGGTTGCGAGATCGAGCCGGTGGGCCATTTCGACCCCGTCACCTTCGACGCAGGGTTAGTGAAGATCGTCCGGCAATCTGCTGAAAAGCTGGGCTATTCCCATATGGACATCGTCAGCGGCGCCGGCCACGACGCCTGCTGGATCAACCGCGTCGCCCCCACGGTGATGATCATGTGCCCCTGCGTGGACGGCCTGTCGCACAA
Source organism: Tabrizicola thermarum (assembly GCF_003574395.1). Lineage (GTDB taxonomy): Bacteria > Pseudomonadota > Alphaproteobacteria > Rhodobacterales > Rhodobacteraceae > Tabrizicola > Tabrizicola thermarum. Next base: position 43,484 of record NZ_QMJY01000083.1, read on the forward strand.
CGAGGCGGAGGAGATCAGCCCGGAATGGGCGGCGGCGGGGACGGATGTGCTGCTGCACGCGGTGTTGGAAGTGGCGGAGGTGGTGGGGTGAGGCCTCTTCGCTCAGCTAATGTTGCGGCTGCTTTAGCTGCGTTGGCCTTTCTTTCCGCCTGCACCCCGGAAGAGTACGCCGCTGAGGTAGGCTACTATCAAGGTGGAGAGACTGTCTGGGATATTTGGGGAAGCTACAGCGACTTGGACGAGTGTCGAAATGCGGCGATTGATCGATACAATCAATACTTCGCCGAGGGTCGTGCCGTTTCTTGGGCTTGCCTCCTGAAGAACGGCGAAGGCGGCTACACCAGTAGGCACAGATAGGACTGCATTTGAGCAGGGAGCGATCATCAATGACCACCATCATCAAGAACGGCACCGTCGTCACCGCCGACCTTACCTACAAGGCCGATGTGCGGGTGGAGAACGGGGTGATCACCGAGATCGGGCAGGGCCTCACGGGCGGGACGGAGCTTGATGCGACCGGCTGCTATGTCATGCCCGGCGGGATCGACCCGCATACGCATCTGGAGATGCCCTTCATGGGCACCTATTCGGCGGACGACTTCGAGTCCGGCACCCGGGCGGCGCTGTCGGGCGGGACGACGATGGTCGTCGATTTCATCCTGCCGGGGCAGGGTCAGGACCTGATGGACGCGGCCAAGGTCTGGTCGAACAAGTCCACTCGGGCGACCTGCGATTACTCCTACCACATGGCCGTCACCTGGTGGGGCGAGAAGGTCTGGGAGGGGATCGCCGACTCCGCCAAGGCGGGGATCACCAGCTTCAAGCATTTCATGGCCTACAAGGGCGCGCTGATGGTGAACGATGATGAATTGTTCAACAGCTTCCGCCGGGTGGGCGACGTGGGCGGTCTGGCGATGGTCCATGCCGAGAACGGCGATGTGGTGGCGGAACTGACGGCGAAGCTCTTGAAGGAGGGCAACACCGGGCCGGAAGCCCACGCCTATTCCCGCCCGCCGCAGGTGGAGGGCGAGGCCACGAACCGCGCGATCATGATCGCCGACATGGCGGGGGTGCCGCTCTATGTCGTCCACGTCTCCTGCGAGGACGCGCATGAGGCGATCCGGCGCGCGCGCCAGCAGGGGAAACGGGTCTGGGGCGAGCCGCTGATCCAGCACCTGACGCTGGACGAAAGCGAATATTTCCACCCCGACTGGGACCATGCCGCGCGGCGGGTGATGTCGCCGCCCTTCCGCAACAAGCAGCATCAGGACAGCCTCTGGGCGGGTCTGATGTCCGGCAGCCTCTCGGTTGTCGCCACCGACCATTGCAGCTTTACCACCGAGCAGAAGCGCTTTGGTCGCGGCGACTTCTCGAAGATCCCGAACGGGACGGGGGGGCTGGAGGACCGGATGCCGATGCTCTGGACCCATGGCGTGAACACCGGGCGGCTGACGCCGAATGAATTTGTCGCGGTAACCTCGACCAACATCGCGAAAATCCTGAACTGCTACCCGAAGAAGGGTGCGGTGCTGGTGGGCGCGGATGCCGATCTGGTGGTCTGGGATCCGGAGAAGAGCAAGACGATCACGGCTGCCAGCCAGCAATCGAAGATCGACTACAACGTCTTCGAGGGCCACACCGTGAAGGGCCTGCCCCGGTTCACCCTGACCCGCGGCCATGTGGCCATCCACGACGGCGAGGTGCGCACGCAGGAAGGGCACGGAAAGTTCGTCCCCCGCGAGCCGCGCCCGGCGGTGAACCGCGCGCTGACCCGGTGGAAGGACCTGACCGCACCCCGCCCGGTGGAGCGGACGGGTATTCCGGCGACGGGGGTCTGACGGTGTCAGGGTTCTCCCGGTTCGCTTTCCTCGTCGTTCCGGTCCGAGGGCGCGAAGGCGATGATGGGGGCGTCGAAGTAGATCTCGTCCAGATCGTCCGGCGCCGGAGCAAAGGCGAGGGTCGTCTGCAAGATATTGATAAGCATGGCGGTCCTCCTTCTTGGCCCGAGATGGGGGCGCGTCCGGACGCGTGCAAGTCTGGCATCGGCAGGCAACGGGAATGTGAAGGGATGGCGGCGTGAAGGACAAAGCGAGCCAGCCGGTGATCGAGGCGAGGGGGCTGAACCTGGTGTTCCAGACCGCCGACGGTCCGGTGCAGGCGTTGAAGGATGTGAACCTGACGATCAACCAGGGCGATTTCGTCAGCTTCATCGGGCCCTCGGGCTGCGGCAAGACGACCTTCCTGCGGGCGATCGCGGCCCTGGAGCATCCGACGTCGGGCACGCTGACGGTCAACGGCATGCCCCCGGACGAGGCGCGCAGGCGGCGGGCCTATGGCTATGTCTTTCAGGCGGCGGGCCTGTATCCGTGGCGGACGATTGCGGGAAACATCAGGCTGCCACTGGAAATCATGGGGTTTTCGAGGGCCGAGCAGGACGAGCGGACCGCGCGGGTTCTGGACCTGGTCGAATTGACGGGCTTCGGCAAGAAATTCCCCTGGCAGCTGTCGGGAGGGATGCAGCAGCGCGCCTCCATCGCGCGGGCCCTGGCCTTCGACGCCGATATCCTCTTGATGGACGAACCCTTCGGCGCTCTGGACGAGATCGTGCGCGACCGGCTGAACGAAGAGGTGCTGAAACTCTGGGCGCGCACCGGCAAGACCATCGGCTTCGTGACCCATTCCATCCCCGAGGCGGTCTATCTGTCGACCAAGATCGTGGTGATGTCCCCGCGTCCGGGACGGATCACCGACGTGATCGACAGTCCCTTGCCCAAGGAAAGGCCGCTGGACATCCGCGACAGCCGGGAGTTCATCGAGATCGCCCATCGGGTGCGGGAGGGGCTGCGGGCCGGGCATCATGACGACTAGGTCCAGCGTCTGGAAACTGTCCGGCAAAGGTCGGGCATCCGCCCGGACGCGGTCGGGCGCATCGGCACTCTGGTCTGCGGCCGGGGGGTGGGCATGAACCGGGTGCTTCCCGTGCTGACCGTGCTGACCGGGATCGTGGTGATCTGGTATGCCGCCGCCGTCTGGATGAATGCGGCCTGGGTCTTCGACCAGGCGCAGCGGGCCGGTCAGGAGGTGACCTGGGCCGAGGTGATCCCGCAGACGATGGACCAGCCCCGCCCCCTTCTGCCGCCGCCGCATCAGGTGGGGGCGGAACTGTGGAAGGGCCTTTTCGGTCAGGCGGTGACTTCGAAGCGCAGCCTCGTCTATCACGGGATCGTCACGTTGAAGGGCACGATGATGGGCTTCGGCCTGGGGATCGTCGTGGGGGTTCTGCTGGCCATGGCCATCGTGCGCTTTCGGGTGATGGACCTGTCGGTGATGCCCTGGGCGATCATCAGCCAGACGGTGCCCATCGTGGCGCTGGCGCCGATGATCATCACGGTCTCCAGCCAGTTGGGCCTGAGCGGGCGCGATGTGCCGAAGGCGGTGATCGCGGCCTACCTCAGCTTCTTCCCTGTACTTGTCAGCATGGTGAAGGGCCTGCGCAGCCCCGACCAGATGCAGCTGGACCTGCTCAAGACCTACGGCGCCGGCGAGGCGGCCACGTTCCTGAAGCTGCGGCTGCCGGCCTCGATGCCCTATTTCTTCGCCTCGCTGAAGGTGGCCGTTGCGGCCTCGCTGGTCGGCACCATCGTGGGCGAATTGCCGACGGGGGCGATCGAGGGCCTGGGCGCGCGGATGCTGATCGGCTCGCAGTTCGGCGAGCCCTTGATCATGTGGGCGGCGCTGTTCGCGGCGGCGATCCTCGCGGGGCTCCTGATCCTGACGGTCGGGCTTGTCGAACGCGTCGCCCGCAGGCGAATGGGGGTTCCGGCATGACCGCGCTGTGGATTGCCATCGGCATCTGGCTTGCGGCCTGGGCGCTGAACGTCTGGCTGTCGGCCAGCCCGATTTCGCAGACGCGGCTGGGCAAGCTGCTGGTTCCGCTGGTGTTCGGCGCAACGGTTCTGGTGTTGTGGGAGGGGCTGGTGCGCGGCCTGGGGATCGCGCCGGTGATATTGCCCGCTCCAAGTGCCATTGCCGCGAAGATCGCGGTGTCGCTGCCGATCCTGTGGCAGGACTTTGCCCAGACGATCCTGAAAGGCGCGATCCCCGGCTTCCTGATCGGCGCGGGCGCGGCCTTCCTGGTGGCGATTGCGATTGATCGCTCACCTTTCCTGCAGCGGGGCCTGCTGCCCATCGGCAACTTCGTCGCGGCGCTGCCCATCGTCGGCCTCGCGCCCATCCTGGTGATGTGGTTCGGGTTCGACTGGCAGTCGAAGGCGGCGGTCGTGGTGGTGATGGTGTTCTTCCCGATGCTGGTGAACATCGTCGCGGGCTTGCAGGCCAGCGAACGGATGCAGCGCGACCTGATGGCGACCTGGGGGGCGAGCTATGTCCAGACCCTGATCAAGCTGCGCCTGCCTGCGGCGATGCCCTTCGTCTTCAACGGGTTGAAAATTGCATCGACTCTGGCCCTGATCGGGGCCATCGTTGCCGAGTTTTTCGGCAGTCCGGTCTATGGAATGGGGTTCCGCATCTCGACCGAGGTGGGACGGCTTGGCCTCGACATGGTCTGGGCCGAGATTGCGGTGGCGGCATTGGCGGGATCGGCTCTCTACGGGCTGGTCGCGCTGATCGAACGGTGGGTGACCTTCTGGCATCCGTCGCAAAGACATTAACAAAGGCCCCGAGAAGGGGGCCCAACATGGGAGAACGACATGAAAAGACTTCTGACGGCGGCGTTTCTGGCGGCGATGGCATCGGGGGCCAGCGCCGAGGATGTGAAGCTGCAACTGAAATGGGTGACCCAGGCCCAGTTCGCTGGCTATTATGTGGCCAAGGACAAGGGGTTCTACGAGGAAGAGGGGCTGAACGTCACCATCCTGCCGGGCGGGCCGGACATCGCGCCGACCCAGGTCATCGCGGGGGGCGGGGCCGATGTGATCGTGGAATGGATGCCCGCCGCGCTGGCCGCGCGCGAAAAGGGCCTGCCCTTGGTCAACATCGCCCAGCCCTTCGCCAAGTCGGGGATGATGCTGACCTGCCTGAAGGAAACCGGGATCAAGGAGCCCAAGGATTTCGCCGACAAGACGCTGGGCGTCTGGTTCTTCGGCAACGAATATCCGTTCCTGTCCTGGATGGCGACGCTGGGGCTGAAGACCGACGGCTCTCCCGGTGGGGTGACGGTGCTGAAACAGGGCTTCAACGTCGATCCGCTGTTGCAGAAGCAGGCGGCCTGCATCTCGACCATGACCTACAACGAATACTGGCAGGTGATCGACGCCGGCATCAAGCCCGAGGATCTGGTGACCTTCAAGTACGAGGATCAGGGCGTTGCCACGCTGGAGGACGGGCTTTACGTGCTTGAGGACCGGCTGGCCGACCCGGCCTTCCAGGAGACGATGGTCAAGTTCGTCCGTGCCAGCATGAAAGGCTGGAAATATGCCGAGGCGAACCCGGATGAGGCCGCGATGATCGTGCTGGACAACGACCAGACCGGCGCGCAGACCGAAACCCATCAGAAGCGGATGATGGGCGAGATCGCCAAGCTGACCGCGGGCTCGAACGGGGCGCTGGACGTGGCGGCAGCGGAACAGACCGTGGCGACGCTGCTTGCCGGTGGCTCGGACCCGGTCATCACCAAGGCGCCGGAAGGGGCCTGGACCAGCGTCATCACCGACAAGGCGCTTGCGAACTGAACGCAGCGCGCTGAACGACAGGGCGCCGCCTCTTCGGGGGCGGCGCTTTTCGTTTGGCGCGTGTAAAGCTTCACAAACCTTGTAAAGCTGTGGCATCAAGGGTCATGCCCCTCTCTGCCCTGACCGGAACCAAGCTGCGCGACCTGCGATTGGCCCAGGGGCTGAAGCAGGCCGATGCAGCCGCGCGGGCGGGGATCTCGGCAAGCTACCTGAACCTTATCGAACACAACCGCCGCAAGGTGACGCCCGAAGTGCTGGAACGGCTTGCCGATGCGCTGGCGATTGATCGCGCGGCGTTGGCGGGGGGCGGCAACGCGGCCCTGGTCGAGGACCTGCGTGCGGTGGCGGCGCGCGGGGCAGGACAGGGCGAGGGCCAGAGGGCCGAGGTCGACCGGGTCGAGGAATTCGCCGACCGTTTTCCCGGCTGGGCGGGCCTTCTGGTCGCGCTGGAGATGCGCAGCCTCGCGCTGGAACGGGCGGTGGAGGCGTTGAACGACCGGATGACGCACGACCCGCATCTGTCGGCCTCGCTGCACGAGCTGTTGTCCTCGCTGTCGGCGGTGCGGGCGACGGCGGCGATCCTGGCCGAAACCCCGGACCTGGAGCCGGAATGGGCCGCGCGCTTTCACCACAACCTGCATCAGGACAGCGAACGGCTGGCCGTGGGCGCCGAGGCGCTGGTCGGTTACCTGGATGCGGGGCAGGGGATCGAAGAACAGGGTATCGCCGCACCGCAGGAAGAGGTGGAGGACTGGCTCCGCAGCCGGGGCTGGAGGATTTCGGATGCCGAGTTCTCGGCCGGGCTTGGCACCGAGATCGCCCGGCTTGCCTCTTCCGTCGCGCGCAGTCTGGCCAGAGACCTGGTGGCGCGGGCAGAGGCCGATGCACGGGCCATGCCCGAGGACCGCTTTGCCAGGGCCTTGGCAGCCCGCGGCCCGGACCCGATGGCCCTGGCCGAAGATTTCGCGGTCTCGCCCCTGGCGGTGATGCGCAGGCTGGCGATGGGGGCCGAGCTTCAGGCGGGCCTCGTCAGCTGCGATGCCTCGGGCACGCTGACCTTCCGCAAGCCCGCGACCGGCTTTCCGCTGCCGAGGTTCGGCTCGGCCTGTCCGCTCTGGCCGCTGTACGCGGCGCTTGGTCGGCCGATGCAGCCGTTCGAGGCCCGGGTGCAGATGGCCGGCCAGGGGGACCGGCGGCATCGGGTCATCGCCTGGGCCGAGACGCGGCATCCCCAGGGCCTGCGCGGCCCGGAACTGCGCGAGGCGTCGATGCTGATCCTGCCGGATGACGGTGCCGGTCCCACCCTGCGCATCGGCTCCAGCTGCCGGGTCTGTTCGCGCGGCGATTGCCCGGCACGGCGCGAGCCGTCGATCCTGGCAATCGAGGTCGCGGGCTGAGCGGCCGCTCTTGCGGGATGCAGGCTTCCTGTCGCTCCGCCCGCGCCGGACGGCGAAGCCATCGATGCGCGGTCCGGCAATCCTTTGACAGGCGCCCCGCTTGTGCCGATAGTGGGGCGAGGGTGGCTGAAGACCGTCCGGGGGGAACCATTGGCCGCGCATGTCCTTCTGATCGAGGACGAACCCAACATCGCCGAGGCGATCCGCTTTCTGCTGTCGCGCGATGGCCTGCGGGTCAGCCATGCGGGCGATGGCACCGTGGCGCTGGCCATGCTGCGGCAGGACCTGCCCGATCTGGTCATCCTGGACCACATGCTTCCGGGCATGTCCGGACTGGAGGTGCTGACGGCGTTGCGATCCGATCCCGGCAGCCAGGACCTGCCGGTGATGATGCTGACCGCGCGCGGCCGTGACCGCGAGATGGCCGAACAGGCGGGCGCCGACAGGTTCATGACCAAGCCCTTCTCCAACGCCGAAATCCTGGCCGAAGTCCGCGCCATGCTGGCCCAGGCCGGGCGGAGCCGCTGATGCGCGGCCCGAAGCGCCCGCTGTTCCTCGCGCGCGCGCCCTACCGGCGGCGTCGCCTGCGCGATGCGGCGCGGCTCTTGCCTGTGCTGGGGTTGCTTCTGCTGATCCTGCCCTTGCTCTGGGCGCCCGAGGCGCAGATGACGCTGACGGCCAATGACGTGATCTACTTCTTTTCGGTCTGGCTGTTCCTGATCCTCCTCGCGGCAGCCTTTGCGCCGGGACTGAGAGGGGGCGAGGGCCGCGACGAGGACGAGGACTGACATGTCGTTCAATCTTCTGGTCCTGTCCTGCCTTCTCTATGTGGTGTTCCTCTTTGCCGTGGCCTTCTGGGTCGAGGGGCGGGCGGCGCGGGGCCGGTTGGGCTGGCTGCGCTCGCCCCTGGTCTACACGCTGTCGCTGTCGATCTACTGCACCGCCTGGACCTTCTACGGCGCGGTGGGCTATGCCGCGCGGTCGGGGCTGGAGTTCCTGACGATCTACTTCGGCCCGACGCTGGTCTTCGTCGGCTGGTGGTGGCTGTTGCGCAAGCTGGTGCGGATCGGGCGGCAGCATCATGTCACCTCGATCGCCGACCTGATCTCGTCGCGCTTTGGCAAGTCGAATGCGCTGGGGGTGATCGTCACCGTCATCATGGTGGTGGCGGCGACGCCCTACATCGCGCTGCAACTGCAATCGGTGGTCCTGGCCTTCGGGATCTTCGCCTCGGCCGCGCCCGAGGGTTCGGGGCCGCTCGACCCGGCGCAGATCGCGGTCTGGGTGGCGGTGGGGCTGGCCTGTTTCACCATCCTCTTCGGCACCCGCAACCTGGATGCGCGCGAGCAGCACCACGGCATCGTCACCGCCATCGCGGTCGAGGCGGTGGTGAAGCTGGTCGCGCTTCTGGCGGTGGGCAGCTTTGTCGTCTGGGGCATCGCGGGCGGTGTCGGCGAGGTGATCGCCCGGATCGACGCCGCCGATCTGTCTGCCTGGCAGGTCCAGCCCGGCCGCTGGACGGGGCTCATCTTCCTTTCTGCCGCCGCCGTGATCTGTCTTCCGCGCATGTTCCAGGTCATGGTGGTCGAGAACGAGGACGAGGGCCACCTTGCCCGCGCCAGCTGGGCCTTTCCGCTGTATCTGATGGCGATGAGCCTGTTCATCGTGCCCATTGCCGTCATCGGGCTGGACCGCTTGCCCGCGGGCGCGAACCCGGACATGTTCGTGCTGACCCTTCCCCTGGCCGAAGGCCACGGCGGGCTGGCCATGCTGGCCTTTCTGGGCGGCTTCTCCTCGGCGACCTCGATGGTGATCGTGGAATCGATCGCGCTGGCCACGATGATCTCCAACCATGTGATGATCCCCCTCTGGCTGCGCCTGCGCCCCGGAGCCGCAGCGGCGGATGATCTGCGGCAGGTCGTCCTGATGGCGCGGCGCCTGGCCATCGCGGCGGTCCTGGCGCTGGGATACGGCTATTATCAGGTCTCGGGCGGCTCGGCGGCGCTGGCGGCCATCGGGCTGATCGCGTTCCTCGGCGTGGCGCAGGTGCTGCCCGCGATGATCGGCGGCATCTTCTGGCGGGGGGCAACCCGGGTGGGCGCGATGCTGGGGCTGCTCACCGGTCTTGCGGTCTGGGCCTACACCTCGTTCCTGCCGTCCTTCGGCCCGGGGGCGGCGCTGCCGGCCACCGTCTTCACCGAAGGCGCCTTCGGTCTGGCCTGGCTGCGCCCGCATGCGCTGTTCGGGACCCAGGCGATGGACCCGATGACCCATGCGCTCTTCTGGTCGATGGTGCTGAACTGTCTGGCCTTCTGCCTGGGGTCGCTGCTGACCTTCCCCGGCCCGGTGGAACGGTTGCAGGGCGCGGCCTTTGTCAACGTGTTCGAAGGCGCGGTCGGCCCGCAACGCTGGGCGCGCGGCCAGGTGGAACCCGAGGCGCTGCTGACCATGGCGCAGCGCATCATGGGCGAGGAGGCGGCGCTGACCTTCTTCCAGACCGCCGCGAGCGCGCAAGGCAAGGAGGGGTTCCTGCCCGACCCGACCCCGGCCTTCCTCGACGGCCTGGAATCGCGGCTGTCGGGCTCGGTCGGGGCGGCCACGGCCCATGCGATGATCTCGCAACTGGTCGGGCGCGCGACGGTGACGGTCGAGGATCTGATGGCCGTGGCCAGCGAATCCGCGCAGATCCTGGAATATTCCGCCCGGCTGGAGGCGCGCGAGGCGGAACTGACCCGCACGGCGGGCGCGCTGCGCGAGGCCAATGAAAAGCTGACCCAGATCTCGTTGCAGAAGGACGCCTTCCTGTCCCAGATCAGCCACGAGCTGCGCACGCCCATGACCTCGATCCGGGCCTTTTCGGAAATCCTGACCGAGGGCGGTCTGCCGGAAGAGACTGTCGTGCGCTACGGCAGGATCATCCATGACGAGGCCAAGCGATTGACGCGGCTGCTGGACGATCTGCTCGACCTTTCGGTTCTGGAGAACGGTGCGGTGCAGCTGACGGTGGGGCTGGCCAGCCTTCAGGAGATGATCGACAAGGCCCTGACAGCGGCGCGCGCGACCCGGCCGGAACGCGAGTTCACCATCATCCGCGACCTGCCGTCCGAGGCGATCTATCTCAGGACCGATGCCGACCGGCTGACCCAAGTGTTCATCAACCTGATCTCGAACGCGCGCAAGTACTGCGACGCGGCCCGCCCCGAACTGCGCATCGCCGTGCGCCAGCGTGCGGGTCGGGTGACGGTGGACTTCATCGACAACGGCAAGGGCATCCCCAAGGATGCTCAGGCGCTGATCTTCGAGAAATTCGCCCGCCTGACCGATGCCAACCGCGCCGGCGGGGCGGGGCTGGGTCTGGCGATCTGCCGCGAGATCATGACCAATCTCGGCGGCTCGGTCGCCTATCTGCCGGGGCAGGGCGGCGCGGCCTTCCGCGTCACGGTGCCTTTGCGGCTGGAAACGCTGGCCGCTTAACCTTTCGGCAAGGATGACCTGCGTAAGGTGACCGGACGAGGGACTGGCTGCCATGACCGACGTGATCCGCCGCAAGATCGACCGTGCCCGCCCGACGCTGGCGGAAGGTGCCCCCGGTGCCGACCGGGGCTGGCGACTGGCGCTTGCCCGCGCGACACGCGATGCCATGGGGCTGGACCTCGACTTCCGCAAGCTGACCATCACACGTCTCTCTCTGGCCGAGATTCTGGACATCGCGCCTGAACGGGCGCTTCTCGCCCTGCTTGACGGCCCTGCGGGAGGGCTGGGTGTCATCATGCTTTCCCCGCCGGTCACCTCGGCCCTGATCGAGATGCAGACCGTCGGCCGCCTGTCGACCGCCCCCGCCGCCCCCCGACGGCCCAGCCGCATCGACGCGGCGATGGTGGCGGGCGTCATCGACCGGGCACTGTCGGGCCTCGATGAGGCGCTGGCGGATGAGGCCGATCTCGTCTGGGCCGGGGGCTTCCGCTATGCCTCCTACCTGGAAGACGCCCGCCCGCTCGCGCTGATGCTGGAAGAGGACGTGTATCGCGTCCTGACCGCCGAAGTCGCGCTTGGTGGTGGGACCGGGGGCGGTCCGGGGGGGCGCGACGGCACGGTGATCCTCGTCCTGCCCGCCGAAGGGCGCGGCGAACGTCCGGCCCTGGCCACCGACCCGACAGACGCCACCGCGCCGCAGTTCACCGCAGCCTTGCAGGCCCAGGTGATGCAGTCGGATTGCCGTCTGGACGCCGTGGTCGGGCGGTTGACCCTGCCGCTGCGGCAGATCATGGCGCTGGAGGTGGGGGAAACCCTGATCCTGCCCTCTGCCGCGCTGGACGCGATTGCTCTGGAAACACTGGATGGCCGTCGGGTTGCGCAGGCCCGTCTTGGCCAGCACCGCGGGATGCGCGCGCTGAAACTGTCCGAGGCGGTGCAGACCGCCAGCCCGCCGCAGGCCCCCCCGCGCCCTGCGCCCGTGCCGGACGGGGAACCGCCGTCGGAACTGCGCGCGGCGGGCTAGGCGTCAGCGCCTGGCCAGGGCCTCGATCTGCGGCCGCAGATGGTCCAGCTGATAGCCAAAGCGGGCGGGCAGGCCGATCAGCTCATCGACCGGACGCTGCCCGGCATTGGCTAGCGCCCAGACGATCGACGATCGGTTGCCGCTGGCGCAATAGGCGAAGACCGGCCCGGTCGAGGCCGCAATGGCCGCGCGCTGCGCCGTGACATTGTCCATCGTCAGCGCGCCGCCGACCACCGGGTTCGCCACGAACACCAGCCCCAGCGCCTCGGCCGCCGCGCGCATCGCCTCGGTCTGCAGATGCGGCGGGATCTCGCCATCGGGCCGGTTGTCGATCACCGTCACATAGCCCGCCGCCTTGATCGCCGGCAGGTCGCCGGGTTCGATCTGGGGCGAGACGGCATAGTCGGGGGTGATCGCGCGGATTTCCATGTCAGTCTCCACTCGGACAGGCGGGCCTTGGGGGCGGATTGCCACGGGACCATAGCCAGCGCACCGGAAAAGGGAAAGCCCGTTGACCTGAGTCAAGGCGCAAGCGGCCAAAACCGGCGAAACTAGAAAGACAAGAAGGAGGATGCGATGCACGACCAGGCCAGGAAACCGATCTCTGCCCGGAAGGCGGCGCTGGAACAGCGATTGAAAGAGCTGGGTGCGCGGATCGAAGCCATCGAGGAAGAGCTTGAGTCGCATCACAACCCCGACTGGGAAGACCTTGCAACCGAACGCGAGGGCGACGAGGTGCTGGAAGCCACCGGGCAGGTCGGTCTGGCCGAGATCGCCCGCATCCGCGCCGCCCTGAAGCGCATCGCAGAGGGAACCTACGGCACCTGTGCCCGGTGTGGCGAGCCGATCGAAGAGGCCCGGCTCGATGCGTTGCCCTGGACCCCACTCTGCAGGAGTTGTGCCCAATGACCGACCCTACCCCTGCCGACCTGATCCGCGAGGAGGTCCGGCTTCTGCAAACCGGGATCGAAATGCAGCGGCAGGGCCTTGACCTGCTGCTGGCCGAAATGCGCGCGCTTGCCGCGCTGATGCCGGGCATGGACAGCCGCCAGCCCACCGACGCCGAGATCGAGGCCGGATACGACAACATGCCGGTCTGACGGCTCGACTGCCGGGCAGCCTTGTTTTTGCTCGGGTTGTTTCTAACCTCGCGGGGAAAACGGCCATGGGAACCGGAATGTCCGCGATCGGGCTGAAAACCGAGCTGCGGGACGGTATCCGGGCCCTTACCCCTGCCAACCCGCCGGGCAACGCCCTGACGCCTGCCCTGCGCGCCGCGATGCTGGAGGAGATCGCGGCCGCCGCCGACGTCAGCGCCGTGGTGCTTCAGGCGGAGGGGCCTGCGTTCTCCAGCCATCAGCCGCTGGATCCCGATGCCGAGGAACCCGGCCTTTCTGCGCTCTGCCGGATCCTGCGGCCGATCCGCGACGGGTGGACCCCGGGCCGCGCTGGACGAAGATCGGCCTATCCCAGCAGAACCCCCGCGACCACCGCCGCAAGACCCAGCGCCGACAGGCCGACGGCGCCCAGGTTGATGGCGACGACGCGCTGCAACTCGGCCCGCATGGCGGCATCGTCCAGCCCCAGGCGCTTGGCCCGGCTGGCCCGCAGGATGCAGTAGCCAAGCCCCGCCAGACCCGCCAGCGTCAGCGCCGCCCCCACCCAGATCAATGCCTGCATCGCGCACCTCCTCGAAGTCCCGACCGCTGCTAGACCGTTCCGCGCCGTCCCGCAAGCAAAGGCTGCCGCTTCGTCGATCCAGCCTTGAACCCCGGGGGCGGGGCAGGGTAGGAACGCCCGATCCAGCAAGACCCGAGAGGACCGCCATGGCCGACGCGACCGATCCCTATGCCGTCACCGCCGACGAACTGCGCCAGTTCATCGAACGCTACGAGCAGCTGGAGGCGGAGAAGAAGGATGTCACCGAACAGCAGAAAGAGCTGATGGCCGAGGCCAAGGGGCGCGGCTATGACACCAAGGTGATGCGCAAGGTGATCGCGCTGCGCAAGCGCAAGCCCGATGAGATCGCCGAGGAAGAAGCCGTGCTGGAGCTTTACAAGACCGCGCTGGGGATGGTCTGATCAGGGCTCGATCAGCCTGACACCGGGCATCTGGGCGATGCGTTCGACATCGGCCAGATAGGCCTGGGTCAGGTCCTCGACCACCGCGTCGGTCCAGCCGGGCAAGGCGATTTCGGTGGCAAGCTGGTCCGGGCGGCCGAACTTTTCCAGAAAGGCCGTCACGATCCGCCGCCGGTGCGACACCGACTGCGGCGGATGTTCGCGGCAATAGGCGTGATATCGCGCCAGACCCGCCTCGGTCAGCAGCAGCCCCAGAAGCTCGTCGGTGTCTTCCAGCACCGTCCCCGAGGCATGGCCCGAGACGACGGCCAGCACTTCCGGCCAGATCAGCGGCGTATCCTCGTCGCACCAGACCGTCAGAGGCACGTTGGGGTTGTGGTCCAGGATCCGGCGCACGGCCTCGGACCAGCGCAGCGCGAAGGGATCGACGCCGGAAAGGATATCCTCATGCCCTTTCTGCAGCACCCGGTCGCGCAGATCGGGCAGGAAGGTCGCAGGATTGCGGATCGCCAGGCAGAACTCGGCCTCGATATCGGGGAAGATCCGGGTGAAGGCCCGCAGCCGCTCACCCCCCTGCGCGTAAAGCCCGCCCGAGATCGCATAGGCCGGAAAGCTGAGAAAGCTGGTCCAGGACAGGATCAGCCGGTCGGCCGAGGATTCGTCCATGATCTGGTCCAGGATCATCGCCTCGGTGTCTTCGGACGCCGCCGCCCCGCGCAACTGGGCCGCGGTGTCGCGCAACAGCTTGCGATAGCGGGTCGGGGAAGGGACCACGATCCCCTGTTCGGCCAGCCGGGCCCGGTTCTTCAGAAGACAGCGGACCAGACGATCCTCGTCGGTGCAATGCGCACCCAGGTGGTAGACAATACGCATCGGGCCTGACTTCGCGGCGCGGGCTCTTCACGCCCGACGCAGGGACTATACGGGCTTTTCTGGACAGTTAAACCGCTTTCCTGTAACCGCTGGTTCAGGATGTCTGACCGTTTCGCTCAACTTGGCCGCCGCAGGGTCCGACTGGTGCCCGATGCCTGGACCCTCGGGGCCGTGGCGATCGCTGTCGTGGTCCTGGCTCCGATCCTGTCGATCTTCTGGCTGGCCTTGACGCCCACCGAAAACATCTGGCCGCACCTGCTGGCCACCGTGCTGCCACGCTATCTGGGCACCACGCTGACGCTGATGGCGGGGGTGGCTGTTCTGACCGCCGCGATGGGGACGGGGGCGGCCTGGCTGGTCAGCCAGTACCGCTTTCCCGGCCGCGACTGGCTGGCGCATGCGCTGCTGTTTCCGCTGGCGATCCCGGCCTTTGTCGGGGCCTACGCGCTGGTCGATGTGCTGGACTATGCCGGCCCCGTGCAAACCGCCCTGCGCGCGACCTTCGGCTGGACCACGGCGCGCGACTACTGGTTTCCCCAGATCCGGTCCTTGCCCGCGGCGATCCTGGTCCTGTCTTTCGCCCTCTATCCCTATGTCTACCTTCTGGCGCGCGCGGCCTATCGCGAACAGTCCGGCCGCGCCTACGAGGTCGCCCGGGCGCTCGGCTGCGGTCCCTGGAGCCTGTTCCTGCGCATCGGCTGGCCGCTGGCCCGGCCCGCGATTGCCGCGGGTGTGGCGCTGGCGCTGATGGAGACGGTGGCAGACTACGGCACGGTCCAGCACTTCGGCGTGCAGACCCTGACGACGGGGGTCTTCTCGACCTGGCTCAACGGAGGCAATGCCGGGGGGGCGGCGCAGATTGCGCTGGTGATCCTGATGCTGATCCTGCTTCTGGTCGGGCTGGAGCGGGCCGGGCGTGGCGGCGCACGGTTCCACCGGCTGGGCCGGGCCGCGCATGCGGTCCAGCCGCAGGCCATCGCGGGTCGCAAGCGCTGGTATGCCACCGCTCTGTGCCTCATCCCCTTTTCCGGGGGCTTCCTGCTGCCGGTTCTCGTGATGCTGGTCCATGCGGCGCAGGCCCCCGGTGGCTGGCTGGCCCCCGGTCTGCTTGATGCGCTGAGGAACACCCTGATCGTCGGTGGCCTTGCCGCGCTTGTCACGGTCGGGGCCGCGATCTTCCTGGTCTATGCGCTGCGGATGAAAGGCTCGGCCGCCGCCCGTGCGCTGTTGCCGGTGACGCTGATCGGCTATGCGGCACCGGGGGCGGTGCTGGCGCTGGGGCTTCTTCTGCCGCTGGCCGCGCTGGACCACCGGCTGGCCGATGCGATCCAGGCGCTGACCGGCCGGGACCCCGGACTGATGATTACCGGGACCGCCTTCGCGCTGGGGCTGGCCTATGTGGTGCGCTTCTTCGGCATCGCGCAGGGCGCCGTGGACGCGGCCTTCGGCCGGGTCTCGCCCAGCCTGCCCATGGCGGCGCGATCGCTGGGCCGCTCTGCCTCGGGGACGCTGGTCTCGGTCTATCTGCCCCTGATCCGCGGCTCGGTGCTGACTGCGCTGCTTGTCGTCTTCGTTGATTGCGTCAAGGAACTGCCCGCCACGCTGTTGCTGCGACCGTTCAACTACAACACGCTTTCGACGCGGGTCTTCGAACTCGCCAGCCTCGAGCGGCTGTCCGAAGCCGCCCCTGCGGCGCTTCTGGTGATGGCGGTGGGGCTGGTTGCTGTCGCGATCCTGGCGCGCGACCAGCGGGACTGAACCCTTGCAAGGCCGGGTCCGCGCCTGTATCTGAAGCCTGTGGCCCCTATAGCTCAGCTGGTAGAGCATCTGATTTGTAATCAGAGGGTCGGGGGTTCGAGTCCCTCTGGGGGCACCACAGTCCGCCTTGCCGCAGGGGCAGGTCGGCCGCCGTGCAGCTTAGCCGCGCGCGACCACGCCCAGAAAGCTGAGCGTCTGCTCAAGATCGGCGCGTAGCTTCGCGTCCGAGCGGTTGAACCCGGCACAAAGCGTGTCGAACCGCTTGCGCAGGGCCTTCTTCTCCTCGCCCTTGCAGTCGTTCCAGGGGCGACCCTGCAATCCCATCACCAGGACATAGTAGCCGATGAAATGCGGCCGCGACCCGCTGGCCAGAAGCCGGCGATAGGCCTCGTCCGCGCCCATCTCGCGGATTTCCTCGGCCGTGGTGATCCCGGCGCGGGCAAAGGCCGTTTCCGAGGCAGGGCCAAGGTTGGGAATCGAGGAGACGGGGCTTGGCATGGGGCAGGACCGAGCCAGAACAAAACAAGGCCAACCTCGCGGCTGGCCTGTCGCTTGTCAAGGTCCGGTCAGGGAAGGACGGGCTAGATCGACGCCCAGTCGCGGAAGATCGGCTGTCCGGCCTGCTGGGTGGATCCGCCGGCCTGCTGGCCCTGCTGCTGCGGGCTTGGGGTGCTGCTGCCGCCTTGCTGGGGCTGGCTGGGTTTGGTTGCCATTCGACTGCTCCGTTTCTGGCTATTCGCTGCCTTTTTCCCATATTGCGCAGCCCGGAGGCCGCAACAAGCCGGGCTCATGACGATTTTGCGACGCTTTGGCGCAAATGTGCGTCACAGGCAACAGCCTGGCGATCACATTCCGGTTTTCCCGACCTCTCCGTGGCTGCCCATGCGGGGCTTGCCGTTTGTCTGGAAGGGGTTCACCCTGCGCACCAAAGGAGAAGACCCATGCCCGTGAAGAACCGCTTTGCCGAGCTTCTGCCCGAAATCACCGCCTGGCGCCGCGATTTCCATGCCCATCCCGAGCTTCTGTTCGACGTCCACCGCACCGCCGCCCGCGTGGCCGAGCTTTGCCGCTCTTTCGGCTGCGACGAAGTGGTGGAAGGCATCGGCCGCACCGGGGTTGTCGCCGTCATCAAGGGCAGGACCGACAGCAAGGGCCGTGTCATCGGCCTGCGCGCCGATATGGATGCGCTGCCGATCAGGGAACAGACCGGGCTGCCCTATGCCTCGACCGTCCCGGGCAGGATGCATGCCTGCGGCCATGACGGCCATACCGCGATGCTGCTGGGGGCGGCGAAATACCTGGCCGAGACGCGCAACTTCGACGGCACCGTCGTCTGCATCTTCCAGCCCGCCGAAGAGGGCGGCGGTGGCGGCCGCGAAATGGTGAAGGACGGGATGCTCTCGCGCTGGAACGTGCAGGAGGTCTACGGCATGCACAACATGCCCGGCATCCCCGTGGGCCATTTCGCGATCCGTCCCGGCGCGATGATGGCCGCCGCCGACCAGTTCGAGATCGTGGTGACGGGGAAGGGCGGCCATGCCGCCAAGCCGCATGACTGCGTCGATACCACGGTGGTCAGCGCGCATATCATCGTGGCCTTGCAGACCATCGCCAGCCGCAACGTCGATCCGCTGAAACAGGTCGTCGTGTCGGTCTGCACGGTGGAAACCGACTCGACCGCCCACAACGTCATCCCGCAGGTGGTCAGGATGAAGGGCACGGTCCGCACCATGGACCCCAAGGTGCAGGATCAGGTCGAAGAGCGCATCGGCCAGATCGTCGAGGGGACCGCCCTGGCCCTGGGCGCGCGGGCGGAAGTGCATTACCAGCGCGGCTATCCGGTGACGGTGAACACGCCGGAGAACACCGCCTTTGCCGCCGAGGTCGCGCGCAAGGTCTCGGGCCATGTCGACACCGACACCGCCCCCCTGATGGGGGCCGAGGATTTCAGCTTCATGCTGAACGAACGTCCCGGCGCCTATATCTTCCTTGGCAATGGCGATACCGCGATGGTCCATCACCCGGCCTACAATTTCGACGACAGTGCCATTCCCTTCGGCGCCAGCTGGTATGCCGAACTGGCCGAAACCCGGATGCCCGCCGCATGATCGGCGCTGCGCTCGTCGCGCTGGTCGCCGTGATCCACCTCGTCATCCTGGCGATGGAGATGTTCCTGTGGGAAACCCGGCAGGTCCGGGCGATCTTCGGCATCTCGCCCGAATTTGCCGCCAATACCCGGGTGCTGGCGGCAAATCAGGGGCTTTACAACGGGTTTCTGGCCGCCGGCCTGATCCTGGCACTGATCCGTGGGGTTCCCGGCGCGGGGGCAGAGCTTGCCTATTTCATCCTCGCCTGCGTCGTCGTCGCCGGGCTTTACGGGGCTGCCACCTCGTCCCGCCGCATCCTCTATGTGCAGGCCGTCCCCGCGATCCTGGCGCTGATTGCCGTGCTCTTCGGCATCTGAACGGCGGGGTTCCGCCAACGGACAGGGCCGGGGTTTTGCCCGTGGCATCGCCTGTGGCACCCTTCGGTGACGGAGGCTCAGCCCATGCTGACGCGGCGCATGTTCCACACCCGGCTCCTGGCCGCACTGGCGGCGGCTGGCTTGCCTGCGCCCCGGATGGCCCTGGCATCGGCAGGGGGCGAGGATGACCTCTTGCTCAACCGGCTGACCTTTGGCGCGACTGCCGCCGCGCGCGAGGAGATCGCCCGGATGGGCCGCGAGGCCTGGCTCGACCGCCAGCTTGCGCTGCCTGCCACCGACCCCGCCTTGCAGGACCGTCTCGCCCGCGCCCGGCTGCGGATCAGCTATCCCGCCGACCAGGACCAGAACGGCGACCGCTGGCCCGCAATGGATGAGCTGCGGCCGCTTGCCGCGCTCAGCGCCGATCCGGCCGACCTGGTCCGGCTGGTCGACTGGTCCCCCGGCAACGGCATGGCCTACGACGAACGCATCCGCCCGGCGACCGAGGTCATCGCCGCCTCGCTGATCCGCGCCGTCCATGCCGAGGCGCAGCTGCGCGAGATGGTGACCCAGTTCTGGCACGACCATTTCAACGTCAACGCGCTGAAGGACGAATACACCGCCGCCTTCTTCGCCAGCCATGACGCGACCCTGCGCGACCATGCCCTTGGCAATTTCCGGGTCCTTCTGGGCGAGGTCGCGCAGTCGCCTGCCATGCTTTACTACCTGAACAACGCCGACAGCATCGCCTCGCCCGCCAACGAGAACTTCGCGCGCGAACTGCTGGAGCTGCACACGCTGGGCGCGGCGAACTATCTGAACGACCGCTACGACGACTGGCACTCCGTCCCCGGCGCGGCCGAGGGGATGGCGCTTGGCTATCTTGACCTTGACGTCTACGAGGTGGCTCGCGCCTTCACCGGCTGGTCGGTCGGTGACGGACGCTGGCTGGC
Source organism: Tabrizicola thermarum (assembly GCF_003574395.1). Taxonomy (GTDB): domain Bacteria; phylum Pseudomonadota; class Alphaproteobacteria; order Rhodobacterales; family Rhodobacteraceae; genus Tabrizicola; species Tabrizicola thermarum. Next base: position 63,198 of record NZ_QMJY01000083.1, read on the forward strand.
CGAGGGCGAGACCGCACCGCGCAGCGGTCGGCTGAACTATGTCGCGCGCTGGCACGATCCCTACCAGAAGCGGTTTCTGGGGCGCGAGTTTCCGCCGCATCGCGGGCCGATGGAGGACGGCAACGAGGTGCTCGACATCCTGGCGCGCCACCCGGGCACGGCGGCCTTCGTCTGCGAAAAACTCGCCCGCCGCTTCCTGTCGGACGATCCGCCGCCCGCCCTTGTCGCACAGCTGGCCGAAGTGTTCCTCGCCCATGCCGACGCCCCCGACCAGATCGCCCGCGTCCTGCGCGCCCTGGTTCTGTCGCCCGATTTCGCCGCGCCGCCCGGCAAACTGCGCCGCCCCTTCGAGTTTCTCGCCGCGATCTACCGTGCAGCGGGGGCCGAGGTCACAGCAGATGAAAATGGTTTTCAGTGGCAACTGGGTCGTGCGGGCTGGCTGCAGCATTCCTATGGCCCGCCGACCGGCCACCCCGACCGGATCGAGGCCTGGACCGGCTCCAGCACCCTGAACCGCTACGTCGACATGGCGCTTTCGGCGCTGGAGGATTGGTTCGACGGTGCCGCGACCTCGTTTCCCGCACCACAGGACGCTGCAACCGTCGGCGCCTTCGCTGCGCAGCATGCCGACGCCCTGGCTCCGGGGCAGGGCACCCGGATCGGCGAGATACTGGCCGGCGCCTTCGGGATCGACGCGACCAGCCCGGCGGGCGAGCTTTCGGCCGAGGACCGGCAGTCGCTGGCCCGCTCTGCCGTCGCCTTCGCCGCTCTCACCCCCGATTTCCTCTTGCGATAGGACAGGGCATGGCCGGCGAACCGATCCTTGTGGTGATCTTCCTGCGCGGTGGCGCCGACGGGCTGGCGCTGGTCTCTCCCACCTCGGATCCCGACTTCATCGCCGCCCGTCCCGAGATGCTGCGCGTCCTGCGCAAGGGCGACGAGGCGGGCCGCAGCATTGCGCAGGACCTCGCCGATGTGGATTTCCGCTTTCACCCCGCCGCCGCCGCCTTTGCCGATCTATACGACGCGGGCGATCTGTCGCTGATCCACGCCTCCGGCCTGCCCGAGGCGACGCGCAGCCATTTCGATGCCGAAGCCCGGATCGAGCGCGGTGTCTTCGGCGCTTCCGTGGTGCCGGGCGACCTCTCGGGCTGGATCGGTCGCTGGCTGCGGGCGGCTGCACCGTCGGGGCCGATGCCCGCCCTCGCCGTCGGCGCAATGCGCCCGGCCAGTCTGATCGGCGCTGACGCCGCCGTGGCCGAGACCCTTGCCGATCTGGTGATCGGGCAGGGCCACTGGCTGTCAGACCTGCTGCAGGCGCGCCTTGCCACCGGCTTCGGCGACCACGGCCCGCTTCAGCGCCCGATGGCCGATCTGATCGGGTTGTCCGACGTGGTGCGGGGCCGCTTCTGGTCAGCGGAAAACCAAAGCCTGCACCCCTATGCGGCCAGCGTCGATTATCCGCAGGACAACCCGCTGTCCGTCCCGCTGATGACGGTCGCCCAGACCATCAAGGAAGACCTCGGCCTGCGCGTGGCCACCGTGGATTTCCCCGGCTGGGATACCCATGTGAACCAGGCTGCCGCCTTTGCCAACCAGACCGCCACCCTGTCGCAGGCGCTCATGGCCTTCTGGCGTGACCTTGGCGCCTTGCAGCAGAATGTCTCGGTCGTGGTGATGAGCGAATTCGGCCGCCGTCTGCAATCGAACACCGGTGGCGGCACCGACCATGGGCGCGGCAACGTGATGCTGGTGCTTGGTCCGCAGGCGAAGGGCGGCCGCATGATCGGGCGCTGGCCGGGACTGGCCAATGCCGATCTCGAGGAAGGCGCTGATCTGGCCGTGGCGACCGATTACCGCGATGTGCTGACCGAGCTGCTGACCGGCCACCTTGGGCTGTCCGATCCCGGACGGGTGTTTCCCGGCCATGCCGCAGCGCCACTCGGTCTTTGGGGATAGGCATTTGCCGGACTGCACGCTTGCGAGCGCAGAGGTTCTGGCGAATACTCGACCCACGCGAATGAGGGTGCATGAGACACGTTGGTCATACGGATATCGTGACCGCCGAACCGGCGCCTGTCGAATATCGCATTGTCGAGCTGATGAACCGCCTGCTCGACGTCACCCCGGCGACGATGTCCGGGGAAATCGACGCCGTGCTGGCCACCATCGGCGAGGCCTGCGCCCTTGACCGCACCTACCTCTACCGCTTCGACGAAGCGACCGGCTACAGCAAGAGCCACGAATGGATCGCCCCGGGCGTCGCACCGACCGATCCCGCGATGCCGGGTCGCCCGGTCGACCTTTGCCCGCTCCGGCATGCACGGCTGAAGGCGGGCCAGCTCGTCGCCGTTCCCGATCAGGAGAGCGCGCCCAAGGGCTCGCCAAAGCGGGCGCTGCTGGACGATCCTGGCGTGCAGTCCTCGCTCATGGTGCCGCTTCTGGACGGCGAGCGCCTGTTTGGCGTGATCGGCTTTGACAGCGTGCGCGCCGACCGGACCTGGCCGCAGGATGTGGTGTTCCTGCTGACCTCGATCGCCCGGGCCGTCTCCTCGGTCCTTCTCAGGGTCGAGGCGATGCAGGCCGAGGTCGAGGCGCGCAACCATCTGACAGCGGCGCTGAACGCCTTGCCCGACCTTGTGATCGAACTGGCGCCGGACGGCAGGATCCTGGCCTGCCACAGCGACAAGCTGCCCTGGCTTTCCGGCCTTGTGCGGGCCGGGATCGGAAAGCCCCTGGCGGAGACGCTGCCCGAGGCACTGGCAGCGGCCGTGGACGAGATCCTGGCCACGCCTCCGCGCGACACGGTGGCGGTGACGCGGCAGGTGGGCCTGTCCACCCTGATCTCGCCGCAGCGCTACGAGGTTTCGGTGGCCCGCGTGGCGCCGGGCCCTGCGGGGCAGCCGACCAGTTTCCTCGCCGTGATCCGCGACATCTCTGCCGCTGACCGGACCAGCGAGATGCTGTCCTTCCGGGAAGGCCAGTTCACCGCCTTCTTCGAGATGTGTCCCCATGCCATCCTGCTGAACGACTTCGACACCGGCGAGATCCTCGACGGCAACCGCGCCTTCCGCGAGACCTTCGGGCTGGACCCGCACGCAAGACAGGGGCTCAGCGTGCGGCAGATCGTGCCCGAAGACGGCACCTGGCTGATCGAAGGGGCCATCGCCGACCTTGCCGCGTCCAACAGCTTTGGCCCGGTCGAGGCAAGCTTCCGCGACGCCGGCGGCACCTCCTTTCCCGCGATCGTGCGCTGCTTTCTCAGCACCGACCCGAACGGCCGCCGCCTGGTCTGGTCGCTGATCGAGAATGTCAGCGAAATCCGGGCCAAGGAACAGGCGCTTCAGGCGGAAAGCACCGCGCTTGCGGCCATCAAGGCCCGGCTTCTAGCCGCGATCGAGGCGCTGGACGACGGTTTTGCCGTCTTCGATGCCGATGACCGCCTGGTGTTGTGGAACAAGCCCTACCTCAAGATCTTCGACAAGATCGCGGACCTGATCTGCGAAGGCGCGCTTTATGACGACCTGCTGCGCGCGGCCATCGACCGGGGCGTGTTCGGCGCCGAGGGGGACCGCGACGACGAGAACCTCCAGCGGCGGCTGAACCGACCGCTCACCGAAGTCTGGGACAACGAGGATGCCTTCGCCGATGGCCGGTTGATCTGGGTCCGCGAACGGGCCACCCCCGCGCGTGAGACGGTCGGGCTGTACGAAGACGTCACCGCCCGCCGCCTGACCGACCGCAGGCTTCAGCAGGTTGTCGATGGCGGCATGATCGCGGTCTGGGACTGGGACGCCGAACACGGGTTCAGTGCGATCAACGACCGCTGGGGCGCGATGCTGGGGATTGGCGACACCGTCAGTCTCGACGCCCTGGTCGATCTGATCCATCCCGAGGATCGCTCTGCCGTTGCCGCCGCCCAGCGAGAGCTGTTTCTGGAAGGCGCGGCCGATTTCTCGCTGCGCTGCCGGATGCGGCATGTCAACGGCGGCTGGGTCTGGCTTCTCACCCGCGGCCATGTCGCCCGCCGCTGGCCGGATGGCAGTCCGCGGCGGATTTCGGGCTTTTCGCTGGACGTCTCGACCCAGGCCGAGGCCGAGCTGCGGCTGAGCCAGGTGATTGACGGCACCAAGGTCGGCACCTGGGAATTCGACATGCGCACCGGCGTGTCCCATGTCAGCGACCGCTGGGCCGAGATCCTGGGCTATCGCGCGGTCGAACTGAATCCGATGTCGCTGGAAGACTGGCTGGGGCTTCTGCATCCCGATGATGTGGGTCACCTGATTGCCCAGGAGAAAGAGGCATTCGAGGCCGGCCAATGGCAGGTCGAATGCGAAGTCCGGCTGCGGCACCGGGAAGGATATTACATCTGGGTCCTCACACGCACCCATGTCACCGAATGGGACGAAGCCGGTCGGCCCGTGAAGACCAGCGGCATCAACCTGGACATCACCCCGGCCAAGGCGCTGGAATCGGCATTGGCGCGGGAACGCGACATGCTGGCCCGGGTGATGGAGGCTTCGGTCTCCGGCATCGTGGTCGTCGATGAACGGGGCGGGGTCGTGTTCACCAATGCCGCCGCCGCGCGGGTTCTCGGCCGGGAGGTCGCAGCAGGCGACAACCTGCTGGCGATCCTTGGAAGTGCCAGAGTGCAGGGGCTTGCCGGCGAGCCGATCCCCGACGAGACGCTTCCGGTGGCCCGCGCCCTGAGCGGAGAGCCGGGGATGCACGAATTGCGCCATGTGCTGCACTGGCCCGACGGCACCTGCCGCACGGTTGCGGTCACCTCGGCCCGGCTTTCGGCAGCGGGCACCGATCTGGCGGTGGTCTGCACCTTCACCGACATCACCGACGAGATGCAGAACGAGGTGCGCCTGCGCGCCGCGATGACGGCCGCCGAAACCGCGAACCGCGCCAAGTCCGACTTCCTTGCCGCGATGAGCCACGAGATCCGCACCCCCCTGAACGGCGTCCTCGGCATGGCGACGGTGCTGGCCGGCCGGCTGACCGATCCCTCGGAGCAGGCGATGCTTCGGGTCATCAGCGATTCGGGCGAACATCTTCTGGGCGTCATCAACGACATCCTGGACCTCGCCAAGATCGAGGCCGGCCGCCTGGTGCTGGACAACCGCCCGCTCCGCCTGCCAGAGATTCTGTCCCGCGTCGCGGCCCTGCACCAGATCTCCGCCAACCGGAAGGGCATCGCGCTTCGGACCCGCTGTATCGGCCGACTGGCCGATGTGCCGCGCCTGGGCGACGAGATGCGGCTGATCCAGATCCTGCACAACCTGATCGGCAACGCGCTGAAGTTCACCGATCAGGGCGAAGTCAGCGTCGAGATCGACTGCACCGAACCCGATGCCATCGCCATCACCGTCCGCGACACCGGCATCGGCATGTCCCAGGCCGAGATCGCCCGCGCCTTCGACGAATTCTCGCAAGGCATGGGCGGCTCGCAGCGCAGCCATGTCGGCACGGGCCTTGGCCTGCCCATCGTGCGCCGCCTTGCCCGCCTGATGCAGGGAGACGTCGCGCTCACCTCGGTCGAGGGGAAGGGCGTGACCGCCCGCGTCTGGTTGCGCATCCCGGTGCTGGACAGCGGCTCGGCGCGCACCATCGACCGCGAGGTGCCGAAACTGCCCCCGATGCGCGTTCTTGCGGCCGAGGACAACGCCACGAACCGGATCATCCTGCAAAGCATGCTGCAGGCGCTGGGGGTCGAGGCGGTGATCGTCGCCGACGGCGCCGAGGCGCTGGCGCGCTACCGGTCCGAGAGTTTCGACGCCGTCCTGTTCGACATCGCCATGCCCGACATGGACGGGATCGAGACGCTGGCCGCGCTGAAGGCCATCGCCGGCAAGGCCGGCCAGACCGCGCCGCCCGCCATCGCTGTCACCGCCAACGTGATGACCCACCAGGTCGAGGACTATCTGGCCTACGGCTTCACCGCCGTGGTGGCCAAGCCGATCCGTATGGAGGTGTTGGGTCAGGCGCTTGCCCGATGCCTTTCCACCCGGACCCGCCCCGACTCCCCGGCCGAAAGCCCGGCCTGACCCGGCGCAATTTGCTTTGACGGCCCCGACGAGGGTCCCCATCCTGTGGTCCCGGCATGGTCGGCGCTCCGCGACGGGGCGATCAGGGGCAAGGCGCATGACGACGCAAACCGATCGGCTGACCAGATCCATCGCACGGGTTCTGGCCCTGCCGATCTGGCAGGGGCCGGTGACGGCCGTTCCCCTGGGTGGGGGCATCACCAACTTCAACCTGCTGGTCACCGACGCCCGCCGCCGCGCCGTGGTCCGCATCGGCGACGACATTCCGGTGCACCAGATCATGCGGTTCAACGAACTTGCCGCCAGTCAGGCAGCGCAGGCGGCAGGGATCTCTCCCGCTGTCCTCTTTCACGAACCCGGCGCGCTGGTGATCGACTTCGTCGAGGGCCGGACATTGACAGCCGCCGACCTTCGCCAGCCGGATCTGCTGGAGCAGGCCCTGAGCCTCGTCCAGCGCGCCCACCGCCACTTGCCGCGCCATTTGCGCGGTCCCGCGCTGACCTTCTGGGTGTTCCAGGTGCTGCGCGACTATGCCGCCACCCTGACCGAGGGCGGCTCGCGCCACATCCCCGCGCTGCCGGACCTGTTGGCCGAGGCCGAGGTGCTGGAACGCATCGTCGGTCGCATCGACATGGTTCCTGGCCACAACGACCTCTTGCCCGGCAACTTCCTGCATGACGGGACCCGGATGTGGCTCATCGACTGGGACTATGCCGGCTGGGGCTCGCCCTTGTTCGATCTGGGTGGCCTTTCGGCCAACAGCGGCCTCGATCCCGCGCAAGAGGACTGGCTCCTCGCGCGCTACTTCGGGCAAGCCCCCGATGCCGATCTCTGGCGCCGCTACCGGGCGATGAAGGCCGCCGCCGCATTGCGTGAGGCGATGTGGTCGATGGTGCAGGAAATCCGTTCCGAACTGGATTTCGACTACGCGGCCTGTACGGCGGAGTATCTCGAGACCTTCCGCACCGCGCTGGCCGCGACGCGCTAGGCCTTCACCACCCGCGCCAGCGCACAGAAGGCTTCCAGCCCGATTTCCTCGGCCCGGGCGGTGGGCGGGATGCCGACGCTGTCCAGCACCGTCTCGATATCCGGCCGAAGCCCCTTCAGGCTGGCCCGCAGCATCTTGCGGCGCTGGTTGAAGGCCATCGCGGTGATCCGCTGCAAGGCACGGAAATCACAGGGAAAGCGGGGGCCGGGCAGGGCGGTCAGCTGCACCACCGCGGAATGAACCTTGGGGGCAGGGGTAAAGGCCTCGGGCGGCAGCGTCATCACGATCCGCGCCTCGCAGCGGTATTGCGCCAGCAGCGCCAGCCGCCCGTAATGTTCTGTTCGCGGTTTCGCAACAATCCTTTCAGCGACTTCCTTCTGGAACATCAGCGTCAACGATGACCAGAGCGGCGGCCAGGCATCGGGCGTCAACCAGCGGATCAGAAGCTCGGTCCCGACGTTGTAGGGCAGGTTCGCCACGATCTTGACCGGCGGCGCCAGGTGCGCACCGAGGTCCAGCTCCAGCGCATCGCCGTGCAGGACCTCCAGCCGCCCCGGGTAATGCGCCGCGATCTCGGCCAGGGCGGGCAGGGCGCGGGCGTCCTTTTCAACGGCGACCACCCGCCGCGCGCCTTCTGCCAGAAGGCCCCGCGTCAGACCGCCCGGTCCGGGGCCCACCTCCAGCACGTCGCAGCCCGACAGGTCCCCCGCCGCCCGCGCGATCTTGGCGGTCAGGTTCAGATCCAGCAGGAAGTTCTGCCCCAGCTGCTTCTTCGCAACCAGCTCGTGCGCCCGGATCACCTCGCGCAGGGGCGGCAGCCCGTCGATCGTTCCCAAACCCGCCCCCTTCGCGCAAAGCCTGTCCCGTCCTAGCGCCTTGGCCCGGATTTGCCAACGTCACCCGATCCAGCGCGCCTCGTTCGCCTCGATGGCGGCGATGCGTTCGTCGACCTTCGGGTGGCTCAAGAGCCAGGCCGGAATCCCTTCGGCGTGGTTTCGGGTCAGCGCGTCCAGCTTGCGAAACAGCGACTTCTGCGGACCGGTCCCGATCCCCGACTTGATCAGAAGAGCGCTGGCATAGGCATCCGCCTCGAACTCGTCCCGGCGGCTCAACCGCGCCATCAGGGCGGTCGAGATCAGGTTGGCGATCCAGATGCCGATGAAGGGCAGGAACCGGTTCAGGACCGCCGACAGCATCACGAAGACCGCGTTCTGCCCGGTAAAGTCGATCATCCGCCGCCGGATGTGCCCTTGCGCCACATGCCCCATCTCATGTGCGATCACGCTTGCCAGTTCTTCCGCCGTCACCTCGCCGCGCGCCTTGCGGTTCAGGAACCCGCGCGTGAGGAAGATCCGCCCGTCCGGCGCGGCCAGCCCGTTCACCGCATCGACCTCGAACACGTTGACCTTGATCTCGGGGATGCCCATCGCCGCCGCCAGCCGGTCGGCCAGGCGGGTGATCGAGGGATCGGTCAGGGGCTTCGATTGTTCGTCCAGCATCCTCCGCGTGCGCCAGACCGAAAAGCGCATCGTCAGAAAGGCATAGCCGACAGCAAGGATCAGGGGGAGGAGGAGCTTGCTCATCCCCGGAATATAGTCAGCCGCCGCGCCCCCGCAACGCATCCTGTCCGGTCGCCGAAGCGAACAGCCAGTAGCCCAGCGCCACCGCCGCCCCCGCGCCGCCGATCATCCCCAGAAGCGAGCCGATCGCATTGCCGGCCGCCGCGATGTTGCCGCCGAAGACGAAGCCCGCGCCGACATAGAGGCCGGCCCAGACCGCCTCTCCCGCCACGCCCGCCGCCGTGAACCGACCCCAGCCAAAGCGCATGGTGCCCGCGATCAGGTTGACGTAAGGTCCCAGCGGGCTCAGCAGCCAGCGCGTCAGGAACACCGCGATCAGCCCTTTGCTCTGCATCAGCCCGTCGGCCCGCGCCACCAGCATGTCGCGCGCCGGGTCCTTGCGCAGCCGCGACAGCAGCGTCACGCCAAGGCCGCGTCCCGCCCAGTAGCCCAGCTGATCCCCCGCGATGCCGCCCGCCGCCGCCGCAAGAAAGGCCTGCCACAGGACCAGATCGCCCGCCGCCGCGAATCCTCCGGCCGTCAGCATCAGCACCGAGGCAGGGAAGGGCAGCGCAAGGCAGGACAGGAAGGTCGTCGCGGCCAGCAGCCACAGGCCGTATTGCGGGACAAGACCCAGAAGCCAGTCGGTCATTCCGCAGGCCTCGCCTCCCGCAGCCGGGTCAGCGCCGTCTCGACGCGGGCGATCACCTCGGCCACCGGCTCGCCACGGTCCCGGGCGATCTCCTCCAGCGTCTGCGGATGGCCCCTGACCTGCGGCATGGGCAGCCCCGCCTCGGAACCGAGCGCCTGCGGCTCCAGCCCCCAGGACCGCGCCACATAGCCCACGGTCATCCAGGGCTCGACCGGCACCTCGCGGTGGGTCGCCCAGTAGACCGAATAGACTGCGAAGCGGCCCGCGAAGAACAGCGTGACCGCACAGGCCATCACGAAGGCCGAAGCCAGCACGGGCCGCGCCCGCCACAGGGCAAGAAAGCGTCTCATCGCAGCTCCCTGATCCCTCGTGCCAACCCGTCCAGCGTCATCGGCACCATCCTGCCCTCGAAGATCTCGCGGATCATCGCCGTCGATCGGGTATGCCCCCAGGCGCGCTCCTCCACCGGATTGATCCACAGATGATACGGCCATTGCGCGCAGATCCGCCGCAGCCAGACTTCGCCCGCCTCGTGGTTCCAGTGTTCGTTCGCCCCGCCCGGATGGGTGATCTCGTAGGGCGACATTGCCGCATCGCCGACGACGATCAGCCGCCAGTCCGCGCCATAGGTGCGGATCACGTCCCAGGTCAGGGTCTGATGCTCCCACCGGCGGCGGTTGTCGCGCCAGAGGCCCTCGTAGACGCAGTTGTGGAAGTAGAAGACCTCCAGATGCCGGAACTCGGCCTTCGCGGCCGAGAACAGCTCCTCCATCACCCGGACATGGGGGTCCATCGACCCGCCGATGTCGAGGAACAGGAGCACCTTCACCGCATTGCGCCGCTCGGGCCGGGTCTGGACATCCAGCCAGCCCTGCGCCGCCGTGGCCCGGATCGTGCCGTCAAGGTCCAGCTCTTCCGCCGCCCCCTCGCGCGCCCAGCGGCGCAACCGGCGCAGCGCCAGCTTCATCGTCCGGGTGCCGATCTCGGCATCGCCGTCCAGATTGCGGAACTCTCGCCGGTCCCAGACCTTGACCGCGCGCCGGTGGCGGCTTTCCTCCTGCCCGATCCGCACGCCCTCGGGGTTGTAGCCCCAGGCGCCGAACGGCGACGTCCCCGCCGTGCCCACCCATTTCGACCCGCCCTGATGCCGACCCTTCTGTTCGGCCAGGCGCTGCCGCAGCGTCTCCATCAGCTTGTCGAACCCGCCAAGCGCCTGGATCGCCGCGCGTTCATCGGCGCTCAGATGCCGCTCGGCCAGCTTTTCCAGCCAGTCGCGCGGCAGGTCCAGCGCCTCCAGCACCTGCACTGCCGTGACCTTTTCCAGGCCCGAGAACGCCCGCGCGAAAGCCCGGTCAAAGCGGTCGATGTGGCGTTCGTCCTTGACCAGCGTCAGCCGGGCAAGCGTGTAGAACCCCTCGGGATCATAGATCACCAGCCCCGCCGCCATGGCTTCCAGAAAACTCAGGAACTCGCGCAAGGAGACCGGCACCGCCTCTTCCCGCAAGGTCTGGAAGAAGGGCAGGAACATCGCCTAGACGCCGATTTCTTCAATGAAATCGGACCGGAGCCGTTGAAGGCTCCGTCGCGGAACTTCCGAAAACTCCGCGCCCCGACCCATTATCCGCGCATCATGCGGTCAAGGTAAAGCGTGATGAACAGGCCCAGAAGCCCGAAGATGATGGCATGGGCCGCCGCATATTGCGCGATGTCCGCAGCCCTGCCGCCGCGCGCCTTCGCCCGCAGGCCGCCGCCGATGGCACCCAGAAGAAGACCGACGATCACGAACATTCCGCCCCATTTCCGGGGCCTCCGTGCCTGTCGGCGCGCTACCCCCTCAGCCCTTTGCGGCCCGGTCCGCAACGGCCGCGATGTCGCGCATCCGGCTGCGGACCATGCCTTCCGAGCCGAAGCCATAGCGCGCGTAGGGCGCACTGTCCATCCGCAGCGCCGCCGCAGCCTGCGGGTTGCCCAGCGCCTCCAGCGCCTCGGCCTTGACCAGCATCAGCGTCGCCAGAAGCGCGGCATTGTCGTACTCTCTGACCACCGGGATCGCCCGGTCTGCCAGCAGCGCGGCCTGTTCGGGCTGGCCGGCGGCCAGGGCCATCACCGCAAGCTGCATGTCCACATGCGCCAGTTGCAGCTCTGCCCCCGGCAGGGCAGCATAGATCGCCCGCGCGCGGGCAAAGGCGGCTTGCGCGCGGGCCGGGTCGCTGGCCGTGGTCAGGCGGCCCAGCGCGAAATGGCTGAAGGCCAGCCGGTTGTCCTGCCATCCCGCACGCTGGGCAATGGCCAGCGCGCGTTCCGCCGCGGCCAGGCGGCTCCCCTGTGATCCGGTTCGGCCCAGCGCCGTCTCGATCGCGCGGGTCCAGTCGGGCGGAGTGCCCGAGCTGGCGACCGGCGCCGTGCCAAGCTGTGCGGCCACCTCCTCCAGGCTCATCCCGCTGCGCAGGTCCGGCGAATAGGTCAGCCGCAGGATCTGCATGTCGAAACCGGTCAGGACCGAATGGAAGTTGTCGTCGTTGAAGACGCTGTCCGGCAGGCGATACAGGTCGTTCAGCGGCCCCAGCGCCTGCGCCAGCTCCTCGTGCAGGCAATCGCGGATTTCCTGCGGGCTTGTGTCGGCGGGAATGAAGATGGCCGCCCTTTCGCGCCGGGTGACCAGCGCCCAGTCCACCGCATCCGACCCCCGCTTGCGCCGGTATTCCGCCAGCGATCCGACATTCGGCACCACGAAACAGGCGGCCATCGGGGCCATCCGGCGCAGCTCTGCGCGGCTGGTGAACTCTACCGTGATCGTCGCTGCGCCAGAGGCGGGCGAGATGTCGATCCCGGCTTCCGACCGCAGTCGTCCGATCAGAAGGCCAAGGTCGCGCGCCGCCGATCCCGGCACATCCCCGGCCAGCGCCACCGTGACCGGGCCCTCGAACCGGCTGAAGGTCTGCAAGCCCCGTCCGCTTTCCATGGCAAAGGTCAGGTCCATGAAGTCGCGGGTCAGCGAGGTGCCCGAGCGCATCCCTTCAGGCACCCGATAGCCGCCCGGCGCGCCGAATCCGACGCCGACCTCCTCGGCGGCACCGCTTTTCGTCACCTGCGCGGGTTCGCCGCAGGCCGAGACCGCGCAGAACGCGGCAAGGAGAAGGGGCAGGCGCATCGGCAAGACCAGTCTGGCAGCGCCCCGGCAGCTCGGGGCCCGTCGAGTGTCCCGCCCAGGACTTGCGCAAGTCAATTCTGGAAAAAGCCCGGATTTTCCTGACACTACCCATCGCGGTTGAAGTGGCCGAGGCCGCAGGATCTATCCTCGCGGCTCACGAAATGTTACAAATCCGACATCGCAGCCCGGTTTGCCCGGCCGGAAGACTTCGCGGGGGCCGATTCGGCTTGCCGCCCCGGACAGGTTGCTTGGCCCAAGGGAAATCCGGCCAACAGGCGATGGATGCCCGGCCCCGGTTCCTCCGCTCCTCCCACGGCTTTCGCGCGCAAGACAACACCGTCGATCTCCACCCGGGCAGCAGCTGCTCGCTGCGGAACGCCAACGGCCCCGTCACCGAACAGGTCTGCGGCCGGCCTTGCACCCTCACGAACATGTCCAGGGCGCGACTGGCTCGGCACCCTCCGGCGCGTGCTACCGCTGCCCCCGCGCCATGAAGGCCAGCCGCTCGAACAGCTGCACGTCCTGCTCGTTCTTCAACAGCGCGCCGTGCAGCCGGGGCAGGGCGCTGCGGCCGTCGCCCCGCAGATCCTCCGGCGCCAGGTCCTCGGCCAAGAGCAGCCGCAGCCAGTCCAGCACCTCGCTGGTGGACGGCTTCTTCTTCAGCCCCGGCACCTCGCGGATCTCGAAGAACTGCGTCAGCGCCGCGGTCAGCAGCCGATCCTTGATGTCGGGGAAATGCACCCGGACGATGGCCGCCAGGGTCTCGGGATCGGGAAACCGGATGTAGTGGAAGAAACACCGCCGCAGAAAGGCGTCCGGCAATTCCTTTTCGTTGTTCGAGGTGATGATGACCACCGGCCGATGCCGCGCCCGGATCGTCTCGCCCGTCTCGTAGACGTGGAACTCCATCCGGTCCAACTCCTGCAACAGGTCGTTGGGAAATTCGATGTCGGCCTTGTCGATCTCGTCGATCAGCAGCACCACGCGCTCTTCCGCCTCGAAGGCCTGCCACAGCTTGCCCTTGCGGATGTAGTTGCGCACCTCGTGCACCCGTTCATCGCCCAGCTGGCTGTCCCGCAACCGGCTCACCGCGTCGTATTCGTACAACCCCTGCTGCGCCTTGGTCGTGGACTTCACATGCCACTCGATCAGCGGCAGCTTCAGCGCCCCTGCCACCTGTCGCGCCAGTTCCGTCTTGCCCGTCCCCGGCTCGCCCTTGACCAGAAGCGGGCGCTGCAAGGTCACCGCCGCATTCACCGCAATCGCCAGGTCATCCGAGGCGACATAGCTGTCTGTCGTGCCGAATTTCATCAATTCATCAACATGCTGTTTCCTGTCCGGTGCCAGACCCTACCTGCGCCCAGAAAATGTCGCAACCGCTAGTGACAATGCTGCGGCCTTGCGCTAAACGCCCCCGAACAGGAGCGCGCCATGACAGAAGCCCGCCTGTCGGAGCGATCCGGCGCGAAGGAGAGAATGACCATGAAGGCCGAGGTTTTCCTCCCTGACGACTATCGTCCCGCCGAGGACGAACCGTTCATGAACGACCGCCAGCTTGAGTATTTCCGCCGCAAACTTCTGACCTGGAAACAGGAACTGCTCAACCAGTCCGCGGAAACCATCGACTCCCTGCAGGAAAGCGCGCGCAATGTCCCCGACATCGCCGACCGCGCCTCCGAGGAAACCGACCGCGCCCTTGAACTGCGCACCCGTGACCGCCAGCGCAAGCTGGTCGCCAAGATCGACGCCGCCCTGCGCCGGATCGAGAACGGCGAATTCGGCTACTGCGAAGTGACGGGCGAGCCGATCAGCCTCAAGCGGCTGGATGCGCGCCCGATTGCGACGATGACGCTGGAGGCGCAGGAAAGGCACGAACGCCGCGAAAAGGTTCACCGCGACGACTGACGCCAGACCGGCGACACAGTGCGTACTTGACGCCGGGCCCAAGGTCCGGCGTTGTCATGTCCGGGGGGGCGAAGATGTCATTGATCGGCCAGTCCGTCACCGTGGTCGGCGCGGGGGTTGCAGGTCTTGCCGCTGCACGGGCGCTTGCGCTGCGCGGGGCTCGGGTCACGGTCCTGGAACAGGCGGATGCGATCCGCGAGGTCGGCGCCGGCCTTCAGATCTCGCCCAACGGTGCGGCGGTGCTGCGGGCGCTGGGGTTGCAGGACGCGCTGGATGCGGCCTCGATGCGGGCGACGGCGGTGCAGCTGATCGACGGGCCGACGGGCGATCCGGTCGCCCGGCTTGATCTTGCCCGGCTGCGCCCCGACCAGGGCTACCATTTCCTGCACCGGGCCGACCTCATCGCGCTTCTGCTGCAGGGCGCGCGCGAGGCCGGGGTGACCTTGCGGCTTCTTTCGCGGGTTGCCGAGGTCGATCTGTCCGGCGCCCGTCCCGCCGTGACGCTGGACAGCGGCGATCGGATCGAGACGCCGCTCCTGATCGGGGCGGATGGCCTGCATTCCCGCCTGCGCGCTGCGCTCAATGGCGCGCAGCACCCCTTCTTCACCGGGCAGGTCGCCTGGCGCGCCGTGATTCCCTGCGAACCCGGCGCCGCTCCGGAGGCCGAGGTGCACATGGGCCCCGGCCGTCATCTGGTCAGCTATCCCTTGCGCGGCGGCACCTTGCGCAATCTGGTCGCGGTCGAAGAGCGTCAGCGTTGGGCCGAGGAAAGCTGGACGCTGCGCGACGACAGCATGGACATGCGGCTCGCCTTCGCCGGGTTCTCGCCCCGGGTGCGCGGCTGGCTGGACAGGGTCGAGGATCCCTGGCTCTGGGGCCTCTTCCGCCATCCGGTCGCGGGCACCTGGACCAGAGTCGTTTCAGGTGGCGCCGTTGCCATCCTGGGCGATGCCGCGCATCCGACGCTGCCCTTCCTCGCGCAGGGGGCCTCGATGGGGCTGGAGGACGCCTGGGTCCTGGCCGATGCGCTTGCGGGCCACGACAGCCTTGCCGCAGCGCTGGCAGCCTATCAGACGCGTCGCAAACCCCGCACCACGCGCATCGTCGCTGCCGCCAACGCCAATGCGCGCGCCTATCACCTGTCGGGCCTGCCCCGGATGATCGGCCACGCCGGTCTGCGGCTGCTCGGACGCCTGTCTCCCGCCACGATGCTCAGCCGCTTCGACTGGCTCTACGGGCACGACGTGACGCAAGGCTAAGTCATGGAGCGCAAATCTTTTCGAAAAGATTTGCAAAATCCTTCGAAGGATTTTGGCCCGCTACCAGCCTGTGCAAGGTAAACGCCGCATGAACGCAGGCTTCCAACCCATTGTTTTTCAATAGCCCGACCTTCGCGCCGCGCGCGGCGCTCACGCCGCCAACCGCACCCAGACCGGCACATGATCGCTGGGCTTGTCCCCGCCCCGGACCGCCTTGTCTATACCTGCCTCCTCCAGCCGGTCGGCGGCCTGGGGGCTGCACAGGACATGGTCGATCCGGATCCCGTTGTTCCGCTCCCAGGCGCCGGCCTGATAATCCCAGAAGGTGTAGACCCGCGCCGCCGGATCGCGCACCCTGACCGCATCCGTCAGCCCCAGATGCGCCATCCGCCGGAACGCCGCCCGGCTCTCGGGCAGGAACAGCGCATCCGTCACCCAGGCCTCCGGCCTCGCCGCATCCGCCGCCTGCGGGATCACGTTGTAGTCGCCCAGACAGACAAACGTCTCCTCCGCCGCCAGCAGCTCCCGCACCCGCGACTCCATCCGCGCCATCCAGGCCAGCTTGTAGTCGTACTTCGGCCCCGGTGCGGGGTTGCCGTTCGGCAGATAAAGCCCGCAGACCCTGACCGGCCGCCCCGCATCCACCACCGCCTCGATCCAGCGCGCCTGCTCGTCCCCGGGATCCCCCGGCAAGCCGCGCCGCACATCGCTCAGCGGCAGCTTCGACAGGATCGCCACGCCGTTGAACGACTTCTGCCCGTGTGTCTCGACCCGGTAGCCAAGCCCTTCGAAGACCTCGCGCGGAAAGGCCTCGTCCTGCGACTTGATCTCCTGCAGGCAGACCACATCCGGCGCCGCCTCGGCCAGCCAGGCCTGCAAGGCCTCGATCCGCGCCTTGATCCCGTTGATGTTGAACGTCGCAAGCCTCATGTCCGGGTCCTCCACACCAGGACCCTAGGCCCCCCGGCCCGAAGGCTCAAGCCGTCTGCCGCAGGGGCAGGGATGCCGCCTGCAACCACAGCGCATCCAGCCGATCCAGCGCAGCCGGATCGAACCGCTCCGCCTCTTCCCAGTAGCGCCCCGAGGGCACCCGGTAGTCCAGCTCTTCCTCCAGGGCCATCGCCTCGGCGGCAAGATCGGGACACCAGCGCCCCGGCCGGGCCTGCGCCACCGCCGCCCGCGAGACCCGCGGAAAGATCAGCCGGGACGGCCCCGTCGACAGGTTGACCACCGCGCAGCCCTGCATCGCGGCCAGCACCATCAGCCGCGCCGACTTGGCCTCAAGGCTGCGCAGCGTGATGTCCACCCGCAGCGGGTCCGGCGAGCCGGTGCCGTAGAAATGCGTCAGCCCAGACTTCGGATAATGCATGTCGCAGCCGAACACCGCCAGCACCTGCGGTCGCAACGCGTGCAGCGCCCAATAGGCCGCCGTGAAGGCCATTGTTGCGCCAGCATAGACAAAACCACCAAAGGCATTCTGCGCCGGGACAAAGTCGGCCTCGGTCACCAACTGCTGCCCGGCGGCGGGAACCGGCTGCCGCTCGACCGGGAAATCCCAGGGAAAGACCGAATAATCCCAGTCCGCCCGCACGCGCCAGGCATTGTTGATCGCAACGATCCGGTCAAAACGCCCGCGCGGCCAGGCGGTCGCTTCGGTCGCCATCGGGGCCGACCCCAGCATCAGCACAATGGCCATGTCTTCTCTCTCCAGCTGCCCGGGCAGGACCTAGTGCTGCAAGGCGGCACGGCCAGAGCAAAGGTCAGATCGAAAAACTCGTCCCGCAGCCGCAGCTGGTCTTGGCGTTGGGGTTCTGCACCACAAACCGCGCGCCGATCAGCTCGTCGGTGAAGTCGATCACCGCATTCGACAGGAAGGGCAGGCTGACCTGATCCACCAGCACCCGCTGGCCATCCTTTTCCAGCACCAGATCATCGGCCGCCGGTTCGTCCAGCGTGATCGAATACTGGAACCCCGAACAGCCCCCGCCATCCACCGCCACGCGCAGGGGCTTTGCCTCGCCCATGGCTTCGGCGATCTCGGCCAGCCGGGCAAAGGCCCGATCCGTGACTTTCGGCGGCAGCGTCAGTTCCATGGCTGTTCCCGTATCCTTCGGCCTGTGGGATGAATATATGAAACCCGACCGCGCCTCACAAGGACAGCCCATGCTCGCGCCCTTCGCCTGCCAACCCGACGCCAGCCGCGGACGGCTCTGGCCCGAGCGGCTGTCCTCCTTCCGCTCGCCCTTTCAGCGCGACCGCGACCGGATCATCCATTCCTCCGCCTTCCGCAGACTGAAACACAAGACTCAGGTCTTCGTCGAACACGAGGGCGACTATTACCGCACGCGGCTGACCCACACGATCGAGGTGGCGCAAGTGGCCCGCACCATCGCCGGGGTCCTTGGCCTGAACACCGATCTGGCCGAGGCGGTTGCCCTGGCCCACGACCTTGGCCACACGCCTTTCGGCCACACCGGCGAGGACGCGATGGAACGGCTCATGGCCCCCTATGGCGGCTTTGACCACAACGCCCAGGCGCTGCGGATCGTCACCCGCCTTGAACGCCACTACGCGGATTTCGACGGGTTGAACCTGTCCTGGGAAACCCTCGAAGGCATTGCGAAACACAATGGGCCCGTCACCGGCCCCAATGCGGACCGGAAGCATGACGGCCCCCTCCCTTACGCGCTGGCCGAGGTCAACGCCCAGTGGGACCTGGAACTGGACACTCACGCCAGCGCCGAGGCGCAGGTGGCGGCCATCGCCGATGACGTGGCCTATTCCCACCACGATCTGCACGACGGTCTGCGCTCGGGCCTTTTCACCGAAGACGACCTGCTGGAGCTTCCCGTCACCGGCCCCGCCTTCGAAGAAGTGGACCGCACCTATCCGGGCCTCGAAAGGATGCGCCGCCGGCATGAGGCTCTGCGCCGCGTCTTCGGCCGGATGGTCGAGGACGTGATCGCCGTGGCGCAGAACCGCCTGACCAGTGCCCAGCCGAAATCGGTGGACGACATCCGCCACATGGGCACCACGGTGATCCGCTTCTCCAAGCCGCTGTATCAGGAGTTGAAGGCGGTCCGCAGCTTCCTGTTCCACCGCATGTATCGCGCGCCCAGCGTGATGGCGGTCCGGGCCGAGGTGACGCGGATGGTCGATGACCTGTTCCCGCTGTTCCTGAAACAGCCGGACCTCCTGCCGCCAGAATGGCAGGCCGACGTGACTGCGGCGCGCGATGAAACCGAACTGGCCCGCGTCGTGGCCGATTATGTGGCGGGCATGACCGACCGCTTTGCGATCCAGGAACATGCGCGGCTGTTTGGCAGCCCGCACGCCACCGACCCGCGCTGAGACTGTCTGGCAAGACTTTCTTCTGCTTGCTCTTTTCGCAAATACTCTCCGGGGGTCCGGGGGTGGAAAACCCCCGGTCCGCGCGACCGTTCAACCCGCGCCAGGCCCGCAGCCTCGGCGCCACCATTGCCCCTCGCCTCTCCGCTCCCCTCGGGGAAGAGGGCCGGGGCAAGGGGCGACGCTTCCCCGAACCACGCCGCTCAGACCACGCCGCTCAGGCCCTGCGCGCAGCCTTGACCCAGAGCCCGGCGAAGATCAGCGACAGGATCACGTTCCAGCCCGCCATCGAAATGCCCAGCAGCGACCAGGCGATCTCGTCACAGCGGACGACGGCGGCCACGTCCTTCGTCGGATCCAGAAGATCCGCCGCCGATATCCCCTGGATCGAACCTGCGGTGCAGGTCGCCAGACCCTCCCACCAAAGCTGCTCGACGCCCACATGAAAGACGCCGATCGCCGCCGTCGCCAGTGCCGCCAGCGCGCCCGCCCATGCCAGCCCGCGCCAGCCGGTGGCCAGCGCGGCGATGCCGATCACGACGGCCGCCGCATGGGGCCAGCGCTGGTAAAGGCACAACTGGCAGGGCGCAAGCCCGCCGATGTACTGGAAGGCAAAGGCACCTGCCAGGAGGCCCGCCGAGCCCAGGGTGGCAAGCAGGATCAGGGTGCGGGGCGACTGGGTCATGGGGGTCTCGGCATCATGGATTGCGCCGCGACCATAGGTCGGGCGGACGGGAAGGAAAAGGGGAACCGCAAGCGCCTCGCCCTGTTGTGCATTCACGCTTCCGATGCCGGGGTGGTGCGCGTAGGGTTTCGCCTGTGGCGGGGGCAAACAGGTTAAGGATTCGTGACTGCCCACGGACAAGGTGTTGATTTTGCTAGGGGTGCCCGCCTGCCCACGCGTGGGCAGCCGGGCAAGGGAAAGGGGTGCTGACATGCAGTGGCGCGGTCGCAGGGAAAGTTCGAACGTCGAGGATCGCCGCCGCATGGGTGGCGGGGGCGCGGCCAGGGTCGGCGGCATCGGCGGGGCAGGGGCCGTCATCGTGGTGATCCTGGCCCTGTTTCTCGGGGTGGACCCCAGCCAGCTTCTGGGCCCGGACGGGGGCGGCATGACCCAGACCAGCGGCGCTCCGGTCGAGCTGACCGCCGAGGATGAGGCCGAGGGCAAGTTCGTCTCTGTCGTGCTGGCCGATACCGAGGAAATCTGGACCCGCGTCTTCCGGGACCAGCTGGGCCAGCCCTACCGTCCCGCCACGCTGGTCCTGTTCAAGGAAGCGACCCGCTCGGCCTGCGGCGGTGCCTCCGAGGCGACGGGGCCGTTCTACTGCCCGGCCGACCGGAAGGTCTACCTCGACACGGCCTTCTTCACGACGCTGCACAAGCGGCTGGGGGCCGGTGGCGACTTCGCCGCCGCCTATGTGGTCGCCCACGAGATCGGCCACCATGTCCAGAACGAACTGGGCATCCTCGGCCAGGCGAACCAGGTCCGCCAGCAGGTCAGCCAGGCGGAGTCGAACGCGATCTCGGTGCGGATCGAATTGCAAGCGGACTGCCTGTCCGGCATCTGGGCGCGCGAGGCGGCGCAGACTCTGGGCGTCGTCGAACGCGGCGATCTGGAAGAGGCAGTGAATGCCGCCAGGCAGATCGGCGACGACACCCTGCAACGCAACGCGGGTAAACGCCCGATGCCGCACACCTTCACGCACGGCACCTCGGCACAGCGGTCCCGCTGGTTCATGATCGGGTTGCAGTCCGGCATGCTGGCCGACTGCGACACCTTCCGGACCGACGATCTTTGATGCGCGCGGCCCGGCCCGCATTGACGCGGGGCGTGGCAGGTTCTAGAGGTGTCGCCGGTGGCCCGAGTGGCGGAATGGTAGACGCAGGGGATTCAAAATCCTCCGCCGCAAGGTTTGCGAGTTCGAGTCTCGCCTCGGGCACCAGCTCTTCTGATGCATGATCTGGACAGGCGATTCGCGGCGACGATCCAGGGCATCGCTCCAGTCGCGGTCTTGTCGCCGGTTTCACCCCTTTGTGGAAACACTGGCCCAAACGGCAAACCGGCCAGTGGATCACTTGCGCGTCAGGGCGCCGATCAACACCCGGTCGCATCGAATGACTCTTCCCTCTGGTGAGTTCTTGCGACCACTGCATCCAAAGGTTGAAAGTTGCAGTGGTGCAAGCCGTTATCACCGCCGATCCGGACCGGGTCAGAGCGATCTTGGGCGGCGGGCGTTCACCATGGGCGCCCCCGCACACGCATTGGCTGAATCGCGCTCATGTTGCCCTTGTTTGCAAACAATTTTCTGCTTTTCTCGCGGCAGTCGGGAACGATATGCAGGACGCCCAGGGTGAGGCGCCCGCGTGACGGCGCCGGACGATTTTGCACAGGTTGATGATGGCGCAGGATTTTGACGTGTCGGCCCCTCTGCCGCTGGCAGGACAGCGCACCCCCAGGGCGACGCCCTGCTTTACACCGGGCACGTTGATCACGACCCAACGGGGCGAAGTTCCGGTCGAGATGATCGCCGCAGGTGACCGTGTCGTGACGCGCGACAACGGCATCCAGACCGTGCGCTGGGTCGGCAAGACGCAGATGTTCCTGCATGATTTCCAGATGGACCCGCATCTGCTTCCCGTCTTCATCCAGCAGGGTTCGCTGGGCAAGGGCCTGCCCGAGCGGGACATGATGGTGTCGCCGAACCATCGCATCCTGGTCACGAATACCCGGGTTTCGGTGCGCTATGCCGAACGCGAGGTGCTGGTCGCAGCCAAGCACCTGGTGGCCCAGGGCGTTCACACCGTGCAGTCCAGCGGGACGACCTACATCCATTTCATGTGCGACCGGCATGAGGTCGTGCTGGCCAATGGCGTCTGGACCGAAACCTTCCACCCGGACGATACGTCGCTGAAAGGGATCGGCAACGCGCAGCGGCTGGAAATCCTTGAACTTTTCCCCGAACTCAAGACCCCGACCGGGCGAGCGGCCTATGGCCAATCGCGCCGCATCCTTACCGAGGCGGAAGCAACCGGACTCCGCCTCTGATAGTGCACATCGCAGGTTTTTGTTCACTCATCAGAGGTAAAGCCGAACGACAACAGCCACCATTGATGGACCGATGCGCGGCACCATGCCATAGATATGCGCAATCAGGCCTGAAAATGGACAAAAACCAGGGCTAGGCCACGCTGTTGAGGCAGAGGGACGACGAGAATGGCGACGCTAACCGGATCGAATACCGCCAGCGATAGCATTGTCGGCGATGGAGTGGGCAATCCCGACTTCAACGATGTGATCTATGGCGGTGCTCTGACGGGCAGTGGCGGTGGCGACGATACGCTGCGTGGCCTGACGGGGAACGACACGATCTATGGTGGAGCGGGGGCAGACCTTGTCTACGGCAACGATGGTCTCGACACGCTGTTCGGCGGTTCGGGCATCGACACGCTTTACGGTGGTAACGACGGCGACCGGATCTATGGCGGGGACGCAGGCGACACGCTTTACGGTGATGCCGGAAGCGATACGCTGTACGGCGACGCGGGGGCTGACCGGCTGTATGGCGGGGATGGTCTAGACAGCCTGTTCGGTGGGGTCGGCAACGAGACGCTGTACGGCGGCAATGATGGCGACCAGCTGTTCGGCGGCAACGATCTTGACCTTCTTTTCGGCGATGCCGGCAACGACACGCTTTATGGCGACGCCGGGATCGACACGCTATACGGTGGCGCGGACGCGGACCTGCTTTTTGGCGGGGATGCCGACGACAGTCTGTACGGTGATGCGGGCAACGACACGCTTTATGGTGATGCAGGGGCAGACCGGCTGTATGGCGGGGATGGCCTGGACAACCTGTTCGGCGGGGTCGGAAACGACACTCTGTTCGGCGGCAATGACGGCGATCAGCTGTTCGGCGGCAACGATCTGGACGTCCTGTACGGCGATGCCGGCAACGACACGCTGTCCGGAGACCTGGGCAATGACACCCTGTTCGGCGGGGCCGACGACGATCTGATCTACGGCGGAAACGATGCGGACCTTCTTTACGGTGGCGCCGGAAACGATTTTCTGCTTGGCGGCGACGGGGTCGATTTCCTCTTCGGCGACACCGGCGACGATACGCTGCGCAGCGGGTTCGGGGCCGATGTCCTGAACGGCGGACAGGGCCTGGATTTCGCCGATTACAGCGACTCGGACGTGGGGGTCAACGTCACCCTCAGCAGCGGCGGCAACGATGGCGTGCTGGCTGGCCTTTTCGGCACGGCCGCCGGAGACACCGGGTTGGGCGTGGACGGCATCATCGGGTCCAAGTTCAACGATACCCTGACCGGGTTCAACAGCTTCAGCTTCGATCCGTCAGACGCCTACACGAACATCATCTACGGCGGCGCGGGCGACGATCTGATTTCCGGCCTGGGCGGGCCGGACTCGCTCTACGGCGGGGCGGACAATGATACCGTCCAGGGCGGAACGGGCGACGATCTTGTCTACGGCGATGCCGGGCGTGATCTGCTTTACGGCGGGACCGACAACGACTCGCTTTACGGTGGCAATGACGCCGACACTCTTTATGGCGACGCCGGGAACGACCTCTTGTCCGGGGATGCCGGAAACGACCTGCTGTTCGGCGGGGATGGCAACGACACGGTCTTTGGCGGAACCGGACGGGACGTGCTTTATGGTGACGCGGGCAGAGACGTCCTCTATGGCGGAGATGACGAAGACACCTTCTTCGTGGGTTTCAACGCCGCCTACGCCGGAAACCCGGCACGCAACGATGTTGCCCTTGGTGAACTGATCTACGGCGGCGACGGCGGGACTGACAACGACAGCCTGACCGTCGACATCACCGGATTCGGCTGGGCGCGGTTCGACATCAACTACGACCCCCTGAACGGCGAAAACGGCACGCTTATCTTCTACGGGCCGGACGGTGTCACCGTCGTCGGCACGCTGAACTTCTTCGATATCGAGCGTGTCGTCATCGTCTGCTTCACTTCCGGCACGAAGATCATGACCGAAGCCGGACCGGTCGCCGTCGAAGACCTGCGCCCGGGTGCGATGGTGCTGACGCGTGACAACGGCATGCAACCCTTGCGCTGGGTGGGACAGCGCAGACTGTCCTGTCATGACCTGATGGCCAATCCGCATCTGCAACCCGTGCGCATCGCTTCGGGGGCGCTTGGGGCTGCCGGGCCGGAGCGGTCGATGCTGGTCTCGCCCCAGCATCGGGTGCTGATCGAAGGTGCGCGGGCCGAGCTGTATTTTGGCGAAAGCGAGGTTCTGGTTCCTGCCAAGCACCTGGTCGGCCTGGCCGAAGTGACGCGCGCGGTGCCCGCCGAAGGGGTGACCTACGTCCACATCCTGTTCGACCGGCACGAGATCGTGCTGTCGGACGGGCTCTGGACCGAAAGTTTCCAACCGGCCGAGCGGACGCTGTCGGCGCTGGATCAGGCGACGAGGGACGAGGTGCTGGAGCTTTTCCCGCAGCTTGCGGACAACGCGGATGCTTTTCCGTCCGCCCGTCTGTCGCTGAAAGCGCACGAGGCGCGGGTGCTGATCTCGCACTGATCAGGGCAGGTGGCCCAGATAGGCCGCCCAGTCTTCCGGCGTGTCAAGGTCAAGGATCGCCATCTGTCCCGGCAAGGTCAGGGCGGAAACCCGCTCCTGATGGGCGCGCAGGACCGAGCGGCCGCCCTCGTCCCCGGTCACGCAGGCAAGATCGGGCCAAAGATCGCGCGGAAAGATGATCGGATGGCCCGCCCGGCCGTCCTCGGTGCTACCGCGCCAGATCCGCTGCGGGCTGTCCTGAAAGCGGTCCACCAGCCTTGTCAGCGCTGCCGGGGTAAAGCCCGGCATGTCAGCGGGCAGCACCATCAGCCCGTCCTCCGTGCCGTCTGCTGCCGTGCTGACCGCCGCAACCCCCCGCACAAGCGACCGCGACATGCCCAGCTGCGCATCGGGCACCTCGATCGTCCCGACGGTGAGCCCGTGCAACACCTCCCGACGCGCCTCTGCCTCAGGGGGCAGGGCTATGGTGACCGGCGATCCGGTGGCCAGCGCCGTTTCAGTTACGCGCCGCAGGATCGGGGTCCCGCCGATGGGTTGCACCAGCTTGTCCACCCCCCGCATCCGCGACGAGGCGCCGGCGGCGAGGATCAGGATGTGCACAGTCGGGCGCATGGGCGCGATGCTTGGTCGGGACCGCCCTGCTGTCAAGCCGCCCGTCAGCCGCGCATCCTGCCACCATCGTCCCACAGGGGCGCCAGATGCACCCGGGCGGGACGGCGCTCGCCCAGGATTTCGACCTCCAGCGCCAGGCCGTCCGTGACGCGATCTGCCGGGATGAAACCCTGCGCCACCGACTTGCCGGTCCAGTGGCTGTAGCCACCGCTGGTGCACCAGCCCACGACTGCACCGTCCAGCCAGATCGGCTCCCAGGCTACCACGTCGGCATCCCTGGCATCGACGATCATCGAAACCAGCTTGCGCTTCGGACCTTCGGCCTTCTCCTTCAACGCGGCTTCCTTGCCGATCCAGTCGGCCGGCTTGTTCCAGCTGATGAACCGGTCAAGGCCGGTTTCCGCAGGCGTGTAGTCGGGGCTGAACTCGCGGCCCCAGGATCCGAACCACTTGTCCAGCCGCAGCGACATCATCGCCCGCATGCCGAAGGGGCGCAGGCCAAGGTCCTTGCCCGCAGCAGACAGCACGTCCCACAGATGCCGCACCGACATATGGTCGGTGAAAATCTCATAGCCGAGGTCGCCAGTATAACTCACACGCTGGACGATGCAGTTGGCCATGCCGACGGTCATGCGGCGCACGTCCATGAAGCGGAACGCCTGGGCGCTGACATCCGACCGGGTGACGCGCGACAGAAGCTCGCGCGCCCAGGGTCCGGCGATCTGGAAACCGGAGCGGGAATCCGAGATGTTTTCGATGGTTACACCCGGTTCTTCATGCTGTTCGAACCAGCGCATGTGCCAGCCTTGGGCGCCGTAGCTGGCGGTCAGCTGGAACTCGGTCTCCGACAGGCAGGACACGGTGAAGTCGCCGATGATCCTGCCGGAATGGGCCAACATCGGCGTCAACGCCAACCGCCCCGGCTGCGGGATGCGGCCGGCCATGATCCGGTCCAGCCAGGCCCGCGCGCCCGCGCCCCTGACCAGATACTTGCCGAAATTCTGCACCTCGTTGATCCCGACGCCTTCGCGCACCGCCAGCACTTCCTGACGCGTCGCCTCCCAGGCGTTGGAGCGTTTGAAGGTCGGCGTCTCGTAGCGCGGCTCGCCGGGCAGGGCGTGGTAGTTCACCACCTCCAACCCGTATTGCTGGCCCCAGACCGCATTCATCTGGTCGAAGACCTGATACATCGGCGTGGTGCGGAAGGGGCGGGCGGCGGGGCGTTCCTCATTCGGGTAGGAGACGCTGAAGCGCATCTGATAGTTCTCGATCACCTTCGGCACGGTGTAGCCGGGGCTGGTCCAGTTGCCGAAGCGCGCCACGTCGAAGCCGCGCGGGTCGCGTTCCACCTCGCCATGGATCATCCATTGCGCCAGAGCAAGGCCCATGCCCCCGCCCTGAGAGAACCCTGCCATCACCGCGCAGGCCGACCAGTAGTTGCGCAGGCCCGGGACCGGCCCGATCAGCGGGTTGCCGTCGGGGGCAAAGGTGAAAGGCCCGTGGATCACCCGCTTGACGCCCGACCGTTCCAGCACCGGGAAGCGGCGGTAGGCGAAGTTGACCGAATCCTCGATCTTGTCGAACTGTTCGTTCAGCAGCTCATGCCCGAAATCCCAGGGCGTGCCGTCCACCGACCAGGGCTCGCATGGCTTTTCGTAGAAGCCGATGCAGAGGCCGCGACCCTCCTGCCGCAGATAGCTTTCGCCGCCGGGGTCCATCACATGCGGGAACTCGCGGCCGGCTTTCAGGATCTCCATGATCTCGGGGATGTCGTCGGTGACGAGGTATTGGTGCGCCATTGGCAACAAAGGCAGATAAACCCCCGCCATTGCGCCAATTTCCCGCGCCCAGAGCCCGCCCGCGTTCACCAGATGCTCGCAGTGGACGGTGCCCTTTTCGGTCACGACCTCCCAGCCGTCCTTCGTCGGATTGGTCTCCAGCACCCGGTTGTGCAGCACGATCTCGGCGCCCCCCATCCGCGCGGCCTTGGCATAGGCGTGGGTCGTGCCCGAGGGGTCAAGGTGGCCGTCCAGCGGGTCGTAAAGCCCGCCCAGGATGCCATCGACGTTCACCAGGCCATCGGTCAGCTTGGTGATCTCGGCCGGCGACAGGATTTCGGTATCCAGCCCCATGTAGCGATGCTTGGCGCGTTCGGCCTTCAGCATCTCGAACCGCGCCTCGTTGTCGGCCAGCGTCACGCCGCCCACATGGTGCAGCCCGCAGGACATGCCGGTGATCGCCTCCAGCTCCTTGTAGAGCCGGATGGTATAGCCCTGCAGCGCCGCCATGTTGGTGTCGCCGTTGATGGTGTGGAACCCGCCCGCCGCGTGCCAGGTGGAGCCCGAAGTCAGCTCCGACCGTTCGATCAGCATCACGTCCGACCAGCCGAGCTTGGTCAGGTGATACAGGACCGAACAGCCGACGACGCCGCCGCCAATCACCACCACGCGCGCATGGGTTTTCATCGCAAGACTCTCCTGGTTCCGCTTTTCCGCACCATGGCGGGGTGGGGGAGCCAGTTCATGAGAATTTGCGACAAGGAATGTCGCAGCCGGGCCAGGCGCCCGCCTGCCAAGGGGTCATTTTTCGGGGATCAGGCCCTTTGGGGCAAACCGCAGAACCAGCAGAAGGACGACACCCAGCGTCAGAAGACGCATATGCGCCGCCGTGTCCTTGAGATGGTCCTTCAGCGCCCCGGCGGGCAGACCCGAGGTCAGCACCTCCATCAGGTGCGGCCCGAGGAATTCGACGGCGAGATAGAGCCAGCCGATCAGCAAGCCACCAAGGATCGCCCCCCAGTTGTTGCCCGAGCCGCCGACGATCACCATCACCCAGATCAGGAAGGTGAAGCGCAAGGGCAGGTAGGACGGGGGGGTCAGCTGGCCTTCCATCGAGGTCATCATGGCGCCGGCCAGGCCCACCACGGCCGATCCGATGATGAAGATCTGCAGATGGCGGAACTTCACGTCCTTGCCCATCGCGGCGGCAGAAATCTCGTTGTCGCGGATCGCACGGACCATGCGGCCCCAGGGGCTGTTCAGCGCGCGTTCGCAGCCCCAGACCAGCAAGAGCAGCACCAGCCCGAACATGGTGGCATAGAGCAGCTTCACCATGATCGTCGAGGCTGTCACCGGGTCCAGTCCCAGGCTGGCGACCGGCTCCAGGAAGGCCGGGTTGGTCTGAAGGTCGATTTCCTTGGGCACGGGCCAGGGGCGGGGCAGGTCGATCAGGTTCTTGACCCCGCGGTCCAGCCAGTCCTCGTTGCGCATCACGGTGACGATGATCTCGGCAATCCCGAGGGTGGCGATGGCCAGGTAGTCCTCACGCAGACCCAGGGCGATCTTGCCGATCACCCAGGCGGCGGCGGCGGCGAGGGCTGCGCCCACGGGCCAGGCCAGCAGCGAATTCAGACCAAGCCCGCCGATGTTGCCCGCCTGGGCGGGGTTGTTCGCCTCGACAGCGAGGACGGCCGGGTCAAGGATCATGCGGTAGATGAAGAAGGCGACGATCAGGAACAGGGTCAGCGCCAGAGTGCGGGCCGCCCCCGGCTTCAGCTTGCGGTACAGCCACACGGCCAGCGCGATCGCCAGCGCCCCGAAGAGAAGCGCGCCAAAGATGCGCGGGCCACCGGCGGCCCAGCCCTCGGGCACCGGCTTGGACGACACCAGCACCACCGCCAGCCCCCCCAGCGCGACCGAGCCGACGATCCCGGTCGAAAAGAGGCCCGCATAGCCCCACTGGATGTTCACCCCGATCGCCATGATCGCCGAAAGAAGCGCCAGGTTCAGGATGTTCAGCGACAGGTTCCAGCTTTGCAGCGCGCCGGTCAGGATGAACAGCAGCGCCACACCCGCGAAAAGCCAGAGGTTGCGGTATCGGGCCATGTCACTTGCCTCCGTAGATGCCCTGCGGGCGGATAAGCAGCACGATGATCAGGATCCCGAAGCTGACCGCGACCTTGTAGTCGGTCGACAGCGCCTGATAGAGCCCGTCGCCCAGCCATTCAGGCGGGAAGAGATAGCCGAAGATCTTCTTCCAGGCACTGGTGACGATCAGTTCGGAAAACGCGACGATGAAGCTGCCCACGACGGCCCCCAGCGGCGAGCCGAGGCCCCCGACGATGGCGGCGGCGAACATCGGCATCAGAAGGCTGAAATACACGACCCCGCGGTAGGACTTGTCCAGGCCGTACAGCGTCCCCGCGATGCAGGCCAGCGCGCCCGCGATGATCCAGGTGATCCGCACCACCCGCTCGGGGTTGATGCCGGACAGGAGTGCCAGGTCCTCGTTGTCGGAATAGGCGCGCATCGACTTGCCGGTCCGGGTCCGTTGCAGGAACCAGAACAGCAGCGCACAGCAGATCACCGCCGCCCCCAGCGACAGCGCCTGGGTGGTCTTGATCGCCAGGGGTTCCGCCAGCCCGGTTGCGGCCTTGAAGTCCTGCGGATTCAGCATCATCCGCGCGCCATCGGTGAAGTTCTGCTCGGAGGTGCCGATGATCATGCGCACCAGGCCGTTCATCACGAACATCACGCCGGTCGAGACGATGACCACGATGATCGGCTTGGCGCGCTGCTTGCGGTAGAACCGATAGACCATCCGGTCGGTGGCCAGCACCATCGCCACGGTCACGAGGATCCCCAGCGGCAGGGCCAGAAGCGCGGTGGGCAGGGGGCCCGCCGTGATGCCCATGGACTGGAACCACCAGGTGAACAGGATGACGAAGGCGGTGCCGAAGGCCATCGTGTCGCCGTGGGCAAAGTTGGAAAACCGCAGCACGCTGAAGATCAGCGTGATCCCAAGCGCGCCCAAGGCAAGCTGGCTGCCATAGGCCAGCCCCGGCACCACGACGAAGTTGAGAAAGGCCACAAGGGCGTTGAGGATGTCCATGGCTCAGCCCCCGAGGAACGACTTGCGCACGTCAGGATCGGCCAGCAGCGCCGCCCCGGTGTCGGTGTAACGGTTGCGGCCCTGCACCAGGACATAGCCCTTGTCGGCGATCTCCAGCGCCTGGCGGGCGTTCTGTTCCACCATCAGGATGGAAATCCCGGTCCGCGCGATCTCGATGATCCGGTCGAACAGCTCGTCCATGACGATGGGACTGACCCCCGCCGTGGGTTCGTCCAGCATCAGGACCTTGGGCTGCGTCATCAGCGCGCGGCCCACGGCCACCTGCTGGCGCTGGCCGCCCGAAAGCTCTCCGGCCTTCTGGAACCGCTTCTGGCGCAAGATCGGGAACAGATCGTAGATCTGCTCCATCGTGCCCCTGATGCCCTCGTCCTCGCGGATGAAGGCGCCCATTTCCAGGTTCTCCTCGACCGTCATGCCGGTGAAGATGTTGTGGGTCTGCGGCACGAAGCCCATGCCCTTGCGCACGCGCGCCTGCGGCGTGAGGCCGGTGATGTCCTCGCCCGCCAGCCGGACCGCGCCCTGGCGCAGGCGCAGCATTCCGAAGACCGCCTTCATCGCCGTCGATTTGCCCGCGCCGTTCGGCCCGACGATGACCGCGATCTCGCCCGGCTCCACCGCCAGCGTGCAGTCGTGCAGGATGTCGACCGCGCCATAGCCGCCGGTCATGTTCTCGCCGATCAGGAACGGCTCAGCCATGGGCGGCTTCCTCTTTCAGCTTGTTCTTCAGGCCCCGGCCCAGATAGGCCTCGATCACGCGTTCGTCGTTCTTGACCTGATCGACCGAGCCTTCCGCCAGCACCTTTCCTTCGGCCATCACGATCACCGGGTCGCAGAGGCGGCCGATGAAATCCATGTCGTGCTCGATCACGCAGAAGGTGTAGCCGCGCTCCTTGTTCAGCCGCACGATGGCATCGCCGATAGTGTTCAGCAGCGTCCGGTTCACGCCAGCGCCGACCTCGTCCAGGAAGACGATCTTGGCATCGACCATCATCGTGCGGCCCAGTTCCACCAGCTTCTTCTGCCCGCCCGAGATCATCCCGGCCTTCTGGTCGGCAATGTGGCTGATCGTCAGGAATTCCAGCACCTCGTCGGCCTTGGCGCGGATGCGTTCCTCTTCCTCGGCCACGGCCCCGCGCGAGAAGATCGCGTTCCACAGCTTTTCCCCGGTCTGGCGGGGCGGCACCATCATCAGGTTCTCGCGCACGGTCATGCTGCCGAACTCATGCGCGATCTGGAAGGTGCGCAACAGGCCCTTGTCGAACAGCTTGTGCGGCGGCAGGCCGGTGATGTCCTCGCCATCCATGTAGACATGGCCGGAGGTCGGCTGATAGCGGCCGGCGATCACGTTGAACAGCGTGGTCTTGCCCGCGCCGTTCGGCCCGATCAGGCCGGTGATCGTGCCGGTCCTGATCTCCAGCGAAGCGCCGTCAACGGCATGAAAGCCGCCGAAATGCTTGTGCAGCTTCTCGACCCTGATCATCGTCATCCCCTGTGGTGGCGCTGCCTCGTTTCCGGTTGCCCGGTCGGGCGGCCTTGTCCTTGTGCGACGGCCCGGGCTTATCGCCCGGGCCGTGCCATTGCAACTGCCGTGTCAGGATCCGATCAGCGGAACTGGACGGTTTCGTACTTGCCGCCCTTCACTTCGAACTGCTTGTAGCGCCCGGCCGATTCACCCGGCCCGATCAGCGTCACACCCGAGGCACCATCGTAGTCGATGGCCTTGCCCGCTGCGATCAGCTCCAGCGCCTTGCCCAGCTCGCCCGGAAGGATCTTGACGCCCGACCCGTCAGCCGGCCCGTTGGCGATCTCCATGATCTTGTCCTTGTAGACGTTCGGGTCGGTGGAGCCCGAAGCCTCCATCGCCAGCATGACCAGAGCCGCAGCGTCATAGCTTTCCGGCGTGTAGGGCGAGGTCGCGTCGAAAGCCGGGTCGTTCTTCTTGCCCATGTCGACCAGAATCGCAGCGCCGGGGCTGTCGGACTGGGCGACCTGACCGTAAGAGCCGTCCAGCGCCGGGCCGATGGCCGCAGGCAGGCTGTCGCCCACCATGCCGCCCGGCAGGCCGAAGGTCGTGAACGCACCGCTGTCAAGCGAAGCCTGGATGATGCCCTTGCCGCCCTGGTCCAGATAGCCCGCCACGACCAGAAGGTCGCCGCCGGCCGCCGCGAGGGCCGCGACCTCGGCCGAATAGTCGGCCTTTCCGTCGTCATGCGCGGCGTTGATCGTCACGACGCCGCCCTTGGCGGTGAAGGCATTGGCGATGGCTTCCGCCAGACCCTTGCCGTAGTCGCTGTTCGAGTAGGTCAGCGCGATCGACTTCACGCCCTTCTCGGTCAGGATGTCCGCCATGACTTCGCCTTCCCGCGCGTCCGAAGGCGCGGTGCGGAAGAACAGGCCGTTGTCCGGGTCATTGGTCAGAGCGGGCGAGGTGGCCGAGGGCGAGACCATCACGATGCCGTTCGGCATGGCGACGTTGGTCAGCACCGCGCGGGTCACGCCCGAGCAGTCGGCGCCGACGATGCCCTTGACGCCTTCCGCGGTGATCATGCGTTCCGCCGCTGCGGTGGCCGCCGCCGCATCGGTGCAGGTCGAGTCGCCCCGGACCGACGTGTAGGTGTTCTTCGCCTTGCCCGACGCGTTCACCTCGGCCATCGCGGCCTCGGCGGCATTGGCCATGTGCGAGGTCAGCGATTCGATGGGGCCGGTGAAGCCGATCAGGATGCCGATCTTCACATCCTCGGCCGCCGCAGCACCAGCCATCAGCGCGCAGGCCGAAGCGGCCAGCAGAAGTTTCTTCATTTGTTGTGTCTCCCATGTTGGATCGAAATCCCGAGCAGACCGTAGTGCGCCGCTATTCAAAAGGGAAGTCCCATTTTGTCGACACACAGTCGACATGGTATCAGGATCCTGATCGACATCTCCCGCCAGCGCCCTAGATTTGGTTGGGTGCGCCATTGTCGGCCCGTCTGGCAATCCCGTTGAATGGAGGCGATTATGCGACGACACTTCTGGCTGACTGCGGCTCTGACCGCATTCCCCCGACTTGCCGCCGCAGGAGAGGTCGAGACCAGTGCGGGGCGGCTTGAGGTCACGTCCGTGCTGCAGGGTCTGGAAGAGCCCTGGGCGATCGACTTCCTGACGGACGGGTCGCTTCTGGTGACAGAGCGGGAGGGACGCCTGCTTCTGGTCCGCGACGGCGTGCCGCAGGCTGTCGCCGGGCTTCCCGAGGTGTTCTCCGCAGGTCAGGGGGGCCTGCTGGACGTTCTGGTGCCAGGCGATTTCGCGGCCAGCCGCCAGATCTGGCTCAGCTTCGCCGCCCCCGTCGGCAGCGGGGCAGCGACGGCGGCGGGGCGGGGGCGGTTGTCCCGGGACGCGACGCGACTGGAGGGGTTCGAGACCGTCTTCACCGGCGACGCCTTTCCCGGGGGCCGTCATTTCGGGTCGCGGCTGGTGGAACTGCCGGACGGCCGCATCGCGCTGACCACCGGGGATCGGGGGACCGGACCAGACGGGATGGAGGCGCAGGACCCGCGGGTCTCGGTCGGCAAGGTGATCCTTCTCGACCGCGATGGCAGCGCCGGGATCGCGCTGGACGGATGGCTGCCCGGCGCCTTCTCGCGCGGGCACCGGAACATCCAGGGGGCGGCGCTGGACCTGGAGGGGCGGCTGCTGACGGTCGAACATGGCGCGCAGGGTGGGGACGAGTTGAACGCGCCCGAGGCCGGGAAGAACTACGGCTGGCCTGTCATCAGCTATGGCGAGAACTACGGCGGGGGTAAGATCGGCGAGGGGACCGAGAAGCCGGGGATGGAGCAACCGCTGCACTACTGGGACCCCTCGATCGCGCCATCGGGGCTGGTCGTCTACTCGGGCAGGCTGATCCCGCAGTGGCGGGGGGACATCCTGTTCGGCTCGTTGAACAGCGACTTCCTGGGGCGGCTCGACCCGGACACCCCCGCCGAGACCGGCTTTGCCGAGGAACGGATCACAGCGCCGGAGACAGGCCGGGTCAGGGACGTGGTCGAGGGGCCGGACGGGGCGATCTGGTTCCTGTCGGTCTATGACGGGGCGGTCTACCGGATGGTCCCGGCAGAGTAGCGCCGCGCGCGGCGCAGTTTGCGATGCCATAGATTTCAATGGGTTGGCTGTGGGAGTTTACCCGGCCTTAACCTTTGCCCACAGCCGTCAGATCGACAGCCTGACTGGCGCGGCACCGGGTATGCCTTGCGTGCCGCGCTCGCGGTAGGGCGTGGTGTGATAGTGGCTGCGATAGCACTTCGAGAAATGCGACGGCGAGGCGAAACCGCAGGCCAGCGCCACGTTGATGACGCTCATGTCGGTCTGCATCAACAGGTTCCGCGCCTTCTGCAGGCGCAGCTCCATGTAATAACGCTTGGGGCTGCGGTTCAGATAGCGGCGGAACAGCCGTTCCAGCTGGCGGGTGGACATGCCCACTTCCTCGGCCAGATCGGCGGGCGACATCGGGTCTTCGATGTTGCCCTCCATCATCTGGATCACCTGGGAGAGCTTCGGGTGCCGCACGCCGATCCGGGTCGGAATCGACAGCCGCTGGGTGTCCTGATCGGTGCGGATCGTCGAATAGATCAGCTGGTCGGCCACGGTATTGGCCAGATCCTCGCCATGGTCGGCGGCGATGATCTTCAGCATCAGGTCTATGGAGGAAATCCCCCCCGCCGTCGTCCAGCGGTTGCCGTCCATCACATAGACCGACTTGGTCAGCTTCACATCCTCGAATTCCTCGGCGAAACCGTCCTGGTTTTCCCAGTGGATCGTCGCCTTCTTCCCATCCAGCAGACCCGCCTTGGCCAGCGCGTGGCCCCCGGTGCAGATGCCGCCGATGGTCACGCCACGCCGCGCCTCGCGCCGCAGCCAGTTCACCACGCCCTTGGTCGTGGTGCGCTGGATGTCGAGACCGCCGCAGACAAGGATCGTGTCCTCGCGGTCCATCTCCTCAAGCCCGATGTCCAGCCGGAAGGTCGCGCCGTTGGAACAGGTCTTCTCGGTCCCTTCTCCAGCCAGCACCCAAGTGTAAAGCGTCTCGCCCGCAACCCGGTTGGCCAGCCGCAGGGGTTCGATGGCCCCGGCAAAGGAGATCATCGTGAACCTGTCCAGAAGCACGAAGACGAACCGCCTTGCGGAAGAGGACTTCTGCGTCTGGGTGGCCTTGCGCGGCGCGAGCGTCATGTCTGCGACCTGAATATGTCGTTTGCAAGCCATCGAAACCCAATTTCAGGCCAGCCGCAAGGGCCGAAAGCAGTGGTTTTCGCCCAATCGCCCTTTGCAAAGGCGGAAACGGGGGCGTATACCGCAGCCCGATCTGCCAAGGGACCGGAGTGGGACGATGACCAAGGGATGGACGAAATCGGCATGGCGCGCAAAGCCGCGGGTCCAGATGCCGGATTATCCCGATCAGGCGGCGCTGCAAGCGGTCGAGGCGAAGTTGTCGAAATACCCGCCGCTGGTCTTTGCCGGCGAGGCGCGGCGGCTGAAGAAGCATCTGGCCCTGGCCGGGGAAGGCAAGGCGTTCCTCTTGCAGGGCGGCGATTGCGCGGAAAGTTTCGCCGAGTTTTCGGCCGACAACATCCGCGACACTTTCCGCGTCATGCTCCAGATGGCGGTGGTGCTGACCTATGCCGCCAAGGTGCCGGTCATCAAGGTGGGCCGGATGGCGGGCCAGTTCGCCAAGCCGCGCTCGGCCCCGACCGAGGTCGTGGGCGGGGTGGAGCTGCCCAGCTACAAGGGCGACATCATCAACGGCTTCGAGCCCACGCCCGAGGCGCGGATCCCCGATCCGAACCGCATGTTGCAGGCCTATACCCAGGCGGCGGCCAGCCTGAACCTGCTGCGCGCCTTCTCGACAGGCGGTTTCGCCGACATCCACCGGGTCCATTCCTGGACGCTGGGCTTTGCCGAACATGACAAGGCCGAGCGGTACCGCGAGATGGCGAACCGCATTTCCGACGCGCTGGACTTCATGAACGCGGCCGGGGTCAACAGCGACACCGCGAACGAACTGGCGCGGGTGGACTTCTACACCAGCCACGAGGCGCTGCTGCTGGAATATGAAGAGGCGCTGTGCCGGGTGGATTCGATCACCGGCCAGCCGGTGGCGGGATCGGGTCACATGATCTGGATCGGCGACCGCACGCGGCAGCCCGATGGCGCGCATGTCGAGTTCTGCCGGGGCGTGCTGAACCCGATCGGGCTGAAATGCGGGCCCTCGACCACGGCGGAGGATCTGAAGGTCCTGATGGCCAAGCTGAACCCGGAAAACGAGCCGGGCCGGCTGACCCTGATCGCGCGGTTCGGGGCGGGCAAGGTCGGCGATCATCTGCCGCGCCTGATCAGGACGGTGCGCGAGGAAGGGGCCAATGTGGTCTGGTCCTGCGACCCGATGCACGGCAATACGATCAAGGCGGCCTCGGGCTACAAGACGCGGCCCTTCGACAGCGTGCTGCGAGAGGTGCGCGAGTTCTTCGCCATCCACAAGGCGGAAGGCACGATCCCCGGCGGCGTGCATTTCGAGATGACGGGGCAGGACGTGACCGAATGCACCGGCGGCCTGCGCGCGGTGTCGGACGAGAACCTGGCGGACCGCTATCACACAGCCTGCGACCCGCGGCTGAACGCCAGCCAGTCGCTGGAACTGGCGTTCTTGGTGGCCGAGGAGCTGTCCTCGCAGCGCGAGGCCGCGCGCCGCATCGCGCTCTGACCTGGTTTTGGAAGACAAGGAAACGGCGGGGTGCAGCCCCGCCGTTTTTCATTCCGCGCTGTGCACCAGGGCCAGATGGCCCTTGCGCCGCAGGGGGGCTGCGGCCGGGGCGGGTTCGACGGTCGGCGGCGGGGCGATGCGCAGGGCCTCTTCGCGCCGCGACAGGATTTGCAGTTTGCAGCGCGAGGGGGCCGGTTCGGCAAATCCCATCACGCCCAGCACCAGGCGCCCGCCTGTCTCGTCATCGAGCGGCAGAAGCAGAAGCCGCGCCACCGCCCCCCATCCCGGCGCGCGGTCCGAGGCGAGGTCGATCTCGGCCAGGGCCGGGCCGGTGAAAACCTTTTCCAGCGTCTCGGCCAGCGGCCCCCGTGACTCGGGCGCGAAGAGGCAGCTGAGCGGCAGGCCGCGGATGTCGAGCCCGGCAAAATCGGTCAGGCCCGAGCCCGCGATGCGGATCCGGGCGATGCCGCGACCGATGCGGTCGGCAAGAAAGACGCGGTCCAGCACTCCGACCAGCCCACGCGGATCGACGGCCTTGCGTTGGGGCAGCGCGGCGCCCTGGCGCAACCCCTCCCAGTAGGCGCGGGTCTGCGACAGGCCCGGGGGGACAGGCGGAAGGGCGGGGCGAGACGGTTGCCGGAGCCGGTCGAGAAATCCCAGGGTCATCTTTGTCTCCGTTTCCTGCAACACGCCCCTTGCGGGGCCTCTGCCCGCCGCGCGATGAAGGCAAGATACCCCGGATCGGTTGGATTCGGTCGAAAATCTAATCAAATGGTAAACATCGCGCCTTCGGTTTCGGGCCGGGGCGCAGAAAGGACCGCATGATCTCGATGACAGGCTTCGCCGCGCGGCGGGGGTCTGGGGCAGGCTATGCCTGGGTCTGGGACCTGCGGTCGGTGAACGGCAAGGGGCTGGACCTGCGGCTGCGGGTGCCCGACTGGATCGACGGGCTGGAAGCGGCGGTCCGGGCAGAGCTGCAAAGGGCGATCACGCGCGGCAATGTCAGTCTGACGCTGAGGGTCACGCAGGACGACGCGCGCGAAGAGGCCGGGTTCCGTCTGAACGAGACGGCGCTGGCTGCGGCGCTGGCGGCGCTGGGGCGGGTCGAGGCGGCGGCGATGGCGGCAGGCGTGACGCTGCGCCAGCCTACCGGGGCGGATGTCCTGACCCTGCGCGGCGTGATCGACCAGGCGGGGCAAGAGACCGACACCGCCCCGCTGCGAACGGCTCTTCTGGCCGATCTCGCGGGCCTGCTGGCCGATTTCGCGGCCATGCGCGCGACCGAAGGCGCCGCCCTTGCGGGCGTCCTGTCGGCGCAGCTGGACCGGATCGCCAGCCTGACCGCCGCAGCGAAGGCCGAAACCGCCACCCGTGCCACCACTCAGGCCGAGGCGCTGCGCGAAGCCCTTGCCCGCGTGCTGTCCGCCACCGAGGCGGTCGACGAGACGCGACTGGCGCAAGAGCTTGCCCTGCTGGCCGTCAAGACCGACGTGACCGAGGAACTTGACCGCCTCTCGGCCCATGTCGACGCCGCCCGGGGCCATCTGGCCGAGGCAGGCTCGGTCGGGCGCAGGCTGGATTTCCTGATGCAGGAATTCATGCGCGAGGCGAACACCCTGTGCTCCAAGGCGCAGTCGCTGGCCCTGACCCGGATCGGCCTTGACCTGAAAACCGTGATCGATCAGATGCGCGAGCAGGTCCAGAATGTGGAATGACGCATGACCCCCACCTCCCATCGGCGCGGGCTTCTTCTGATCCTTTCCTCGCCCTCGGGTGCGGGAAAGTCGACGCTGTCCCGGATGCTGATGGAGTGGGACCCGACGATGCGGTTTTCCATCTCGGCCACGACGCGCAAGCCCCGACCCGGGGAAGTGGACGGCCGCGAATACTATTTCCGCTCGCGCGAGGAATTCCAGGCGATGGTCGACCAGGGCCAGATGCTGGAACATGCCGAGGTCTTCGGCAATTTCTACGGCAGCCCCCGCGCGCCGGTCGAGGCCGCGATGCAGGCGGGCACCGACATCGTCTTCGACATCGACTGGCAGGGCGGCCAGCAGGTGAAACAGGCGATGCGCGGCGATGTGGTGTCGATCTTCATCCTGCCGCCCTCCATCGCCGAGCTTGACCGCCGCCTGCGCGCCCGCGCCCAGGACAGCGAAGAGGTGATCGCGGCGCGCATGGCGAAAAGCCGCGACGAGATCAGCCATTGGGCGGAATACGACTATGTGCTGGTGAACGACGACCTTGCGGTCACGTTCGACAGGCTCAAGACCATCCTCACCGCCGAGCGGCTGAAACGCGAACGCCAGCCGCAGCTTTCTGCCTTCGTCCGCAAACTGAACGAGGAGTTCGAAGCCCGATGATCTACTCGCTTGACGGTCTTGCGCCGCAGATCGCCCCCTCGGCCTGGGTATCGGATACGGCCGTTCTCTTGGGCAAAGTGGTGGTCGAGGCCGAGGCCTCGATCTGGTTCGGCGCGGTGCTGCGCGGCGACAACGAGGAGATCCGGGTCGGCGCGGGGACGAACGTGCAGGAAAACGCGGTCCTGCACACCGACATGGGCTATCCGCTGACCATCGGCGCGAACTGCACCATCGGCCACAAGGCGATGCTGCACGGCTGCACCATCGGCGAGGGCACGCTGATCGGGATGGGGGCCACGGTCCTGAACGGCGCGAAGATCGGCAGGGGCTGTCTGATCGGCGCCTGCGCGCTGATTACCGAGGGCAAGGAGATCCCCGACGGCAGCCTGGTGATGGGCGCGCCCGGCAAGGTCGTGCGCCAGTTGGACGAGAGCGCGCGGGCGCGGCTGCTGGCCTCGGCTGCGAGCTATCAGGAAAACGCCCGCCGCTTCCGCGCCGGCCTGACCCGGATCTGACCGGGGTCAGCCTTCTTCGATCAGTTCGATGGTGATGCCCTGCCGCGCCGCATGGCTGCGCAATTCGCGCAGGACGACCTGCCGGTTCGGCAGCTTGGGCGCCACCACGCGCAGCACCTTGCGGTAGTCCTGCGCGCCCAGCCGCTCGATGATCTCGAGCGCGTCGAAGCCCATGCAGAACAGCGGCGTCACCACCAGTTCCAGCGTCGGGGGCAGAGGAAGGACCTCCTCGAAGGCGGACAGGTCGATCGAGGCGAACTCTTCGGGCCGCAGGCTTCCTTCGGCTGCCCTCGCCTCCGGAATCCCGATAACCAGACATCTCAGCTTCCGCGACATATCGCCAGCTCGTTCCAGGTTGGGGGCCGCCAATCGCTGTAGAAGGCTTTGCGGCGCCGACATTGTTCCGGGAAAGGGCCGGATCCGCACCGCATTACATTTACTGCGGGGAATTTACTGGTATTCCGACGCAAGACAAGACGCGGCGGGACTGCTGCCGGGGAGTGATGCCAGAATGACAGAGTTCCAGATTTCCCGACTTCTGGCGGGCCTGCCGCTGCCCGCGATGCTGGTGCGGGACGGCGAGCGGGTGGAGGCCTGCAATGCGCCCGCCGTGGCCCTTCTGGGCGAGGGGATGGTGGGCCGCCACCCGGCCATCGCGGTCCGCGCCCCGACAGTGCTTGAGGCCCTGGCCGCGGCCTCGCCGGACCGCCCGCCGCAAGAGGCCCGGATGATCCAGCGTCGAGAGGGGCAGGAGCAGGTGTTCCAGGTCACCGTCTCGGCCTTGGGCGAGGGGCTGGTGCTGGTCGTCTTCCGCGACGTGACCGAGGAGGAAAGGGCGGGAGAGATGCGGCGCGACTTCGTGGCCAACGTCAGCCACGAGCTGCGCACGCCGCTGACCGCGCTGATGGGCTTCATCGAGACCTTGAAGCACGCCGCGAAGGATGACCCCCGCGCGCGGGAGATGTTCCTGGGCATCATGGAGGCCGAGGCGGGGCGGATGAACCGGCTGGTGGGGGATCTGTTGCAGCTGAGCCGGGTCGAGGCGGAAGAAAGGGTGCGTCCGCGCGACCGGGTAGAGCTGCGCGGGGTGCTGGAGGGGGTGATCTCCAGCCTGCGGGGGATGGCGGAGAAGACGGGGGATTCGGTCGTTCTGACCGGAGAGCCCGCAACGGTGCCGGGGGACCGGGACCAACTGGTGCAGGTCTTCACGAACCTGGTCGAGAACGCGCTTAAATACGGGGCGGCGGGGCAGGCGGTGCGGGTCTCGCTGACCCCGGAGGAGACGGTGCGGGGGCCGGCGGTGCGGGTGGAGGTGGCCGACGAGGGCGAGGGGATCGACCCGGTCCACATCCCCCGCCTGACCGAGCGGTTCTACCGGGTGGACACCCACCGGAGCCGGGAGATGGGGGGGACGGGGCTGGGGCTGGCCATCGTGAAGCACATCGTGAGCCGGCACCGGGGGTGGCTGCGGATCGAGAGCGAGAAGGGTCGGGGGAGCCGGTTCCAGGTGGTGCTGCCGCTGGGATGACGGGGGCCGCAAGGGACTCCGCGCCGCGCGCGGCGCTGATTTGGATGGTAAGGATTTCAAGGGGTTGGCTGTGGGCGTTAGGGGTTTGTTAGGGGGTTGACCACGTGGGGTGCGCATACAGGGCGCACCTTTTGGGCGACGTTGGTCCTGAAGGAGCGGTCAGCATGGCGCTTGTGGCTGACGTCGATGGTGCGCCATGAATGCGCACCCTACGGCCGGTCTGACAGTTGGACGATCGCGTCTGCGATTCTGTCGAGTTTCCGATCCTGCTCTGACCCGATTGCGAAGGATTGGACCTCAAGCATTCCAAGAGAGGCGAGAAGCCCGGAGAAATCGGCTTCGGGACCACCCGTGGCAGCTGCCGCGCGTTGCAGTTCCCCGCTGGCCCTTGCGAAGGTGTCCGAGAAAGCAACGCGCCAGTCCGCTTCCTCAGCCCGGCCAGACACAGCCGCGAACGTCAGAACGGCATCGCGGAGCGCCTCTGGCGCAATCTTCAGCGATTGTTCGGCCCGCATAAGGGTCACAGCTGCAACTGCTCCCGCTTGCAGCGCGCAGGCAGACAGGACTGCAAGCATCCGGCAGCCACGGTTGTCGCCTACGAACAGACTGTATCCCTTGCGCTCTGCCGCACGGTTCAAGCGGATCATCAGCAGCATTCCGACAAGATCGGCAACCGGCATGGATTAGATGTCGGTGGCCGGGAGGCAGAAGCCCTCAGAGATCTTCCTGTCATATGACAAAAGACGGGCGCGCAGCGGGGAAAGGACGCTCGACGATGCATCCGTATTGCCGCCACCGCGCAGGGGCGCCTGATCTGTCTCGGGTTGGGCTGAAGCCTTCGTCAGTCGGAACCGTCGCCTGAGCCAGTCCAGCATGTCTCACAACCTCCCCAACCGCTCCGTCAACAGCCGGTAGAACCCGTCCCGGTCCACGCTGCCCATGAACATCGCGTTGGGCTCTCGGTCCGTCACCCGCCACCAGTCGGCGACGGTCATGCCGAGGGTGAGCTCGGAGACCGTCTCGATCTCCACGTTCACATGGCGGCCGGTGAAGAGGGCGGGCTCCAGAAGGTAGGCGATCACGCAGGGGTCGTGCAGGGGGGCTCCCGCTGACCCGTATTTCGCGGTGTCGAAGCGTTCGAAGAAATCGGTCCAGGAGGCGACGGCCTGGCCGACGGGGGTGCCGAGGGCGCGCATCTCCTCCACCCACTCGCGGCTGGTCAGGGCCTTGTGGGTGACGTCAAGCGGCATCACCACCAGCGGCACGCCGGATTTGAACACGATTTCAGCGGCTTCCGGGTCGACGTAGATGTTGAACTCGGCCGCGGGGGTGACGTTGCCGACCTCGAAATAGGCGCCGCCCATCAGCACGATCTCAGCCACACGGGGGATGATGTCGGGGGCGCGCCGGAAGGCGGTGGCGATGTTGGTCAGGGGCCCGAGCGGGCAGAGGGTGATGGTGCCGGGGGGGTGGGCGCGCAGGGCCTCGATGATCGCGTCGACGGCATGCTGGGGGTGGAGCGGCAGGGTCGGCTC
Organism: Tabrizicola thermarum; assembly: GCF_003574395.1. Taxonomy (GTDB): domain Bacteria; phylum Pseudomonadota; class Alphaproteobacteria; order Rhodobacterales; family Rhodobacteraceae; genus Tabrizicola; species Tabrizicola thermarum. The sequence continues at coordinate 105,882 of NZ_QMJY01000083.1, forward strand.
GGGCAGCGGGATGCCGTCGAGGCCGGTCTTGCCGTGGACATATTCGGCGGTGACGAGCTTGCGTTTCATCGGCGCGTCGCAGCCGGCGTGGACGGGGGTTTGGCGGCCGGCCAGTTCGACGATCTGGCGGGCGTTCCTTTGCGTGAGGGCAAGGGGCACGTTCCCGGCGACGGCGGTCAGCGCAAGGACCTCCAGTTCCGGGCTCGCGAGGGCGAGAAGGATGGCGACGGCGTCGTCCTGGCCGGGGTCGGTGTCGATGATGATCTTGCGGGGCATGGGTGACTCCTTTGGCGCGGAGTAAGCGGGGTCGGGCGAAGTTTGTCCAGATGGTCAGGAAATTCGGCCGTGCAATGTGGCGGAAGGGGCGTAGGCTGAGGGCGTCACGCGGAGGAGGCGGCGATGGAGATACTGGTCGGGACGACGAAGGGGCTGTTCGTGCTGGCGGGCGGTCGGGTCGAGGGGCCGTTCTGCGAGGGCTGGCCGATCAACCATGCGATCGGGCGCGGGGGAGAGATCCTGGCGGCCGGAGGCAGCGGCTGGCACGGCGCGGGGGTGTGGCGGCGATCGGGGGGTGAGTGGAGCGTGTCGACGGGGCCGTTCGAGGGGGCGGAGCAGCTGTGGTCGGTCTGTTACGACCGGGAGCGGGTGCTGGCGGGGTCGAAGCCGGCCTATCTGTATGAAAGCGTGGATGGGGGGGCGAGTTGGCGGCGGCTGGAGGCTCTGACGGATCAGCCGGGGGCGGATCAGTGGATGCCGGGGGCGGCGGGGCTGACGTTGCACACCATTCTGGCCGATCAGAAGGGGGGGATCTGGGTCGGGATCTCGGCAGCGGGCGTGTTCGAAAGCCGCGACGGGGGCATGAGCTGGATCATGCGGAACCGGCGGGGGAACCGGCCGGGGCCGGCGGGGGCGCTGGCGCGGGATTGGGGGGATGGGGTGGAGTTCCGGGCCGAGGACGAGATCTTCTCCTGCGTCCACAACCTGGCCTTCGGGGCGGCCGAGGGGCTCATCTACATGCAGAACCACCAGGGGGTCTACCGGAGCCGGGATGGCGGCGCGGTGTGGGAGGAGGTGACGGAGGGGCTGCCCTCGACCTTCGGCTTTCCGGTGGCGGCGCATCCTTCGAAGCCGGGGGTGTTCTGGGTCTTCCCGCTGAACGGCGACAACGAGGGGCGCTATCCGGTGGGGGCGCGGGCGCTGGTCTGGAGGACCGAGGACGGCGGCGAGACCTGGGCGGGTAAGGGCGCGGGGCTGCCGGAGCGGGACTGCTTCTTCACGGTGCTGCGGCAGGGGATGGCCGCCTGCGACGGCGGGGTGGCGTTCGGGACGAACTCGGGGTCGGTGTTTCTTAGCCGGGACGAGGGGGAGACCTGGGAGGAGGTCGCAAAGCATCTGCCGACGGTGCTGTCGGTGGAGTTCATGGGGTAGGGTGTCCACGCGTGGACAGGTTGGCGGCTCACGGGATTTCAAGCGGTTGGTTGTGGGCATTAGGGATTTGGTAAGGTCTGGTCCATGCAGGGTGGGGCGGGAATTGCTGACCTGCCAGCGGAATGTCGATGCCGTAAGGTCCGGCACCGGAACCGGGTGGAGGGACGATGCCTGCGGTCATTTCGTTAGCGGTGGTCCTGGCGACGGTCTTCGGGACGGAATGGCTGGTCGACGGCTGGCTGGGCGAGGAGCGCAGGCGCTGGGTGGCCTATGCGGCGATCCCGATGATGCTGCTGTCGGGCGCGCTGGTGCAGGCAAGCGGGGTCAACGAAGTCACGCGCCTGTTGCGCAACGCGGTGCTGGGAGCCGGCATCGGCGTGGCGCTGAAGCGGTTCGGGCTGCGCGTGCCCCTGCTGCGCGGCGCTTTGCGGCTGATCGGAGTCGAGACTGAACCCGAAGCGCGCCCCGCCCCGGACCTGCGCTGGTCGCGGCTGTCGGAGGGACTGCTGATGATCGGGACGGGGCTGGGTCTGATGGGTCTTGGCATGATCTGGACCGGAGCCTTCGCGGGCTAGGAGACCCGCTTTGGGCCAGCGACACATGGCTTGACCGGCGTGCCGTCGGGATCTTCAATGTCCCGACCTGATGGAAGGCTTTCATGCGCGCTGTACTGATCTTCTGGCTCATTCTCTATCCCGCTTGCGCCTGGGCCTTCACGACCGAGCAGCTGGCTGAGGACTTCGATGCGCGCTGGCTGACGGATCAGGAGAAGCGCTTTCTCCAGGCCGGGCTGGCCTTTGCCGGGGTCTACAACGGCATGATCGACGGGGCCTGGGGGCCCGGTAGCCAGCGGGCGCTGGAGCGGTTCACCCTGGCCGAAGGCGGGACAAGGCCTGTTACCAATGCCGATGCCGTCCTTGCGGCCATGGAGGCCTTCAAGGCCCTCGACAAGGAAGGCTGGGAGCGACAGTACAATGCCGATCTCGATCTGTCCTTTCTGGTGCCCACGAAGGTGCTGGGCGAAGGTGGCCGGTCTGATGTCTTTCTGAATTTCGACGTCCGTGGCCGCTCCATCGGCTATTCGCTGACCGTGCAGGGGCCGACGGGCACCGTGCAGTTGCACCAGTTCACGGAAGACAATTCAATGGTCGAGGTCTACAGGGTGCGACGTCCGACCGTCTGGATCACCTCGGGGCGGCGCGGGGACGGGACAAGCCTTTACACGCGATCGGATTATCGCCGGGGCGCCTGGTCCACGATCATGCTGTCCGGCACGGACCGGGATGCGGGGGCCTTTGCGGCGATCACCGGCAGCATCGCGCCGGGCTATGCCCCGGCCATCGGGGTTTCGCCGGGCAAACTTGTGGACGGGATCGCCACCCTGGCCGCGCTGCTGGAGCCGCCCGCAGCGTCCCAGACACCGGACAGTCAGGTGGCGCAGGCGCCCGAAGTCGTTCCTGCCGCAGGTTATGGCACCGGCTTTCTGGTCACGGCAAGCGGCGATGTGCTGACAAATCGACATGTCATCGCCGCATGCGCGCGTTTGTCGATCGATGGCCAGGCGGCGCGGGTGATTGCCGAGGACAAGGTGTTCGATCTTGCCTTGTTGCGGGCCGAGGGTCTGGTCGGCCATGCACCCGCCCCCTTTGCACAGGACCCGGCGCGACTGAATTCCGATGTCACCGTGGCGGGCTATCCCCTGCCCGAACTGCTGGGCGGGCTGAACATCACGCGAGGGGCGGTGACCAGTCTGAAGGGGATCGGCGGCGACGGGATCAACATGCAGATCTCGGCCCCGGTGCAGCCGGGCAATTCCGGGGGGCCGGTCCTGAACGGGGCAGGGCAGGTCGTCGGCGTCGTGGTCGCGCGGCTGAGCGACAGCTATGCGATGAAGACCTATGATACGGTGCCGCAGAACGTGAATTTCGCGATCCGGGGCGAGATTGCAAAACTGTTCCTTGCGCAGAACGGGGTCGATCCGGTGGTAGAGCCGGCAGGCGCGCCCTTGCCGCCGGAAGAGCTGGCCGAGGTTGCGCAGGCATTCACCCGGCTGGTCACCTGCAACTGAAAGAGCGCGCCCGCAGGCGCGCTCTGGCAGGAGAGCCGGAGGGATCCCGGCCCGCGGGCTTGTCGGATCAGCCGTCGAAGTTCACCGTCTCCATGATCTTCAGCGCCGCCGCACGGGCCTTGGCGATGTCGGCAAGCGGTGTCGGGTCGGCGGTGAAATCGCCCCAGGAGGCGACCACGGCCGAGCGTTCCACGCCCGGTTTCACCGGGTATTCGTTGTTGGTCTCGGCATAGATCTTCTGCGCTTCGTCGCCGGACAGCCATTCCATGAACTTCAGCGCGTTTTCCTTGTTCGGGGCGGATTTGGTCATCGCCACGCCCGAGATGTTCAGATGCGAGCCGCCGCCCTCGAACACCGGGAAGGTCACGGTCACGGCTTCGGCCGCCGCGCGCTGTTCGGGGTCGGCCAGCATCTGGCCGATGTAGTAGGTGTTGCCGATCGCGATATCGCATTCGCCTGCCGCGATCGCCTTGACCTGGTCGCGGTCGCCGCCGTCAGGCTTGCGGGCGAGATTGGCCTTGAGACCCTCGGCCCATTTCGAGGCATAGTCCTCGCCGTGGTGGACGATCATGGCACCGAGCAGCGCGATGTTGTAGTCGTTCAGCCCCGAGCGCGAGCAGATGCGGCCCTTCCACTTGTCCGAGGCGAGATCCTCGTAGGTGGTGATCTCGGCCGGATCGACGCGGTCCTTCGCGGCATAGACGATGCGGGCGCGCGCGGTCAGGCCGAACCAGTGGTCGTTCGGGTCGCGCAGGGTTTCGGGGATGTTCGCCTCCAGCACCTCGGACTGCACGGGCTGGGTGACATCGGCGTCGACGATCTGCATCAGGCGGGCGATGTCGACGGTCAGGACCAGATCGGCGGGCGAGCGGTCGCCCTCGGCCACCAGGCGTTCGGCCATGCCCTTGTCGACGAAGGCCACGTTCACCTTGATGCCGGTCTCGGCGGTGAAGGCATCGACGAGGGGCTGGATCAGCTCGGGCTGGCGATGGGAATAGACGTTGACTTCCTGGGCAAGTGCCGGGACCGAGCAGGCAAGAAGGGCAAGGGTGGAGAGACGGAACATGGTTGAGTCCTTTAGTCAGGTTTGCCGGGACGTATAAACCTGACTGTTTTGCTTTGGTCAAGTGGTTGAGTGATTTGCTCGGCAATTCCGCGCCGCGGCGCCGGTTGCAGGCGGCGGAGCCTTCGGCAGGGATATTTGCAGAAGGGAAAGGGTCAGGGGCGGGCCTTGTCTTCTGCCTTGGCGCGGTTCCACAGCGCGTCCATCTCGGCCAGGGTGCTGTCGGCGGGGGTGCGGCCCTGTTCGGCGAGCCAGTCCTCGATCCGGGCGAAGCGGCGGGTGAACTTGGCGTTGGCGGCGCGCAGGGCGGCTTCGGGATCGACCTTCAGGTGGCGGGCGAGGTTGGCCATGACGAAGAGGAGGTCGCCGATTTCTTCGGTGAGGGCGTCATGGGTGAGGGTGTCGCGGGCCTCGGTCACTTCGCGGGCCTCCTCGACCAGCTTGTCGAGGACCTGGTCGGTGGAGGGCCAGTCGAAGCCGACGCGGGCGGCGCGGTTCTGGAGTTTGAGCGCGCGGGTGAGGGCGGGAAGCGAGGCGGCGATGCCGTCGAGCGTGCGGGCGGCCCCGCGTTCGCGGGCCTTCTGCGCCTCCCAGTCCCGGGTCTGCTGCTCGGCGGTCTTGTCCCGGCTTTCGGTGCCGAAGACATGCGGGTGGCGGGCGATCATCTTGTCGGAGATGGCGGCGACGACGTCGGCGAAGGTGAAGTGCCCGGCCTCGGCGGCCAGCTGGGCATGGTAGACGGTCTGGAACAGAAGGTCGCCGAGTTCCAGGCGAAGATCGTCCCAGTCCTGCCTGTCGATGGCGTCGGCGACTTCATGCGCCTCTTCCAGCGTGTAGGGGGCGATGGTGGCGAAGGTCTGCTGGATGTCCCAGGGGCAGCCGGTGTCAGGGTCGCGGAGCGCGGCCATGATGGCGAGAAGGCGGTCGATGCCGGTGGGGGGGAGTGTGTCGGTGGTCATCAAAGCCTTGCGCCCGGAACGGATGTCCGGGCGCAGGATAGGGATTTGGCGGGCGGTGTCACGCCCCGCTGCGGTCAGAAGCTGAGGCCGACGCGGAGGCCAACCGTATTCACCGTGGTATCGAGATCAAACGTGTCGGCGTCGTTCCGCCCGTCCAGGTTCCGACGCGTATAATCGATCCCGACGAAAATTCTGCTGGAGACGGCAACATCCACGCCCACACCATAGGAAATGCCCGAGAGAGTGGCGCCGTCGGTCCCATTGATGGTCATTTCCGCTCTGGAATAGCCCAAAGCACCGTAGACAAGGACCTTGCCCGCCGACAATCCGATGCGTCCCCGCAGGTCAAGCATCGAGTCGAAGGTATCGTCGCCGCCACCACCGATCACAACCGTATCCGTCGAAGCGTACGCGAGTTCACCGCCATAGACCATTTGTCCGCGCTGAATATTGTATCCGACGAATGCTCCAGTGGCCTTGTCGCTGTCGAGTTCGAAGTCGGCAAAGCTGTCGTTCAAATCGCCGCCCGTTTTCCCATAGGACAGACCGACATAGGGCCCCGACCAATCATGCACGTCAGTCGCCGCCGGAGCGGCGGCGGGCATCGGGTCATCGGCGACCATGGTCGGGCCACCGGCAAGGGCCGGGCCGGTCAGGGCCGCAAGGGCGGCAATTGCAAGCGCGGTTTTCATTTTACTGCTCTCCTTGGTGAAGACTTGTCATATTCGTATAACAGGGTTCCTGCTGATGGCGGCGGTCTGCCGGGCAGAGTGATTCGCATTTCCGAAACGTGATGCATTTTCGCATCGCTGCCGTCGGCGTGGCCCTGGACGCAACGGCGGAGGTAGGGCAAACCGGAGCGTTTCCGGCGCCGGGTGCTACGCTTCGATCATTGCGGTCGCCCGCGATTTCCGATTTGCTCGCAGGGCACCGCGAAGGAGTCCGCAATGCCCGTTCTGAACCGTATCGCGTCCTATGCCGAAGAGATGAAGGGATGGCGGCGGCATCTGCACATGCACCCGGAGCTGGGGTTCGAGTGTCACCAGACCGCGGCCTGGATCACCGAACGGCTGCGCGAGATCGGGGTGGACGAGATCCACGAAGGCATCGCGAAGACCGGAATCGTGGCGCTGATCCGGGGCCGCACCGAGGGCCCGGTGATCGGCCTGCGCGCGGACATGGACGCGCTGCCGATCGAGGAACTGACCGGCGCGCCCCATGCCAGCACGGTCAAGGGCAGGATGCATGCCTGCGGGCATGACGGGCATGTGACGATGCTGCTGGGGGCGGCGAAATATCTGGCCGAGACGCGGAACTTTGCCGGAACCGTGGCGCTGATCTTCCAGCCGGCGGAAGAGGACGGCGGCGGCGGCCAGGTCATGGTGCAGGAGGGCATCATGGACCGCTTCGGCATCGGGCAGGTCTACGGCATCCATAACGCTCCGAACATCCCCTTCGGGCATTTCCAGACCACGCCGGGGCCGTTGATGGCCAGCGTCGATACGGCGGTGGTCAAGGTCACGGGGCGCGGCGGGCATGGCGCCACGCCGCACGAATGCGTCGATCCGGTGGTGGCTATCGTCGGCATGGTGCAGGCGGTGCAGACGATCATCCCGCGCAACGTCCATGCGCTGGACGAGGCGGTGATCTCGGTCACGATGATCCACGCCGGGACCGCGTCGAACATCATCCCTGAAGAGGGGTTCTTCGCCGCCACGATCCGCTGCTTCAAGCCGGATGTGCGGGCGCTGCTGAAACGGCGGTTCCACGAGATCGTCGAGGGCCATGCGGCAGCCTATGGCGTGAAGGCCGAGATCAATTACGACTGGGGCTATCCCGCGACGATCAATCACGAGGACGAGGCGGAGTTCGCTGCCGAAGTCGCGCGGGAGGTCTCGGGCGCGGATGCGGTGGATGCGCGGGCCAACCGCGAGATGGGGTCGGAGGATTTCAGCTACATGCTGGAGGCGCGGCCGGGGGCTTACCTGTTCCTGGGCACCGGGCCGGGGGCGGGGCTGCACCATCCCGCCTACGACTTCAACGACGAGGCGGCCCCCATCGGGGCCAGCTTCTTCGCGCGGCTGGTGGAGCGGGCGCAGCCGGTGGTCTGACGGGTTTTGGCGAGGAGTTTCAGGATGATGCGGGTCGGAGTTGCAGTTGCGTTCCTGGGTCTGGTGGCGGGTGTCGCGCAGGCGGACATCATTCAGTTCCGCTCGCCCACCGGGAACATCAACTGCATCATGGTCAGCGACCCCTCCGGCGCGACGGCGCGCTGCGATCTGACGGAGTTGACGCCGAGCTACACCAGGCGACCGGCGGGGTGCAAGTTCGACTGGGGGCGGTCCTTTGCGGTGGGCAACACCGGCAAGGGCTATCTGGCCTGCGTGTCGGATGCCGTGGGCGGCGCGGGCCTGGCGGTGCTGCGCTATGGTCAGGCGGTGTCGCTGGGCGGGATCTCTTGCGTCTCGGCCGAGTCGGGCATGACCTGCACCAATGCCAAGGGCCACGGGTTCAGCGTGTCGAAGGCAAAGCAGAAGCTGTTCTGACCCCGGCCACCTGCGAATCGCGGGTGTGGTCGGCCCCGGGCGGGCGACGGTCCCAATGGGGGCCGGATCAACCTTTGGACACCATATCTGGGTGACCCGCAACCTTTGGACGCTCCAGGGGGCTGGCCGGATTTTGACCGGACTGCTAGTCTGTCGTTGTTATCCATTTGTGTCATTCAACGACGGAGACCGCACATGACCGCCCCGATGGCCCTGGCACGGCCCAGCCCGAATGCGCTTTGGGAGATGGACCGGAGCCACTCCTTGCACCCCTGGACGAATTTCGGCCCCTTCGAGCGAGAGGGCGCGCTGGTCATCACGCGGGGCGAGGGCTGTTACCTCTGGGACGCGGAGGGGCGGCGTTATCTGGATGCGGTGGGCGGTCTGTGGTGCACCAACATCGGCCTCGGTCGGAAGGAAATGGCGCAGGCCATCGCCGAACAGGCCGAGAGGCTGGCCTTTTCCAACACCTTCGTCGATGTGACGAACGACCCCTCGGCGCGGCTGGCGGCAAAGCTGGCGGAGCTGGCTCTGGGCGATCTGAACCGGGTGATGTTCACCACCGGCGGCTCGACGGCGGTGGATACGGCGGTGCGGACGGTGGCCTATTACCAGACCTGCATGGGCCGGCCCGGGAAGACCGACATCGTGGCGCGGGATTACAGCTATCACGGGTCCACCTATCTGGCGCAGTCGGTGGGCAAGCGTCCCGGCGACCGGGTGCCGGAGTTCCGCTACAAGGAAGACGGCATCCACCACCTGTCGGTGCCGAACCCCTACCGCCGCCCGGAAGGGATGAGCGAGGCCGACTTCTGCGACGCGCTGGTGGCCGAGTTCGAGGCGCTGATCGCGCGCGTGGGGGCCGACCGGATCGGCGGGTTCATCGCGGAACCGATCCAGGCCTCGGGCGGGGTGATCGTGCCGCCCGAGGGCTATCTGCGCCGGATGTGGGAGGTCTGCCAGCGCCACGACATCCTGTTCATCGCCGACGAGGTGGTGACCTCCTTCGGTCGGCTGGGGCACTGGTTCGCGTCCTGGGACCTGTTCGGGGTGCAGCCGGACATGATCTGCACGGCCAAGGGGCTGACCTCGGGCTATGTGCCGCTGGGGGCGCTGATCCTCAGCGACCGGATGTGGGAGGCGATGGCCGCGGACGGATCGCGCTGGTTCACCGCCGGGTTCACCTATTCCGGGCATCCGGTGTCATGTGCGGCGGGGTTGAAGAACATCGAGATCATGGAGCGCGAGGGGCTTCTGGCGCGGGCCGATCAGGTGGGGCGCTATTTCGAGGCGCGGATGGCGGCGCTGGCCGACCTGCCGCTGATCGGCGACGTGCGCGGGCGGCGGCTGATGCTGTGCGTGGAAAGCGTGGCGGACAAGGCGACGAAGGCGGTGCTGCCGGATGAGGCGAACGAATCGAAGCGCATCTCGAACGCGGCCGAGGCGATGGGGCTTCTGGTGCGGCCGATGGGGCATCTTAACGTGATGTCTCCGCCCCTGGTCATCACGGAAGGACAGGTGGATTTCATCGCCGAGACGCTGGAACGCGCGATTGTCCAGGTCACGGATGAGCTGGTGCGCGAAGGGTTCCGGCTGGGGTAGGGCCCCGGAGGTTTCGAAGGCTCCGGGGCGATTTCTTCGAAGAAATCGCCCGCTTGACAGCGGCGCGCGGGACGGGTTTGCTGCGCTTACCGGATCCGCGCGTCTCCGCTGAACGACTGCGCCCAAGACCCGAGACCATCATGGCACTTGAAGACGCGAAGACGCAGGTCGATACTGCGTTCACCCGGACTGCGCACCGGGGCTATTCCTTTGAAAATGCGTTCGGCGGGGCGACCAGCTTCCTGCGGCGGAGTTACACCAAGGACCTCACCGGGGTCGATCTGGCGATCACCGGGGTTCCCTTCGATCAGGCGGTGAGCCATCGCAGCGGCACCCGGTTCGGCCCGCGCGCGATCCGCGAGGCGTCGGCGCTGATGCCCTATGACCCGCCGCCGGGCTGGGGCACCGACCCGCTGGAGGATCTGTCCGTCATCGACTACGGCGATGTGGCCTTCGACTACGCCAATGTGCCCGAGTTTCCCGAGACGCTGACCAACCACATCCGCACCATCCTGAAGGCGGGCGCGGGGACGGTGGTGCTGGGGGGCGACCATTACATCACCTGGCCGATCCTGAAGGCCTATGCCGAGAAGTTCGGCCCCCTTGGCGTGATCCATTTCGACGCCCATTCCGACCTCTGGCCCGACGACAACCCGGCCCGGATCGACCACGGGACCATGCTTTACAAGGCGGTGAAGGCGGGGGCGGTGGACCCCAAACGCAGCGTCCAGATCGGCATCCGCACCACGACCGAGGATTACCTGGGCGTCAACGTCATCACCGCGCGCGAGGCGCATGAATGGGGCGTGGAGCGCGTGGTGGCGACGGTGAAGGATATCGTGGGGGACAGGCCCACCTACCTGACCTTCGACATCGACGCGCTGGACCCGGCCTTTGCGCCCGGGACGGGGACCCCGGTCTGGGGCGGGCTGGCCAGCTGGCAGGCGGCAGCGATGCTGCGCGATCTGGCCGGGATCAACCTGGTCGGCGGCGATGTGGTGGAGGTCTCTCCGCCCTATGACACCACCGGCGCCACGGCGATCGCGGGGGCGCATGTGGCCTATGAGCTGATCTGCCTTTACCATTGGGCGCGGACGCAGAGGTGAGAACATGCGCATCACGATCTGGACGATCCTGGCGGCGCTGGCCGCCTTCGCCCTTTATGTCCGCCTTGCGCCCTCCGACCCCGCGCGTTGGCATGTGCCGCCTGTGGCCGAAGGGCCGGCAGGCGAAGTGGTCGCGCTAGAAGGCGCGGCCAGCCTGCGGCTTCAGGGCGACGGGCCGGCACTGCTGGCGCAGCTTGACAGAATCGCGCTTGGCACCCCGCGCACGACGCGGCTGGCCGGGAGCGTGGCCGAGGGGCGCATAACGTGGATCACGCGTTCGGCGATATGGGGATTTCCCGATTACACGACCGCTGAGGTGCGGCCCGATGGTCTGGCGGTCTACGCCCGCCTGCGGTTCGGAAGGAGTGACCTGGGGGTGAACGCAGCCCGGCTGGACGCCTGGCGTGCAGCCTTGCTGCGGGAGTGAGCGACGCGGGGCTTGTTTGCCGTGCGACGTGCTGCCAATGCCCTCACGGGGGTGATAAGTGACTGGTCTGACCTGTCGTGTCCGAGGGTTCGATGCGGGATATGCTGCAAGCTTGGCAATGTGTGTTGATCGCCTGGGGCGATAAATATCCGGTCGACGAGATCAACCGGCTGGTCCGGTCCGTGCGCAGTCATTCGCGGGGAGTGGAGCGGTTCGTGCTGCTGTCCGATCGGCCGCGGCCGGGCCTCATCCCCGAGGTCGAAGTGCGGGCGATACCGGACTGGTTCCTTGCCCCCGAGTTCCGCGGCCCTGGCTGTCAGGCCAAGTTGTGCATGTTCGAGGCCGGAGTGGTTCCGGACGACATGCCGGCGATCTTTCTGGATCTGGACACGCTGGTCTTCGGAGATCTGTCGCGTCTTCTTGCCGTCATGACGACTCCCGAAACCATAGCCATCCTGCAAAGTGCCATTCTGCCGTTCGGTCCCGTGGCCCGCTGGCTAAACCGCATCACCGGTGGGCTTCGCTATGCGAGGGGCAATTCCTCGGTCGTCGTCTGGCATCCGGCCCACGGCACCTATGTGGCGCGGCGTTTCCGGGAGTTGGTCGAGCGGGGTCCGAAGGGATTCAAGCCCCTGCGAGCGGATGAACGCTTCCTGTCATGGGCCGCCCAGCCAGTCATGCGGGCGATCCCCCGGACGCTGGTGGTGAAGTTCCCGACGGAATACATGCAGCCATGGCGCTGGCTGGTTTATCTGCGTGCCCGGATGCCCTGGATCCGCAAGCGGCGGCAGGGCCTGGTTGCTGTCACCTTTCCGGGCGTGAAACTGAAGGCCGAAGACCTTGCGGCACTGCCGGAAGGTGCGGTGATCACCGACCGCAAGGGCCGTCGACTGTATTGGGCGGATTGGGCGATCGGTGATCTGCGGCAGAGAATTATCGAGGCTTACGGGCAATCATCCGGATAACAGGGCGGGTGCACCCCTTGACCGGCCCACATATCCGCGCCACACCCCGCGCATGGTTCCGTTGGACAAACTTGCCCAGATCACCGAACGGTTCGAGTTTCTCGAAGCCCAGTTGAACGCCGGGTCGGCAGCGCCGGCCGAGATCGCGAAGATCTCGAAGGAATATACCGACCTCAAGCCGGTGGTGGAGCAGATCCGCGCCTATCGCCAGTCGCTGGACGATCTGGCCGAAGCCGAGGCGATGCTCTCTGACCCCGAGATGAAGGCCCTGGCCGAGGAGGAACTGCCCCGGCTTAAGGCGCGGATCCCCGAGATGGAGCAGGCCCTGCGGCTGGCGCTGTTGCCGAAGGATGCGGCCGATGCGCGGCCTGCGATCATCGAGATCCGGCCGGGGACGGGCGGCGACGAGGCGGCCCTGTTTGCCGGGGACCTTGCGCGGATGTATCAGCGTTATGCCGAACGGATGGGCTGGCGGTTCGAGATCATCAGCGAACAGCCGGGCGAGCTTGGCGGGCTGAAGGAGTTTTCCGCCCTGATCGAGGGCGAAGGCGTCTATGCCCGGATGAAATACGAATCCGGCGTCCACCGGGTGCAGCGGGTGCCGGAAACCGAGGCGCAGGGGCGGATACATACCTCGGCGGCGACGGTCGCGGTGCTGCCCGAGGCCGAGGAGGTGGACATCGACATCCCGGCCTCCGACATCCGGATCGACACGATGCGGTCGTCGGGCGCGGGCGGGCAGCATGTGAACACGACCGACTCTGCGGTGCGGATCACGCATATTCCCTCGGGCATCGTGGTGACGAGTTCGGAAAAGTCGCAGCACCGGAACCGCGAGATCGCGATGCAGGTCTTGCGGTCGCGGCTTTACGAGGCGGAGCGGGAACGGCTGCATGCCGAACGCTCGGCCGACCGGAAAAGCCAGATCGGCACGGGCGACCGCAGCGAGCGCATCCGCACCTACAACTTCCCGCAAGGCCGGATCACGGACCACCGGATCAACCTGACACTTTATGCGCTGCCGCAGATCATGGCGGGCGACCTGACCGAGCTGATCGACGCGCTGGTGGCGCATGACCAGGCGGAACGGCTGGCGGAGATGGGCGCGTGAAGGCTGGCGACGCGCTGCGGCGGGCCATTCCGCGGTTGCAGGAGGCCGGGATCGAGGATGCCGCCCGCGATGCGCGGGTGCTTCTGGCCCATGCGCTGGGGATCGGGCATGACCGGCTGACGCTGAAGCTGCCCGACGAGATGACCGAGCCGCAGGCGAAGGCATACGAGGAGGCGCTGGCGGCGCGCATGGCGCGGCGGCCGGTGGCGCAGATCACCGGGCGGCGGCTGTTCTGGGGCCTGTCCTTCCGCGTCACGCGCGACACGCTGGACCCGAGGCCCGAGACCGAGACGCTGGTGGCCGAGGCCCTGCGCGCGCCGTTCCTGAAGATGCTCGATCTGGGCACCGGGACGGGTTGCATCCTTCTGTCCTGCCTGAAAGGCATGGCCCAGGCGCGGGGGTTGGGCACCGACATCTCGGACGCGGCCTTGCAGGTGGCGATCGGCAACACCCGCGATCTGGGGCTGGAGGCGCGGGCGCGGTTCCGGCGGTCGGACTGGTTTTCCGACGTGAGCGGCGTGTTCGACCTGATCGTGTCGAATCCGCCCTATATCTCCGCCGCGGAGATGGCGCAGCTGGCCCCGGAAGTGCGCGACTGGGAGCCGCATCTGGCGCTCAGCCCCGGGGGCGACGGGCTGGACGCCTACCGGGCCATCGCGCAGGGTGCCGGGGCGCGGCTGATGCCGGGCGGACGGCTGCTGGTCGAGATCGGGCCGACGCAAGGGCCCGCGGTTGCCGGGCTGTTCGCCGCGGCGGGTCTGGCGGAGATCCGCGTGCTGCCCGACCTGGACGGCCGGGACCGGGTGGTCGGGGCGGTGAAACCGGGGCCGGCGGACCGTTGCGGCGCGGCCTGACTGCGGCCGATTTCGCGCAGGTCCGGCAAAAATCGCTTGTCACCCGCGAAAGCCTGTGATTAGTGAAAGTCGTCGGGAGCGGGTTTTCACCTGCCCCGATGCACTACCCAAGCCCTGCTGACCTTGATTTTGCTGCCCATGAGGGGCGGCGGTTGCGGGCCAAAGCCATCAAAAGGACCAGATGCGCTCTTCCAAGAAACGCTCGCGTTCGAACCAGAACCGCCCGCGCACCCTCGGCAATATCGTCAACCGCGTTTTCGACAGTTCCGGCCCCGAGGGGAAGGTGCGCGGCACGCCGCAGCAGATCATCGAGAAATACCAGATGCTCGCCCGCGATGCGCAGTTGTCGAACGACCGCGTGGCGGCCGAGAATTTCCTGCAACATGCCGAACACTACACCCGGATGCTGGCCGAGGCGATGAAGGAAATGGCGGCCGAGCAGGAGGCGCGCCAGCAGCAGTATCAGCAAGCGGGCGGCCAGAACGGCGGCCAGAACGGGCAGAACGGCGGGCAGAATGCGCAGCAGGGCGGCCAGCAGGGCCAGCCGCGCGGCGACCGGCAGGATCGCGGCGACCGGGGCGACCGGAGTGAGCGTTCTGATCGCGGCGATCGCGGCGACCGGCGCGATTTCAACCGGGACTTCCGCGCGGACCGCGACCTTGGCTCGTCAGAGCAGCCGGTGATCGCCGATGTCATCGACCTGGAGACCGGGGACGACAGCGGGCTGATCGAGACGCCGGAATCCCGGGTGCGGTCGCGGGCCGAGGTCGACCCGGCTCCCGTTGCCGAGGCCGCCCCGCGCGAAGACCGTCCGGCGCGTCGCCCACGCGCACCGCGCAAGCCGAAGGGCGAGGGCAAGCCGGATGGCGAGCCGCCGCAGGAAGCCGCCGAATAGGAGGACAGAAGGCCGCCCGTCGAGGCGGCCTTCTTACCTGACGGCCCGGGTGCGCCTGCCGCTCAGGGCAGGGTCAGGGCCAGTTCGCTGCGCTCGCCCGCCGTGACTGTCAGCGGGGTTTCCGAGGACTTGTCGGCCTTCGTCAGTTTCACGATGTAGTCGCCCGCCGGAAGCGTGGTCTGCCAGGCCGGGCCATAGCCATAGGCCAGCGAGGCGCGGTTGCCGTTGATGTCCGCCTTGGCGGCCAGCACTTCGATCAGTCCATCGCCGGGCGAGGTGAAGGCGGCGACGCCTGCGTTCAGCGGCACGGTGATGTCGGTGCGTTCGCCGACCTTGATGGTGAACGGAACTTCGGATCTGGCCGCGCCCAGCGTCACCACGGCGACGTAATCGCCTGCGGTCAGGTCGAAGCGGGCCCCGGCGCCATAGGCGTAGGCGACCGAATTGCGGTTGCCGTCGATGTCCTTCCGGGCCTCGAAGATCTCGACATATTGGTCGCCGCCTTCGACTTTCACGCTGTCGGAATAGGTGGCCTCGACCACGGCGAGGCCGGTGCCGAGGATCAGGTCAAGATCGCTGACCTTGCCGGGGTCGATCACCACCGACTGGTTCGCCTCGGCCGCGCCAAGGACGGCGCGCAGCGCGTGCAAGCGGGGTGAAGGTGAAGATCACGTCCGCGATGATCCTGTCGTCAAGCTCGGCCCCGCCCGCGACCAGATAGGCGGCGGGATCGACGTTTTCGGCCAGAGCGGCCGGGGCAGGGGCGGGGTCCGGTTCGGGCGCAGGCTCGGGTTCGGGTTCGGCCACGACAACGGTGGTCTTCAGTGCATCGACAAGGCTGCCCGCATCCTTGGCCTGGATATACCGGCCGCCGGTGTTCTCGGCCAGGCAGGCGACGGCCTTGCCCTCGTCCTCGGTCAGGCCGAAGCCCACGACATGGGCGGTGAAATCGACACCCGAGGCTTCAAGTTCCGCGCCAAGCGCGCAAGGGTCGGCCTCGCAGGTCTCGATCCCGTCGGTGATCAGGATCACGGTGGCCTTGGCTTCGGTCGATTTCAGTTCGGCCGCAGCGCGCCGGACGGATTCGGTCAGGGGCGTCTTGCCCAGGAATTTCATTGCATTGGCGGCATCGGTGATCGCCTGCGCCGTGCCGGGGGCAGGGGGCACGACCAATTCGATGTCGCTGCACGAGCCCTTTTCGCGGTGGCCATAGGCCATCAGGCCCAGCTCGGTCTCGGGCGGCATTTCGGCCAGCACGGCCGCCAGCGCCTCACGCGCGATCTCCAGCTTGGCGCGGCCGTCGATCTGGCCCCACATCGAGCCCGAAGCGTCCAGCACGATGATCGAGCGCCCTTCTGCAAACAGCGGCGCGGCAATCAGCGCCTGGACGACAAGAAGCGAGCGAAAGAAAGCGAAAAGGCGCATTGTGCGGCTCCGGTCTGAAAATGGACTGGGGAAAACCTGGGCCAGCGGGCGGCGTTCGGTCAATCTGGGCGTGCCGCAGGAAAACGGGTCCTCAGGGGTTGCCTGAGGACCCGATAGGGGATGTGCCGAAAGTGAGGGGACAGTGACCTTTCGGCGCCCCGTGTCGGTCCTGCCGCCCGGGCCGAGTGACCAGCACGGGCGGCAGGTGTTCCGGGGATGCAGGACTTACATCGCCGGAAGCAGAACCGTGTCGATGACGTGGATCACGCCGTTCGACTGCTTGACGTCGGCGATGGTCACGTTGGCCACGTTGCCCTGGCCGTCCTTGATCATCACCACGCCGTCCTTGTACATCGCGGTGAATTCGCAGCCGCCCACGGTCTTGACCGGGTGGGCGCCCTTGTCGTCATCGACCATCTTCATGATCGCATCCGACATCGCATTGGCCGCGACGACGTGGCAGGTCAGGATCTTGGTCAGCTGATCCTTGTTTTCCGGCTTCAGCAGGGTTTCCACCGTGCCCGCGGGCAGCTTGGCGAAAGCCTCGTTGGTCGGCGCGAAGACGGTGAAGGGTCCGGGGCCCGACAGCGTCTCCACCAGGCCCGCGGCCTGCACGGCGGCGACGAGGGTGGTGTGGTCCTTCGAGTTCACGGCGTTCTCGACGATGTTCTTGTCCTCATACATCGGCGCGCCGCCCACCATCGGGTTTTCGGCCAGCGCCATGCCGGTCGACAGGGCCAGGATCGCAGTGGCGAGGGTCAGGGATTTCATCGGGTCTTTCCTCCGGTTTCGGGCGGGGTCATTCCCGCCTCACATCCGAAGCAACGGAGGACTTCGGCCGAAGTTTCAGCGCAGGGTCATGCTCACGCTTTCGTGATCAGGCGCCGATCTCGGCGGTCAGGATCACCGGGCCGGTGGGCGCGCCGGTGGGCGAGCCGCCCTCGGGCTCGATGGACACCGCCAGAACGAAGCCCGCCGGGGGCTTGGGGTAGGTCACGACCAGCGGGCGGTCCTGAAGCAGGCCCAGCGAGACCGGAGCGGCGCCGGGGGCGATGACCCAAAGCTCGTGGACCTGCCCCTTGACCGCCGGGACGCCTTCGACGCGGGTGACTTGCAGGCTGTCGCCGAAATGGGTGACCGAATAGGCCAGCCGGTGGTCGGCCGTGGCCAGGGTCGCCACCAGCTCGGGCCGGGGGGGGGCGAGGATCGTCACCGTGGCCAGCGTCAGCGCCGTCGCCGCCACCGCGCCCGAGAGCCAGCCGAGGATCCCGAAGCGGCGGGCGGGGACGGCCCTGGGGAAGAGCCGGGCCTCGATCCGGGGCAGCAGGTTCGGGGCCGGCACCGGGTCAAAGCCGTCGTTCAGCCCGGACATCCGGGACTCCCATTCTGCCACGAGGGCGGCAAAGCCCGCATCGCGCCTGATCCGGGCTTCGGCCTCGGCGCGTTCGGCGGCGTCCAGCACGCCCAGGACATATTCGGCGGCGAATGCCTCCTCGGCCTCGCGCGGGGTGAGAGGGGCGTCGGTCATGTGTCCAGACACTCCTTCAGCTTGAGGAGGCTGCGCCGGAGCCAGGTCCGCATCGTGTTCAGCGGCACCCCGTGGCGCGCGGCGAGGTCCAGATAGGACAGCCCGTTCAGATAGGCCCCGCGCACGGCGTCGGCCTTGTCGGGATCAAGCGTGTCGAAACAGTCGGCCATGCGCCGCGCCTCACCTTGCGCGACCAGCCGCGTCTCGGCGCCGGGGGTTGCGTCCTGCACCGTGTCGAGGCCGTCGTCCGACGTCGCCTCGGGCCGGGCGCGCAGGCGGTCGATGGCCAGATTGCGGGCAATCGCGATGAGCCAGGTCATGCCGCGTCCCTTGGCCGGATCATACCGTCCGGCGCGTAGCCAGACCCGTGTGTAGACTTCCTGCAAGGCATCCTCCGCCTCTGCGCGTTCCTTCAACATACGCAGGAGAACGCCCATGAGTTTCGCCGAGGTGTCGCGGTAAAGCGTGCGGAAGGCCGCGCGGTCGGCGGCGGCGCATTGTGCGATCAATCGGGCGACCGGATCATCCATGCGGCAGACGTTACGGATTCCGGCCGATATGGCAAGGTCTTGCGCGAAATGGCCGACACGCCGCCCGCGCCGCCTAGCCGCGCCGCCGCCGCCGCCCGCCGTCGTCGCCCGCCGTCTTGGTGTTGAAATTGACGTCGGGGAGGGAAACGATGCTCTCCAGATTTGGAAACAGTTCGACGGCGTTGGGGATGGCGCTGGCGTTGACGAAATGCTCCTGGAAGCGGGGTTCGATGGCGGTCTCGATCTTGTGGATGTCGCGGACGGTGGCCTCGATCTCGGCCCGCGCGGCGCGGTTCAGCAGGGCGATGCGCGCGCCGGTGCCGGCGGCGTTTCCGGCAGAGGTCACCTTGTTCAGCGGCACGTCGGGGATCATGCCGAGGATCATCGCGTGTTTCGGGCTGATATGCGCGCCGAAGGCCCCGGCGAGGATGATGCGGTCCACGTGATCCACGCCGAACTTGTCCATCAGAAGCCGCGCGCCGGAGTAGAGCGCGGCCTTGGCCATCTGGATTTCGCGGATGTCGCGGTTGGTGACGGTGATCTTCGGCCCGCCAGTCGCGCTGCCGTCGTGGACGAGGTAGCTGTAGGTGCGGCCATCGAGGAAGAGGCGGTCGGTCCCGACCTGTTCGGGGCTGCCGATCAGGCCCTGGGCATCGACGATCCCGGCCAGACGCATCTCGGCCACCATCTCGATGATGCCCGAGCCGCAGATGCCGGTGACGCCGGTGGTCGCGGTCGCGGCGGCAAAGCCCGGATCGTCGGACCAGAGGTCGGAGCCGATGACCTTGAAGCGGGGCTCTTTCGTCACGGGGTCGATTTCCACCCGTTCGATGGCACCGGGCGCGGCACGCTGACCGCTGGAGATCTGTGCGCCTTCAAACGCCGGGCCGGTGGGCGAGGAACAGGCGAGGACCTTGGTCGTGTTGCCCAGCAGGATTTCCGCGTTGGTGCCGACATCGACGACCAGCATCAGGTCTTCCGACTTGTCGGGGTTTTCCGACAGCGCCACGGCGGCGGCGTCCGCGCCGACATGCCCCGCGATGCAGGGCAGGATATAGACCCGCGCGGCGGGGTGCAGGTGCAGGTCCAGATCGCGGGCGGTCAGGCGCAGCGCGTTGGACGTGGCCAGCGCAAAGGGCGCCTGACCCAGTTCATAGGGGTCGATGCCAAGGAACAGGTGGTGCATCACCGGGTTGCAGACGAAGACCGAATCCATGATGAGCGTCCGGTCCACCTGCGCCTCTTCGCAGAGCTGGCCGAAGAGGGTGTTCATCGCCTGCCGCACTGCGGCGGTCATTTCCGCCGCGCCGTTGGGGTTCATCATCGAATAGCTGACCCGGCTCATCAGATCCTCGCCGAAGCGGATCTGGGGATTCATCAGGCCCGAGGAGGCGACGACTTCCCCGGTGCGCAGGTCGCAGAGGTGCCCGGCGATGGTGGTGGAACCAAGGTCCACCGCCACCCCGTAGATCGAGCCTTCGTAAAGCCCCGGCCAGATCTGCATGATCCGGGGCCTGTCGGTTGCGGCTTCCTGATGCAGGGCCACCGTCACCTTCCACTCGCCCTTGCGCAGCGTGGGTTGCAGCGTGGTCAGGACCGGCAGGTCGATGGTGACGTTGTCAAAGCCCCACTGGTCGCGGAGCGCGTCGCACAGGCGTTCCAGATCGCCCGAAGGGTCGTGCATGTCGGGCTCGGCCACTTCGACGAAATGCAGGTGGACCGAGGGGTCCATGCGGATCTCGCGCGCCTCGACGCGTTTCCTGACCACCTGCTTGTGGACCTGGGATTCGGGCGGCACGTCGATGACCACGTCGCCCATGACCCTGGCCTGACAGCCGAGGCGCCGCCCGTCGATCAGGCCACGGATGCGCTTGTAGCGATCCTCGACCGCGTTCCATTCGGACAGCGCGTCCTCATGCACGGTGACGCCATGCTTGGGAAATTCGCCATAGCCCGGGGTGATCTGGCACTTGGAACAGATGCCGCGCCCGCCGCAGACGGAATCGAGGTCCACCCCCAGCTGCCGCGCGGCGGTAAGGACCGGGGTGCCCAGCGGAAACCGCCCCCGCTTGCCCGAAGGGGTGAAGATGACGAGGGCGTCCTGTTCGGCAGTCATTCCGGCGCGGGCTCCGTTGCGGGGGCTTCATGCGTGAAGTGGTAGACGATCTGGTCAAAGCGGTCGCGGGCGAAGGTGTAGAACCAGCGCAGGCTTTGGGTGACTTCGGGCACGCCATGCTCGGCCATGCCGGGAATGTAAAGGGCGACGCCGGGGGCCAGGCGGTGCGCGACCCCGTCGATCAGCACGCTGCCCTCGCCCTCCAGCCCGAAATAGACCTCGGGCTCGGCATGGCGATGCAGCGCGAAGGTCTCGCCGGGTCGCATCTCGGCGATGCCGCAGACGAGGGTGTCGGTCGGCGTCACCTCGCCCGAGATCAGCGTACGCCATGACAGCGTGCCGCGCGCCGGATCGTCCCAGCGGGCGGGGGCGCAGTCCTGCGCGTCGATGCGGATGGCGGCGGGCCGTGTCATGCTGGTCCGGTTCTAATCCGGCTTGCGGCGGCAGCAAGGATGGAATGCGGCAACTGGCAGCGTCATTCCGTCATGTGCCCTTCCGGCCAGGCGCGGGGGCGGCGTTCGACAGGGCATGGTCCGGGGATGGCATCGCCGGGGACGGGCCTCACAGCGCTTTGTCGCCCGGGGTTCGGCCCCGGACCTCGTCGGTGCCGTCCAGCCAGGCCAGGATCGCCGCCCGGTCCCCGTCAAGGCGCGGGGCCGGAGGCAGGGCGGTCTGGTCGGGCAGGGTGGACATCTTGATCGGGTTGCCCGGAGCGGTGAAGGCGGGGCCGCCGGGGTGGGGCGCGACCGGCAGGATCATGTTGCGCGCGCGAAGCTGGGGGTCGGCCAGCACCTCCAGCATGTTCTGGACCCGGGCGGTGGGCAGGCCCGCGGCGTCCAGCACCTCCAGCCAGTGGGCGACGGGCCGGGTCAGCGTCACCATCTCGATCAGCCGCTTCAGAAGCGCGTGGTTGTCGCAGCGCGCGGCGTTGGTGGCAAAGCGCGGATCGGCGGCGATGTCGAGGCCGAGCGTGTCGCACAGCCGGGCGAACATCGCATCATTTCCGGCAGCGATCACCACGAAGCCGTCGGCGGCGCGGAAGGTGGCGAAGGGGGTGATCGTGGGGTGGCGGGCTCCGGTCGGGCCGGGGGCTGTGCCGGTCGCCGAGGCGATGGCGAGCGCGTGTTCCTGGATCGCCAGCTGGGCATCCAGCATGGCGACGTCGATCATCGCGCCTTCTCCGGTCCGTTCGCGCTGGAAAAGGGCGGCAAGGATGCCTTGCGCCAGATACATGCCCGCGACGATGTCGCCGATCGAGGCCCCGACACGGACCGGGGGACCGCCTGTCTCTCCGGTGATCGACATCACCCCGCCACGCGCCTGCACCACCATGTCATAGGCGGGCTTCCCGGCGTCCGGCCCGGTCCGGCCGAAGCCGGAGACGGCGGCGTAGATCAGGCGCGGATGGCGGGCGTGCAGAGCCTGCCAGCCATAGCCCAGCCGGTCCATCACGCCGGGGCGGTAGTTTTCCACCAGCACATCGGCCCGCGCCAGCAGCCGGTCGAAGATCGCGCGGTCGGCATCCTGCTTCAGGTCCAGCGCGATGGACTGCTTACCTGCGTTCAGCGTGGCGAAATAGGCGCTTTCGCCCGCCACGAAGGGCGGAAAGGCGCGGGTGTCGTCGCCGGTGCCGGGGCGTTCCACCTTGATTACGCGGGCGCCGAGGTCCTGCAGGCCTTGCGTGCAGAAGGGCCCGGCCAGCACATGCGTCAGGTCGAGGATCGTGATCCCGTCGAGAGGTGCCATCTGTGTCTCCTTCGCGGCCACCATGACATGGTATCATCACGGCACGTTGACGCCGGTCAAATCCCCCTCTACCTCGCCCGCATGGCACGCGCACCCCTTCTGCAACTTTCCGGCATCTCGCTGACCTTCGGCGGCAATCCGGTCTTCGACGATCTGTCGCTGACCGTCCAGCCCGGCGACCGCATCGCGCTGGTCGGGCGGAACGGCAGCGGCAAGTCCACGCTGATGAAGGTCATGGCCGGGCTGGTCGAGGCCGACCGCGGCACGCGCGTTGTCCCGCCCGGCGTGACCGTGGGATACATGGAGCAGGAGCCGGACCTGAGCCGCTTTGCCACGCTGGGAGAGTTTGCGGCCTCGAACCTGCCGGAAGGGCAGGAGTATCGCCTGTCAGTCGTGGCCGAGGGGCTGAAGTTCAACCCCGAGACGCCGGTGGCCACGGCTTCGGGCGGGGAACGTCGCCGTGCGGCGCTGGCCAAGCTGCTGGCCGAGGCGCCGGAGCTGATGCTCTTGGACGAGCCGACCAACCACCTGGACATCCAGGCCATCGAGTGGCTGGAGGCGGAACTGCGCGACACGCGGGCGGCCTTTGTCCTCATCAGCCACGACCGGGCCTTCCTGCGGGCGCTGAGCCGCGCGACGCTGTGGATCGACCGGGGCGAGGTGCGCAGGCGCGACGCGGGGTTCGACGGCTTCGAGGACTGGCGCGAAACCGTCTGGGCCGAAGAGGACGAGGCCCGCCACAAGCTGGACCGCAAGATCAGGCACGAAGCAAAATGGGCGGTCGAGGGGATCAGTGCCCGGCGCAAGCGGAACATGGGCCGCGTCCGGGCGCTTCAGGCGCTGCGGGCGGAACGCAAGGCGCAGATCCGGCGGCAGGGGACGGCGGCCTTTGCCTTGGAGAGCGGCCCGACCTCGGGCAAGAAGGTCATCGAGGCGGTCGGGCTGACCAAGGCCTATGGCGACAAGGTGATCGTCAAGGACTTTTCCTTGCGCGTCCTGCGCGGGGACCGGGTGGCCTTCGTCGGACCGAATGGCGTAGGAAAAACTACGCTTCTCAAGATGTTGACTGGCGAAGTTCAACCGGATGCCGGGACCGTCACGCTGGGCACCAACCTGGAGATCGCGGTCTTCGACCAGACGCGGACCCGGCTCGACCTGGACGCGAGCCTCTGGGACAACCTGACGGTGGATCCCCTGATGCGGGTGTCGGGCGCCTCGGATCAGGTGATGGTGCGCGGCACGCCGAAACATGTGGTGGCCTATCTGAAGGATTTCCTGTTCGACGAGGCCCAGGCCCGCGCCCCGGTGCGCAGCCTGTCGGGCGGGGAACGCGCGCGGCTTCTTCTGGCGAAACTGATGGCGCAGCCGTCGAACCTGCTGATCCTGGACGAACCGACCAACGATCTGGACGTGGAAACGCTGGACCTGTTGCAGGACATCCTGGGCGATTACGACGGGACGGTGCTGCTGGTCAGCCACGACCGCGATTTCATCGACCGGGTGGCCACCGCGACCGTGGCGATGGAGGGCGAGGGCAGGGTGCAGGCCTATCCCGGCGGCTGGTCGGACTATGCCGCGCAACGCCCCGATCCGGTGGAGGCCGAGCCCAGGCCCGCCCCGCGCGCGGCGCAGGCCTCTGTTGCGACGAAGGCCGAGACGGCAAAGCCGAACGGCCTGTCCTTCACCGAACGCAAGCGGCTGGACGACCTGCCTGCCGTGATCGCCCGGCTGGAGGCCGAGATCGCCAGGCTGTCGGAGCTTCTGGCCGATCCCGACCTCTTCACCCGCGAGCCGGTGAAATTCCGCAAGGCGACCGAGGCGCTGACCGAGCGCCAGAGCGCGCTTGAGGCGGCGGAAAGCGAGTGGCTGGACCTGGCCGATCGCGCGTAAGTGATCGTCTATCGCCGGTGACTGGCGGCGATCGGCCCAAAGGCGCCGGCTCCTCGGCGTCACGCCGCCCATGCGCCACAGGCGGCCTCAAGTCACCGTGAGCAGGCATTGTGCTTTTGCAGCATCATCCCCATTCCAAGTCCGAGCCTCCCGGAACCGTCGCGCCTGCGGCGGGTTGAGGTTGGCCAGAACAAGGAGACAGAAATGAAAACTATCGCAGCACTCATCACGACCGTCGCTCTGACCGCCCCGGCCTTTGCTGGCGGCCCGACTGCCGTGGCAGAAGAGCCGACCATCGCTCCGGCGGCCACCGCCTATGTCGCCCCGAGCCTTGACTGGACGGGCGCCTATGTCGGTGCCCAGGTCGGCTACGGCGATGTCGATTCGAACGGCGCGGGCCTGGATGGCAACGACTGGTTCGGCGGCGTCCACGGCGGCTATCGCTGGGACCTGGGCAGCTGGGTGGCGGGCACCGAAGTGTCCTATGACGCCAACAACATCGGCCTTGGCGCCACCGCTGGCGACGAGCTGAGCAATGTGCTGGCGCTGAAACTGACGGCGGGCCGCGAGATCGGCAGGAGCCTGGTCTACGGGACCCTCGGCGCGGCGCGGGCCAATGCTACGGTCCTCGGTGTCGATTACAAGGACAACGGGCTCGTCTACGGCCTGGGCTTCGACTACGCGGTGAGCGACCGCTGGACCGTCGGCGGCGAAGTGACCGAACACAAGTTCGACAACTTCGACGGAACCGGCAACGACTTCGACGCGACCACGGTCAAGGCCAAGGTCGGTATGCGTTTCTGACGCTCCGATCCTGACCTGGTGCGGCGCGGTTGCCCCCCGCGCCGCACCCCTTTGCCGGTTTCAGGGGCAGGCGACGGGGTGCAGCAGGAAACTGCGGTCATCCCCTGCTTTCGCTTCCAGTGTGGCAAAGGCCCTGTCGTTTTCCAGGGTCATCCCAAGGCTGGACACTTCGATCAGGATCGCACCGTGCTTTGCCGGTGTGATCTGGAACCCCCCGGCATCCCCCTCCAGCAGACAGAACAAGGTATCGCCGCCCTCGTTTTCGCAGGCGGCATAGGCTTGGAACGCGTCGCCGGGAACCATGCGCAGCACGAACGTCATCTTTAGCGTCAGGAACGGGCCGGGAGCGTCGAAATCGGGCCGGAGCGCGATCTTGGTCACGCGCTGCCCGGGATGGTTGGCCAGGTGACTGGCCGAGTAGCTGCGGGCATAGCAGCTGGTCCTGTCTGGAAACATCAGGTCCTGCGGACTTTTGGCTGCAACCGCTGTGGCCAGCATCAGGATCGCCGCACAAAGCGTTGATCTGTTTACCATTTGCCCGTTGCTCCCCCTCCCGAGGACCGCCCGCCGCCAAAGCCGCCAGATCCGCTGCCGCCGCCGCCCCGGTCGTTGCGGTTGGTCGGGTCGCGGTCGCGCCGCGCCTCGGGCGAGGACCAGCGGACCGGATAGGACTTGCGGTCGATGAATCCGCAGGCCGAGCAGGTCAGGTGTTGCAGGCCCATGCCGGGTTCGCTGCGGGTGGGACGCTCGATGATCTCGCGGCTGCGTTCCAGCGTCGCGGCGCCGCAGTTCGGGCAGGTCACCTGCGCGCGCCGCTTGCGCCAGATGCCGTAGCCCGCCACGGCGGCAACGGCGCCGAGGCCGAGGAGAGGGGTCAGGCTCGAACTGTCGGGGTCGGCGGGGAAGCCGTCGGTCACGCTGACGGGCTGGCCCGCCAGGAAGGGCGCGATCAGCCGGTCGCGGGCCGAGGCGATCCCGGCCTCGATCCCGGCGGCATAGTTGCCGTCGCGGAGCGCGGGCAGGACGGCGGTGGAAAGGACCCGCGCCGCGCGGCCGTCGTAGACCGGGTCGTAGCCCTCGCCAAGCGCGATCCGCGCCTCGCGCCGTTGCGTGTCGAGCAGCAGAAGGATCCCGTCGTTGCGCTTTGCCCCGCCCACGCCCCAGGCATTGAACAGCGCCTTTCCGTAGGCCTCGATCGTCAGGCCGCTGTCGCCAAGGCCGGGCAGCGTCACCACCACCATCTGCACCCCGGTTTCCGACCGGGTATCGGCCAGAAGCCGGGTGATGCGGCCCTCTTCGGTGGCGTCCAGCACATCGGCAAAATCGGACAGCGCGTCGCCGAGAGGTTCGGGAAAGGTCCGGGCCTCGGCCGACGCCGCAAGCGTCAGCGCGAGGGCAAGGGAACGGAGGAACATGATGCAAGCATTTCTTGTACGGTCGTTGCGATGAACATGACATCTTCCCGGCGGCAGTCAAACGATCCGATCTGGACGCGGATCGCCAGCCGCCCGTCGACGCGGGTCTGGGTCAGGTAGATGCGGCCATCGTCGTTGATGCGGGTCAGAAGCGCCTCGGTCGCGGCATCGTCGGCCAGGGCAAAGCTGAACAGCGACAGGCGCGGTTCGGTGACGATCTCCACCCCCGGCAGGGCGGCCAGCTGGTCGCGCGCCTCCTGTGCCCATGCGACATGGTCGCGGATGCGGCGGCGCAGATCGTCAAGCCCGTAGGCCCGCAGCACGAACCACAGTTTCAGCGCCCGGAACCGCCGACCCAGCGGCACGGTCCATTCGTTGAAGTTGACGATCTCCTCGCGCCCGGCCGTTTCCAGATAGGTCGGGCGCAGGCCCAGGGTGCGGACCTGAGCCCCGGGATCCTTCAGGAACTGGACCGAACAGTCGAACTGCGCCCCCAGCCATTTGTGCGGGTTGAACACGATCGAGTCGGCGTCCTCGACCCCGGCCCAGAGCGCGCGGAGCTCCGGGCAGATCATCGCGCTGCCGGCCCAGGCGGCATCGACATGGGTGGGCAGGCCCTCGGCCTGTGCCACCGCGATGCAGTCGGCGATGTGGTCGAAGGCCCCGACCGAGGTGCCCCCGGCGCAGAGGATCACGCCCGCAGGCTTCATCCCCGCCGCCCGGTCGGCCCGGATCGCCGCGCGCAGGGCCTCGCCCGTCATCGCGCGATCGGCGTCGGTAGCGACCTTCACCAGGTTCCGCTGCCCGATCCCCGCCACCCGGATCGCCTTGTCCACGCTGGAATGCGTCTCGGCGCTGGCGTAAAAGCGCAAGGTCGGCGCGCCGGACAACCCCTCGTCCAGCCCGGCAAAGCCCAGTGCCCTTTCGCGCATGGTCAGCACTGCCGACAGCGTGGCATTGGTCGCCGAATCGTGGATCGTGCCGACAAAGCCCTCCGGCAGGCCCACCGCCTGGCGCAGCCAGTCGACCATCACCTGCTCGATTTCGGTGGCGGCGGGAGAGGTCTGCCAGATCAGCGCATTGCAGGCCATCGCGTTGACCAGCTGTTCGGCCAGCATCGAGGCCGGCGCAGCATTGGCCGGGAAATAGGCAAAGAATCGCGGGTGCTGCCAATGGGTCATGCCGGCCGGCACGATCCGTTCGAAATCGTCCCAGATCGCCTGCATCGGCTCGGGGCTATCGGGCGGGGCAGGGGGCAGCTGGCGGGCCACCGCGCCGGGGACCAGCGGCGCGCGCACCGGGCGGTCGCGCAAGCTGGCGTGATAGTCGGCCGCCCAGTCCGCCGCGCGCTTCGACCAGAGCCTCAGGTCCTCGTGATCCATGGTATCCTCCCGATTTCCGCTGCTAATGGGCATCTTGTCGCCGAAACGGCAAGGGGCGACCGCGATCCCGACACAGAGGCTCCTTTTTCCGGCCATTACCAGTCGTTAAGGGAATGGTCGCAAGACTGTCACCAGACTTCCCGAGAGGCCCGAATGTCGCTGTCCCGCCGTGCCGCCCTGTTGGGCATTTCTGCCTTCGCCCTGACCGCCTGCGTCGGCGGGGGCACCTTCAAGACCGAGTATGCGCGCCTGTCGCCGGAAGTGACGCGCAACTGGCGTCTGGCCGAAGTGCGCGTCGATGTGCCGCGCAGCCTGTCGGTGTCCGAGGCGAAGACGCTTCTGCCCAATGCCGACATCGTCTGGCGCGAGGATCCGATGGGCGACCGCTATCAGCAGGTCGGAACGATCATCCAGAACGCAGTCCTGCGCGGGGCACAGGGTCTGCGCGGCCGCCGCCCGGTGGTCATCAGCGTGACCGTCACCCGGTTCCACGCCCTGACCTTCGAGGCCGAGCGGGCCAATTCCGACTGGGGCGTGCACAACGTCGATTTCATCGCTCAGGTCACCGATGCCCGCACGGGCGAGGTTCTGGTCCCGCCCACGAAGATCCGCGCCGAGACCCCGGCCTGGTCCGGCGCGCGGATGCGCGAGGCGCGGCGCAAGGGGATCACGCAGAAGTCGATGATCTCGAACCATGTCGCGGCGACGGTGGCGGGCTGGCTGGCGCTGGGTCCCGACAACCGGGGCGAATTCAGCCGTCAGGGGAACTGACGGCGCCTTGGTCCAGCGCGGCCTGCACCTTCTTCGGCAGGCCCACGCGGATCAGCGCGTAGGAGGTGGCGATGCGCTCGCGCAGTTCGGCGTCCGCCACCTGGCCGAAGGGGATCCGCGCCCAGGAGGCGTGCAGGTAAGGCGCGCGGATCGCTCGACCCGTCTCGATCAAGAGGCGGGCTGTTTCAACGTGGTCGGTCTTGACCGAGACGCCGTCTCCCCGTTGGCCGATGATGGCGAACATCTTGCCGCCCACCTTCCAGCAGTCGTGGTCGGGGCCGAAGGGCTGGCTGACCTCGGCCCCCGGAAACCCGGCGCAGAAGGCGTTGACGAAGGTGCGGTCCTGCATGGCGGATTTCCCTTGGCGGCTGGCGGGTTCCGATGTAATTGTCCCACCCATGACGACATTGCGCAACATCCGCATCTGCTGCATTACCCGCTGACTTCGGTCGCGCGGGTGCTTCGTCATTCCCCCAAACGGATTGAACAGCCACCCCGCGCGGGATGCCGCGTGCCAAAGGGACTGACATGGTGACGATCCGCCTGACCAATTCGAAGACCCGGAAGAAGGAAGAGTTCCGGCCGATCGACCCGTCGAATGTGCGGATGTATGTCTGCGGCCCCACGGTCTATGACCGCGCGCATCTGGGCAACGCCCGCCCGGTGGTGGTGTTCGACACTCTGTTCCGCCTGCTGCGGCACGTCTACGGGGCCGAGCATGTGACCTACGTGCGCAACTTCACCGACGTGGACGACAAGATCAACGCCGAGGCGTTGCGGCGCCAGCGGGCAGGCGCCCCCGGCACGCTGGAGGAGCTGATCCGCCAGCGCACCGAGGAGACCATCGCCTGGTATCACGCCGACATGGACGCCCTCGGGGCGCTGCGGCCGAACCACGAGCCCCGCGCGACCGAGTTCATCGGCCAGATGATCGCGATGACGCAAGGATTGATCGACAAGGGCCACGCCTACGAGGCGTCCGGCCACGTCCTCTTCCGCGTCCGGTCCTACAAGGACTATGGCAAGCTGTCAGGCCGCTCGGTCGACGACATGATCGCGGGCGCGCGGGTCGAGGTCGCGCCCTTCA
Source organism: Tabrizicola thermarum (assembly GCF_003574395.1). GTDB lineage: Bacteria > Pseudomonadota > Alphaproteobacteria > Rhodobacterales > Rhodobacteraceae > Tabrizicola > Tabrizicola thermarum. The sequence continues at coordinate 135,600 of NZ_QMJY01000083.1, forward strand.
AGGAATACCCGATGGACTTCGTGCTGTGGAAGCCGTCAAGCGGGCAAGAGCCGGGCTGGGACAGCCCCTGGGGCCGGGGGCGTCCGGGCTGGCACATCGAATGCAGCGCCATGGCGCATGAGCTGCTGGGCGAGAGCTTCGATATCCACGGCGGCGGGCTGGACCTGCAGTTTCCCCACCACGAGAATGAGATCGCGCAAAGCGCCTGCGCCCATCCGCACGGGGATTTCGCGCGTTACTGGCTGCACAACGAGATGTTGCAGGTCGAGGGAAAGAAGATGTCCAAGTCTCTGGGCAACTTCTTCACGGTGCGGGATCTGCTGGATCAGGGGATACCGGGCGAGGTGATCCGGTTCGTGTTCCTCATGACGCATTACCGCAGTCCGATGGACTGGACGGCGGGGAAGGCGCGGCAGGCGGAGGCGACGCTGGCCAAGTTGCGGGCACGCATCAAATCACCCGATCTGCATGTTGGTGCAAAAGCACCCGACGATTTTGTCGCTTGCATTGCAGATGATCTGAATACTGCCGGTGCGATGGCACTACTGGTGAACTATCGGAGTGACCATGAGGTCGCTGGGGCACTCAACCTCCTCGGCTTCGCGCTGCAGGGGCGGGCCGAACAACTGCCGAGTTCCTCGGCGCGAGCATTACAAGTTTTGACCGCGAGGCTTGCTTTGGCGCGAACCGGCGCAATGACCACCAAAGACTTCACCGCCGTCGACGCCCTCAAATCCGCTCTGACCGCCGCTGGCGTCGAAGTGCGCATGTCGAAAGAAGGTGTCGAACTCGTCCCAGGCCCCGACTTCGACCCGGCCAAACTGGAGGCGCTCCAGTGACCCGTGGGATACCCGTCCCGGGCCTGACCCGGGACCTCCAGCCGACCCGAGAGGCCCCGGATCAGGTCCGGGGCGGGCTCCCGGATCGGGTCCGGGGCGGGGTCAGGGGACTGCACGAATGACCCGCGAACGCCTTTACCTCTTCGACACCACGCTGCGCGACGGGCAGCAGACGCAGGGTGTGCAGTTTTCCACCGCCGAGAAGGCGCAGATCGCCGGGGCGCTGGATGCTCTGGGCGTCGATTACATCGAGGGCGGCTGGCCGGGTGCCAACCCCACCGACAGCGAGTTCTTCGCAAGCCCCCCGCCGACGCGCGCCACCCTCACCGCCTTCGGCATGACCCGCCGCGTCGGCCGGTCGGCCGAGAACGACGACGTCCTCGCCGCCGTCCTGAACGCGGGCACGCCGGCGGTCTGCCTGGTCGGCAAGACGCATGATTTCCACGTCACCACCGCGCTTGGCGTGACGCTGGAGGAGAACCGCGAGGCCATCGCGGCCTCGATCCGGCATCTGGTCGCGAAAGGGCGCGAGGCGCTGTTCGATGCCGAACACTTCTTCGACGGCTACCGCGCCAACCCCGACTACGCGCTGTCCTGCCTGCGGGCCGCGCTGGACGCGGGTGCCCGCTGGATCGTGCTGTGCGACACCAACGGCGGCACGCTGCCTGCCGAAGTCGGCCGCATCACCGGCGAAGTGATCGCCGCCGGAATCCCGGGCGACAGGCTGGGCATCCATTGCCACGACGACACCGGAAACGCCGTCGCCAATTCGCTGGCCGCGGTCGAGGCCGGGGCGCGGCAGATCCAGGGCACGCTGAACGGGCTGGGAGAACGCTGCGGCAATGCGAACCTGACCACGCTGATCCCGACGCTGCTGCTGAAGGAACCCTATGCCAGCCGCTTCGAGACCGGGGTCACGCAACAGGCTCTGGCGGGCCTGCTGAAGACCAGCCGGATGCTGGACGACATCCTGAACCGCGTGCCGCTGCGGTCGGCGCCTTACGTCGGCGCCTCGGCCTTCGCGCACAAGGCGGGGCTGCATGCGAGTGCCATCCTGAAGGACCCCTCGACCTACGAACACATCGACCCTGCGCTGGTCGGCAACGAACGCATCATCCCGATGTCGAACCAGGCGGGCCTGTCGAACCTGCGCGCGCGGCTGGCGGCGGCGGGGATCGAGATCGATCCGAAGGACCCCCGTCTGGGCCGGATCATCGAGGTCATCAAGGCGCGCGAGGATCAGGGCTATGCCTATGACGGCGCGCAGGCCAGTTTCGAGCTGGTGGCGCGGCGCGAGCTGGGGCTCTGCCCGGAGTTCTTCGAGGTCAAGCGCTATCGGGTCACGGTGGAGCGGCGGAAGAACAGGTATGACCGGATGATCTCGCTTTCCGAGGCGGTGGTGGTGGTCAAGATCGGCGACCGCAAGATGATGTCGGTGTCGGACAGCATGGACGAGGACGGCCACGACCGCGGGCCGGTGAATGCGCTGGCAAAGGCTCTGGCAAAGGACCTCGGGCCCTATCAGGCCTGCATCGACGACATGAAACTGGTCGATTTCAAGGTCCGCATCACCAATGGCGGAACGGAAGCCGTGACGCGCGTCATCATCGACAGCGAGGACGGGCAGGGCCACCGCTGGTCCACCGTGGGCGTCAGCGCCAACATCATCGACGCCAGTTTCGAGGCGCTCTTGGACGCGATCCAGTGGAAGCTGATCCGCGATTTCGGGGCGCCGAAATGAGCGTAGAGGCCTGTGCCGAGCTGGTGCGGCGGGGCGATCCCGACCGTTTTCTGGCGGTGATGGCTGCGCCGCCCCGGGTGCGCGAGCAGCTTTTCCCGCTGTATGCCTTCAACCTGGAAGTTGCGCGCGCGCCCTGGGTCACGGCGGAACCGCTGATCGCCGAGATGCGGCTGCAATGGTGGCGCGACGTGGTGGAGAATGCCCAGTCCGGGGCGGCGCGCGCGCATGAGGTGGCGGGGCCGCTGCACGATCTGATCCGCGACTTCGGCCTGCCGATCGAGGTGCTGGATGCGCTGATCGCGGCGCGGCGCTGGGACATCACCCGCGACCCGCACGACGGGATTGCCGGGCTGTCCGATTACCTCGATGCAACCGGGGCCGGGCTGATGTGGCTGGCCGGTCGCGCGCTTGGGGCGCCGGACGGCGCGGAATATGCGCTGCGGGCCTATGGCTGGGCGGCGGCGGCGGCGGCCTATCTGCAGGCCGTGCCCGAGCTGGAGGCGCGCGGCCGCCAGCCCTTGCCGCCGGGCACGACGGCCCGGGACCTCGCCCGTCTGGCCCTGGACAGACTGGCCACGGCGCGGCAGGCCCGCAGGCTGGTGCCGAAGGACATCGCTCCGGCGCTGCTGGCGGGCTGGCAGGCGGAAAGCCTGTTGCGTCAGATGGTTGCGACGGGACGTTGCGACGTGCGGCTCTCGGAGTTCCAGCGCCGCTGGCGGCTGTTGCGGCAGGCGCTGACCGGGCGCTGGTAGCTCAGGCCCGGCGCGCCTCGGGGCGCAGCCACAGCCAGATCAGCGCCCCGCCCGCCAGCACCAGGAAGGGCAGCATGGCCAGGTTGACCATCTGCCAGCCCGCCTGCACCGACCCGCCCGAACAGTTCATCAGCCCGCCCGACGAGAACGAGGCCAGCGTCACCCCGCCGAAGACGACAAGGTCGTTCAGGCCCTGCAAGCGGCCGCGCTCCTCGGGGCGCTGCGCGGCGGTCAGCATGGTCGTGGCGCCGATGAAGCCGAAGTTCCAGCCGAGGCCCAGAAGGATCAGGGCGATGAAGAAGTTTTCCAGCTGCACGCCGGCCATGGCGACGGCCCCGGCGGCAGCAAGGATGGTCAGGCCAAGCGCGATGATTCTTTCGGTGCCGAAACGGGCGATCAGGTGGCCGGTGAAGAAGCTTGGCGCATACATCGCAAGGACATGGGCGGTGACCACATCCGCCGCATCGCCCTTGTCGAAGCCGCAGCCGACCACCGCCAGCGGCGACGATGTCATCACCAGGTTCATCAGCGCGTAGGAGACCGTGGCGCAGATCATCGCCACCAGGATCGTCGGGTTGCGCAGAAGCTCGGCCCGGGAGCGGCCAAGCGGGCTGCCGGCGACCGGGGGCTTCGGCTTCGGGATGTCAAGCGCAAGGAAGAGGAGCGAGCCGACAAGGTTCAGGCCGATCACCGTAAGGTAGGAGCCGAGGAAGGGCACGGCCATCTCGTCCGCGGTCAGTTTCACCAGTTGCGGGCCGAAGACGGCCGAGAGGAGGCCCCCCGCCATCACCCAGCTGATCGCCTTGGGCCGGAAGGCCTCGGACGCTGTATCTACAGCGGCAAAGCGGTAAAAGCCGTTCGCCGACATGTATATACCCGAGAAGACCGCGCCGATGCAGAAGGTCAGGAAGCTGCCTGTGGACAGGCCCCAGGCGCCGATCGCCGCGCCAAGCGCCCCGCCGCCTGCGCCGAAGAAGAATCCGGCGCGGCGACCGAACCGCTGCATCAGCATCGACAGCGGGGTGGCGGTCAGCATCGAGCCGATGACCATCATCGTGATCGGCAGCGTCGCCCAGCAGGCGTTGGGCGCAAGCGAGGACCCCGCCAGCCCGGCGATGGTGAAGATCATCGGCAGCTGCGCGCCCAGCACGGCCTGGGCGGCGACAAGGACCAGAACGTTGCGGCGGGCGAGGGAGTCGGTGCTCATGCGCCAAGGCGTAGACCTCGGGCAGGGTGGCGGCAAGGTGCGTTTTGCGGGGAGTTGCGGCTGGCGCGTGCGGATGCAAGGCTGCGGGCATGGTGGGACGGATCATCCAGACGCTGGACTGCGTGGCCGAAGGGGCGGATTGGCTGGCCGCGCGCGAGCCGCGCTTTGCCCATGCTCTGACACTGGTGGACCCCTTGCCGCTGCGCCGCGAGCCGGATGGCTTTGCGGCCCTGCTGCGCGCCATTGTGGGTCAGCAGGTCTCGGTCGCCAGTGCCCGGGCGATCTGGGCGCGGCTTGAGGCGATGGGCCTGACCGAGGCCGAGGCGATGGCGGCGGCGTCTGATGAGGAGCTGCGGGCGGCTGGCCTGAGCCGCCAGAAGGCGCGCTATGGGCGGGCCTTGGCGCAGGCTGGCATTGATTTCAATGAGTTGCGCGATGTTCCTGATTCGGACGTGGTGAAGGCGCTGGTCGCGGTGCCGGGGATCGGAGTCTGGACGGCCGAGATCTACGCGATGTTCGCCTTGGGGCGGGCCGATGTCTTTGCGCCGGGCGATCTGGCCTTGCAGGAGGCCACGCGGATGCTGTTCGGGCTGGAGGCGCGGCCCTCGGACAAGGCGCTGCGAGGGATGGCCGAGGCCTGGTCGCCCTGGCGGTCGGTTGCGGCGCGCATTCTTTGGGCCTACTACCGCGTGGCGAAGGAACGGGACGGGGTGATCTGATGCGGGAATTGCGGTTCGGCCGGAAGGGTGTGGCACAGGGCAGGGCGCGGTCGCTGATCGTCTTCCTGCATGGCTATGGCGCCGACGGGGCCGATCTGCTGGGTCTGGCCGATGTGCTGGCCCCGCATCTGAAGGACGCGGCCTTTGTCGCCCCGGACGCGCCGGAACGCTGCATCGGTGGCGGCTTCGGCTATCAGTGGTTTCCGATCCCGTGGCTTGACGGCTCGTCGCAAGCCGCGGCGGAGGCCGGAATGGCAGCCTCGGTCAAGGACTTGAACGCGTTTCTTGATGCACGGCTGGCCGAAGAGGGGCTGACGCCGGACCGGCTGGTGCTGGTCGGCTTCAGCCAGGGCGCGATGATGAGCCTGCATGTCGCCCCGCGCCGGGATCAGGCGGTGGCCGGGGTGGTGGCGATCTCGGGCAGGCTGCTGCGACCCGAGGCGCTGGCGGAAGAGGCGCGAGTCAAGCCGCCGGTGCTGTTGATCCATGGCGACCAGGATCCGGTGGTGCCATTCGACGACATGGCCCGGGCGGGCGATGCGCTGGTGGCGGCGGGGTTCCAGACCTATGGCCATGTGATGCAGGGCACCGGCCACGGCATCGCCCCCGATGGCCTGGGCGCGGCGTTGCAATTCATCAGGCAGGTTCTGGGATAGGCCTTTCAGGCAAAAGTCTTACGCGGCATTGTGCAGATAGGCCGCACAGCCGGTCAGGGCGGCGTAGTCGTCCTCGACCACGGTGACCGCGAAATCCTTGAGCAGAAGATCGACTCGCCGCGCCTCGCGGAACGAGGTTTGCAGGCCGAAGCCATCGAAATAGGGCGTCATCGCGCGGGACATGCCGCCGATCAGGAAGATGCCGCCATAGGGCAGGTGGATCAGCGCGAGATCACCCAGCATCTGACCGAGGATGTGTATATACAGGCGCGCGGCATGGGCGGCGATGGGGTCGCCCGCCTCAAGCGCGGTCAGGACCTGGGCCGAGGTCATCTTTGAGGGATGGCCCGCGGCCTGGGCGGCAAAGGCGTGCAGGTTCGCCAGCCCGCGGCCGGCAAGCACTTCCTCGACCCCGGCATGGGGGACTTCGCCCTCGGCCCGAAGCCGCGCCTGCACGAAACGGGCAAGCTGGACGTCCTCTTCGGTTCGCACCGGCATGTTCACATGGCCACATTCCGAGGGCGGCACGACCCGGCCCTGCGGCCCGGGATGCACGGGGGCGGCGTTGACCCCGGTGCCAAGGCCCACAACCAGCATGGACCCACCCGCCTTGACCGGCCCCTCGATGACCCTGCGCAGGTTGGCGGCCGGGATATGGCCAAGCGCATGTCCCTGCGCCTGAAGATCGTTCAGGATCGCCACCTTGCACGCGCCGGTCGCGGCTGTCAGCTTTCCGGCATCCATCACCCAGTCGAGATTGGTCATCGTGGCGACCCCGTCCTGCACCGGCCCGGCAGCGGCCACGCAGACCCCCGAAACGCTGGCCCCCGTTGCATCCAGATAATCGCGCAGCACATGGGCGATGTCCTGGCCGCGGGCCCGATACTCGGCGTTCGGATAGCGGCGGATCGAGTCGTGCCGGACGCTGGCGCCGTCGGCCAGCGCAACGCGCGTGTTGGTGCCACCGATATCGGCAAGGATCGCGAGGGTCATCGGGCAGGTCCGTCGTTCAAGAGGCTGCTGCGTGATAGGGCGAAAGCGCCGGGCGCGCCAGAGGGTTCAAAGCGGTTCGGGCCGGTCAGCGCTGCGGAGCCGGTCCGGTGGACATGCCCTCGACCAGCTCGGCCTCGAGCAGGCGCTGGACCTCGCCCGCAGCGGGATTGGCGATCCGTGCCAGCAGCATTTCGGCCACAAGCCGCCCGGCCTCGCGCACCGAAGAGCGCATTGCGGTGAAGATCGGCCGGTCCTCGCCGTTCTTCATGTAGCTGAGGTCGTCGTCGAAGATGATGACCGACACGTCGCGGCCAAGTTTCAGGCCCGCCCCTTCGACCGCGCGGCGGACGCCCATGCCCGAGAGCATCGAAGCGGCAACGAAAGCGGTGGGCGGATCGGGAAGGTCGAGCATGGTATGGGCGGCGCGGAAGCCGGCGACCTCGGTCATCTCGTCCGAGGCCATGAGCGCGGGATCCGGCGCGATCTGCCGCGCAGCCAGCGCGTCCACATAGCCCCGGCGGCGGCGGATCGCGAAATCCATGAACTCCAGCCCGTTGACCAGCGCGATGCGCCGGTGGCCGAGGTCCAGCAGATGTTCGGTCGCGCGCTGGAAGGCGCGGCGGTTGTTCACGTCCAGCCAGGAATAGTCCTCCGTCGCCCCGGTGGCGCGGCCATGGACCACGAAGGGCAGGCCGACCTCGCGCAAGAGGGGAATGCGGGGGTCGTTCTCGCGCGGGCCGTGGACGATGACGCCGTCGACATTGCCCTTCACCTTCATCGCACGGTAGGTCTGCGCTTCCTCTTCGTCGGGGACGACCGACAGGACCATGTCATAGTCGTTGCGGCTGTAGGTTTCGCCCGCACCGGCGATGAAATCGGCAAAGACCGGGTTCACGATCTCATGCCGGTTGGCGATGGCGATCACATGGCCCACCGCCATGGCCCGGCCTGTCGCCAGCCGGATCGCACGGGTGTTCGGGTGATAGTTGTGCTCTTTCGCCGCCGCGATGACACGTTCGCGCGTCGCCTCGTTCACCTCGGGATAGCCGTTCAGCGCACGGGACACCGTGGTCGGCGACAGGCCGAGCCTCTGGGCAAGATCCTTCAGGTTCATCGGGCGGGGCACTCAATGCGGTTTGGATGCTGGGACCATAGCCACAGCCTGCCGATGCGTCAAAGCCTAAGGCGCCGGAGCTGGGGCTAGATCCGCGTCAGCGCCAGAATGCCCAGCCAGAACAGGCTGAGCCCGCCGCTGAGCACCACGGGAACCCAGAGTGTCATCCGGGGTGTGGGGGCAGGGGAACGTTTGAGCGAGACCCGTTTCATGGCTCCAGTTAACCGCGTGTAAGCTTTCTGTTCGGTTAATGGCGGCATGACGAACTGCGACGGATTCGAGGGATTCCTGCCGTTCCAGCAAAGCCTGCCCTATGCGGTGGCGGCCGGGGCGAATGGCGCGCGGGCGGCATGGGTCGATCTGGACGGGGGCCGGGCGCTGGCGATCGAACGCGGGCGGCTGCGGCTGGTGTCGCGCGGGCCGGTCTTTGGCAGAGACCTCTCGCCGAACGACCAGCGCCGCGCCATGCGGCAACTGGCGCATTGGCCGGGAGTGACGATTGCCACGCCCGAGGTGCCTGTGACAGGCTTCGGCCTGATACCGCTGGTCACGCCGATGCATCACGCGATCTGGCGGCTGGGGCCTGATCTGCGCGCCGGACTGGCCGGGAAATGGCGCAACAGGCTGATGGCGGCGCTGCGGGCGGGCGTGGATGTCACAATGGGCACGCCCGCCACACTGGAGAAGCTCATCGGCGAGGAAGCGGTGCAGCGCCGCAGGCGCGGCTATCGCTGTCTGCCTCCCGGTTTTACGCGGGCGCTGCCCGCTGAGGCGCTGCGGCTGTGGGAGTGGCGGCATGACGGGGAAATCAGGGCCGCGATGGCCTTTGTCCGGCATGGCGGCTCGGCCACATACCACCTCGGCTGGGCCTCCGAGGCCGCGCGGCAACAGGGTGTGCATTCGGTGATGCTGATGACGGCGGCGGGCGCCTTGCAGGCGGAAGGGGTGCAGTGGCTGGACCTTGGGTCTGTAGATACAGACCGCGCGCCGGGCCTTGCGCGGTTCAAGCTGGGAACGGGGGCGGCGCTGCACCGGTTGGGGGCGACCTGCCTGGTCTTGCCCTAGACGGTCGTGCGGGGCAGGGTGGCGGCAAAGGGGAGATGCCGCATGGTCACGGTGACAGAGGACATGGTCGAGGCCTATCAGCGCGACGGGGTCGTGCTGATCCGCGGGCTCTGGGCCGACTGGGTCGAGATGCTGCGCGCCGGGATCGCGCGGAACATGGCCAACCCGACGCACCAGATGGCGACGCTGAAACCCGGAGAGCCGGGGTATTTCTTCGACGACTATTGCAACTGGCAGAAGGTGCCCGAATTCGCGGCGGTGATCCGGCAGTCGCCGGCAGCCGAGGTTGCGGCGCAGCTGATGCGGTCGGACACGGTGCAACTGTTCCACGACCATGTCCTGGTCAAGGAGCCCGGCACCACCAAGCCCACCCCCTGGCACACCGACGGCCCCTATTACTTTGTCGAAGGCCGCCAGACCGTCAGCTTCTGGTCGCCGCTGGACCCGGTCAGGGAGGCCTCGCTGCGCTGTGTCGCGGGCAGCCACCTCTGGCCCAGGGACGTGCTGCCGACGCGCTGGATGTCCGAGACCAACTTCTATCCCGGCGACGACGACTACATGCCCGTGCCCGACCCCGAGGCCGAGGGGATGCGCATCCTGGAATGGGAGATGGAGCCCGGCGACGCGGTGGCCTTCCACTTCCGCACCCTGCATGGCGCGCGGGGGAACACGACGGCGAACCGGCGGCGGGCCTTCTCGCTGCGGCTTGTCGGCGACGATGCGCGGTATGTGGAACGGCCGGGACCGACTTCGCCGCCCTTTCCCGGACATGGGATGCGGGCCGGGCAGCGGCTGCGGCCCGACTGGTTCCCGAAGATATGGCCGATCGGGACGTGAATGAAAGGCGTCAGGCCATTGATCCAGAAATGCTTTCTGATCTGTAGATACATCTATGGATACATGCCGTCATCGCACGTTGTATATACCAGGCGCCGCGCGCCACGGTCTGTCGAAGCGGTCCCGTGCGACATCGGGGCGGGTCGACAATCGAGCCGGGCTCCTGTCAGCTTCGCGCAGAGGGAGACTTTCAATGGCTGAACACCCGGTCCGGCACCGCCCGAAACTGTATCCGCCGCCCGAATTTCCACCGCGCAAGGTCGCGCTGTTCGCCAGGACCCCGCCCGCGGTATTTCCGGTGATTCTGGGCCTTCTGGGGTTGGCCACGGCGCTGCGGATGGCGGCGGCGCAGTGGGGCACGGGGCAAGAGATCGCCGACCTCGCAGCGGGACTTGCCGTGCCGGTCTGGGCCTTTGCGGTCCTTGCCTACAGCGTCAAGATCGTGCGACGGATCAGTGTGATAGCGGATGATCTTAAAGTCATGCCCGCGCGCGCCGGTCTGGCGGCGGCGACCATGGGGGGCATGGTTGCCGCCGGGCATCTTGGGGTCTTTGTGCCCAAGCTCGCGGTCCCGCTGCTGTTGCTGATGATCGCGCTGCACGCAGCGCTGGCCGTTCTGACAGTGCGGGTCCTCCTCGGGCTTCCGGCCGAGGCGCGACAGATCAATCCGGGTTGGCACATGACCTTTGTGGGCTTCATCGTCGCGGCTCCTCCGGCGGCGATGCTGGGCCTGGACGAACTGGCGCGCGGCCTGCTCTTTCTGACGCTTCCGGTTGCGCTGGCGATCTGGGGTATCAGCCTTGCGCAACTGGCGCGACGGGTGCCGCCCGCCCCCCTGCGCCCGATGCTGGCGATCCATCTGGCCCCGGCAAGCCTGTTCGCCTCCACCGCGGCCCTGACCGGACTGCCCTTGCTTTCTGCAGGCTTCGGGCTTCTGGCGCTGGCGATCCTTCTGGCCCTGCTGGCCTCGTTGCGCTGGATCACGGAATCCGGGTTTTCGCCGCTTTTGGGGGCCTTCACCTTTCCGATGGCCGCCGCCGCGACAGCGCTGATGCAACAGGTCGGGGCGCTCGCCTGGGTGGGGCAGGGGCTTCTGCTGCTGGCGCTGGGGGTGATCCCCTGGATCGCCTGGCAGGTGCTGAGCCTGTGGCCGGGCGGGCGGCTGGCCGCCAGAACCAACGCCGCCGAGGCCTAGATCAATCCGACCCAGGCGCGGGCGAGGGCGAGGCCATGCGCATCGGCCTCGATGCCACGGGTTGCGGCAAGCTCGGGGTGGCTCGCGGTCCAGCCGGGCAGCATCCGGTCGATCACCTCGGGGAAGGACGCGATCCAATCGCGCACGACGGATCGGCTGGCCTCGAAATGGAACTGCGTGCCATAGGTCGCGCGGCCGATGCGGAAGGCCTGATGGCGCGCGGTGGGGCTTTGGGCAAGGTGGACTGCGCCCTCGGGCAGGGTGAAGGTGTCCGAGTGCCACTGGAAGATCGGGAACGTTTCCGGCACCTGCGACAGGACCGGATCGGCGCGGCCCGCCTCTGTCAGGCTGACATCGACCCAGCCGAATTCGGGCGCGGTTCCCAGCTGGTTCTCGGCCCCGAAGGCCCGGGCCAGAAGCTGGCTGCCGAGGCAGATGCCCAGAACCGGGCGGTCCATCGCAGTATAATCCGCCATCAGGCGGGCGAGGTCGGGCAGGTAGGGATGGGTGTGATCGTCGCGCGCGGATTGCTCGCCGCCGAAGACGATCAGCGCATCGGCATCGACGCTGCGGGGCAGGGGTTGGCCGGACCAGGGCTTGTAAAGGTCGATCAGCGCCGCCTGTTCATGCAGCGCAACGCCGACCTGACCGTGGTGGGTGATCCGGGTGTTCTCGACAATGGCGACGCGCATCTGGTGTCCTTCGGCTTTGCCGCAAATCTGCATGTGTGTCGGGCGGGGGCAAGGGGCGATCCGGGGGCGGATTGGCTCTTGCAAAGCCTGCGGCCCCGTGAAAAGGGGAACCGCCAAACGACGCCAACTCCCGGAGGGTTCGCCTATGGAGATTCGTGAGGCTCTCACCTTTGACGACGTGCTTCTGGTGCCCGCGGCATCCAGCGTCCTGCCCTCGGATGCGGATACCTCGACCTTCGTCACCAAGGCGATCCGGATGAACATCCCGCTTCTGTCCTCGGCGATGGATACGGTGACCGAGGGCCGGATGGCGATTGCCATGGCGCAGGCGGGCGGGATCGGGGTGATCCACCGCAACCTCGACCCCGAGGCGCAGGCGCGCGAGGTGCGCCGGGTGAAGCGGTTCGAAAGCGGGGTGGTCTATCAGCCGATCACCCTCACGCCCGACCAGACGCTGGCCGATGCCAAGGTGCTGATGGAGCGCTATTCGATCACCGGCTTTCCGGTGGTGGACGAGGCGGGCCGGGTGCTGGGCATCGTGACCAACCGCGACATGCGCTTTGCCTCCGACGACAGGACGCCGGTGCGGGTGATGATGACCAGCGAGAACCTGGCGATCCTGCGCGAGCCGGTGGACCGGGCCGAGGCGATTTCCCTGATGAAGGCGCGGCGGATCGAGAAGCTTCTGGTCACGGACGGGCAGGGCAAGCTGACCGGACTTCTGACCCTGAAGGACACCGAGAAGTCGGTGCTGAACCCCAACGCCTGCAAGGACGAGATGGGGCGGCTGCGGGTGGCGGCGGCCTCGACCGTGGGCGATGCGGGGTTCGAACGCAGCCAGGCGCTGATCGACGCGGGCGTGGACCTGGTGGTGATCGACACGGCGCATGGGCACAGCGAGGGCGTGGCGAAGGCTGTGGAGCGGATCAAGCGGTTGTCGAACACGGTGCAGGTCGTGGCCGGGAACGTGGCCACGGCCGAGGCGACGCGGGCGCTGATCGGCGCGGGGGCGGATGCGGTGAAGGTGGGGATCGGGCCGGGGTCGATCTGCACCACGCGGATCGTCGCGGGCGTGGGCGTGCCGCAGCTGACGGCGATCATGGATGCGGCCCGGGCGGCCGGGGACATCCCGGTGATCGCGGACGGCGGCATCAAGTATTCCGGCGATTTCGCCAAGGCGATCGCGGCGGGGGCCTCTTGCGCCATGGTCGGGTCGGCGATTGCCGGGACGGACGAAAGCCCCGGCGAGGTCATCCTGTGGAACGGGCGGTCGTTCAAGGCCTATCGCGGGATGGGCAGCCTTGGCGCGATGGCGCGGGGCTCGGCGGACCGCTATTTCCAGAAGGATGCGGCCAGCGACAAGCTGGTGCCCGAGGGGATCGAGGGGCAGGTGCCCTACAAGGGCTCGGCCGCGGCGGTGATCCACCAGATGGTCGGCGGCCTGCGGGCGGCGATGGGCTATACCGGCTGCGCGACGGTGGCCGAGATGCGGACGAAGTGCCAGTTCGTGCGGATCACCGGGGCGGGGCTGAAGGAATCCCATGTCCATGACGTGCAGATCACCCGCGAAAGCCCGAATTACCGGGTGATGTAGTGACCCCCGGCGCGCGCGCTGCGGCCGCCATCGCCGTGCTGGACCGCGTCCTTGCGGGAGAGCCCGCCGAGAAGGCGCTGACCAACTGGGGCCGGTCGAACCGCTATGCCGGGTCGGGCGACCGGGCGGCGGTGCGGGACCTGGTGTTCCAGGCCCTGCGCCAGCGCCGGTCGGCGGCGGCCTTGGGCGGCGGACTGACCGGGCGCGGGCTGATCCTGGGGCTGGCGCGCGCCACGGGGCAAGCGACGCTTTTCAACGGCGAGGGCCACGCGCCACCGCCTCCCGGTCCCGCAGAGACCGGCCGTCCCCCCGACGCGGACGAGGCGCTGGACCTGCCGTCCTGGCTGCTCCCCCAGCTGCGCGACAGCCTTGGCCCCGATCTGGAAGCGGTGGCGCAGGCGCTTCGGCAGCGCGCGCCGGTCTTCCTGCGGGTCAACCTGCGCAAGGCCAATCTCGCCTCTGCCCGGGCGGCGCTGGCGGCGGAAGGCATCGTGACAAGGCCGCATCCCCTCGCCGCGACGGCGCTGGAGGTGGTGGAGAACGCCCGCAAGGTGCAGACATCGGCCGCCTACCGCGACGGGTTGGTGGAGTTGCAGGATGCCTCCTCGCAGGCCGTGGTCGAGGCGCTGCCGCTGGCGGACGGGATGACGGTGCTGGACCATTGCGCGGGCGGGGGCGGCAAGACCCTGGCGATGGCCGCGCGGGCAAGGCTGCGCCTGCTTGCCCACGATGCCGCCCCGCGCCGGATGGCCGACCTGCCCGACCGCGCCCGTCGGGCCGGGGTGCGGATCACCCTGACCGACCGGCCCGAAACGACCGGGCCCTATGACCTGATCCTGGTCGATGCGCCCTGTTCGGGGTCGGGCAGCTGGCGCCGCGACCCCGAGGGCAAGTGGCGCCTGACGCCGGACCTGCTTGACAGCCTTCGCAAGACGCAAGGCCGGATCCTCGACCGCGTGGCCCCCCTGCTGCGCAGCAAGGGCGCGCTGGCCTATGTCACCTGCTCGCTTCTGCGGGCCGAGAACCAGGATCAGGTCCGCGCCTTCCTGGATCGCCATCCCGGCTTCCGGCTGGAGCGCGAGCAGACCTTCACACCGTTGCAGGGCGGTGACGGATTCCATCTTTCGCTTCTTCGTGGAAACTGAATTTCCACCTGCAACCTAGACGTGTCCATTGTCTCGGTTAATGATCCCTTAACCGCTTGCAGACATGCTGCGCGGCATCCCGGTCGCGGGCAGGCAGATTTGAGGCAGGTAAGGCTTTGTCGTTGTTGGCTGTGTCTCCGCAGATGCAGAAAGGGTCCCTCCTTGCCCTGGCGGGTTTCGGACTGGCGCTGATCCTTCTGGGTGCCGCCCTCTGGCGCGAGGGCGGGCCCTACGCCGCCTTCGTGGGGCTTGCCCTTCTGGCGCTGACGCTTGCCCTGATCGCCTGGAACAGGATCAGCCTGCGCAGGGCCGAACGCGACAGTCATCTGGCCTTTCACCTGATGGCCGACGATCCGGTGCCCTGCTTTCTGACCGACAGGGCCGGGCAGATGATCCTGCGCAACCAGGCAGCCGAGACGCGCTTCGGGGCCGATGCCCATTCGCTTCAGGCCGCACTGGGCAAGACCGCCCTCAACCCGGGTGAACTCTTGCAGCGTCTGCAACGCCGGGCCGAGGCCGAAGGCGCGGCGCGTGAGGATCTTCCCGGTCACGGTTCGGCCCTGCGGCTGTCGGTCCATCGGGCCGATGCCGAGCATTACTACTGGCGGGCCGAGGATCTGCCGCTGGCCTCCGATCTGCCGCTGCCCGCACCGGGTGAGCGCGCGCCGGTGGTGACCGTCGGCGCCGATCTGGAGGACGTGCCGGTCGCGATCATGACCTTTGGCCCGGATGGGGCGATGCGGTCGGCGAACCTGGCCGCGCGCGAGCTGATGTGGAACGGCGATGCGCGGGCCGCGATGTTCCACGACCTGTTCGAGGGCCTGGGGCGGCCGGTGTCGGAATGGCTGGCCGATGTCACCGCGGGGCGGCATCCGGGCGGGTCGGAAGTCCTCCGCCAGAGGGGCGAGCCCGAGCGTTTTCTTCAGATCACGCTTCGCCGCTATGTCGAAAACGGCCGGCTCGGCGCGCTGGCGATCCTGAACGACGCGACCCGTCTGAAGACGCTGGAGGCGCAGTTCGTCCAAAGCCAGAAGATGCAGGCGATCGGTCAGCTGGCGGGCGGCATCGCGCATGACTTCAACAATCTTCTGACTGCAATTTCAGGCCATTGCGACCTGTTGTTGATGCGCCACGGCCGCGAGGACATCGACTTTGCGGATCTGGAGCAGATCCGGCAGAACGCCAACCGCGCGGCCTCTCTGGTGGGCCAGCTTCTGGCCTTTTCGCGCAAGCAGACCCTGAACCCGGAAGTGCTGGATCTTGAGGATCTGCTGGCCGATCTGATCCACCTTCTGAACCGCCTGATGGTGGAAAAGGTCGATCTGTCGCTGGCGCATCTGGGGCGCGAGGGCAACCGTCCCCTGGGTCGCATTCGCGCCGACAAGCGGCAGATCGAACAGGTGCTCATCAACCTCGTGGTCAATGCGCGCGACGCAATGCCCGATGGCGGCGACGTGCGGATCGAGACCGAGCCGGTAACGCTGGCCGAAGACCTCAAGCGCGACCGGGCCACAGTGCCCGCCGGGGATTACACCGTGATCCGCGTGGTGGACCATGGCATCGGCATTCCCGAACACCAGCTGCGCCAGATCTTCGAGCCCTTCTTCACCACCAAGCGCATCGGCGAAGGCACCGGGCTGGGCCTGTCGATGGCCTATGGCATCATGAAACAGTCGGGCGGCTTCATCTTCGTCGATTCCGTACTGGGGCAGGGGACCACGTTCTCCTTGTATTTCCCGGTATACGAAGGTGATGCCGACGGCTCTCTGCCCAGCGAGCCCAAGCGCGTGGCCGCGCGCAAGGGCGAGGGCGTGGTGCTTCTGGTCGAGGATGAAGCCTCGGTCCGTGCCTTTGCCAGCCGTGCGCTGACCCTGCGTGGCTATACGGTGCTGGAGGCGGCGAGTGCGGAAGAGGCACTGGCAAAGCTGGAAGACAAGAACTTGCACATCGACCTGTTCGTCACCGATGTGGTGATGCCGGGCATGGACGGCCCGGCCTGGGTGCGCCGGGCGCATCTCGACCGGCCGGGGGTGAAGGTGGTCTTCATGTCAGGCTATGCCGACGACGGCCTGGCCGAGGATCAGGCGCGGGTGCCGAACTCGGTCTTCCTGCCGAAACCTTTCTCGCTCAGCGATCTGACCAACACCGTGCAGGGACTGCTGAGCTCGACTTGAGGCCGAGCGGGCGAACCTTTCGAAAACGTTAACATCCACGA
Source organism: Tabrizicola thermarum (assembly GCF_003574395.1). GTDB lineage: Bacteria > Pseudomonadota > Alphaproteobacteria > Rhodobacterales > Rhodobacteraceae > Tabrizicola > Tabrizicola thermarum. The sequence continues at coordinate 152,364 of NZ_QMJY01000083.1, forward strand.
CCAAGGCATTGAAAACATTGGTCGGGAAAATCTGCCCACGCGTGGGCAGACCCGGCATCTACTGCCTCAGGATCAGCTTTCCACCGGCGAATTCCATGCGGAACTGCCCCAGATAATCCATCCCCAGCAGCGACTGGTCCAGCGCCCCCTCGGTCACGAAGGCCTGAAAGCGGTCATTCGTGAACGGGCCCAGTTCGACCCGATCCAGCGTGACCCGCGCGGTCCGCACGACCCCGTTCGCAGTGTTCGCCTCTCCCAGAAAGCGCAGGGTCTGAAGGTCGATCCCCAGCGCCTCGGCATCGCGTCCCGCCAGCACCATGCCCGAAGCCCCGGTGTCGACCATGAACGGGACGGGCCTGCCGTCGATCTTCAGCGTCAGATAGTAATGCCCGTCCTGCGCGCGCGGAACCTCGACCACGCCGTCCGCGACGACCTCCTGCATCGGCATCACATCGCGGCGGATGTCGCTCCACAGCCCGTAACCGGCCATGATGCCGATGACGATCAGCCCCCAGGCCAGGGCCATCCGCAGCGCCTGGCCGATCCGTTCCCGGAACTCGACCATCACCCAGCCGCCCAACGCGACCAGGATAAGCGCCAGATAGCCCGCGCGGGCCAGTGTGTCTCCGTCCATCCGCACCTCCGGTTCCGGCAGATATGGGGGCAGGGGGGCGGCTTGGGAAGGTCAGCCGATCAGGCCGGTGCCCTTGACCCCGTCGATCACGAACTGGACCGACAGCGCAGCCAGAAGCATCCCCAGCAGCCGGGTGATGACGATGGTCCCGGTCCGGCCCAGCATCCGCTCCAAGGGCGGCGAGGCGAGGAGGAAGGCATAGGTCACGGCGATCATCACGACCATCAGCCCGAGCACCCAGAGCGTCCCCGCCCAGCCCGGTCCCGCCTGTCCGACCAGCAGGATGACCGAGGCGATCGCCCCCGGCCCGGCGATCAGCGGGGTGGCGAGAGGGAAGACCGAGGGGTCGTGGTCGGGTTCGGCCAGTTGCCCCTCGCGCCGCTGGGTGCGGCGTTCGAAGAGCATGTCGAGCGCGGTCAGGAACAGAAGGATCCCGCCCGCGATGCGGAAGGCGGGCATCGAGATGCCGATGAAGGTCAGGATCGCCTCGCCGGCGAGCCCGAACAGCAGAAGCAGGCAGGCCGCAATGATGCAGGCCCGCCGCGCCATCGCCCGGCGTCTTTCCGGCCCCATGCCGCGGGTGAGCGCGATGAACAGCGGCACCAGACCCGGCGGGTCGATCACGACGAACAGCGTGGCAAAGGCGGTGATGAGGAAGGCGGTTTCGGGCATAGCGGGTCCTTTTCCGCAAGGCTAGCCCGGCTGTTCCGGGTTTGGGAAGCGGAACCTGCGCGATCGCAGAGCCGGTCCGAAAGTCAGGCCACAGCCTCGAGTCTCTCTTGCGCCTCCAGCCACAGCGCCTCGGCCCTGTCCAGCGCCTGCATCACCTCGGCATACTTGGCGTTCCAAGTGGCGAGTTCGCCCTTGCGGGCATCCTCGTAGAGGTCCGGGTCGGCCAGTTTTCTGGCCAGCTTGTCCCGCATGTCGTTCAGCTTGGCCAGCCGCTCCTCGCATCTGCGGACCTCGGCCTTCAGGGCGCTGATCTCGTCCCGGCTGGCTTTCTTCGGTTTCACAACGGGTTGCGCGGGGGCTTTCACCTCGTCGTCCCCGGCCAGAAGCTGGCGGCGATAGGCTTCCAGGTCCTCGGTGTAGGGGGTCACCGCGCCGCCCTTGACCAGCCACAGACGGTCGGCCACCAGACCCAGAAGATGCATGTCGTGGGAAACGAGGATCACCGCGCCGGGATACTCGGTCAGCGCCTCGACCAGCGCCTCGCGGCTTTCGATGTCGAGGTGGTTCGTCGGTTCGTCGAGGATCAGGAGGTGCGGCGCGTCGATGGTGGCGAGCAGGAGCGAGAGCCGCGCCTTCTGGCCACCCGACAGGCGGGCGACGACCGTGTCGGCCTGATCGGCCATCAGCCCGAAGCCCGCGAGCCGCGCGCGCAGTTTCGGCTGCGCTTCTGCCGGACGCAGGCGCATGACGTGCTGGAGCGGCGTTTCGTCAAGGTGCAGCTCATCCACCTGGTGCTGGGCGAAATAGCCGATCCGCAGCTTGGAGGAGCGCGCCAGCTTGCCCTCGGACGGTTGAAGTTTTCCCGCCAATAGTTTGGCAAGCGTGGATTTTCCTTCGCCGTTCCGGCCCAGAAGCGCGATCCGGTCGTCCTGGTCGATGCGCAGGTTCAGCCGTTTCAACACCGGCGGGCCGCCATAGCCCACCGCCGCGCCGTCGAGGTTGATGATCGGCGGGGCGAGTACCTCGGGCTTGGGGAAGGTGAAGACGACCTTCTTTGCGTCCTCTGGCGCGGTGATCGGGGTCAGCTTTTCCAGCATCTTCACGCGGGACTGCGCCTGCACAGCCTTGGACGCCTTGGCCTTGAAACGGTCGACGAAGCTTTGCAGATGCGCCCGCCGCGCCTCGACCTTCTTCGCCTCGGCTTGCAGGACCGCGCGGCGTTCGGCCATCTGGCGGGCGAACTGGTCGTAGCCGCCTTGCCAATAGGTGAGCTTGCGGTTGTCGAGATGCAGGATGCCCTGGACCGCGCGGTTCAGAAGGCCGCGGTCGTGGCTGATGATGAGGACGGTGTGGGGGTATTTCTGCAGGTAGCTTTCCAGCCAGAGCGCGCCCTCAAGGTCGAGGTAGTTGGTCGGCTCGTCCAGCAGGAGGTAGTCGGGCTGGGCAAAGAGGACACCCGCCAGCGCCACCCGCATCCGCCAGCCACCCGAAAAGGCCGAGCAGGGCATGAGTTGTTGTTCAGCGTCAAAGCCCAGGCCCTTGAGAATGCTGGCCGCGCGGCCTTCGGCCGACCAGGCGTCGATGTCGGCAAGGCGGGCCTGGATCTCGGCGATCCGGTGGGGATCCCGGGCGGTTTCCGCCTCGGCCATCAGGGCCGCGCGTTCGGTGTCGGCGGCAAGGACCGTGTCGAGAAGCGAGGTGTCCGAGGACGGCACCTCTTGCGCCACGCCACCGATCCGGGCGCGCTGGGGCAGGGTGATCGAGCCGCCCTCCAGCGCCAGCTCCCCGCGGATCAGCCGGAAGAGCGTGGTTTTCCCCGCGCCGTTGCGGCCCACGAGGCCCACCTTGTGCCCGGTGGGAATCGTCGCGGAGGCGCCCTCGAACAGGGGACGGCCTTCGACGTTGTATGTGATGTCCTCGATCTTCAGCATGGGCGGGGAAGTGCCTGAACCTCTGGCCAAGGTCAATGCCGCTGCACCTTTTCAATGCGGCGCGGGCGTGGTAGCAGCCCGGCGTCCCATTCCGGCGCAAAGCCGCACATTTCTGGAGAGCCAAATGGCCGTTGAACGTACCCTGTCGATCATCAAGCCCGATGCCACCAAGCGCAACCTGACCGGCAAGATCATTGCCAAGTTCGAGGATGCCGGCCTGCGCGTCGTGGCGTCCAAGCGCATCCACCTGACGCCCGCCCAGGCCGGCGAATTCTATGCCGAGCACAGGGAGCGCGGCTTCTACGGCGAGCTTTGTGCCTTCATGGCCTCGGCGCCGGTCGTGGTGCAGGTGCTGGAAGGCGAAGGTGCTATCGCGAAGAACCGCGAGGTGATGGGCGCGACCGATCCGGCCGCCGCAGCCGAGGGCACGATCCGCAAGGAATTTGCGCTGTCCAAGGGCGAGAACTCGGTCCACGGGTCGGACAGCGAGGCTTCGGCCGCGCGCGAAATCGCGTTCTTCTTCTCGGGCCTCGAACTGGTCGGCTGATCCCGACGCAAGCAGTGCAGGGTGGCCCGGGCATCTGTCCGGGCCATTTTCATTTGCAGGAGAGAGGGGCACCTGGCCAAGTCTGGTAATCGCATAATCAATATTATGTAATGTAATGGCTTCTGGAAAGCCCGGTTTGGCCGGGATATGAGGCAAGGACGCCGCAAGGAGCCTGCCGATGTTCGACCGCACCATCAAGATCGCCCCGTCCATCCTGGCGGCGGATTTTGCGAACTTCGGCGCAGAATGTCGCGCGGTCGAGGCCATGGGCGCGGATTGGGTGCATGTCGATGTGATGGACGGCCATTTCGTGCCGAACCTAACCTTCGGCCCGGCGATGTGCGCGGCGCTGCGGCCGCATATCAAGGGCGTGATGGATGTCCACCTGATGATCTCGCCTGTCGATGCCTATCTGGAGGCTTATGCCAAGGCTGGCGCGGACAACATCACGGTGCATGTCGAGGCAGGCCCGCACATTCACCGGAGCCTGCAAGCCATTCAATCCATGGGCAAAACTCCAGGCGTTGCCATCAATCCCGGAACCCCTGTCGAGGCCGTGGCCGAACTTCTGGACATGGTGGGCCTGGTCTGCGTGATGACGGTCAATCCTGGGTTCGGCGGTCAGGGCTTCATCGCCAGCCAGGTCGACAAGATCGCGCGACTGCGGCAGATGATCGGCGACCGTCCGGTCCATATCGAGATCGACGGCGGGATTTCGGCGAAGACGGCGCCTCTGGTCACCAAGGCTGGGGCGAACGTGCTGGTGGCAGGCAACGCGGTGTTCTCTGGCGGGTCCGCGGATCAGCCCGCCGCCTATGGCGAAAACATCCGGTCGATCCGGGCTGCCGCCGAGGCCGCGATTGGCTGACGCGCTGAACCTTGTGTTCGACCTTGACGGCACGCTGATCGACAGTGCGCCGCAGATTCATGCGGCTGTGAATTCCGTGTTTGCTGCCAAAGGGTTGTCTGGCTTTTCTCAGGAAACCGTGCGAGGTTTCATCGGCAATGGTGTCGAAGTCCTGTTCGACCGGCTTCTGGCTTTCAAGGGGCTGACGCATGACGCCGATCTGCAAGCGGAACTTGTCGGCAACTTTGTCAGGCTCTACGAAGAAGCCTTTGATCTGACGGCACTTTATCCTGGCGTATCTACAGCGGTTTCCGATCTTGCCGCGGCAGGGCATCACCTGGCGATCTGCACCAACAAGCCCGAGGGGCCGACCCATGCCGTGTTGCGGCATTTCGGGTTGGAGAAATTCTTCACCGTCGTCGTCGGCGGAGACACCCTGCCCCGGCGCAAACCCGATCCGGCCCCTTTGCTGAGCGCGATATCTGCGCTTGGCCCGCGCCAGACGATTTTCATCGGCGACAGCGAAGTCGACGCAGAGACCGCGCGCGCTGCCGATGTGCCCCTGGCACTGTTCACCCGGGGCTACCGAAGGACCGCACCCGAAGATCTTTCCGCAAAGCTGATCTTCGACGATCATGCCGCCCTGCCCCGGTTGATCGCACATCTCGCACCGCGGCTTTGAACGCCGAAACCGCTGAACGGATGACAAGTTCCGTCATCCATCCGTTTTGACGGGCTTATCACGCGCGACAAGGTAGACAAACCAAGGAAAGGCACCGTATCTCACGTCCAACCCCTGACTGCCGCAAGGTCAAGGCGATCGTGCGCCGCAGTCAGGCATACAGGGATGACAGACAATGCGTGATAGCTCGATTTTGCCGCTGCTGAACCGGATCGCCGCTTCGCAACGGATCGACGATGCCTGGAACCTCGCGACAGATTATTTTGCCGGGCTGGGTTTTGGCCGGGTCAATTACGGCTTCACACGGTTCAAGCATCTGAAAACCATCGGCGACCCGGATGATGCGCTGTTCCTGACCACCTGCGATGCAGACTATGTCAAACGCTATTTCCAGGGGGGCTTCTACGCCAAGACGCCGGTCTTCCGCTGGGCCGAACAGAACGCCGGCATCTGCACCTGGTCCTGGGTGAAAGAGGCGTTCGAGGCGGGCAGGCTGTCGGCGGAAGAGGCCGAGGCGGTGCGGCAGAACGCGGCTCACGGCATTGTGGCCGGGATGTCGGTAAGTTTTCCTGAGGTGTTGTCGCGGTCCAAGGGAGCCATGGGCCTGATCGCCAATCCGGGGATGAGCCCCGAGGATGTCGAAGCGATCCATGCCGCGCAGCGCGAGGAAATCCTGGCGGTCGCCAACATGATGCATCTTACCATCGTCCACCTGCCGCAACTGTCGCGGCATCGGGCGCTTAGCCCGCGGCAGCGCGAGGCGCTGGAATGGGTGGCCGATGGCAAGACGACGCAGGACGTGGCGCTGTTGATGGGGGTCAGCCCGGCGATGGTGGAGAAACATCTGCGCCTTGCCCGCGAGGCGCTGGCGGTCGAGACAACCGCGCAGGCGGTGGCCAAGGGTGCGCTTCTGAACATGATTTTCCAGCGCACGCCCGAACTGTCCCAGGCCGCGCGCTAGCCTGGCCAGAGGATCTTCGGCCCTGGGTAGAAGGTAAGGGATTCCCTACTCGCCTGTAGGCGGGTGTCGTGTCAGGCAGAGAGTTGACGCTGCGGAAAGCAGGCCCGCGTCATGCTGGTCGACGGCCTTTGGCTGAGGCCGGTTCGTAAGAGTTTCGACCACGCGTTTCGTGGTCATATCCTGTCCTGCCCTCCGGTCCCTTTTCCCCTGGGGATCGGGCGGGGCTGCACGGCGCGGTTTTCCCCAGAACCGCGCCGTCATCATTTCCAGGTGCCGACCGGACCTGTCCGCCCAGGCCTGCGACCTGCCCGATCCGGGGTGCGCAAAGCAACAAGGGCCGGCGCATCTGCACCGGCCCCCTGCCCTGTCGATCGTTGACAGTGTCAGCCCTGAAGCGCCTTCGCCACTTCGGCGGCAAAGTCTTCCTGCTTCTTCTCGATGCCTTCGCCCACGGCAACGCGGGCGTATCCGGTGATCTCGACCCCGGCTTCCCTGGCCGCGGCTTCCACGGTCAGGTCGGGGTTGATGACGAAGGCCTGGCCGAGAAGCGTGTTCTCTGCCAGGAACTTCTTCATCCGGCCGGGGATGATGTTCTGATGGATCACCTGCTCGGGCTTCGGCTTGGACGAGGCGGCGTTCTCTTCCAGCGCCTTGGCGGTCTGCACCGCCAGTTCCCGTTCCACCACGGCCGGGTCGAGCGTGGCTTCCGACAGCGAGAGCGGGTTCGTCGCGGCGATGTGCATCGCGAATTGCTTGCCGATCTCTTCCGCCTTGGCCTTGTCGCCCTTCAGCGCCACGAGGACGCCGATCTTGCCCATTCCGGGTGCTGCCGCGTTATGGACGTAGGACACCACGGTGTCGCCCTCCAGCACATGCAGGCGGCGGAAGGTCATGTTCTCGCCGATGCGGGCGATGGCTTCCTGGATCACCGTCTCGACCGTCTTGCCGTTCAGATGCGCGGCCTTCACGACCTCGATCGAATCGCCGGTGGTCAGCGCGACATTGGCCACATCCCGCACCAGAGCCTGGAAATCCTCGTTCTTGGCGACGAAGTCGGTTTCCGAGTTGATCTCGATGGCCACACCCCTGCCGTCCGACACGGCCACGCCGATCAGGCCCTCGGCCGCGACGCGGTCGGCCTTCTTGGCGGCCTTGGCCAGGCCCTTGGTGCGCAGCCAGTCGACGGCGGCTTCCATGTCGCCGTTCGTCTCGGTCAGCGCCTTCTTGGCGTCCATCATCCCTGCGCCGGTCGATTCGCGCAGTTCCTTCACCATCTGAGCGGTGATCGTCATGGGTTCACTCCTTGGAAACGATGGCCCGGCGGGGATAGGCCCGCCGGGTGAAAGTCTGGTGACAGCGAAGCCTCAGGCCTCGGCTTCAGCGACCGCTTCTTCTGCCGGAGCCGCCTCCAGAGCACCCAGGTCGACGCCCGCCGCGCCCATCTGGGCCGACATGCCGTCCAGCGCCGCGCGGGCGACAAGGTCGCAGTAAAGCGCAATCGCGCGCGCCGCGTCGTCGTTGCCCGGGATGACATGGGTCACGCCCTTGGGCGAGCAGTTGGTGTCGACCACGGCCACGACCGGAATGCCCAGCTTCTGCGCCTCGAGGATCGCAAGGTCCTCCTTGCCCACGTCGATGATGAAGATCAGGTCCGGGACGCCGCCCATCTCGCGGATGCCGCCCAGCGAGGCTTGCAGCTTGGCCTGGTCACGCTCCATGCCGAGGCGTTCCTTCTTGGTCAGGCCCTCGCCGCCCGCGCCAAGGATTTCGTCCAGCTGCTTCAGGCGCTGGATCGACTGCGACACGGTCTTCCAGTTGGTCAGCGTGCCGCCGAGCCAGCGGTGGTTCATGTAATACTGCGCGCATTTCTCGGCCGCTTCGGCGATCGGCTTCTGGGCCTGACGCTTGGTGCCGACAAAGAGGATGCGGCCGCCCTTGGCGACGGTGTCGCGCACGACTTTCAGCGCCTGGTCCAGCAGCGGAACAGTCTGGGTCAGGTCGATGATGTGGATACCGTTGCGCTCACCGTAGATGTACTCGCCCATCTTGGGGTTCCAGCGGGCGGTCTGGTGGCCGTAGTGAACGCCAGCTTCCAAGAGCTGACGCATGGTGAACTCGGGAAGAGCCATGCCTTGTCCTTTTCCGGTTTGAACCTCGATGCCGCCGTCTTCACCCCGGACCTGATCCGGGGCAACCGGTGGACCGTACGGGATTTCTCCCCGCATCGGCCCCGACGACACCTGTGAAGTGCCGCGCGTATAGACGGGATGCGGCCCAGGCGCAAGGGGCGGCATGACGCCGGGACGGAAAGGTCGGCGTCAGCCGAAATCGTGGTAGCCCTCGGCAATGGCCATGTCGAATTCCGCCACCCCGTCGAACAGTCCCTCGCCGATCTTCAGGGCGGCCTCGTCGACGGCCTCGCGGGCACGGTCGAGGCTGGGGAACTCAACCACCAGAAGACGCGGCGGAAGCGAGCCGCTGAGGACCGTCAGGACCGGGCTGCGGATCACGATCCTGCCGCCGAGATAGTCGATCGTCTCCTCGGCGATCTCAAGAAGATTGGAATAGCGCACCGGATCGAGGATTCGCACGCCGATCACCCAGTAGCCGCGTTTCGGTTGGTCACTGACAACCTTGGGCGGTTTCGCAAACCAGCCTGACAACGCATCGGACATCAGCAAGGCCTCCTGGGAAATGCCTCCGTTTCAACACTCGGACCGGACAGCGGCTGCATCCTATAGATGACTGAAGCTGTCAGCAATTCGCTTTCCGCCGGGGCACCGCGCTCGCCGGTCCTTCGGCCACCGACGCGGGGTGCAAGAGCAGTTGACCCTGCCTGTCGGAACAAGGCAGAAGGCGCACATGACGCCTGACATCCTTTGCATCGGCTCGGTCCTGTGGGACATCATCGGCCGCTCACCCACCTCGATGCGGCTTGGCTCGGACGTGCCGGGGCGGATCACCCGCCTGCCGGGGGGCGTGGCGATGAACATCGCGATGACGCTGCGGCGGTTCGGGATGACCCCTGCCCTTCTGACCGCCATCGGTCGGGACGCCGAGGGCGATGAACTGGTGGCCGCCTGTGACCGGCTGGGGCTGATGACCGACACGGTCTACCGATCCGAAGACCTGCCGACCGACCGCTACACGGCCATCGAGGGCGCGAACGGGCTGATCGCCGCCATCGCGGACGCGCATTCGCTGGAGGCAGCGGGCGACAAGATCCTGCGCCCCCTGGCCGATGGCCGTCTGGGAACCGAGAAAGCACCCTGGGCTGGCCCTATCGCGCTGGACGGCAACCTGACCGAGGGCCTGCTGGCGGAAATCGCCGCCTCGCCGCTGTTTTCCCGCGCCGATCTTCGCGTCGCCCCGGCCTCGCCCGGCAAGGCGGGGCGGCTGTTGCCCCTGCTGACCCACGCGTCGGCCACGCTGTATGTGAACCTGGAAGAGGCGAACATCCTGGCCCGCAGCGAAGCGGTGACGGCGGTGGACGCCGCGCGGGCCCTGCTGGACCGCGGTGCCGCCCGGGTTCTGGTGACCGACGGCGGCAAGCCAGCCGCCGAGGGGCGCCGGGGTGACGGCGTGATCGAAGGGGCCCCGCCGCAGGTGCTGGTGACCCGCGTCACTGGCGCGGGTGATACGTTCATGGCCGCCCATCTGGTCGCCGAACGGCGCGGGCTGGCCCGGCAAGCGGCGCTGGACGAAGCGCTTCGCGCCGCTGCAACCTATGTTTCCGGAGACATCGGCTCATGACGCTGCCCCTGACCTTTTCGCCCGAAGTGTCGCAAGCGCGCGCCGAGGGCGCCCCGATCGTTGCGTTGGAAAGCACGATCATCACGCATGGCATGCCATTCCCGCAGAATGTCGAAACGGCGCGACGGGTGGAAGCCGAAGTCCGGGCGCATGGCGCGGTGCCTGCGACCATTGCAATCATGGATCACCGGATCCACATCGGGCTGACCGAGGCTCAGCTTGACGGCCTGGGGCAGGCGCAAGGCGTGGCGAAACTGTCGCGCGCCGATCTTGCCGTCTGCCTGGCCACGGGCGGCACGGGCGCGACGACGGTGGCCGCGACGATGATCTGTGCGCATCTGGCCGGGATCGGCGTCTTTGCCACCGGAGGGATCGGCGGCGTTCACCGGGGGGCCGAGCGCAGCTTTGACATCTCGGCCGACCTGCGCGAACTGGCCGAGACGCCCGTCACAGTCGTTGCCGCCGGCGCCAAGGCGATCCTCGATCTGCCGAAAACGCTGGAGTATCTCGAAACCATGGGGGTGCCGGTCATCGCCTTTGGCCAGTGCGAGTTTCCCGCCTTCTGGTCGCGGTCCTCGGGCCTGACGGCGCCCTTGCGGCTGGACAGCGCGGCCGAGATCGCCGCTGCGCATCTGATGCGCGCCCGGCTGGGTCTGCCCGGAGGTCAGCTGGTCGCCAATCCGATCCCTCCCGAGGTCGAGATCCCGCGGGAAGAGATCACGCCGCATATCGAGGCGGCCCTGGCCGAGGCCGACGCGCATGGCATCGCCGCCAAGGCGGTCACGCCCTTTCTTTTGCAACGCATCTTCGAGCTGACGGGCGGGCGGTCGCTGGCGGCGAATATAGAACTGGTCCTGAACAATGCGCGGCTCGGGGCGGCGATTGCCCGGGAACTGGCCAGGCAGGGCTGATTTTCCCCCCAAGTTGCCGCGCGCGTCCTTGCGAAGCCGCCGATGGACCCCCTAGATAGACGCCGAAGGGGACATCCACTCGTGACCGAACCAAACATTCCGAGCCGTCGCGGTTTTCTTGCCAGCCTGCGCGCCAGTTTCCTGACGGGCCTTGTCGTCGTGCTGCCGATCGGCCTGACGATCTATTTCGTCTGGGCAGTGATCGGCTGGATCGATGGATGGATCCTGCCCCTGATCCCGGCCTACTGGCAGCCCGACGCCGTCATGGGCCGCTGGTTCGGCCCGCAGTACGAATTCCCGGTCCGAGGTGTCGGCGTCCTGGTCTTCCTGGTGGTGACGATCATCGTGGGCTGGCTGGCCAAGGGGCTGATCGGTCGCTCGATCATCCGGTCGGGCGAGAACCTGGTCGAGCGGATGCCGGTGGTCCGTTCTGTCTACAGCGGCATCAAGCAGGTGGCCGAGACCTTCTTCAACAAGAAGGACAAGAGTTTTGACAAGGTCGTGCTGGTCGAATTTCCCCGACCGGGCTCCTGGGCGCTTGGCTTCATGTCCACGCAGCCGAAGGGCGAACTGGCCGAGCGGCTTGCGACGATGGGGCCGGACATGTCGGCGGTCTTCGTGGGTCTGACGCCCTTCACTTCGGGCATGCTCCTGTTCGTGCCGACCAAGGACCTGGTGATGATGGACATGGGCGTCGACGACGCGGCCAAGCTGATCGTGTCAGGCGGGCTGGTCTACCCGTTGCCGAAAGATCCGGTGGTCTGACGCAGCAGACTGCGCAGGTCGACGCTGCCCTCTTGCCCGATCTTCGTGCCGCCATCCTGCAGGAACTGCTCTGCCGCCGCCCGACCCGCGGCCTTCAGCCGCTCCAGCAGATAGGGGGTTGGTGCCAGCTTCGATTCGGCGGACAGCTCGTTCATCAACCGGTCGTCCGAAATCATGTGGACGTTCACGGCCTTCATCGACCCCCGCTCCATCCGCCCCTCGGCGATCAGGCGGCGGACGAAGCTGATGGCGCGCAATTCGCCCAGAAGGCTGGCATTGAAGCTGATCTCGTTGATCCGGTTCTGGATCTCCAGTGGCGTGCCGGGGATGTCTTCGGTCCGCATCGGGTTGATCGACACCACCAGGATATCGTCGGGCAGATCGGGTTCATACAGCGGGAAAAGGGCCGGATTGCCGGAATAGCCACCGTCCCAATAGGCCTCGCCGCCGATTTCGACCGTCTGGAACACCGTCGGCAGGCAGGCCGAAGCCAACAGCGCCTCGGGGCCGATGTCCTGCCCCTCGAAAACCTTGATCCGGCCGGTCCGCACGTTCGTCGCGCTGACGAATAGCCGGGGGCCTTCCGCCGCGCAGACATGACGGAAGTCCAGATCGCGGACCACCGGCTCCAGCGGGTTCTGCCAGCTGTTGCCGAAGACATAGGGCGAATAAAGCTGGGCCGCGATGGCCTGGGGCGAGATGGGAAGCAAGGCCGCGCTTGCCGTCTGCCAGAACCGCAGCATCGGCAGAAAGGCCTGCATCCAAGGCAACATGCGGAAATCGCCGATTGCGCCGACCTGATCCCAGAGCCGATCCAGCCGCTTGCGCGCGGCCCCTCTGCCCCCGGCCAGGAGCCCGGCTTTCAGCGCCGCCCCGTTCAGAGCGCCCGCCGAGGTGCCGGAGATCCCGGCAATTTCCAGCGTCTCGTCTTCCAGAAGGCGGTCCAGCACACCCCAGGTAAAGGCGCCATGGGCACCCCCGCCCTGCAACGCCAGATTGATGCGTCTCACAGCGCCGTCCAGCCGCCGTCGACGCTGATCGTCGTGCCGGTCACCTGGTCGGCCGAGGCAGAGCAGAGATAGACCGTCGTGCCGCCGATCTGTTCGACCGTGGCAAACTGCCGGGACGGTTGCCGGAGAAGCATGACCTCGCGGATCACCGTCTCGCGGTCCATCTTGTGGACCTTCATCTGTTCGGGGATCTGCGCCTCGACCAGGGGGGTCAGCACATAGCCCGGGCAGATCGCGTTGCAGGTGATCCCCTGCCCGGCAGTTTCAAGAGCGACGGTCTTCGACAGGCCGACGATGCCGTGCTTGGCGGCGACGTAGGCGCTTTTGTAGGGGCTGGCGGTCAAGCCGTGGGCCGAGGCGATGTTGACCACCCTGCCCCAGCCCTTTGCCCGCATTCCCGGCAGGGCGGCGGCGATGGTGTGAAAGGCCGAGGTCAGGTTGATCGCCAGAATCGCCTCCCATTTCTCGACCGGAAACTCCTCGATCGGCGCCACGAACTGGATGCCGGCGTTGTTCACCAGGATGTCGCAGCCGCCGGCCTTTTCGATCAGCGCGCGGCAGTCGGCCCCCTTGGACATGTCGGCCGCGATATAGCGCGCCGCCACCCCGTGCCGGGCACCAAGATCGCGGGCCAGATCATGATCTTCGGGCCGGTCGGTGAAACTGTTCAGAATCACCTCGGCTCCGGCGGCGGCGAGAGCTTCGGCCACACCCAGCCCGATTCCCGAATTGGACCCGGTGATGATCGCCCGTTTGCCCGAAAGTGTCATGATCCGCTCCAGATGCTGCACCTGCGAAAGCATGGCATGTCTTGCGGATGAACGGAAGTCACGGAGCGCAGACAAAAAAACGCCGGCACGAGGCCGGCGTCAAGTCTTTGAGGCAGGTTTCATACAGGCAAGAAACCTATCGAGCAGTAAGGTTGTTATAGTCCGCTCTCTGCCGATGGCCAAGCTAAAAGTTTGAATTGGCACGATCTCCGTCCTACTCTGCGCGAACACAACCGCAGGGAATGGGGAGCATGGGGCGATGATGGCGGCACGAGGCACAATTTTGCGCGTGGCCGGGTTGGCGGTGGTGCTGTCGGTCTTTGCGGCAGGCGCATCGGCCGAGCCCAGGCACGGCATAGCTATGTATGGAGACCCCGCTCTCCCCCCGGATTTTGTGTCTTTGCCGCAAGTGAACCCCGATGCGCCCAAGGGTGGCAGTTTCCGCTGGGGCGAGGCGGGCAGCTATGACAGCTTCAACCCCTATGTGACCAAGGGACGGCCCGCGGCCGGCATTGCGACCCTGACGGTCGAGACTCTGATGGGGCGGAATTATGATGAGCCCTTCTCGCTTTACGGCCTTCTGGCCGAATCGATAGACACCGATGAGGCCCGGTCCTACGTCGAATTCACCCTGCGCCCCGAGGCCCGATTCTCTGATGGCTCGCCCGTCACGGTGGAGGACGTGATGTGGTCGATGGAGACACTGGGCACCCAGGGCAACCAGCGCTATGCAGCAGCCTGGAAGAAGATCGCCTCGATGGAAAAGACGGGCGAACGGTCGGTGCGCTTTACCTTCAACACCGAGGACCGCGAACTTCCGCTGATCCTGGGGCTGCGCCCGATCCTGAAGAAGGCCCAGTGGGAGGGCAAGGACTTCGCCGAGGCGACGATGGAGGTCCCGATCGGCTCGGGTCCCTATGTCCTGTCCGCCTCGGAGCTTGGCGTCCATGCCACCTACAGGCGCAACCCGGACTGGTGGGGCAAGGACCTGCCGTTCAACAGGGGCCAGTGGAATTTTGACGAGATCCGCTATGACTACTACGCCAACCCGCAGGCGATCTTCGAGGCGTTCAAGGCCGGTCAGGTTTCGGCCTACCGCGAGGCCAATGTCTCGAAGTGGCTGTCGTCCTACGATTTCCCGGCGGTGCAGTCCGGCGACGTCATCAAGGCGGAAATCCCGCATGGCCGCCCATCGGGGATCGAGGGCTTCGTGATGAACACCCGCAGGCCCCTCTTCGCCGACTGGCGTGTCCGCGAGGCGCTGACCCTGGCCTTCAACTTCGAATTCATCAACCAGACCCTGAACGGCGGGCTGCTGCCCAGGATCCCGTCCTACTTCGGCAACTCATTCCTGGGGATGGAGCCGGGAACGCCCGCCACGGGACGGGAACTGGAACTTCTGGAGCCGTTCAAGTCCGAACTGCCGCCCGGCGCCATCGAAGGCTATGCGCTTCCGGTCTCTGACGGGGACCAGGCGAATCGCAAGAACATCCGCGCGGCGGCGGCCCTGCTGGAAGAGGCGGGCTGGACGGTCGGCGCCGACGGAGTGCTGAGGAATGCCAATGGCGAGCCCTTCACCTTCGAGATCCTGCTCGTCACCGGGCAGGACGAGATGGCCTCGGTCGCAGAGGTCTACATCGAGGCCCTCAAGGCGCTTGGCATCACCGCGCGGCTGAACAAGATCGACGATGCCCAGTACAAGGAACGCACCAGCGCCTACGACTTCGACATGACCCATTACATCCGGTCGCTGTCCCTGTCGCCGGGCAATGAGCAACTGCTGTACTGGGGATCTGCGGGCGTGACGGAACCGGGCACGCGCAACTGGATGGGGGTCAACTCTCCTGCCGTCGAAGCCATGATCGCCGCCATGCTGAAGGCCCCGACCAACGAGGACTTCACCGCCGCGACCAAGGCGCTGGACCGGGTCCTGACCTCGGGGCGCTATGTGATTCCGATCTGGTATTCGGACGTTTCACGCTTGGCATATTCGGCAAAGCTGAAGTATCCCGAGAGACTGCCACTTTACGGGGACTGGACGGGTTTTCTGCCCGACACCTGGTGGTATGAGGCAAAGTAGGAGGCAAGAGCATGAAAAGACTGGCAATCCTCGCCCTTCTGGCGGCACTGGCTGGCTGCAACACCATCGCCGGCGTGGGCGAGGACATTTCGGGCACGGCCCGCACCGTGCGGGACACCTTCTGACCCGGGAGGGACCGATGATCGGGCGGCGGCAGGCGCGATGACCTGCCCGCCTAGGTCAGTGCCGTCACCCAGAGGATCGTCGCGTCCTCTTCCGACAGGCTGACCACGTTGTGCCCCATCGCCGCATCGTAATAGGCGCTGTCGCCCCGACGCAGGTCCACCGGTTCGTAGAACTCGGTATAAAGCCGGATGACTCCGGTCAGCACATAAAGGAATTCCTCGCCGTCGTGGCGGACCCAGCCGTCGAATTCCTCGAAGGTCCGCGCCCGGATCGTCGCGCGGTAGGGCAGCATTTGCTTCTTGGTCAGGACGCCGGCAAGAAGCTCGTGCTCATAGGTTGCCGTGGCCTGCGCCTGACCCTCGCCCAGCCGTGTCACCGCCATCCGGCCGTTGACCTGCGCCTTCGAGGGCGGCGTGAAGAGTTGCGGCACCGTGATCGACAACCCGCCTGCCAGTTTCTTGAGCGCGTCGTAGGTCGGGCTCATCTGCCCGTTCTCGATCTTGGACAGGGTGGAGCGCGCAAGACCCGCCCGGCTTGCCGCCTCTTCCAGCGTCCAGCCGCGTGACCGGCGCAATTCGCGCACCCGTTCGCCCAGGTTCAGCGGCTCGACATGAGCCTCTCCCCCGGCTTCGCGCGCCACGCGGATCATGCTTTTCGGATCGGTCACCTGCATGGGCCCCCGATAGTGCAGCCATTCCCCGCTTGCAACTGCCGCGTCGGCTGCCTAGCCCTTCGTCATGCTGTCCGTCGTCGACAATCGACCGTTTCCCGTGGCACCGCGCGCCTTCAATCTGGCCGGGCATGTTCTGGCGCGGGCGGACCGCTTCGGCGACAGGCCGGCGCTGACCCTGCTCGGACCGGATGGTGACGAAACGCTCAGCTTCGCGCAGCTGACGCGGCTGACCCAGGGCGCTGCAACCGCGCTTTCAGCCTTCGGTCTGGTTCCCGGAGATCGGGTGCTCCTGCGTCTGGGGAACAGCCTGGCCTTCCCGATCCTTTTCCTTGGCGCGCTCTGGGCCGGGCTGGTTCCGGTGCCGACCTCGGCCGCCCTGACCGGGCGCGAGATCACCCGGCTGTCGGCCCTTGTCACCCCCCGACTGGTGGTGGCCGATCCCGGCATCGCCCTGCCCGATATGCCGATCCCCTGTCTTTCGCCCGATCTCGCGACCTGGGCCGAGCTGCCGCCCGCGCCCCTGCACCTTGGCGATCCGGGGCGGGAGGCTTATGTCATCTTCACCTCCGGCACCTCCGGCCAGCCGACGGCCGTCAGCCATGCCCACCGCGCCATCCTGGCCCGGCAGTCCATGCACAAGCATTGGGAGGGCCTGGGCGAGGGCGACCGGATCATGCACGCCGGGGCGTTCAACTGGACCTACACGCTGGGCACCGGGCTTCTGGACCCCTGGACCCTGGGCGCGACCGCGCTGATTCCGGCAGCGGGCACCTCTGCGGCCGATCTGCCCGCGCTCTTGCAGCGCAGCCGCGCCACCATTCTGGCCGCTGCCCCCGGTGTCTATCGCCAGCTTCTGCGCAACGAAATGCCCCCACTCCCCCATCTGCGCCACGGCCTGTCGGCGGGCGAGGCGCTGCTTCCTGCCTTGCGCGACCAGTGGCGCGCCCGCACCGGCACCGATCTGCACGAGGCGCTGGGGATGACCGAAATCTCGACCTATGTCTCCGGCTCGCCCGACCGACCGGCACCAGAGGGCAGCGCGGGCTATGTGCAACCGGGCCGCCATGTCGCCATTCTGGGCGAAGCGGACACACCCCTGCTTCGCGGTGAGATCGGTGAGCTGGCGGTGTCAACAGAAGACCCCGGCCTGATGCGCGGCTATCTCGGCCAGCCGCCGCCGCAAGGCCAATGGTATCGCACCGGCGACGTGGCGCGGATGGCGGCGGATGGCGCAATCACCCATCTGGGGCGCAAGGACGACCTCTTGAACGCAGGCGGCTTCCGGGTCTCGCCGACGGAAGTCGAAGCCGCCTTCCAGGACTGTCCGGGCCTGCAGGCCTGCGCGGCGGTCCAGATCGAGCCCAGGCCCGGCACCACGATCATCGCGCTGTTCTACGAGGCTTCGTGCGCCATCGACGAGAACCTTCTGCACCAATGCGCGGAAAAGACCCTTGCCCGCTGGAAGCAGCCAAGGCACTACCAGCGCCTCGACGCCCTGCCCCGCACCGCAAGCGCCACGGGCACCGGCAAGCTGATCCGCAAGGCGCTGGCCGCCCGCTACAGGAGACCCGAATGACCACCGGCCCCATTCGTCTGGACATCTTCTCGGACCCGGTCTGCCCCTGGTGCTATGTCGGCAAGGCCAACCTCGACCGCGCTCTGGCCGATCACCCCGACCACCCTTTCGTGATCCGGTGGCATCCGTTCCAGCTGAACCCGGACATGCCCGCAGAAGGCGTGGCAAAACGTGCCTACCTGGAGCAGAAGTTCGGTGGCAAGGACCGCGTCGAAGCGATCCACGAACGCCTGCGTGAGGTCGCCCGCGCCGCCGGCGTCGCCATGGACCCCGACCGACCGCAGCGGTTGCCGAACACGCTGAACGCCCACCGCCTGATCCACTGGGCGGGGATCGAGGGCGTGCAGGGCGCCGTGGTGGATGCCCTGATGCGCGCCTACTGGGCGGAAGGGCGCGACATCGGCGACATTGAAACCCTCGCCGGAATTGCAGGCGAGAACGGCATGAATCGCGCGGCCACGCTGCGCCTGCTGCGCTCTGACGCCGATGCCGACGATATCGCCGCCCGCGACCAGGACGCCCGCCACAAGGGGGTGACCGCCGTGCCGACCTTCCTGATCGCGCAGCAATATGTCGTCAGCGGCGCACAGCCGCCCGAGACCTGGGGCAAGGTCATCGAAGAGCTGACAGGCCGCGCCGAGTGATGCGGTCCCGCCCCTCCCAGACCGAATTCGTGGCGCTGGTCGCCATGCTGTTCGCCACCATCGCGATCTCGATCGACGCGATGCTGCCCGCCTTGCCCGAAATTGCCGCGACCCTCTCGCCCGAGACGCCTAACGCCGCGCAACTTGTCGTCACCAGCTTTGTCCTCGGGATGGGCATCGGCACCCTTTTCACCGGTCCCCTTTCCGACGCCTTCGGTCGCAAGCGCGTGATCCTCGTGGGCTCCGGCCTCTACGCCCTTTGCGCCCTCGCCTGCTATTTCGCGCCCAGCCTTGAAATCCTGCTGGCCGCACGCCTGTGCCAGGGCCTTGCCGCAGCCGCCCCCCGCACTGTGGCCATTGCGATGGTGCGCGACCTTCACTCGGGGCGCGAGATGGCGAGGATCATGTCCTTCGTGATGATGATCTTCACCATCGTCCCCGCCATCGCGCCCCTGATGGGCCAGGGCATCATCGCCCTGGGCGGCTGGCAGTCGATCTTCCTTGCCTACATCCTCTTTGCCGGTCTCTCGATGCTCTGGCTGGGTCTTCGGCAGCCCGAGACGCTTCCGGCTGCCAACCGTCGCCCGCTTCACCTCGGCACCCTGTGGAGCGGAACGAAACACCTCTTCACCCATCGCATCGTTCTCGTCTCCACGCTCCTCCAGACATTGACGCTGGCCTGCCTCTTCGCCACGCTTTCCAGCCTGCAAGGCATCTTCGAACGCCAGTTCGACCGGGCCGAGAGCTTCCCGCTCTGGTTTGCCCTCATCGCTGTGGCGTCGATGAGCGGCAGTCTCCTCAACTCCCGCATCGTGATGACGCTGGGGATGCGCCGCGTTGTGCGGCGCACCTATGCGGGTGTGCTGATCCTGTCGCTGATGGCCCTTGGCACCTTCACAAGCCTCGCATCGGGCAACGTCAGCTTCGCCATGCAAATGATTTGGAGCATTGGCCTTTTCTCGATGATGGGTCTCACCATCGGCAACCTCAACGCCCTGGCGATGGAACCGCTGGGCCACATGGCGGGCCTTGCCGCGTCGGTGATCTCCTCGCTGGCGACGGTCGGTTCGGTGATCCTCGCCATCCCGATCGGCCTTGCGTTCAACGGCACCTCGACGCCCCTCATCCTTGGCGTCACGGTCCTGACCGCGATCAATCTGATCCTGTCGCTGAAGACCCTGGGCGAGCCGCGCGCCTAGCCCTTCTTTCCGGCCTTCACCACTTCGGCCAGATCGCGGGCAATGTTGAACGCTCCCTTGATCCGGTCGGCTTCCGTTTTCATCTCGCCGGCAAGCACGATCCGGTTGCCGTTCACCCGCGCCGCTGGGCCTTGCGCTTTCAGGAAGTCCACCAGACCCGCCGGATTGGCGAACTTGTCGTTGTGGAACTGGATCGTCGCGCCCTTCGGTCCCGCGTCCAGCCGGGAAATCCCCGCCCGCTTGCACATCGCCTTGATGCGCACGATCAGCATCAGCGTGTTCACTTCCTTCGGCAGCGGCCCGAACCGGTCGATCAGCTCGGCCGCGAACCCTTCAAGCTCTACCTTGGTCGTCAGCGAGGACAGGCGTCGATACAGCCCCAGCCGGATGTCGAGATCGGGTATATACGTCTCGGGGATCATCACCGGCACCCCGAGGTTCAGCTGCGGCGACCAGTCGTCGTCGATACTGGTCAGACCCTGCAGCTCGCCGGATTTGATCTTGGCGATCGTTTCCTCCAGCATGTACTGGTAAAGTTCATAGCCCACCTCGCGGATATGGCCCGACTGCTCCTCACCCAGCAGATTGCCTGCGCCGCGGAGGTCGAGGTCATGGCTGGCAAGGTTGAACCCCGCGCCCAGGCTGTCGAGACTGCCCAGAAGCCGCAGCCGTTTCGTCGCCTGCGGCGTCAGCGGCGCGCGGGGCTTGGTCGTCAGATAGCAATAGGCGCGAGTCTTGGACCGCCCCACCCTGCCCCGGATCTGATAGAGCTGGCTTAGCCCGAACATATCCGCACGGTGGACAATCATCGTGTTCGCCGTAGGAATATCCAGGCCACTCTCAACAATCGACGTCGCCAGAAGCACGTCATACTTGCCGTCGTAGAACTGGTTCATCCGGTCATCCAGCTCGCCCGCCGCCAGTTGCCCATGCGCGATGACATATGTCGCCTCGGGGACGTGGGTCTTCAGGAAATCCTCGATCTCGGGCAGATCGGCGATGCGGGGCACGACGAAGAACGTCTGCCCGCCGCGATAGCGTTCGCGCAGGATCGCCTCGCGGATCGTGACCGTGTCGAATTCGGAAACGTAGGTGCGGATCGCCAGCCGGTCCACCGGGGGCGTCGCGATGATCGACAGATCGCGCACGCCGGTCAGGGACAGCTGCAAGGTCCGCGGGATCGGCGTCGCGGTCAGGGTCAGGACATGGACCTCCGACCGCATTTCCTTCAGCCGTTCCTTGTGGGCGACGCCAAAATGCTGTTCCTCGTCGATGATCAGAAGCCCCAGCTTCTTGAAACTCACGCCCTTGGCCAGCAGCGCATGGGTGCCGACGACGATGTCAACCGACCCGTCCGCCATTGCCGCCCGGGTGGCATTGGCCTCCTTCGCTGGAACAAAGCGCGACAAGGGTTTGACCGAAATGGGAAATCCTCGGAACCGCTCGGCAAAGCTGCGATAGTGCTGGCGCGCCAGCAGCGTTGTCGGGCAGATCACCGCAACCTGCATCCCCGACAGCGCCGCCACGAAGGCCGCCCGCATCGCGACCTCGGTCTTGCCGAAGCCGACATCGCCCACGATGAGGCGGTCCATGGGTGAACCCTTTTCGAGGTCTGCCACCACATCGGCAATCGCCGCAAGCTGGTCGTCGGTCTCCTGATAGGGGAAGCGGGCCGCGAAGGCCTCCCAGATCGAATGCGGCGCCTCCAGGATCGGGGCGTGGCGCAAGGCCCGTTCGGCCGCGACCCGCATCAGCCGGTCGGCGATTTCCCTGATCCGTTCTTTCAGCCGGGCCTTCTTCGCCTGCCAGGCCCCGCCGCCGAGGCGGTCGAGAAGCCCCTCTTCATGCCCATAGCGGCTGAGCAGCTCGATGTTCTCGACCGGCAGATAGAGTTTCGCGTTCTCGGCATATTCCAGCGCCACGCAGGCATGGGGCGCGCCAAGGGCGGTGATCGTCTCGATCCCCAGATAGCGGCCCACGCCGTGTTCCACATGCACCACCAGATCGCCCGGGGACAGCGTGTCCACCTCGCGCAGGAAGTTGTCGGCCTTGCGCGTCCGGCGCGGCTTTGCGGTCAGCCGTTCGCCCAGCACGTCCTGTTCCGAAATCACCGCAAGGCCTGGCGCCACGAACCCCGCTTCCAGCGGCCAGACCACCAGAAACAGCCCACCCTTCCCCTCGGGCACCTCGCGGAAATCCGCGATTTCCCTGGCGCCGGTCACACCATTGTCGGCCAGAAGTCCCTTCAACCGCTCGCGCGCGCCCTCGGACCACGAGGCGATGACCACCTGCGCCGTCTGCGCCAAGGTCTGAACATGTTCGGCCAAGGCAGCGAAAAGATTGATCTTCTCCTGCTGACGCTCGGGCGCGAAGTTCCGTCCGGCCCGCGCGCCCACATCCAGGACACCGGGCCCCGGCGACTGCGGCAAGGGCGAAAGCTGCACCACCCGGTGCCCGGCGATCGCCTGTTCCCAGGCCGCATCGTCCAGATACAGCTCCTCGGCCGGCACCGGCTTGTAGACCGTATCGATCCGCCCCCTGGCCCCCATGGCCTCGTGCCGCGCATCGTAGCTGTCCGCGATCCCCTCCCACCGCGCCAGCCGTGCGGCCGTCACCTGGTCGTCCAGCACCACCGAAGCGCCCGGCAGATAGTCGAAGATCGTCTCCAGCCGCTCATGGAAGAAGGGCAGCCAATGCTCCATCCCCTGGTGCTTGCGGCCGGCGCTGACCGCCTCATACAGCGGATCGTCCGTCCCCGCCGCGCCGAAGGCGATGCGGTAGTTCTGCCGGAACCGTGCGATCGCGGCCTCGTCGAGGATCACCTCGGAAACGGCGGAAAACTCGACCCTTTTCAGCTTTTCCGTGGTCCGCTGCGTTTCCGGGTCGAACCGCCGCGCGCCATCCAGAACGTCGCCGAAGAAATCCAGCCGGATCGGCCCGCCACGCCCGGGCGGAAAGATGTCCACGATGCCGCCCCGCAGGGCATAATCCCCCGGTTCGGCCACTGTAGATACAGGCGTGAACCCCATCCGCGCGAGGAACCCCTTCAGGCGCGCCTCGTCAACCCTCTCTCCCACCGAGGCCCGGAACGACGCCGCCCGCACCACCTCGCGCGTCGGAACCTTCTGTGTCGCGGCGTTCAGCGTGGTCAGCAGCACGAAAGGCCCTGACAGCCCGTCGGCCAGTGTGGCGAGCGTCGCCATGCGCCGCGCCGAGATTTCGGGGTTGGGGCTGACCCGGTCGTAGGGCAGGCAGTCCCAGGCCGGGAAGTCCAGCACCACGGCCTCGGGCGCCATGACGGCCAGCGCCGCGCGCATCGCCTCGGCCCGCTTGTCGTCGCGCGCGATGTGGATGACCGCCCCGCCCCGCGCCAGTTCGCGCTGAAGGATGCGGGCATCGAACCCTTCGGGTGCCCCGCCCATCAAGATGCGTTCAGCGGTCATGGTCAGGTGCGACGCTATCAGTACAGGATCGAGACACTGATATTCTGCCAGGTGCCATAGAATGCGGTCACTGCGATCGCGGTCATCCCGATGACCTGCAGGATCCGGCGATGCACCGTCAGCCGCCGCAGCAGGGCATCACCCTTGTTGGCCCCTGCGGCAATCCGGCGACCTTCCCGGACACTGACCCACAGCACCAGCACCAGCGGGCCAAGCAGCAGCAGCACCGCCTGCGCGAACTCGATCCTGTAATAGAAGGCCAGGACCGTCAACACCGACAGCCAGAACCCGATCAGGGCGACCAAGATCAAAGCGCCGCTGTCGACAAGACCGAGAAGCCGGCTGACATTGATGCGCACCAGGTCTTCGACATCGGCGAGCGCTTGCCCCCCCTCGCGGCGCGCGCGCTGGATCATGTCATGCGGCACCCCCAGCGACCAGTGGCTGACCGAGGACCAGAGGACGGCAAGCGCGATCCAGTACCAGAGGTTCGAAAACGACCTTAGGTCAATCACTTCCAGTGCTGTATCGAACACTTCCACAGGTTCAGGTATCCCGGTGCCGCGCCGTATCGTCAAGTGCCGACTTGAGGCGAATGTCTTTCCATGGCAGGCAGTGCAGGAAGCCGCAAGTCCCTGAATGTTCCGGGAAGAAGGAGCCACACATGCAACCCGTCCAGGCCGCCTACCCGCTGACCCGCTTCCGCAGGCTGCGGCGCACGGCGGCCCTGCGTGCGCTGACGCAGGAAACCACCCTGGCTGTCGCTGACCTGATCTGGCCAGTGTTCCTGTGCGATGGCGAGGGTCAGCGTCAGCCGGTTGTGTCGATGCCGGGGGTGGAGAGGCGATCGCTGGACCTTGTCGTCGAAGCGGCTGCCGAGGCAAGCGATCTGGGGATTCCGGTGGTCTGCCTGTTTCCCTACACCGATCCCGGCCTGAAGACCCCGGGCTGCGAAGAGGCCTGGAACCCCGACAACCTGACCAACCGGGCGATCCGCGCGATCAAGTCTCAGGTGCCGGACATCGCGGTGATGACCGATGTCGCGCTTGACCCCTACAATGCGCATGGCCATGACGGTCTGGTGGTCGACGGGGTCATCCTGAACGACGAAACGGTGGAGGCGCTGGTCCGCATGGCGCTGGCGCAGGCGGATGCGGGGGCGGATATCCTTGGGCCCTCGGACATGATGGACGGCCGGATCGGGGCGATGCGCCGGGCGCTGGAGGCGGCGGGTCACAAGGATGTGGCGATCCTCAGCTATGCCGCCAAATATGCCTCGGCCTTCTACGGTCCGTTCCGCGATGCGGTCGGGGCAACGGGGGCGCTGAAGGGCGACAAGAAGACCTATCAGATGAACCCCGCCAACCGCGACGAGGCGCTGCGGCTGGTCGCGCGCGATCTGGCCGAAGGCGCCGACATGGTGATGGTCAAGCCGGGGATGCCCTATCTCGACATCTGCGCCCGGGTGAAAGAGACCTTCGGCGCGCCGACCTTCGCCTATCAGGTCTCGGGCGAATACGCGATGCTGAAGGCCGCAGCACAGAACGGCTGGCTTGATGGGGAAAAGGCGATGCTGGAAAGCCTGATGGCCTTCAAGCGCGCGGGTTGCGACGGGATCCTCACCTATTTCGCGCCCGAGGTCGCGCGGCTGCTGCGCAGGGGCTGATCAGCCCTCGGACGGCGCGGTCCTTTCCGCCTTCTTCTCCCACCGGCCCGACTCTTCGGACCAGTATTGCGCCGCGTGACCGGCGCCGGTCATCGCCTTCCACTGGGCGCGCGCTACGGCCAGACGGTCCGGGTCGTTGCCATCGAACAGGACCCAGACCCGCTCCATCGCCCTGATCTCGGCATCGCTGGCATCCGCGCCATCGACAAGGGCCAGCACCCTGGCCCCGTTCGTGGGCGCGCCAAGACCCAGCAGCACCGGCTGATCGGCATCATGCGGGCCGCCTTGCAGACCATGCGGCAGAAAGGACTCATCGCCACCTTTCAGCCAGAGCGCCGCATCGAGCCGCTCCAGCTCTGCGGGATCTGTGCCACGCACCATCACGCGCCAGCCCTGCGCCAGCGCACGCGGGGCGTTGATCGCCAGCGTATCGGCAGGGGCCGATTGCATCAGATGGAAGAACATCACCGTGCCCATCAGGGTCCGCTCGTCCTGTCTCCGAGGCGTCTTCCTGACATCGCGCGACCCGGCACCGCGCAGCCCGGACCGCGCAGGAGCCTCACTTCTCGAACCGGTCGCGGATCAGCCGATCCAGCGCCATGACCCCCCAGCCCGTCGCCCCCTTGGGAGCCAGCGTCGACTCCGATTTCAAAAGCGCGGTCCCCGCGATATCCAGGTGGCACCAGGGTGTCCCGGGCTTGACGAAGCGTTGCAGGAACTGCGCCGCGGTAATCGCCCCGCCGTCGCGGCCGCCGACGTTCATCATGTCGGCTATGCGCGACTTCAGCTTGGCGTCATAGGCTTCGCCCAGGGGCATCCGCCAGGCACCCTCGCCTTCGGCCTTGGCGGCGGCAAGGAAGGCGTTGCACAGATCGTCGTTGTTGGAAAAGACCCCGGTGTTCTCGTGGCCAAGCGCAACGATGATCGCGCCGGTCAACGTGGCAAGGTCGATCATGCCGGTCGGCTTGAACCGCTCCTGGGCATACCACATCACATCGGCCAGCACCAAACGCCC
Source organism: Tabrizicola thermarum (assembly GCF_003574395.1). GTDB lineage: Bacteria > Pseudomonadota > Alphaproteobacteria > Rhodobacterales > Rhodobacteraceae > Tabrizicola > Tabrizicola thermarum. The sequence goes on from NZ_QMJY01000083.1 coordinate 178,269, forward strand.
CTCGGCATCGGTGTTGATGACCTCGATCGTGTCGCCCTTCATCGACTTCACGACATCCCCGGGACGCTGCGCGCGCCCGTCCGGCATGTTTTCCACCAGCCCGACAAGGCCCACCACATTCGCCTTGGCCTTGCGCAGCGCCAGCGTCCGCATGACCCCGGCCACGACGCCCGCGCCGCCCATGTCCATCGTCATCTCTTCCATGCCGCTTGCAGACTTGATCGAGATGCCGCCGGTGTCGAAGACCACGCCCTTGCCGATCAGGGCAAACGGCGCCTCGCCCTTCCTGCCGCCGTGCCATTGCATGACGACCACCTTCGAGGGGCTTTCCGACCCCTGCCCCACGCCGATCAGGGCCCCCATGCCCAGCTTCATCAACTCGTCTTCCTCCAGGATCTCGACGTCAAGGCCAAGCTCCTGCATTGCGGCAAGACGGGCGGCGAAATCGTGCGTTGTCAGCACGTTGGCGGGTTCGTTCACCAGGTCGCGGGTGAAGAACACACCTTCCGCAACGGCAGCCATCGGGGCGGCTGCCCTGGCCACGGCCTCGGGGTTGGTCGCCATCAGCGTCACCGGGCCGGGCGCGGTCTTCTCGCCGCTCTTGTGCGTGTCGAAATCGTAGGCGCGCATGGCCAGGCCAAAGGCCATGTCGGCCGCGCGCGGATGCCCCTCGGCCAGCAGCAGCGACCCGGCTGCACCATGCGTCCGCGCGACCGCAGCCCCCGCCTTGCGCGCCTGGGCCTGGTCCGCCTTCTTTCCCAGCCGGATCAATTGCACCGCATCTGCCGCCATCCCGGGCGGAAAGGCCAGATCCATCGCCTCGCCGGGCTTCAGCTTGCCAAAGGCTTCCGACCCGTAGGCCCGCGACAGGGCGCCTTTTGCCAGCCGGTCAAGGCGGCGAAAGCCGGGGCTTGGCGGCTGGCCGGGCTCGGCAAGGACCGCGATGCGACCCGTCTGCCTGGAAAGGGCCTCAAGATCGGTGGCCTGGAACTGGATCGGCAGGGGCTTTGGCATCTTGCTCTCTCGTCTGGTCAGGTTTTCCGCCCTTCGGCGGGGGCTTGCCGGGACGCTACAACCCTGACCGGCGCTTGGCCAGATAGCAGTTTTCGCCGCCGGTGAATTCCGCTAGGGTCCGCCCCAGATGTAGTAGAGGCCGGGTCGGGCGTGTCTAGATTCGACAGATATCTGTTGTCGCAACTGCTCGCGCTGTTTGGCTTTTTTGCCCTGGTGCTGGTGGCGGTCTATTGGGTCAACCGGGCCGTGGGCCTGTTCGATCAACTGATCGGCGACGGCCAGTCGGCGCTTGTGTTCCTTGAGTTCTCGCTTCTGACCCTGCCGAACGCGATCCGCCTTGTGCTGCCGGTGGCGGCCTTCGCCGCGACGGTCCATGTGACCAACCGGCTCATGCAGGAAAGCGAGCTGGTGGTCATGCAGGCCACCGGATTTTCGGCCTTTCGCCTTGCCCGCCCGGTGGTCTATTTCGGCCTCACCGTGATGCTGATGCATCTGGTGCTGACGAATGTTCTGGTTCCGGCCAGCCAGCGGATCCTTGGCGAACGCTCGGCCGAGATTTCCCGGAATGTCACCTCGCGCTTCCTGAGCGCCGGACAGTTCATCCATCCGACCAGGGGGGTCACGCTCTACATCCGCGAAGTCAGCCCGACCGGCGAACTTCTGGACCTGTTCCTGTCCGACGAACGCTCACCCACCGAACGCGCGGTCCATTCGGCCCGCAAGGCCTTTCTGGTTCGCGGCGAGGTCGCCCCGAAACTTGTCATGGTGAACGGATCCACCCAGACGCTCACCCGCGACGGGGCGCGGATGTCGGTGACGCGCTTTGCCGACTTCACGCTGGATCTGAGCGGCCTCGTCTCGATCGCAGACGGCGGGCAGATTGCCCTGAACGCCCTGCCGACCCCAGTGCTGCTCGAGGCCTCTGCCGAGACCCAGGCAGCAACCGGGGCCAGCGCGGCGCAGCTTCTGGAAGAGGGCCACGGTCGCCTCGCCGCGCCGCTTCTGGGAGTCGCCGCCCCCCTGATCGGCTTTGCCGCGCTGATGCTGGGCAGCTTTTCGCGCTTTGGCCTTTGGCGGCAGATGGCGCTGGCGGTCGCTCTGCTGATCGCGGTCCAGCTGGTCTGGACCTGGGCGGGCGGCGTCGCCATCGGCTCGGCCACCTCATGGCCGGTCCTCTATCTCGCGCCTGTTGTCGGGATCGTCCTGGGCTGCGGTCTGCTCTGGTATGCCCAGCAGCCCAGACGGCGGAGGGCGGCGGCGTGACGCTGAACCTTTACATCGCGCGGCGGTTTCTGGGAACGGTGGGCAAGGTCTTCCTCGTCTTCTTCGCCATCCTGATGCTGATCGACATGATCGAACAGCTGCGGCGGTTCTCCGATGCCGGCATCGGTCTGACGGGTGCGGCGGAACTGTCGCTGCTCAGCGTGCCCGAAACGCTTTACCGCATCCTGCCGCTTATCATGGTCATGGGGGCCATCGCCAATTTCCTCGGTCTCGCGCGGTCGTCCGAACTGGTCGTCGTGCGGGCAGCGGGGCGGTCCGGCCTGCACTTCCTGATGACTCCCCTTCTGGTCTCGGTTGCCCTGGGCCTTCTGGCGGTGGCCTTCTTCAATCCCCTCGTTGCCGCCACCTCCAAGGCCTATGACGACAGGCGGTCCGAACTGAGCCACGGCGGGCGGTCGGTCCTTTCGGTGGCCGACACCGGGCTATGGCTGCGCCAGGGGTCCGAAGACGGCCAGACCGTCATCCAGGCCGCGCGGTCGAACCTGGACGGCACCGAACTGTTCGGGGTGACCTTCATCGGCTTCGACCTGAACGGCACCCCCGGCACGCGGATCGAGGCCGAGACGGCGCGGCTGGTGGAAGGCGCCTGGGAACTGACCGGGACCAAGACCTGGGACCTGACCCTGCCGAACCCCGAGCTTCTGGCCGTGGTCGATCCCGGCCCCATCGCCCTGCCTTCGGACCTTACGCCGGAACGGATCCGCGACAGCTTCGGCACCCCTTCGGCCATAGCCTTCTGGGACCTGCCCGGCTATATCGCGGATCTGGAGCGCGCCGGATTCTCGGCCCAGTCCTACAGGCTGTGGTATCAGATGGAACTTGCCCTGCCCCTTCTCATGGCGGCCATGGTGCTGGTGGCGGCAGGCTTCACCATGCGCCATGTGCGCTTTGGCGGGACCGGGCGCATGGTCCTCTTCGCGCTGCTGGCCGGGTTCGGCTTCTACTTCCTGCGCAACTTCGCCCAGGCCCTGGGGGACAGCGGGCAGATACCCGTCCTTCTGGCCGCCTGGAGCCCGCCGGTCGCCGCCGTCATGCTGTCGCTTGGCCTGCTTCTGCACCTGGAGGACGGCTGACATGCGGCGCCTCCTTGGCCTGATCCTGGCGCTTGCGACCTTCGCCCTGCCTGCCCTCGCGCAGGATCGGGCCACGCTGGTCTCGGACAATCTGCAGATCACCGGCGATACAAGGCTGATCGCGGACGGCAATGTCGAGGTCTTCTTCAAGGGCCGCCGCCTGAAGGCCAGCCGGATCGTCTTTGACCAGTCCACCGACCGGCTGGAGATCACCGGACCCATCGTCCTGACCGAGGAAACGGGGAACACCCTGATCCTCGCCAGCCAGGCCGAGCTTGCGGCCGACCTTTCGGAAGGCATCCTGTCCTCGGCGCGGCTGGTCCTGAACCAGCAGTTGCAGATGGCGGCAAACCGGATGGTCCGCGTCTCGGGGCGCTATACCGCGTTGCAGACGGTGGCGGCTTCGTCCTGCAAGGTCTGCGAAGGGGACCCGACGCCCCTGTGGGAAATCCGCGCCCGCCGTGTGGTGCACGACGAACAGGAACGCCAGATCTACTTCGACCGCGCCCAGTTCCGGCTGGCCGGAGTGCCGATCCTCTACATCCCGCGCCTGCGGATGCCCGACCCGACGCTGAAGCGCGCGACGGGTTTCCTGATGCCACAGGTCCGCACGACCTCTGACCTCGGCACCGGGATCAAGGTCCCCTATTTCATCGTCCTCGGCAAATCCGCCGACCTGACGCTGACCCCCTACCTGACAGCGCGCCAGTCGCAGACCCTGGGACTGCGCTATCGGCAGGCCTTTGCGACCGGCCAGATCGACGCGACCGGATCGGTGACGCGCGACAAGCTCTTTCCCGGCGAAACCCGCGGCTATCTGCGGGTCACGGGGGAGTTCACCCTGCCCGAGCGCTTCCTTCTGACCTTCGACGGGCAGACCGTGACCGATCCGGCCTACATGCTGGATTACGGGCTTGGCAACGCCGACCGCCTGGACAGCCGGGTCGAGATCAGGCGCACCCGCCGCAACGAACATATCTCGGCCCGCATCATCAGCTTCCAGACCCTGCGCGAGGACGAGGTCGACAGCGCCATTCCTTCGCTCGTGGCCGACCTGACCTTCCACCGGCGCTTTTCGCTGGGGCCGCTGGGGGGCGAAGGCGGCCTTCGGCTGCAGACCCACAACCACTACCGCACTTCGACCAGTCCGATCGACGGCCCCGACGCCGACACGATCCCCGACGGGCGCGACATGGGGCGCATTTCGGCCCGCATCGACTGGCGCAGAAGTTTCCTGCTTCCGGTCGGGATCGAGGCCTCGGTCCTGGGCGAAGCGACCGCCGATGCCTATTCCATCACCAACGATGCAACCTATGCGGGCAGCAAGAACCGCACCCATGCCGCAGCCGGTGTCGAGTTGCGCTGGCCATGGGTCAAGGCCGGGGCGACGGGCGCGACCCATGTGATCGAACCCGTGGTCCAGCTTGTCTATGCCCCGAAAAGTTCGGACACCGTGCCGAACGAGGATTCGGCTCTGGTGGAATTCGACGAAGGCAATCTCTTCTCGCTCGACCGCTTCCCCGGCTCGGATGCCGTGGAACGTGGCACCCGGGCCAATCTGGGCGTGACCTGGACCCGCTTTGATCCGAACGGCTGGTCGTTGGGCGTGACCTTGGGTCGCGTCATCCGTGAAGCCGGCCTTGGCCAGTTCAGCCCGGGCTCGGGTCTGGCAGGGGCAAGCTCCGACTGGCTGGCCGCCGTCAACTTCACCCTGGCCGACGGGCTGGCGCTCAGCGGGCGACTTGTGCTTGACGACGACCTCAGCGTGACCAAGGGCGAGGCGCGTGTCACTGTCAACGGGCCGAAGACCGCGGTTGCCACCTCGGTCATCTGGGCCGTGGCCGACCCGCTGGAAAGCCGACCCGTCCCGACGCAGGAGATCACCTTCGACGCGCGCCGCAAGATCACGCCGAACTGGACGGCAAACTTCTCCGGCCGCTACGATTTTGTCGCCGACCGCGGCACGGTGGCGGGGCTGGGGCTGGAGTTCCTGAACGAATGCATCCGGTTTGATGTTTCCCTCTCGCGTCGCTTCACGTCATCCACTAGTGTGAAGCCGACGACGGATTTCGGCCTGTCACTGGACCTTGTCGGGTTCGGCAGCGGTGTGACCGGCGGCCCGGCGCGGACCTGTCGGCAGTAGACGCGGGTGCGACGGGGCGGCAGAAGCGGCGGGCCAAAGACCCGCGGGATTGAGGAAGAGCGGCGGAAACGATGAAAGTCTCGGTTCTGAAACGACAGGTGGCGGCTGTCGCCCTGGCCCTGGCCCTGACGGCCCCGGTGCTGGCGCAAGACCTGTTCACCCCCCGGCTTTACGTCAACGACCGGGTCATCACCAATTACGAGGTCGAACAGCGCGCCCTGTTCCTGCGCGTCCTGCGCGCGCCCGGCAACCCCGAGGAAGAGGCGCTGAAAGCCCTGACAGAGGACCGCTTGCGGCAGTCCGAAGCCGAACGCCTTGGCCTCAAGCTGAGCGAGGCCGATCTCACGGCCGGCCTCACCGAATTCGCCGCGCGCGCGAACCTTACCCCCGAGGAATTCGTGACCGAGCTTGGCAAGGCCGGTATCGCTCCCGAAACCTTCCGTGACTTCGTCGCGGCCGGGCTGCTGTGGCGGCAGGCGGTGCGGGCGCGTTTCCTGGGACAGGTGCAGATCTCGGAAAACGACATCGACCGCGCGCTCGAAGCCTCGGCCCGGCCCCGCGCGTTGCAGGTCCTTGTCAGCGAACTGGTGATCCCGGCCCCCGAAGGCCAGGAAGAGGCCGCGATGGCCAAGGCACAAGAGCTTTCGGACACCCTCAGCGGCGAGGCTGCCTTTGCCTCGGCTGCCCGGCGCTATTCGGCCGCATCGACCGCAGGGTCGGGCGGGCGGCTGGACTGGCTGCCGCTGGCCAACCTGCCCGCTGCCATCGGGCAGAAGATCCTTGCGCTGGGCGCGGGAGAGGTGTCCGATCCCATCGCGGTGCCCGGGGCGGTCGTTCTGTTCCTGCTGCGCGACGTGGCCAGGGACACCAAGGCCGAACCGATCTCGGTCAGCGTCGAATGGGCCGAGTTCCTGGTTCCCGACGATGCCGCAGAAATCGCCAGGATCCGCGCGGCGAGTGACGACTGCAACGATCTGTATGGTCTGGCCAAGGGCCTGCCCGAGGATCGGCTGACCATCACCAAGGCGGGCCTGGAAACGGTTCCGGGCGACGTCGCGCTGGAACTGGCGCGGCTTGACCCTGGTGAAAGCTCGGTCAACCTGACCCGGGGCGGCTTCCGCCGGTTCCTGATGCTGTGCGGGCGCGAACAGGTGCTCGAACCGGCTCCGACCCGTGACCAGATCCGGGAACAGGTCATCAACCAGAAGCTGGAAGGGTTGGCGGAAGGCTATCTGGAAGAGCTGCGCTCTGCCGCCATCATCCGCGAGCCGTGAGCCGTCCGATCCTGCTGACCTGCGGCGACCCCGCCGGCATCGGGCCCGAGATCGCGGCAAAGGCCTGGTCTGCGGGCGAGCGTTTCGTCTGGATCGGCGATCCCCGCCATCTTCCCCCCGGCACCGACTGGCGCGAAGTGGCCGAGGGCGATCCGCCCGGTGACGGGGCCATGGCGGTCCTGCGACACGATTTCCCAGGTCTCGCCCCGGCCGGTCGGCCCGACCCCGCCAACGCCGCCAGCGTCATCGCGGTGATCGAACGCGCAGTCCGGCTGGTCCGGTCCGGCCAGGGAGCCGCCGTCTGCACCGCTCCGATCAACAAGAAGGCGCTGAAGGACGGGGCCGGGTTCGCCTTTCCCGGCCATACCGAATATCTCGCCCACCTTGCGGGTGTGGACCGCGTGGTCATGATGCTTGCCTGCCCCGGTCTGCGCGTGGTGCCGGCGACGATCCACATTCCCCTGTCAGAGGTGCCCGCCGCCCTGACCGAAACCCTGCTGGAAGAGACCATCCGCATCACCCATGCCGGACTGATCCGCGATTTCGGCCTGCCCGATCCCCGTATTGCGGTGGCGGGGCTCAATCCCCATGCAGGCGAAGGCGGCGCGATGGGATGGGAGGAAGAGCGGATGATCCGCCCGCTTGTCACCCGTCTTGCGGGCGAAGGGCTGGCGATCACCGGCCCCTGGCCCGCCGACACCATGTTCCATGCGGCAGCGCGAGCGGGCTATGACGCCGCCGTCTGCGCCTACCACGATCAGGCGCTGATCCCGATCAAGACCATCGACTTTGCGGGCGGCGTCAACGTGACCCTGGGGCTGCCCTTCGTCCGCACCTCGCCCGACCACGGCACCGCCTACGACATCGCCGGGCAAGGCCGGGCCGATGCCTCCAGCCTGATCGCCGCCCTGCGGATGGCCCGCGACATGGTGACGGCGCGCCGGGGCTGAGGCCCCGTGCCCTAGACCCCCAGCGCCTTGGCCAGCCGGTAAAGCCGCGCCCGCTTCAGCAGCGCGTTCAGCGCCACCGGCTGACCCGAAATCGCCTCGGCCTTGGCGCGCACGGCTTCGACGATCCGGCCCATGACCTCGGGATGGCGCGAGTGAAGCTCCCACAGAAACCCGTCCGGGTCGCGTCGCGCGATGCCTTCGGCGGCCAGAACATGGCCGGGAAAGTCCTGCGCGTTGAAGGTGACGATCGCATCCGCCCCGCTGGCAATGGCGCAGGCCAGCACATGGCGGTCGTTCGGATCGGGCAGGATCAGCCGCGCCTCGATCTCGGGATGCGCCCGTTCCAGCCCGCGCGGAAAGGCCGCCCGCAGCGCAGCCGCCTCGCCTTCTGCGATCATCGGGGCCTCGGGCCCCAGTCTGGCCGTCGCCAGCACCCATTCGCGCAGGATGCGCTCGGAAAAGACCGGCTGGTAGAGACCCGCCTCGCCAGCGCCTTGCAGGATCTCGCGCAGGACGGTCGGATACAGCACACAGGCGTCAAGGACCGCCTTCATCCGTCCAGCCGGAACGCCAGCGCCTTCAGGTAGGAACTTTCCGCCAATTGCGGCAGCACCGGGTGGTCCGGCCCGGCAAAGCCGGTGTGGACGATCTGCCCCCTGCGCCCACCTCGCCCGATCCCGCGCGCGCTGGCATTGCGGAAGGCCAGCAGATCGGCGGCATGGGAACAGGAGCACAGCACCAGATACCCCCCCGGCGCCACCAGCGGCGCGGCCAGCCGCGCGATGCGCTCATAGGCCCGCAACCCCGCCTCCAGCGCCGGTTTCGCGGGCGCAAAGGCGGGTGGATCACAGATCACCAGGTCGAACCGTGTTCCTTCCGCCCCCAGCGCTTCCAGCACCTCGAAGGCATCGCCCTGCCGGGTGGCAAAACGGTCCCCGAACCCCGAAGCCTTTGCCCCCTGCCCCGCCAGCGTCAGTGCCGCAGCCGAGGCATCGACGGCAAGGGCACTCTCTGCCCCCCCGGCCAGCGCCGCCAGCGCAAACCCGCCGACATGGGAAAACACATCCAGCACTCGCGCCCCGTGTGCAAGACGGGCGGCAAAGGCGTGGTTCTCGCGCTGGTCGAAGAACAGGCCGGTCTTCTGGCCGCCCATGAGATCGGCCATGTAGATCGCCCCGTTCATCGGCACCGGCACCGGCCCGGACCGTGCTAGCCCATGCACCACGGCCATCTCCTCCTCCAGCCCCTCAAGCCCCCGAGCCCGGCCCGAGCCGTTCTTGATGACCGTCGTCACCCCGGTCACCGCCACCAGCGCCGCCACCAGAGGCGCCAGATGCGCCTCGGCCCAGGCCGCGTTGGGCTGCACGACCGCCACATCGCCAAATCGGTCGATCACCACACCCGGCAAGCCGTCCGCCTCGGCATGGACCAGACGATAGAAGGGCTGCGGATACAGCCGTGCCCGATGCGCCAGCGCCCGGGACAGACGCTCGGCGAACCAAGGCTGCGTGATCTCGGCCGCCGGATCGCGGTCCAGCATCCGGGCGATGATCTTCGAGCGCGGGTTGACCGTCACCAGCCCCATCGGCCGGCGCTCGCCATCCTCCAGCACCGCCAGCGCGCCGGGAACCAGAGCCTGGGTCCGGCGATCCGTCACCAGCTCATCGGCATAGACCCAGGGAAAGCCATGCCGGATGGCACGCGCCTCGGCCTTCGGCTTCAGCCGCACGACCGGACGTCCACGCGGCAGGCTTTCCTGTTCAGACATGTATTAACCCCGGTCCCGTTGCTGCAATTGTCCACGCGAGTATCCGGTTTCCCGGGTCGCGGAAAGGGAGTCTGATAGCGCAAAGGAAAAGCCCGTCCAAGGCCGGGGCCTGGACGGGCGTCCAGGCAGGGTCGGGCAGGGAATTACAGGCTGATCGGGGCGCAGGGTTTTGCAGCGCCGTCCCTGGCCTGAATCAGCGCGCGGTCCTGGACCCGTTTGCTGCCCAGGGCATTGTGCCAGCCGGTCGTCTGAACGGTGGCCACGGGCGCCGGGACGGCGCAGGTTGCGACGTCAAAGACCTCGGCACGGTTGGGCGCCTTCGCCGGGGTGCCTTTCGATTCCGAGGTCGGCGTCGAGGCGAACACGACGGCGGACAGCATGGCCGTGGCAATCGTGGCAGGAACGAGGATCGTCATCTTCTTCATCGTGAACTCTCCCGCAAGCAGGGGGGCGATACGGCTTGCATGACTCTTTTGTTTGTTGGCTTTTGGGTCTGCTGCGGTAAAGATTCGGACGACAATCGGGCAGTCTCGCGTCTGATCGGACAACAAGTCATCTATTCCCCTTCGGGTTGCCGGATTGATGTCACTCTGCGACCAAATGTCTGTTGTTAGCGCTAACATATGGTGCTATGTCTGGCGCGCAAGAAAGCCGAGAGGATGCCATGTCGCTCCACCCTGTCATCGCCCATGTCACCGACCGCATTCGCGCCCGTTCGGCCGATACCCGGGGTCAGTATCTTGAACGGATGGCGCGGGCGGTGTCGAACGGCCCGGTTCGGGCGCATCTCAGCTGCGGCAACCAGGCGCATGCCTATGCGGCAATGGGGGCCGACAAGGACGCGCTTGTGGCTGCACGGGTGCCGAACCTTGGCATCGTCACGGCCTACAACGACATGCTCTCGGCGCACCAGCCGTTCGAACGCTATCCCGACCTGATCCGCGCTGCGGCCAGAAAGGCCGGGGCGACCGTCCAGGTCGCCGGCGGCGTCCCGGCGATGTGCGACGGGGTCACCCAAGGCCAGCCGGGGATGGAGCTGTCGCTCTTCTCGCGCGATGTGATCGCGCTCGCGGCAGGGGTGGCCCTGTCGCACAACTGCTTTGATGCTGCGCTCTATCTGGGCGTCTGCGACAAGATCGTCCCCGGCCTGGTCATGGCCGCGGCGACCTTCGGCCACGTCCCCGCGGTCTTCGTCCCGGCAGGCCCGATGACCAGCGGCATCCCCAACGACCAGAAGTCCAAGGTCCGCAACGCCTATGCCGAAGGCCGCGCCACGCGCGAAGAGCTGATGGCCGCGGAAATGGCCAGCTACCATGGCCCCGGCACCTGCACCTTCTACGGCACCGCGAACACCAACCAGATGCTGATGGAGTTCATGGGCCTCCACCTGCCCGGCGCCAGCTTCGTCAACCCCGGCACGCCCTTGCGCGACGCGCTGACCGCCGCTGCCGTCGAACGCGCCGCCGCGATCACCGCACTTGGCAACGATTTCCGCCCGGCGGGCGAGATCCTGGACGAACGCGCCTATGTGAACGGGATCGTGGGTCTCATGGCCACGGGCGGTTCGACCAACCTGGTCCTGCACCTGCCCGCCATGGCGCGGGCCTCGGGCGTGATCCTCGACCTGAAGGACTTTGCCGATCTCTCCGAAGCCGTCCCGCTCATGGCGAAGGTCTATCCGAACGGGCTGGCCGACGTGAACCACTTCCACGCCGCCGGGGGCCTGGCGTTCCTCATCGGCCAGCTTCTGGACGCAGGGCTTCTGCATCCCGATGCCAGGACCGTGGCCGGCGACGGGCTCATCGCCTATCGGCAAGAGCCGATCCTCGACGCCGGTCGCCTCGGCTGGCGCGACGGACCCAGGGCCAGCCTCAACGACAGGATCGTCCGCCCCGCCGCCGATCCCTTCGCTCCGCAGGGCGGGTTGAAGCTGCTGACCGGAAACCTCGGCAAGGGGGTCATGAAGGTCTCGGCCGTCGCCCCGGACCGGCACATCATCGAAGCCCCCGCACGCATCTTCCACGACCAGAACGCGGTCAAGGACGCCTTCAAGGCGGGCGAGTTCACCTCGGACACCGTCGTCGTCGTCCGCTTTCAGGGCCCTCAGGCCAACGGCATGCCGGAACTGCATTCGCTGACCCCCACGCTCACCGTCCTCCAGGATCGCGGGCTGAAAGTGGCGCTGGTGACGGACGGCCGCATGTCCGGCGCTTCGGGCAAGGTGCCCGCCGCGATCCATGTCGCGCCCGAAGCGGCAGCAGGCGGCCCCCTCGCGCGGCTCCGCGACGGCGACATCGTCCGGCTTGACGCGGTGGCGGGCGAGCTGTCCGTGCTGGCCCCCGATTTCGAAAGCCGCACGCCGGTGGTCGCCGACCTCTCCGCCAACGACCACGGCATCGGGCGCGAGCTTTTTGCCGCCTTCCGCCGCCACGTCGGCTCTGCCGATACCGGCGCCGCTCTGGTCGTCTGAACCTCAACCGCCCCCGGCGCCGTCTCAAGCCCGCGAATCCTCTTTGCCGCTTGCTCTTTTTTCAAATACTCCCGCCGGAGGCACCCGCACTCTCCACCTTCCCGACGCCGGGACCTGAAGGAACCCAAGATGACCCCCGCCCTGCAATCGCAAAAAGCCGCCGAGATCTGCCGCCTAGCGCCGGTGGTGCCGGTCCTCGTGATTGACGATCTCGCCCATGCCCGACCGCTGGCCGAGGCGCTGGTCACGGGCGGCTTGCCCGGGCTGGAAGTGACCCTGCGCACGCCGGTCGCGCTGGACGCGATCCGCGCGATGGCCGAAGTTCCGGGCGGCGTCGTCGGCGCGGGCACGCTCATGACCCCCGCCGATGTGAAGGCCGCCAAGGCTGCGGGCGCGATGTTCGGCGTCTCGCCCGGGGCCACCGACCGCATCATCGCCGCATGTGAGGATGAGGGCCTGCCCCTTCTCCCTGGCGCGGCCACCGCGACCGAGATCATGCTGCTTCTGGAAAAGGGCTACACCGTCCAGAAGTTCTTTCCGGCCGAACAGGCAGGCGGGGCTGCCTACCTCAGGTCGATCGGCTCGCCCATTCCGCAGGTCCGGTTCTGCCCGACCGGCGGCATCAGCCTCAAGATCGCGCCGGACTACCTGGCGCTGAAGAACATCCTCTGCGTCGGCGGCAGCTGGGTCGCCCCCAAGGAGGCGATGGCCCGGGGCGATTGGGCGGAAGTGACGCGCCTTGCCCGCGAGGCCGCAGCCCTCAGTCGCTAGCGCCCTGCCGACCGATCCGCCCGCCCCGGCGGCGCGGTGCACCCGGCTCGGCCAGCGCCTGGCGCAGCACGGCGGACATCGGATGATCGGGGGCTGCATCCGCGTAGGTGCCGATCAGCACACGGACGGACTCGGGCACCGACTGTCCCACCGGAATCGACAGCGCCCAGTCCATGAAGATCGACCGGCATTCCCCCGCGGTGATGCCGTCGATCCGGTAACTTTCCCGCACCAGCCCCTTCGGGTCGGCCTCAGCCAGATCCATCGCCTGCCTCTCCGTCCTCTTCCCCGTCCCTGCCCCCGACCAGCCGGTCCACCGCGGCCCGGGTCGTCTCGACCGCCCGTTCCAGCATCCCGGCCAGCTCTGCCTCTCCCTCGGCCCCGGTTTCGCGCAGGATGAAACTCCGCCCGCCCTCGCCAAGGCTGTCGAACTCAAGCGGCCGCTCGCTCAGCAGCCGTGAAGCCGCATGCAGGCGCCAGAACAGCCTGTAGGCGGATGTCAGCGCCTGCACGTCCGAATCCGGCATGACAGAGCCCTTCGCCGCCGCCAGCTGACGCTCGACGCTGCGCGCCGGGCTGCCCGCGATCAGCGCGCAGGTCTGGGCGGCAAGCTCGATGTCCATCATCCGCCCCGGCCCGTTCTTCGCCTCCCAGACCGCTTGCGCCGGTTTCGCCGCCTGTAGCCTTGCGCGCATCTCCGCCACATCGCGGCGGACCGTTGCACCCTTGCCCTTCGCGACCAGAAGCGCGCGACGGAACGCCTCCACCTCTCCGGCCAGGGTCGGCTCTCCCGCCAGCACCCGCGCGCGGGTCAGCGCCAGATGCTCCCAGGTCCAGGCCTCGGTCTCCTGATAGGTGATGAAACTTTGCAGACTTGTCGCCACCGGCCCCGCCCGCCCCGAGGGGCGCAGCCGCATGTCGACCTCGTAAAGCCGCCCCTCCGGCATCTGCGCCGTCAGGGCAGTGACCAGCGCCTGGGTCAGTCGGGCGTAATAGGGTCGGGTCGCCAGCGGCCGGGCGCCGTCCGACGTCTCCACCCCCGCCGCATCATAGATCACGATCAGGTCCAGGTCCGACCCCGCGTTCAGCCGTGCCGCACCGATCGAGCCCATGCCCAGCACCACCGCCCCGCGCCCCGGCATGGCCCCGTGCTTGCGCGCGAAATCGGCGGTGACCTCGTCCCAGATCACGCCCACCACCGCCTCGGCCAGATCGGCATATTGCTTGCCGGCCTCGAACCCGTCGATCAGCCCGCGCAGATGATGCACGCCGATCCGGAAATGCCATTCCTTCATCCAGCGCCGCGCCATGTCGAGCCGCGCCTCATAGTCCGGCGCCAGCGCCAGCCGGGCCGCAAGATCGGGGCGCAACCCCGCCAATCCGGGCCAGTCGCCCCAGAAACTGCCGCCGATCACTCCATCCAGAACGCTTGCGTTGCGCGACAGATAGCGCGCCAGGCCAGGGGCCGAACCTGCGATGTCCACGATCAGCTCGATCAATGCAGGGTTCGCCTCGAACAGCGCAAAGATCTGCACACCGGCCGGCAGACCGGCCAGAAACCCGTCCAGCGCCACCAGCGCCTCGTCGGGATTGGCCGCCCGCGCCAGTTCGCGCAGAAGCCGAGGGCGCAGCCTGCGGAAGATCGCCCGCGCCCGGTCAGAGCGCAGCGCCGGATAGCCTTCCCAGCCGCGCGTGATCTCGCGGGCGGCTTCGGACAATTCCGGCCCCGCCTCCGTTTCGGCGGGTGAAAAGAAGCCTTCGGTCAGCCGCTCGGTCCGGTTCAGCCGGTCCAGAAGATCCCGTCGGAAGTCGGCCTCGGTCTGGCCGCAGAAGGCCGCGATCCGCGCGACACCTTCAGCCGTCGCGGGCATCGTGTGGGTCTGCGCGTCATTCACCATCTGCAACCGATGCTCGACCTCGCGGTGGGCGCGGTAGAGGTCGGTCAGTTCCGCCGCCACCTCGGGCGGGATCCAGCCCTTCGCCGCCAGCGCCGCAAGCCCCCCGACTGTCGTCCGGTCCCGCAACGACGGGTCGCGCCCTCCCGCGATCAGCTGCCGGGTCTGGGTGAAGAATTCGATCTCGCGGATTCCCCCTGCCCCAAGTTTCATGTTGTGGCCTTCCACCGTGATCGGCCCATGCAGCCCGCGATGGTCGCGGATGCGCAGCCGCATGTCATGGGCATCCTGGATCGCCACGAAATCCAGATGCTTGCGCCAGACAAAGGGGGTCAGCGTCTTGAGAAACCGCTCGCCCGCCGCCAGATCGCCGCCGCAGGGCCGCGCCTTGATATAGGCCGCGCGTTCCCAGGTGCGGCCCTCGGCCTCGTAATAGGCTTCGGCCGCGCCCATCGACAGGCACACGGGCGTCACGCCGGCATCGGGACGCAGCCGCAGGTCTGACCGGAACACATAGCCATCGGTCGCATCCGACAGGATCGCCGTCATCCGGCGCGTGACCTTGATGAAACTCGCCCGTGCCTCCTGCTCCTCGCCCGGGTAGCGGGTTTCATCGAAAAGGCAGATCAGGTCGATGTCCGAAGAATAGTTCAGCTCTCCCGCACCCATCTTCCCCATCGCCAGCGCCACCATGCCCCCCGCCGTCGCGGCATCCTCCGGGGTGGCGCCGGGCAGCTTGCCCCGGCGGATCTCCTCGGCCACCAGCAGCGTCAGCGACAGATGCACCGCGCGGTCCGCCAGTTGCGTCAGCGCGCCGGTCACCTGTTCCAGCGACCATGCCCCGGCCAGATCGCACAGCGCCACCACCAGCGCGACGCGCCGCTTCGCCTCGCGCAGCGCCAAGGGCAAGGCCTCGATCCCGACCGCATCCAGCCCGGCCCGGATCGCCGCAAGCGCCGCCTCGGGATCATCCACCGCCGAGCGCAGCCAGTCCTGCTCGCGCAGGATCAGATCGCGCAGATAGGGGCTGCACCCCGCCGTGGCTGCCAGAAGGTCCAGAACCCCCGGCTCGAAGCCGTCCAACAGGGACCGCAGGTCGGCGGCGGACGCTTGGTCAAAGGCAATGGGCAGGCGGCGGATACGAGAGGCAAGCGTCATGAGGCAAGCTTGCGGTGCGGCGCGGATGCGGTCAATCCCATTCGCCCCACCCGAAGGCGCTGTCAGAACACCGGGATCGGCGGCGGGTGGCCTGGCCCGAGGCGCGTGACTCAGGCGGTCGCCGACCGATGATGTGAATTATCTTCACATACCCCTTGCACATTGGCCAGCGCAGGACCATCTAGCCTCATGTGAAAGACATTCACATAACGATGGAGACCCGCCGATGATGACCACCACCGACACCGCCCGGCCTGGCGGGTTTCGCAGCGCCCTTCACCGCGGCGAAGACTGGCTTGATGCCAAGGGCAAATGGGCCTGGATCGCCGCGATGATCCTGGGCTTTGTCTTCTTCTGGCCCGTGGGACTTGCCCTTCTGGCCTACATGATCTGGGGAAAGCAGATGTTCTCACGTTCCTGCGGCCACCGCCGCGCCCATGGCCAGGGCCATGACCACCACTGGGGCCGTCACGCGATGCGGGCCGCCCAGCCCACCGGCAATCGCGCCTTCGACAGCTACAAGGCCGAAACGCTGCGTCGCCTGGAAGAGGAACAGGAGGCGTTCGAGGCCTTCCTCCAGCGCCTGCGCGCCTCGAAGGACAAGACCGAGTTCGACGCCTTCATGGAAGACCGGGCGCGCGCCGGCATGGCCGAGAATGTGACCGACACCGCGCCCAAGCCTGAAACCGGCGCCCGTCCCGGCGAATACTGACCGGAGCGGCGGCAACACCGCCTGATGCAATTCGGCCCCACCCCGTCGCAGGCAGGGTGGGGTCCTTGTCAGGGCCGCACTGACCCCTTGGCGGATCGCTCCGGGCTTGTTAGCATCCCCTCTGTTTCACTCCGGCCGACCCTGCAATGCGCCACTCGCTTCCCCTGACGCCCCAGTTCTATGTGACGGCGCCCCAGCCCTGCCCCTACCTGCCGGGGCGGATGGAGCGCAAGCTGTTCACCGCGCTTCAGGGCGAACACGCGCAAAAGCTGAACGACACCCTGTCCAAGCAAGGGTTCCGCCGCAGCCAGAACGTGCTCTACCGTCCCTCCTGCGCGGAATGCTCGGCCTGCCTGTCGGCGCGGATCCGCGTCGCGGATTTCCAGCCCTCGCGGACGCAGAAGCGGATCCTCAAGCGGGTCAGTCACCTGCGCCGCAACGCGACCAGCCCCTGGGCGACCGAAGACCAGTTCGCGCTGTTCCGCCGCTATCTCGATCATCGCCACGCCGACGGCGGCATGGCCGACATGGACATCTTCGAATTCGCCGCGATGATCGAGGAAACCCCGATCAAGTCCCGCGTGATCGAATACACCCGCCCCCCGCGCGAGGGGGAACGGGGTCGCCCGCTGGTTGCCGTCTGTCTGACGGACGTCTTCGATGACGGGCTGTCGATGGTCTACAGCTTCTACGACCCGGACTTCCCCAACCTCAGCCTTGGCACCCATGTGATCCTGGACCACATCGCCATCGCGCGCGAGGCGGGACTGCCTTACGTCTACCTCGGCTACTGGGTCCCCGGCAGCCGCAAGATGGGCTACAAGGCCGGGTTCTCGGCACTGGAGATCTACAAGGGCGGCCAATGGGTGCCGGTGGGCAACGCAGCCGACCACAGCGCCGACCTGCATCCGCTTTCGGTCGACCCGATCGCCGAACAGGTCGCCCGGATCAGCCTGCCGGACACGCGCCTGTAAGTGCCCGCCCGCATTTCCGCCCTCGCGCTTGTCGTGCCCGACTACGACGTGGCCCTCGCCTTCTATGTCGGCAAACTCGGCTTTCGCCTGACCGAAGACATCGACCTGGGGCCCAAACGCTGGGTCACGGTCGAACCGCCCGGCGGCGGAACCCGTCTGGTGCTGGCCCGGGCCGAGGGCGCGAAGCAGTCTGCCGCCATCGGCAACCAGGCCGGGGGCCGCGTCTTCCTGTTCCTGGCCACCGACGACTTCGCCCGCGACCATGCCGCGATGCTGGCCGCAGGCGTCGTGTTCGAGGAAGCCCCCCGCCACGAACCCTATGGCACGGTCGCCGTCTGGCGCGATCCCTTCGGCAACCGCTGGGACCTGATCGGTCCTAGCCGCGCTGCGCAAGAAGCACCCCCGCCGCCATCAGCCCCAGCCCGGCGAGGCGGGCCCATGTGACGGGGCGGGACGCCAGCCCTGTCAGCCCGGTCGCATCCATCACCGCCGCGCTGACCAGCTGACCCAGAAGGACGAACAGGATCGCATTTGCCAGGCCAAGGCGCGGCGCCACGAAGGTGATCGACAGGATTAGAAGGCGACAAGGCACCCGGCGAGGAACAGGACCGGCGGTTGCATCGGCACCTTCGCCAGCGCGGCGAGAAGCGGGATCCCCACCCCTGCCGCGACCATCAGGGCGGCCTGCCGCACCGCCTCACCCACCGGCCCGGACCCCGGCCCGATAATCCCCGACCGGCAGCCCGCCGATGCCCAAGTCTTCCGCCGCGGGAACCTTCCCCTTCGGATTGATCTCGCGATAGTTCGCCCCGCTGGCCGTCTCGCCGTTGGCCGTGTCCACCATTTCCACCGCATAGTCCCCGCCGATCTCGGCCAGGATGATATGCGAGGCCATGGAACAGGCTCCGGGCTTGATGTAGAGTTTCATCGTCATCTCCTCTGGTTTCCGATGCCGCCTTGGCTAAAGCAATCGGTCACCTTTGGTAACGGGGTAACTTGCAGTAACAGCAAGAATGCGGTATCCGACTGGTAACCACGCCGAAGGCATGCCGATGACGCTGAAGCGCCGCAAGAACCGCACGCCGCACCCGATGTGTCCCTTGTCGGACTGCATGGCCTTCATCGGCGGCGCCTGGACGCCGAACATCATCTGGTATCTCTCCTCTGGCCCCCGCCGCTTTTCGGAACTGCGCGCCGACATCCCGCTCGTCTCGGCCAAGGTCCTGACCCAGCGTCTGCGCGAACTGGAAGAGCGCGGGATCCTTCTGCGCCGCGTGATGGAAACCTCGCCCCCGTCGGTCGAATATGCGCTGACCGAGCTTGGGCTGGAATTCATGCCCGTGATCCAGGCCATTGCCGAGGTCGGCCAGCGCCTGAAGAACAGGGCCTCCGCCGCCTGAGCGGCCGAGGTGCAGGGAAAGGTTGACCGGCAGGCCCGAACTGCGCTAATTGGACAGAAAATATTACCAGATAATCGATGCCAGCCAAAGAAATTGGCGGCAAACCTTGGGAGGGGAACAGGATGCAGGCTTTGCTTGCGATCTCGCGCGGGATCGACCGCGTGAATGCGTTCATCGGAAAGGCCGTGATCTGGCTGATCCTGCTGGCGGTCCTCGTCAGCGCCGGAAATGCGGTCAGCCGCAAGCTGTTCAACCTCTCGTCGAACGCCTGGCTCGAATTGCAGTGGTATCTCTTCGGCGCCGCCTTCATGGGGGCCGCCGCCTATACGCTGCAGATGAACGAACACATCCGGATCGACGTCTTCTACGGCACGCGCTCGCGCCGGACCCAGCACTGGATCGACCTTCTGGGCCACACCTTCTTTCTTCTGCCCTTCGTCGCGCTGATGGCCTGGTATCTCTGGCCCTACACCGTCCAGTCCTTCTACTCCGGCCAGGTCTCCACCAACGCCGGCGGCCTGCTGATCTGGCCCGCCCGCGCGATCCTTCTGGCGGGCTTCGTCATGCTGACCTTCCAGGCGCTGGCCGAAATCGTGAAGAAGATCGCCGTGATGCGCGGGCTGATGGAGGACCCCCACCCCTTCATCTCGCCCAAGGAACAAGCCCTGAAGGACGCCGAGGAGCTTGCCGCCGAAGTTGCCGCCAAAGCCGCCGAGGCCAAGCAATGATCGAGCTCATCGCCCACAACATGGCTCCGATCATCTTCGCAAGCCTCGTCCTGTTCCTGCTGATCGGCTATCCGGTCTCCTTCTCTCTGGCCGCGAACGGGCTGATCTTCTTCGTCATCGGCGTCTGGCTGGCGCCCTATTCCAATGGCGAGATCACGCTGGACTGGCCGCTTCTCGGCACCATGCCACAACGGTTATGGGGGGTCCTGTCGAACGAGACGCTGCTCGCCATCCCGTTCTTCACCTTCATGGGCATCATCCTGGAACGATCCGGCATGGCCGAGGACCTCCTCGACACCATCGGCCAGCTCTTCGGCCCGATCCGCGGCGGCCTTGCCTTTGCCGTGGTCCTGGTCGGGGCGCTTCTGGCCGCCACAACGGGCGTCGTCGCCGCTTCGGTCATCGCGATGGGCCTGATCTCGCTGCCGATCATGCTGCGCTACGGCTATGACCGGCGCACGGCGACCGGGGTCATCGCAGCCTCCGGCACGCTGGCGCAGATCATCCCGCCTTCGCTGGTTCTGATCGTGCTGGCCGACCAGCTCGGCCGGTCTGTGGGCGACATGTACAAGGGCGCGCTGATCCCCGGGCTGATCCTGACCGGGATGTATCTCGGCTACATCACGATGATCGCGATCTTCCAGCCGCACAAGGTCCCCGCCCTGCCACCCGAGGCGCGGACCCTGGGCGGCGGTGTCACCTCGCTTCTGGTTGCCCTGGCCGCCGGGGGGACCATCGGCTATGGCGCGCATCTCTGGGCCTATGCGGACTGGGGCGCGAACGCCGACATCCTTGGCGCAACCATCGGCACGATCGCGGTCTACGCCTACGCTCTGGCCGACCGCTACCTTGGCCTGAACCTGCTGTCGCGTCTCGCCCAGCAGGTCATCATGGTGCTGATCCCGCCGCTCGCGCTCATCTTCCTCGTCCTCGGCACGATCTTCATCGGCCTGGCCACGCCCACCGAGGGCGGCGCGATGGGGGCCGTCGGCGCGATGGTGCTGGCCTGGGCCAAGGGCCGCTTCAGGTTCCCGGTCCTGCAATCGGCGCTGGTCGCGACCACACGCCTTTCCGCCTTCGTCCTGTTCGTCCTGATCGGCGCGCGGATGTTCAGCCTCACCTTCTACGGCGTGAACGGCCACATCTGGGTCGAGGATCTGCTGACCGCCGTGCCCGGGGGGCAATACGGCTTCCTCTTCGTGGTCAACCTCATCATCTTCGTCCTCGGCTTCTTCCTCGACTTCTTCGAGATCGCCTTCGTGCTGATCCCGCTTCTGATCGCACCGGCCCAGACCCTGGGGATCGACCTGATCTGGCTGGGCGTCATCATCGGGGTGAACCTGCAAACCTCGTTCCTGACCCCGCCTTTCGGCTTTGCGCTGTTCTACCTGCGCTCGGTCGCGGCCAAGGTGCCCTATATCGACAAGATCACCGGGAAGAAGATGGACGGCATCAAGACCGGCGAGATCTATCAGGGCGCGATCCCCTTCATCCTCATCCAGGTGATGATGATCTTCGCCGTGGTCCTCTTTCCGCAGATGGTGATGCACTACAAGGGGCCGGTCGTGGACCCCTCGACCATCGAGATCAAGGTGCCGGGCTTCACGCCGATGGCCCCGGGCAACACCGGAGGCTCCCTGCCCGCCCCCGGAGGTCTGCCCGGCCTGCCCGGCGCACCGACGCTTGGTGCGCCGAACCTCGGCGGGACACCCCCGGCCGAGGGGACAGCCCCCGCGCCGGGCGGGTTGCCGAAACTCGGGGCGCCGGTGATAAACCCGTGACACGAAAAAGGCCCCGGATCGCTCCGGGGCCTTTCGGTTTCCAGCCTTGGGAAAGCCTTACAGCTTGCCCGCCTGCTGCTGCGTCATCATGAAGACGTCGTAGTTGTATTCGGCGATCTGCGCCCAGAGATAGGCGTCCTTCTTGAACGCGTCCTGGCTGTCCTTGATCTTCTTGAACGCCGCGTTGGTGGCGCTGATCTCGGCATAGGTCGACTGCGCCGCATCGAAGGCCGCAGACAGCACATCCTGCGGGAAGGGCCGCAGCTGCGCCCCGTTCGCCACCAGCGACTTCAGCGCCGCCGGGTTCTTGTAGTCGTAGTTCGCCATCATGTTCGAGTTCGACGCCTCGCAAGCCGTGGCGAGCACACCCTGATAGAACTTCGGCAGCTCGTTCCACTTGTCGAGGTTGACCATGGTCGACAGCGTCGGCCCGCCCTCCCACCAGCCGGGATAGTAGTAGTAGGGCGCGACCTTGTAGAAGCCGAGCTTCTCGTCGTCATAGGGGCCGACCCATTCGGCGGCGTCGATCGTGCCCTTCTCCAGCGACGGGTAGATGTCGCCGCCGGCGATCTGCTGCGGGACGACGCCGATCTTCTCGATGATCTTGCCGGCAAAGCCGCCGATCCGCATCTTCAGGCCCTGAAGATCCGCGACCGAGTTGATCTCTTTCCGGTACCAACCGCCCATCTGCACCCCGGTGTTGCCGCAAGGCAGATAATGCAGCTTCTGGGTGTGATAGAACTCGTTCAAAAGGTCGATGCCGCCGCCGTAATACAGCCACGCGTTCATCTGCCGGTAGTTCAGACCGAAGGGCACCGTCGTCCCCAGCGCATAGGTCGGGTCCTTGCCCCAGTAGTAGTAGCTGGCCGTATGACAGGCCTCGACCGTGCCAGCCGACACGGCATCCGCCGCTTCCAGACCCGGGACAAGTTCTCCCGCCGGGAAGATCTGCAGCTGGAACTTGTTGTCGGTCGCCTCGGCGACATATTTCGACATCGTCTCGGCGGCACCGTAGATCGTGTCCAGCGATTTCGGGAAGGACGAGGTGACGCGCCAGGTCACGGTCGGTGCCTCCTGCGCAATCGCGGGCGCAGCCAGCGCAGCCGCCCCGGCGGCCGCGACACCACCGATCGAGGCCTTGGTCAGAAACGAACGTCTATCCATGCAGTTCTCCTCCACTGTTGGCCCGTCCGGGATCGTTGGCCCCGGCTCAGGCATCTCTGCGACATAGAACCTAGACAAGCTTGCGCAAGATGAGAACCCAAATCTGCACCACAGGCGCCAATCTGGTCAGATTACCTTACCAGAGGCCCGCAAGCTCTGATTGCCTTGCCGTGTTGGCGCTATCATTCCGGTCCGGGGGCGCGATAGCGCAGGCATCTGCCGGGAAAGCAGGCAAACATGCCTGTCCGGGCGGTGAATCGCTGTGCCGAAATGGTGCAAAGCATGTTCGGCCATGTCTCCGGCCCCCGCAACCTTGCCGACGCCCCGACCTTCAACGCTGCGATTTTCGCCTGCATCGGCCATCACCGGATCAAGACCCGGGACCCAGGGCACCGAACGGCCGCCCGCGAGCTGGACAGTCCCGGCCCTTCAGTGCAGCACCCCCACGCCGGGGACCGCGGCGATGGTCGGCTCCTCGCCGAAACCCGCCTCGCCGTCGAGGCGTTCCACGCCGCCTTGATCCGCACCCAGACGGCAGCACGCTGAACGCCGCCTGTTACTGCCGCGCCACGGCCCCCGCCTGCCCCCCGGCAAATCGTCGCCGTGCGAGGCGAAAACGGTGCCCTGCCCCCTTGCATTCGGCCACCGGAACCCAACCTTCCCCAAAACAAAACGGGGGCTCCTTGTGACCTATCTTCTGTTCGTCGTCGGCCTCGTCATTCTTGTGGCGGGGGGAGAGTTTCTTGTGCGCGGTGCTTCCTCCATCGCCCGCGCCTTCCACCTGTCGCCCTTGCTGATCGGCCTGACCATCGTCGGCTTCGGCACCTCGGCACCCGAGCTGATCGTCTCGGTCCAGGCCGCCCTTGCCGGTCAGCCGGGCATCGCCATCGGCAACGTGATCGGCTCGAACATCTCGAACGTCCTCCTGATCCTCGGCATCTCGGCGCTGATCGCGCCGCTCGTCATCCCCGGCCGCAGGCTCTGGCGCGACCTCGGCTTCATGCTGGCGGCCACCGCAATCGTCTGGGTCATGCTGCTTGACGGCGACATCACACGGATCGACGGGCTGATCCTCGTCGCGGGGCTGATTGCCTTCCTGACCGTGGCCTTCATCGCCGGCAGCGGTCACCTGCCGGAAGACGGCATCACCGAGACCTTCGGCCCGAACTGGAAGCCCTGGGTCATGACCGGCGCGGGACTCGTCGGGCTGGTGATCGGCGCGCGCCTCCTGGTGGACAGCGCCACCATCATCGCCCGCGACTTCGGCATCTCCGAAGCCGTCATCGGCCTGACCATCGTCGCGGTCGGCACCTCGCTGCCCGAGCTTGCCACCAGCGTCATCGCCGCCTTCCGCAGGCACACCGACATCGCGGTCGGCAACGTGGTCGGGTCGAATGTGTTCAACATCTTCGGCATCCTGGGGCTGACCGCGCTGATTGCCCCGATCCCCGCCGAGGCGCGCTTTGCCGCGATCGACATGTGGTGGGTCGCGGCCTCCTCGCTGGGCCTTGCCATCGTGGCCTTTGCCTCAGGCGGTCTGCCCCGGATCGCGGGCGCCGGCCTTCTGGCAGCCTATGGCGCCTATGTCTGGTTCATCGGCTGACCCCCTCGCCGAGTGGCGCGAGTCACTCGGCGATACCTTCTGTTCGGAATGTTGCGCAGCGAGAGACCCTGCCGCAAGAAAAGTTCAAAATCCGCGCCTGAACGCGACACTTTCGTATTGCAAATCCGGTTGACGCCCGGCATACCCCGCCCTACTGTTCCGACCGAACGTGAAGGGGATGGGCCGATGGCCAGACTTCTTGTCATCGTAGGAAGGACGCGCATGGGCCGGTGACGGTTGACCATAAAGGTTCCCATGCGCCCCCGAAGGAAACCTCGGGGGCTTTTTGTTGCGGCTGAATGGAGACGGAAATGTCGAAGCAGATGACCGGTGCGAAGATGGTGATCCAGGCCCTGAAGGACCAGGGCGTCGAGGTCGTCTTCGGCTATCCGGGCGGTGCGGTGCTTCCGATCTATGACGAACTGTTCCTCCAGAACGACATCCGCCATATCCTCGTCCGCCACGAACAGGGTGCGGTCCATATGGCCGAAGGCTATGCCCGCTCTACCGGCAAGCCCGGCGTGGCGCTGGTCACCTCCGGCCCCGGCGCGACCAATGCCGTCACGGGCCTCACCGACGCGCTGATGGATTCGATCCCGATCGTGGTCCTCACCGGCCAGGTTCCGACCTTCATGATCGGCACCGACGGCTTCCAGGAGGCCGACACCGTGGGCATCACCCGCCCCTGCACCAAGATGAACTGGCTGGTGAAGGACACCGCGAAACTGTCGGAAACCATCCACCAGGCTTTCCACGTCGCCACCCACGGCCGCCCCGGCCCCGTGCTGATCGACATTCCCAAGGACGTCCAATTCGCCACTTCGGACTATGTGCCCGTGGAAAAGGCCAAGGTCGCCCATTACCAGCCGCGCACCGAGGGCGACCCGGCCCAGATCGCCCGCCTGGTCGAGATGATGGAAACCGCCGAACGCCCGATCTTCTACACCGGCGGCGGTGTCATCAACTCCGGCCCCCGCGCCAGCCAGCTGCTGCGCGAACTGGCCAACGAGACGGGCTTCCCCGTGACCTCCACCCTGATGGGCCTTGGCGCCTATCCGGCCTCGGGCAGGAACTGGGTCGGGATGCTCGGCATGCACGGGCTCTACGAGGCCAACCTCGCCATGCACGGCTGCGACCTGATGATCAACATCGGCGCGCGCTTCGACGACCGGATCACCGGCCGCGTCAAGGACTTCTCGCCCCGCTCGAAGAAGGCCCACATCGACATCGACCCCTCGTCGATCAACAAGGTGATCCGCGTCGATGTGCCGATCGTCGGCGACGTGACGAAAGTGCTCGAGGAAGTCCTGCGCCAGTGGCGCGCGCGCGGCAGCCGCACCGACAAGGCCGCGCTGGCCAAATGGTGGAAACAGATCGACGAATGGCGCGCGGTGAAGTGCCTGTCCTACAAGCCCTCGACCACCACGATCAAACCGCAATACGCGCTGGAACGGCTCGAGGCGCTGACCAAGGGCATGGACCGCTACATCTGCACCGAGGTCGGCCAGCACCAGATGTGGGCCGCGCAGTTCCTCGGCTTCGAGGATCCCAACCGCTGGATGACCAGCGGAGGCCTCGGCACCATGGGCTATGGCCTGCCCGCCTCCATCGGCGTACAGATCGCCCACCCCAAGGCGCTGGTCATCAACGTCGCCGGAGAGGCCTCCTGGCTGATGAACATGCAGGAAATGGGCACCGCGATGCAGTTCCGCGCCCCCGTCAAGCAGTTCATCCTGAACAACGAACGCCTCGGCATGGTGCGCCAGTGGCAGGAGCTTCTCCATGGCGAACGCTATTCGTCGTCCTGGTCGGAATCGCTCCCCGATTTCGTCAAGCTGGCCGAGGCATTCGGCTGCAAGGGCATCCAGTGCAAGGATCCCAAGGACCTCGACGACGCGATCATGGAGATGATCCGCTACGACGGCCCGGTGATCTTCGACTGCCTGGTGGAAAAGCACGAAAACTGCTTCCCGATGATCCCCTCGGGCAAGCCGCACAACGAGATGCTGCTGGGCGAGGCCGACACCCAGGGCGTGATCGGCGCCAAGGGCGCGGTGCTGGTGTGATCCGCGCGGTCCCCGAAGACGTCTCGGGGACCGACGACCGACACCGCAAGGAAGCAGAACCGGACTCCCGATGACCCTCTCTGTCGAGGCCACTCCAAAGACCCGCGACCTGTCGCTGGACGTCGCCAAGGGCGTCGGCATCCTCCTCGTGGTGGTCGGCCATGCCTGGCGCGGGCTGTATTCGGCGGGGATGATCGGCAGTCTGACACTGTTCAAGGTCATCGACCAGCTCATCTACAACTTCCACATGCCGCTTTTCTTCCTGCTCTCCGGCATGACCTTTCAGGACTGGGCGCTCCGCCGCCCCGTGGCCGAGGCCGCGATCAGCCGCGTCACCCGCCTCCTCTGGCCGCTCATCCTCTGGTCCTACATCTTCACCATCGCCCGGTTCGCTGCCGGGGATGCCGCCAACACCCGGGTCGTCGGCTGGCACAGCCTGGCCTTCCTCCCCCTGCCCCCGCGCGACCATTTCTGGTTCCTCTGGGCGCTGTTCCTGCAACAGCTTGCGATCCTCGCCCTGATCCGCTTCGTCACCGGCCCGCTCTCTGCCACCGCCTGGGCAGCCCTTGCGGCGCTGGCAACGCTTGCCTCCAGCTACAGCCCGTTCGGCTGGAGCGCCTGGACCCACGGCGCCTTGACCTATGCCGGATCTTTCCTGGCCGGCCTCGCCCTTGGCGGCATCGCCTGGCGTCCGCACGGCGCGATTGCCTTCGCCCTTGCCGCAGCCCTTTTCGTCGGCCTCCAGCTGCTCAGCTTCCGTGTCCCGCAGGACCTCCTGAACCGCCAGCTTTTCGGCACCGCCCTGGCCGTTCTGGCGTTGGCGATAGTCTACATCCTTACGACGGCGCGCCAGTCCGCCACCATCCGCCTTCTGGCCTGGCTTGGGCTAGGCTCCATGGGCATCTACCTCGCCCACACCATCTTTTCGGCCGGAACCCGCGCCGTTCTGTCCCGCCTGACCCAGGACATCACGCTCCACATGATCGCCGGCACCCTCGCCGGGATCATCGGCCCGCTTGTCATCTACGTCCTCATCCGCCGGATCGGCCGCCCCTCTTGGATCGGCTTCTAGACCCCATGCACACAGCCAGAAAAAGGTAGGACCCCATGTCCGCACTGAACATCAAGAAGGGCTCAAGCAGCCATTCCGCCTATGACCTCCGCGCCACCAATTCCGAGATCGAGGAAACCCACACCCTCGCCGTGATCGTCGAGAACGAGCCCGGCGTCCTGGCCCGCGTGATCGGCCTGTTCTCCGGGCGCGGCTACAACATCGACAGCCTGACCGTGGCCGAGGTGGACCATACCGGCCACCGCAGCCGCATCACCATCGTCACCCGCGGCACGCCTGCCGTGATCGACCAGATCGAGGCGCAACTGTCGCGCATGGTCCCGGTGCATGAGGTCCACGATCTGACGATGGAGGGGCCATCCGTCCAGCGCGAACTGGCGCTCCTGAAGGTGGCAGGCACCGGCGCCGCCCGGGTCGAGGCCCTGCAACTGGCCGAGATCTTCCGCGCCAATGTCGTCGATTCCACGCTGGAAAGTTTTGTCTTCGAAATGACCGGCACGCCCGACAAGATCGACGCCTTCGCCGAGCTGATGCGCCCCCTTGGCCTCCTCGAAATCGCCCGCACCGGCGTCGCGGGTCTGAAGCGCGGGGTCTGAACCCCGCCGCTTCGGGAAGCCTTGGCGAAGCGTCCCGGGCCTAGCGCCCGACAAAGCGAGGTGCGCGCTTCTCGAGAAACGCCGCCACGCCTTCGCGGAAGTCCCGGGACACGCCACAGGCCCCCTGCAACCGCGCCTCGACCGCCAGTTGCGCCTCGAGACTCTGGTCGAACGCCCCGCGCAGGGCCGCTTTCAGCGCCGCATAGGCCCCCGTCGGCCCCGCCGCCAGCTTTGCCGCCCGCGCGCCCACCACCTCGGCGAACCGCTCGTCCGGCACCGCTTCCCAGATCATCCCCCAGGCCTCGGCCTGGCGCGCGGAAACCGGCTCGGCCAGCAGCGCCGCCCCCATCGCGCGCTGAAAGCCCACCCGGCGCGGCAGGAAGGATGTGCCGCCCGCATCCGGGATCAGCCCGATGCGCGTGAAAGCTTGGATGAACACCGCACTTTCGCAGGCGATCACCAGGTCGCAGGCCAGCGCCAGATTCGCCCCCGCCCCCGCCGCCGCCCCGTTCACCGCCGCGATCACCGGGACCGGAGCCTCCACGATCGCCCGGATCATCGGCACATATTCGTCGTTCAGGGTCGCTTCGAACCCCGCCGCATCCAGACCCGAGGCATCGCTCAGATCCTGGCCGGAACAGAACCCGCGCCCCTCGCCCGTCAGCACGATCACCCGCGCCGCGTGTCCGGCCAGCAGCGCCGCCGTCAGATCCCGCCGCAGATCGCGGTTCAGCGCGTTCATCATCTCGGGCCGGTTCAGCGTGATCCGGTGAATGCCACCTTCCGTCTCGACCCGCACCAGTTCCGCCATCATCCGCCCTCCAAAGCCGCTGCGCCACCCTAGCGACGGGCGGCGCGCGGCCAAAGACGAACGCGGCGTCACTCCTTCAGGATTTCCCGCAAGCGCAGCTCTTCCTCGGCCGACAGCGACGCCTCGGGCGCCACCCGCCGCCGCGCCGCCGCCATGGCCACGCCGATCCCGGCCACAAGCAGCACCGGCCCCGCCAGCCACAGGATCAGGTTCGCCCCCTCGGCCGGCGGATTGAACAGCACTCCCTCGCCATAACGCGCCACGACATAGTCGATGACCGCCTGGTCGCTGTCGCCCGCCACCAGCCGCTCGCGGATGATGATCCGCAGGTCGCGCGCGATGGGGGCGTTCGAATCGTCGATCGTCTCGCCCTGACAGACCGGACAGCGGATGTCGCGGCTGATCGCGCGGGCGCGCGCCTCCAGCCCGGGGTCGGCCAGCATCTCGTCGGGCTGCACCGCCCAGGCCGGGCTCAGCATCAGGAACAGCGCCAGGAAGTAGGGTGGGCAATCTGCCCACCGCCTTTTTGCAGATCGCCTCATTCCGCCGGCACTCCGACCGGGACCTTCCGCGCCCCCGCCGCCACCCGATACCGGCGGTCCGACAGGCTGAGCCCGCCGCCAAGCGCCATCAGGAACGCGCCTGCCCACAGCCAGTTGGCGAAAGGTTCGATGTAACTCCGCACCGCCCAGCCCCCGCTCTTCTGCCTGTCGCCCAGCACCAGATACAGATCGCGGACAAGGCCATAGTCGATCGCCGCCTCCGTGGTCGGCATCCCTGCCACCGGATAGACCCGCTTTTCGGGGTTCAGGACCGCCACCAGCGCACCGCCGCGCGTCACCGTCATCGTGCCCATGGTCGAGACATAGTTCGGCCCCTGAACCTCCTCGACCCGGTCCAGCCGCACCTCATAGGCGCCCAGAGGGAAACTCTCGCCCTCCTGCACCACGCGGATGTCCTCGATCTTCCAGGCATTCATCGCGGCCACGGCAAAGATCGTGACCCCCAGCCCCATATGCGCCGTGGCCTTGCCCCAGTCCGCCCGGGGCAACCGCGACAGCCGCGCAAACCGCGCCGCCACCGCCTCGCGCCCGGTGCGCGCCCACAGGTCGGTCAGCGCCCCGAACACCACCCAGGCCCCCAGGGCCAGACCCACCGGCCCCAGAGCCGACCGCCCGGTCTGCATCGCAAAGGCCAGCGCCCCCAGGGCCAGCGCCAGCACCAGCGCCGGGACCAGCCCGCGCAGGCTGCGTTCGATCGAACCCCGCTTCCAGGCCAGCATCGCACCCGGGGGCAGGATCACCGCCAGCGCCACCATGAAGGGCGAGAAGGCCGCGTTGAAGAACGGCTCGCCCACCGACAAGTCACGCCCCAGCAACATTGTCCCCACAAGCGGCCAGATTGTCCCGATGAAGACCACAAACGCCGACACGCTCAGCAGGATATTGTTCGCCACCAGCGCGCTTTCGCGGCTGACCAGGCTGAACACCCCCCGAGACTCCATCGTTCCGGCCCGCGCGGCGAACAGCAGCAGCGCCCCGCCGGTGAAGACGCCAAGGATCATCAGGATGAACACCCCGCGCTCCGGGTCATTGGCAAAGGCGTGAACGGATGTGATGACCCCCGACCGCACGAGGAAGGTGCCGATCAGGCTGAACCCGAAGGCGAGGATCGCCAGAAGGATCGTCCAGGCCTTCAGGCTCTCGCGCTTTTCGACGACGATCGACGAATGCAGCAGGGCCGCCGCCAGCAACCAGGGCATGAAGCTGGCATTCTCCACCGGATCCCAGAACCAGAACCCGCCCCAGCCAAGCTCGTAATACGCCCACCAGGATCCCAGAGCGATGCCGATGGTCAGGAAGATCCAGGCCGCCAGCGTCCAGGGCCGCACCCAACGCCCCCAGGCGGCATCGACCCGGCCCTCGATCAGCGCGGCCACCGCGAAGGAAAACGCCATGGAAAGGCCGACATAGCCCAGATACAGAAACGGCGGGTGGAAGGCCAGACCGGGGTCCTGCAACAGAGGATTCAGGTCCTGCCCGTTCAGCGGCGGCGTCGCCAGACGCCAGAACGGGTTCGAGGTGAACAGAAGGAAGGCCATGAAGGCCACCCCGATCAAGCCCTGCACCGCAAGGACACGCGCCCTCAGCCGGTCGGGCAACCCGCCGCCAAAAACCGCCACCGCCGCGCCGTAGACCGCCAGGATCAGGACCCACAGCAAGAGCGAGCCCTCATGGTTCCCCCACACCCCCGAGATCTTGTACAGCAGCGGCTTTGCCGTGTGCGAATTCGCCACCACCACCGCCAGCGAAAAGTCCGACACCACAAAGGCCCACATCAGCGCCGCGAAAGACGCCCCGACCAGCAGCAGCTGCAACCCCGCCGCCGGTCCGGCCAGCGCCATCAGGCGCGGATCGCCGCGCTGCGCGCCCCAGAGGGGCAGAGTGGCCTGCACCAAAGCCACCATCAGCGCCAGGATCAGCGCGAAATGTCCAAGTTCGACGACCATCAGCCTCTCCCGTTGCTGTCAGCATGATAGGCTCCCACGGGCCCGGGGGAAAGGCCTGCGCCGTTCCGCCGCGCCACGGACTCCATTTTGCCCGTCCCGGCCCGCCGCATCCGCCGATTTGCCGGTTGCCACGCGCCCGGCCGCCCCGCTACATCGTGCGCAAAGCGGAGGTTTCCATGCCCAGATGTATCCTGATCGGCGCGCCCATCGACTCGGGCCAGAAGCGCCCCGGTTGCCTGATGGGCCCGGCCGCCTACCGGGTCGCCGGTATCGCGCGCGAGGTGTCCGCCGAAGGCCACGGGGTCGAGGATTGGGGCGATCTCAGCCTTCCCGAACTGAAGCCTGTCACCTGCTCCAACCCGGCCGTCCACTCCCTGGCCGAAACCGTGGGCTGGACCGAGATCCTGAGGGACCGCGTCGACGATGCCCTCAGCGCGGGCGGCTTTCCGATCATCATGGGCGGCGATCATTCCCTGGCGCTCGGGTCCGCGGCCGGGGCCGCCGCCTTCGCCGCGCGTCAGGACCGCCCGCTCTTCCTGCTCTGGCTCGACGCCCATTCCGATTTCCACACACCGCTCACCACCACCTCCGGCAACCTCCACGGCACGCCGCTGGCCTATATCGCCGGCCGCGACGGGTTCGATGCCTTCCCGCCCTTCCCCGCGCCGGTCCCCGCGCACCGGATCTGCATGTTCGGCATCCGCTCGGTCGATCCGGCCGAACAGGCCGCGATGCTGGAACGCGACATCTTCATCAACGACATGCGCGTGATCGACGAACGCGGCCTCGTGGCGCCCTTGCGCGAATTCCTCGACCTCGTCCGGCGCGAGGGCGGGATGCTGCACGTCAGCCTCGACGTCGATTTCCTCGACCCCTCCATCGCCCCCGCCGTCGGCACCACCGTCCCCGGCGGCGCCACCTTCCGCGAGGCGCATCTGGTGATGGAACTCCTCCACGAATCCGGCCTCGTGACCTCGCTTGACCTGGTGGAGCTGAACCCCTTCCTCGACGACCGCGGCATGACCGCGCGGCTGATGGTCGATCTGGTGGGCTCGCTGATGGGCAAGAAGGTCTTCGACCGTCCCACAAGGTCGAAATAGGAAAGATCGAAATGACCCTGAATCTCGTTCCCTTCGTCTCGGTCGACAGCATGATGAAGCTCGTGCTTCAGCTTGGCATCGAACGGGTCCTGCACGACCTGGTCACCGAGATCGAGGCCGACTTCCGCCGCTGGCCGCTCTTCGACAAGACGCCGCGCATCGCCAGCCATTCCGACGTCGGCGTGATCGAACTGATGCCCACCTCGGACGGGGAAACCTACGGCTTCAAATATGTGAACGGCCACCCCGCCAACATGAAGAAGGGGCTGCAAACTGTTACTGCCTTCGGACTTCTGGCCGATGTAGCTACAGGCTATCCGGTGCTGCTCAGCGAGATGACCATCCTCACCGCCCTGCGCACCGCCGCGACCAGCGCCATGGCCGCGAAATGGCTGGCACCGCAGACCGACAGGATGGCTCTGATCGGCAACGGCGCACAGGCCGAGTTCCAGGCGCTGGCCTTCCAGCAGATCTGCGGCATCCGCGAGGTCCGCCTTTTCGACATCGACCCCGCCGCCACCGCGAAATGTGCGCGAAACCTCGCCGGGCGCGGATTGACCGTCACGACCTGCCGCACGGCGGAAGAGGCGATCCAGGGCGCGGGCATCATCACCACCGTCACCGCCGACAAGACCTGTGCCACGATCCTGACCGACAACATGGTGGGCGCGGGCGTGCACCTGAACGCGGTCGGCGGAGACTGCCCCGGCAAGACGGAACTGCACCGCGACATCCTTCTTCGCTCCTCGATCTTCGTCGAATATCCGCCCCAGACCCGCATCGAAGGCGAAATCCAGCAGCTGGCCCCCGACCACCCCGTCACCGAGCTCTGGCGCGTGATCGCCGGCGAGGTGCCCGGCCGCACCAGTGCAGCCGAGATCACGCTCTTCGACAGCGTCGGCTTCGCGATCGAGGATTTCTCGGCCCTGCGCTACATCCGCGACAGAGCACTGGAGACCGGGCTTTACGACACTCTCGACATGATTGCCGACCCCGACGATCCGCGCGACCTCTTCGGCATGATCCTGCGCGCCGCCTGAGGCGGGTGCGACCGTCTCAAAGGTCGCGGTAGGGATGCTCTGCCCCCCGCGGATCGGTGACGATCCAGGCCTTTCCGTCACGGCGCAGATAGCCGGGCCCCACCGGCACCTTGCCGTGGCCGCCCGGAATGTCCAGCACATACAGCGGCTGCGCGATCCCCGTCAGCCGCCCGCGCAATGCCGCCATGATCGCCTGCCCTTCGGCCAGCGTCACCCGGAAATGTCCGGTTCCCTTCGCCAGGTCGGGATGGTGCAGGTAGTAGGGCTTCACCCGGTTGCGGATCAGTTTTCGGAACAGGGCTTCCAGCGTATCCGCATCCGCATTCACCCCCTTCAGCAGCACCGTCTGCGACAGAAGCGGCACCCCCGCCCGGTTCAGCCGCCGCAACGCCGCCGAGGCCGCTTCGGTGATCTCGTCGGGATGGTTGGTATGCACCACCATCCAGACCGGCAGCGCCCGGTCGAGCACCCGCACCAGGGCTTCGGTCACCTTCCCGGGCGCGACCACCGGAACCCGCGTATGAAACCTGACGACCTCCAGCGTCCCGAGGCCCTCCAGCCGGTCCAGCATCGCCCCCAGCCGCCGGGGCGACAGAACCAGCGGGTCGCCCCCCGTGAAGATCACTTCACGCACCATTGGGGTCCGGCCCAGATAGTCGACCACCCGGTCGAACTCCGCCTCGCCCAGGTGCCCGCTTTCCCCCACCGTTTCGCGGCGGAAGCAAAACCGGCAATAGACCTCGCAAGCCTTGGTCGCGTGCAGGATCGCCCGATCCGCATAGCGATGGGTCAGCCCGGGCACGGGAGCGTGGACCTCATCCCCGATCGGATCGACCAGTTCCTCGGGTCGGACCTGCAACTCGCGCACATCGGGCAGGAACTGCGCCCGCACGCCCGCGGTGGGAACCGTCGCCATGGCGGATGAGACGCGGACCCGGAATTCCGCTGCAACCGCCTCCAGAGCCTTACGCTCGGCAGGATCGGTAAGGCCTTCACGCTCCAGCGCGTCAAGGCGGGTCAGGGCTTCGGGGATCGGTCCGGTCTTCATCGCCCGCCGCCTATCCCCGGTCAGGCCCGACCGCAACCCCATGGGCCGGGCTCGATGCTCGGTCGCTAATGCACCCGGAACTCGCCCACGACATTGCGCCATTCGCCCGGCGCAATCAGCTTGCGATGGGTGAAGCGCACCGAATGCAGCGGCCCTTCGATCTTCTCCTGCCAGAACTCGATGAACTTGAACAGCTCCGGGTAATCCGGTGCCAGATCATACTCCTGCCAGAGGAAACTGTTGAGAACATTGCGATAATCCGGCATCCGGTAATACAGCTCGGCCGTGGTCAGCCCATAGCCCTTCAGCATCAGCTCCGTCTCGCGTCCGACCATTCCGATCCTCCTTTCCGTCGGTCCATGACGGAATCATGACAGGGTGCGATTAAAAATCAATGAAAACAGTATGTTGTCACTCACACTTGATGGCTGCCAGCACGACTGCAACCCGCCATTGCACCCCATAGCTGGGATGGTGTATCGTCGCGCCTGCTACATCTTGATCCCGCAAGGAAGGCGCGCGCCACCATGGCCGATACCCCGGAAGAGACTGATAAAAAAGAAGAAAGCCCGGAGCGTCCCAGCTGGCACGGCCCCCAGATCGACATCGCGGCCGAGATGAAGACCGCCTATCTCGATTACGCGATGAGCGTGATCGTTTCGCGGGCAATCCCCGACCTGCGCGACGGGCTGAAGCCGGTGCATCGCCGCATCCTGTTCGCCATGCAGGAATCGGGCAATACCCACGACAAGCCCTATCGCAAGTCCGCCCGCCCGGTGGGCGACACGATGGGGAAATACCACCCCCACGGCGACTCTGCGATCTATGACGCGCTGGTGCGGATGGCGCAGCCTTTCTCCATGTCGCTGCCGCTGCTGGACGGCCAGGGCAATTTCGGCTCGATGGACGGCGATAACGCCGCCGCCATGCGCTATACCGAAGTGCGGATGGACAAGCCCGCCGCCTTCCTCCTGGCCGACATCGACAAGGAAACCGTCGATTTCCAGGACAATTATGACGGCAAGGACCGCGAACCCACCGTCCTGCCCGCCCGGTTCCCGAACATGCTGGTCAACGGCGCGGGCGGCATCGCGGTCGGCATGGCCACCAATATCCCGCCCCACAACCTGGGCGAGGTGATCGACGGCACGCTGGCGCTGATCGAGAACCCCGACATCTCCATGGAGCAACTCATGGAGATCATCCCGGCCCCCGATTTTCCCACCGGGGGCGTGATCCTCGGCCGCTCCGGCGCGCGCAAGGCGTATCTGGAAGGCCGCGGCTCTGTCATCATCCGCGCAAAGACCCATATCGAGGAGCTGCGCAAGGACCGCTGGGCCATCGTCATCGACGAGATCCCCTATCAGGTCAACAAGGCCACGATGATCGAGAAGATCGCCGAACTGGTCCGCGAAAAGCGCGTCGAGGGCATCGCCAACATCGCCGACGAATCCGACCGGATCGGCGTCCGCGTGGTGATCGAGCTGAAGCGCGACGCGACGCCCGATGTGGTGCTGAACCAGCTCTTCCGCTTCTCGGCGATGCAGGTTTCGTTCGGCTGCAACATGCTGGCCCTGAACGGCGGGCGGCCCGAACAATTGACGCTCCGCGATTTCCTCAGCCATTTCATCACCTTCCGCGAAGAAGTTGTCGCCCGCCGCACCGCCTTTGAACTCCGCAAGGCCCGCGAGCGCAGCCATGTCCTCTGCGGCCTCGCCGTCGCGGTGTCGAACGTGGATGAGGTCGTCCGCACCATCCGCGCCTCTGCCGACGCCGCCGAGGCCCGCGAAAGGCTGATGACCCGCCGCTGGCCCGCCCAGGACATCGCCCAGTATATCAAGCTGATCGATGACCCGTCGCACACGATCAATGACGACGGCACCTACAACCTGTCGGAAATCCAGGCCCGCGCCATCCTCGACCTGCGGCTTCAGCGCCTGACGGCGCTTGGCGTGAAAGAGGTCACCGACGAACTGGAAGACCTGGCCGCCAAGATCAAGGACTACCTCGACATTCTCGGCTCCCGCGAGCGGATCATGGCGATCATCTCGGATGAACTCCGCGAGGTGAAGGCGCTCTTCGCCGTCCCCCGCCGCACCGAGATCGCCGACTGGTCCGGCGACATGGAGGACGAGGACCTGATCGAACGCGAGGACATGGTCGTGACCATCACCTCGGGCGGCTACATCAAGCGCACGCCGCTTGCCGAATTCCGCGCCCAGAACCGCGGCGGCAAGGGCCTGTCGTCGATGCAGACCAAGGACGACGATGTCGTGACGACACTTTTCGTCGCCAATACGCATACTTGGCTGTTGTTCTTCACAACCGACGGCATGGTCTACAAGCTGAAGACCTGGCGCCTGCCGCTTGCCGGCCGCACCGCGAAGGGCAAGGCTCTGGTCAACATCCTGCCGATCGAGGCCGGCATCTCCATCGCCGCCCTGATGCCGGTGGACGTGCCCGAGGAAGACTGGGGCAACCTCCAGATCGTCTTTGCCACCAGCGATGGCGACGTCCGGCAGAACGACCTCTCCGACTTCACCAACGTCATGCGCAACGGCAAGATCGCGATGAAGCTGCCCGAGGGTGTCTCCCTGGTGAACGCCGCCATCGCCGACGAGAACGACGATGTGATGCTGGTGACGGAAGCCGGCCGCGCGATCCGTTTCTCCACGACCGAGATCCGCGTGTTCCGGTCGCGCGAATCCACCGGCGTCCGCGGCATCAAGTTGGCCCCCGGCGACCAGGTGGTCTCCATGTCGATCATCCGCCACTTCGAGGCCACGCCCGAGGAACGCGCCGCCTATCTGAAACAGCGCCGCCTGATGGCCGGGATCACCGAGGACGAGGCGGACGATGACGAAGAAACCGTTGCAGCAGGACAGCTTAGCCCCGAACGTTACAGCGAGATGTCCGCGGCCGAGGACCTGATCCTCACCGTCACCAAGGGCGGCTCGGGCAAGCTGTCGTCCAGCCACGACTACCCCGTCCGCGGCCGCGGCGGCATGGGCGTCAAGGCCATCTCCCCCGGCCCGCGCGGCGGGCGCATCGTCGCCTCCTTCCCGGTGGAGCTTTCCGACCAGATCATGCTCGCCACCTCCACCGGCCAGTCGATCCGCGTGCCGGTCGATCAGGTCAGCTTCCGTTCGCGCTCGGCGGGCGGCGTCAAGATCTTCGCCATCGGCGCGGATGAGGAAGTCGTCTCCGTCGCCCGCGTGGCGGATCAGGGTGATGCGGCTTGAGGACCGCCTCGCCGCCCTCGCGGCGGCGGGCGAGACCATCTCTTATGGCGATCTTGCGCGCGAACTCGGCCTGCGCATGGCCGATCTGACGGCTCGCCTGGAAACCCTGATGGAAACCGACGCCGCCGCAGGTCAGCCCTTCCGCGCCGCGCTCCTCCGCCAGCGGCTTTCGCCCCTTGGCCACCCGGCCCCGGGCTTCTTCGCCAAGGCCGCCGCGCTTGGCCGCAGCGTGGACATCGACGCCGAACGCCGGGCCTTGTTCGCCGCCGCCCGCCCCGCTACATCCGCCCCATGACAGAGCCCCTTCACATCATCGGCGGCGGCATGGCGGGCTCCGAGGCTGCCTGGGCCGCCGCGAACCTGGGCGTGCCCGTGGTGCTGCACGAGATGCGCCCCAGGGTCGGCACTTTCGCGCACCGGACCGGCGATTTCGCCGAGATGGTCTGTTCCAACTCCTTCCGCTCGGACGATCACGAACGCAATGCGGTGGGTCTGATCCACTGGGAGATGCGTCAGGCGGGCAGCCTGGTGATGGAGATGGCACATCGGCACCGCCTTCCCGCCGGGGGCGCCCTCGCTGTGGACCGCGAGCCCTTTGCCGCTGCCGTGACGGCGAAACTGAAGTCGCATCCGCTGATTTCCACGTCCTGTGAGGAGGTTACATCCCTTCCCTCATCCGGCCGCTGGATCATTGCCACCGGCCCGCTCACCAGCCCCGCGCTGGCCGAAAGCATCCGCGCCGCCACCGGGGCCGAGGCGCTCGCCTTCTTCGACGCCATCGCGCCCATCGTATATACAGACACCATCGACATGTCTGTCGCCTGGCTGCAAAGCCGCTACGACAAGGGCGACACCGAGGACGAACGCCGCGCCTACATCAACTGCCCGATGACCCGGGATCAGTACGAGGCCTTCATCGACGCCCTCCTCGCCGCCGAAAAGACGGAGTTCCACGAGGGCGAGACGGCCGGCTATTTCGACGGCTGCCTGCCCATCGAGGTGATGGCCGAACGCGGACGCGAAACGCTGCGCCACGGGCCGATGAAGCCGGTGGGCCTGACCAACGCGCACCAGCCGGACGTGAAACCCTATGCCGTGGTCCAGCTGCGCCGCGACAACAAGCTGGGGACGCTGCACAACATGGTCGGCTTCCAGACCAAGATGAAATACGGCGCGCAAACCTCTGTTTTCAGAATGATTCCGGGTCTGGAGAATGCCAGTTTCGCGCGTCTGGGCGGCATCCACCGCAACACCTTCATCAATTCGCCCACACTCCTTGATGCGCAGCTACGGCTGAAATCACGCCCGTATATACGCTTTGCGGGCCAGATCACCGGGGTCGAGGGCTATGTCGAATCCGCCGCGATGGGCCTTCTCGCGGGCCGCATGGCTGCGCATGAGACCCTCGGGCGCGAACTGCCCCCTCCGCCCCCGGAAACGGCGATGGGCGCGCTTGTCACCCACATCACCGGCGGGGCCGAGGCAAGAACCTTCCAGCCGATGAACGTGAACTTCGGCCTCTTTCCCCCCATCGACGCGCGCGGAGGTCGTCGAGGCCGCCACGACCGCTACAAGGCCTATACCGACCGCGCCAAACAGGCGTTCACCGCATGGCTGTCGGGCTGAACGCCTTCCCGGGAAACCCCGCCCCGGCCCCCGAGCCGGGGCCTCCCGCAACCCGAGAGGTCCCGGGTCAAGCCCGGGACGGGGTCGCATGTTCGTAACCCGCTTCGCCCCGTCTCCTACCGGCCCCCTGCATCTTGGCCATGCCTATTCCGCGATCCTCGCGCATGACATGGCGCGGGCCGCAGGGGGACGCTTCCTTCTGCGGATGGAAGATACCGATCTCGACCGATGCAAGCCCGAATACGACGCCCTGATCCAGGAGGATCTGACCTGGCTCGGCCTGACCTGGGATGGCCCGATCCACCGCCAGGCGGGGCACATCGCCAGCTATAACGCCCGCCTCGAAGCCCTTGACGGCAAAGGACTTCTCTACCCCTGCTCCTGCACCCGCTCCGACATCCGCGCGGCCCTTGCCGCCCCGCAGGAAGGCATTGCGTTCAACGTCTACCCCGGCACCTGCCGGGGCCGCCGGATGGACAGCCGCAAACCCGGCGACGCCCTGCGCCTGAACCTTGCCGCCGCCCTGGAGTTTCTTGCGGCCGCCGATCTGAGCTTCACCGAGACCGGCCCCGCCCATGCTGGCCACCATCGGGTTGACCCGGACGCAGCCCTGCGCCAGATCGGCGATGTGGTCCTGTCGCGCAAGGGCGAGGACATCGTGGCCTATTTCCTCGCCTCGGCCTTCGACGATGCCGATCAGGGGATCACCCATGTCATCCGCGGCGAGGACCTGTTCGACTTCACCCCGGTCCAGGTGATCCTGCAACATCTCTTCGGCCTGCCGACCCCGGACTACCACCACCACCGCCTGATCCGCGACGATCAGGGCAAGCGGCTGGCCAAACGCGACGACGCCCGCGCCCTCTCGAAGTACCGGGCCGAAGGTGCAACCCCTGCCGACATCCGCCGCATGGTCGGGTTACCTAATCCTTAACGCCCGCAGCCAAGCCCTTGATTTCGCTTCACCCATCAAGGGCGCCGCGCGCGGCGGGCTGCAGGATCTCGACCTCCTCACCGCCCCGGACCGCCGTATAGAAGCACGACCGCCGGTTGGTGTGACAGGCCGGCCCCTCCTGTTCGACCAACACCAGCAGGCAGTCCCGATCACAGTCTACCCGCAGCTCCACCAGCCGCTGGTGGTGGCCCGAGGTCTCTCCCTTCACCCAGAACTCCCCCCGCGACCGCGACCAATAGGTCACCTTCCCGGTCTCCAGCGTCCGGCGGACGGCGCCCTCATTCATCCAGGCCACCATCAGCACCTCGCCCGACGCGGCATCCTGCGCCACGCAGGGGATCAACCCCGCCGCATCATACTTTAGTGTGGCCGGGTCGAAGGACATGGGCTTCTCCTTGGCAGGCAGCTTCTTCGGGTCTACATACGAGGTCACCAAGGGATTTTCCATGAGCAGCGACGCTGACCTCATCAAGCTCTACTCCGCCCGCATCCTCGGGCTGGCCGCCGACATCCCCCATCTCGGCCGCCTGCCCGCGCCGCAGGGGACCGCCCGCCGCCGCTCGCCGCTCTGCGGCTCGACGGTCACGGCCGACGTGGTGGTCAAGGACGGCCGCATCGCCGAGTTCGCCCAGGACGTGAAAGCCTGCGCCCTGGGTCAGGCATCGGCGGCGGTGCTGGGACAGGTGGCGATCGGCCGCAGCCTGCCCGAACTCAAGGCCGCCCGCGACGCACTTCGGGCGATGCTGAAGGCGGACGGCCCGGTGCCGGCCGCCCCCTTCGACGGCTACGAAGTCCTCCTCCCCGCCCGCGACTACAAGAACCGCCACGCCTCGATCCTCCTGGCGCTGGAGGCCGTGTGCGAGGCGATGGAGGCCGCGCAGGCCGCAGCTTAGGACGGCAGACAAAAAAAACCGCCGCGCATCCGGGGGTGGATGGCGGCGGCAGGAGCGCGTCTGGATGGACGGTAGGCCAGGCGAGGCGGACCGTCACCTTGGGGGACAGAGCGCGGGGCAGAACCCTTAATGCAGGCCGGGCAAGGACAGCACGGCGAAAAGTATCACGAAGAGCGAGGCGACACCGACCAGATCTTCCAGCGCGCCCCTGGGAGTGTGGCTCAGCAGGGTCTTCATGGCGTCTTTCATCGCGTTCTCCATGACTTGTTGCTGAATTGTTCTCACATTCGCGGCGCCATGTAAAGAACTTTTTAAGAACATTCGCGAACAGACCGGAACGGGATCGAGTCAGCCCACGCTCATCAGCCGGATCGCCCGGTCCTGATCCATCAACCACAGCAGCGCGCGCGCCGCCTGACCGCGCGGGCTGGTGAGGCCGGGATCGTCCAGCATCAGTTTCCGCGCATCGCTTTGCGCCAGCGCCATCAGAGCCGCCTGCCGCTCCAGGTCCGCGACGCGAAACCGCGGCAGACCCGATTGCGCAGTGCCGATCAGATCGCCCGCCCCGCGCATCGCCAGGTCCTCCTCGGCGATGCGGAACCCGTCCTCGGTATCGCGGATCGTGGTCAGCCGCCGCAGGCCGGTCTCGTTCAGCGGCGCCTGATACAGAAGCAGGCAGGTCGAGGCCGCCTCGCCGCGCCCGACGCGCCCACGCAGCTGGTGCAATTGCGCCAGGCCGAAACTTTCCGCCTGTTCGATCACCATGATCGTCGCATTGGGCACGTTCACGCCCACCTCGATCACCGTCGTCGCAACCAGAACCGAGGTCTCGCCCGCGACGAACCGCGCCATCGCGGCGTCCTTCTCGGCCGGAGGCATCTGCCCGTGGACCAGACCGACCCGGTCGCCAAGCGCTGCGCGCAGGTGGCGGAACCGTTCCTCGGCGCTGGCATAGTCCACCACCTCGGATTCCTCGACCAGCGGGCAGACCCAATAGGCCTGCCGTCCTTCGGCGACCGCGCGGCGCAGATGGTCGACCACCTCATCCAGCCGGTCCGACGACACCATCGCCGTGCGGATCGGCTTGCGCCCCGCAGGCTTTTCGTCCAGCACCGAGACATCCATGTCGCCATGCATCGCGAGCGCGAGACTGCGCGGAATCGGCGTTGCGGTCATCACCAGGACATCCACCGCCTCGCCCTTGGCACCCAGCTCCATCCGCTGGGCGACGCCAAAGCGGTGCTGTTCGTCCACCACGGCCAGCCGCAGATCCTTGAACTCCACATCCTTCTGGAACACAGCATGGGTGCCGACCAGGATCGGGATTCGCCCCATCGCCAGATCTTCCAGCTTCATCGCCCGCTCTGCCCCCCGGTCGCGTCCGGTGAGCAGTTCCAGCCGCACACCCGCCGCCCGCGCCAGGGGAGCCAACCCCTCGAAATGCTGGCGCGCCAGGATTTCCGTTGGCGCCATCATCACGCCCTGACCGCCGGCTTCGACCGCGATCAGCAGGGCCTGAAAGGCCACCAGGGTCTTGCCGGCGCCCACATCGCCTTGCAACAGCCGGTTCATCCGCACGGGCTGGGCCATGTCTGCCGCGATCTCGGCCAGGGCCCGCAGCTGAGCCTTCGTCGGGGAATACGGCAGACTTTCCAGGACCCTGGCGCGCAGGTCCCCCGTGCCCCTGGTGCTGACACCTTTCGCCTTGCGGATGCGGGATCGCGCAATGGCAAGGGTCAGCTGATGGGCGAACAGCTCGTCATAGGCCAGGCGGACCCGCGCGGGATGAGTGATGGCCAGCGCCGACGGACCCTCGGGGCGATGCGCGGATCGCAGCGCCTCCGACCAGTCCGGCCAGCCTTCGCGCTGCTTCAACCCCGCGTCGATCCACTCCGCCAGCACCGGCAGCCGCGTCAGCGCCCCCGCCACCGCCTTTGCCACCACCCGCTGGGTCAGCCCCGCGCTTAACGGATAGACCGGTTCATAGGCGGGAAGCTCCGCCGCCTCCTCCAGCCGCAGGACATGGTCGGGATGCACGATCTGCGCGATACCGTCGAAAAGTTCGACCTTCCCCGACACCAGCCGCCGCTGTCCCGTCGGCAAGAGACGCTGCAGCGCCTCTTCCCGCGCGTGGAAGTAGACGAGCAGAAACTCGACTTTCCGGTCCCGCACATGCACCCGGTAGGGTCCACCCTTGCGCCGGGGCGGGACGTGCCGGCCAATCTCGACCTCGACCGTCAGCATGGCGGGAGGCGTCACCTCGCGCACCGATCCCCGAAGCGCCCGGTCGACGCCGGAATGGGGCAAGAGATACAGAAGGTCCTTCGGAACCGTCACCCCCAACGCCTCGAACGCCTTGGCCGCCTTCGGCCCGACGCCCGGCAGCGTCTCCAGCTCGGCGAACAGCGGGAACAGGGCCTCGGGGCGGCTCATCCGCCGATCAACCGCAACCAGGCGTCTTCGTCGATGATCGCGACCCCCAGCCGTTCGGCGTCCTTCGCTTTCGACCCGGCCCCGGGGCCTGCGACGACAAGGTCGGTCCTTGCGCTGACGCTGCCCGCGACCTTGGCCCCCAGCGCCTCGGCCCGTGCCTTGGCCTCGGCCCTTGTCATCTTTTCCAGCGTGCCGGTGAAGACCACGGTCTTGCCCGCGACAGGGGAGTCGCTGGCCGCCGCGGCCACCGGCAGCACGGTCAGAAACCCGACCAGGCGATCGATCTCGGCCCGCTCGGCATTCTCCGGGCGCAGCGCATCCACCAGGGCACGGGCACTGACCACTCCGATCCCGTCGATCGCGATCA
Organism: Tabrizicola thermarum; assembly: GCF_003574395.1. Lineage (GTDB taxonomy): Bacteria > Pseudomonadota > Alphaproteobacteria > Rhodobacterales > Rhodobacteraceae > Tabrizicola > Tabrizicola thermarum. The sequence goes on from NZ_QMJY01000083.1 coordinate 222,189, forward strand.
GCTCCTCCCACTCCGGGCCGGTCTGATCCCGCGCCCGGTCAATGGCGGTGATGAAGGCCTCCCAGGTGCCATAGTGCCGCGCAAGCAGGCTGGACGAGGTCTCGCCGATATGGCGGATGCCGAGGGCGTAGATCAGCCGGTCCAGGGGGATCGTCCGCCGCGCCTCGATGGCGGCAAACAGCTTGGCGACTGACACTTCGCCGAAGCCCTCGCGATTCTTCAGTTTCTGCAATGGGTTGGCGGCGTCTCTTGCGGCAAGAGTGAAGATGTCCGCCGGGGTCTTCACCGGCAGGATCGGGTCGCGGTAGAAGAGTTCGATCTGCTTGGCCCCCAGACCCTCGATGTCGAATGCCCCGCGCGACACGAAGTGCTTCAACCGCTCCACCGCCTGCGCCGGGCAGATCAGCCCCCCGGTACAGCGGCGCACGGAATCGCCATCCTCTCGATGGGCGGGGCTGCCGCATTCAGGGCAGAATTTCGGGAAAACAAAGGGTTGCGCGCCATCCTTGCGACGGGACAGGTCGACATCCGCCACCTTGGGGATCACATCTCCCGCGCGGTAGACCTGCACCCAGTCGCCGACGCGGATATCCTTGCCGCCGCGGATCGGCTCACCCCGGCTGTCTCGTCCGGCGATGTAATCCTCGTTGTGCAACGTCGCATTCGACACCACGACCCCCCCCACCGTGACCGGCTTCAGCCGAGCCACGGGGGAGAGCGCCCCGGTCCGGCCGACCTGGATGTCGATGCCCAGAAGCTCGGTCCAGGCAAGTTCGGCGGGGAACTTGTGCGCGATGGCCCAGCGTGGGGTCGACGACCGGAACCCCAGACGGGCCTGCAGGGCAAGGTCGTTCACCTTGTAGACCACCCCGTCGATGTCATAGCCAAGCGTCGCCCGCAGCGCCTCGATCCGCCGATATTCCGCCAGCAGGGCCTCGGGCCCGTCGCAGAGCGTGGTGAGCGGGTTGGTCGGGAAACCAAGGGCGGCCAACCGCGCGATGGCCTCGAACTGGGTGGCAGCAAGCGGCTCGGACAGCTCGCCCCAGGCATAAGCGAAAAAGCGCAAGGGTCGGCTGGCGGTGATCCGGGCATCGAGTTGGCGCAGCGACCCGGCCGCAGCGTTTCGCGGGTTCGCAAAGGTCTTCTCGCCCGCCGCAGCCTGCCGGTCGTTCAGCGCCGCGAAATCGGCGTGGCTCATGTAGACCTCGCCCCGCACTTCCAGCACGTCTGGTGCGCCGGTCAGGCGTTGCGGGATGTCGGCGATGGTGCGGGCATTTTGCGTCACGTCCTCGCCGACCTCGCCATCTCCCCGGGTCGCGGCCTGGATCAGCACTCCCTGCTCATAGCGCAGCGACAGCGACAGCCCGTCGATCTTCGGCTCGGCGGTGAACCGGACAACCGCATCCTCGGCAAGGCCAAGGAACTTCCGCACCCGGTCCACGAACTCGGCCACATCCTCGGCGGCAAAGGCATTTTCCAGGGACAACATGCGCACCCTGTGCGTCACCTTGCCAAAGCCTTCGGCCACTGCCGCGCCGACCTGATCCGAAGGAGAATCGGCGCGCTTCAGCCAGGGGAAACGCGCCTCGATCGCCAGGTTGCGGCGCTTGAGCGCATCATATTCCGCATCCGAGATCTCGGGGGCGTCCAGCGTGTGATAGGCCGTGTTCGCGGCTGCCAGTGCCTTGGCGAGGCGGGCAAGTTCAACCCTTGCCTCGGCCTCTGTCAGTGTCTCGACCGCCTTTTCCGTCATCCCCGTCCCCTGGCCCTTGCGGCGAAAGGTTAGGCGGCGGGGCTGCGAAGGTAAAGATCAGGCGCTGGCGGCAAGTTTGGCCTGGCCGCCCGAGGGATCGCGCAGCACATAGCCACGGCCCCAGACGGTTTCGATGTAATTGTCACCCCCCGTCGCCTCGGCCAGCTTCTTGCGCAGCTTGCAGATGAAGACGTCGATGATCTTCAGTTCGGGTTCATCCATGCCGCCGTAGAGGTGGTTCAGGAACATCTCCTTGGTCAGCGTCGTGCCCTTGCGCAGGCTCAGCAGCTCCAGCATCTGGTATTCCTTGCCGGTCAGATGCACCGCCTTGCCGTCGACATCGACGGTCTTGGCGTCCAGGTTCACCGACACCCGGCCGGTTCTGATGACCGACTGGCTGTGCCCCTTGGACCGGCGGATGATGGCATGGATCCGTGCAACCAGTTCTTCGCGGTGGAAGGGCTTGGTCAGGTAATCGTCCGCGCCGAAGCCGAAGCCCTTCAGCTTGTTTTCCGTGTCATCCGCGCCCGACAGGATCAGGATCGGCGTTTCCACCCGCGCCTGACGGACCTGACGCAGCACTTCATGCCCGCTCATGTCCGGCAGGTTCAGGTCCAGAAGGATCAGATCGTAATCGTAAAGTTTCGCCAGATCGATCCCGTCTTCGCCCATGTCGGTGCAATAGACGTTCAGGTTCGCATGGGTCAGCATCATCTCGATGCTGCGCGAGGTCGTGGGGTCGTCCTCTACAAGCAGAATACGCATGTTTCAAAAGCTCCGCTCCGGTGGTCATCGTTAACGATTTTGGCGAGCAATGGTTAACCGACCGTTACTATGCCAGAGGGAGAATACGAATACACCTAAAGTTGTCTGTATTTCCGGATCGCCGTGACTTTCAGGCCATCCTCGCCATGCTTGAGGGCGGCCGTGCGCCACAGATCGAACTCTTCCTCGGACAAGGCATAGCGATCCAGCGCCTCCTTCTCGGAGATCAGCCCATAGACCACCGCCTTGACCACCACGGCCTTGCGGCTTGCAACCCAGCGGCGGGTGTCGACCGGCGGCAGATCGGCACGGGTCAGGATGCTGCCATCCGGCAGAGTCACCTGTCTTGGTCCGTCGACTTTCTTGAGAAACATCACGGTTCCCTCGCTCATTTCCGGCAGAATGACCGAACAGGCTTAATCAATCCTGAAACAGGGGATTGAGAGTGCACAGCATTTTCATATATTCCCCATCATTCCCTGAACCCGGACAATCCTCATGCCCCGAGACCTGGCGCTCAACTCTCTTGGCCTGCCCAAGCCCCCGTCGGAAACGCGGGTGGTCGTTGCCATGTCCGGCGGGGTCGACAGTTCGGTCGTGGCCGCGATGCTGGCCGAAGAAGGCTACGATGTGGTGGGCGTCACGCTGCAACTCTACGACCACGGGGCGGCTCTGGCCAAGAAGGGCGCCTGCTGCGCGGGCCGAGACATTCATGACGCGCGCCGGGTGGCCGAGACCATGGGCTTTCCGCACTATGTCCTCGATTACGAGAACACCTTCCGCGAGGCGGTGATCGAGGAATTCGCCGACGCCTATCTCGCGGGGGCGACGCCGGTGCCCTGCATCCGTTGCAACGAACGGGTGAAGTTCAAGGACCTTCTGGCCACCGCCAGGGACCTTGAGGCCGACTGCATGGCGACAGGCCATTACATCCAGCGCAAACTCGGCGATCACGGGCCCGAGTTGCACCAGGCCGCGGACCCCGCGCGCGACCAGTCATATTTCCTGTTCTCGACCACGCCGGAACAGCTGGACTATCTGCGCTTCCCGCTCGGGCATCTGGCCTCCAAGGCCGAGACCCGCGCGCTTGCGGCGAAATACGGGCTGCCGGTGGCCGACAAGCCCGACAGCCAGGACATCTGCTTTGTTCCGAACGGCAACTACGCCGCGGTGATCGAAAAGCTGCGCCCCGGTGCCGCAGACCCCGGCGAGATCGTCGATCTCGACGGCAACGTGCTTGGCGACCATCGCGGCGTGATCCATTACACCATCGGCCAGAGGAAGGGCCTGGGCATCGGCGGACTGGGTGAGCCGCTCTATGTCGTCAAGCTCGACCCCGAGGCGCGCCGGGTGATCGTCGGCCCGAAGGCCGCATTGTCGACCCGGATCATCCCGGTGCGCGAGATCAACTGGCTGGGCGATGCGCCCTTTGACAGCCGCCCGGAATGGCACCTGAAGGTCAAGGTCCGCTCGACAAGGCCCCCGCGCGAGGCGGTGATCCGTCCGACCGGGCCCACCACGGCCGAAGTCGAGCTTCTGGCCCCCGAGGACGGGGTCAGCGCCGGGCAGGCCTGCGTGTTCTACGCGTCCGAGGGCAGCCGCATCCATGGCGGCGGCTGGATCTGGAAAGGATAAGTCTTGAAGCATATGCCGCTCCTGGCGCTGCTCGCGTTGCCGCTGCCCCTTCTGGCCGAGACCCGCGAGGAACGGGTCGCGGTGGCCACGGAATACGTCGACCTTGCGCTTCAGAGTTTCGACCTCACCGCGGTGATCGAGACCATGTACCAGCCGATCCTCCAGCAGGTGGCCGCCGGCGGGCAGGTGCTGGCAGACGATCAGGTGGCGCAAATCCGGCAGCTTTATCTCGACACCTTCACCCAGCCGATGACGAGCCTGATGCGCGATCAGGCGCAGATCATGGCCGATCTGATGACGCTGGGCGAGATCACCGCGCTGCGCGACTTCTACGCGACGCCCGAGGGCCGTTCGGTCCTGGCCAAGCTGCCGCAACTGACCGCGGCGCAGCAGCCTGCCGTGATGCAGCTTGTCAACGACAGGATGGGCACGCTGATGCCGCAGGTCCTGGCGATCATCAACGGCGAAGCGCCGCCAGCACCGACCGCGCAGCCCTGAGGCCCGGGGCCTCACCGCCCCGCCCCAGCCGCTGCATCGTCAGCGCCATCGCCGCCTTTTGCGGCGTGGGGTCCGCAAGCACCGCCTCGAGCGTCGGCGCTATGACCTCGGCGCGACAGGCCGGCCCCAGGAACTCGGGCACGACGCGGGTCTCGCTGACCAGGTTGACCAGCGTCACGGTGTCGATCAGCGCCGCGCGCTGCATCAGCCACCAGCTGACGGGGTGCATGTCATAGGCGATCACCATCGGGCAGGCATTGGCGGCCAGCTCCAGCGACACCGTCCCCGAAGCTGCCAGCGCCACATCCGCCGCTGCAAAGGCCCCGCGTTTCTCGCCCGCCTCCTCGACGATCTGCGGGGCCAGGGGCCATGAGGCGGTCAGATCGCGCACCAGCCCTGCGACGCCGCGCACCGTCGGCAGGGCCAGCCGCAGATCGGGATGGCGCACCTTCAGGCGACCGACCACCTCGCCGAAGATCGGGGCCAGACGCGAAACCTCGCTGCGGCGCGACCCCGGCAGGACCAGCAGCAGTGGCCCCTCACCGGCAAAGGCGGCCCGTTCCGCCGGTGACGCCAGCGGCTCGGCCACCACCGGATGCCCGACGAAATCACAGGTCATCCCCGCCGCCGTCATGTAGGGCGGCTCGAACGGGAGCAGCGCCAGCACATGGTCGATGACCCGCGCCATTTTCGCCGCCCGCCCCGGACGCCAGGCCCAGACCGAGGGCGCGACATAGTGGATGGTGCGGAAGTCCGGGCGCGCGGCCTTGACGATCTTCGCCACTCGCAGACAGAAATCGGGGCTGTCGATGGTCACCAAGGCCTCGGCACCACTGGCCAGCGCCGCCTCGGCTGCCTCGCGGATACGCCGCTTGAGATGGAGGTATTTCGGCAGGACCTCGGCGATGCCCATCACGGACAGCTCCTCCATCGGGAAGAGGCTCGCCATCCCCTCCGCCTGCATCAGCGGCCCGCCGATCCCGGCAAACTCTACCGGAATCAGCGACTTCAGCCCCGCCATCAGCGCCGCCCCCAGACGATCGCCAGAAGGCTCACCCGCGATCAGGAACAGCATCAACGCCCCGCTCATCGCTTGTCTTCGACCGCTCTTCGCTGCGACACACCCCGCGAAGAGCGCCGCGCAGCAAGCGATGAGCCGCCCGCGCTCATGCCCGCGCCCAGAGGAACAGGCCCAGCTCTTCCGCCATCCGCGTCATCTCGTCCAGGTCCAGGCAGATCACCGCCCCGGCCTGAAACGCGATCCCGCCCAGACCCGCCGCCGCCGCGCCGCGCAGCGTCTCCGGCCCGATCGTCGGCAGGTCGATGCGCCGGTCCTGATCGGGCTTCGCCGCCTTGTAGAACACCCCGCGCCCCCGGGCCGGATCAGGCCGCAGCGCACCGATCCCGGCCACCTGCGTCAAGAGGGCATCCGTCCCCGGCAGCGCCTCGACGCCCAGGCACAGGCCCTGCGCCACGACAGCGCCCTGCCCCACATCCACCGCGCCAAGGGCCGCCACGATGGCCGCCGCCCGTTCGGCATCCGCCGCATCGCGGGGCGAAACCGTCCCGGCCAGCACCCCGGCGCCGGGCAGCAACGCGGGCGCGATCTGGTCGACGCCGACGACCGAAAAGCCGAACTCCTCGAAAAGCGCGATCACCACCCGCAGCGTGGCGTCATCGCCCGCCGCCATCGCCTGCATCAGCTGCGGCAAAAGCGCGGCCGTGCCTTCATCCAGCAGGGCCGGATCGAGCCTTGGCCGCGTGACGGCCCCGGCAAAGATCACCTGGCCGATCCCGTCCCGCTCCAGCGCGCGCAAGAACGGCACCAGCCGCTCGACCCGGAAGGTCAGGTCGACGGTCAGCCCATCCGGCGCAAAGCCATCCATCGCGGCCACAAGCGGCGGCTCATCCATGGCCGCAGCGAGCGCGGCGGGAAGCCGACCCTGCCCGGCAATGACCGCCGTTCGCGCGCCCGCGCTCACCGTCCGCCCTTCGGGGTCAGGAAGCTGCGATCGGACTTCGACAGGATGAAATCCGCGATCTCGCGCACCAGGGGGTTGTCGCTCTCCTCGGCCAGCTTGCGCGCGCGGTCCAGAAAACTGCCGTCCTCCTGCGCCAGAGTCTGATAGGCGGCCCGCAGCGCGGTGATCCCCGCGCGGTCCACACCCCGACGCTTGAGCCCGACAAGGTTCAGCCCGTCCAGCTCGCCCCGCGGCGCCTGCACCAGGCCATAGGGGATCACGTCGTTCGTCACCATCGTGACCGCGCCGATGATCGCGCCCTGCCCGATCCGCACCCACTGGTGCACACCCGACAACCCGCCGACGATCACGTCGTCCCCCAGCACGCAATGCCCGGCAATGGCCACGTTGTTCACGAGGATCACCCGGTCGCCGATCTGAGCATCATGTCCGACATGGGCGCCGGTCATGATAAGCACATCGTCGCCCACCCGCGTGACCCCGCCCCCGCCCTCGGTGCCGGTGTTCAGCGTCGCCGCCTCGCGGATCCGGCAGCGCCGGCCCACGATCAGCCGCGTGCGCTCGCCATGATATTTCAGGTCCTGCGGCACTTCGCCGACCGTGGCAAAGGGGAAGATCACCGTCTCGTCGCCGATCTCGGTCCAGCCCGTCACCACCGCATGCGACTTGACCTCGACCCGCGCACCCAGCACGACCTCCGGTCCGATGATCGAGAACGGGCCGATGACGCAGCCCTCGCCCAGGACGGCCCCGCTCTCGACCACGGCCGAGGGATGCACGCGGGCTGTCGGATGAATGCTCATGCCCGGGCTCAGGCCTTGGCCACGTCGAACATCGCCATGAAGGTGGCCTCGCAGGCCAGCTCGCCCTCGACCATGGCGCGGCCCTCGAACTTCCAGACCCGGCCGCCACCGCGCAAGGCCTTCACATGCAGCTCCAGCACATCGCCCGGCACCACCTTGCGGCGGAACTTCACGCCATCGACGCCCATGAAGAAGACCTTGGCATTCTTGTCCACCAGGTCCATCGACAGGCCGACCAGAACGCCGCTGGTCTGCGCCATCGCCTCGATGATCATCACGCCGGGGAAGATCGGCATCCCGGGGAAATGACCCTGGAATTGCGGCTCGTTCAGCGTGACGCACTTGATGCCCACGCAGGACTCGTTCAGCACGATGTCGCGGACCTTGTCGATCAACAGGAAGGGATAGCGGTGCGGAATGATCCTCTGGATCAGATCCAGATCGGCATGTGTCTCGGCGGCTGCATCCATGGTTTCACCCCTTCCCCGGCCATCGGCCAAACGGCTTTCGGTCTAGCTAGCAAGTCGCGCGGGAGGGCACAAGTTGCTCAGGGCCAGGACAGGTCCGGTCAGGGCTTCGGCGCCGCCCGTTCCGCCAGCGCAACGTTGACGCGGGCGATGGCCTCGTCAGTGATGTCGATCGCCGACAGAGACAGGATCACCACGTTCTTGTCCAGGATCGCGGTCGCTTTCCTGTCCCCCAGAATCTCGCCCAGCACCGGGACGACAACCTCGAGAAACGCCTTGCGGTCCTTGTCGCGCCCTTCGGTCAGGCGGCGGGCCTTGGCATCCTGTTCGGCGCGGATCCGTTCCACCTTGGCATCGAAGGCCTCGGCCTTGGCGGAGAATTCCTCGGGCGGCAGCTTTGCCCGCGCCTCGGTAAGAGCCTGCTCTTCGGCGACCAGCTCCGCTTCGATCGCACGGTTCTCCTGCTCCAGCGCCGCTGTCGCGGCCCGCTCCCGCTCGACCACGGCCTTGCCGAAATCGGATTCCAGGAACAGTCGGTCCTGATCCAGCGTCAGAAGCGGCGCCACCGCATCCTGCGCTGCAGCCGGCAGGCCCAGCGACATCACGCCGACGATGATCCAGGCCCGCAGCATCGAGGGCCCGTATCCGCGCCACCCCGCCATCGTCAGAACTTGGTCGAGATCGTCAGGTCGAAGGTCTGTTCCTTGTCGTAATCTTCCTTCTTGACCGCCCGGCTGAAGTTGAACCGCAAAGGGCCGATCGGCGTGGTCCAGAACACCGACAGACCCAGCGAGGCGCGCGGGTTCAACCCGTCGTCGACCGGGCCACCAACTCCCGCCGTGTTGTCCAGGCTCCAGACCGAGCCGACGTCGAAGAAGGCGCCGCCGGTGATGCCGTATTCCTCGGGCAGGCCCAGCGGGAAATCCGCCTCGAACCGGGCGACGGCGAACATGTTCCCGCCGAGCGCGTCCTGATCGGTCGCCCCCAGATCGCGCGGACCGATCCCGTTCGGCTCGAAGCCCCTGATCTTGCCATTGCCGAAGAAGCGGTCCGTCACCCGCGTCATGTTGCCGCCCAGAGAAGTAATCGCCCCGCCTTCGAAGATCGCGCGCAGCGTCACTTCCTCGTTCAGCACCTTGGTTTCCGCCAGCGCGAGAGCCGTGGTCTTGATGTACTTGTTGTCACCGCCAAGGCCCGCGAAATCCTGACCGAAGCGCAACAGGACGCCACCCTTCGGATTAAGTCCGGTGATACGGTTGTCGAACTCGTAGCTATAGCCGACCGACATCGTCTTCAGCGCGCCGCGCGCCTCTTCGGCCTGAATGATCGGCGAATTGCCGGTGTAGTTGAACAGCTTGTCCTCGGTGATCCCCAGCCGCAGGTTCAGGTTCGACTGTTCGCCGACCGGAAAGCCGATCCCGGTGTTGAAGCCGATGTTGCGCGTGTCATAGGCCGAGAAATCGGACTCTGACGTGCGGTAGAATGCACCCAACGAGAAGCTGAGGTCACGGCCCAGGAGGGCCGGTTCGGTGAAGCTGAAACTGGAATTCTGGTTCGAAGAGGCCGTCGAGATCGAGGCCGTCAGACGCTGGCCGCGCCCCAGGAAGTTGGTTTCGGAAAAGCTGACGCTCACTCCGGTGCCGTTCGCGACCGAATAGGTCAGACCAAAATTCAGCGATCCCGTGGGCTGTTCCTCGACATCCACATTGACGACAACCTGATCTGCGGCCGATCCCTGCTCGGCATTGACCTGCGCGTCCGAGAAGAAGCCAAGCGCCCGGATGCGTTCGGCCGCCTGGCGGATTTCGCGCGGGTTGAAGGGGTCGCCCTCGCTGGTGCGGAACTGGCGCCGGATCACCTGATCCAGCGTCGTCTTGTTGCCCTCGATGTCGATCCGTTCGACAAAGACCCGCTGGCCCCGCACGATGGCGAACTGGATGTCCACCATCTGCCCCCGGTCGTTGCGGGTGATGCGCGGCTCGACACGGATGAAGTTCAGCCCCTTCTTCAGGGCAAGGTTTTCCATCCGGGTGATGTTGTTGTCGATCAGAAGCGGCGTATAGGTCTGCCCGGTGCGGATCTTCTGGACCGCTTCGAACTCGGCGGCATCCAGCCCCTCGACCTCCGATACGGTCGACACCTTCCCGATCGAATAGGGCAGGCCCTCACGGATGGTGAAGGTCAGGAAGGTCGCGTCGCGTTCGCGGCTGACCTCGGCGCTGGCGTCGAGGATCTGAAAGTCGATATAGCCACGCGACAGGTAGAAATCGGTCAGAACCTTGCGATCCAGCTCCAGCCGTTCGGGCACGAAGGTGTCGCGCTGGATCAGGTTGCGCAGCAGCCCCGCCTGTTTGGTCTCCAGCACCTGGCGCAAGCGGCGGTCCGAGAAGGCCTTGTTGCCGACAAAGCTGATCCGCTCGTTCTCGACAACACGGCCCTCGGTCACCTCGAACACCAGATCGACCCGGTTGTCACTGCGGCGGATGATCTTCGGCGTCACGCTGGCCGCCAGACGCCCGGACACCCGATAGGCCTCGGCAATCGCCGCCGCATCCGATTCTGCCATCGAAGGGGAATAGACCCGGCGCGGCTGCGACTTTATCAGCTCGGACAGCTTCTCGTCCTTCAGCCGCTTGTTGCCCTCGATCGAGATGACGTTGACGATCGGGTATTCCCTGACCCGGATCACCAGGGTCGAACCCTGCGGCACAAGCTCCACCGTTTCAAAGAGGTTGGAGTTCAGGATGCGCTGATAGGCGTCGTTCAGCGCGGCCGCCGACACCTCCTGGCCCCGCTTGATTCCGGCATAGTTGAGGATGGTCGCGGCATCGACGCGCTCATTGCCTTCGATGGTCACATTCGAAAACGAAAAGACCTGGGCAACGGCGGGCTGGAGGAACGGCACCGAAGCCGTTGCGGCACCGATGAAAACGGCCGTGGCCAGCAGACGAGCCCTTGACCTTGCCCGGGCAGACCGCCCCTTGGCCGCGTGCTGGGTCATCCGCATATTCCATCCTCGCCCAATTTTGTCTTTCCGGATTGACTAGCGGGAAAGCAAAGCTTTGTCAAAAGCCTGCGGTCCCTGTGGATAACTTTGCAAGATGTTGTGCTGAAAAGGCTATGGCCTGTGCACCGCCGCTCTTGTCCCTCTGGCCCGCGCTGCCTCGCTATCGGCACATCAGATCGCGGCTGAGGCCGAAGAGCATGATCGACAGCACCAGCGTCAGCCCCACTGTCATCAGCATCCGCAGCGCCCGTTCCGAGGGCTTCCGGCGCGTCACTGCCTCATAGGCGTAGAACACGAGATGTCCGCCATCCAGCACCGGGATCGGAAAGAGATTCAGGATGCCGACGCCCAGCGACAGGATGGCCAGCATGCTGACAAAGCTGACCGCGCCGTTGCGCGCCGCATCGCCGGCCGTCTCGGCCATCCCGATCGCCCCCGACAGGTTGCAGCTGCTGATCGCCCCCTGGATCATGTGCGAAAGGCCCGAGAAGGTTGTGGTCGTCATCAGCCACATCGACCGCGCCGCACCCGACAGCGCCTCCCACGGGCCGACGCTGCGCACGGCGGGCTCGAAAAACATGCCGGAATACAGGCCCAGCAGATAGCGCTCGGTGAACCCGCCATTGCCATCGTCGACCGTGCGGATGCGCGGCGTCAGCATCAGATCGAAGGTCTTGCCGTCGCGCCAGACCGTCAGCGGCACCGGCTGGCCCTTGCTGTCCGCCACGATCTTCGGCAGCTCCTCGAAGACCCGCACATCCTTGCCCCCGGCCTTCAGTATGACATCGCCTTCCCGAATGCCCGCATCCATCGCGGCCGAACGGACCTGCACTTCGCCGATCACCGGGATCCGGGGATGCGGACCTGTCACCACGATCTCATCCGCGCCGCGCCGCACCGTGTAATCCAGCATCGCCTTGTCGGTAAGCGTATCGGCAACCTGCTGAAAGGTCGCCCAATCCGGGGTTGGCGTGCCATCCAGCGCCAGGATCACGTCGCCGACCGCCAGACCGGACCCTTCGAACGGCAGAGGCCGGATCTTGCCGATCGTCGGCTCATCCCGCGGGACGCCCACCGCAAAGGCAAGCCCGGCCAGCAGCACGAAGGTCAGGATGAAGTTGAACACCGGACCCGCCGCCACCGTGGCGGTCCGGGCCCATAACGGGGCTCCAGCCATCGTGTGCCGCCGCTCTTCCGCCGACAGGCCCGACACATCGGCGGCCCGCACCGAGGACGCATCCGCATCGCCCATGAACTTGACATAGCCGCCGAAGGGAATCGCCGCGATCTGCCATTTCGTGCCGCGCTTGTCGGTGCGGCTGAACAGGACCGGGCCGAAGCCCACCGAGAACACCTCGGAATGGATGCCCGACCAGCGCCCGACGATGTAATGGCCGTATTCGTGGACGAAGACGATCACCGACAGCGCGATCACGAAGAACGCCACCGTCCAGGCCGTACCGCCAAGCGCCGCAACAACCGCTTCCATCACCTTGCTCCTGCCGCGACCTGCGCGATCTCGTTCGCCCTGACTCTGGCCAGATGGTCCATCCCCTGCACATCCTCAAGGGTCATCTGTCCGATTTCCTTGCTCAACTCGCCGTCAAGCGCCGCAAGCACCGCCTCGACGACCTCGGCCATCTGCATGAAGCCGATCCCGCCCGCAAGGAAATGGTCCAGCGCCACCTCCTTCGCCGCATTGAACGCCGCCCCAGCCAGTCCGCGCCGCGCCATCACCTCGCGCGCCAGCCGCAGGGCCGGATAGCGCGCCATCTCGGGCGCGCGGAAACTGAGCCGGGCGATCTGCGCCAGATCCAGCCGCGCGACGGGAAGGTGCGATCGGTCAGGCCAGTTCAGCGCATAGCCGATGGAGTGGCGCATGTCCGGCGCCCCCATATGCGCCATGATCGCCCCATCGCGAAAACCCACCATCGAATGAATCAGGCTTTCGGGATGGATGATGACCTCGACCTGATCCGGCTCCACCCCGAAATATTCGCGCGTTTCGATGACTTCGAGCGCCTTGTTGAACATGCTGGCCGAATCGATGGTGATCCGTTGCCCCATCGCCCAGTTCGGATGCGCCAGGGCATCCCTGACCGTCGCCCGCGCCAGCTGCTCCAGCGGCCAGTCCCGCAAGGCCCCCCCGCTGGCCGTCAGGATGATCCGCTCGACCGCCGTGACATCCTCGCCCACCAGCGCCTGGAAGATCGCTGAATGTTCGCTATCCACCGGCAGGATGCGCGCGCCGTGGCGGGCGGCCTCGGCCATCACCAGGGGACCCGCCGTCACCAGGCTTTCCTTGTTGGCCAGCGCCAGCGTCGTCCCGTGGCGCAGTGCGCGAAGGCCCGGCTCCAGTCCTGCCGCCCCGACGATCGCGCTCATCACCCAGTCCGCGGGCCGGTCTGCCGCCTCGGCAATCGCCTCCGGTCCCGCCGCTGCGGCAACGCCGGACCCTTCCAGCCGCGTGCGCAACTCGGCCAGACCGGCGGGATCGGCGCAGACTGCCACCTCGGCCCGCAAAGCCCGCGCCATCTCGGCCAGCCGGGCGATGTTCCGCCCGCCGGTCAGCGCCACGATGCGGAACGCCTCGGCCCCACCCGCCCGCTGCAACAGATCAACCGTCTGCTCTCCGATCGACCCCGTCGCGCCAAAGATCGAAACGCTGCGCATCCCCTATGCCCCGAACAGCGCCATGACCGGGGCGACCAGCCCCAGCGCCAGCACGAAAACCATGGCACCGATCAGCGCGTCAAAGCGGTCCAGCACCCCGCCATGACCCGGGATCAGGTTGGAGGCATCCTTCACGCCGCAGCGTCGCTTGACCCAGCTTTCGGCGATGTCGCCCAACTGCCCGGCAAAGGCCACCAGCGCCGAGACCGGAACCAGAAGCCAGCTCGCACCCAGCCAGAGGACCGCGGCCATCCCGACCAGCGCCGCCCCGACCCAGCCCGCCACCGTGCCCGACCAGGTCTTCTTCGGGCTGATCGCGGGCCAGAATTTCGGGCCGCCCAGCATGCGACCGACGAAATAGCCCAGCACGTCCGAGGCGACGACCACCGCAACCACCCAGAGGATCGCGCTGCCGCCCCCCGCCTCGCGCAGGTCGACCAGCCCGTATCCCGCCAGCATGACCGCCAGCGCATAGCCGCCCGCCAGCCGCCGGTCGCGGCGCGGGGTCAGAATCAGGACCAGCGTCGGAGCCATCAGGAACAGCGTGGCGATCTCGCTGCGCAGGACCAGCGCCAGCATCAGCGCCACGCCCGCCACCACGGCGATGGTGACCGGGGTCTGTTTCCGCGCCGGGGCCGTCATCGCCGCCAGTTCCCAGATCATGACAGCCGTCAACAGCACGACCAGAGCCGCGAAGGCCGTGCCGCCCAGCCAGATCTCCAAGGCGCCCACCGCCACCATGACGGTGGCCGACAGGATCCGCGTCCGAAGGTCAGCCCACTTTCCGCCAGGCGCCGGGCCTGGGTCGATCATCGCGCGACCCCGCCAAACCGGCGCTGCCGGTTCGAAAAGCGCTGCACGATGGCCGCAAGCTCCTCGGGCCCGAAATCCGGCCACAGCGTCTCGGTAAATTCGTATTCCGCATAGGCCGCCTGCCAGGGCAGGAAGTTCGACGTCCGAGTCTCTCCGCTGGTGCGGATCACCAGGTCGGGGTCCGGCAATCCGCCGGTATCCAGCCGCTCCGAGAACGCCGCCTCGGTCAGATGCCTTGGGTCCAGCAGCCCCGCCGCCGCCGCCTCGGCCACCTTCCTTGCCGCGCGGACGATCTCATCGCGGCCGCCATAGTTGATCGCCACCGTCAGGTTCAGCCGGTCCAGCCCCGCCGTCCGCGCCTCGATCCCGGCCATCATGCGCTGCAATTTCGGATCCAGACGGCTGCGGTCGCCGATGAAGCGCATCCGTACGCCGGCCCTGGCCAGTCGATCCGCCTCGCGCTCGATATAGCGGGCGAAGATCGCCATCAGGCCCAGGACCTCTTCCGTGGACCGCTTCCAGTTCTCGGTAGAGAAGGCATACAGCGTCAGCCACTTGATCCCAAGGTCCGGAGCCGCCCTGACGATCTCGCGCACCCGCTCGGCGCCCTTGCGGTGGCCCACCAGTCGCGCCCAGCCCCGGTTCGTCGCCCAACGGCCATTGCCGTCCATGATGATCGCCAGATGGTTGACGGGCCGCGCCACGGCCTCCACCTGCAAGTCCTTCGACAACCGCCGCCCCTCCGTCCGCAGGTCAGACCTGCATGATTTCCGCCTGCTTGGCCTCCAGAGCGCGGTCGACCGCGGCAATCGCCTTGTCGGTCATTTCCTGCACCGTCTCGGACCAGAATTTCTGCTCGTCCTCGCTCATGCCCTGCGCCTTGGCCTTCTTGATCTGGTCCATGCCATCACGCCGCACGTTGCGAATCGCAACCTTGGCGCTTTCGGCATACTGCGCGGCAACTTTGGTCAATTCGCGGCGACGTTCCTCGTTCAGTTCGGGAATCGGCAGGCGGATCAGCGGGCCGTCGGTGACCGGGTTGATGCCGATGCCGGACTCGCGGATCGCCTTTTCCACTTTCGAGATCATGCCCTTGTCCCAGACGTTGATGACCACCATCCGGGGTTCCGGGACGTTCACGGTGCCCAGCTGGTTGATCGGGGTCATCTGGCCGTAGGCATCGACCATGATCGGCTCGACGATCGAGGCGCTGGCCCGACCGGTCCGCAGCGAGGCAAATTCCGTCTTGAGCGCCGCCATCGCGCCATCCATCCGGCGCTGGATTGCATCGGTGTCGATCTCAAGGTCTTCATGTGCCATGGCTCAGGTCCTTCACTTCGATTGCGAGCTTCCCCTCGCGATTTCGCGCTCTATAGCAGAGCCGCGCGGGGCGGGTATAGGCCAAAGCACCTTGTCCGATCGGGTCGCGAGTCGCGGCGCATGGTTGCCGATCCCGAAATGCGGCGCGGGCGCATAAGGGGTGCATACGCGATGAAGACCGGATCAATGCTGCCCGATGCCGCGCATCGGCCCGGATCAACACACCGCCCGCAAGGGTTCAGTCCTGCACCCGGGTATAGGTCCCCTGCCCGGCCAGAATCCCCCGGAACCCGCCCGGCTCGTCCAGGCTGAAGACGATGATCGGCAGTTCATTGTCGCGCGCCAGGGCAATCGCGGTCGCGTCCATCACGCCCAGGTGCTTCTCCAGAACCTCATCATAGGTCACATGGTCATAGCGTTTGGCATCGGCATGCTTCTTGGGATCCTTGTCATAGACGCCATCCACCTTCGTGCCCTTGAAGATCGCCTGACAGGCCATCTCGCTGGCCCGCAGCGTCGCCGCCGTGTCGGTGGTGAAATAGGGGTTGCCGGTCCCGGCGGCGAAGATGCAGACCCGCTTCTTCTCCAGGTGCCGGACTGCGCGGCGGCGGATGTAGGGCTCGCAGACCTGATCCATGGGGATCGCACTGATGACGCGGGTGAAAACACCGATCGCCTCCAGCGCCGACTGCATGGCCAGCGCGTTCATCACCGTGGCCAGCATCCCCATGTAATCCGCCGTCGTCCGCTCCATGCCTTGCGCGCTGCCTTGCAGGCCGCGAAAGATGTTGCCGCCGCCGATGACCATGCAGATCTCGACGCCCAGGTCGCGGACCGATTTCACCTCTTCGGCGATGCGCGCCACGGTCGGCGGATGCAGGCCATAGCCCTGGTCCCCCATCAGCGCCTCGCCGCTGATCTTCAGCATCACGCGGCTGTATTTGGTGGCTGTCTCCGACATGGGACCCCTGCATTTCGTTTTCTTGTTTGGACTGGGCCGCAAAATGTCGCAAAAGCGGGGAAGGTTCAACCGGGGTTTCTGGTGCAGATCGACAGCATATCGCGCGAGGCTCCGGTGCTGATCGCCGGCCCCACGGCCAGCGGCAAGTCGGCCCTGGCGATGGAGCTTGCCGCGCGCGACAACCGCCTGATCGTGAACGCCGACGCGCTTCAGGTCTATGCCAACTGGCGCGTGCTCACCGCCCGGCCCTCGCCCGCTGACGAGGCCGCGGCGCCCCATGCGCTCTATGGCCACGTTCCGCGCGAGACGACCTATTCCGTCGGACACTGGCTGCGCGAGGTGGCTCCCCTCCTGTCGCAGCCCGTGGTGATCGTCGGCGGAACGGGTCTGAATTTCAACGCCTTGACCCGGGGGCTGGCAGAAGTGCCGGACGTTCCCCCCGCCGTCCGGGCCGAAGCCAACGCCCGCCGCGCCGCCGAAGGTCACGCTGCGCTGCTGTCCGAACTGGACGCCGCAACCGCCGCCCGCATCGACCGCCAGAACCCGGTCCGCATCCAGCGCGCATGGGAGGTGTTGCGCGCCACCGGGCGCGGGCTGGCCAGCTGGCAGGACAACACGCCGCCTCCGCTTTTGGCCCTGGATCGGGCCGAGGCCCTGGTCCTTGTCCCCGATGTCGCCTGGCTGAACGACCGCATCGCCCGGCGGTTTCGCCAGATGCTAAGCGACGGGGCCCTGGATGAGGCCCGCGCCAACCTCGCCGATTGGGACCCGGGCCTGCCCTCCTCGAAGGCCATCGGCGCAGCCGAGCTGATTGCGCATCTGCGGGGTGAGCTGGCTCTCTCCGATGCCACCGACGCGGCCGTCCTGGCCAGCCGCCAATATGCCAAACGCCAGCGCACCTGGTTCAGATCGAACATGAAGGTCTGGCGACAGGTTTCCCTTCCCTGACGGTCACTTGCAGGGCGATGTTCAGAAAAGATCCGGGCTTGCACCCAGTTATGCACATGAATTTCCAACATCTGTGGATAACTTTGCGTCCGGCTCGCCGATTTTGCTTGGGTTGACCCGGGCAGGCTGCTTTACTCACCCGGTCAGCGCCTCTGCCAAGGGATCTGCCCTCACATGCTCACTGCTGCCCCTGCCTCATCGTTGCGCCTTGTCGCCATTCCACGCCTCGCTTCCGGCGGTCGCTGGCGGGTCGAGGCGATGCGTTCGCTCTCCGAACCCTGCCTCTTGTGGTTCACCAAGGGACAGGGTCGCATCACGATCTCGGGGGTGACGCGCGGCTACACGGCACATAATGCGGTCTTCATCCCTGCCGGCGTCATGCACGGGTTCGAAGCGGGCCCGCAGGTCTTTGGCACGGCGGTATTCTTCGGCCGCGATCCCAAGGTCGTCCTGCCGAAGACCCCGCAGCATCTGCGCATCCGCGAGGTGCATGCCCAGCAAGAGGTGAACGTGCTGCTTGATTCGATCCTGCGCGAGATCGAAAGCGACACCCCGGCCCATGAACGCGCGACCGAGGCCTATGTCGGCCTGCTGGGCGTCTGGCTGGAGCGTCAGGTGCGCAAGGCCGATCCGCTGGAGGCCCCCCGGCAGGACGCGACCCGCCGCCTCGTTGCCCGCTACACCGCACTTCTGGAGCGCAACTTCCGCACCGGCATGAACGTCGCCGACTTCGCCGCCGCCCTGGGCGTCACGCCGACCCACCTGACCCGCTGCTGCAAGGCCGCCTGCGGTCGCCCGGCCTCGGCCCTGTTGCAGGACCGCCGCATCTTCGAGGCGCGCAAGCTGCTGGCGGAAACCCGCATTCCCGTGGGCCGGATCGCCGAACAGCTGGGCTTCAACTCTCCCGCCTATTTCACCCGCGCCTTCCAGCATGTCACCGGCAAGTCGCCGACCGCCTTCCGCCGCGCCGGTTGAGCGGATTCCGACACGATCTGTCAGAATTCGACCTGGCCATGTCGTGAATGTGCTACGGATTGTCGAAAGCAGTCGTTGACGGATTGGCGAAAAAGATGCGCAATGGCCTGATGGGGGTGTGTGTCGCGCTGTGACGTTCGGGCTGTGCCGACGCGGCCAGAGCAACGCTTGGCGAGACAGATCGCACTGCCGCAACCAAAGAAAAAACTCGCAGGGAGACGAAGATGAAAGACCTGAAGACCGGCGCCAAGCTGCATCCTGCGGCGCAGATGTATGCAACCGAACACGCCGATGGCAAGCTCAGCCGCCGTGAATTCCTCACCCGCACGACTGCGCTGGGTGTCTCGGCCGCTGCCGCCTATGGCCTGATCGGCCTGCCCGCCCCCGCCCAGGCGCAGGAGGCCAAGGTCGGCGGCAAGATCCGCGTGGCGATGGAGGTGAAGGGCACCAAGGACCCGCGCCTGGCCGACTGGCCGCAGATCGCCAACGTCTATCGCGGCTGGCTGGAATATCTGATCCAGTACAACAACGACGGCACATTCGAGGGCCGGCTGCTGGAAAGCTGGGAAGTCAACGAGGACGCCACCCAGTACACGCTGAAGGTCCGCCCCGGCGTGACCTGGAACAACGGCGAGCCCTTCACCGCCGATGACGTGGTGCGCAACTTCGCCCGCTGGACCGATGGCAACGTCGAGGGCAATGCGATGGCCTCGCGCTTCCCCGGCCTTGTGGACGAAGCGACCAAGACCCTGCGCGATGGCGCGGTGGTCAAGGTCGACGACATGACGGTGCAGCTGAACCTGACCGCCCCGGATATCGCGGTGGTCCCGAACCTTGCCGACTATCCGGCAGCCGTGGTGCATTCGTCGTTCAAGGACGGAGAGGACCCCGCGACCAACCCGATCGGGACAGGCCCCTATGTTCCCCAGGAAGTGTCGGTCGGGCAGAAGGCCGTTCTGGTCCGCGCCCCGAACCATACCTGGTGGGGCGGCACCGCGCCGCTGGACGAGATCCACTACATCGACTTCGGCACCGATCCCGCCGCAATGGTCGCGCTGTTCTCCTCGGACGAGGTGGACGCGAACTATGAATCGGTCGGCGAATTCATCGACATCCTGGACGGGATGGGTCTGGTGAAAGAGGAAGTCGTCACCGCCTCGACCATCGTGGTGCGGATGAACTCGTCGTCGGACCTCTACAAGGACAAGGCGGTCCGCTCGGCGATCCAGCTGGCGGTCGATCCGAAGGTGGTGCTGGAGCTTGGCTACAACAACCTCGGCGCCACGGGCGAGAACCACCACATGTTCCCGATCCACCCGGAATATCCCGAACTGCCCAAGCAGACGATCAATCCCGCAGGCCTGATGCCGGCGCTGGAGGCCGCGGGCCTGAAGGACGCGGAATTCGAGGTGATCTCGCTGGACGACGGCTGGGAAGCGGCGACCACGGCGGCGGTGCAGGCCCAGCTGAAGGACGCGGGCATGAACATCAAGCACACTGTCATGCCGGGGTCGACCTTCTGGAACGACTGGCAGAAGTATCCGTTCTCCTCGACGACCTGGAACCACCGGCCGCTTGCGGTGCAGAACATGAGCCTGGCCTATACTTCGACCGGCTCCTGGAACGAGACTTCGATGGCCAACCCCGAGTTCGACGCGCTGATGACACAGGCCCTGGCGATTGCAGACGCCGACAAGCGGCGCGAACTTGCGGCGAAGATGGGCACGATCCTTCAGGAAGAGGGCTACATCATCAACCCGTTCTCGCGGTCGTTGTTCAGCCACCACAAGGAAGGCTTCGCAGGGCTGGGTCATCACCCGTCCTTCGAGCACCATCACTACAAGTGGTCCGTGGCCTGATCACCCTGACCCGGTGACACAACGACAAGGGGCGCGCCTGTCGCGCCCCTTCAAGGGGTTTTTCACGCAAAGGGGGGGGCGGCATGGGATTGTTCGTGCTCCGTCGGCTGGGGGTCATGCTGCTGACAGCGCTGGCCCTGACCTTCGTGGTCTTCTACCTGACCAACCTGCAACCGAACCTGGAAAAGCTGGCGCGGACCGAAGGCTCCGTGCGCATGACGGATGAGGCGGTCCAGGCCTGGATCGAACAGAACGGCCATTCCGGTTCGGTGTTCGCGCGCTATGGCCAGTGGCTAGGGGTGGTGCCAGGCTGGACCTACACCGACGAAAAGGGCGATACCCGTGGACGCTGCTTTGCCATTGGCCAGGACCCCGCCACCGCCCCCAGATTTTGCGGCCTCTTTCAGGGCAACTGGGGCTTTTCGACCTTCTTCAAGAAACCCGTCGCCGCGTCGCTGGGTGAAAAGCTCGCCGCAACCGGGTGGCTGATGCTGGCGGTGATGCTGGTGATGGTGCCGACCTCGCTGTTTCTCGGCGTGCTCTCGGGGATGCGCGAGGGGTCGGTCATTGACCGGACGCTGTCGACGTTTTCCATCGCCTCGACCGCCACGCCCGAATATGTGTCCGGCGTCATCCTGGTGGCGCTGCTTGCCACGGCCGCCACCGGCATCTCGCCGATCCTGGCCGACTACGGGCTGCTGGAGCCGAACAAGACCCTGTTCCTCGCCTCGGCCACCTCGGCGATGGACGACATCACCTTCTGGAACTTCACCCTGCCGGTGATGACCATCGCGCTTTACGGCATCGGTTACATCGCCCGGATGACCCGTGCCTCGATGACCGAGGTGATGACCCAGCAATACATCCGCACCGCCCGGCTGAAGGGTGTCCCCTTCCGCACCGTGGTCATGCGCCACGCGCTGAGAAACGCCCTGATCGCGCCGTTCACGGTCATCATGCTGCAGTTCCCCTGGCTCTTGAACGGCGTGGTGATCGTGGAAAGCCTGTTCAACTACAAGGGCTTCGGCTGGACGCTGGTGCAGGCCGCCTCGAACAACGACATCCCTCTCCTGCTGGCCTGCTCGGTCGTGGCCGTGGTCGTCGTCCTGCTGACGCAGCTGATCTCGGACATCGGCTATGTCTTCCTGAACCCCCGCATCCGGCTGGCCTGAGGGAGCGCGCGCATGGACTTCCTCACCTGGACTGGATCGGTCGGAACGGTTCTTCTGCCCGTGTTCCAGATCGCGCTGCTGGCGCTTGCCCTGTCGCTGCTTGCCAAACTTCTGTTCGTGTTTGCAGGCCTTGACGCGCCGCAATTGCCCGGCCCCGACGGCGCTGCGGCAGCCCGGTCTCCGGGCCATTTTGCCAGTCTTGCCATCCGCTTCAGCTTCCTTGCCGCCCTTGCGGCGATCGTCTTTACCCTTGCCGCGGGTGCCGTCATGCCCTCGCCGGTCGAGGCGGGCATCCTCGGCGCAATGGCCGTGCGGTTCTGGCCGGTCTGGCTGGCTCTCGCGGCGACCTTCGTGCTGTCGATCCGCTTCCGCAGAAAGCTGGGTCTCTATGGCAAGCTCTTCGATTCCACCGTCGGAATGATCGGCTTTGCCATCGTCATGTTCTGGGTTTTCACCGCGATCTTTGCCGACGTGATCATCACCCAGGACCCGTTCATCCAGCTTTCGGGCCTGAAGAACAAGGCACCCGGGGTTCTGGCCCCCGACAGCCCCTATGGCTGGTATCTGCTGGGAGGCGACCACCTCGCCCGCGACGTGTTCAGCCGGATGGTGATGGGCGCGCGCGAGGTCCTGAAGATCGCTCCCGCCGCCACGCTGTTCGCCTTCATGGTCGGCATCACGCTGGGCCTGCCGGCAGGCTATTTCGGCGGCAAGCTGGACACCTTCATCTCGTTCCTGGCGAACCTCGTCCTCGCCTTCCCGGTGATCCTCCTCTTCTACCTCCTCGTCACGCCCGAGATCCGCGACACCGGCATTCCCATCATTCTCGCCGCGCTCCTGTTCATCTTCCCGATCATCTTTCTCTGCACGCTCTGGAACAGCCGGTACTACACCAACCCGCCGCGTCGGAACCTATATGTCGGGATCACCCTCCTGATCGGACTTTGGGCCTATTCCGGCCTTGCCTTCAACATGGATCCGTTGGGCATCTGGTCGATGCAGCCGAACATGCTGAACGTCTTCGTCTCGGTTGTCTTCGTGAACTCGCCCGGCGTCTTCCGCATCGTCCGGGGCCTCGTGATGGACATCAAGGCCCGCGACTATGTGGCGGCCGGCCAGACCCGCGGCGAAGGCCCCTGGTACATCATGCTGTGGGAGATCCTGCCCAACGCCCGCGGCCCGCTGATCGTCGATTTCTGCCTGCGGATCGGCTATACAACCATCCTCCTCGGCACCCTGGGCTTCTTCGGCCTCGGCGTGTCACCCGACAGCCCGGACTGGGGCTCTACCATCGACGACGGGCGGAAACTTCTGAACCTGTTCCCCCACCCTGCCCTGGCCCCTGCCCTTGCCCTGATGAGCCTCGTCCTCGGCCTGAACCTTCTGGCCGACGGGTTGCGCGAAGAAAGCCTGAAAGATTGATGCCATGACAGCCCCTGCAAGCGATCAACCCTGGGACCCGTCGAAGCCGATCCTGGAAATCGAGCACCTCTCCATCTCCTTCTTCACCCGTCTGCGGGAAATCCCCGCCGTGATGGACTTCTCCTGCACCGTCATGCCGGGCGAAGCGATGGGCCTCGTGGGCGAATCCGGCTGCGGCAAGTCCACTGTCGCACTGGCGGTGATGCGCGAACTGGGCAAGACCGGCCGCATCGTTTCCGGCTCGATGAAGTTCAAGGGCCGCGACCTTGCCCTGATGAACGACGAGGAACTTCGTCACATCCGGGGCAGCGAGATCGCGATGATCTACCAGGAGCCGATGGCAAGCCTGAACCCCGCGATGAAGATCGGCGCGCAGCTGGCCGAGGTGCCGATGCTGCATTCCGGCATGTCGAAGGACGAGGCCTGGAAGCTGGCCCGCCAGATCGTCGCCGACGTGCGGCTGCCCGACCCGGACCGCATCGTCAACGCCTACCCACATCAGCTGTCAGGCGGCCAGCAGCAGCGCATCGTCATCGCCATGGCCTTGATGGCCAAGCCCGCGCTACTGATCCTCGACGAGCCCACCACGGCGCTGGACGTGACGGTGGAGGCCGGGATCGTCGACCTCGTCAAGGAGTTGGGGAAGAAATACGGCACCTCGATGCTGTTCATCAGCCACAACCTGGGCCTCATCATGGATGTCTGCGACCGGATCTGCGTGATGTATTCCGGCGAGGCGGTCGAGACCGGGAACGTCACCGAGGTTTTCGACAAGATGCGCCATCCCTATACTCAGGCGCTCTTCCGCTCGATCCCGCTGCCCGGGGCCGACAAGAATGCGCGACCGCTCATCTCGATCCCCGGCAATTTCCCCCTGCCCCACGAACGGCCCAGGGGCTGCAACTTCGGTCCGCGCTGCGACTATTTCGAAAAGGGCCGCTGCGACGAGGCCGATGTCCCGATGAGCCAAGTCCCCGGCGATGATCGCCACGAAAGCCGCTGCCTGCGCTGGCAGGAGATCGACTGGGACGCGCCCCCCGCCAAGCGCGAGGTCAAGGAAAAGGCCAGGATCGGCGAGGTCGTCCTGAAAATGGAGGACCTGCGGAAATACTACTCCGTTTCAACCGGCGCCTTCGGTG
This sequence comes from Tabrizicola thermarum, assembly GCF_003574395.1. Taxonomy (GTDB): domain Bacteria; phylum Pseudomonadota; class Alphaproteobacteria; order Rhodobacterales; family Rhodobacteraceae; genus Tabrizicola; species Tabrizicola thermarum. Next base: position 246,381 of record NZ_QMJY01000083.1, read on the forward strand.
GCGGGGCCTCGAAGGTGGTCAAGGCCAACGAAACCCTCAGTTTCGAGGCGCGTGAAGGCGAGACTCTGGCCATCGTGGGCGAATCCGGCTGCGGCAAGTCCACCTTCGCCAAGGTCCTGATGGGGCTGGAGACGGCAACGTCGGGCTCGATCATGCTGTTTGACGAAAACGTCCAGTCCACTCCGATCCAGAAGCGCAACACCGACACCGTGTCCCAGGTGCAGATGGTGTTCCAGAACCCCTTCGATACCCTGAACCCGTCGATGACCGTGGGCCGCCAGATCATCCGCGCGCTCGAGGTCTTCCGCTACGGCGCCTCGGACGAAGAGCGCAAGAACCGCATGCTCGAACTCCTCGACCTCGTGAAACTCCCCCGCTCGTTCGCCGACCGGATGCCGCGCCAGTTGTCCGGCGGGCAGAAGCAGCGCGTCGGCATTGCGCGCGCCTTTGCGGGCGGGGCGAAGATCGTGGTGGCAGACGAACCCGTCTCGGCGCTGGACGTGTCGGTCCAGGCGGCCGTCACCGATCTTCTGATGGACATCCAGCGCGAAAACCGCACGACGCTCCTTTTCATCAGCCACGACCTCTCCATCGTCCGCTACCTCTCGGACCGGGTCATGGTGATGTATCTCGGCCATGTGGTGGAAATGGGCACGACCGATCAGGTCTTTTCGCCGCCCTACCATCCCTATACCGAGGCGCTGCTGTCCGCCGTGCCCATCGCCGACACCAGGGTGATCCGCAAGCGCATCGTGCTGGAAGGCGACATTCCCTCGGCGATGAACCCGCCCACCGGCTGCCCGTTCCAGACCCGGTGCCGCTGGAAATCACAGGTGAGCCCGGCGGGCCTGTGCGACCGCGAAGTGCCGCCGGTGCAGGTGCTGGAGGGCGGCCACCAGATCAAGTGCCACCTCTCGCCCGAGGTGCTGGCGACGATGGAACCCGTGATCCAGATCGCGGCCGAATAGGGAGGTGCGGGCGTAGGGTGGGCGATCCGTCCAGCTTCCCCGGCCGGACGCGACCTAGCCCAGGATCGCCTTCACATAGTTCTCGGTCTCGGCGAAAGGCGGTATGCCGTTATGTTCTTCCACGGCACCCGGTCCGGCGTTGTAGGCGGCCAGCGCCAGCTCCCAGCTGCCGAACTTGTCGAACATCATCCGCAGATAGCGGGCACCGCCTTCGAGGTTCTCTTTCGCGTCATTGATGTCCACGCCCAGATGCTCGGCCGTCTCGGGCATGAGCTGCGCCAACCCCGTCGCGCCCTTGGTAGAGACAGCCACAGGATTCCAGCCGCTTTCCTGTTGCACCAGCCGCAGAAACAGGTCCTCCGGCACGCCATGCTTGCGCGCGGCCGCCTTGGCGACGTCGAGATACTCGCCCTTGTAGCTGCCGCGATAAGCCGGAATACCCCTGGCCTCGGCCGTCTCTTCCCCCTTCCTGTATTTGGGCGTGAGTTTGACCGACCCGCTGTATTGCCTGGACAGCTTCTTCTCGATCAGCTCGGACTGCGACTTGAAGATCGCACTGCGCGACTTGGTGGAGCCGGACAGGTTCAGCCCCTCCGCCTGACCTGCCCCTGCAAGCCCGACGGACATCGCGGCCACGATTGCTGTGCGGCGCACCCTCTGCATTCCGAAATCCATACCAACAGGTCCGCGACCCCATCGCACGACCGGCAGGACTATAGCCATTTCGCCCTGATTTTCCAGTCGTGAATTCGCCGGCTTTCCCGACCGCGCCAGCCGCTGCCGATGCCCAGGTTGCAGCCGCCCGAAACCCCGGTATAGGTTTGTTAACCATCCGGGGCGAAGCTGCCCCGGAGATGCGCAAAGGGAGATTCGCATGGCGGGGTCGGTCAACAAGGTCATTCTTATCGGCAACCTCGGCCGGGACCCCGAGGTGCGCAGTTTCCAGAACGGCGGCAAGGTAGTGAACCTGCGCATCGCCACGACGGAGACGTGGCGTGACCGCACCACCGGCGAACGCAAGGAGCGCACGGAATGGCATTCCGTCGCCATCTTCAACGAGGCACTGGGCAAGATCGCCGAGCAGTATCTGAAAAAGGGCTCGACGGTCTATATCGAGGGCGCGCTGGAAACCCGCAAATGGCAGGATCAATCCGGACAGGACAGGTACACCACGGAGGTCGTCCTGCGGCCCTACAACGGCAACCTCACCCTGCTTGGCGGCCGTGACGGCGGATCGGGCGGGGGTGGTGCTGGCTATGATGACCGGGGCGGCTATGACGATGGCGGTCAGGGGGGCGGCTATGGCGGCGGCTCGTCCTCGGGCGGCGGGCGCGGCGGCTCGGGCGGCGGCTCGGGCGGCGTGCGGTCGGATCTGGACGACGAAATCCCCTTCTGATCCCCGTTGCGATCCGTCTTCGGTGCCACTGGACCTTGACCGGAGCATTCCCTATATAATCGGTCAACTTACCCAAGGCACCGGGACAATCACATGCAGGACCAGACTGAGGCCCAGACCGGGGCACGGACCGAGGGGCAGCCGCTTATCAAGCCCTCCTCCACCGACCATCCGCTCTATCCGCAGATCGTCGAGGCCTGCCGGACGGTCTTCGACCCGGAAATCCCGGTGAACATCTTCGACCTCGGCCTCGTCTACACGATCGAGATCGGGCCGGAGAACGAGGTCGAGATCACCATGACCCTCACCGCCCCCGGCTGTCCGGTTGCCGGAGAGATGCCGGGCTGGGTCGCCAATGCCGTCGAACCCCTGCCCGGGGTCAAGCAGGTCGATGTCAACATGACCTTCGACCCGCCCTGGGGGATGGAGATGATGTCCGACGAGGCGCGGCTGGAACTGGGCTTCATGTAGGCAGGTCGACAGACCCGTCCCTTGGCGCAGTCCTCACCCCGTCAAGCGCAAGCCTTCTGGATTGCCGCGACACTTGCAAGTCAATAGGGTTGCAAACCCACTTTGCAAGCCTTATAACTTGCAGGCAATGAACCATGCCACAGTCCTTACCGGCGATGTGATCGGGTCCACTCTGGCCGGGTCGGCGGAAACCGATGCCACCATCGGCCTGATCCGGTCGGTCGCACTCGATCCTGACAACCTGCTTGGCCGGGATGTCCGCTTTTCGCGCTATCGCGGCGACGGCTGGCAGGTCTACAGCTCGGATCCCGACCGTGTCTTCCGGATCTGCGTGTTGATCCTTGCGAACCTGCACAGTCACCCGGACTTGCCACGGACGCGCATCTCGGCGGCCTGCGGCGCCGTCTCATCCCTTCCCGAAACCGGGCTTGCCAGCGCCAGTGGCGAAGCCTTCACCCTGTCCGGTCGCGGCCTTGACGCCATCAAGCGCCGGAAACTTGTCTACGCTCAGGCGGAGGGTCAGGCTGTCTGGAAGGCGTCCCTCTTCCGCCTGCTGGAGTGGCTGGCCTTTCGCTGGTCGCCCGAACAGGCTCAGGCCATCGCGATGTGCTTCCGCCTTGACCCGCCCCATCCCGGCAAGTCGGCCGAAGAACTTGGGATCAGCCGTCAGGCTTTCAGCGCCCGGCTGGACGGGGCAGGATATGCACCGCTCCTGGAAGCCGACCTCGCCTTCCGCAGCGAAAGGACAGACCGGCCATGATCGAAACCTTCGTAGCCCTGCTCTTCGCCCATACGCTTGCCGATTTCGTCTTTCAGACCAGGTGGATGGCCACCAGCAAGCGCAATCCTCTGGCGCTGGGCCTGCATCTGGTCATCGTCTACGCCGCAGCCGTCGCTGCGACCGGATCGCTGCACCTTGCACTTGTGGTCCTCGCGCTTGTCCATATCGCGATCGACGTCGGCAAGCTGGTCCTGACCTCGGTCTGGAAGACCTCGGGCGGTCTTGGGCCGTTCCTCGTCGACCAGGCCCTGCACCTCGCCACCCTGGTCGCCCTTGCCCTTTGGCTGCCGGACCTCTGGGCCCAGGGCCTCTGGGCACCCGGAGCGATCGTGACCGGGGATGACGGCGGCATCCTGGGCACCGGCCTCTGGTCGGACGAGGCCCCGCTCCCGGTCAGCCAGCTGCCCGCGCTCATGGCCCTTGCGACCGGCTTCCTCCTGGCGACCCGCGCCGGCGGCTTTGCGGTGGGTCTGCTGATGCTGCCCTTCGCCGCCGGCCTGCCGGCCGAGACAACTGCGGAAGGCCTGCCCGGCGCAGGTCGGGTGATCGGGCTTCTTGAACGCGGACTGATCTTCATCCTCGTCCTGATCGGCCAGCCGCAGGGCGTGGGCCTCTTGATGGCCGCCAAGTCGATCCTGCGCTATGGCGCGCTGAAAGAGGACCGCGCGCTGTCCGAATATGTCATCATCGGCACGCTCGCGTCCTTCGGCTGGGCCCTTCTGGCCGCCTATGCGACGGTTGCCGGCCTTGCCGTGCTGCCACCGCTTGGAATCCCGGGTGGGACGCCCTAGATTATCCGCAAAGGAGCCCGCACATGTTCGGCATTCCCGGCAAGGCCGCCGTCACCCTCACCCCCGCTGCCACCAGCCAGATCCGGCGGCTCATGGCGCGCGAGGGCAGCCAGGGGCTGCGCATCGGCGTCAAGAAGGGCGGCTGCGCGGGCATGGAATACACCATGGAATACGTCAGCGCGATCAATCCGCTCGATGAGATCGTCGAACAGGACGGTGCCAGGGTGATGATCGCCCCCATGGCGCAGATGTTCCTGATCGGCACCGAGATCGACTATGAGGTCGGCCTGGTCGAAAGCGGGTTCAAGTTCCGCAATCCGAACGTGGTCGAGGCCTGCGGCTGCGGCGAATCGATCAAGTTCCGCGACGCCCCCGGCGCCTAGGCGCACGGCGCAGCTGACGACAAACGGATTGTTGCCCAACTGCCGCCTTTTCCTTTCGCGGTATACACGCTAGGCGTGTCCGGACTGCACAAGGAAACGACCGATGAAGAAACTCGCCGCCGGAAACTGGAAAATGAACGGCACCCAGGCCTCGCTTGCCGAAGTGACGGCCCTGCTGGAAGCCCATCCCGACCCGGCCTGCGAGATGCTGCTCTGCCCGCCTGCGACGCTGATCGCCGCGATGGCAGCCCTCGCCCGCGGCACGGCGCTGATGGTCGGGGCGCAGGACTGCCACCCGAAACCGATGGGCGCGCATACCGGCGACATCTCGGCCGCCATGCTCCGTGATGCGGGGGCAACCCATGTCATCGTCGGCCATTCCGAACGTCGCATCGACCACGGCGAAACCAGCGCTCTGGTCAAGGCCAAGGCCGAAGCCGTCGTGGATGCGGGCCTCACCGCCATCGTCTGCATCGGCGAGACCGAGGCCGAGCGCGATAGCGGCAAGACACTCGCGGTGATCGGAACCCAGCTCGACGCTTCGATCCCGGGCGGCGCGACAGCGGCGAATCTGGTCGTCGCCTACGAACCCGTCTGGGCGATCGGCACCGGCCGCACGCCCACCCTGACCGAGATCGCCGAAGTCCACAGCTTCCTGCGCGGTCGCCTGCGCGGCCTGATCGGGGCCGAGGCCGAGGGCGTGCGCATCCTCTACGGCGGCTCGGTCAAGCCGACGAACGCCAGCGATATCTTTGCCGTGCCGCATGTCGACGGTGCGCTGGTCGGGGGCGCCAGCCTGAAGGCCGCCGATTTCGGCGCCATCGTCGCGGCGCTCTCTGCCGCCTGACGACATCGCCTGTCGCGGATGGACCAGCCCGCGGCGGCGCTGCCGCATAACGTGCCGCCATGACGGCAATTTCCTCCGACGCGCGACGGTCGCTTCTGACCGCCAATCTGATCTGCCTTGCCTCGATGGTGGTCTGGGCGGCCGGATTGCCCGCCGCCGATCTCATCATCCCGCATATGCCGCCCGTCGCCCTTACCGCCGCCCGCACCACTCTGGCCGCTCTGGTCCTGCTGCCGGTCTGGATCGCGACAGAGGGGCTTGCCAGCGTGACCCGCGCCAACTGGGCCAGAGGTGCCTGGGTCGGCTTTGTCACTCTGGGCCTGGCCTCCTTCTTCGTCATCATCGCCTTGCAGTTCAACGATCCCGTCACCGTGGCCATCGTCTCGGCCGCCATGCCCATCGTCGGCATCCTGCTGGAATGCCTGGCGGACAAGCGCCCCTTCACCCGCGCACTGGCCATCGGCCTGACGCTCTCGCTTCTTGGCGGCCTGATCGCGGTCGGCGGCGCAGAGGGCAGGATCGACCTCGGCCTCGGCGTCCTTGCGGCACTTGCCTCGGTCACGCTGTATACCTGGGGCTCGCGCGAGACGGTCAAGGCCCTGCCCGAGCTGTCGCCCCTTGGTCGCGTCGCCATCACTGTCGCCGGTTGCGCAGGTGTCGCACTGGTTGCGGCTCTGGGCGATGGCCTTCTGCGCGGCAACTGGCCGGACTGGGGCGCGATCGGCCCGACCGAGTTCGGCGGGCTGGCGATCTTCGGCATCGGCTCGATGGCGGTCAGCCAGCTTCTCTGGATCATCTCGGTCGGCCGCATCGGCATCGGGGCCGCCTCGATGCATATGAACGCGGTGCCGTTCTATGTCATGCTGATGGTCTTTCTCCTGGGCGGACCCTGGAACTGGGGCCAGTCGCTGGGCGCCGCGATCGTTGTGACCGGCGCGCTGATCGCACAGGGCCTGATCGCCCCGGCCCTTTCCCGTCGAGAGGCGTGATGCAATCCTTGCAGCAACCCCCGAAGGACCCCGCCTTCGTCCAGAACCCCTACCCGTTCTACGAACGGGCGCGCGCCCTCGGGCCCTTCTTCCTCTGGGACGACTACACCCTCGTCTGCACCGGCAATGCCGCCGCGGTGAACGCCATCTTCCGCGACCGCCGTTTCGGGCGTGAACCCGTCGATCCCCTGCCCATCCCCCCGCACCTCGCGCCCTTCTACGCCGTCGAGGCGCATTCGATGCTGGAGCTGGAACCGCCCCGCCACACCCGTCTGCGGAACCTCGTCCTCCGCGCCTTCACCTCGCGACGGATCGCTGGCCTTGCGCCGGACATCACCGCCCTGGCCACGGAACTTGCCGAGTCCTTCCCCAGGGGCGACTTCGACCTCCTGACCGCCTTCGCCCAGCCCCTTCCGGTCCGCATCATCGCCCGCCTGCTCGGCGTGCCCGAAGAGATGGCGCCCGACCTTCTGCGCTGGTCGAACGCAATGGTCGGCATGTACATGGCCGGCCGCACGCGCGAGATGGAGGACCGCGCCATCGCGGCCACCACGGATTTCGTCGCCTTCCTGCGCGCCTATGTCGAGGAACGCCGCGCGCGTCCCGCCGACGATCTCATCACCCAGCTCATCGCCGCCGAGATGGAGGGCGAGAAACTCTCCACGGACGAACTCATCTCCACCTGCATCCTCCTCCTCAACGCCGGGCACGAGGCGACCGTCCACACCATCGGCAACGGGGTGAAGACGCTCCTGGAAACAAGGACGCCACTCTCGGCACTTGCCCCCGACGCCATCGAGGCGACCGTCGAGGAGATCCTCCGCTTCGATCCCCCCCTGCACATGTTCACCCGGCATGCCTATGAAGAGGTCGAGGTCATGGGCCACACCTTCCGGCGCGGCGATCAGGTGGGCCTTCTCCTCGCTGCCGCGAACCGTGATCCGGGCCAATGGGACCAGCCCGACCGTTTCATCCCGACCCGTCCCGCAAAGCCGCATGTCAGCTTCGGCGCGGGCCTCCACTTCTGCGTCGGCGCGCCGCTGGCCCGGCTGGAGTTGCAGATCGCGCTGCCGATCCTGTTCCGCCGGCATCCGAACCTGACGCTCGTCGCCAGTCCGGCCTATGCCGACGTCTACCACTTCCACGGCCTCGGCGCGCTGCGCGTCACGACCTGACCGCTGCTTGCCCATTTCCCAAATACTCCGGGGGTCTGGGGGCAGCGCCCCCATCGCCCGAGGAGGAGGCGCAGGCCGACGACGAGACAAAGGGATTGCGCGTCAGCGCTCCTTCCGACAACCGCCCGTCACAGGGGCAGCACGGTGGTGGACTTGATCTCCTCCATGCTCAGAAGCGCGGTCACGTTGTAGATCTTCACCTCCGAGATCAGCGCCTGATAGAAGCTGTCATAGGCCCGCGCATTCTTCACCCGCACTTTCAGGATATAGTCGATGTCGCCGGCCAGCCGGTGCGCCTCCAGCACCTCGGGCCGTTCGCGCAGGGCCTTCAGGAATTTCCGCTGCCACTCGGCCTCATGCTCGCTGGTGCGGATCAGCACGAAGAAACAGGCCTCCAGCCCCAGAGCCTCGGGGTCCAGGATCGCCGTCGTCCGGGTAATCACCCCCTGCTCGCGCATCCGCCGGATCCGGTTCCACACCGGCGTCTTCGACGAGCCCACCTTGCGGGCGATCTCGTCAAGCGACTGCTCGGCATCCTGTTGCAGTTCGGACAGGATTTTCCGGTCCAGATCGTCCAGCGCGGCGCTCATTCCTGATTTCCCCTCATTCCCGGAACAACTGATCCCCACCCGTCCAGTATCAGAACATTCGTCCTTATCCGCAAGGGTCTCTGGCGAATTGCCGGGAAAATATTCTATATTCCCCGAAGGATTTCCAGCGCCCGAGGGCATCATGAGCCGCCGCTTCACCCCGAAGATCGTCACCGCCAACCGCCTGCGAGAGGGCGATGTCGTCTATCTGACGGCCGATGACCGCTGGTCGCCCTTCCACCACGAGGCCGAGCTGATCGAGGACGAAGCCCATGCCCAGATGCGCCTTCTTCACGCCGCGGCGCAGAAGCTGACGGTGGTCGGCGCCTACCTCGCCGATGCGCGCCCCGGCCCGAACGGCCCCGAGCCCGTCCATTTCCGCGAGGCATTCCGCACCCGCGGGCCTTCCAACTATCCCCACGGCAAACAGGCCGATCTGGCGAACTGAGGGCGCAATGTATTCCTATTCCGACTTCGACGAAGCCTTCGTCCGCGCCCGCGTCGCGCAGTTCAGCCAGCAGGTCGCGCGCCGTCTCGATGGCAGCCTGACCGAAGACGAATTCCGCCCTCTGCGCCTGATGAACGGGCTTTACCTGCAACTGCACGCCTACATGCTGCGGGTCGCGATCCCCTATGGCTCGCTGTCACCCCGCCAGATGCGGCAGCTGGCATACATTGCCGACACCTGGGACAAGGGCTATGGCCATTTCACCACCCGGCAGAACATCCAGTTCAACTGGCCGAGGCTGCCGGATGTGCCCGCAATCCTCGGCGCGCTTGCGGATGTCGAGATGCACGCCATCCAGACCTCCGGCAACTGCGTGAGGAACGTCACCGCCGACCATTTCGCCGGTGCCGCGGCGGACGAGATCGCCGACCCCCGGCCCTATGCCGAGCTTCTGCGCCAATGGTCCACCGATCACCCGGAATTCCAGTTCCTGCCGCGCAAGTTCAAGATCGCCATCACCGGCTCCCCCAACGACCGCGCCGTGACCAGGGCGCATGACATCGGCCTGCGCATGGTCCGCAACGCGGCCGGAGAGCCGGGTTTCGAGGTCATCGTCGGCGGCGGCCTCGGCCGGACCCCCATGATCGGCGTCACCGTCCGCGACTTCCTGCCCGAGGCCGACCTCCTGCCTTACGTCGAGGCAATTCTCAGCGTTTACAACACCTTGGGCCGCCGCGACAACAAGTACAAGGCGCGGATCAAGATCACCGTGCACGAGACCGGCCGCGAAGCGATCACCGAGATGATCGAGACCCGCTTTGCCGAGCTGCGCCCCCTCTTCGGCGGGGCCGACCAGAAGCTGCTGGCCGAGATCCGTCAGGCCTTCGCGCCCCCGGCCTTCCGCAACGCGCCGACGGATGCCTATGACGCCTTCTACAGGGCCGACCCGGTGTTCCGCGCCTGGGCCGACACCAACCTGACCCGGCACCGCAACGACCAGTATGCCATCGTCACCATCAGCCTGAAGGCCCATGGCAGGACGCCGGGCGACGCCACCTCCGACCAGATGCGCCTCATCGCCGATCTTGCGGAAAGATATGGCCATTCCGACCTGCGGATCAGCCACGAACAGAACGTGATCCTGCCGCATGTCCACAAATCCGACCTGCCGGTGATCCACGCCGCACTGACGAAAGCCGGGCTTGCCACGGCGAATGTCGGCCTCCTCTCCGACATCATCGCCTGCCCCGGCATGGACTACTGCGCGCTGGCCACCGCCCGCTCGATCCCCGTGGCGCAGGAACTGGCCACCCATTTCGAGGCGCTGAAGCTGGAACACGAGATCGGCCCGCTGAAGATCAAGATTTCCGGCTGCATCAACGCCTGCGGGCATCACCACGTGGGCCATATCGGCATCCTCGGGCTCGACCGTGCGGGGGTTGAGAACTACCAGATCACCCTTGGCGGCGACGGCACCGAGGATGCGGTGATCGGCGAAAAGACCGGCCCCGGCTTTGCCTATGACGAGATCGTGCCCGCGATCGAACGCATCCTGCGCGCCTATCTCGACCTGCGGCTGGAGCCCGCGGAGACCTTCCTCCAGGCGTTCAGGCGCGTGGGGATGGAGCCGTTCAAGGTCGCGCTTTACGAGGCCGAAAGGGAACAGGATGCCGCGTGACGGGCGCCATGAAGGCCCGGTGGCCGAGCGTGTCGCGGCGCTGAATGCGCGCTACAGGCATCATTCGGCCACCGCCGTGCTGGAACATGCATTGAAGGACGATGACCTTGGTCAGGTTGCTCTGGTGTCGTCCTTCGGGGCGGAATCGGTCGTGCTTCTGCACCTGGTCAGCGTCATCGCGCCGGAAACGCCGGTGCTGTTCATCGACACAAGGATGCTGTTTCAGGAAACGCTGGATTACCAACGGGACCTAGCAGAGAAGCTGAACCTCTGCGACATCCGCACGATCCGCGCCAACCCGACCCGGGTCAGCTTCGAGGACCCCGACGGCACGCTGCACCAGTTCAACACCGACGCCTGCTGCAACGTTCGCAAGGTCGAACCGCTGGAACGCGCTCTGGCACCTTTCGACGGCTGGATCACCGGGCGCAAGCGGTTCCAGAACGCCGACCGCGAGGCGCTGCAATTCTTCGAGAACGAAGGCGACCACCGGATCAAGGTCAACCCGCTGGCCCATTGGGGCCGCGAGGACATCGAGGAATACATGGTCGAGAACCGCCTGCCCCGGCATCCGCTGGTGGCCAAGGGCTACCCTTCCATCGGCTGCGCGCCCTGCACGAGCCCGGTGAAGCCCGGCGAGGACCCGCGCGCGGGGCGCTGGCGCGGGCAGGCCAAGACCGAATGCGGCATCCATTTCATCGACGGCAAGGCCGTTCGCACCCCAAGGGAGACCGCGGCATGAGCGTGATCGTGACCGATGCGGGCTTTGTCCCCGCCCCCGACCGCGGGATCGTGCCGCTGGCCGATCTGACCGACCAGACGGCGGTGGACCTTGCGAACACGGACGATCCCGCTGCACTGGCCGGTCACCTCGACCGGCTGCGGCTCATCCGCGTGGCCTTCCCGGCCTTCAACGACGGCCGCGCCTTCACCATCGCCCGCCGCCTGCGCGAGATGGGCTACAGGGGGCAGCTTCTGGCCAAGGGGCCGGTGATCGCCGACCAGTATGCCATGCTGCGCCGGGTGGGGTTCGACGGGGCCGAGATCCCGGACGACCTCGCCGCCCGCCAGCCCTGGGACCAATGGCAGTTCCGCGCCGACTGGCAGGCGCACCATTATCAGGCGCGCCTGCGCGCCTGACTTCCGCTTGACCTCGATCAACGCTAGACACGGAAAGCCGGTCTATGGCCGGGACGACCCTCATGACCGAAGCGATGCTGATGAACGCCCCTGCCAAGCCCCACCTGCCCGACGCCCAGACCGTGACCCAGGTCCGGCACTGGACGGATCGCCTCTTTTCCTTCCGCGTCTCGCGCCCCGCGACGCTCCGGTTCCGGTCGGGCGAGTTCGTGATGATCGGCCTGCTGAACGACGACGGGAAGCCGCTTCTCCGGGCCTATTCCATCGCCTCGCCGTCCTGGGACGAGGAGCTGGAGTTCTACTCGATCAAGGTCCCCGACGGACCGCTGACCAGCCGTCTCCAGCATATCCAGCCGGGCGACGAGATCATCCTGCGGCCGAAACCGGTGGGGACGCTGGTGATCGACGCGCTGCTACCGGGCAAGCGGCTGTGGTTCCTCGCGACGGGGACGGGGATCGCGCCCTTCGCCAGTCTGATGCGCGACCCGGAGGTCTACGAGAAGTTCGACCAGGTCATCATGATGCACACCTGCCGCGAGGTGGCAGAGCTGGAGTATGGGCGGCAGCTGGTGGAAAGCCTGAAGGACGACCCGCTGATCGGCGAGATGGTGCAGGGCAAGCTGCGCTACTATCCGACGACCACGCGGGAGGCTTTCCATCACATGGGGCGGGTGACGGACAACCTGGCCTCGGGCAAGGTCTTCGCCGACCTCGGCCTGCCAAGGATGAACCCGGCGGAAGACCGGGCGATGGTCTGCGGGTCGCTGGCCTTCAACCTCGATGTGAAGGCGATCCTGGAGGGGTTCGGGCTGCGCGAGGGGGCCAATTCGGACCCCAAGGAATTCGTGGTCGAGAAGGCCTTCGTCGGCGACGGGATCTGACGCGCCGCGCGTGGCGCCTTATCGCCTGCCAATGATTTCAATGGGTTGAAAATTCGTGTTCATGCGGCGCTAACCAAGAAAGTACGGGCCGCGGGGTGATCCCTGCGGCCTTTTTCACGGCTTGGCCACCCGCGCCGCGCAAAAGAAAAGGCCGCGAGGTTCACCCTCGCGGCCTTCGAGTGTCGGGTCAGGCCCGACGATTACATGCCAAGCGCGGTCTTGATCTGCGCGATGGTGTCGGCGACCAGCGCCGGATTGGTGCGGGCGGCCTCGACAGCGGTCTTCAGCGTGGTCTTGGTCGCATCGTCCAGCGTCGAGCCGTCGATCAGGGCAACCACGGCATCGGCGTTGAAATTGGCCGGGTCAAGCGCGGCGGCGGCATCGCCTGCCGCCTCGACCGTCGCGGAGGCAGCGGCGGCAGCTTCGTCAGCCGCCTTCTGAGCCGCCGCAGCAGCCTCTTCGGCGGCCTTCGCGGCAGCTTCCTCTGCGGCCTTGGCGGCGGCGGCGGCTTGTTCCTCGGCCATTTTCGCCTGAGCAGCGGCTTCCTGAGCAGGCTTGTAGCTGAACTGGTAGTAGCCGCCAGCGGCAAGAAGGACGACGATGGCGCCGATGATTACGGTTCTGTTCATGTCATATTCTCCTATGACCGGGGGCAATGGCCCGGATTGGGGTCATATGGCAGTTTGGCCCGGGAATGAAAAGACCGACGGGTCCGGGCCTGTCGAAAAAGGCTGAAAGCCGCAGGATTCTTGACGAAACGCAGGTTGTCCGGGTTGCAGACCGGCCCGCGCTCGCCTAGATTGCCGCCGCAAAATCAACCATCAAAGGACAACAGCCATAGCCCGCAGACCTCACAATGCCCCGCCGCAACGCGAAACCGGTCCCCGCATCAACGACCGCATCCGCGCTCCGGAAATCCGCCTGATCGGCGCGGATGGCGAAAATGTCGGGGTCGTCACCCCGGCCCGGGCGTTGCAGATGGCCGAGGAAGCCGGGCTGGACCTGGTGGAAATCTCGCCGACCGCCGTTCCGCCGGTCTGCAAGATCATGGACTTCGGCAAGTTCAAGTACGAGACGCAGAAGCGCGAGGCCGAGGCCCGCAAGAAGCAGAAGATCATCGAGATCAAGGAGATCAAGTTCCGCCCCGGCACCGACACGCATGACTACGAGGTGAAGATGCGGTCGGTCGTGAAGTTCCTGGAGGAAGGCGACAAGGTGAAGATCACCCTGCGCTTCCGGGGCCGCGAAATGGCGCACCAGGAGCTTGGGCTTGAGCTGCTGAAGCGGGTCGAAGCCGATGTCGCCGAGATCGGCAAGATCGAGAGCTTTCCGCGTCTGGAAGGCCGACAGATGGTGATGATGATCGCGCCGAAGTAGGATCGGTCAGAGGACGGACGAAGCGGGGGCCCAGGCGGCCCCCGTGTTCATTCGGGCTTCGCCTCGCGCAGCCGACCGCGCGCGGGGCTTTCCTTCAGAAGTCCGCCGACCCCCATTGCGGCAATATCCGCAGCGGTGACGGGCACGCCGCAGATCAGCCGCTCCATCACCCAGTCGGCGCCGTTCAGGGCGGGGCTGCGGGCGCAGCCGGGCAGGCCGATGACCGGAGTGGCGCGCATCTCGCCCAGAAACAGGAGGTTGCCGGGATCGACCGGCATCCCGAAACGGTCGACCCGTCCCCCTGCCCTGCGGACGGCCTGCGGGGCCACGTCCTGCGGGTCCGAGGTGGCCGAAGCGGTCAGGATCAGGATCAGCTCGGCATCGCAGACCGAGTCCAGCGTGGCGGCAAGGTCATCCTCGCGGTGGGGGCTGTGCAGATGGGACACGAGGCGCGCGCCCAGCCTGGCCAGCCGTTGCGTGATCGCATCGGGGTCAAGGCGCCGCGCGGCGGGGTCGGTGTGGGTTTCGACCAGCGTCACCCGCGTGAGCCGTGCCGGACGCAGGCGCAGCGCCCCGGCCCCCTTCGCACAGGCCCTGGCGACCGAGGCGGCGGCGACCCCGTAGGCGATGACCTTGATCGTGGCCGCCATCTCGCCCGCCGCCAGCCGCTGCAAATGCGGCACGGTGGCCAGAGTGAGCATCGGATCGACCGCGTTCAGCGCATCGACCCTGGCCGCCGCAACGTCGCAGAGGCCCGGCGCGCGGGCGTGCAGGTTGACCCGTCCCGTCCCGACCGGGCGCAGGTCAAGGCCGGCCTGCTGCGGGTCCGGCACCAGGGCCCGGGCGATGGCCAGCGCGGCGGCGTCCTCGTGCAGGTCGGTGGGGTCAAGGCGGGCCACGGTGACTTCGGCATGGCCCGCCGCACGCAGCCGGGCGATTTCGCCCGCGTCGAGCAGGCAGCCCTTGCGCAGGCGGCCTTCGGGCAGGGCGACGGAATGGGCCAGGATCGCGCCTTCGGCCTGGGCCAGGGGAACGGGGCCGAAGCGCATCAGCGGCGCAGGCTCTCGATGATCTGCGCCATGATGCTGACCGCGATTTCGGCCGGGGTCTTGGCGCCGATGTCCAGGCCGACCGGAGCGTGGATCTTCGCGATCTGGTCGGGGGTGAAGCCCTCGGCGGTCAGGCGGTCGACGCGTCTGGCATGGGTGCGGGTGGACCCCAGGCAGCCCAGATAGAAGGCGGGGGAGGTCAGCGCGTGGCGGATCGCGGGGTCGTCGAGTTTCGGGTCATGGGTCAGCGTGACGATGGCGGTGCGCGCATCGGGGTTGAGCTGCGCAAGAGCCTCGTCCGGCCAGTCGTCGAGGATCGTCTCGCCGGGGAAGCGGTCGGCGGAGCCGAAGGCGCCGCGGGGGTCGATCAGCGTGGGGGCAAAGCCGCAGGTGCGGGCGATCTGGAGCAGCGGCTGGGCGATATGCACCGCGCCGACGACGATCAGGCGCAGGGGCGGGTTGTGGATGGCGATGAAGCGGCCGTCCTCCTCCATCCCCGAGCGGTCGGACTTGAAGCGGGCGTCGGCGGCGGGGTCTTCGCCGGGGGCGACGAGGCGGCGGGTCCAGGTGGCGGGGGTGGTGACGACGGCCAGAGCGCGGGGGGCGGCGCGGGCGGCGACGAGATCGGCGAGCAGGGTCTCGGGCAGGGCCTCGGCCCCCTCGCCCACGGGTTCGACGAGGACGCGGATGGTGCCGCCACAGGCAAGCCCCGCGGCAAAGGCGGTTTCGTCCGAGACGCCGAAGGTCAGGACGCGGGACTTGCGGTCGGCAAGGGCATCCAGCGCCTCGGTGATGACCGCGCCTTCGACGCAGCCGCCCGAGACGGAGCCGACCATCTCGCCCGTCCCGGAAATGGCAAGCTGGCTACCGGCCTGGCGGGGGGCCGAGCCCCAGGTCTCGATCACGGTGGCGAGGGCGGCTCCCTTGCCGGCGCGGTGCCAGGCGAGGGCGGCTTCGGGGACAAGGTCGTGGCTGGCGCGGGTCATGGCGCAAGTATGCGACCAGGGCCGGGGGTTTGCCACAGAAATGAACGCGCCGCAGGGGGACCTGCGGCGCGACTTTGGTAGGGGGCCGGTCAGCGGATCGTGGCGGTCCGCAGAAGCGGCGTGATGAGCCGGACCTCGACCCGGCGGTTGCGCGGTTCGCTGGCCTGGGTGTCGATCAGCAGCTCGGTCTCGCCATAGCCCTGCACGACCATGTTCTCCGGCGGGATGTCGAAGTATTCGGTCAGCGCCAGCGCCACCGATTCCGCGCGGCGGTCGGACAGCGCGAGGTTCATCGCCGCCTTGCCGGTCGCATCGGTGTGACCTTCGATCAGGAAGATCTCGCGCGGGTTTTCCGCAAGCAGGTCCTGCATCAGCCGGCCGAGGTCGGCGAGGTTGCGCGCCTGCTCCGGGGCGACCGCGGCCGAGCCGCTGGCGAAGGTGATCGGCGTCACGTCCAGCGTGGCCGCCAGCGCCCGCACGGCGGGAATCTCGCGGATCTGGCGCAGCGAGAACTTGCGTCCGGCCCGATCGGCCTCGAGGCGGGCCAGTTCGCGCTTGAGTGCGACGTCCTGATCCTTCGAGGAGATGACGATGCGCTTGCGCGGCTTGGGCAGGTCGCGGACGACCACGACATCCTCCCGCGCCAGATCGTCGATCAGCACCACCTCGCGGCCCAGGCTGTCATAGGTCGCGCGCCGCAGCACGCGGCCCGTGGCGTCGCGGATCGTCACGACCTGCGTCCCGTCGGCGCGTTCCACGATGGTCCGGGTCGAGCCGTCCTTGAAGGTCTCGGTCCGCACGGTGGAGCCGGGACGCCGGATCACGGCATCGTCGTCCTTCAGCACGCGGTAGGTGCCGTCCGGTTGCAGCACGATCACCCGGTCGCCGGTGTTCGACACCACGCGCGCCTCCTGCGGGCCCATCGTCGAGACGGTGGTATCGGCAGCGGCGGCGCGATTGTTCTTGATGATCGCGCCCACGGCCAGAGCGCCCAGCACCAGAAGGCCGGCCTTTTCCAGATCGGACAGACCGCTTTTCTTGCCACCCGACAGCGCCGTCGGCGCGGCAGCGAATTCCTCGGACGAGGCGCGGGCATTCTGGTCGGTGATGGTCTCGGTCACGGCCGCGACCAGCGCCCCGGGATCGGCCTCGAGGATCGGAGCCGTGCCCTCAGGCGTGGGAGCGGACTTGACCAGTTCGGCGGCGCCCAGCGTGGCGGGGTCGATCGCCGTGGGGTCGGCGGTCAGAAGCTGGGTCAGGCTTTCGACTTCGCTTTCGGTGACTTCGGGGGCATCGACCGGCACGACCTCGACGCCGGGGTCCGGCGCGGCGACCTTCAGGCCCGCGGCCGGATCGACGACCTCACCCGAAGGGGCGACCAGTTCGGCCTCGGCAGCCGCAACGGCGGCAGCGGCGGCTTCGGGATCAACGGCTTCGCCGGTGGCCTGGTTGATGATGGCGCCCTCGGGCACCTCAACGGCAGGCGTCTCGACCGCGGGATCCTCGACCACGGCCGTTTCGGCAGGGGTTTCGGCAGCGGGGGCTTGCTCGACCGGAGCTTCGACGGCGGGTTCTTCGACAGCAGGCTGTTCGGCGGCGGGCTGTTCGGCGGCGGGTTCTTCGACTGCGGGTTCTTGGGCAGCGGGTTCCTCGACGGCGGGAGCTTCGGCTTTTGCCGCAGCTTCAGCCTCGGCCTGGGCGGCAGCGGCAGCCTCGGCGGCAGCCTGTTCCGCTGCCGCCTGCTCGGCTGCGGCGGCCTCGGCAGCGGCCTGTTCAGCTGCTGCCTGGTCGGCGGCGGCCTGTGCGGCAGCTTCGGCGGCGGCAGCTTCGGCGGCGGCCTGCGCTTCGGCATCCGCCTGAGCCTGGGCGGCAGCGGCGGCTTCGGCCTCGGCGGCAGCCTGGGCTTCGGCAGCGGCCTTCGCCTCGGCCTCTGCCTGCGCTGCGGCGGCCTGGGCGGCGGCTTCGGCGGCGGCAGCTTCGGCGGCGGCCTGCGCTTCGGCGTCCGCCTGAGCCTGGGCGGCAGCGGCGGCTTCGGCCTCGGCGGCAGCCTGAGCCTCGGCGGCAGCCTTGGCTTCGGCCTCGGCGGCGGCGGCCTCGGCTGCGGCGGCTGCGGTCTCGGCGGCCATGGCCTCGTCCAGCTTCAGCTTCTCGATGATCGCATCCAGATCGCAGGGTGCTTCGGCGGTCGGCACGCACAGCACGGCACCGTCCTTGCCGGTGACCGAGCCGTCCTCGTTCAGGACCTGCGCGAAGGCGGGCATCGTGCCCATCGGGCTGATCGCAACCGAAAGGGCCGTCGACAGGGCCGTGGTGGAAACCAGAAGCTTTCTCATTACCAGTCCTCATTCTGATGGGCTTGGGATAACCGCATCGGAGCGATCCGGTTCCCGATTTGCCCGGTTCTTCTACCTAAGCCCGCTTTCCGCTGATATGCGATATCAGCGCCCTGTCGCGGGATATCCTGCGCGGGACGTTGCCTATCCGCGCAGCAGGGCCATCAGGCGGTCGCGCTCTCCGCCGTCGTCGGTCTGCGAGATGGCCTGCCCCAACGCTTCGAGCGAAGCGATGGAATGGCCGGCGCGAAAGCTGTCGACATGGGGCAGGATGGCGCGGATGCCTTGCGCCCTGGGGGCAAAGCCGGTCCAGCGCAGAAGGGGATTGAGCCAGATCAGGCGGCGGCAGGAGAGGTGGAGACGCTCGATTTCCCTGGCCAGAAGGGTCGTGTCGTCGCGGTCGAGCCCGTCGGTGATGAGCAGGACCACCGCCCCCTGCCCCAGCACCCGGCGCGACCAGTCGCGGTTGAAGGCGTGGAGCGATTGGCCGATCCGGGTGCCGCCGGACCAGTCCTGCGCCTGCGCCCCGGCGGCCTTGAGGGCGGCATCCACGTCGCGGGCGCGCAGGTGGCGGGTGATGTTGGTCAGCCGGGTGCCGAAGGTGAAGGCGTGGACGCGGGCCCAGCCCTGGCCTTTGCGGTTGGCCACGGCATGGACGAAATGCAGGACCATGCGGCTGTAGTCCGCCATCGAGCCGGAAATGTCGCACAGGACGACGAGGTTCGGCCAGCGCGTGACCGGCGCCTTGCGGGCGAGCGTTGCGATTTCCCCCCCGGTCCGCATTGCGCCCCGCAGGCTGCGCCGGGCGTCGATGCGGGCAGTGAGGGTGGAGGGCGCAGAGCGGCGGGTCTTCAGGGGTTGGACGGGAAGGCTGAGTTTCGCCAGCATCCGTTTCGCCGCAGAGATTTCGGACGCCGACATCTGTTCGAAGTCGAGCGTCCTGAGCCGTTCCTCGGCCGACATGGTGGCGGTGGCGTCGATCTCGATCTGGTCGCCCTCGGGCCTGTCCTGCGGCGGAGGCGGCAGCTGGCCGTCCAGTAACGCCTCGGCGGCGCGCTTCTCGGCGGCCTGGGCGGCGCGGTCCTCCTGCACCCCGTGGACCTGGGGGAGGAGGAGCGACATAATGTGGTCGAGGTAGCGCGGGTCGCGCCAGAACAGGCGGAAGACCTGGGCGAAGGTCGCGCGTTCCTCGGGGCGGGAGACGAAGATGGCTTGCAGGGTGAAGTAGAAATCCTCGCGCCGGTCGAAGCCTGCGGCGGCCACGGCGCGCACGGCGTCGAGCGTGCGCCCCGGGCCGACGGGCAGGCCCGCCTTGCGCAGCGCGCGGGCGAAATGGGCGATGTTGTGGGCGAGTTTGCCGTCGTCGGGGATGTCGAGTGCGGGATAGGTCGGGGACATGGGCTAGCCCCGGGGGGTTTCACACCCCCCGGCCCCCCCGTGGAGTATTTGGCAAAAGAGCAAGGATCATGCGGGGACGAGCTCGCGCTTGACCTCGTCGAGGAGGCGCTTGGCTTCGGAGCCTTGCAGTTTCTGGATGTCGTCCTGGTATTTCAGGATGGCCCCCAGCGTGTCTGAGATGACTTCGGGGCTGAGCGCGATGACGTCGAGGGCAAGCAGGCATTTCGCCCAGTCGATCGTTTCCGCCACGCCGGGGCGTTTGAAGAGGTCCTCGCGCCGCAGCTTCTGGACGAAGGCGACGATCTCGCGGCTGAGGGTCTCCTGCGCTTCGGGGGCGCGGGCGTGGAGGATCTCGAGCTCGCGGTCGAAGCTGGGGTAGTCGACCCAGTGGTAGAGGCAGCGCCGTTTCAGGGCATCGTGCACCTCGCGCGTGCGGTTCGAGGTGAGGATGACGATCGGTGGTTCAGGGGCGCGGATGGTGCCGAGTTCCGGGATCGTCACCTGGAAATCGGAGAGGGCTTCGAGGAGGAAGGCCTCGAAGGGTTCGTCGGTGCGGTCGATCTCGTCGATGAGGAGGACGGGGGCACCGCCGGGCTGCGGGCGCATCGCCTCGAGAAGCGGGCGGGCGATGAGGTAGTCTTCGGTGAAGAGCTCGGCCTTCAGGTGGTCGCGGTCGGTGGCCTCGGCGGCGCGGATCGCGATCATCTGCGCGGCGAAGTTCCATTCGGCGACGGCAGAGGCGGCGTCGAGGCCTTCATAGCATTGCAGGCGGATCAGGCGGCGGCCGAGCGCGGTGGCCAGGGTCTTGGCGATTTCCGTCTTGCCGGTGCCGGCCTCGCCTTCGAGGAACAGCGGGCGGCCGAGTTTGAGCGAGAGGAAGACCACGGTCGCCAGCGCGCGGGAGGCGACATAGCCCTGGCCTGACAGCAGGGTTTCGACGGCGTCGATGCTGGTGGGGAGTGCGGTCACGGGGCCTCCGGCGTTGCGGGGAGAGTGGCGGTTGAGCCGGTAGGGGTCAAGGCGGGATCGGTGGCATCGGACTGCAACCATAGTCGTAGGGAGCGCAGCGGCGCGCGGTCGGGGCGGCTGTCGGGCCAGACGAGGAAGTAGGAGCCAAGGGCGCGGACCGGGGGACCGAAGATCGGGATCAGGCGGCCTTCGGTCAGTTCGCGCCGGATGAGGAAGGTGGGGATCAGGGCCGCGCCCATGCCGTGGATCGCGCCTTGCGTCAGGGTGGCGAACTGGTCGAATATCATGCCCGGTGGGCGCAGGCCGGGGTGGCCGTGATGCGCCAGCCAGCGGCCCCAGTCGCCGGGGCGGCTTTCCAGTTGCAGGAGCGGGTGGTGCAGGATGTCGGTCGCCTTCTCCAGCACGGGGAAGCCCGGAGCGGCGACGGCGATGACCTCTTCGTCCATGAGTTTCAGGTAATGGACGCCGGGCCAGTCCTGCCGACCATAGTGGATGGCGGCGTCGAAGGGGGTGGCGGCGAAGTCGAAGGGACGAAGGCGGGTGGAGAGGTTCACCGTCACCTCCGGGTGGCTTTGCGCAAAGCGGGCCAGGCGCGGGGCAAGCCAGTGCATCCCGAAGGCCGGCAGGATGGCGAGGTTCAGGCTTCCGCCCGTGGGGTTGGCGCGCAGCGTGATCGAGGCGGAGGCGAGGAGGTGCAGGGCCTTGCGGACCTCGGCCACATAGTCCTGCCCGGCAGGCGTCAGCCGCAGGCGCTGGCGTTCGCGGATCAGGAGGGGCACGCCGAGTTGGCTCTCCAGGCCTTGCAGGGCGCGGCTGATCGCGCCTTGGGTCAGGTTGAGCTCCTTCGCCGCCCCGGAAGCGGTGCCGAGGCGATCGACGGCCTCGAGCGCCATCAGGGCCGGGATCGGCGGCAGGTAGCGGCGGGGCAGCATTATGAGTTTCCCTCATGAACCCGTGCAGGACTTTCGATAGCCTGCCCTGCCCTTTTCTGCAATGATGGCATCAAAGATGGAGGTTCCCATGCCCGACACCCTGCACGCCCGACCGAAGCTGAAAGCCAAGGACGCGCCCGATCTGGGGCGGTTCGACTGGGAGGACCCGTTCCGGCTGAACGAGCAGTTGACCGAGGAAGAGCGGATGCTGCGCGATGCCGCCCGCGCCTATGCGCAGGAGAAGCTGCAACCGCGCGTGGTGGCGGCCTATCGCGAGGAGACGGCCGATCCGTCGATCTTCCGCGAGATGGGCGAAATGGGGCTTCTGGGTGTCACGGTGCCCGAGGCATACGGCGGGCTGGGGGCGTCCTATGTGGCCTATGGCCTGGTCGCGCGCGAGGTCGAACGGGTCGATTCGGGCTATCGCAGCATGATGTCGGTGCAGTCCTCGCTGGTCATGTATCCGATCCATGCCTACGGGACCGAGGAGCAGCGGCAGAAGTATCTGCCGAAGCTGGCCTCGGGCGAGTGGATCGGTTGCTTCGGCCTGACCGAACCGGATGCGGGGTCGGACCCGGCGGGGATGAAGACCACGGCGAAGAAGACGGCGAACGGCTATGTGCTGAACGGCGCGAAGATGTGGATTTCCAACGCCCCCATCGCCGATGTCTTCGTGGTCTGGGCCAAGTCTGAGGCGCATGGCGGCAAGATCAGGGGTTTCGTGCTGGAAAAGGGCATGAAGGGCCTGTCGGCGCCGAAGGTCGGCGGCAAACTGTCGCTGCGCGCCTCCATCACCGGCGAGATCGTGATGAAGGATGTGGAGGTGGGCGAGGAGGCGCTGCTTCCGTTCGTGGAAGGACTGAAGGGGCCGTTCGGCTGCCTCAACCGGGCGCGCTATGGCATCAGCTGGGGCGTGATGGGCGCGGCCGAGTTCTGCCTGCACGCCGCGCGCCAGTACGGGCTGGATAGGAAGCAGTTTGGCAAACCCATCGCGGGGACGCAGCTTTACCAGCTGAAACTGGCCAACATGATGACCGAGATCAGCCTTGGCCTGCAGGCCTCGTTGCGCGTCGGGCGGTTGATGGACGAGGCCAATGCCGCGCCGGAGATGATCTCCATCATCAAGCGCAACAATTGCGGCAAGGCGCTGGAGGCGGCGCGGATGGCGCGCGACATGCACGGCGGCAACGGCATCCAGGAGGATTTCCAGGTCATGCGCCACATGGTGAACCTGGAGACGGTGAACACCTATGAAGGCACGCATGACATCCATGCGCTGATCCTGGGCCGGGCGATCACGGGCTTGCAGGCTTTCTTCTGACCTTTCCCGCGTGCTACGCCTGACGGGCGTGGCTCGGGTGGAGAGGTCGGATGCCTCCGGCGGGGATATTTGGGGACAGATGAAAGGGCGGGCGGGATGAGGATCACGGCCGTCCTCTGCGTCAGGAACGAGGGCGCGTTCCTGCTGGAGTGGCTCGCGCATCACCGGGCCTGCGGGATCACCGATTTCCTTGTCTTTTCCAATGACTGCGACGACGGCACGGATGCGATGCTGGACCGGCTGGAGGCGTTGGGCTGGCTGATCCATCAGCGCAATCCGGGACCGCATCCCGAGGGGCCGCAGTGGTCGGCGCTGAAGCGGGCGGACCGGCATCCGCTGGTGACGGGGGCGGACTGGCTGCTGTCGCTGGACATCGACGAGTTCGTCAACGTCCATGTCGGCGACCGGACGATCCCGGCTTTGCTGGCGGCCCTGCCCGAGGCGACGGCGATCACCCTGACCTGGCGGCTGTTCGGCAATGCGGGGGTGGTGCGGTTCGAGGATGCGCCCGTCACCGAGACCTTCACCCGCGCCGCGCCCGGGGTGTTGCACTGGCCCTGGCGGGGGCTGCTGTTCAAGACGCTGGTCAGGAACGACGGCAGCTACCGCAAGCTGGGCGTCCACCGGCCCCGCGCGCCAGTCGAGACGCGGATGGCGGGGCAGCGCTGGTTCGACGGCTCGGGGCGCAGG
Source organism: Tabrizicola thermarum (assembly GCF_003574395.1). GTDB lineage: Bacteria > Pseudomonadota > Alphaproteobacteria > Rhodobacterales > Rhodobacteraceae > Tabrizicola > Tabrizicola thermarum. The sequence goes on from NZ_QMJY01000083.1 coordinate 269,974, forward strand.
TTGGCGGATGTCTTTCATCGGGGGCGGATCTTTTCCGATGTCGGGCGCGATCCTTACGGGCTGGTCCAGTTGAATCATTATCCTCTCGGCGCGGTGGAAAGTTTTGTGCTCAAGCGCTACCGGGGCCGTGGGGTGCATGCCGACAATGGCCTGGATGCGGGCTATTGGGTGGAGCGGAATTTCAACGCGGTCGAGGACAGGTCGGTGCTTGAGCTGGACAGCCGGGCTTTGCGCGAGAATCTGCGGGCGGACGCGGTTCTGGGGCGGTTGCACGCTGCGGCCGTCGCCTGGCGACGGGCGCAGTTCCGCAGACTGATGCAGGAGGACGCCTGGCGCAGCCTGTACGGCCAACTTCTGATGGCGGGGCCCACGCGGGTGCTGAGTCAGGAGGAGGCCGAGTCGATCTGGAAGCCGCATATCCGGGCCGGGCAAGGCAGGGCGTGAGCGGCGGGCGGCACGGGGACCCGCAGGTTGCCGATTGTTCACGCCTTCGGGAATAATGGCAGCCCGTCCACAAGGAAACAATACGATACCACCACTAAGCCTTGTCGCGGCCAGAATCTCTCGCCAAGTTCGGTCAGGTGTCCTCGTGTCGCCCGTACCTGTCGCAAACCAGATTCAAAGCATGTCGAACTCGTCGAACCCTCCAGACTGGCAGCGCCCGATGCTGGCAATTGCCGAAGGCGACGGGGATTTCCTGCCGCTGGGGGACCGGCATTATGCCTTCTTTGCCGAAGAACGGCCCGAGCTTCTGGTGACCTTCGAGGATGCCGCCGCCCTGCGCGAACGCGAGGACAAGTTGCCCGAGCATTATGCCCTGGCCAAGGCGCGGGGCTGGTCGATCCTGACCATCCTGGCCGAGGGCGAGACCTGGTGGCGCGATCCGGCGGTGTTTCGCTATTTCGACCGGCTGGCCGATGACGGGTTCCTGGAGGATTTCGACCGGGTGGTCTTCTACGGCGCGGGGCCTGCGGGCTATGCGGCGGCGGCCTATTCGATCACCGCGCCGCAGGCGGAACTGGTGCTGATCGCCCCGCGCGCGACGCTGGACCCGGCGCTTGCGGGCTGGGACGAACGCCACCGGATCGCGCGGCGGATCAACTTTCGCGGCCGCTACGGCTATGCGCCCGACATGACCGAAAGCGCCAGCCACGTCTGGCTGATCCACGACCCGCTGCATCAGCCCGACGCGATGCATGCCGCCCTGTTCCAGCGGCCCTGGGTCACGCCCTTGCACGCCCGCTATACCGGCGAGGGGACCGAGGACACGCTTCGCGAGATGAAGGTGCTGGACCGGATCATCGAGGCGGCGATGGAAGGCAAGATGTCGGCGGACCGCTTTTCCTGGCTCTGGCGCGCGCGGCGGTCGAACGGCAGCTATCTGCGCGCGATCCTCGCTGCGGCGCGGCTGTCGGGCCATCCCAAGCGCGAGATCAAGATCTGCCGGTCGGTCACCGCGCGCCTGAACGCCCCGCGCTTTGCCCGCAGGCTGGCGGAACTGACCGGAGAAACAGTCTAGCCTTCGTGGCTTTCCCTCGTGGCTTTCCAGCATGCGGCGGAAATGCCCGATCCGTCCCCGGGTGATCCGCGTCAGGCAGAAGGCGGCGGATCATCGAAGGCACTTTCCGTGCCGCCGATCCTGTGCAATTTCGCGCGGCGATGCCACTGGAATCGCGGTCGGCTTTGCGTTACCCGGGGCAGATGCAACGGATCACCCTGCCCCGCCCCGACGACTGGCACCTGCACCTGCGCGACGGCGCGATGCTGCGGGCCGTGCTGCCCGAAACCGCCCGGCACTTTGCCCGCGCGATCGTCATGCCGAACCTGGTGCCGCCGGTGGTGACGCCGGACGACGCCCTCGCCTACCGCGACCGCATCCTCGCCGCCCTGCCCGAGGGGATGAGCTTCCAGCCGCTGATGACGCTGTATCTGACCGAGGGCACCGATCCTGCGGATGTGGAACGCGCGGCGGCCTCGGGGCTGGTGAAGGCGGTGAAACTTTACCCGGCGGGGGCCACGACGAATTCGCAGTCTGGGGTGCGCGATCTGACCCGGGTCATGCCGGTGCTGGAGACCATGGCCCGGATCGGCCTGCCGCTTTGCACCCACGGCGAGGTGACGGACCCGCAGGTGGACATCTTCGACCGCGAGGCGGTGTTCATCGACACGGTCCTCGACCCCCTGCGCCGTCGCCTGCCCGAACTGCGCGTGGTGATGGAGCATATCACCACCGAGGAAGGCGTGGCCTATGCCGCCGATGGCGGGGATGGCCTTGCCGCGACGATCACCGCGCATCACCTGATCCTGAACCGCAACCACATCCTCGCGGGCGGCATCAGGCCGCATTACTACTGCCTGCCCGTGGCCAAGCGCGAAAAGCATCGGCTGGCCCTGCGCCGCGCCGCCACCTCGGGCAATCCGCGTTACTTCCTCGGCACCGACAGCGCGCCGCATGTCGATGCGCTGAAGGAACATGCCTGCGGCTGCGCGGGCTGCTTCACCGCGACGAACACGCTGTCGCTGCTGGCGCATGTCTTCGAAGAGGAAGGTGCGCTGGACCGGCTGGAGGGGTTCACCTCGCGCCACGGGCCCGCCTTCTACCGTCTGCCGGTGAACGCGGGCACGATCACCCTGGAAAAGCGGGCCGAACCCTGCACCTGGCCCGAGAAGATCCATGCCGAGCCCGGCCCCGTCACCGTCTTCAACCCCGGCTTCCCCGTGCACTGGCACGTTCTCCCCTGACCCGCTCCGCGTCGACTTCGTCGCTTGTCGCCGACGCGGAGAGCAGCCGGAAGCGCAACGCACGAGCCCGCCCGAAAGGACCCGACATGATCCCCTCGACCTATCCGCCGAAAGAGGAAATCGCCCGCCTCACCGCCCGCGCGCTCTTGGAGATCAAGGCCGTCCACTTCAACGCCGAGACGCCCTTCACGCTGGCGAGCGGATTGCCCAGCCCCACCTACATCGACTGCCGCAAGCTCATCAGCTACCCGCGCATCCGCTCTACGCTGATGGATTTCCTGGCCGTCACGGTCCTGCGCGAGGCCGGGTTCGAGGCCTTCGACAACATCGCGGGCGGAGAGACGGCGGGCATCCCCTTCGCGGCGCTGGTGGCCGAACGCCTTGCGCTGCCGATGACCTACGTCCGCAAGAAGCCCAAGGGCTATGGCCGCAACGCCCGGATCGAGGGCGCGATGACGCCCGGCCAGCGCGTCCTGCTGGTCGAGGACCTGACCACCGACGGCGGCTCGAAACTATCCTTCGTCGAGGCGATCCGCGAGACGGGCGCGACCTGCGGCCACACGGCGGTGATCTTCTACTACGGCATCTTCCCCGACACCGAGGCGAAGCTTGGCGCGCATGGGGTGCGGCTGCACCACCTCTGCACCTGGTGGGACGTGCTGGCCGAGGCGCGGGCGCAAGGGTCCTTCGACGACAAGACCCTGGCCGAGGTGGAACGTTTCCTCAAGGCGCCCCGCGCCTGGCAGGATGCGCGAAAACCGGCCTGACCGGGCGGAAGGCCGCCGGATTTCGGTGGGAAACCCTGTGGGCGCTTCTGGGGACAGCATCGCGCGACTCGATCCGTCCACAGGTCCGACGCGATATGTGGTAGGCTGACCCGCGACCTTTACAACCAGTTCGAATCGCCCCGCCTTGTCCACAGGGTTGTTCCCGGATTGCCCGGCCCCCCCGGATAAGGCAGAGAAGGCAGCGGCAGGAGGCAGCAATGAACGAGATAACCACCGTCAAGCCCCCGGAGGCAGAAGCGCTTCCCCACAATATCGAGGCAGAACAACAGCTTCTGGGCGCGATCCTCACCAACAACGACATCTTCGACCGCGTGTCCTCGGTGGTGAAGGCCGAGCATTTCTTCGACCCCGTGCACCAGCGCATCTTCGAGATTGCTGCCGCGCGCATCCAGAAGAACGCGCTGGCCTCGCCGGTGACGCTGAAGGCCTTTCTCGCGGACGATCCCGGCCTGAAGGACCTGGGCGGCCCGGCCTATCTGGTGCGGCTGGCAGGCGCGGCGATCTCGGCCTATGCGGCGCGGGACTATGCGCAGATGGTCTATGACCTGGCGGTGCGGCGCGAGCTGATCCAGCTGGGGCGGGACATCGCAGCGCAGGCGGCGAAGGTCGAGGTGGCCTCGGAGCCCAGGGACCAGATCATCGAGGCCGAACAGCGGCTTTACCGCCTGGGCGAACAGGGCGTGGCCGAGCGGGGATTTCAAAGCTTTCTCAAGGCTGTAACCGACGCCGTCAATGTTGCGAACGCGGCCTACCAGCGCGATGGCGGCCTTGCGGGCATTTCGACCGGCCTCATCGACCTGGACAAGAAGCTGGGGGGGCTGCACCCTTCCGACCTTCTGATCCTTGCGGGGCGCCCGTCGATGGGCAAGACCTCGCTGGCCACGAACATCGCCTTCAACATCGCCAAGGCGCACAAGCGCGGGCGCTTGCCGGACGGGACCGAAGGCTCGGTCGAGGGCGGTGTGGTCGGGTTCTTCTCGCTGGAGATGAGCGCCGAGCAGCTGGCCGCGCGCATCCTGTCCGAGGCCGCCGAAGTGCCCTCGGAACAGATCCGGCGCGGCGACATGACCGAGGCCGAATTCCGCCGTTTCGTCGAGGCCGCGAAGGCGCTTGAGGCCTGCCCGCTGTATATCGACGACACGCCCGCCCTGCCGATTTCACAGGTCGCGGCCCGGGCCCGACGACTGAAGCGGACGCATGGGCTCGATGTCCTCATCATCGACTATCTCCAGCTTCTGAAAGGGTCCTCGAAGGACAACCGGGTGCAGGAGGTTTCCGAAATCACGCAAGGTCTCAAGGCGATAGCGAAGGAACTGAATATTCCGGTGATCGCGCTGTCGCAGCTGAGCCGCGCGGTGGAATCCCGCGACGACAAGCGGCCGCAGCTCAGCGACCTGCGCGAATCGGGGTCGATCGAGCAGGACGCCGATGTGGTCATGTTCGTCTTCCGCGAGGAATATTACCGCGAACGCGAAAAGCCCGGCGACCATGAGCTGGAGAAAATGGCCCAGTGGCAGGCGCTGATGGACTCGGTGCATGGCAAGGCCGAGGTCATCATCGGCAAGCAGCGCCACGGCCCCATCGGCACGGTGGAACTGTCGTTCGAGGGTCGGTTCACCCGCTTCGGCAATCTCGCCAGACCCTGGCAAGGCTCCGGGGGGCCGGACGTGGGCTTCTGATCGGCCATCCCTGCCGATCTTGCCCTTTTTCCAAATACTCCCGCCGGAGGCGCCGCGGCCGGCCCTCCCGCGCCACGGTCGGGGGACAGGGCCCGCGACAGCGCCGGCCGAGGGGGCTCGATGCCCCCGAGGGCGGTCCTTCCCGCAGGCAGCCGGTCCGCGAGGGCCTGCGGGATCAGCTGCGGGCGCGGATCGGATCGGCCAAAAGCCGCAGGCCGTTCAGAACCACCAGCAGCGTCCCGCCTTCGTGACCCAGCACGGCCAGCGGCAGCGGCAGTTCGAAGAACAGGCTTCCGGTGACCAGCACCACCATCGCGCCGATGGCGATGATCAGGTTCTGCCGGATCACGCCGGCGGCGCGGCGGGACAGGCGGCGCGCGGCGGCGAGTTTGCGCAAGTCATCGGCCATCAGCGCCACATCGGCAGCCTGCAAGGCCACCTCGCTGCCCGCAACCCCCATCGCCACACCCACATCAGCCCGCGCAAGGGCGGCAGCGTCGTTCACCCCGTCACCGATGAAGGCGACCTTGCCGCGCCGGGCCGCCGCATCGACCAGCGCGACCTTGTCGCCCGGCAGAAGGCCGGAATGGATCTCGCCCTTTGCCAGCCCCAACCGCCCGCCGATCCGGGCCGCCACCGGGGCGCGGTCTCCGGTCATCATCAGGATGTCGGTCTTTCCCCCCGCCTTCAGGTCGCGCAGCGCCTCGGCTGCCGTGGCGCGCGGCTCATCGGCCACCGTCACCGCCCCCAGAACCTGCGCGCCACGCCCGACGACGACCAGCGTTTCCGCGCCATCCGCCAGCGCGGCCAGCGCCGCAGGCAGCTCTGCCCCCATCGCCGCCAGCATCCGGGCATTCCCGGCCCAGACCGGCCCCACGTCATCGACCCCGGTGATCCCTTCGCTGGGATGCGCGCGCACGTCACGGATGGTTTGCGGCGTGATGCCGCGCAAAGCCACCTCACGCCGGATCGCGGCGGCGATGGGGTGTTCGGACTGGGCCTCAAGACCGGCAAGGAGCGCGAGGAACCCGTTCTCCGCCCCCTCCAGCGCGACGACGTTGGTGACGGCCGCCTGTCCTGTCGTCAGCGTGCCGGTCTTGTCGAAGGCAAAGGTGCGGACCTCGGCCAGCCCTTCCAGCGCCGCCCCGCCCTTGAACAGCACCCCGCCCCGCGCGGCCGCCGACAGCGCCGACAGGACTGCCGCGGGCACCGAGATGACCACGGCGCAGGGCGAGGCCGCGACCAGCAGCGTCGCGGCGCGATACAGAGCCTCGCCCGCGTCATGGCCAAGGGCGCGGAAGCCGAACCAGGACAGGATCGACCCCACCAGCACCGCCACCGTATAACGCTGGCCGAACCAGTCCGAGAACCGCTCGGACGGCGATTTCATCGCCTGCGCCTCGGTGACAAGGCGGATCATCCGGGCGACCGTGCTGGTCGCAAGCCCGCGCACCACCTCGACCGTCAGGATGGCGTCAAGGTTCACCGTGGCCTCGTGAACCGGATCGCCGGGGGCCTTGCGGACGGGCGCCGATTCCCCGGTCACCGTGCTTTCGTCCAGATGCCCTTCCCCCAGCGCAATCCGGCCATCCACCGGCACCCGTGCGCCGGGGCGCAGGATCACCCGGTCGCCGGGAACAAGGGTTTCCACGGCGACTTCCCGAACGCCCTCCGGCCCTTCCAGAAACGCCGTCTCGGGGCGCAACTGCATCAGCGCCTCGACCGCACGTCGCGCCTTGCCCATCGAGCGGTGCTCCAGCGTCTCGGACAGCGAAAACAGCGCCAGCAGCACCGCCCCTTCCAGCGCCGCCCCGACCGCGGCCGCCGCCAGCGCCGCGACCACCATCAGCAGGTCGATGTCCAGCCGCCGTTCGGACCACAGCTCGTGCACGGCAGAGCGCAGGGGCGGCAAGCCGCCCGTCAGGTAAGAGAGCCCCAGCGCCGCCCAGACCAGACCCTGCGGCAAGGGCTGGATGAATTCGCTTAACGTCGCAAGGCCCAGACCGATCCAGCACAGGATCGTGATGTAAAGATCGGCCTCTTCATCGGACGGGTCATGGGTGGCGGACATCGGCGACGGCTCCCTCTGGCCAGGCAGCTTCGCCCGGTGGCAGCGGAAGGGCAAGCACCGGCCCTGACGGAGGTTTTCCCTTGACCCCGCTGCCGACCCGGTCGAAACAGCCGCATGGCAAGCGGAACCCTGACCATTGATCTCGATGCGATCGCCGCGAACTGGCGCGCGCTGGACCGGATGTCCGGCGCGGATGTGCAGACCGCAGCCGTCGTCAAGGCCGACGCCTACGGCCTGGGCGCATCGCGCGTGGCGCGCGCGCTGGCACAGGCAGGCGCGCGGCGGTTCTTCGTGGCCCAGGCCGAGGAAGGCGCTGCCGTCCGGCAGGCCCTGGGGCCCGGTCCGCAGATCGCGGTCCTGTCCGGCCATATGGCGGGCGATACCGAGATGATCCACGACCTCGACCTCACGCCGATGCTGAACAGCCTGGAGCAGATCACCCGGCATCTGGAATCGCTGCCCGGCCACCCGTTCGGCGTGCAACTGGATACCGGCATGAACCGGCTGGGCGTCGAGATGCTGGAATGGCAGGCAGTGGCGCCGATCCTGGTCGAGGCGGGGCCGGAACTGTTGATGAGCCACCTTGCCTGCGCCGACGACCCCGACCATCCGATGAACGCGGCCCAGCTGAAGACCTTCCACGCGATGACCGACGGCACCGGCCTGCCGCGCAGTCTGGCCGCGACCGGGGGCATCCTTCTGGGTCCGCGCTATCACTTCGACCTCACGCGGCCCGGCGTCGGCCTTTACGGCGGCCTGCCGCACCAGGCGGCGATCCCCGTCGTCACCCTGTCGCTGCCGGTGATCCAGACGCGTGAGGTCGCGGTGGGCGAGGCGGTGGGCTATGGCTGCACCTGGGTCGCCGAACGCCCGTCCGTCATCGCCACGGTCGCGGGCGGTTATGCCGACGGGCTGTTGCGCAGCCTTTCGGGTCAGGCGCAGCTTTGGGATGGCGACACGCCCTGCCCGCTGGTCGGCCGGGTCTCGATGGATCTCATCACCGTCGACGTCACCGACCTGCCGGAAGTGCCGCGCGCGCTGGACATCCTGGGCCCGAACCAGGGGGTCGATGCCCTGGCCGACATGGCGGGAAGCATCGGCTACGAGATCCTGACCGCGCTCGGGCCGCGCTATACCCGCCGCTATCAGGAACGCCGGGCATGACGGCGGTCCTCGGCGCGCTGGGTCGACCCGTCTTGCAGGCCGTGGCGGCGGTTGGCCGGATCGTCCTGTTCGCCGGGGCGATCCTTGGCCACATCCTGCGCCCGCCCTTCTACCTGCGCGAATTCGGCAGTGCGCTGTTGCAGATCGGCTGGTACTCGCTTCCGGTGGTCGGCCTGACCGCGATCTTCACCGGCGGGGCGCTTGCCTTGCAGATCTATGCCGGCGGGTCGCGCTTCAACGCCGAATCCGTGGTCCCCTCCATCGTCGCCATCGGCATGACGCGCGAGCTTGGTCCCGTCCTGGGCGGCCTGATGGTCGCGGCCCGCGTCGCCTCCTCCATCGCGGCCGAGATCGGCACGATGAAGGTGACGGAACAGATCGATGCGCTGGTCACCTTGTCAACCAACCCGCTGAAATACCTGGCCGTGCCCCGCGTCGTCGCCGCGACGCTGGCGATGCCCGTGCTGGTGGCCACCGGCGATGCCATCGGGATCATGGGCGGCTGGCTGGTGGGCATCACCCGGCTCGATTTCAACTCTGCCACCTATCTGAAGAACACGGCGGATTTCCTGCAGGCCTGGGATGTGGGCTCGGGCCTGGTGAAGGGCGCGGTCTTCGGCTTCATCGTGGCGCTGATGGGCTGCTATCATGGCATGGCCTCGGCCCGCGGCGCGCAGGGCGTGGGCGCGGCGACCAAGGCGGCGGTCGTCTCCGCCTCGGTCCTGATCCTGGCGGCGAACTACGTCCTGACCGAGGTCTTCTTCACCTCATGATCGAACTGCGCGACGTCCACAAACGCTTTGGCAACAACCGGGTCCTGCAAGGGGTGAACCTGAGGGTAGCCTCGGGCACCTCGATGGTCATCATCGGCGGCTCGGGCACCGGAAAGTCGGTGCTTCTAAAATGCATCCTCGGCCTCATTCGACCCGACCGGGGCAGGATCACGCTGGACGGCCAGGACGTGATGCAGGCCGACCGCGACGCCTTCCTCGCCCGCTTCGGGATGCTGTTCCAGGGCGGGGCGCTGTTCGACTCGCTGCGCGTCTGGGAAAACGTCGCCTTCCGCCTCGTCCGCGGCCCGAAGGCGCTGCCGAAAGCGCAGGCCCGCGAGGTCGCCATCGAAAAGCTGCGCCGCGTGGGTCTGAAGCCCGAGGTCGCCGACCTCTTCCCGGCCGAACTGTCCGGCGGCATGCAGAAACGTGTCGGCCTTGCCCGCGCCATCGCGGCGGCGCCCGAGATCATCTTCTTCGACGAACCCACCACCGGCCTCGACCCGATCATGGCGGGCGTCATCAACGACCTGATCCGCGAGATCGTGGTCGAGATGGGCGCCACCGCGATGACCATCACGCACGACATGTCCTCGGTCCGCGCGATTGCCGACACCGTCGCCATGCTGCACGGTGGCATCATTCGCTGGACCGGGCCGGTGGGCGAGATGGACGCGACCGACGATCCCTATGTGCAGCAGTTCATCCACGGTCGCGCCGATGGGCCGATTGAATCCGTCCGCTAGCCTGCATCTGCTCTTTTCGAAAAATACTCCACGGGGGTCCGGGGGTGTGAAACCCCCGGCTTCGTCGCCATCCTGGGAGAGACGGCCGTGAAATACCTCAACCTTGCCCTCCTCGTCCTCTTCCCCGTCGCCTGGTTCGCGCCGCTGCTGCGGGCCGCGATCCTGCCGATCTTCGGGATGGACGAGATCAGCGTCATCACCGGCCTGCAATCGCTGTGGGGCTCGGACCCGGCCCTCGCGCTGATCGTGACGTTTCTGGCCATCTTCGCGCCCTACGCCAAGACCATCGGCCTTGCCCTTCTGCACTGGAACCTCATGTCCCCCAAGACGCTCCCGGCGCTGGAGATCCTCGGCAAGCTCGCCATGGCCGATGTCTTCCTGATCGCGCTCTACATCGTCGTCGTGAAGGGCGCGGGCCATGTCACGATCGAAACAGCCTGGGGTCTGTATCTCTTCACCGGCTGCATCCTCGCGCAGGTCCTGGTGTCGTGGACGTCGAGACCGACCGTCTGAGAGAAGCGCGCCCCGAAATCCTCCCTCCAGGACTCTGCCAAGAGTTTTCCCTGGAATTCTTGTCGCCGTATCGCCTTGATACTGCCCAAAAGTCCGGCCACTGTCGCCCGCGATGAAACAGACCGCCTCATACACCTGCACTGTCTGTGGTGCCGCCTATCGCAAATGGGCCGGCAAATGCGACGCCTGCGGCGGCTGGAACACCATCGTCGAAGAAGCGCCGCTGTCCGCCGGACCGAAGTCGCTGGGGGCCAAGGGCCGCCTCATCCCCCTGAGCGACCTTGCCACCGAAGAGGCCCCGCCGCCCCGCGCCTCCTCGGGCATCAACGAGCTGGACCGCGTCCTCGGCGGCGGGCTGGTTCCGGCCTCGGCGATCCTTGTGGGTGGCGATCCGGGGATCGGCAAATCCACGCTTCTTCTGCAGGCCGCTGCAAGTTTCGCCCGCAAAGGTCTGAAATGCCTTTATATTTCTGGCGAGGAAGCCAGTGCCCAGGTGCGGATGCGCGCGCAGCGCCTTGGCCTGACCGATGCCACCGTGCAGCTTGGCGCGGAAACCAACCTGCGCGACATCCTGACCACGCTGGACGCCGAACGCCCCGCTTTGGCCATCATCGATTCCATCCAGACCATGTGGCTGGACCAGATCGAGGCCGCCCCCGGCTCGGTCAGCCAGGTCCGCGCTGCGGCGCATGAGCTTGTCACCTTCGCCAAGCGGCGCGGGGTGGCGGTGATCCTTGTCGGCCATGTCACCAAGGACGGCCAGATCGCCGGCCCCCGCGTCGTGGAACACATGGTCGATACCGTGCTTTACTTCGAGGGCGAGCGCGGCCACCAGTTCCGCATCCTGCGCGCGGTGAAGAACCGTTTCGGCCCGGCGGACGAGATCGGCGTATTCGAGATGACGGGCGGCGGCCTGGCCGAAGTGCCCAACCCCTCGGCCCTGTTCCTGGCCAACCGCGACCAGCCCGCCCCCGGATCGGCGGTCTTTGCCGGGATCGAGGGCACCCGCCCCGTCCTGACCGAAATCCAGGCCCTCGTCGCGCCCTCCACGCTTGCCAGCCCGCGCCGCACGGTCGTCGGCCTCGATTCGGGGCGCGTCTCGACGATCCTGGCCGTGCTGGAGGCCCGCTGCGGCATCCCCTTTGCCGGGCTTGATGTGTTCCTGAATGTCGCGGGCGGGCTTCGGGTTTCGGAGCCCGCCGCCGATCTGGCCGTGGCCGGCGCGCTTCTCTCGGCGCGCGAGGATGTGGCGATCCCGCCGGACATGGTGCTTTTCGGGGAAATCAGCCTCTCGGGCGCGCTTCGCCCGGTCGGGCAGACCGAAAACAGGTTGAAAGAAGCCTCGAAACTTGGTTTCTCACAGGCGACTGTGCCGTCCCATTCGAAAATCGAAGGGGCCGCGGGCATGACGGTCCGGCAGATGCCGGATCTGACCGCCTTCGTGGGCGACATGTTCGGGGCAGGATAAGCCCTTGCAAGGAACGGGATTGGGGACGTAACGATGGAAAACCTGACCGCAGTCGATGGGGCCGCCGCGCTCATCATCGTCATTTCGGCCATCCTCGCCTTTTCGCGCGGATTGGTGCGTGAACTCATGGCGATCCTCGGCTGGATCGGCGCCGCCGTCGCCGCCTACTACTTCGCCCCCGGTGTCCAGCCCCTGGTCAAGGAGCTGCCCGTGGTGGGCGAGTTCCTGTCCGACAGCTGCGAGCTTTCGGTCGTCGCGGCCTTTGCCGGGGTCTTCGTGATCGGCCTGATCGTGGCGGCCCTGTTCACCCCGCTCTTTGCCGGCGCGGTGCAACGCTCGGCCCTCGGTGGTGTCGATCAGGCACTTGGCTTCCTGTTCGGCGCGGCGCGCGGCATCCTCCTCATCGCCATCGCCTTCATCGTCTACGACCGCGTGCTGTCCGACCAGAAGATCGACATGATCGACAATTCGCGCACGGCCCTCGTCTTCGCCAACTTCCAGCGCCAGATCGACGAGAACATCCCCTCCGACGCTCCCGGCTGGATCGTCGACCGCTACAACGAACTGACCAATGTCTGCGCCCCCGGCGGCGCCCCGCAGCTCCCCGCCACGCCCGAGCCTGCGGCCCCCGCCACCAACCCGTAACCCGCGACCGGCGTTTCGGGGCGTGACAGCCCCGAACCTCTGCCGTAGATAGCGGGCCAAGGCTTCAGGCAAGGATTCGCACGCATGGCCCCCTTCCGCTCGCACCCCTTCGATGACGACAAGCTGAAGGAAGAGTGCGGGATTTTCGGCGTGATCGGGGTTGCCGATGCCTCGAACTTCGTGGCGCTCGGCCTGCACGCGCTGCAGCATCGGGGCCAAGAGGCGGGCGGGATCGTCAGCTATCACCCCGACCACGGCTTCAACTCGGCCCGCCGCTTCGGCTATGTCCGCGACAATTTCACCAAGGCCGACGTGATGGACACGCTGCCGGGGTCGCTCGCGATCGGCCATGTCCGCTATTCCACCGCAGGGTCCAAGGGGGCAACCGCGATCCGCGATGTGCAGCCCTTCTTCGGCGAGTTTTCGATGGGCGGCTGCGCGATAGCGCACAACGGCAACCTGACGAACGCCGCTGCGCTGCGCCGCGAACTGATCGAGCGCGGGTCGATCTTCCAGTCCTCGTCCGACAGCGAATGCATCATTCACCTGATGGCGCGGTCGATCCAGAAGACCCTGTCGGAACGGATCAAGGACGCGCTGCGCCGCGTGGAAGGTGCCTTCAGCGTGGTCGCGATGACCCGGACCAAGCTGATCGGCGTCCGCGACCCCCTGGGCGTGCGCCCGCTGGTGCTTGGCCGGATCAGTGACCATGGCTGGGCGCTGAGTTCGGAAACCTGCGCGCTCGATATCATCGGGGCCGAATTCGTGCGCGAGATCGAACCGGGCGAGATGGTGGTGATCGAGGGCAACAAGGTGGACAGTACCCGCCCCTTCGCCCCCGCGAAGCCCCGCTTCTGCATCTTCGAGAACGTCTATTTCAGCCGCCCCGACAGCATCATCGGCGGCCGGTCGGTCTATGAAACACGGCGCCAGATCGGCGTGGAACTGGCGCGCGAAGCCCCGGTGGAGGCCGATCTCGTCTGCCCGGTGCCGGACAGCGGCACCCCGGCCGCCATCGGCTACAGCCAGGAATCCGGCATCCCCTATGCCATGGGGATCATCCGCAACCAGTACATGGGCCGCACCTTCATCGAGCCCACGGACAGCATCCGCAACATGGGCGTGCGGCTGAAGCTGAACGTGAACCGCGCGCTCATCAAGGGCAAGCGCGTGATCCTGGTGGACGACTCGGTCGTGCGCGGCACCACCAGCCGCAAGATCAAGGACATGATCCTCGAGGCCGGTGCGGCGGAGGTCCATTTCCGCATCGCCTCGCCCCCCACCGCCTGGCCCTGCTTTTACGGCGTCGATACCCCGGAACGCTCCAAACTCCTCGCCGCCACGATGTCCGAGGACGAGATGCGCGACTGGATCGGCGTCGACAGCCTGAAGTTCATCTCGCTCGACGGCCTCTACCGCGCCGCCGGAGAAGCCGCAGGTCGCGATGCCGCCAACCCGCGCTTCTGCGACGCCTGTTTCTCGGGCGACTATCCCGTCGCCCCCTCGGACAAGATCGAGGAAGGCTTCCAGATGAAGGCGGCAGAGTGAGCGCGGCGGTTGACGCCCACCTCGCCGACCGCCAGGCCGAAGGCGCTGCCGCTCATGGTCGCAGGGCCTGACGCACCCTTGCCATTTGCCCTTTTCAAAAATACTCCTGCCGGAGGCTCCGACGCCGCCAGAAGGACTGCCCCATGACCGAAAGAATTGCCCTCGTCACCGGCGCCTCGCGCGGGCTTGGGTCCGCCATTGCCGAGCAGCTGGCGTTGCGCGGCTGGCATGTGGTGGCCGTCGCGCGCACTGTGGGCGGCCTGGAGGAGCTGGACGATCGGGTGAAGCAGGCAGGGCTGCCGGGCGCGGGCGCCCTGACGCTGGCCCCCATGGATGTGACCAACGACGATGCGATGCGGCATCTCTGCCGAAGCATCCATGACCGCTGGGGCGGGCTTGGCCTCTGGGTTCATGCCGCGATTCATGCCGCGCCGCTCGCCCCCGCAGGCCATATCGACCAGAAGGACTGGGAGAAGTCGCTGGCGACCAATGCGCGCGCCACGGGGATGCTGATCCCGATGGTCGAGCCGCTCCTCCACGCGCATCGGGGCAGCGCGCTTTTCCTCGACGACCCCCGCGCCGGCCAGCCCTTCTTCGGCGCCTACGGGGCCACAAAAGCCGCGCAGATGGCGCTGGCCCGCAGCTGGCAGGCAGAGACTGCCAAGCATGGGCCAAAGGTCGTCATCGCCGAACCCGCAGCTCTGCCGACTGCCACCCGCGCGCGGTTCTTCCCCGGCGAGGACCGGACGAAACTGGCCAACGTGCAGGCCGAGGCGGCGCGTATTCTCGATACGCTTTAGGTCCGGGAGCCAAATTCCTTCGAAGGAATTTGCAAGAGTTTTCGAAAACTCTTGCCCCTACCCCGCCAGCGCCGTGTCGATGGCCGACCACAGCACCTCCAGCGGCTCCACCCCCACCGACAGCCGGATGAACCCCTCCGCCACCGCATCGCCCCAGCGCGCCCGGCGTTCGGCGGCGGTATGGACCCCGCCGAAGCTGGTGGCCTGTTCGATCAGCGGGCAGCGGGCCAGGAACGCCTCGGCCTCCGCCTCTCCCGCAAGCTCGAACCCGATCAGGAACCCGCCGTTCGCCATCTGGCCGCCGACTGCCCCATGCGACGCATCTCCCGGCAGACCCGGATACCGCAGTCCCCGGACCTTGGGATGCGCCGCCAGCCGCTCGGCAATCACCGCCGCCGACGCACACATCCGGGACAGGCGCACCTCCAGCGTCTCCAGCCCACGGTGGACAAGGTAGGCCTCGAACGGCCCCGGCACCGAGCCCGACTGGCGCCGCCATTCCCGCACCCGCGCCATCAGGTTGACATCCCGCCCCGCGACATGGCCGAAGAGCGCATCGGAATGGCCCGCCGGGGCCTTGGTATCCGCCGCCACCACCAGATCCGCCCCAAGGTCCAGCGGGCGCTGGAGAAGCGGCGTCATGGTCGTGTTGTCCGCGATCAGCAGCGCCCCGGCGGCATGGGCGCGGCGGGCGAGCCCCGCGATGTCCACCACGTCAAGGCCGGGGTTCGAGGGCGTCTCGATGTAGATCACCTGGAACCCGGCGAAGTCGCGGTCCGCCATCTCCAGCGTCGGGACCTGGACGACCTCCACCCCATAAACCTGCAACAGGTCGCGCCCCAGAAGGCGGGTCACGTAGTAGCCGTCCGAGGGGATCATCACCTTCGCCCCGGCCTTCAGGCAGCAGACCAGCGCCGCCGTGATCGCGGCCATGCCGGAGGGGAAGGTGACCACCTCGGCCGCCTCGAGGATCGCCAGTTGCGCCTCGACCGCGTCCCAGGTCGGCTGGCCCGAGCGGCCGTAGTAATGCGCGGCCCCCTGGGCCTGGGGCAGATGGAAGGTGGTCGCCACCGAGATCGGGGGGACGACCGGCTCGCCCAGGGAAAGGCCCGCCTTCCGGTGGTGCAACAGGCGGGCGATGCGGGCGTCGGTGTCGGCGGTCATGGCGGCTCCGGTTGGCTGCCCACGCGCGGGCAGGGATTGACCCCCAGCTAGATCAAGAACTTGGCTGTGGGCATTTACCGAACCTTAACCCCTGCCCGCAGCCCCCTCAAGCCGTCACTCCAGCCGCGCGGGGAAGCCCGGGGCGCGAAGATCGGTGCCGAGAAGATCCTCCAGCAGCTTCGCGATCATCGGCGACTGCGCCTCGCCGCCATAGGCCGCCCTGGCCGCGATATAGGTCTGGTTGGTCATCGCGGCGAGGTCCAGCGGCACGCCGAATTCCTTGCCGAAGCCAAGCGCAAAGCCCAGGTCCTTCAGCGCAAGGTCGATGTTGAAGGCGATGTCGTAGGACCCGTTCAGGATCAGCGCGCCTTCGGTCTCATGCACGAAACTGTTTCCGGAACTGGCCTTGATCGCGTGCCAGGCCTGACCAAGGTCAAGGCCCCCGCGCCTGGCCAGCATCAGCGCCTCGGAGGTGGCCTTGAGGTGGATGAAGGCCAGCATGTTGGTGATGACCTTGATGATCGAGGCCGACCCCAAGGGCCCCATGTGGAAGATCCGGTCGCCCATCGCCTGCATCGCCCTGTAGTGCAGATCGAACAGGTCCCTGTCCCCGCCCGCGAGCATGGTGATCTTGCCCTGATGGGCCAGATGCACACCGCCGGTGACCGGCAGTTCCATCATCCGCACGC
Source organism: Tabrizicola thermarum (assembly GCF_003574395.1). GTDB lineage: Bacteria > Pseudomonadota > Alphaproteobacteria > Rhodobacterales > Rhodobacteraceae > Tabrizicola > Tabrizicola thermarum. The sequence goes on from NZ_QMJY01000083.1 coordinate 286,761, forward strand.
CCGCTTCGGCGGCGACGGCGGCAAGTTTCAGCACCTCGTCCCGCCCCAGCGTGGACATCTCGACCCAGCTTGCCCCCTTGCGCATGTGCGGCAGGATGTCGCGCAGAACCCGCTCGGACACGGCGGGCGACGGCAGGCAGGTGATGACGTGATCGACCGAGGCCGCCAGCTCCTCGGCGCTGTTCGCCAGCGTGGCACCCGCTGCCACCAGGGGGTCGGCCAGCTTCGGGTTCAGGTCATGGACCGTGACCTTGAACCCGTCCTTCACCAGACAGCCCGCGCAGGCCGCGCCCAGGTTGCCAAGGCCGATATATCCGTAATGCATGTCTTTTCCGCGCCTTGCCTGTTTTACTTGAAGTAGATGTTGAACCGCTTGCGGATCGCCGCGTCGATCTCCGGGTCCACCCGGCAGCCCGCCTTGGCCAGGATTGCGTTCTTCCGGGCAATCGCGGCGTCCAGAAGCAGGGGCTTGCCCGCCTCGTTCCATTCCTTGGGCGACATGCGGTTGCCGACCTTGGGATAGATGTATTCGGTCTGCATCAGCTTCAGCGTCTGATCCGACCCGAGGTAATGCCCGGGCCCGCCGAGGCAGACCTCTTTCATCGCCTCGATGCTGGTGGAATCCGGCGTCACGTCGATGCCGCGCACCAGCCGCATGGTCTGGCCCAGAAGGTCATCCCCCAGCACCAGCGATTCAAGGCAGAACCCCAGAAGCGAGGCATGCATCCCCACCGCCTCGTAGCACATGTTCAGCCCCGCAAGGCCGGCGAGAGCGTTGGTGATCCCCTGCTCCCAGCCCGCCTGCATGTCGGGAAGTTTCGAGTCGCTGATCCCCGAGGCCGCCCCGCCCGGCAGGTCGTAGAACCTGTGCATCTGCGCGCAACCCGCCGTCAGCAACGCCTGTTCCGCCGACCCGCCGGACATGGCGCCCGTTCTCAGATCGGAAACAAAGGGCCAGGTCCCGAAGATCGCCGGAGCGCCCGGTTTGATCGCGTTGACATAGACCACCCCGGCCAGACATTCGGCCACCGCCTGCACGATGGCCAGCGCGATCGGCGCGGGCGCCGTGGCCCCCGCCTGACCGGCCGACAGCAGCAGCATCGGCATCCCGCGGCGGATGCAGTCCTCCATGGTGATGCAGGATTCCTCGGCGAATTTCATCGGCGGGACGACGAAGCAGTTGGAATTGCTGACGAAAGGCCGCTCCAGCCACTTCTCTTCGCCGCCTGCGACCATGTGGATCAGCTCGAAGCAGTCGGCGACGTGGCTGGGGTCGGAAAACGAGGTCCCGACATGCTTCACGGTCCCGGCCAGGCTGCCGTAGAGGGTGTTGAGGTCCATCTCCCTGTTGTCCGCCACGTCGCGGCAGACCATGGTGCGCTGGTAGAAGTGGATGTTGTCGAGGTTGTCCACGAGGCGGGCCGCGTCATAGAGGTCCTGCGCGGTGGAATCGCGGTATTCCAGCGTGACCGGATCGACGATATGCACCGCCGCCCCCGCCGTGCCGTAATGCACGTTGGTCCCGGTCAGGTGCAGGTCGTGCTTCGGATCGCGGGCGTACAGCGTGATGTTGCGCGCGGCGATGGCCAGCATGTCCTCGACCAGCGCGCGGGGAAAGCGGATGCGGCCGTCATCGCCAAGGATCGCGCCCGCCTCGGTCAGAAGTTTCACGCCAGAGGGCGGGGCCTGCGAGAGGCCGATCTGCTCCAGCGCGTCCAGCGCGGCTGAGTGGATTTGCTGGATCCCGGCCTCGGTCAGCGGCTTGTACTGGCCGCCGGGCAGGCCCGCGCGGACGGGCTTCACGTCATCGGCCAGAGGTGCCGCACGCAGGGCCACGCGGGCCTGCCGACCGCCAGAGCGGCGGGCGCGGGCGGGTTCGCAGGTCTCGCCGGGCAGGTCGGAGAGGTCGGTCATGCCTTTACCCTTTCGGAGTTCGGATCGTGCATCGGGACAAGCGAGGCGATGGCAGCATGGCGCTGGCCCGCGACCTCGATTTCATAGCTGGAGCCGAGGATGTCGTCCTCGGTCTGCCCCTTGGCGGGGACATAGCCAAGGCCGATCGCCGCGCCGAGGAAATGGCCGTAGTTGCCGCTGGTGATGGGGCCGACTATTTCCCCATCGCGGACAATCGCCTCGTTGTGGAAGAGAAGCGGCTCGGGGTCCTTCAGGCGGAACTGGACCAGGCGGCGGTCAAGGCCCTGCTGTTCCTTGCGCAGCACGGCGTCGCGGCCCAGGAAGGCCGGTTTCTTCCGGCTGACGGTGAACCCAAGGCCCGCCTCGAGCACATGATCCTCATCGGTGATGTCGTGGCCCCAGTGGCGGTAGGCCTTCTCGATCCGGCAGGAGTCGAGGGTGTGGAGGCCGCAGAGCTTGAGGTCCGGCTGCGCCTCCATCAGCGTCTCGAAGACATGGGCGGTCTGGTCGGTCGGTATATACAGCTCCCAGCCCAGCTCGCCGACGTAAGTGACGCGATGGGCGCGGGCAAGGCCCATGCCGATCTCGATTTCCCGTGCCATGCCAAAGGGATGCGCGGCATTGCTGAAGTCGTTGGGCGAGACCTTGGCCAGCAGCTCGCGCGATTGCGGACCCATCAGGCAGAGAACGGATTCGGCGGCGGTGACATCGGTGATGACGGCGAAGTCATCGCCGACATGCGCGCGCATCCAGGCGAGGTTGCGTTGCAGGGTCGCGCCGGGAACCACCGCCAGATAGGCGGTCCCGGAGAGGCGCGTTACGGTAAGATCGGCCTCTATCCCCCCACGATCATTGAGGAACATCGTATAGACGATCCGGCCCACGGGCACGTCCATCTGCGCCGAGGCGATGCGGTTCAGGAAGGCGCAGGCATCGCGCCCCTCGATGCGGATCTTGCCGAAGGAGGTCATGTCGAACAGACCCGCGCGCTCCCGCACCGCCATGTGTTCGATGCGCTGGTTGTCGAACCAGTTCTGCCGCTTCCAGCTGTAACGATACTCCCGCTCCTGGCCTTCGGTCGCGAACCAGTTGGCGCGTTCCCAGCCCGCGACTTCACCGAACACCGCGCCGCGCGCCTTCAGGTGGTCATGGATCGGGCTGCGCCGCACCCCGCGCGAGGTCGCCATCTGGCGATAGGGGAAATGGTCGGCGTAAAGGAGGCCCAGCGTCTCGGACACCCGCTCCTTCAGGTAGCGCCGGTTCTTCTGGAAGGGCTGGGCGCGGCGGATGTCCACCTCCCACAGGTCGAAGGGCGGCTCGCCCTCGGTGATCCAGTGCGCCAAGGCTTGCCCGGCCCCGCCCGACGAGACGATGCCGATGGAATTGTATCCAGCCGCGATCCAATAGCCCTTCACCTCCGGCGCTTCGCCCAGGTAGTAGCGGTCGTCGGGGGTAAAGGACTCCGGCCCGTTGAAGAACGTATGGATGCCCGCGCTTTCGAACAGCGGCATCCGGTGCGTCGCCATTTCGAGGATGGGCATGAAATGCTCCCAATCCTCGGGCAGGGTGTCGAATTCGAAGTCCGGCCGGATGCCCTCCATCCCCCAGGGCTTGGCCTTGGGCTCGAAGGCGCCCAGCATCATCTTGCCCGCGTCGGTCTTGTAATAGGCGCATTCGTCCGGCACCCGCAGCACCGGCATGTCACCAAGGCCCTGAACGGGCTCGGTGACGAGGTAGAAATGCTCGCAGGCGTGCAGGGGCAGCGTCACCCCGCTCTGCGCCGCCAGATCGCGCCCCCACATCCCGCCACAGTTCACCACCACATCGGCCGCGATATGGCCCGGTCCCTCGGCGGTCTCATAGTCCACCCCGGTCACCCGGCCCCCGGCGGTCGTGACGCGCGTCACCCGCGCGCCCTCGAAAATCGCCGCCCCCCGCATCCGCGCGCCCTTGGCGAGCGCCATCGCGATGTTGGCCGGGTCGCACTGGCCATCCAGCGGCAGCGCCACCGCGCCCACCACGCCGTCGATGTTCAGATGCGGATACCTGGCCTTCGCCTCCTTGGGCGAGATCTCATGCACCTCGACATCGAAGATCCGCGCGACCGTCGCCTGCCGCAGCAGTTCCTCATGCCGCTCGGCCGTCAGCGCGACCGAGATCGAGCCGACCTGCTTCATCCCCGTGGCAACGCCGGTTTCCGCCTCCAGCCCCCGATACAAATCCGCCGAATACTTCGCCAGCCGCGTCATGTTTGCCGACCCGCGCAATTGCCCGATCAACCCCGCCGCATGCCAGGTCGTGCCGCAGGTCAGCTTGCGCCGCTCCAGCAGCACCACGTCGGTCCAGCCCGCCTTGGCGAGGTGATAGGCCACCGAACAGCCCGAGACCCCGCCCCCGATCACCACCGCCCGAGCCTTGGTTGGAATCTCAGCCATTCTTCCGGTCTTTCATCTGTCCACAAATATCCCGGGGGTCCGGGGGCTGGCCCCCGGTCCGCCCGTCGTCACGCGCGGAGGCGTTCGTTCTTCGCGTCCCAGGCAGGGCCGTCCGGCAGGACCACGGCCTTCACGCGCTCACCGAAGATCTCCACCTCGACCTCGGTCCCCGGCACCGCGAGGTCCGCCCTCAGCATCCCCAGCGCCATTGAATGGCCGACCCGATAGCCCCAGGCGCCCGAGGTCGTCTCGCCCACAACCTGCCCGCCGTGCCAGAGCGTGGACATGTAGGGCGCATCACACTCTCCCGCCTCGACCTTCAGGCTGACGAACCGCTTCTTCACCCCGGCCTGCTTTTCGGCCAGCAAAGCCGCCTTGCCGGGGAAGTCGTGGGTCCAGTCGATGAACCGCTCGAGCCCCCCTTCCAGCAGCGAATAGTCGGTGGACAGATCGCCCTTCCAGGCCCGATAGCCCTTCTCGATCCGCAAGCTGTTCAGCGCCTTCATGCCAAAGGGCTTCGCCCCCCCGGCCAGCAGCGCGTCAAGGATCGCGGGCGCATCGGCCCGGTCGCAATGGATCTCCCAGCCCAGCTCTCCGGCAAAGGAGACCCGCACCAGCGCCACATCCTTGCCCGCCACCCTGGCCTCCTGCACCGACAGCCAGGGCAGCGTCAGGTCGGCCTCGGCCATCCCGGCCAGAAGGTCGCGCGCCTTCGGCCCGGTCACGATGAAGCAATGCACCGCATCGGTGTGATCCTCGATCACGCAGCCCTCGGGCAGGCCCTTGCGCAGCACATCGGCATCATGCCACTGCGCGACAGCGGCGGTGATGAGGCCGACCTCATCCTCGCCGTGGACCATGCAGGACATCTCGGTCACGATCCGGCCGCGGTCGTCGGCGAAATAGATCAGGCCGATCCGCCCCGGCGCGGGCAGGCGCGAGGCGGTCAGGCCCGCAACATGCGCCCGTGCCCCCGGCCCCTTGACCAGGAACCGCGAGAAGCCGGGCAGGTCGAGAACCCCGACCCCGTCCCGCACCGCCTCGCATTCCGCGCGGATCCGCGCCTCCCACGGGCCCGCCCGGCCCCAGGTTTGGGTGGACTCCCAACTGGTGTCGTCGCCCGGCGCCGCGAACCACTCCGCCCGCTCCCAGCCGTTGTAGGGCGCGAACTGGGCGCCAAGGGCCTTCAGCCGGTCATGGACGGGCGACAGCTTGCGGTCCGCCCCGGCAGGCCAGCGCGCCATCGGGAAATGCATGGCGTATTCATGGCCATAGACCTCCATCCCCTTCTGCACGCAATAGTCGTGATCCTCCCAGCCGGTGAACCGGCGCGGGTCGCAGGACCACATGTCCCATTCGGTCGCGCCCTCCGTCACCCATTCCGCCAGCACCTTGCCCGCGCCGCCCGCCTGACAGATGCCGAAGGTGAAGACGCAGGCCTCGAAGGCGTTCGGCACGCCGGGCATCGGCCCGATCAGCGGGTTGCCGTCCGGCGTATAGGGGATCGGGCCGTTGATGACCCTGGTCAGGTTCGCCCTGGCCAGAAGCGGCACCCGGGCCATGGCGTCGTTGATCTGGAACTCCAGCCGCTCCAGATCGTCGGGGAAGAGCTGGAAGCTGAAATCCTCGGGCATCGGGTCGTCCGGCGTTGCCCAATGCGCGCGGCAGGGGTTCTCGTAGGGGCCGAGGTTGAAGCCCATCTTCTCTTGCCGCAGGTAGTAGGACGAATCCACGTCGCGCAGCAGGGGCAGCTTGTGGCCGACCTCTTTCGTCCAGGCCTCAAGCTCCGGGATCGTGTCGAACAGCATGTACTGATGGCTCATCACCATCATCGGCACGCGGCGCCCGAACATGGCGCCCACCTGCGCGGCATAATAGCCGCCCGCGTTCACCACATATTCCGCGCGGACCTCGCCCTTCGGCGTCGACAGGATCCATTCGCTGCCGGTCCAGCGCGCCGCCGTCACCGGGCAGAACCGCTCGATCCGAGCGCCGAGCTTCCGCGCGCCGGTGGCCAGCGCCTGGGTCAACTGTGCGGGGTCGATGTCGCCGTCATAGGGGTCGTAAAGCGCGCCCGTCAGATCAAGCGTCTCAAGGAACGGATAGCGCGAGGTGATCTCCCCCGGCGCAAGGATGTCCAGGTCCATCCCCTGATAGCGCCCCATGCCGACGACACGGCGGAACTCCTGCAACCGCTCCCTGGAATGTCCCAGGCGCACCGATCCGGTGACGTGATAGTTCATCGGATAGCCGACCGCCTCGCCCAGACCGCGATACAAGCCCGCCGAATAGCGCTGCATGTTCATGATCGACCACGAGGCCGAAAACGTCGGCACGTTCCCCGCCGCATGCCAGGTGGACCCCGCCGTCAGCTCGTTCTTCTCCAGCAACAGCGCATCGGTCCAGCCCGCCCTGGCCAGGTGATACAGCGCCGAGGCCCCCACCGCCCCGCCACCAATGATGACCACCCGCGCAGATGCAAATTCCGCCATCGCCGCCTCCCCGTTCCGCGCGCCACTATCGGCCGCAATTCCCCCGCTTTCAATTCGGCGAGAGGCGGGGTATTGATCGACGAAACCGATCAGGCAACTTGCTCTTTTCGCAAATACTCCACGGGGGTCCGGGGGTGTGAAACCCCCGGGGCCGACCACAGGCGCCACATATGCAGATCGACCTCCTCGACACCTTCCTCGACCTTGCCGAAACCCGCAGCTTTCACCGCACGGCGGAACGGCTGCGCATCACCCAGTCCACCGTCTCGGCCCGGGTCTCGGCCCTTGAACAGGCCGTGGGTCAACGCCTTTTCGACCGCTCGCGCGCGGGCACCGATCTTACGCCAGAGGGCAAGAGGTTCGAGCCCCACGCCCGCGCGCTGCGCCACGAATGGAACGAGGCCAAGCGCCGCATCCAGATCCCGCAAGGCGCAGCACAGCTCCTGCGCCTCGGCATCCAGAACGACCTCGCGGCGGTCTATCTGGGCGACTGGGTGGCCGAGTTCCGCGCCGCCCTGCCCCAGACCGCCTTCTACATCGAGCCGGACTATTCCAACCAGATGTGCGCCGATCTTCTGACCGGCATCCTCGACTTCGCGGTGATGTTCTCGCCCAAACCCCACCCCGACCTGCATTTCGACTCTGTCGGCGAGGTGACCTACCGCATGATCTCCACCGACACGCCGCGCCTGGCCGAGGTCACGCCCGACCGCTTCGTCTTTGCCCATTTCTCCCCCGCCTTCGAGGAGATGCACCGCCAGTTGACGCCCGCGCTTGCGGCCTCACCCGTGTCGGTCGGGCAGTCGGGATCGGTGGTGTCGCTGCTGACGGCGATGGGCGGGTCGGGCTATGTGCTGGAAAAGACGGCGGCCGACCTGATCGCGGGCGGGCGCTTCATGGCTGTCGAGGATGCCCCCGACCTGCGTCAGCCGGTCTTTGCCGCGATCCACATCCGGCACCGCACCCTGCCCCTGCACCGCAAGCTTACCCAGCTCGTCGCCCGCCACTTTCGCGACGCCAGATAGAAGGCGGATTGCGCTCGCTGCCTTGCGGATAGCCGGTGATCGGCACCCCGTCGTGCCGCAGCATCCGGCCAAGTCCCAGCCGCAGGACCCAGTCGAGCACCGGCGGCGGGATCGGGCCGTAGAGGTCGGTCCGCACCAGCCGCGCCGCGTCACGCAGGGCGACCGTCTCGGGCCAGGTCAGGGTGGTGTCATGCAGGGCAACCCAGGGCTCTGCCCCGGCATAGACCGCGACGAGGCGCCGCTCGGTCGGTCCCGCACCCAGAAAGCGGAAGCTGCGCACCCCCTCCGGCCCTTGCAGGCGCAGCCGCGCGACCAGAAGCCGCGCCCCGCGGTCGAAGCCCGCCGGGTCGCGCAGCGCGTAGAAATGCGAGACGACGATCTCAGCCGTCATCGCGCCAGCGGTTCACGATCGGATAGCGGCGGTCCAGCCAGAAGGCCTTCTGCGTCAGCCGGACCCCCGGCGCGGACTGGAAGCGCTTGTATTCCGCGATGTAGAGCAGATGCTCCACCTTCTTCACCGTGGCGCGGTCGAAGCCCAGGGCGACGATCTCGGCCACCGACATCTCCTTTTCCACCAGACATTCCAGGATCGCGTCCAGAATCTCGTAGGGCGGCAGGCTGTCGTCGTCGCGCTGGTTGGCGCGCAGCTCGGCCGAGGGAGGCCGGGTGATGATCGCCTCGGGGATCACCTCGCCCGGCGGGCCCTTCATCCAGGGCCGGTGGTTTTCGTTCCGCCAGCGCGCGGTCAGGAACATGCGGGTCTTGTACATGTCCTTCACCGGGTTGTAGCCGCCGTTCATGTCGCCGTAGATCGTGCAGTAGCCCACCGCCATTTCCGACTTGTTGCCGGTGGTCAGAAGCATCTCGCCGAACTTGTTCGACAGGGCCATCAGCATCACACCACGCAGGCGGGACTGGATGTTCTCCTCGGTGATCCCCGGTTCGGTCCCGGCGAACAGGGGCGCCAGAGCCTCGCCCACCGCCGCCTGCGCACCGCTGATCGGCACCGTATCATACCGGCACCCAAGCGCCTTTGCCGCCGCCAGCGCCAGGTCCAGCGACTGCCGGCTGGTGAACTCCGACGGCAGCATCACGCAGCGCACGTTTTCCGGCCCCAGCGCATCCACCGCCATTGCCGCGACAATCGCGCTGTCGATTCCGCCGGACAGGCCCAGGAGAGCCTTCCCGAACCCGGTCTTGCGCATGTAGTCGCCCAGGCCCATCACGCAGGCCCGATAATCCGCCTCGCCGATCGGCGGGATTTCGGCGATCTCGCCGGGGTCGGCGCGCCACCCCTCGGCCCCGCGCCGGAAGGTGACCATCACCTCGCATTCGTCGAACTGCGGCAGTTGCGCCATCAGCCGCCCGCCGGGGTTCAAGACCATGCTGGAGCCATCGAACACCTGATCGTCCTGCCCGCCCACCATGTTCAGGTAGACCAGCGGCAGGCCCGTCTCGACCACGCGGGACACCATCAGGTTCAGCCGCAGGTTCGGCTTGCCCCGGTGATAGGGCGAGCCGTTGGGGATGAGCAGGATCTCCGCCCCCGTCTCGGCCAGGGTTTCGGCCACATCGGGGTGCCAGGCATCCTCGCAGATCGGGGTGCCGATGCGGACGCCCTTCACCACATAGGGCCCATGCACATCGGCCGAGGCAAAGACCCGCTTTTCGTCGAACACCGCATCGTTCGGCAAATGGTGCTTCAAGACGCGGGCATGGACCCGCCCGCCCTCCAGCACATAATAGCCGTTGTAGAGCCTGCCCCCCTGCCGCACCGGCCCGCCGATGCCGATGGCCGGGCCGTCGGCACAATCCGCCGCCAGCGCCTCGACCGCCGCGATGGCCGCGGTCACGAAGGCGGGCTTCAGGATCAGGTCCTGGGTCTGGTAGCCGGTGACGAACATCTCGGTCAGCGCGACCATGTCGGCCCCCGCCGCGCGGGCCGTGTCCCAGGCCGCCCGGGCGCGCGCCACGTTTCCGGCGATGTCGCCCACCGTCGGGTTGAGCTGCGCCAGCATCAGGTTGAACGTGTCGGTCATCGGGGCCCCCACCAGATGCGCCGACTGTAGCAGACTAAACCACAACGGAAAGTGGTCACGCCACCATGCCGCAGCCTTTACCGCCAAATCCTTGTCACACCCGACCCTCGCCCTTACCCTGCCGTCAATCGCACTGAGGATTCGTCCATGCGCCTGATGACAGCCCTGCTTCTTGCCACCCTCGCCCTGCCCGCGCAGGCCCAGGACGGCGAGGTCATCACCAAGCAGTATGACGACGGCTCGGTCTATGAAGGGACCTTCCTGAACGGTCGCCAGCACGGCACCGGGACCTACCGGTTGCCCTCGGGGTTCGAATACTCCGGCCAGTGGGTCGATGGCCAGATCACCGGTCTTGGCACCGCGCGCTATCCCGACGGGTCGGTCTACGAAGGCCAGTTCGAGAACGGCCAGCCGGACGGCACCGGCAAGATCACCTCGCCCGACGGTCGCACCTATGAGGGCGACTGGTTCCAGGGCCAGATGACGGGCGAGGGGGTGGCGACCTATGCCAACGGGTCGGTCTACGAGGGCAGCTTCGTCAAGGGCACCCACAACGGCAAGGGCAAGCTGACCAACCCCTCGGGTTACACCTACGAGGGCGACTGGGTGATGGGGGTCAAGGAGGGGCGCGGCAGGATCACCTATCCCGACGGCACGGTCTACGAAGGCACGCTGGTCAAGGGCCAGCGCTCGGGCCAGGGTCGGCTGACGATGCCGGACGGGCTGGTCTATCAGGGCGCCTGGGCGGACGGGCAGATCAACGGCAAGGGCATCCTGACCCAACCCAATGGCGACGTCTATGAAGGCGACTTCGTGAACGGCCTGCGCGAGGGCGAGGGCAAGCTGACCCACAAGAACGGCGACATCTATTTCGGCCAATGGGTCAAGGATCGCCGCCAGGGCCAGGGCGTGTTCACCACGCCGGACGGGTTCAAGTACGAAGGCAGCTGGGTCGCCGGCCGGATGGAGGGGACGGGGTCCATCACCTATCCCGACGGGTCGGTCTACATCGGGGCGATGAAGGACGACCAGCCGCACGGCCAGGGCGCGATCACCTATCCCGACGGGTCCACCTATCAGGGCGACTGGGTGGCGGGCGTCATCACCGGCCAGGGCCGCGCGACCTACCCGGACGGCCGCGTCTACGAGGGCGCCTTCCGCAACGCCAGGCCCGAGGGCAAGGGCGTGATGACCTATCCCGACGGCTACCGCTACGAGGGCGACTGGGTCGACGGCCAGCGCGAGGGCCAGGGCGCTGCGGTCTATCCCGACGGCAGCCTCTACAAGGGCGAGTTCAAGGCGGGCCTGCGCGACGGGGAGGGCGAGTTCTCGACGACCGACGGGTTCAGGTATGTCGGCCAGTGGGTCGCAGGCCGGATCGAAGGGCGCGGCACGGCCACCTACCCCGGCGGCGATGTCTACGAAGGCATGTTCAAGGACGGCCGCCGCGAGGGTCAGGGCAAACTGACCTACAAGTCGGGCGAAGTGGCGGAAGGGATCTGGCTGAACGGCGTCCTGACCGCGCCGCCAGAGGTTCCGGCCCCGGCGGAAGGCGAGGCCCCCGCAGAGCCTGCGGCGAACCCGTAGCTCGGGCTTCAGCCCGACTCCAGCCGCCAACCCGACCCGGCCGGAGGTGCGCTGCCGAGCACCCTTCCCGACCGGACGCCGGTCCGAACACCCGCGCACCCGCAAGAGCCGCCGCCGGGGCACGCGAGTCCTGACGCGAGGCGCCCTCAGAACGTCATCGCCACCCGGTGCCCCGGCGCATGGGCCAACCTCACGAAGGTCACCGGCCCAGCCACGCCCTGCGTCGTCCGCTCGGCAATCAGCAGCGCCGTCCCCGGCGCAAGCCCCATGACCTCGGCCTCGCGCGGGGTGGCGGGCTCGGCGGTGAAGGCGATGTCCCCGGAGACGAGGCTCACATGGGTCACCAGCCATTCGTTGGCACTGACCGCCGCGAAATCGGGCGGCGGATCGGGCAGGACGGCAGGGTTCAGCCAGCGCGTCTCCAGCACGAAGGGGCGGCCACCGGCGAGGTGCAGGGTTTCCAGATAGCGCATCGGCTGGCCTTCGGGCAGGCCAAGCCGGGCCGCAATCGGCACCGGGGCGGGCTCGACCCTGTCGGCCAGCAGCTTGAACCCGTAGGCAAGCCCGCGCCCCAACACATCCAGCCGGATCACCGGGATTTCCAGCCGCGCGCGGCGCACCGGCAGCTCGGCCACCCGCGTCCCGGCGCGTTTCCTGCGTTCGATCACCCCCGCCTCGGCCAGCGCGGTCAGAGCGCGGTTGACGGTCGCCCGGGCCACGCCGAATTCCTCGGCCAATGCCTCTTCGCCGGGGATCAGCGCACCGGGCGGCCAGTCGCGCGCCCGGATGCGGCGCAGGACCTCGGCGCGGATCTCTTCCCAGCCGGTCACAGCACGTCCCGCAGGCGGCGCATGGTGGCGCGGAAACGATCGGCGATGGCCGCATGGCCGATATGGCGACCGTCGCGGACGATGTGGCGGCCGGCGGACCAGAGGTCGGAGACCAGACCATCGCGGCCCGCAAAGACGAAGGCGTCCAGCAGCTGGTCGCCTGCCAGGCCCTCCAGCCGCAGATCGTCGGTGGAAAGCGCCAGAAGATCGGCCCATTCCCCCACCGCGATCCGGCCCGTGCCGCGCCCTGCCGCCTGCGCCCCGCCCCTTGCCGCCTGATCCCAGAGAAACCGCCCGGTGGATCGGTCATCGGCCATCACGGCGCGCGCCTTGCGGGCCAGCCGCTGCGAATATTCCAGCAGGCGGAGTTCCTCGGCCAGCGAGATGCGGACGTTCGAATCCGTCCCGACCCCGAACGCGCCGCCTGCGGCAAGCCAGCCGGGGCCGTCGAAGATGCCATCGCCAAGGTTGGCCTCGGTGATCGGGCACAAGCCTGCCACCGCCCCGGTCTGTGCAAGCGCCGCGGTCTCGGCGGGCGTCATCTGCGTCGCGTGGATCATGCACCAGCGCGCGTCCAGGGGAAGGTTCGCGCAAGCCCAGTCCACCGGGCGCGCGCCCCAGGCGGCCTGAACCTCGGCCACCTCCGCCTCCTGTTCGGCGATGTGGATATGGATCGGACCGCCGGTCATCCCGGCCACCCGGTCCAGCGTCCCCCGGCTGACCGCCCGCAGGGAATGCGGCGCGACCCCCAGAACCGCGTCCGGCAGACCGGCCAGCGCGCGCCCGGCACCCTCGAGCAGTCGGGCATAGAGGTCAGGCGAGGAGCCGAACCGAAGCTGACCCCCGGCCAGCGGGCGCCCGTCCACCCCGCCCTGTTCGTAGATCACCGGCAGATGGGTGAGCCCCACCCCGACCTCACCCGCAGCCGCAGCGATGCGCACAGACATCTCGGCCGGGTCGGCATAGGTGCCGCCGCCGACCGGATGGTGCAGATAGTGGAACTCGCAGACCGCCGAAAAGCCGGCCTCGGCCATCTCGACCATGGCCTGCGCGGCGATGGCCTGCACGTCCTCGGGCGATAGGCGGTCGAGAAAGCGATACATCAGCGCCCGCCAGGTCCAGAAGCTGTCCTGCCCCGCCGTCCGCGCCTCGGTCAGCCCGGCCATCGCGCGCTGGAAGCTGTGCGAATGCAGGTTCACCGGCGCGGGCAGCAGCACCCCGTGCCCCGGCGCCTTCACCCCTGTCGTCACCTCGGCGATCCGGCCCGTCTCGATGCGGATGCGGACGTCGCGGGCCCAGCCCCCGGGCAGCAGGGCAGTCTCGGCGTGCAGGATCATGGCGACTCACTTGACTTGAATTATGTCTAGACATATTAGCCAATCCACCAAGCACAAGGCAAGCCGATGCTCCTGACCCATGCCACCCTGGCGACGATGGACCCAAGATCGGGGACCGACGGTTACGGTCTGATCCCCGAAGCTGCGGTGGCCATCTCGGGTGCGCAGATTGCCTGGGCCGGGCCGATGGCTGACCTTCCCGCCGCCTTTCGCCATCTGCCCGAGAGGGATTGCGGCGGCAGGCTGGTCACGCCGGGGCTGATCGACTGCCACACGCACGCAGTCTTTGCCGGCCATCGGGCGGTGGAGTTCGAATTGCGGCTGAAGGGTGCCAGCTATGAAGAGATCGCGCGGGCCGGGGGCGGGATCCTGTCCACGGTCACGGCCACGCGCGCGGCGACCGAGGACCAGCTTCTGGCTCTGGCCCTGCCCCGGATCGACCAGCTGATCGCCAGCGGAGCGACCACCATCGAGGTCAAGTCCGGTTACGGCCTGACGGTCGAGGACGAGCTGAAGATGCTGCGCGTGGCCCGCCGGATCGGCCGGTCGCGTCCGGTGACCGTGCGAACCACCCACCTTGCCGCCCATGCGATTCCGCCGGAATTCAAAGGCCAAGCAAGGGCTTACATCGACAACGTCGCACTGCCCTCGCTGCGTGCCGCCCATGCCGAGGGGCTGGTCGATGCCGTGGATGCCTTCTGCGAGACCATCGCCTTTTCGGTGGATGACCTTGCGCCGCTCTTCGCCGAAGCGCGCGCCATGGGCCTGCCGGTGAAGCTCCATGCCGAACAGCTGACCGACCAGGGTGGCGCGGCGTTTGCCGCCCGACATCAGGCGCTGTCGGCGGATCATCTGGAATATCTCTCGCCCGCGGGCATTGTGGCGATGGCCGCTGCCGGGACGGTCGCGGTGATGCTGCCCGGAGCCTTCTATACCTTGCGCGAAACGCAAGTGCCCCCCATCGCCGCCCTGCGCACAGCCGGGGTGCCGATGGCGGTGGCGACCGACCTGAACCCCGGCTCTTCGCCCCTCGCCTCGCTGACGCTGGCGATGAACATGGCCTGCACCCTGTTCCGCCTGACCCCGGAAGAGGCGCTTTCCGGCACCACCACCCATGCCGCCCGCGCCCTTGGCCTGACCGACCGGGGCCGCGTCGCACCCGGCCTGCGCGCCGACCTCTGCCTCTGGGACGCCGACCACCCGGCGGAACTGAGCTATCGCATCGGGGCCACCCCCCTGCACCACCGCATCTTCGGAGGCCGCCTTGACTGAACTCCTGATCCCCGGCCAGGTCACCCTTGCCCAGCTGGAGCGGATCTTCCGCCAGAAGCTTCCGGCCCGGCTGGCCGACAGCGCGCGCCCCGGCATCGAACGCGCCGCAGACCACATCGCCCGCGCCGCCGGCGGCAGCCTGGCGGTCTATGGGGTGAATACCGGCTTTGGCAAGTTGGCCAGCATAAAGATCGCCCCGGAAGATACTGCCAAACTTCAGAAAAACCTGATCCTGTCGCATTGCTGCGGGGTCGGCGCGCCCATGCCCGAGGACGTGGCCCGCCTGATGATGGTGCTGAAGCTCCTGTCGCTGGGCCGGGGTGCATCGGGCGTCCGGCCCGAAATCGTGGCGCTGATCGAGGCGATGCTGGCCCATGACGTGACCCCGGTGATCCCCGACCAGGGCTCGGTCGGCGCCAGCGGGGATCTGGCCCCCCTGGCCCACATGACCGCAGTGATGATCGGCCACGGCCAGGCAACCGTGGACGGTCAGGTGAGACCCGGCGCAGAAGCGCTTGCGCTCAAAGGCCTTTCCCCGATCACGCTGGGCGCGAAGGAAGGCCTGGCCCTCATCAACGGCACCCAGTTCTCGACGGCCTACGCGCTGGCGGGCCTGTTCCAGGCCTGGCGGGCCGCCGGTGAGGCGCTGGTCATTTCCGCGCTCTCTACCGACGCGATCATGGGGTCCACCGCCCCGCTGGAACCCGAAATCCACGACCTGCGCGGCCAACCCGGCCAGATCGCCGCCGCCGCCACGATGCGGGCGCTGCTGGCAGGGTCGGAAATCCGCGAAAGCCACCGCGAGGGTGATGCCCGCGTGCAGGACCCCTACTGCATCCGCTGCCAGCCGCAGGTCACGGGCGCGGCGATGGATGTCCTGCGCATGGCCGCCCGCACGCTGGAGATCGAGGCCAATGCGGCCACCGACAACCCGCTGGTCCTCTCCGATGGCCAGATCGTCAGCGGTGGCAACTTCCACGCGGAACCCGTTGGTTTTGCAGCAGACATGATCGCGCTGGCGCTGGCCGAGATCGGCGCCATTTCCCAGCGCCGGGTGGCGCTCATGGTGGACCCGACACTGTCCTTCGACCTGCCCGCCTTCCTGACGCCAAGGCCCGGCCTCAACTCCGGCCTGATGATCGCCGAAGTGACGACGGCGGCCCTGATGAGCGAGAACAAGCATCTTGCCCATCCCGCGGTCATCGACTCGACGCCGACCTCCGCGAACCAGGAGGATCACGTCTCGATGGCCGCCCATGGCGCCCGCCGTCTGCGGCGGATGGTGAAGAACCTGAACGTGATCTTGGGAGTCGAAGCGATGTGCGCCGCCCAAGGTATCGAATTCCGCGCGCCTCTGCGCACCTCTCCTCCCTTGCAAGCCGCAGTCCAGGCTCTGCGCACGCAGGTTCATGCGCTGGAAGAAGACCGCTATCTCGCCCCCGACCTGCAAAAGGCGGCAGCGCTGGTGGCGGACGGAACCCTCTCGAAAGCCACATCGATCACCCTGCCCGACCTCTGATTTCATCTGTCTGAAAATATCCTCTGGGGGTCCGGGGGGCGAAGCGCCCCCGGGGTCTCCACCCCGCACAGGAGCCAGCCCATGACGAACCCCCGCCACAACCTGCGTGATGTCTATCCGCCCACCGGGCCGGAGAAGACCGCCAAGACCTGGGCCGGAGAGGCCGCGATGCGGATGCTGATGAACAACCTGCATCCCGACGTGGCCGAGAACCCGCACGAACTGGTGGTCTATGGCGGCATCGGCCGCGCCGCGCGGACCTGGGAGGATTTCGACCGGATCGTCGCGTCGCTGAAGGACCTCGAGGCGGACGAGACGCTGGTCGTCCAGTCCGGCAAGCCCGTGGCCATCGTGCGGACCCATGCGGACGCGCCGCGTGTGCTGATCGCCAACTCGAACCTCGTGCCGCACTGGGCGACCTGGGCGCATTTCAACGAGTTGGACCGGAAGGGCCTGATGATGTACGGCCAGATGACCGCCGGGTCCTGGATCTACATCGGCACGCAAGGGATCGTGCAGGGGACCTACGAGACCTTCGCCGAGGCGGGGCGGCAGCACTACGGCGGCGACCTGAAGGGCCGCTGGATCCTGACGGGCGGTCTGGGCGGCATGGGTGGGGCTCAGCCGCTGGCCGCCGTCATGGCGGGGGCCTGCTGCCTCGCGGTCGAGGTGGACGAGACGCGCATCGATTTCCGCATCCGCACCCGTTATCTGGACGCCAAGGCGCGCACGCTGGACGAGGCGCTGGCCATGATCGCCGACTGGACCGCGAAGGGCGAGGCGAAGTCGGTGGGCCTTCTGGGCAACGCGGCCGAGGTCTTTCCCGAGCTTCTGGCCCGGATGAAGGCCGGAGGCGCGCGGCCCGACATCGTGACCGACCAGACCTCGGCCCACGACCCTCTGCACGGCTACTGTCCGCAAGGTTGGACGGTGGCCGAGTGGCGGGCAAGGCAGGAGACGGACCCGGCGGCGGTGGAGGCGGCGGCGCGGCACTCGATGCGGGCGCATGTCGAGGCGATGGTGGGGTTCTGGAATGCCGGGGTGCCGACGCTCGACTACGGCAACAACATCCGGCAGGTGGCCAAGGAGGAAGGTTTCGAGAACGCCTTCGCCTTCCCCGGCTTCGTGCCCGCCTATATCCGGCCCCTGTTCTGCAAGGGGATCGGGCCCTTCCGCTGGGTGGCGCTGTCGGGGGACCCGGAGGACATCCGCAAGACCGACGCGGCGATGAAACGGCTGTTCCCCGAGAACCAGCACCTGCACCGCTGGCTGGACATGGCGGGCGAGAGGATCGCCTTCCAGGGCCTGCCCGCCCGCATCTGCTGGATCGGGCTGGGCGACCGGCACCGGGCGGGGCTGATGTTCAACGAGATGGTGGCCAGCGGAGAGTTGAAGGCGCCCATCGTG
The DNA here is from genome assembly GCF_003574395.1 of Tabrizicola thermarum. Taxonomy (GTDB): domain Bacteria; phylum Pseudomonadota; class Alphaproteobacteria; order Rhodobacterales; family Rhodobacteraceae; genus Tabrizicola; species Tabrizicola thermarum. Next base: position 304,618 of record NZ_QMJY01000083.1, read on the forward strand.
ATCGGGCGGGATCATCTGGATTCGGGCTCGGTGGCCTCGCCCAACCGGGAGACGGAGGCGATGAAGGACGGGTCCGACGCGGTCAGCGACTGGCCGCTGCTGAATGCGCTGGTGAACACCGCCTCGGGGGCGACCTGGGTCAGCCTGCATCACGGCGGCGGGGTGGGCATGGGGTTCAGCCAGCACGCCGGGGTGGTGATCGTGGCCGACGGGACGCCGGAGGCCGCGAAAAGGCTGGAGCGGGTCTTGTGGAACGACCCGGCCTCGGGCGTCTGGCGGCATGCGGATGCGGGGTACGAGACGGCCATCCAGTGCGCCCGGGACCACGGGCTGCGGCTGCCGGGGATTCTGGGGAACTGAGGGCGCGCCGCGCGCGGCGCTTTTTCCAGCCCAAAGGAAATCAACGGGTTGGCTGCGGGCGTTAGAGTTGGGTTAACCTTTCCGGGAGAGTCGGGGCACGCCCCGACCTACGGGGTCATTCGAGGAGACGACGATGCACTACGCCCCCGGCCTTGAGCCCTGTCCCCTGCCCTACAGCCCGTTCAAGGCCTGCACCGTGCCGCGACCGATCGGGTGGCTGTCCACGATCTCGGCGCAGGGTGTCGCCAATCTGGCGCCCTACAGCCAGTGGCAGAACCTGACCTTCGACCCGCCGATGGTGATGTTTGCGGCCAATCAGTATTCCGACGGGCGCCGCAAGCACACCGTCCTGAACGCCGAGGAAACCGGCTGGTTCGTCTGGAACATGTGCAGCTATGCGCTCAAGGACGCGATGAACATCACCGCGATGGAATGGCCGGACGGGGTGGACGAGTTCGAGCGGGCGGGCGTCACCAAGGCCCCCTGCATCGACGCCCCCGGCCCGCGCGTCGCCGAAAGCCCCGCGCATTTCGAATGCAGGTATCTGTCGACCACGCGGCTGCGCGGCAATTCGGGCCATGGCTGGGTCGATGTGGTTTTCGGCCAGGTCATGCGCATCCATGTGAAGGACGAGGTCCTGACCCCCGAGGGCAAGCTCGACTATGCCGCGATACGGCCGCTCGCCCGGGTCGGCTATCACGACTACACCAGCTTTTCCGAGACCTTCACCATGCCGATCCCCGGCGCAGAGGGTGCGGCGGCAGCGGGGTTGGAGGGGAAGGCCTGATCCGAAGCCGCCGCCTTGGGCCACCTTGACCTTGGGGGCGGTGATCGTGGCGCGGCCAGGCAGCGGGGAGCTGCTGTCCGGGAGGGGGGGACGGTGATCCGGCGACCGCAAGCCCTTGTGTGCGGCGCGGGTCAGGATTGGCGACCGTCCGGCGACAACGGGGGGCGTTTTCGGCAACCGTGCGGAAGACGGCGACCACTCCACAGAGTCGCCACGATGTTTCTTTGAATGACCATCAAATGGCCTTCGGATGGAACAACCTGTGCGTGTATTCACCCCCAAGTGGAAGCACCATAGGGAGAAGCCCGATGATCCGTTCCAGACTTGTCCAGGCCCTGTGCGGGTGGTTCCCGGTGCAAGAGCGCGAGGATCGCGTTCTGGCGCGGTTCGGGCAGTTGAAGGCCGTCCGGCAGACGCCAGAGCGCCCGCGGGTGCCGCTGTTCCTGGCGCGGAAGCCGCGGCTCGTCTGAAGCCCGCGCGCCTACAGGATGCGCGGGTTCTTCCCGGCCTCGCGCCAGATCGGGTTCGACCAGGCGCGCTTTCCGGCGGCGTCGATCACGGAGATCCTGATCCAGGGGCTGCCGAGCAGGCGATCGAGGGGCACTTCGCAGCGGGTCATCGAATGGCCGTGGACGCCCTTCGCCCCCGTCCCCCAGCCCATGGCCACGACCGAGGCCGCAGCCGAGCATTCGACGATGGCCTTGTCGCCCTCGACCCGGATGTCGCGGATCTCCGGGCCCTGGCTGGAATAGAAATCCCCGCGTTTCAGCGCCGCAAGCAGCGCCTCGGGCGTGTTTTCGGTGGCCTTGACCATGACCCAGCCGCCGAAATGGTCAGGCTCGCTGAAATGCGCGTCATCGGTGGCGATCAGCGTCAGGCGGCGGCCTTCGGTCAGGAGGAGGTCGGCGATCCCGGCCCCGTCCGGGCGGTCGCAGCCGGTGGCGCAGCCGTGATTGTAGATCTCGACCGCGTGGGCGGCGGTGATGCTGCGGGCGTCGGCAAGGGTGAGGCCGGACCATTGCGGGTGCGCAATGGCGACGAAGGCCCCGGCAGCCACGGCGCGGGCGGCGATCTCCGGCCCGGTCTCTTGCCCGGGCTCGGCGATGAAGCTGGTCGTGGCGGGCGGGGCGAAGTCATCGGGCAGACCGACGGCGAGGATGTGCCAAAGCTCGCCATTCGATTGCGCACCGGAATGAAGCTCGGCCCCGATCAGCGTGGTGAAACCCGCGTCGCGGTAGGGGCGCGTGTCGGTCATCGGATAGCCGTAAAGGCCGATGAAATGGTCGGTAAGGGCAAGGAAGTCGTAGCCCTCGGCCTTGTAGCGGCGGCAGACTTCCTCGGGCGGCAGGACGCCGTCGGAGTTGGTCGAATGGGTGTGCAGGTTGCCGCGCCAGAAGCGGCCGGGGGCGGTGAAGGCAGAGGGGCGCAGCATCGTTCGTGTCCTTTGCGCGGGGCATCACGGGAACGGGCCATCGGCGGAAGGTCCCGATCTTCGGCGGAACCTTGCCCGGAGCCGAAAACGACGGCAAGGGACAGTCGTGACCCGATGGGTTTCGTGCTATCGTTCTGCAATGTATGGTTGTTCAAGGTCATGCCATGTCGCTGGATCGGATCAGTCAGGACGCGCCGGAAGAAGGGCTTGCAGTATTGGCAGGACAACCTGAGGTTGAGCCGATTGCTCCGGCCATGCTGGCGAGCGCGCTGGGGGCCCATGCCGAACCGGCGGCGGCGCTGCTGAAGGCGCTGGGCCATGAGGGGCGGCTCTTGATTCTGTGCCATCTGGCGGCGGGCGAAAAGTCGGTGAGCGAGCTGGAAGCCCTGACCGGCCAGCGGCAGGCCGCGGTGAGCCAGCATCTGGCGCGGCTGCGGCTGGAGGGGCTGGTCACGACCCGGCGCACGGGCAAGGCCGTCCATTATGCGATCCGCGACCAGCGGACGATCGGCCTGTTGTCCTGCCTGCCGAAGCTGTTCGCCGAGGCCGCCTGATCCCCCTACCCGCGCCCGATATAGGGCATGTCGCGCGCCATGATGGTCACGAAGGGGGTGTTCACCTCCAAGGGCAGCGAGGCCATGTGCAGCACCATGCGCGCGACGTGATCCACGTCCATCACGGGTTCGACCCGGATGCTGCCGTCGGCTTGCGGGACGCCGGTCTGGAACTTCGCCGCCATGTCGGTCAGCGCGTTGCCGATGTCGATCTGCGCGCAGGCGATGTTGAAGGCGCGGCCGTCGAGACCGAGGGTGCGGGTCAGGCCGGTGACGGCGTGTTTCGACATGGTGTAGGGCACCGAGCCGGGGCGCGGCACATGGGCCGAGATCGAGCCGTTGTTGATGATCCGACCGCCCTGCGGGGTCTGGCGGCGCATCAGGCCGAAGGCGGCGCGGGCGCAGAGGAACATGCCGGTGATGTTGGTGCGGCTGACCTCGAGCCACCGTTCGACCGGGATTTCGTCGATGGGTGCAGCGGGGGCCGAGATGCCGGCGTTGTTGAACAGGACGTCGAGGCGGGGCAGCTGGGCGAAGGCGGCCTCGACCTCGGCGGGCTCGCCCACATCGGCGGTCAGGATGCGGGCGGGCTGGCCGCCTGCGGTTTCCTCCAGCGCGGCGCGTTTGCGGCCAAGGAGGCTGACCTCCCAGCCCGCAGCCAGGAAGGCGCGTGCGGTGGCGCGGCCGATGCCGGCGCCTGCGCCGGTGATGAGGATCGCGCGGTTGGTCATGGGATCTCTTCCAGGAAGTTGTATTTCAGCAGCCAGAGCGCGGCGCGGCCGACCGAGGCCACCGGATAGCGGATGGCGGCGGCCACCTCGGCCTCGGTCGCGCCGGGGGGTCCGGCGGCGGCGAAGGCCGCGAGGATCGCCTCGATCCGCGCGGGATCGTCCAGAAGGCGGCGGCGCATGGCATAGTTGCGCAAGGCGAAGGTCTCGCGCGGACCGGGGCGGTCGCCTGTCGCCACCGCGCGCAGGCGGCGGGTCTCGGCGGCGCGGGTCGTCGGGTAGGCGGCGAACATCTCGTCCGTGGCCGGGCCGACCGGCAGGTGCGCAGGGTTGCGCGGGGCGAGGGCCGGCCCGCCGGTCTGGCGGGCATGGGCCAGCATCGCCGCCTGTTCGGCCCAGAGCGCCTGCATCTGCGGGATCACCACGGCCCAGTCATACAGCGCCCTGGCCCGCGCCTGCCCCATCGCCCCCATCCGCGCCCGCAGATCGGCATCCGTGGCCAGCGTCACCAGCGCCCGGGCGAAGGCCGGGACGTCAAAGCGCGTCATCGCCGACATCTGGCCGACATATTGCACATAGGAATCGGTCCCGCCGAGGTAGCGCTGGCTGACATAGGTCGACAGCCCCGCGCGCGGCATTTCGGTGGGCACGCGGATACCCACATCCGGCGTCACGGTGTCCTTCATCCCGTCCCAGTCGGTGACGATCACCGGCAGGCCTGCCGCCATCGCCTCGATGGGGGCAAGGCCGAAGGTTTCCTGAAGGTTGTCGATGGGAAAGACGAAGATGTCGCCGCCCGAGAGCGTGGCCTTGCGGTCCTCGGGACGGGCGCCGTCAAGAAGATGGTAGCCGACCGAGGGCATCAGCCGGGCGGCGGCCCCGGCAAAGGTTTCCTGCCACAGCGGCTCGCGGAACTGGCCGCAGAAGACGAGATGCAGCCTGGCCCCGCCGAACATCCGCACTTCGGCGGCGGCAAGCTCCATCGCCAGGAACAGGGGCAGCGGATCGAACTTCTCGTCCGGGGTCAGCCGGGCGATGGTGACCGCGACGACATCGCCGGGTGCCGCCCCGATCCGGTCGCGCATCTGCCGGCCAAGGTCGCGATCGGGCCGGAAATCGTCGCAGACGACCCCAAGCGGGATGACGGGAAGCAGCGGGCGGGACGGCAGGGGCGCGCCGGGAAAGCGGTCGGCAAGATGTGCTTCGGCCAGTTCCATCAGCCGCCGGATCGAGGCCTGGACGGCGTTCGAGGTGCAGATCAGCGCGTCCCACGGCATCTGCGGCGCCGACCGGATGTCGAAGATCGTCTGCATCACGGTCCGGGTGGCCGTAGTATGGGTGACGCCGCAGATCGCCCAGGCCGCCGCCCCGTGCGCGGCGCGGCGCCAGCATTCGGAGACGGGGATCGGCGCGGGGTAGTTCAGCACCTCGACCGGGGCCATGGCGGCGGGGGCGTCCAGCCGCACGGCGCGCAGGGGCCGCGTCACTCCGGCAGCGCGGGCCATCGCCGCAAAGGCCGCGTGGTCGGCCTGGGAATGGGCCAGCGAGACGAACTCGTCGACATCGGCATGGGCGAAGAAGCCGCGCAGAAAGCCTTCCCCGGCCACGCGCCGCCCGTTGATACCCATCCGAACCGGGTCGTAGCCATCGGCGGAGAACCAGATCGCGGCATTGGTCGCAGGCATGAGCGGCGGGCACCCCGGGGTTGCTTTGTCCATGGGTAGAGGCTGCCCCGGGTCAGGGCAAGCCGGATCAGCGGGCGTGCGACAGCAGAACCCGGCGCAGGAAGGCCAGCAGGAAGACCCCGGTCAGGATCAGGATCACCGTGGGGGCCGGGGCGGAATCGAGGTGGAAGCTGGCCCAGATCCCGGCGATCATCGCCAGAAGGCAGACGAGGGTGGCCGTGACCAGCATGGCTCCGAAGCTGCGGGTGAGAAGGAAGGCGATGGCCCCGGGCGCAATGAGAAGGCCGATGGCCAGGATCAGCCCGACCGAAGACAGCGTGGCGACAATGGTCAGCGCGAGGATGGCCAGCAGCCCGTAGTGCAGGACCCCGGTCCGCAGGCCGGAGACCTGGGCCTGTGCCGGGTCGAAGGCATGCAGCATCAGGTCGCGCCATTTCAGGCTGAGCGCCAGAGTGACGGGGATGGCGATCAGCGCCGAGGTCCACAGATCCTCGGTCCCGACGCCCAGCATGTTGCCGAACAGGATGTGGTCGAGGTGCCACTGGCTTGGGAATGCGATGAAAAGCACGATGCCGGCCGCGAACATGCCGGAAAAGACCACGCCCATCGCCGTGTCGCGCTTGATCCGGCTGTTGTCGGCCAGAAAGCCGGTCAGGAGGGCGGAGCCGAGACCGGCGGCGAAGGCTCCAAGCAGCAGCGGCAGGCCGGCGAGGTAGGCCAGCACGATGCCGGGCAGGACGGCGTGGCTGACCGCATCCCCCATCAGCGCCCAGCCCTTCAGGACCAGGAAGCAGGACAGAAGCGCGCAGGGCGGCGCGATGATGAGCGCGATGAGAAACGCGTTCTGCATGAAGGGGAACTGGAAGGGCTGAAGGAGCGTGTCGATCATGCCGCCCTCGCCCGGCGTCTGGCGGCCAGAAGCCCGTGTTTCGGCGCGAAGAGGAAGGCCAGCGCGAAAAGGCCGGTCTGGAGAAGGACGATGACGCCCCCGGTCGCGCCGTCCAGGAAGTAGGAGAGATAGGCCCCGACCGCGCCGGTGGCGGCCCCGATCGTGGCGGCCAGCGTCAGGAGGCGCGGGAAACGGTCGGTCAGGAGATAGGCGGTGGCCCCAGGCGTCACGACCATGGCGACGACGAGGAAGGCGCCGACGGTCTGCATGGCGGCGACGGTGGAGGCGGAGAGGAGGGTGAAGAAGATCACCTTCAGAAGGTCGGGGCGCAGGCCGATGGTGCGGGCATGGGCTTCGTCGAAGAAGGTGACCATGAGGTCCTTCCAGAGGACGAGGAGAACAGCGGCAGAGATGCCTCCGATCAGGACGAGTTGCAGGGTGTCGGAAGGTGAGATCGCCAGCACGTTGCCCATGATGATGGTCTGGATCGAGACCGAGGTTGGAAAGACCGAGATCAGGAACAGGCCGAGGCCGAAGAAGGAGGTGAAGATGAGGCCGATGATCGTGTCGGTCTTGAGCCCGGTGCGGCTGGTCAGGAACAGCATGGCGGCGGCGGCGAGGCCCCCGGAGAGGAAGGCCCCCAGGGCGAAGGGGAGGCCGAGGATATAGGCCCCGGCCACGCCCGGGACGACGGAATGGGAAAGCGCGTCGCCGATCAGGGACCAGCCTTTCAGCATCAGATAGGCCGAAAGGAACCCGCAGACCCCGCCGACGAGGGCCGAGACCCACATCGCGTTGGTCATGTAGGCGTAGGCGAAGGGCTCAAGCATGGGCAGCGCCGCGCAGGTGGGGACGGTTTTCTGAAGGAGCGCTGCCGCGCGAGGCTTTTGTCTCGCCGTCTTGCGTGAAGGACGCAAAACGGCTCGGGGCGCCTCCGGCGGGAGTATTTGGGAAAAGGGCAAGCATGGGGATCACTTGTCCCCCTTGCGACCGTACTGGACGAAGGGGCGTTCGTCATCGGTGAGGATCGAGACCTCGCGGGCGTCGTCGTCGTCGTGCAGGTCGGTGCCGCCGAGGGTGAAGTGGCGCAGGACGCCGCCGAAGGCGCGTTCCAGGTTGGCGCGGGTGAAGGTGGTTTCGGTCGGGCCATAGGCGAGGACTGTGCCCTTCACCAGCACGGTCCGGTCGCAGAAATCCGGGACCGAGCCGAGGTTGTGGGTGGAGACCAGCATCACATGGCCTTCGTCGCGCAGGTCGCGGAGAAGGGCGATGATCTGTTCCTCGGTCGTGACATCGACGCCGGTGAAGGGTTCGTCCAGAAGGATGATCCGCCCCTCTTGCGCCAGCGCCCGGGCCAGGAAGACGCGTTTCTTCTGGCCGCCGGACAGCTCGCCGATCTGGCGGTGGCGGAGGTCTGAGAGGCCCACGCGGGCGAGGGCTTCGTCCACCTTGGCGCGGTCCTGCGCCGAGGGGCGGCGGAGCAGGCCCATGTGGCCATAGCGGCCCATCATCACCACGTCCTCGACGAGGACGGGGAAGGACCAGTCCACCTCTTCGGCCTGCGGGACATAGGCCACGAGGTTCTGGCGCAGCGCGTCGCGGACCGGCATCCCCAGAAGCCGGATCGTGCCGCGCGCCACGGGGACGAAGCCCATGATCGCCTTGAAAAGCGTGGACTTCCCGGCGCCGTTCACGCCCACCAGCGCGGTGATCGTGCCTTGCGGGACCCGGAAACTGGCGTCGGTCAGCGCGGTCAACCCGTTGCGGTAGGTGACGGTGACGCCTTCGGCGAAGATGCCTTCGCCCCCTGCCCCGGCCGCGCCTGCCATTTCGCCTGCACTGTCGCGCATCACGCCCTCAATCCGCCGGGGTCAGGCCCCTGGCGATGGTTTCGGTGGTGACCTTCAGAAGGTCGAGATAGGTGGGAACCGGGCCGTCCTCGGCCGACAGGCTGTCGACGTAAAGGACGCCGCCGAAGGCCGCGCCGGTTTCGCGGGCGACCTGTTCGGCGGGGGCGGAGGAGACGGTGCTTTCGCAGAACACCGCCGGAATCCGGTGGGCGCGCACCCCGTCGATCACCGCGCGGACCTGGCGCGGCGTGCCCTGCTGGTCGGCGTTGATCGGCCAGAGATACAGCTCTTGCAGGCCCAGATCGCGGGCGAGATAGCTGAAGGCGCCTTCGCAGGTGACAAGCCAGCGGCGGTCCTCGGGTAGGGCCGCGATCTGTGCCTTGAGCGGGTCGAGTGCCGCCGCGAGCCGCGCCTTGTAGGCCTTGGCATTGGCGGCATAGGTCGCGGCATTGGCGGGATCGAGGCCGGAGAACGCCTTTTCGATGTTGTCGACATAGATCAGCGCGTTGTCGATGCTCATCCAGGCGTGGGGGTTCGGGCGGCCGTCATAGTCGCCCCCGGTGATCGAGATCGGCTGCACCCCGTCGGACAGGGTGGCCGCAGGCACCTCGCCCAGGTTGGACAGGAACTGTTCGAACCAGCGTTCCAGACCCAGACCGTTCCACAGGACCAGATCGGCCCCGGCAGCGCCGACGATGTCCTGCGGCGTGGGTTCATAGCCGTGAATCTCGGCCCCCGGCTTGGTGACCGAGACGACCTCGACCGCCTCGCCGCCGACGTTGCGGGCCATGTCGGCGATGACGGTGAAGGTGGTGACGACCTTCAGCGGCGCTTCCGCAAGGGCGGGCAGCGGGGCAAAGAGCAGGGCCAGCAGAAGCAGGCGACGGGTCGGCATGAAGGCTCCATCAACACCGGGGCGATTAGAATGTAAATGAGAAGCATTTGCAAGAACGCAAGTCCCTGCCCCGCGATGGCGGTGAGTCAGTCGCGTGCAAGCAGGGTGCGGAACAGAAGCGGCGCGCAGACGATGACGATCAGGATGCGGACGACGTGATGCAGGGCGACGAAAGCCACGTCGGCGTGGATCGCCAGCGCGATGAGGCCCATTTCGGTCAGCCCTCCGGGGGCGAGCGCCAGCATCGCCTGGTCAAGGCCGACCCCTGCCCAGGCCTGCATCGCAAGCCCCGCAAGGGCCGCGACGGCCAGGGTCAGCACCGTGGCCCCGAGGCTGAGAAGCCCGGCCTTGCCCAGCATCGCGGTCGGGATGCCCTGAAAGCGGCAGCCGAGGATCGTGCCCAGCACCACCTGCGCGGCGATCACCAGCAGCCCGGGCGGGGCGCTGTCGGTCAGGCCGGTCAGATGCGCGGCAGCCGAGAGTGCCAGCGGACCGAGGAAAGTCGGCGCGGGCAGGCGCAGGCGCGTCCCGAGGATCGCCCCCAGCACCGCCGACCCCGTCAGGAGCGCGGCATCGACCGGATCCAGCGGCCTGCCCTGGGGCGGGATCGAGCTGCCGACGTCATGATTCAGCACAACGCGGAAAAGGAAGGCCATCAGCGCGATGGTGATGACGATGCGCAGCGAATGGGCCAGCACGATGGCCGGCACCTGGGCGCCGCGCGCCTCGCCCAGCTCGATCATCTCGGTCAGCCCGCCGGGCATCCCGGCGAAATAGGCCGTGGTCCAGTCCTGCCGCCCGACAAAGCGGTACCAGGGCACGACCACGGCCGCGACGGCAGCCAGATAGACGAGGAGGATCGACAGGGTCACCAGCGCCTCGCCCGCCTGGCCGATCACGGCGGGGGTAAAGCGCGAGCCGAGCAGCACGCCGATGATGGCGACGATCGCCGGGCGCAGGCGCGTCGGGCCCCGCACCGGCGCCCCGGCAACCGAGGCGACCATGGTGGCAAAGAGCGCGCCCAGCATCCAGGGCAGCGGCAGCGACAGGGCGTGGAACAGGCCGCCGCCAAGGGTTCCAAGGGCAAGCCCCGCCGCAGTTCTGGCAAGATCAGGCACGGAAGACGTCCACCTTCGCGCGGTGAAGCCGCGCCGACCCTGTGTCGCCGGGCGGCGTGGGAATGTCCAGACCGGGGGCGCGGTGACGCAGGCGCGGGGTACTGGCCACCGGGTACCGGGATCGGCGTCAGGCCGGGGTCCGGGGGCCTTCGGTCGGCAGGCGATGGAGGTGGCGCACCCAGCACGATTCGAACGTGCGACCTTTGCCTTCGGAGGGCAACGCTCTATCCAGCTGAGCTATGGGTGCCTGAGCGCGTCCTTACCGGAAGGTCGCGCGGGTTTCAATGGCAAACGGCGGCAAACGGCGCGGCGGACGATGCGCGCGCCCCGCGTTCAAGCACCCGTTGCGGAAACGGATTTCCGCGCGCAGTCATCCTGTTGACCGAATCACGGGCTGGCGATCAGCTGTGGTTCCGTCACCGTATCGAGAGGGGTCATGCTGCGCCACTTTCTGCCGAACCTGCTGCGACGCAGGGCCATCCTGCTGATGTCGCTGTCGACGCTCGCCCTGGCCGGCTGCGGGGGCGGAGGCGAAGGGGATGATCCCGATGCCTGGTTCACGATTTCCGCCAACCCGGGCGGGTCGGGGATCTTCGGGTCGTATTTCATGGCCTCGATCACCCAGAACTGGCGCGATGCGGCGGCGAGCTTTCGGCAGAACAACCCGCGGTTCACCCGGCAGGACGGCACCTTCACCATCGGCGGCACGCCGGTCTTTGCCAACCCGCTGCACTCTTCGCGGGTGGACTATGCCCATGCCGTCGGCCTGACCGGCGCGGGCCAGGTGATCGCCATTGTCGATGACGGGTTCCGCCGCACGCACGAGACGCTTGCGGGCAAGACCATCACCACCACCGGAAATCCGGTTGTCGAAGATCACGGCACCATGGTCGCCTCGGTTGCGGCGGGCAATTCCGCCAGCATGGTCGGCGTCGCACCGGGGGCCGACCTGATCCTGAGCGACTGGGGCAATGTGACCTTCGACAACCTGCGTCTTGCGGCAGACGCGGCCCGCACCCGGCGTGCGGTGGCGCAGAACAACTCGTGGGGATATGTGAACAGCCCCGTCGGCACGGCAAGCTTCAACAGCATCTTCGGCAATTCGACCGGAGCGGCCTGGCTGGGCGCCTTGCGCAACTACGCGCTTGGCACGACCGGCTGGTCCGGTGGGGTGGTGGTCTTTGCCATCGCCAACAGCGATACCGGCAGCGCGGGGATCATGGACGCCCTGCCCTCGCTGGCCGGGCAGACCGATCTGCAACGGGCCTGGCTGGCGGTGGGCAATGCCATTCCGGTCTTCAACGACACGGACGTGACCGCTGTCGCGGCGCTGGTATCCTCGCCCTGTCACCAGTCCGGGCCCTGGTGCCTGATGGCGGACGGGGCCTGGGTCGGGGCTTCGGCGGTCTCGAACACCTCTTACCAGTCGCAGACCGGATCGTCCTTCGCGGCCCCGCAGGTGGCGGGTGCGCTGGCGCTTCTGGCCGAGGCCTTCCCGAACCTGACGCCGCATCAGTTGCGGCTGCGGCTGCTGGCCTCGGCGGACAACAGCTTTGCCGGGTTCACGACCAGCGGGACGCTGGATCTGGACGATGGCCCAGGCGTGCTGAACCACAACTGGTCGGCGCTCTATGGCCACGGGTTCCTGGACATCCGGGCCGCGCTCTTGCCGATCGGGCAGCAAAGCATGGCGCTGGCGGACGGCGTGACCGTTGATCCCAAGGATTATGCCTTCACCACCGGCGGCGCGATGGGCGATGCGGTCACGCAAAGCCTGGCCGGGATCGACCTTGCCGTCGCCGACCAGCTGGGCGGCGCGTTCCAGGTCGCCGCGAAGGAGTTCGCGACGGCCGCCGTTCCGACCGACCTGGCCGAGACGCTGGCCGCACGGACCTTTGCCAAGGACTACCGCGAGGCCCGCATGGCGCCGATCAACCCGCTGGCCGAGACCTTCGCCGACCATCCGGGCCAGTCGCTGGACCTTGCGGGGCCAGAGGGAACACGCGCCTCGGTGCTGGTGGGCGGGGCCGAGACCTACGGCCTCGCGCTGTCGCAGCGGCTGGGCGAGGGCGCGCTTGCGCTGGATGTGGGCGTGAAGGTCGCGCGCGACAATGGCAGCCTGATGGGCTTTGCGGGCAGCGGCTCTTCGGGGGGCGCCTCGATGGCGTCGGTGACACTGGCGCTGTCGTCGGACACGGGCGAGGCGGGCGGCTTCTTCGCGCTGTCGGGCGAGATGGGCGTGGCAGAGCTTGGCACGACCACGGCGATCACCCGCGCGGGCACCGCCCGGTTCGACAGCATCCGGCTGGACCTGGGCGGGCGCAGCGTGCTGGCCAGGGGCGACCGGCTGAGCGTCGGCGTGGCGATGCCGATTGCCGTGACCTCGGGCCAGGCCGAAATGCAGGCGCCGGTGGCGCTGGCCGGGGGCGGCAGCGAGGTGCGCGCGGTCGGAATCGACCTGACGCCCTCGGAACGGCAGCTCGACCTGTCGATCAGCTATGCCGTGCCGATGAGCGACACATCGGAGGTCAGGATGGAGCTGGTCCGGGCCGAGAATTACGGCAACGTCGCGGGCGCGTCGGACAGTGCCGCGGTCTTCGGGATGAAGTGGTCCTTCTGATCCCGCGGCAGACCCCTTCGGGCCCGGCCCTCAGGCGAAAAGCTCGTGCGCCAGTTCCAGCGCGCTGACCAGCGCGTCCACTTCCTCGGTGGTATTGTAAAGCCCGAAGGAGGCGCGGCACGAGGCGGTGATGCCCATGTGCTCCATCAGCGGCATGGCGCAATGCGTGCCCGCGCGGACGGCGATGCCGCGCTTGTCGAGGATGGTGGAAATGTCATGCGCATGGGCCGCCCCGTCCATGGTGAACGAGAAGATCGCGCCCTTGGTCGCCGAATTCCCCTGCACGTTCAACCAGTTGAGCCCCGAGAGCCGCGCGTGGGCATAGTCGCGCAAGGTGCGTTCGTGGGCCGCGACATGCTGCATCCCGAGGCCCATCAGATAGTCCAGCGCCACGCCAAGCCCGATCTGCTGGACGATGCCGGGGGTCCCGGCCTCGAACTTCATCGGGGGATCATTCCAGGTGATCCGGTCGCGGCCGACCTCGCGGATCATGTCGCCGCCGCCGAGGAAGGGGCGCATCTCGGCCTGACGCTCGGCCCGGATGTAGATCCCGCCCGAGCCTGACGGCCCGTACAGCTTGTGCCCGGTGATGGCGTAGAAGTCGCAGCCGATGGCCTGGACATCCACCGGCATGTGGACCGCCGCCTGCGAGCCGTCGACGAGGACCGGCACCCCCCTTTCCCGCGCGGCGCGGCAGATCGCGGCGACGTCGACCACGGTGCCGAGCACGTTCGACATATGGGTGACAGCGACAAGCCGGGTCTTCGGCCCGATCGCGTCGATCACCGCCTGCGGGTCCAGATCGCCGTTGGCATCCACCTCCACCCATTTCAGCACCACGCCCTGCCGTTCGCGCAGGAAGTGCCAGGGGACGATGTTGGCGTGATGCTCCATGATCGACAGCACGATCTCATCCCCGGCCTGAAGGCGCGGCGCGGCCCAGGCGTAGGAGACGAGGTTGATGCCCTCGGTCGTGCCGGTGGTGAAGACGATCTCCTCTTCCGAAGCGGCGTTCAGAAAGCGGGCGATGATGCCACGGGTCGATTCGTACTTTTCGGTCGCAAGGTTTGACAGGTAGTGCAGGCCCCGGTGGACATTGGCGTATTCGTGGGAATAGGCCCGCGTCACGGCGTCGATCACCACCTGGGGTTTCTGGGCGCTGGCGCCGTTGTCCAGATAGACCAGCGGCTTGCCGTTCACCTGCCGCGACAGGATCGGGAAATCGGCGCGGATCTTGACGATGTCATACATTGGGGATCAGGGCCTCCGGCCCGGCGAGAAGGATGACCAGCAGCCCGATGACCAGCCCGGCGGCGAAGGCCGACACGACCATGCCCAGGAACACCAGCCCGCGAGAGCGGAAGCCGTGCAGCTCGGCGATGAAACTGGCCATCAGCCAGAGGAAAAGCGCAAAGCCACCCAGCCCGATGAGCCCGGCCAGCGCGGGCGAGATCACGTTGACCACCAGCTGCGCCAGTTGCAGCACCAGCGTCAGGCATTGCAGCCAGACCACGATCAGAAGCGCATCGGGAAAGCTGCCGGTGCCGCCGAAGGCGCGGCCGACGCGATGGATCAGCACGACCGACAGCGCCAGGAACGCCCATTGCACCACCGCCGCGCGGAAGGGGCTGGCCAGCATCGCGGCGCTGATCGGGTCAAGCTCTTGCGGGCTGAGCCGGATCTGCACCGAGGCGAGCACCGCCGAAAGGACGGCGACCAGCAAAAGCCCCGCCGTCCGCGCCGGCAGCGGCACAGCTTCGGCCAGAAGCGCGCGGGTTGCGGCGCGCGGGTCTTGCAGCGAAAGCCGGGCGAGGGCCGCCATGCGCTGGGTCAGGGTCATCCGCGTTCCGCCTCGTGCAAAAGGGTGATCCAGAGCCACAGGAAAGCGATGCCCACAGCCACCCTGACCAGCGTCAGAGCGGGCCCGGGGCCGACCATCCCCGCAACCATCCCCTGCAACAGGAACAGGGGGCCAATGGCCGCCAGGGCCCAGAACAGCGCGATCCGCGCGCTGTACCAGGTCCCCTGCCCGCCCATGGCCCGCGCGACCAGCCGCGACAGGGCAGACACCAGGTAGGCCAGCGGGATCAGCAGCAGGACGCCATAGGCCACCGCGATGATCCGGGGTGTGGCCGAGGGTTCCCCGGCCAGAAACGCCTCGCGCGCGGCGACGGGCCACTGGCCGACAAAGGCCAGAAGCAGGAACACCAGCAGGAAGGACAGCGCGAAGGGCTCGGACTGACCCCGCGCAAGGTGCTGGCGCAGGATGGCCCGAGGCCGGGTCCAGGTGGCGACAAGATCGGTGGTTATCGACATCCCCGCGTTCCGGTCACCTTGACCCATGCCGGGCAAGCCAGCGCTCCAGCCGGGCGCGGATATCCTCGGCGATCGCCTCGTCGGCGATCTCCTCGATCGCTTCGGCGAGGAAGGCCAGCACCAGCAAAGCCTGCGCCCGCCGACGCGGCACGCCGCGCGATTGCAGGTAGAACAGCGCGGTTTCGTCGATGGCGCCCGAGGTGGAGCCGTGGCTGCACTTCACGTCGTCGGCGTAGATCTCCAGCTCCGGCTTGGCGAGGAACTGGCTGTCCTCGTCCAGAAGCAGGCTCTGGCTGATCTGGTAGCCGTCGGTCTTCTGCGCGCCGGGTTTCACCAGGATCTTGCCCTGGAATACGCCCGTGGCCCCGTTCATCAGCACCTTCTTGAACACCTGGCGGCTTTCGCAGGCCACGGCGGCATGGGTGATGAAAACCGTATCGTCGTGGTGAAACTCGCCGTCCCCGACCGTGGCCCCGGCCAGATGCGCCCGGCCCTCGTCCCCGGTCAGTTCCACCACCGCCTCGTTCCGCGTCAGCCGCCCGTTCGCGGTCAGCGTGAAGGACCGCAGCTCGGATTTCGCGCCGAGACGGGCAAAGAGATGCGTCACGGCGCGGCGTTCGTGGTCGCGCCCCTGAATGCGGATGTGGTGGAAGCTGGCACCATCGGCGATGTCGACCTCCATCACCTTCGAGAAGCGCGCCGCCGCCGGGCCGTTTTCCAGAAGCGTCAGCTCGGCGCCGGGCCCCAGCTTCACGCAATGGTGCAGGATCGCATCGGAAGTCTCTGATTTGTGGATGTAAACCAGAGAAATCGGCTTTGCCGCCCTGCCCGTCACATGGATCAGCACGCCATCCGTGGCAAAGGCCGAATTCAGCGCGGCCAGGGGGCGGGGCACGGGGGTCTGGCCGCGCGCCTCGAGGGTGCCATAAAGACCTTGCGCCCAGTGGATGTCCGTGTCGCCCGTCGTGGCCAGACGCTCGATCGACACCCCGGCGAGCGCCAGATCGTCCGAGGCTGCGGCATCGAAGACGCCGTCGACGAAAACGATCTTCAGCCGGTCCATGCCGTCGAAGGGTGCCGCCTCGTCCGTCACGTCAAAGCGCTGCGCCGGCAGCGGCTCGGGCGCGTTCAGGCTGGCCGGATCGGTGTAGCGCCAGTATTCGTCGCGCCGTGCGGGCAGGCCCATCGCCTGCAACCGGGCCAGAGCCTCGGCCCGCGCCGCCGCCAGCCACCCCTTGCCCGACAGCGCCGGTAGAGCGGCGAGCCGCGCGGCAAGCGCGTCTTCCTTCGCCTTCGGCAGCGCCATCAGCCCACCTCGCCCAGGATATCGGCATAGCCGTTGTTTTCGACCTCCAGCGCCAGCTCCGGCCCGCCGGTCCTGATGATCCGGCCCGCCGCCATGATGTGGACGACATCCGGCTTGATATGGTCCAGAAGCCGCTGGTAATGCGTGATGACCAGGAAGGACCGGTCGTCGCTGCGCAAGGCGTTCACGCCGTCCGCGACCAGTTTCATCGCATCGACGTCAAGCCCCGAATCGGTTTCATCCAGGATGCACATGCGCGGCTCCAGCATGGCCATCTGCAGGATTTCGTTGCGCTTTTTCTCACCGCCCGAGAAGCCGACATTGACCGGGCGCTTCAGCATCTCGGCGTCGATCTTCAGCGTCCGGGCCTTTTCGCGGACCACTTTCAGGAAGTCGCCGGCGGAAAGCTCCTCCTCGCCGCGCGCCTTGCGTTGCGCATTCACGGCGGTGCGCAGGAAGGTCATGTTGCCGACGCCGGGGATTTCCACCGGATACTGGAACGCAAGGAACAGGCCCGCCGCCGCGCGCTCTTCGGGCTCCATGTCCAGCAGTTCCCTGCCCTCCAGCCGCGCCGAGCCTTCCGTCACCTCATAGCCGTCGCGGCCCGCCAGCACATAGGACAGCGTGGACTTGCCCGACCCGTTCGGGCCCATGATCGCATGAACCTCGCCCGCGCCGATGGTCAGGTCGACCCCGCGCAGGATGACCTTGTCCTCTTCTTCAAGTTTGACGTGCAGGTTCCTGATTTCCAGCATTTTCTTTCCTTTTGCGTCAGCGCGGATCGGTGAACCAGCCGATGGCCTGGGTGACCATGTCGGGCGGGATCGCGCCGGGGGTGACGGTAAAGCGGGCCATGCGGCCAACCGTTTCTTCCTTGCGGGCCAGGCGTTCGACGCCGTGGTAGTAGCCCCGCTTGAGGTAGTCGTCGAACAGCACCGTGACGGGCCTGGTGGTGCGCAGCAGTACCGCGGCCAGGCAGGAGGCGCGGAAGCGGCCGTCGATCAGCACCAGGTCGGGCTGCACGAAATCGGGGCGGTCCCAGACCGACAGCGCATAGCCGCTGAACTTGCGGTGCTCGCGCGGTTTCATCGGCACACCCCAGGGGCCGGTCGGGCCGACGTCGGCCCAGTGGACCCTGGCGGTGTCCGAGATGCTGGCGACGTGGTGCGCCATGCGTTCGGCCCAGTCCCGATCGCTTTCGACGCTGAACACCGTCTTGCCCAGCCTGGCCGCAAGCACCGTCGACCCGCCGCTGCCGTATTCCAGAATGGTTTCCGCCGCCTCGTAATGCCTGACCAGAAAGCGCCGCTCCTTCGGGGCGAAGGTCAGCTCGAAGCTGGGCGCTTCGGTCTCCTGCTCGTGGTCTGCATCCATGCCGCGAATGACCTCTGGTGTCGGAGGCGGGGGGGCGTCCATCCCGGGAGTCCGGCCGTGATCCAACGCGGCCAGCGCCTCGGCCACCAGCGCGTTGACCCGGGCCTGCGCCTCGGCCACGCCGGGCAGCGCCATCAGGCGGGCCATTTCCTCGGTGACCGCCGCTTCCCAATGCAGGATTGACCGATCCTCGGCCTCGTTCCGGTCGAAGCGGTCGAAATACTCCGGCGTGTGGCGCACATTCGGGCGGCGCGGGCCGGTCGAGACCATGCCCCTGCCCCGCGCGGCCTTCAGGCGGAAATGGTCGGGCGTGCGGACGGAATAGTGGTTGATCTGCGCCAGATCCCAGCCGAATTCGCGCCGCGAGGCAAGGTTGGTGCGCCCGGTGTAGGGCCGCCGCTCCAGCCAGGGTGCGGTGCGGGGGTTCTTCGGGTCCAGGGGCTTGCCATTGCCGCCAAGGCAGTCGTCCGCCGTGACCGCGGCCCCGTCGACAAGGCGCGGCAGGCCGGCGGAATCGGCCGAGAAACCCGCAAACCTGTCGCCGAAGCAGAACATCGGCTTGGTTTCCAGATTGGCAACGAATCCCAGCTTCGAGGCGCCGGTGAAATGGCCCGAGATGTGCCGCCCCGGAAAGCTGTCGTTGCCGCCCGAGCCGAACAGCCGCCAGTTCAGCATCAGCGCCCCGGCGCCCCCCAGTCGGTCCAGAAGCGCCTGCACCGTGCGGTCGCCAACGTGAACGTTCAGAAACTCATCCGCGTCGAGCCAGAGATACCAGGCGCCGCGCTGATAGCCGACCTCGGCCTCGAAGGCCTGAACGGCCGCTTCCTGCGGCGCGACCCCGTAGCCGGGCGTGGTGCGCAGAAAGGTGATCTCCCCCGCCTCTGCCAGAGCGGCCAGCAGGTCATCTGACCCGTCTGTTGAGCCGTTGGAAACGATAACCACCCGATCCACCCCGATCACCCGGTGATAGGCCAGCCATTCCAGCACGAAGGGCCCCTCGTTGCGCATGGCCGAGACCAGAACGACCGGGGGCCGTGCTGCTTCGGGCTGGACCTGTGCAAGCGCCTGGGCCATGGCAGGTCAGCCGACCGAGCCTTCCAGGCTGATCGCGACAAGGCTTTGCGCCTCCATCGCGAATTCCATCGGCAGGGCTTGCAGGACCTCCTTGCAGAAGCCGTTGACCACCAGAGCCACGGCTTCCTCTTCGTTCATCCCGCGCGACCGGCAGTAGAACAGCTGATCGTCATCGACCTTGGAGGTGGTCGCCTCATGCTCCACGCGTGAGGAATTGTTGCGCACTTCGATATAGGGCACCGTGTGCGCCCCGCATTTGTCGCCGATCAGAAGACTGTCGCACTGGGTGTAGTTGCGGCTGTCCCAGGCCTTGGGATGCATCGACACCAGCCCCCGGTAGGTGTTCTGCGCCCGGCCGGCGCTGATCCCCTTGGACACGATCCGGCTTTTCGTCCGCTTGCCCAGGTGGACCATCTTGGTCCCGGTATCGGCCTGCTGGGCGTTGTTGGCGATGGCGATCGAATAGAACTCGCCCTGCGAGTCGTCGCCGCGCAGGATGCAGGAGGGGTATTTCCAGGTGATCGCCGAGCCGGTTTCGACCTGCGTCCACATCACCTTGGCCCGGTCGCCCCGGCAATCGGCGCGCTTGGTGACGAAGTTGTAGATCCCGCCGACCCCGTTCTCGTCGCCCGGATACCAGTTCTGGACGGTCGAATATTTCACCTCGGCATCCTTCAGGATCACGATCTCCACCACGGCCGCGTGCAACTGGTTGGTGTCGCGCTTGGGCGCGGTGCAGCCTTCAAGGTAGCTGACGTAGGACCCTTCGTCGGCGATGATGAGAGTGCGCTCGAACTGGCCGGTGTTTTCGGCATTGATGCGGAAATAGGTCGACAGCTCCATCGGGCAGCGCACGCCCTTGGGGATGTAGACGAAGGAGCCGTCACTGAACACGGCACTGTTCAGCGTCGCAAAGAAGTTGTCGGTGGGCGGCACGACCGACCCCAGATACTGCCGCACCAGATCGGGATGTTCGCGCACGGCTTCCGAGATCGAGCAGAAGATCACCCCCGCCTTCGCCAGTTCCGCCTTGAAGGTGGTGCCGACCGAAACCGAGTCGAAAACCGCGTCCACGGCCACCTTGCGCGGCTCGGCCTCACCTTCGACTCCGGCCAGAAGCATCTGTTCCTTCAGCGGAATCCCGAGTTTGGCATAGGTGGCCAGCAGCTTGGGGTCCACCTCGTCCAGCGACTTGGGCTTCTTCGCCATGCTTTTCGGAGTCGCGTAGTAATACTGGTCCTGATAGTCGATCTCGGGGTAGTTCAGCATCGCCCAGCGGGGCTCTTCCATCCTGACCCAGCGGCGGTAGGCCGCCAGACGCCAGTCCAGCAGCCACTCCGGCTCGCCGTTCTTCTGGGAGATCAGACGAACGATGTCCTCGTTCAGGCCCTTGGGCGCGTATTCCGTTTCGATCTCGGTTTCCCAGCCGTACTTGTACTTGCCGGCCATCGCCTGAACGGTCTCGATCGTCTCGCGGTCGACGCCTTCGCGGACCTCGGTTCCATCGACGGTTTCCAGCATGTTCATCGGCGTTTCCTTTCAGGCAGCCCGCGCACGGGCCTTGGCATAGGCCGCAGTCCAGACATCGCCGAACCGCAACAGGTCGTCTCTTGTCACCCCCGGGCCGATCGAGACCCGGATCGCCTGCCCCGCCAGCGCCGGGTCGAAACCCATCGCCGTCAGAACCCGGCTGGCCCGCACCTTGCCGCTGGAACAGGCCGACCCTGCGGAGACCGCAAATCCGGCAAGGTCCATCGCCATCACCTGCGTCTCGCCCCGCCAGCCCGGCGCGATGAGACAAAGGGTGTTCGGCAGCCGTGGCGAACCATTCCCGACGAAAATAGTTTCTTTTGCCGCGGCGGACAACTGCGATTCTAGAATATTTCTAAGTTCGGCGACCTCGTCCCAGAGCCCGTTGGCCAGATCGCGGGCGGCGGCCTCGGCGGCGGCGGCGAAACCGGCGATGCCGATCAGGTTCTCGGTCCCGGCGCGGCGGCCCATTTCCTGCCCGCCGCCCTTCAGTTGCGCGGGCACCTCGAGGCCCTGGCGCACGACCAGCGCGCCGATCCCCTTGGGCCCGCCCAGCTTGTGCGCCGAAACGAGGCCCATGTCACAGCCCAGCCAGTTGAAGGCCATGGGGACCTTGCCGAAGGCCTGCGTCAGGTCGCTGACCGCAAGACCCTGCGGCAGATCCTGCAAGAGGCCGGTTTCGGAATTCGCCAGTTGCAGCGCCGTCCGGGCCGGATCGGCAACCGCCACCCGGCCCTGCGCGTCCACCGGCAGCGCGGCCTCGCACCAGGCTGCCACGGCATCGTGTTCCACCGCTGCGCAGATCAGCCCGCGCCCGGCACAGGCGAGCGCAGCGGCCTCGGTCGCTCCGCTGGTGAAGACGATATCCGCCCCGTCCGCCCCCAGGGCCGCCGCGATCTTCGCGCGGGATTTCTCCAGCAAGGCCTTCGCCGCCCGCCCCTCGGCATGGACCGACGAGGGGTTGCCGACCAGATCCATCGCCGCAGCCATCGCCGCCTTCGCCTCGGGGCGCAAGGGGGCGGTCGCGTTCCAGTCGAGGTAGAGCCTAGTCATTGTCATCAACCACCCGGAACAGGTTCGGCACCGCCGGGCATGGGGTCAGGTCGTTGTTCACCACGTCCGACAGACGCACCTGATGCAGGAAAACATAGACGTTGGCCGAAAGGCTTTCCCACAGCCGGTTGGTCAGCGATTGCGCCCGGCTGCCCGACAGCCCGCCGCTGGCCCCCGCGCCGGTGTGCATGGCATCGACGGTTTCCTCGACGGCCTCCATCACCTCCGAGATACGGATGTCATTGGGGCTGCGCGCCAGCTTGTAGCCACCGCCCGGACCGCGGACCGCCTCGACCAGACCGGCACGGCGCAGCTTGACGAAAAGCTGCTCCAGATAGGGCAAGGAGATGTCCTGACGCCGGGAAATCTCGGCCAGCGACACCAGTTCGTCGCCCCCCGCCTTCGCTTCGGTCAGCGCCAGATCGGCCAGCGCAACCATCGCATAGCGCCCCTTGGTCGATAGTTTCATCCCCGCCTCCCGCCACGCGTCTGGCCGCAACCGCATTGACGCCGCGCGCGGGCGGCATTACCTCAGTCAAGCCCCGAAAAGCAGGCCCGGGTCACAATGACGCAGGCCTGCCTTAGAACGGTTCTAGTTTAGCCGAGCGAAAGCGTCAAGAAATCGCGCGCTCCCGCATGAGAAGAGTGCAATGCCCGAGGTTATCTTTGCCGGCCCCGAAGGACGTCTGGAAGGCCGTTACCATCCGCAGAAGGACCGCGACGCGCCGATCGCCATCGTGCTGCATCCGCATCCGGCCTATGGCGGAACGATGAACAACAAGGTGGTCTACAACCTGCATTATGCCTTCTACAATCTGGGCTTCACGGTGCTGCGGTTCAACTTCCGCGGCGTGGGGCGCAGCCAGGGCGAATATGACCAGGGGATCGGCGAGCTGTCGGATGCGGCAAGCGCGCTCGACTACCTTCAGGCGATGAACCAGAACTCCAAGCAGTGCTGGGTCGCCGGCTTCAGCTTCGGCGCCTGGATCGGCATGCAGCTTCTGATGCGGCGGCCCGAGATCACCGGCTTCGTCTCGGTCGCCCCGCCGGCCAATCTGTATGACTTTTCCTTCCTCGCCCCCTGTCCGTCCTCGGGCCTCATCATCAACGGCACGGCCGACAAGGTTGCGCCGCCCAAGGACACCCGGGCTCTGGTGAGCAAGCTGCACGAGCAGAAGGGCATCACCATCACCCATGCCGAGATCGAGGGCGCGGATCACTTCTTCAAGGACGAGGAGGCGCACATGCGACCGATGATCCAGACGGTCTCCGACTATGTCCGTCGGAGGATGACGGAGGCGACACGCTGATGTCCGCATTGCAGCAGATGGCCGACAAGCTGGCCGATGACGTTCTGGCCGCCGAGGCGGAACTGGGCGACGACCGGTTCTACGAAAAGGTCAGCGAGATCCTGATGGCGGCCTCGCCGACGTTCCAGGAGGCCTACATGACCTCGATCCGGGTCCGGCTGGCCGAACGCCGGGGCCGGGAGTTCCTGGAGCGCGCGCTGGCCGCCAAGCGCGGCGGCGGGGTCGTTCCCGCGGTTCCCGAGGCCCCGCCCGAAAACGAGACGATCGGCTCGGGCCATTGAGGGGGCGCCGGCCGTGACCGACCGGCTGGAGGCGCAGTTCGCCTTCCTGAACGAGGCCGACCGGCTGAAGTCGGTGATGCGGGCGACGACGCTGGTCGATGGCTCGCGGCGCGAAAATTCCGGTGAGCATAGCTGGCACCTGGCGCTTTATGCGCTGGTGCTGGCCGATCAGGCGGGCCCCGGGGTTTCCATCGACCGGGTGATACGGATGCTGCTGATCCACGATCTGGTCGAGATCGACGTGGGCGACGTGCCGATCCATTCGCAGAACGGACAGGCCCATGCCAGCGCGGCGACACAGGCCGCCGAAGCGAGGGCCGCCGACAGGATCTTCGGGCTTCTTCCCGGGGATCTGGCAAGCGACCTTCGCGCCTTGTGGGAAGAGTTCGAGGCCGCCGAAACCCCCGACGCCCGCTTTGCCAAGTCGCTGGATCGGGTGCAGCCGGTGATGGCGAACCTGATGTCGGGCGGCGGCACCTGGGCCAGCTACAATGTCACCTTCGACCAGCTGGAGACGCGCGTCGGGTCCAGGATCGCCAGGGGCGCGCCCGCGCTGTGGGACTGGGTCCGCGAAAAGGCCCGGCCCTGGTTCGGATGACCTGTTGAGCAAGGCGTGACGATATCCGAGACGTGCCGCGCAAGCGGTGTGGCGGCAAGTCGGTATACAATCGCATACCGCCCTTCCCATGCCTCGCTTTTTCCGTTATGCAGCCTGCAACCGAATCCCACAGGAGGCCCGCATGTCGAAGATCAAGGTTGAGAACCCCGTCGTCGAGCTGGACGGCGACGAGATGACCCGGATCATCTGGGACTTCATCAAGAAGAAGCTGATCCTGCCCTATCTCGACATCGACCTGAAATATTACGACCTCGGGATCGAGGAGCGCGACCGCACCAACGACCAGGTCACCATCGACGCGGCCTACGCGATCAAGCAATACGGCGTCGGCGTGAAATGCGCGACGATCACCCCGGACGAGGCCCGGGTCGAGGAATTCGGCCTGAAGCAGATGTGGAAGTCGCCGAACGGCACGATCCGCAACATCCTGGGCGGCGTCATCTTCCGCGAGCCGATCATCTGCCGCAACGTCCCTCGCCTCGTGCCGCACTGGACCCAGCCCATCGTGGTCGGCCGCCACGCCTTCGGCGACCAGTATCGCGCGACCGACTTCAAGTTCCCCGGCGCGGGCAAGCTGACGATGAAATTCGTCGGCGAGGACGGCACGGTGATCGAGAAGGACGTCTATTCGGCGCCGTCCGCCGGGGTCTACATGGGGATGTACAACCTGGATGACTCGATCACCGACTTCGCCCGCGCCTCGCTGAACTACGGCCTCCAGCGCGGGGTGCCGGTCTACCTCAGCACGAAGAACACCATCCTCAAGGCCTATGACGGCCGCTTCAAGGACATCTTCCAGCAGGTCTTCGACGCCGAGTTTGCCGACAGGTTCAAGGCCAAGGGCATCACCTACGAACACCGGCTGATCGACGACATGGTGGCTTCGGCGCTGAAATGGTCGGGCGGCTATGTCTGGGCCTGCAAGAACTATGACGGCGACGTGCAGTCCGACATCGTGGCACAGGGCTTCGGTTCGCTCGGCCTGATGACGAGCGTGCTGATGACGCCCGACGGCAAGATCGTCGAGGCCGAAGCCGCCCATGGCACCGTGACCCGCCACTACCGCGAGCATCAGAAGGGCAAGCAGACCTCGACCAACTCCATCGCGTCGATCTACGCCTGGACCGGGGGTCTGAAGCACCGCGCGACGCTGGACAACAACGAGGCGCTGATGAACTTCGCCACGACGCTGGAGAAGGTGACGGTGCAGGCGGTCGAGGACGGGTACATGACCAAGGACCTCGCGCTCCTGGTCGGGCCGGACCAGAAATGGCTGACCACGATGGGTTTTCTGGAGAAGGTCGACGAATACCTGAACAAGGCGCTGAAGGGGTAACGGGCGCAGGGTTCGCCACAGCGCATCATTCATGGGCCGGGGGGAGACCTCCGGCCCTTTTTCCGGCCAACAGGATTTAGGTAAGCATTATTGACTTTTATGCGACAGGATGTATGACCTTTCCAGCCGCAGGAGCCCCCCGATGCCCGACCGTCCCGACCAGATCGCCGACCGCCCCCGCCACAGCGCCGTTGACGACGCGCAAGGCATCGGGTTCGGCGTCATAATGGCCGCTTTGGGGATGCACATCCTGACCCACATGGGCTTTGTCACCGGCCAGACCACCGGCCTTGCCGTGCTGATCGCCCATCTGACCGGCCTGCCCTTCGCGGCGGTCTACTTTGCCGTCACCCTGCCCTTCCTCGGCCTCGCCTGGAAGCGGATGGGCGCTGCCTTCGCGCTGAAAACGCTCGTCACCACGGCGACGCTGTCCGCACTCGTCGCCGTACTGCCGAACTGGCTCGAACTCGGCCGGATCGAACCCGCCGTCGCGGCCGTCCTCTTCGGCCTGCTTTTCGGCATCGCCGCCCTTGCCGCCATCCGCCACGGCGGCAGTTTCGGCGGGCTTTCGGTCCTCTGGATCGAATTGCAGGACCGCACGGGCTTTCCCGCAGGCCATGCGCAGCTTCTGTCCGACGTGGTGATCTTCGGGCTTGCCGCCCTGATCCTGCCGCTGGAGACCCTGGCCTACAGCTTTCTGGGCGCCGCCGTCTTTTCGCTGTTCCTTGCCGTCAACCATCGCCGCGACCGCTATATCGCGGCCTGACAGGCTCTGGCCAGTTGCCGCAAAACCCTGTAAGGGCGCCGCAACCCTACAGGAACGGACCCCATGGAACTGCGCAACATCGCGATCATCGCCCACGTCGACCACGGCAAGACCACGCTGGTGGACGAGCTTCTCAAGCAGTCGGGGGCCTTCCGCGACAACCAGGCGGTTTCCGAACGCGCCATGGATTCCAACGACATCGAACGCGAACGCGGCATCACGATCCTTGCCAAATGCACCAGCGTCGAATGGCACGGCACCCGGATCAACATCGTCGATACCCCCGGCCACGCCGATTTCGGCGGCGAGGTCGAACGGATCCTGTCGATGGTCGATGGCGTCTGCCTGCTGGTCGATGCCGCCGAAGGCCCGATGCCGCAGACCAAATTCGTGCTGACCAAGGCGCTGGCCCTGGGCCTGCGCCCCATCGTGGTGCTGAACAAGGTCGACAAGCCCGACGCCGAACCCGACCGCGCGCTGAACGAGGTGTTCGACCTTTTCGCCAATCTCGGCGCCAGCGACGAGCAGCTGGATTTCCCGCATGTCTATGCCTCGGGCCGGTCGGGCTGGGCCGATCTGGAGCTGGACGGGCCGCGCAAGGACCTGTCCGCGCTGTTCGACCTGATCGTCCGCCACGTCCCCGCGCCGAAGGTGCTGGCCCGCGTGGACGAGCCGTTCTCGATGCTGGCCACCACCCTTTCCGCCGATCCCTACCTGGGCCGCATCCTGACAGGCCGAGTCGAATCCGGCCGCATCAGCACCGGCACCACGCTCAAGGCCCTGTCGCGCACCGGCGAGCGGCTGGAGCAGTTCCGCGTGACGAAGATCCTCGCCTTCCGCGGCCTCAGCCAGACCCCGATCGACGAGGCCGTCGCGGGCGACATCGTGACGCTTGCGGGCATGACCAAGGCCACCGTGGCCGATACCCTTTGCGCGCTGGAGGTGGACACCGCGCTGCCCTCGCAGCCCATCGACCCGCCGACGATCACCGTGACCTTCGGCATCAACGACAGCCCGCTTGCAGGCCGCGACGGCACCAAGGTGCAGTCCCGCGTCATCCGCGACCGGCTGATGCGGGAGGCCGAGGTCAACGTGGCGATCAAGGTCGCCGACACGCCCGGCGGCGAGGCCTTCGAGGTCTCGGGCCGGGGCGAATTGCAGATGGGCGTGCTGATCGAGAACATGCGCCGCGAGGGGTTCGAACTGTCGATCAGCCGCCCCCGCGTCATCATGCGGGACATCGACGGCGTCCGGCACGAGCCGATCGAGGAAGTCATCATCGATGTGGACGACGAATATTCCGGCGCGGTCATCGACAAGCTGACCGGCGAGCGGAAGGGCGAGCTGGTCGAGATGAAGCCCGCTGGCGTCGGCAAGACGCGGATCATCGCGCATGTGCCGTCGCGGGGTCTCATCGGCTATCAGGGCCAGTTCCTGACCGACACGCGCGGCACAGGCGTGCTGAACCGCATCTTCCACGGCTGGGCGCCGCACAAGGGCCCGATCCAGGGGCGGCGGCAGGGCGTGCTGATCTCGACCGAGTCCGGGGTTTCGGTGGCCTATGCGCTGTGGAACCTGGAAGACCGTGGCCGCATGTTCATCGGCCCGCAGGAACAGGTCTATGTCGGCATGATCATCGGCGAACACAGCCGGGACAACGACCTGGAAGTGAACCCGCTGAAGGGCAAGAAGCTGACCAACATCCGGGCCTCGGGCACTGACGAGGCCGTTCGCCTCACTCCGCATATCAAGATGTCGCTGGAAGAGGCGATTGCCTATATCGACGACGACGAACTGGTCGAAGTGACGCCGAAGATCATCCGCCTGCGCAAGCGGGAACTGGACCCGAACGAACGGAAGCGCGCCTCGCGCAAGGAATAGGGCAAGGTAGGGTGGGCAATCTGCCCACCCTGCTTTTCCGTCACTCGATCAGCGGCAACAGGCTGTCGATCGACTTCTTCGCGTCACCGTAGAACATCCGCGTGTTCTCCTTGTAGAACAGCGGGTTCTCGATGCCGGAATACCCCGTCCCCTGCCCGCGCTTCGACACGATGACCAGCTTGGCCTTCCAGCACTCCAGCACCGGCATCCCGGCGATGGGGCTGTTGGGGTCCTCCTGCGCGGCCGGGTTCACGATGTCGTTCGACCCGATGACGATGGCGACATCCGTGTGCGGGAAGTCCTCGTTGATCTCGTCCATCTCCAGCACGATGTCGTAGGGCACCTTGGCCTCGGCCAGAAGCACGTTCATGTGGCCGGGCAGACGGCCTGCGACGGGGTGGATGGCAAAGCGGACGTTCTTGCCCCTGGCGCGCAGCTTGCGGGTCAGTTCGCTGACCGACTGCTGCGCCTGCGCCACCGCCATGCCGTAGCCGGGGATGATGATGATGCTGTCGGCATCGTTCAGCGCCGCCGCAACCCCTTCGGCATCGATGGCGATCTGTTCGCCCGTGACCTCCATCGCCGGGCCGGTGGTATTGCCGAACCCGCCCAGGATCACGCTGATGAAGCTGCGGTTCATCGCCTTGCACATGATGTAGCTCAGGATCGCACCCGAACTGCCCACCAGCGCCCCCACCACGATCAGGAGGTCGTTCGACAGCGAAAAGCCGATCGCCGCCGCCGCCCAGCCGGAATAGCTGTTCAGCATCGAGACCACGACCGGCATGTCTGCCCCGCCGATCCCCATGATCAGGTGATAGCCGATGAACAGCGCGGCCAGCGTCATCACGATCAGCGCCAGGGTAGAGCCCGATTGCAGATAGACGACCAGAAGGACCAGCGACAAAAGCGCCGCGCCCGCGTTCAGCAGATGCCCGCCGGGCAGCTTCTTCGCCTTGCCATCCACCTTGCCCGCCAGCTTGCCGAAGGCGATGACCGAGCCGGTGAAGGTCACCGCCCCGATGAAGACGCCGAGGAAGGTCTCGATCCGCAGGATGGTGATCTCGGCCCCGGTCTTGTGCGCCACCGTCGCGGCAAAGCCGGTCAGCGCGGCGCGCGCGGCCTCGTCCATGCCGGCAAGGCGGATCATCTCGATATGGGTGTTGAAGCCGATGAACACCGCCGCAAGGCCGACCAGGCTGTGCATGGCAGCCACCAGCTGCGGCATCTCGGTCATCTGGACGCGCTGCGCGACGATCCAGCCAAGCACCCCGCCGCCCGCGATCAGCGCGACCGACAGCCACCAGAGCCCCGCTCCGGGGCCGTAAAGCGTGGCAAGGACCGCCAGCGCCATGCCGACGATGCCATACCAGACCGCGCGCTTGGCGCTTTCCTGCCCCGAAAGCCCGCCCAGCGAGAGGATGAAGAGAACGGCCGCAACGACATAGGCAGCCGTGGTGAATCCGTAAGCCATGACGCGCGCTCCCTTACGACTTCTGGAACATGGCAAGCATGCGCCGGGTGACCATGAAGCCACCGAAGATGTTGATCCCGGCCATGAAGACCGACAGGGCCGCCAGCAGGATCACCAGGAACGACCCCGAGCCGATCTGCATCAGCGCCCCCAGGATGATGATCGAGGAGATC
Organism: Tabrizicola thermarum; assembly: GCF_003574395.1. GTDB lineage: Bacteria > Pseudomonadota > Alphaproteobacteria > Rhodobacterales > Rhodobacteraceae > Tabrizicola > Tabrizicola thermarum. The sequence goes on from NZ_QMJY01000083.1 coordinate 334,029, forward strand.
GCGTTCGTCACCGCCATCAGCGGCGTGTGCAGGCTGTGGCTGACGTTCCAGATCACCTGAAAGCCAACGAAGACCGCCAGCACGAAGACGATGAAATGGCTCATGAAACTGGCCGGAGCGTAAAGCCCCGCCAGCAGCATCAGCCCGCCGCCGATCGTCAGCAGCCCCACCTGATTGCGCGTCTGCGCCTTGAAGGCCGCGACCTCCTGCGCGCGGCGTTCCTCGGGCGTCAGTTCCTTCGGCTTCTCCTTGGGCTTGGCCGCCGCGATGGCCTGCACCTTCGGCGGCGGCGGCGGATAGGTCACAGCCCCCATATGCGCAACCGTGGCGCCACGGATCACGTCATCCTCCATGTTGTGCAGGATGACCCCGTCCTTCTTCGGCGTGAGGTCGGTCAGCATGTGGCGGATGTTGTTGGCATAGAGCGTGGAGGCCTGCGTCGCCATCCTGCTGGGGAAATCGGTGTAGCCGATGATCGTCACCCCGTTGTCGGTGACGATCTTCTGGTCCGGCACCGTCAGATCGCAGTTGCCGCCGCGTTCCGCCGCAAGATCCACGATGACGCTGCCCGGCTTCATCGCGCGCACCATGTCCTCGGTCCACAGCTTCGGCGCAGGCCGGCCGGGGATGAGCGCGGTGGTGATGACGATGTCCATCTCGGGCGCCAGCTCGCGGAACTTCGCCAGCTGCTTTTCGCGGAACTCGGGGCTCGACGGGGCGGCATAGCCCCCCGTGGCCGCGCCGTCCTGGGTCGGCTCGAACTCCAGGAACACGAAATTCGCGCCCATGGACTCGATCTGCTCGGCCACTTCCGGGCGGACGTCGAAAGCGTGGGTCACGGCACCCAGACTGACGCTGGCACCGATGGCCGCCAGCCCCGCCACGCCCGCGCCCACCACCAGCACCTTCGCGGGCGGGATCTTGCCCGCCGCCGTCACCTGGCCGGTGAAGAAGCGGCCGAAATTGTTCGCCGCCTCGATCACCGCGCGATAGCCGGCAAGGTTGGCCATCGAGGACAGCGCATCCATCTTCTGCGCGCGGGAAATCCGCGGCACCATGTCCATCGCGACGATGGTCAGATTCTTCTTCGCCGCCGCCTCCAGAAGCTCGGGGTTCTGCGCGGGCCAGAAGAAGCTGATAAGCGTCTGCCCGTCCTGCAAGGACGCCAGTTCCTGCGCGTCCGGCCCCCGCACCTTGACGATGACATCCGCCGCCGCGATCACCGAGGCCGCATCCGGCAGCACCTCGACCCCCGCCGCCGCATAGGCCGCGTCCGTGAACCCGGCTTTGGCACCCGCGCCCGCCTGGATGCAGGCCGTATGGCCCAGCTTGGCCAGTTGCATGGCCGAGTCCGGCGTCATCGCCACCCGGTTCTCGCCCGGAAAGACCTCTGTCAAAGCGCCTATCTTCACACCCATCCCCCGATTGCAAGGCTTGCGCCATAATCTGACTCGTTGCACTTACCATCGCGCAACAATATTTCAAACCCCGTTTGCGGCCGCAGCATGAAATCAGCCCCGCCGCCCGAACCAGCGCCGGGTGCGGGCGGCCCAGAGGTCGAACTCCGGCCCGAAGGCCTCGGTCAGTCGCGCCTCCTCGTCGCGGATGAAACGGGTCTGGATCAGCCAGACGAAACTTGCGACCAGCGGCAGCGCAAGACCTGCGTCCAGCCAGAGGATCGCGCCCAGCAGGATCATCGCATCGGCAAGATAGATCGGGTTGCGCGACAGGCCGAAGACACCGCCCGTCACCAGCGCCGAGGGGTTCCGGCGCGGGATCACCGTGGTCCTGTGCCGCGCCATCTCTGCCACCGCCGCCGCCATCAGGACAAGGCCCGTGCCGACGAGGATCAGCCCGCCCACCCGTCCGGCGGCACCGAAAAGGGCGGGCGAGACCTTGGACACTGCCCAGGCCGCGACCAGATGCAGGATCAGCCAGCTGGGCGGGATGTCGATGTCACGAAGGGTCGGGCGCAAGGGACACTCCTCTGCGCCCGGACTAGACCAGAGCCATCGGGCAGGTGCAAGCCTATCGGCCGTAGGTCACGGTCAGTTCGGCCCGGTCCAGTGCCATCGCATGGGCATAGAAGCCCACCATCGCGCCCGAGGACCCGGCATCCAGCGGCAGGCTGGCCTCGGGCATGGCGTAAAGCGTGAAGACATAGCGGTGAGGGGCTGCCCCCTCGGGCGGGCAGGCCCCGCCATAGCCGAGACTGCCGAAATCGGTCCGGCCCTCGACCGCGCCTGCGGGCAGGGTGTCGGGGCTCGCCCCGGCGGGCAGTTCCGTCACCCCGGCCGGGATATTGGCCACCGTCCAGTGCCACCAGCCCGAGCCGGTCGGCGCATCGGGGTCGTAGAGCGTCAGGATAAAGCTCTGCGTCCCCTCGGGCGCGCCCGACCAGGACAGCGCGGGCGAAAGATTGCCGCCCGTGCAGCCGAAGCCGGAAAGCACCTGCGCCTCGGGCAGGGTCGCGCCATCGGCAAAGTCGGGCGAGGTCAACATCAGATCGGCATGGGCGGGCAAGGCCAGCAGGCCAAGCAGCAGGGAAAAGCGGCAGATCATGTCAGGGTCTCCTTTCAGGATCCCCAGTCTGGCCCGCCGCGCCGCCTCAGCCCGTGCCGAAACGCTCAATCCCCGTGCCGATCCGCGCATCGCCCCGGATCGCACCCGGCGGCAGACCGAACCGCGCGCGGAACCGCACCGCAAAGCGCGAGGCCGAGGCATAGCCCACCTCGGCTGCGATCCGCTCTACCGGCAGGTCGGTCGCCTGCAACAGCCCCAGCGCCCGGTTCATCCGCAGGTCGGTGACAAGCGCGGTCAGCCCCGTCCCCTCGCGCGCCAGACGCCGGCGCAGCGTCGCCTCGCTCATCCCCAGCGCGCGGGCGATCCCGGTCGCGGCCCAGTCCTGCGCCGGATCACGGGCGACCAGCGCGCGCACCCGCGCCGCAACCGAAACCGGCCCGACCTCGGGCAGGCGGATGCCCAGGCTGTCCAGCCACAGAAGCACCTCGGCCACCGCATGATCGCGGATCGCCGCAGGCACTCCCGGGTGGCGGGCCAGATCGAGCGCGCGGTCGAAGGCCGCCAGCGCGCGGCGATCCTGCGTCTGCATCCGCAGCGAGGCACCGCGCGGCACCACGACGCCCGCGCCGATCATCAGCCCCGTCGCGCGATAGGCTCCATCCGGCGCGGGGTGGTTCTCCACATCCAGCGGCACGCCCGCCGGCATCAGCACCAGCGCGCCCGCGGGCACCTCGGCCTGCACCGCGCCCCGGATCACCTTGCGCCCGCCGTCCACGCGCAGGATCAGCGGCGCCTCGCCCACCACGGCGCGGAACTCGGCCCGGACGGCCTGGCGCAGCCGCACGATCTGAGGCGCGCGCGGATCGCGGCGCAGGGCAGAGCCCGCCTCGGGAACGGATTGCAGCGTCATGCCCGAACTCTGCGCCCCGCGCGCGGGGAACTCAACACCGGAGAAATTTCAAGCTTGAAATTTCCTGGTCCAGGCGGCATGACAGGCCGAACCCCGAAGGATCCGCCCATGCCCATAGACTTTGCCGCAACCAAGGCCCGCTTCCACCTGCCCGAGGGGGTGATCTACCTCGACGGCAACTCGCTGGGGCCGATGGTGAAGACCGCGCCGGGCCGGATGGCCCGGGTGATGCAGGACGAATGGGCCGAGCTTCTGATCCGCGGCTGGAACAAGGCCGGCTGGATGGCCCTGCCCGCCGCCATGGGCGACCGGATTGCCCGGCTGATCGGCGCGGCCCCCGGCACGGTGGTCCTGGGCGACACGCTGTCGATCAAGGTCTACCAGGCGCTGGCCTCGGCGCTGGAGATGAACCCGAAACGCCGGGTGATCCTGTCGGACAGCGGCAACTTCCCCTCCGATCTCTACATGGCCGAGGGCCTGTGCCGCACGCTGGGCGGTCAGTATCGCCTAAAGACCGTGGCACCCGAGGAGGTGATGGCCGCGATCGACGAGACCGTCGCCGTGGTCATGCTGACCGAGGTGGACTATCGCACCGGCCGGCGGCACGACATGGCCGACATCACGAAACGCGCGCACGAGATGGGGGCGCTCACGGTCTGGGACCTTGCCCACAGCGCGGGCGCGATCCCGGTGGACCTGACAGCGGCCAAGGCCGACTTCGCGGTGGGCTGCACCTACAAGTATCTGAACTCCGGCCCCGGCGGCCCGGCCTTCATCTACGTCGCCCCCCGCCACGCCGACGTGGCCCGCCCGGCGCTGTCGGGCTGGCTTGGCCACGAAAGCCCCTTTGCCTTCGAGCTGACCTACCGCCCAGGCGCGGGGATCGAGCGGATGCGCGTCGGCACCCCGCCGATCCTTCAGATGGCAGCACTCGACGCCGCGCTGGATGTCTGGGACGGCATCGACCTGCGCGAGGTGCACGCGCAATCGCTGCGCTTGCAGGACCAGTTCATCAAGGGCGTCGAGGCCCGCGCGCCGATGCTGCAACTGGCCACCCCCCGCTCGCACCTGATGCGCGGCTCACAGGTCAGCTTCCGCCATCCCGAAGGCTATGCCATCATGCAGGCGCTGATCAGTGAAGGCGTGATCGGCGATTTCCGCGCGCCGGACATCCTGCGCTTCGGCTTCACGCCCTTGTATATCGACGAGGACGATGTGGCCCGTGCAGTATCCGTGCTGGCGAAGATCATGGACTACGGCACCTGGGACAAGCCGGAGTTCAAACAGCGCGCCCGTGTGACCTGACCCCGAAGGACCCCCATGCTCCGCGCCGTGCTCATCCTTGCCCTGATCCTGCCCGGCGCGGCGCTGGCCGAGCCGATCAGCCTGAAGCGCGGGGTGAACCTTGGCCTCTGGAACGACTGGCTGTCGCTGGGCGAGATGCTGGCCCGTCCCGAAACGCTTGCCCCCTTCCCCGACTGGCGGCGCGACGTGACCCCCGCGATGCTGTCGGCCTTGGCAAAGCAGGGTTTCGACCATGTCCGCATGCCCACCGACCCCGGCCCCCTTCTCGCCTATGGGCCGGGCGTCAATCAGGACAGGCTCATCGCCGAAATCCGCGCCGCGACGGAACTGTCGCTGGAGGCGAGCCTCAAGGTCGTCGTCGACCTCCACCCGGTCAACCGGGGCGAGGAAACCGGCGGGATCGAGGATATCCTCGACAGCCTCTGGCCCGACTATGTCGCCCTTGTCGGCCGCCTTGCCGCCGACCTTGCCACCCTTCCCGCCGACAGGGTCGCGCTGGAACTTCTGAACGAACCCACTTTCGACTGCGAGGCGGTCTATGCCGGCGCCCCCCCGCGCTGGCCGGCGATGCAGGCCGAACTCCTTGCCGCCGTCCGCGCCCGGGCCCCCGATCTGACCGTGGTCCTCACCGGCGCCTGCTGGGGTCAGGCCAACGCCCTTGCCGCCCTGAACCCCGCCGACTTCGCCGACGACAACGTGCTCTGGACCTTCCACAGCTATGAACCCTTTCTCTTCAGCCACCAGGGCGCCAGCTGGTCCGGCGCGCCCGAGAAATACGTCTGGAATCTGCCCTACCCGCCCTCTGCCGTGACCGACGACCAGGCCGCCGGGATCGCGGCCGCAGCGAAAGAGGCCATGGCCGCCGCCGAAGGCGCCACCGATGACGCGCTGATCGACAAGGCCATCGCCGACTACCGCGCCTACCCCGACAGCATCGTCACCACCGAGATCGACCGCGCCATCGCCTGGGCCGACGGGCACGGCATCCCGCGCGACCGGCTTTACCTTGGCGAATTCGGCGCGCTGCACACAAACACCCAAGGCGAGACCTATCCGCGCGACTGGTATCTGGCCTTCCTGGCCGACAAACGCGCTGCCGCCGAAGCCGCGGGCCTGTCCTGGGCCGTGCTCAGCCATGTCGGCGGCATGGGCATCGCCAGCGAAGACGCCCCCGACCGCCGCCTTGACCGCGACACCTGCCGCGCCCTGGGCCTGCCATGCGGCAACTGACCCTGCCCCCTCTGTGCCGCCCCGCCGGATGGGTCGCCCTCTGGCGGCGCATGGGCACCCTGTCCGTCCTTGCCCGAAAGCCTGCTCTCCGACGCTGAAATCCCCTTTCAAGATCGGAGACACCCATGACCACCTGCCCCTTCAACCCCGCCGAGGACGGCGCCCAGATGGCCTTCGACGGCCGCATGTCCTATGGCGACTACCTCCAGATCGACCGCATCCTTGATGCCCAGCATCCCCTGTCGGATGCCCATGACGAGATGCTGTTCATCATCCAGCACCAGACCTCGGAACTCTGGATGCGCCTGGCGCTGCACGAACTGGACGCCGCGCGCCGGATGATTGCCACCGACCGCGTGAATGAGGCGTTCAAGATGCTGGCCCGCGTCGCGCGGATCTTCGAACAGCTGAACTCGGCCTGGGACGTGCTGCGCACCATGACGCCCTCGGACTATACCGCCTTCCGCGAAAGCCTGGGCCAGTCCTCGGGCTTCCAGTCCTGGCAGTATCGGCTGATCGAATATGCCGTGGGCAACCGCAACCTCGCGATGCTGAAGCCCCATGCCCACCGCCCCGACCTGACCGCAAGGCTCGAGGCCGAACTGGCCCGCCGCCCGCTGTATGACGAGGCACTGCACTTCCTCGCCCGCGCGGGGCACGCCGTCCCGGACGAGGTCCTCGCGCGCCCCTTGCGCCAGCCCTGGACCCCGCACCCCGGCGTCGAGGCGGTCTGGGCCGCCGTCTACCGCGACCCGACCGCCTATTGGCAGGCTTACGAACTGGCCGAGAAACTGGTGGATTTCGAGGATTACTTCCGCCGCTGGCGCTTCAACCACCTGACGACCGTGGCGCGGGTCATCGGGATCAAGCGCGGCACGGGCGGCACCTCTGGCGTGGCCTATCTGCGCCGGATGCTGGATGTCGAGCTGTTCCCCGAACTCTGGTCGCTGCGCACCGCCCTGTGAGCGCCCCCTTTCTCCGCCGGGGACAAAGCTGCGGCACGGCGGCAACTATGCGGGAAAAATCAGCAATTTTCACAGCGGCGTGATCGCATTCCGACGCCCGCACGGTTTGACCTGTGGAAAACGCTCGTCTAGCCTGCGGGCAAAGCGCCTGCGGCATCTTGCCGGCAGGTATTTGAAAATGGATTGGTTCATGCCCAAGACTTCGCGCCGCACACTCCGCCAGGCTGCCCTGACCCCGGCGCTGCTGTCCCTCGCGCTCCTCGCCGCCTGTGTCGATCCGGCAGCCGGGCCGACCGCCAGCACCCAGCCGCTGCCCAAGGCGGATGAGAACGTCTACGTCGCCACGATGGATTCCGGCATCACCATTCCCGCGCTGCCGGTCGAAAAGATCCCCGAGACGCATCGTCGTCAGGTCGTCTCGTACAAGACCGACCAGGCCCCCGGCACGATCATCATCAATCCTGCCACCAAGCTGCTGTATTATGTGCTGGGCAACGGCAAGGCGATCCGCTACGGCATTGCGGTCGGCAAGGCCGGGTTCGAATGGTCGGGCGAGGCCATCGTGGCCGACAAGAAACCCTGGCCGCGCTGGATCCCGCCGAAGGAAATGATCGCCCGCCGGCCCGAGCTTGCCAAGTTCGACGAAGTCGGCCAGCCCGGCGGTCCGACGAACCCTCTGGGCGCGCGCGCGATCTACCTGACCTCGGGCGGGCGCGATTATGGTTATCGCATCCACGGCACGCCGGAATGGCAGTCGATCGGGCGCAACGCCTCGTCCGGCTGCATCCGCATGATCAACCAGGACGTGCTTGACCTCTACAACCGCGTCAAGGGCGGCGAGAAGGTGATCGTGCTGACCGCCTCGGGCGAGATGCCGAAGGGTCTCTACATCCCCAAGCCGCCCGCGCCCAAGGTCGCCGCCGCCAGGCCCAAGGCCGAGCCGGTGGTCCCCGCTGCCGCCATCCCGGCCCTGAAGGTCCTGCCGCCGCCGTCCATCGCCACGGGCAGCCCGGCGGTGGCCACTCCGGCCGCAGCCCCGACGACGACCCCCGCGGCCGATCCGGCGGCACCGGCCTGCAAGGTTCCGCTGGTGGGTGGCGTCTGCCCGCCCGGCAACTGATACATCCCGTGAATGACAAAGGGGGCGCCCACCGGCGCCCCCTATTGCCTGTCCGCCCCGACTAGCTCAGCCAGCGGTCGTAATCGCTGACCAGCAGGTGCCAGGGCGCCTCGTCCTCCTCGATTTCGGCAAAGCGGCCGATGGGCTCGCGGAAGATGTTGTCGGTCAGGTCGTCGTTCACGGTCGAGACTTCGCCGATCAGCACATCGCCCCCCTCTCCCCAGAAGGCATGCCAGTCCCCCGGCATCAGCGTGACGCTTTCGCCCGGCGCGAAACGCAGCTTCTCGCCCGGCCTGTAGGCCCGCTCGATCCCGTCGCAGCGCACCACCCCGCCGCGGTCCCAGGCGAAATTGCCCTGATCGTCCGAGCCGTAAAGTTCGACCACCAGGGTCGCCCCGCCGCGATTGATGATGTCCTCGGCCTTGATGACATGGGTGTGCATGGGCGACAGCTGATCCTGGCGCGAGATCAGCAGCTTCTCGGCATAGCACATGCCGCCGCCGCGCTTCAGATCGGCCAGACGCCCGTTGCGCAGGGTGAAGAGGAACAGCCCCATCTCGTCGAACCGACCCTGTCCATAGTCGGTGATGTCCCAGCCGCACCGCGCCTCGACGATGGCACTCGCGTCCTTGCGCGCCTTGAACTCTTCCGGCGACCAGTTGGCAAAGGGCGGCAGCACGAAACCGTAGTGCCGGATCATGTCATCCGCCGCGCGCATGATCTCGTTGATGCGTGACCGTTTCATGGGTTCCTCCCGACTCGCCCGCCGAGATGATCCGATTTCCCCACCGATGTCACCGGGCCACCCCGGAAACCCTGCGGTTTCCGGACCGATTTCCGCAGGAAATCGCGCCCGGCCCCGCCGTCACGCCAGACGGCGGATCGGTTCGCGGTTGCAGAAGATCACCATCTGTCCCGCATTTTCCACCACCGAGAATCCCCGACGGCGCATTTCCTCCAGAAAGGCCGCGCGGCCGTAATAGCGGTCGATGTCGCGCGCATTGCGCCGGATCACCGCGCCGGTGGCCGCGGCGCGCGAACTGAAAAGTTCGGCCAGGAACTGTTCGGGCGAGACGGGCGGCAGCATCGACATGCGCCGATGCTGCCCCGATTCAGGTTGACGACCGGTTAACGCTTGCCGAACAGCGACCCCAGCACGCCCCGCACCAGCGCCTGACCCGACTTGGTGCCCAACTGGCGTGCAAAGCTTTTCGCAAAGGCCTCGCCGATGGAATCGGAGCGGCTGGACGAACTTGTCGTCCGCGGCTTCGGCGTGCCGTAGCCCTGCCCGTCATAGCGCCGGGCCCGTTCGAACTCGCGCTTTTCCTCGGCCTGCCGCGCCTCCGCTTCGGCCGCCTCGCGTGCCGCCGTCTCTGCCCGCGCGCGCAGCCTTTCATAGGCGCTGTCGCGGTCCAGCACCTGCTCGTACTTCCCCCGGACCGGCGAGCCCGCCATCACCGCCGCCCGCGCTGCATCGTCGATCGGGCCCAGCTGGCTGGACGGTGGGCGGATCAGCGTCCGCTCTGCCATCCCCGGTATCCCCTTGGCCTCCAGAAGAGAGGTCACGGCCTCGCCGGTCCCCACATCGCGGATCGCCTCGTCGATCGCAAAGCGCGGGTTCGGCCGGTAGGTCTCGGCCGCCTTGGCCAGGTCCTTCTGGTCCTTCGCCGTGAAGGCGCGCAGCGCGTGCTGCACCCGGTTGCCCAGCTGGCCCAGGATGGTGTCAGGCACATCCGCCGGGTTCTGGGTGATGAAATAGACCCCCACCCCCTTGGACCGGATCAGCCGGGCCACCTGTTCCACCTTGGAAATCAGCGCCTTCGGGGCATCGTTGAACAGAAGATGCGCCTCGTCGAAAAAGAAGACCAGCTTCGGCTTCTCCGGGTCGCCCACCTCGGGCAGCGCCTCGAACAGCTCGGACAGCAGCCAGAGAAGGAAGGTCGCATAAAGCCGGGGCGAGTTCATCAGCCGCTCTGCCGCCAGGATGCTGATCCGCCCCGCGCCCGAAGGATCGACGGTCATCAGGTCCATCAGGTCCAGCGCCGGTTCGCCGAACAGCGCCGCACCGCCCTCGTTCTCCAGCACCAGAAGCCGCCGCTGGATCGCGCCGACCGACTCTTTCGACACCAGCCCATAGCGCGCCGAGATCGCCTGCGCATTCTCGGCCACGAAGGTCAGCAGCGCCTGCAGGTCCTTCAGGTCCAGCAGCGGCAGTTCCTCTTCGTCCGCCAGCCGGAAGGCCACGTTCAGCACGCCCTCCTGCGGCTCGCTCAACTCCAGAAGCCGGGACAAGAGCAGCGGCCCCATCTCGGCAACGGTCGCGCGGACCGGATGACCCTTTTCGCCGAAGAGGTCCCAGAAGATGACCGGAAAGCTGCGATATTGCAGATCAAGGCCGATCTGGGCCGACCGCTTCATGAAGGCGTCGTGCAGCTTGTGCTCGGGCGAACCCGCGGCCGAGATCCCGGCCAGATCGCCCTTCACATCGGCCATGAACACCGGAACGCCCGCCGCCGAAAAGCCCTCGGCCAGGATCTGCAGCGTCACCGTCTTGCCGGTTCCGGTCGCCCCGGCGATCAGCCCGTGGCGGTTGCCGTACTTCAACAACAGCCGTTGCGGCAGGCTGTAGCCCTCGCCACCGCCGCCCACGAATATGCTGTCCGCCTGACCTGCCTGATCCGCCACGTCCGCCCCTCATGACCCAAGGTTGAAAGACCCCGCAGGACGGGGCCCGGAAACATTACGGGGCAAACATACATTGTTAACCCCAATCTGCCAGACTCAACTGGTCAGACCCGGGCGATCCCGCGGGATGACGGTGACTTCCTCCCTGTTGACTGGCCGCGCCCTTGAAAAGGCGCGGTTTTTTCTGTCATGTTCCCGTAAAGAACCCGTTGACGCCCGGGCTTTTCCACCTTAGCGTCCCTACCCATGAAGTCGGCCAGTCCGACAGGGAGCAAACAACATATCCGAAAAGGGCCGGTCCTTCCGGCCCTTTTTCATGTTCTGGCACCCCTCTCGGGCAGAACCGCGCCGGCCATGTTTTTCGCACCTGACTTGGGTCGGGCAGCGTGCTAGAGACCGCGCAGACAATCGACCGACCAAAGGAACTGTCGAAGATGGCAAAGACTACGAGCACGACACTCGCCCTCCTGCTGGCGCTGGCGGCCGCCCCGCTTGCCGCGCAGACGACCGAGGCCCCGGCCCAGGGCGAGGGCGCGGTGGCGGCGGACGCACCGACCGCGGACAACCTGGCCCTGGGTCAGGAAGTCGGCACCCCGGACGGCCCGGGCACCAACTATACCGCCGCGACCTTCGAGGCCTGGGAGCAGCGCTGCGTGCGCACCGAATCCGGCGTCGATCCCTGCCAGCTCTACCAGCTTCTGAAGGACAAGGACGGCAACTCGGTCGCCGAATTCACCATGTTCAACCTGCCCAAGGGCTCGGAAGGTCCCGCCGTGGCCGGTGCCACCTTCATCGCGCCGCTGGAAACCCTGCTGCCCGCCGGGATGCTGTTGCAGATCGACGCGGGCAAGCCCAAGGCCTATCCCTTCACCTTCTGCACCCAGATCGGCTGCGTGGCCCGGATAGGCTTCACCGCCGAGGAGGTCGCCCAGATGAAGAAGGGCGCGAAGGCGGTCTTCACCATCGTGCCCTTCGTCAATCCGAACTCCAAGGTCGAACTGACCGTGTCGCTCAAGGGCTTCACCGCCGGGTTCGACGCGGTGGCGGCTGCGAACGATGCGGCGGATGCGGCGGCGGCAGCGGCGGCTCCGGCGGCAGCTCCTGAAGCAGCTCCGGCAGCGGCTCCGGCAGCAGCTCCTGAAGCAGCTCCGGCAGCGGCGCCCGCTTCTCCGTGACACGGCGGCGACGGCCGGACCCCGGACGGGCATTCGGAAAGGCCGGCCTTCGGGTCGGCCTTTTGCGTCAGACGCGGCGGAAGGCCAGCACCGCGTTCAGCCCGCCGAAGGCAAAGGCGTTCGACAGGACGGCCTCGACCCGCGCCGGGCGGGCGGTGTCGGGCACGATGTCCAGCGGGCACTCCGGGTCTGCCGCCTGAAAGCCCAGCGTCGGCGGCAAGAGCCCCCGCGTCAGCGCCATCAGACAGGCCATCGCCTCCAGCGCCCCCGTCGCCCCGATCGCATGGCCATGCATCGACTTGGTGGACGAAACCGGCGGCGGCGCTTGGCCGAACACCGAAAGGATAGCCGCGCTTTCCGCCCGGTCATTGGCCAGCGTGCCGGTGCCATGCGCGTTGACATAGCCCACGTCCGCCGGGGACAGGCCCGCATCCTCCAGCGCCAGCCGCATCGCCCGCACCGCCCCCTCGACGCCGGGTGCCACGATGTCGCCCGCATCGGCCGTCATCCCGACGCCCGCCACCTCGGCCAGAACCCGCGCCCCCCGCGCGCGGGCATGGTCCTCGGCTTCGAAGACCAGAACCCCCGCCCCGTCGCCGATCACCATCCCCTTGCGGCCCAGAGAGAACGGGCGGCACGCATCGGGCGCCAGCACCCTCAGCCCCTCCCAGGCCTTCACGCCGCCAAAGCACAGCATCGCCTCGGCCCCGCCGGTCAGCATCACATCCGCCGCCCCCGTGCGGATCTGCTGGAACGCCAGGGCCATCGCGTGGTTCGCGCTGGCACAGGCCGAGGACACCGCAAGGACCGGCCCCATCAGCCCATGCCGGATCGACAGATGCGAGGCGGGCGCGTTGTGCATCAGCCGCGGAATGACCAGCGGCGAGACCCGGTTCCGAGCCTCGGCAAAGACCGCGCGATAGCTGTCCTCCCAGGTCTGGATGCCGCCCGCCGCCGTGCCCAGGATCACGCCGCCGCGCGCGCCGATCCCGTCCGGCAGGCCCGCCATCGCCACCGCTTCGGCCCCGGCGACCAGCGCGTATTGCGTGGCCCGGTCCAGAAGCGGCAGGTCCTTCGCGGCAAAGCGGTCCTCTGCGCGCCAGTCGCGGACCTCGGCCCCGATGCGAATCGTCAGCCGGTCCGCATCGCGAAAGCCCAGGGGCCCGATCCCGCAGCGCCCCTCGGCAAAGGCGGCAAAGGTGCCCGGCGCATCCTGTGCCAAAGCATTCACCGTGCCGATCCCGGTGACGACGACCCGCCTCATCCCGCCTTCCGGGCGATCAGCTCCTCGACCCCGCGCACGATACTGGCGACCGAGGTGAAATCGAACTCCGGCCGGTCGGGTTCATTGGCGTTGAAGGGCACCGCGATGTCAAAGCGTTCCTCCAGCGCGAAGATCGCCTCGGCCTTGCCCAGCGAGTCCAGCCCCAGCGCCTCGACATCGGCATCCGGGGCGATCTCGGAGGGCGACAGCAAGAGCTGCCGGGCCAGGATGTCGATCACCGCTGCCTCGATCTGGGCCCGCATCATGCGCTCTCCGGCGCGCCCTTGTCCGCGTCGCCCTTGTCCGCGTCGCCCTTTTCCAGCGCGGCGACCCGGGCCGCAAGGCGCGGCAACCGGCGCAGCGCCTTCTGTATCTCGACATGGGTTTCCATCTTCACCGCCGGATAGCCCAAAAGCACCCGACCCGCCGGAGCGTTGGTGAAGACCTTGGTCGCGCCGCCGCAGATCACGTCATTGCCGACAAAGATGTTGTCGTTGACCCCGCATTGCCCGCCCATCACCACCCGGTCGCCGATCCGCGCCGACCCGGCGATGCCGACCTGCCCGCACAGAAGGCAGTCGCGCCCGACCTGCACGTTGTGGCCGATGTGAACAAGGTTATCCAGCTTGGTCCCCGACCCGATGCTGGTGTCGCGGATCGTGCCCCGGTCGATGCAGACATTCGCGCCGATTTCCACGTCATCCCCGATGGTTACGGCGCCCAGTGAATGGATCCGCGTCCAGCTTTGATCCCGGATTTCCGCGCGAGAGCCCAAAGTCTCGCGGATCTCTTCCACCCCCGACTTTTCGGGCGTGACGAACGAGAACCCGTCCGCCCCGATCACCGCGCCGGGCTGGCAGATGAAGCGATCGCCGATGGTCACCCGAGCCCCGATCCGCGCGCCTTGCAGGATCAGCGCATCGCAGCCGATCCGCGCGCCCTCCGCGATGGAGACATGGCTCGCGATCCGCGCGCCCGGACCGATCCGCGCTCCGGCCCCGATCACCACGAAAGGCCCGATGGCCGCGCCTTCGCCCAGGGTTGCTGTCGGGTCCACCAGCGCCATCGGATGCACCCCCGGCGCGATGGTCGGCCCCGGATCCATCAGCCGCGTCAGCCCCGCCATCGCCAGCCGCCCGCGTGGCGCGAAGATCGCGGCTTTCAGCCCCATGCCCCGCCAGTCGGCGCCCGGCCAGACCACCGCCGCCTGCGCCCGGCCCTTGGCGATCCCCTCGCCATAGCGCGGGTCCATCGCCAGCGCCAGCTGGTCGGGCCCCGCCGACGCAGGCTCGGCCGCGCCGCGGACGATCAGGTCAAGATCGCCCGCCGCCTCGGCGCCAAGCGCATGTGCGATGTCGCGGATCCTGTGGCTCATGACTCCCCCGGCTGCGTCGGCCCAAGGTCTAGCCCTGAACGCCCGCCAGTTCCACCCCGGCAGCCTGCAAGGCCTCCCACAGCGCTGCATCCCGCCCATAGACATCGCGGCGATAGCCGATCCGGCCCCGCTGGTCGGGATAGGCGGTGAAATAGACCAGATGCACCGGCAGGACCTGCTTCAGCTTGACCGTGGTTTCCTTGCCCGTCTTCAGCGCCGCCTCGAACTCTTCCTCGGCATTGTCGCTCTGCCAGGACAGAAGCTCGTGCGCCAGATCGAAGGGGTCGGCCACCCGGATGCAGCCATGGCTGTAGGCGCGCACTTCCTGGGCGAACAGCGATTTCGACGGCGTGTCGTGCAGGTAGATGTTGTAGGGATTGGGGAACATGAACTTCACCTTCCCCAGCGCATTGCCGTCCGAGGGCGGCTGGCGCAGCGCGAACGGGAAGTTCCGCGCGTTGTAGGCGGCAAAGTTGACCGATCCGCGCGACACCACGCGACCGCGCCCGTCCACCACCTGAAGATGCCCGACGGCATTCGGGTTCTTCTGCAACAGCGGCAGGTATTCCTTGACGATGATCGACCGCGGCACCCCCCACGAGGGGTTGATGACCATATGCTCCATCTGGTCCGAAAACTCGGGGCTGCGCTGGTCGGGGACGTTCTTGCCGATGACGACGCGGGTCTCGAAGATGGTCTTGCCGCCGTCGATGATCTTCGCCTTGAAGTCCGGCAGGTTGACCCAGACATGCTTGACCGAGCGGTCGATATGCATCCACCGCTCGCGCTCCATCGCGACGATCACCGATTTCAGCCGCGCTTCGGGGCCGATGTTGATCTCGTCCAGCGTCGAGGCATTGGCGACGCCGTCCGCCGTCAGCCCGTGGTTCAGCTGGAACCCGGCGACCGCCGCCTGCATCCCCCGGTCATAGCTTGCGACCGAGGTCGGGGCGAGATATCCCATCCGCACCAGCCGGTCGCGCAGCGCGACCACCGCAGGCCCGGTATCCCCTGGCCCCAGCGCCTGTGCCGCGACCGGCTCACCCCAGCCGCCCGCCGCGATCTGCGCCTCAAGCCCGAACTTCGCCTTCATCAGTTGCAGATAGACGGTCGACTTCGGCTCCAGCCATTTCAGCACCGCCTCGGGGTTGCCATTGGCGATCCGGGTCAGCAGGACCTTGGGGTCGATCCGGTCGATCTCGCGGACGATGCCGGCGTCCACCGTCTTCGGGTCCAGCGCCCCCGAGGTGAGGTCACGCGCCCAGGCCAGATAGGCCCGGGTCATCTCGACCTCGACCCGGCCACGGTCGCCCTCGGTCTCGGCCGCCCGCAACTGGGCGATCAGGGCGGCCGCGTCATAGCGCGCCACTGGCAGGCCATGGTAGGCCGCCCTGGCGATCGCCGTCAGAAAGGCCGCCCGCCGTGCCGCATCGTCCGCCCCGGTCCACAGCGTGTCGTATCCGGTTTCGCGGTACCAGGCGGCCACCACCTCGTCGGATTCCGCAGTTGCCGCCAGCGACCGGGTGAAGGCGGCAGCCTGCTCCGGGGCAGCGGTCTGGGCCGAGACGGCGCAGGAAAGGGTCTGGACAATGACCAGCGACAAGGGCGCGAACCACGATCGCCCCGCCAGCCCGCGCACGCCAAGGAACGACATTCTACCCCCGATCTCAATACCTTGAACCCGTCTGACCATCTTTTCCCCGAACTGCAATCCTTGTCCATTCACAAAGCCGCCGAGATGCATTTTGGCCGCAAGATTGTGTCGCAACCGGCAACAGACATTGCCCGCGACGGTGCATATCCATCACACCGGGCGGATTTTGCACCCGTTAAGCAGAAATTTGCCGATTCAGGTTGTGCTGCGGCCCGGATGGACAATCGGCACTTGGGCTTCGATTCGACTTGTGCAATAACGGCGCTGCACTTGGGGAAAATGGTACGAGAGCTGCGCTACGGCAGTCGAAGACAGCACGGGGACAGACGTTAGAATGACGGACAACAGGCTTACAGGCGTCTCGCGGCGCGGACTTCTTGGTGTGTTTGCTGCCACGGCAGTCGTCGCAGCCCCCACCCTCTCGAACGCGTTCGGCCTGCTGCGGGGCGCGGGCGACATCCGCAGGATCCGCATGTATTCGGGCCGCACGGGGGAATCGATCGACACGATCTACTGGATCGAGGGTGAATACATCCCGGAAGTTGCCAAGGAAATCAATCACTTCATGCGCGACTGGCGCTCGGATGAGCCGCATGAGATGGATCTGCGCACCATCGACATCATGGCCGCCGCGCATCGCCTGATGGATGTGTCAGAGCCCTACATGCTGCTCTCCGGCTACCGCTGCCCCAAGACCAACGCGATGCTGCGGTCGCGGTCGAAGGGTGTGGCGAAGAACTCGCTGCACATGAAGGGCCAGGCGGCCGACCTGCGTCTGCAATCGCGTTCGGTCGGGCAGATGGCCAAGGCGGCTGCGGCCTGCTCGGCGGGCGGGGTGGGCAAATACTCGCGGTCGAATTTCGTCCACATGGATTGTGGCCCGGTCCGCAGCTGGGGCGGCTGATCCGGCCCGATAGTGGAAAACAGGCGCCTTCGGGCGCCTTTTTCGTTTGCATTTGTTCGTTTGCATTTGACCGAACCCGCGCGTCGATGACCTTCCGCCGCTCCTCGCTCGCGACGACAAGCCGAAGGCTAATCAGCAGCCGCGCCTAGGCCTCTCCGCCGGCGATCTCGCGGCCCCGGTAGCCCATCGCCACCACGAACTTCTCCGAACTGTCGGCCCGGCTGGCCGGGGGCTTCACATTCGCCACCTTGCGGAAATTGCGCTTCAGCATCGCCTGCATCTCGTTCTCGGCCCCGCCCGCCAGCACCTTCGCGACGAAGGTCCCGCCGTCCTCCAGCACGTCGAAGGCAAAGGCCAGCGCGGCCTCGACCAGAGCCACGATGCGCAGATGGTCGGTCGCCTTGTGCCCGCTGGCCGCTGCCGCCATGTCCGACATCACCACATCGGCGCGGCCGCCCAGCCAGCCCTTCACCTTCGCGTCCGCGTCATCGGCCAGGAAATCCAGCTGGTGGATCTCGGCCCCTGCAATCGGCTCCACCTCCTGCAGATCGACCCCCAGCACCCTGCCCTGCGGCTTCTTCGGGTTCTGGCCCAGGGCGTTCACCCGCGCCACCGCCACCTGGCACCAGCCACCGGGCGCGCAGCCCAGGTCCACCACCCGCGCGCCGGGCTTCAGAAACCCGTATTTGTCGTCCAGCTCCAGAATCTTGTAGGCCGCCCGACCCCGGTAGCCTTCCTTCTTCGCGCGGATCACATAGGGATCGTTCAGCTGCCGCTCCAGCCACAGGGTCGAGGACAGCTTGCGTCCCTTCGCGGTCTTGACCCGCACCCGCAGCTCGCGCTGGCCGCGCCCGGAATTTGGCTTCTCGCTCATGTGTATGGTCCGTCTTCCAGCACACCGTCCGCGCTCATCTGCGCATAGAGAAGCCCTTCCCTAAGCCCCCGATCGGCCACCGACAAGCGGTCCGTCGGCCAGATCCGCATCAGCGCCTGCAGGATCGCCGCCCCGGACATGATGAGCGCCTGACGGTCGCGCCCGATCCGCGGGTCGGTGCGCCGCCCCTCGGGCCCCAGCGCCAGATATTCGCGGATCACCAGGTCGATCTGGTCGCTGGTCATCTGCAACCCGTCCACCTTGGTCCGGTCATAGCGTTTCAGGTTCAGGAAGGACGCCGCCACCGTTGTCACCGTGCCGGAGGTACCGATGATCTGGAACCCCTGCCGCGGGTTGTTCGCGTTGTAGGGGCTGAAATTCGCCAGGTTCTCCTCGAAGAACCAGCTCATCAGCGCGAACCGCGCCGCGTCGTCATCGACATCGCCGAACTGGTCCTTCAGCGTCGCCACCCCCAGCGGCACGGAAATCCAGTCCACCACCCGCGCGACCGCGCCTTCACCTTGGGCGTTGAACCCCATGTGCAGCCGCATGATCGCCCTTGGCCGGTCGGGGGGCGGCACCGCGCTCAGGTCGATCCAGACCAGCTCGGTCGAGCCGCCACCGATGTCCACCACCAGAAGCTGCTCGGTCGAGGGGCTGACCAGAGGCGCGCAGGAGATGACGGCCAGTCGCGCCTCTTCCTCGGGAGGGATGATCTCCAGCGCCAGCCCGGTTTCGCGCCGGACCTGACGGATGAAGTCCCTGGCGTTGCGCGCGCGCCGACAGGCCTCGGTCGCAACCAGCCGCATCCGCCGCACGCCGTGCTTTTCGATCTTCTTCTCGCAGATCCGCAGCGCCTGAATCGTCCGGCCCATCGAGGCCCGCGACAACCGACCCGAGGCCTCCAGCCCCACGCCAAGCTGCACCGATTTCGAGAAACTGTCGACAATCGAAAACTGACTGCCCGACGGCTGGGCAATCAGCATCCGACAACTGTTCGTGCCAAGGTCAAGCGCCGCGTACAACGGCGCAGACCCCGGATCGGATAGGGCTGACGGCTCCTCTGCGCGGGAAACAGGCCCCATACGGGTCTCGGGCGTCTCGACCGGCGCGTCAGTCGCGTCCGCCCTACGGGGACGCTCGGGCGTCATGACCGCCCTCCATCTGTGGTTGAGATTAAGGGTAATGTCGTTGTCGTCCCCGCGCAAGCGCACATCGCCACATCTCTGTTGCAATTCTGCCTGCAGCCCTGTCGCACCTCGAATCACCGGCCCCGTATCGGTTGACCGCGGGCAGATTTCCTCCCTACGCTGGCCGAAAAATGGAACGAGCCGAGGCAGTGATGGCATTCCGATCGGGCTCTCTGTCCGCTGGCCTGCTTGCAGTTGTCACCGGGGTTCCTGCCCTGTCGCAGGATGCCTCCGCGCCGGACGCATCTGCCGCACCCTTTGCCCGCGCTGACATCGCGGACTGGAGCGGACCCTATTTCGGTTTTGCGCTTGCCACTCCCCGGGGCGGGAACACCTGGCGGCAGGCCTCCGACGGCCTCGAACTGGTTCCCGGCGCGTGGAAGGGTTCGGCCATGGTCCTGTCGCTTGGCCATGCCTGGCAGACCGACCGGCTGACCTATGGGGCGCAGCTGTCCTATGCGTCCGGCCGATATGTCGCCGTTCCGACCGACGCCGCCTTCATCAACTGCTCGACCTGTTCGACAACGGCAACCGACCTGATCCGCCTGACCGGGCGTGTGGGCCTTGCCCTCGGCCAGACCCATGTCTTCGCCGATGCAGGCCTGGTGCGCGCCAACGTGACGGCGAGGAACCTCTTCGGTCTCATTGTCGTCGCGGACGAGACCATGTCCGGCTGGGTGACCGGCCTTGGCGTGGAACGACGCCTCGGCGAAAATCTCAGCCTGTCGGTGTCCTACGATCACCTCGACCTCGGCACACTGGACCTGCCGGCCTACCTGCCGACGGGTCAGACCGATGTGAAGATCGACCTGGTGCAGGTCGGCATGAACCTGCGCTGGTAGCAGGCTTTCCCCTCCGGCCCGCCCCTGCCTTCGGGATGAGCCGCGTTCATCCAGGTGATGAAAACTTCTCACTGGCGCGGGACTGGCAGGACCAGGGTTGCCCGGCTAAGGTCCCGCCGCGCGGTCGGGGTCGCATCCCGCATCCGCCATGTCGAAAACCGACACCGGTTGTCGGGGACTGACGTCTATCAACAGGTCAACGCAAGCGCAGGGAATCACGCGAACATGGCCGAAGTCACCATCGTCTACTGGCGCGACATCCCGGCGCAGGTCATCGTCGGCAAGGGCCGTCGCGGATCCAAGGTCCAGCTTTCCGAACGCTTCGAGCAGGCCATCGACCGCTGCGCAATGAAGGTGGGCGCACGCGACACCGACAGCTATCTCGCCGAATGGCGCAAGGCCGTCGTCTCCGAGATCGAGGGCGAGCCCGACACCATCGCCGCCGACTATGCCGCCAGGCTGGAAGCCGAATACGACACCGCCCGCCTCAAGACCCTGATCGACGCCGAAGGCTGGGCCAGGGCCTGACGCGCCCCATGTCCCCGCCCAGGCCTTCCACCCTGAAGGAGACCGTGATGGCCCTGTTCAATTTCCGCCGCAAGGAAGAGGCCGCGCCCGCGACCGGATCGCTCGAGGCCTTCCTCAAGGGCTACTCGATCGAGGTCATGCCCCGCACCGCCGAAAAGGTGGAAAACTTCCGCGACATCCTGCCCGCCGGCACCCGCGTCTACATCGCCCATATCGAGACGCCCATCGAGGACATGGTCGCCACCGCCGCCCGCATCAAGCGCGAAGGCTACGAGCCCATGCCCCACTTCCCCGCGCGCATCATCAAGGACAAGGCCACGCTGTTCGACTGGGTCGCCCGCTACAAGGATGTGGGCGTCAAACAGGGCCTGATCCTCGCGGGCAACCCCGCCGCGCAGGTCGGCGACTTCTCCTCCTCGATGGAACTCTTGGAAACCGGCGCCTTCACCGGCTTCGAACGGCTCCACGTCGCGGGCCACCCGGAGGGGAACCGCGACATCGACCCCGACGGCTCCGACCGCATGGTGATGGAGGCCGCCCGCTGGAAATCCGCCTTTGCCGAACGCACCGACGCCCGGATGGCGATGACCACCCAGTTCTGCTTCGAGGCCCAGCCGGTGATCGACTGGGTGAACCGCCTCCAGGCCGAAGGCATCAGGCTGCCCGTCCACATCGGCATCGCGGGTCCTGCGAAACTCCAGACCCTCATCAAGTTCGCCATCGCCTGCGGCGTCGGCCCCTCGCTCCGCGTGCTCCAGAAACGCGCGATGGACGTGACCAAGCTCCTCCTGCCCTACGAGCCGACCGAGGTGCTGGAAGCCCTCGCCGCCCACAAGGCCGCGAACCCCGGCTTCGGCATCGAGCAGGTCCACTTCTTCCCCCTCGGCGGCATCAAGACCAATGCCCAGTGGGTCACCGAACACGGCGGCGCTTCGGGCGTTCCCGCCTCTGCCTCCGCTTAATCCAAAGGCTCAAGAATGACCCGTACTGTCGTTGAATCCAAAACGAAAACCGTCGTCATCGGTTTCGATGAACCCTTCTGCGTGATCGGCGAACGCATCAACCCCACGGGGCGCAAGAAACTCGCCGCGGAACTCGAGGCCGGGAATTTCGAAACCGTCATCAAGGACGCGCTCGAACAGGTCGCCTGCGGGGCCACGGTGCTGGACGTGAACTCGGGCGCCGTCTTCACCAACAAGATGGCCGAAGACCCGCGCTATGCCGACAACAATTTCGTCGAGCCGCCCCTGATGAAGGCGCTGATCGAGATCATCCAGCAGACCGTCGATGTGCCGCTCTGCATCGACTCGTCGGTCCCCGGCGCGCTGGAAGCAGGCCTGCAAACCTGCGAAGGCCGCCCGCTCCTGAACTCCGTCACCGGGGAAGAGGAACGGATGGAGCTCGTCCTGCCGCTCGTCAAGAAATACAACGTCCCCGTCGTCGCCATCTCGAACGACGACACCGGCATCTCGCCCGACCCCGACGTGCGCTTTGCCGTGGCCAGGAAGATCGTCCAGCGCGCCGCCGATTTCGGCATCCCCGCGCATGACATCGTGGTCGATCCGCTGGTGATGCCGGTGGGCGCCATGGCCTCGGCCGGGCAGCAGGTCTTCACCCTCGTCCGCCGGTTGCGCGAGGAACTGGGCGTCAACACCACCTGCGGCGCCTCCAACATCTCGTTCGGCCTGCCGCATCGCCACGGCATCAACGGCGCCTTCCTGCCCATGGCGATCTGCGCCGGCATGACCAGCGCCATCATGAACCCCGTCCGCCAGCAGGAGATGGAGGCGATCCGCGCCGCCAACTTCCTGATGAACCACGATCCGAACGGCGGCGAATGGATCCGCTTCGCCAAGGTGCTGGAATCGGTGGAAGGCGGCATGACCTTCGCCGAGGCCTCCGCCGCCGCCTCCCAGGCCGCCGGGGGCCGGCGCGGCGGGCGCAGGGGCCGGGCGTAACCCGACAAGCGGGGACAGCCCTTTCATCTGTCCCCAAATATCCCCGCCGGAGGCACGCCCGAGCGGGTTTGCGTCCTTCACCCAAACCCGCGAGACAAAAGCCTTGCGCGGAACGCGCTCCTTCTGATAACCGCCCCGCCGCCGCACGCGCTCACCTTTCCGTCACCGCCCCCCTGCCCCGGTTGCGGCCCTGGCCGAACCTTGGCACCCTTCGCCCATGCGTGCCGCCCCGCTTTTCGCCCTTCTGCTCGCGGCCCTTTCCGCGACACCGCCGCTGGCGCAAGGCTTGTTCGACCCCACCGCCGCGCTGGAGACCGGCTACGAGATCGCCGCGACCGCCTTGGCCCGCGCGCTGGTCGCCTCGCGCGATGCCGCCTGGCAGCAGGGCACCCGACCGATGCCGCCGCACATCCGCCAGGCGCTCCTGGCCTGGTATCCGGCCGACCTCCTCGACGGCATCGAATACCGCGTCGGCGCGCCCGAGGACGGCAGCGTGCAGTCGCTCGCCATGCGCTACGGCGATGCCACCGCCGTCACCGCCATCGACACGATCATCTTCCGCAATGCGTCGGACGCGGAAAACAACCTCGCCCTCTGGGGCCACGAAGTGAAGCATGTCGAACAGTTCCGCCGCTGGGGCCTGATGGGCTTCGCACGGGCCTATGTCCGCGACCATCAGGCGGTGGAGGCCGAAGCCTATGCCATCGGCGACACGATCAAGGCCGTCCATGGCGGCGGCTGAGGGCTGCGTCAGGGGTTAACCAAACCTGAACGCCCACAGCCAACCCCTTGAAATTCCTTACCCCAGAACCTGCGCCGCGCGCGGCGCGCTACCCCGCCACCGCCCGCAAGCTCGCTGCCCGGGCCGCAGGCACCCGGTCCACCTCGACGCAGGTGAAGACATGCAGCGTGTCCAGCTCCCGGTCCACCACCGCGTGGTCGCTGACCCAGCCCCCCATCCCCAGATAGGTCCGCAACAGCGGCGGCAGCGCGGCCAGCGCGGCCCCTCTGTCCCCCAGCGGCCCGGCCAGATCAAGCCCGACCACCTCCGCCGCCTTCCGCCCCGGCCGGTGCTCCTCCGGCCCCACGAACTCGGCCGCCAGCAGCGCCAGCCCCGCACGGTGCGCCTCCCACCCGGCGCCCCGGAACGAGGTGCAGCCGACCAGAAGCCCCGCCTGCCCCTCGTCCACGATCCGCGTCATCGCCCCCCAGGCCAGCCGCAGGACGTCCGGGTGCACCCCCCCCGGCCTGACGCAGAATCGCCCGATCTCGGCGATGGGCCGCGCATAGCCCGACAGGGGCCCCACGTCGTAGAACCGCGCCGCATAGCCCTGCGCAAGGCCCGCCCCCCAGCCGAACAGCATCACCCGGAAACAGGCCAGCAGGCCCTCCGGCCCCTCGACCGCCACATGCGCCGACACTGCGTCCTGCGCGTCCTCCTCCTGCCCCGCGCGGCGGGGAAAGGCCGCGCGGCGAAAGGCCAGGACCCGGTCCATCCCGGCGCGGTCCTGCACCAGCCGCGCGATCAACTTGCCTTTACGGATCGGCTCCACGCTTTCCTCCGGGCCACCGGCAGCCTACATTCGCTGTCCAAAGGAGACCCGCATGGACAAGATCGTCAAGACCGACGCCGAATGGCAGGCCCAGCTTTCGGACCTCGCCTACAAGGTGACGCGCAAGCACGCCACCGAACGCGCCTTCACCCACGACGACTTCCCGAAAGTGCCCGGCACCTACCGCTGCGTCTGCTGCGGCGCCCCCCTGTTCGACCAGGCCACCAAATTCGACAGCGGCACCGGCTGGCCCAGCTTCTATGCCCCCCTCGACCCCGAGATGGTGGGCGAGCAAGAGGATCGCAGCTGGTTCATGCGCCGGACCGAGGTGCACTGCAACCGCTGCGACGCGCATCTGGGCCACGTCTTCCCCGACGGCCCCGCGCCCACGGGCCTGCGCTACTGCATCAACGGGGTCGCGCTGACCTTCGAGCCCAGGGACTGACCCCGCAGCGGCGGGCGATCAGCGTCCCAGGAGGTCGCCCGCCTGCAACCGCCCGAAGTTGCCCAGGATCTGCTGGATGACCGACAGGCTCTTGACATTCGGCTGGGTCACCCGCCGCGAGATTTCCACCACGCGGCCATCCTCCAGGCCATAGCGGGCGATGTTTTCCACCACGCCACCTTCCGTGAAGGTGATGGCCAGTACCTGGCGGTCGATCTCCTTCGGTTCGCGCGGGCCGACCAGCTTGTAGCGGCTTTGCACATAGAACCAGCCGTCGTCGTTCAGCAGCCCCGAAGTCGAGGGGCGGCCGATCTTCTGGCCGACGGTTTCGCGCGTGTCCTTGCCGACCTGAACCTGGGCCAGTTCCTCTTCCGAAGGGACATAGCCGTGATTGCGGTAAACGGCCGAGCAGGCGGCGATGGCGGCCAGAAGCACCAGCATCAGCCCCTGCCTGCGCGCATGGCGGCAGGCCGCAAGGACCGACCGCGCCAACCGGAAATCTGCCATGCCTGCCCTCATGCCCCGCTGAAACGCCGAATTCCGACGCGGGTTCTTCAAAACCCTTGGGCTTCGGGATAACAGACTATGAGCCCCTAGTTCAAGAATGGAACGCCGCACCCTGCGGCTCTGCCCAGAAAGCCGCCTCATCGGCCGCACCGCATCCGGTCCGGCCCCTGCCGCAAAGGCCCAAGACATGCCCGACGTCCCCCCTTCCCGTCCCAGCCAGTTCCGCACCGGCGCGCTCAGCCCGCGCAAGCCGACGCGCTTTGCCTACAGCGCCGACACCCGGGACCGCGCAGCACTTGCGTCGGACCTTGGTCTTCTGGCGCTGTATGCATTGGAGCTGAAGGGCGAGATTCGGCCCGCCAGCCGGGACGAACTGGTGCTGGAAGCGACGCTGGTTGCCCGCGCCGATCAGCCGTGCAGCGTCACGCTGGTGCCGGTCCCGGCCCGGATCAACGAACCCGTGCTGCGCCGCTATGTCGCCGGCCTGACCCTGCCCGAAGGGGAAGAGGTCGAGATGCCGGAAGACGACAGCCTCGAGCCCCTGCCCGAGGTGATCGACCTCGCCGAAATCGCCGCCGAGGCGCTGGCCCTTGCGCTCCCTCTCTATCCCCGCGCGCCGGGGGCAGAGTTCGGCCAGGCGACCCATGCCGGCGAGGGCGTGACCCCGCTTTCGGACGCCGACCTGAAGCCCTTTGCCGCCCTTCAGGGTCTGGCCGCAAAACTTGCGGCGAAGGGCGATCGGGGGCCGGACAAGGACTGAGCGGTGGCCTGCGCGACCCCGCGTTGCAGCTGCGAAAAGGGGCTTGCGCCGCCCCGAAATCCGAGTATGTTCCGCGCCTCATTCAAGCTGTGAAGCAGCATCCGTCAGCTATTGCCCGAAGGGCTGGTTACGGGGCCGATTCACTAAGGAAATCCGGGGCATGTCCCCACTGCCCGAAGGTTGAGACATGGCTGTCCCGCAGAACCGCACCACGAAATCCCGCCGCAACATGCGTCGTGCGCATGATGCCCTGGTTGCCGCCAACCCGAACGAATGCCCGAACTGTGGCGAGCTGAAGCGTCCGCACCACGTCTGCAGCGCTTGCGGCCACTACGATTCGCGCGAAGTCGTCTCGATGGCGCGGGAAGTGGACCTGGACGAAGACGCGGCGTAAGCCGCGCCTTTCGCGCCCGCGCCCCCCATGGCACTCGGACCAGAGTCTGCGTCTGCCCCGGCCACCGAGCGCGTCGTCATTTCAGTTGACGCCATGGGTGGCGATCGCGGGCCGGCGGTCGTTGTTGCCGGTCTGGTCGATTCCCTGGCACGGCGTCCGCGGATGGACGCGATCCTGCACGGCGACGAGGCGGTGCTGAAACCGCTTCTCGCGCGGCACCCGGACCTGGCCTCGCGCATCACGCTTCGTCATGCCGAGCGTGTGGTGAAGATGGAGGACAAGCCCGCCCAGGTCATGCGGCATGGGCAGGGAACCTCGATGTTCTCGACCATCGACGCGGTCAAGGACGGCGAGGCCGCCGCCGCCGTGTCCTGCGGCAATACCGGCGCGCTGATGGCGGTGTCGATGCTGCGGCTGCGCAAGCTGCCGGGGCTGAACCGTCCGGCCATCGCCAGCCTGTTTCCGACACCCACCCCCGGCAAGATGAACGTCATGCTGGACATGGGCGCCGATGTGAAGGCCGATCCGACCGATCTCTTGCAATTCGCCTTCATGGGCGCGTCCTATGCCAGGAACGGCCTGTCGATCCCCCGCCCGCGCGTCGGCCTCTTGAACGTCGGCACCGAGGAACACAAGGGCCGCCCCGAACTGCACGAGGCGCATGTGCTGCTTGGCGGCAGCGCCGAGGCGGGCAGCTTCGATTATGTGGGGTTCATCGAAGGCACCGACATCCTGTCCGACCGGGTGGATGTGATCGTGACCGACGGTTTCACCGGCAATGTCGCGCTGAAGGCGATCGAGGGCACCGCGAGGCTGGTGGGCGAGCTTCTGAAGCAAAGCCTCACCTCGACGCTGATGGCCAGGCTTGGCGCGCTGCTGGCCCGCGGGGCGTTGAGGCGGCTGCAAATGCGCATCGACCCGCGCCGGGTGAACGGCGGGGTGTTCCTGGGCCTCAACGGCACGGTGGTCAAGTCACACGGCTCGGCCGATGCCACCGGGGTCGCGGCGGCGATCGGGCTGGCCTACCAACTTGCACAAGCGCGTTTCCTGGAACGCCTTGCAGCGCGGGTTGCATCCGCCGAAGCCGCGGGGCAGGATGCCGCGCGAGTGGAGGCCGACCGCCAGAATGCGGCGCCAGCGACCGGAGGCTATCCGACCGAATGACGATACGCGCCGCAGTCAGGGGCGTCGGGCATTATCTGCCCGAACGTGTCGTCCCCAACGCCGAATTCGAAACCATTGTCGATACCTCGGATGAATGGATCCGGTCGCGCTCGGGGATCGAACGGCGCCATTTTGCCGCCGATGGCCAGATGACCAGCGACCTTGCGACCCGCGCCGCGCAGGCAGCACTTGCCGATGCCGGGATCGACGGCTCCCGGATCGACGCGATCATCGTCGCCACCTCGACCCCGGACCTGACCTTTCCCTCGGTCGCCACCATGGTGCAGGCCGCACTTGGGATCACCAGGGGCTTCGCCTTCGACATCCAGGCCGTCTGCGCGGGATTCGTCTATGCGCTGGCCAATGCCAATGCGCTGATCGTCTCGGGCCAGGCGACCCGGGTGCTGGTGATCGGGGCCGAGACCTTCAGCCGCCTGATGAACTGGAAGGACCGCGGCACCTGCGTCCTCTTCGGCGACGGCGCGGGGGCGGTGGTGCTCGAGGCCGTTGATGGCGCCGGAAGCAGCGCCGACCGCGGCATCCTGGCGACCGACCTGAACTCGGACGGGCGCTACAAGGACATCCTCTACGTCGATGGCGGCACCTCGACCGGGACGACGGGGCATCTGGTGATGGAAGGCAGGGAAGTCTTCCGCCATGCCATTGAAAAACTTGCCGAAACCGCCCATACGGCGCTGGACAAGGCGGGCCTCACGCCGGAAGATGTCGACTGGATCGTGCCGCATCAGGCCAATATCCGTATCATCGAAGGCACCGCGAAACGCATGCAGGTCCCGATGGAGCGCGTCGTCGTCACCGTGCAGGACCACGGCAACACCTCGGCCGCCTCGATCCCGCTGGCGCTGTCGGTGGGCAAGCAGCGCGGCCAGATCAAGCCCGGCGATCTTCTGGTGATGGAGGCGATCGGCGGCGGCCTTGCCTGGGGCTCGGTCGTCCTGCGCTGGTAAGCGCCTTTAACACCGCTTCCCAAGTGGTTGATATTGACTCGTAAATCCATCCGGCCCATCCTCGCGCGATAAATCTCGTGGGGGGAATGCGATGAGCGAGAAGACACTGACCCGGATGGATCTCAGCGAAGCCGTCTTTCGCGAAGTCGGTCTCAGCCGCAACGAATCCGCCAATCTGGTCGAGGCCGTGCTGCAACACATGTCCGACGCGCTGGCGGCGGGCGAGACGGTGAAGATCTCGTCCTTCGGCACCTTCTCGGTCCGGTCCAAGACCGCCCGCGTCGGCCGCAACCCGAAAACCGGCGAAGAGGTTCCGATCTCCCCCCGCCGCGTCCTGACCTTCCGCCCTTCGCACCTGATGAAGGCCCGCGTGGCTGCCGGGAAGAAACGCTGAGAGGGGTCTAGCGGGTGGACAAGTCGCCGGACGCCTTCCGCACCATCAGCGAGGTCGCCGAACATCTCGACACGCCTGCGCATGTGCTGCGCTTCTGGGAAAGCCGGTTTCCGCAGATCAAGCCGGTCAAGCGCGCGGGCGGGCGGCGCTATTACCGTCCGTCGGATGTCGCGCTCCTGACCGGGATCAAGCGGCTTCTGCATGAGGAGGGCCTGACGATTCGCGGCGTGCAGAAGATCCTGCGCGACCACGGCGTGCGCCAGGTGGCGGGGCTTACCGACGACAGCGTCAGCATCGGCGATCTTGCGGGCGCCGCGACAGCCGCGCCCCCGGTCGAGGACGGCCCTCCGGCCCAGGTCGCCGATCCGAAGAAGGCAGAAGAGGTGGCAGAACCCCCGGCCGCCACCCTTCGCCCGGCTCCGCCGCCGGTGCACCCCGACTCCACGGCGCAGTTCGGCCTGCCGCTCTTCGACGCGCCACCGCCCATGGCGGCCCCGCGCAAGCCGACGCTTCGCGACGACGCGACTTTTGCCAGCCTGGTCAGGGCATTGCCGCCCGGATCGCTTCAGGCACGCCAGCCAGAGCTGGCCGGGATCGCCCGGCGCCTGCGTGCCTTGCGCGACCGACTGGCCGCCCGCGCCGATGGCCGCGCCGACTGAGCCTCCGATGCGCTTTCCCGCTTGCACCGGCCCGGAATACCAGTATGTATCGCCCCGTGTCGGGCCGTAGCGCAGCCTGGTTAGCGCGTCCGTCTGGGGGGCGGGAGGTCGAGAGTTCGAATCTCTCCGGCCCGACCATCGAAAACCCGCCCGCCTGCCACCCGGCAGTGCGGGCGGTTTCATATCTGACCCACGGGGGGACACGATGACATCCGGTGTGCTGCCCGCCCAGACCCTGCGCCGCCTGATCGCGGACGGCATCCTGTCTGCCAGCCCCGCGATCCGCGACGACCAGATCCAGCCCGCCAGCCTGGATCTTCGTCTTGGTCCCATCGCCTACCGGGTCCGCGCCTCGTTCCTGGCCGGGCATGGCCGCACTGTCGAAGATCGGCTCAGGGACTTCACCATGCACAGGGTGAACCTCGCCGAAGGCGCCGTGCTGGAAAAGAACTGCGTCTATGTGATTCCCCTGGCCGAACGCCTTGCCCTGCCCCCGGGCGTGACGGCAGTCGCCAACGCCAAAAGCTCCTCGGGCCGGCTGGACCTTCTGACCCGCACCATCACCGACGGCGGCACCGAATTCGACCGCATCGCCGAGGGCTACACCGGCCCGCTTTATGCCGAGGTCTGCCCGCGCAGCTTTTCGGTCCTCGTCCGCGAAGGCCAGCGGCTGAACCAGATCCGCTTTCGCCAGGGCCAGGCCGTGCTGTCCGACGCCGACCTGACCGCTCTGCACGCCGTTGACCCGCTGGTCTCGGGCGAGGCGGTGATCTCGGAGGGGCTCGGCTTTTCGGTCGATCTGAAGCCCGCCAAGGGCACGCTGGTCGGCTACCGCGCCAAGCCGCATACCGGCGTCGTCGATCTGGACCGGATCGGCCACTACCCGGCGCGGGACTTCTGGGAGGAACTTCACTCCGATAACGGGCAGATCATCCTCGACCCTGGCGCTTTCTACATCCTCGTCAGCCGCGAGGCGGTGACCATCCCCCCCGACTATGCCGCCGAGATGGCCCCCTATCTGGCGATGGTCGGCGAGTTTCGCGTCCATTACGCGGGCTTCTTCGACCCCGGTTTCGGTCATGCGGTGGCCGGGGGCGCAGGCTCGCGCGGGGTGCTCGAGGTCCGCTGCCACGAAGCGCCCTTCGTGCTGGAACACGGGCAGGTGGTCGGGCGTCTGGTCTATGAACGGATGTCGGAACGGCCCGAGACGCTGTATGGCGCGGGGATCGCGTCGAACTATCAGGGCCAGGGCCTGAAACTCGCCAAGCAGTTCCGGTCGGGCTGACGGCTGCCCTGTCAGCGCAGCGAAGCTACCGCCACAGCCGGCGCACCAACCGCTGCGCCTTTTGCGCCCGTGCCGCAAGGTCGCGCGCCTGCCGGGCCTGCTGGCGCTCTTCGGGCGTCATCTCGGCCTCGGGCTTGCCCTTGCGCGCGGCATAGTCGATGCCAGCCTTCGTCGCGCTGCGAACGAACATCCTGGCCAGCGTGTTGAAAAGCCCGTTCAGATCCATCCCGCGCTCCGTTCAGTCCTCGAACAATTCGCTTTGGCCCGAGGTGGCCTCATCCTCGTCGTCCGAGGTCCGGGCCTGCCCGGGAGCAGGCCGGTTGTCCAGCAGTCCCGCCGCGCGCAATTCCTTCAGCCCCGGCAGGTCGCGCGCCGATTCAAGGCCGAAGTGGTCGAGGAAGGCCTCGGTCACGACAAAGGTCACCGGCCGCCCCGGTGTCATCCGCCGCCGCCCCAGCCGGATCCAGTCCAGCTCCAAGAGCTGGTCCACCGTGCCGCGGCTGACCGCAACCCCGCGGATTTCCTCGATTTCCGCCCGCGTGACCGGCTGGTGATAGGCGATGATCGCCAGCGTTTCGATCGCCGCCCGTGACAGTTTCCGCACCTCGACCGTCTCGCGCCGCATGAGGAACCCCAGATCGGCGGCGGTGCGGAAGGCATAGGCATCGCCCACGCGGACAAGGTTCACCCCCCGCCCCTCATAGCGCTTTCTCAGATGCACCAATGCCTCGGCCGGGTCCGCGCCATGCGGCATCCGTGCCTGCAACTCGGCCAGCGTCACGGGTTGGGCGCTGGCGAACAGGATCGCCTCGACCATCCGCTCCTGCTCGCCCATCGGGGGGGCGTCGAACAGGCTTTCCTCACCTGCGTCCTCGGTCGCCATCATCCGTCCTTCAACCGCAATTCGATGGGCGCAAAGGTCTCACTCTGCCGCAACACCACCTGCCCGCGCTTGGCCAGTTCCAGGACGGCGGCGAAATGCGCGGCCAGCGAGGACCGCCGCGCCATCGGGCTGGCGTCCCAGCCTTCCGGCAGGAAGCTGACCAGCGTCGCCCAGTCGCCGGCATAGCCGATCAGTCCGCGCATCCGCTCCAGCGCCTGTTCCATCGTGTAGACATGTTCACGGTCCAGCACGAAAGGCCGGAACTCGTCCCTCGTGCGGATCTGCGCATAGGCCCGCATCAGGTCCAGGAGCGTCGCTGTCCACTTCACCTTCTTCTGGTGCGTCATGTCCTCGGGGATGCCGCGCGCAAAGAAATCCCGCCCCAGCTGATCGCGCCCCATCAGCCGCGCCGCCGCATCGCGCATCGCCTGCAGGCGTTCCAGCTGGAACGCCAGATGCGCCGCCAGATCCTCGGCTGACGGCCCCTCATCCCCCGGTTCCGGCGGCAGCAACAGCCGCGACTTCAGGAAGGCCAGCCAGGCCGCCATCACCAGGTAATCCGCCGCCAGTTCGATCCGCAGGGACCGCGCCCGTTCCACGAAGCCCAGATACTGCTCGGCCAGCTTCAGGACCGAGATCTTCCGCAGATCCACCTTCTGCGTCCGGCTCAGCGTCAGCAGCAGGTCCAGCGGCCCCTCGAACCCGTCCACATCGACGATCAGCGCCTCGGCGGCCAGCCGCTCCTCGGGCGCGAGGCGTTCGGGCTGGTCCCAGTCTTCCTCAGCCATGCGCCAGCTCCGCCAGCGCGCTGCCCAGGTCCACCGTCGCCGCCCGTCTGGCCGCCACCGCTGCCTCGGCCCGGGGGCGCGCCTCGGGCCCCATCACCCCCGCCGCCGCCGCAACCTCGACCATCTCGGCCATGTCGCCCTTGCAGTGCAACGCGATGTCCACCCCCGCCGCGATGGTCCGCGCCGTGCGCTCGGCCAAAGTCCCGGCCAGGGCCTGCATGTTCAGGTCATCCGACATGAGCAGACCCTTGAACCCGATCTCCTCGCGGATCAGCCGGATCACGGTCGGGGATTGCGTGGCGGGCCTTTCGGCATCCAGCGCCGCAAAGACCAGATGCGCCGTCATCGCCATCGGCAGATCGGCCAGCGCCCGGAACGGGGCGAAATCCACCGCCTGCAAATCCTCCAGCGGCGCCGTGACCGTTGGCAGGTCGTGATGCGTGTCGACATGGGACAACCCATGCCCCGGCATGTGCTTCATCACCGGCAGCACGCCGCCCGCCATCAGCCCCTCGGCCACCGCCCGCCCGATCCGCGCCACCGTCACCGGATCGCGCCCATAGCAGCGGTTCATCAGGAAGGGATGCGTCCCGGGCCGCGCCACATCCAGCGTCGGGATGCAGTCGGCGTCGATTCCCACCGCCGCCAGTTCCGCCGCGATCACCGTGGCCCGCAGCCGCATCTGCCGCTCGGCCGCCTCCAGCGACCCGGCGGCATCGACCGTATCCAGAGGCGGCGTCCAGTCGCGCCAATGCGGTGCGCGCAACCGCTGCACCCGGCCCCCCTCCTGATCCACCAGGATCGGCGCATCGCGCCCCACCGCCTCGCGCAGGTCGGAGGTCAGGCGGCGCAGCTGGTCGGGGTCTTCCACGTTGCGCGCGAACAGGATGAAGCCGAACGGGTCCGCGTCCCGGAAGAAGGCGCGCTCATCCGGCAAGAGCCTGGGCCCGGCGCAGCCGAAGATCACCGCCCCGGAGCCGACCGTCATTTGTGCGGCACCGGAATGCAGGTCGCGTCCTGCGCCACGAAGACCGAACAGAACCGGCGCGCGTCGTCCTCGCCGTCAAAGCCCAGCGCCCGCAGCCGATAGAAGGTCCGCCCGCTGCTTTCCGCCGGCTGAACGACCATCGCCTTCTCGGCCATCAGCTCGCCGAAGCGGCCCTGCAACAGCACCCAGGCCGCCCGCGCCTCGTCCGCCGTGTCAAAGGTGCCGAACTGCACCAGCCGGGTGCCGGGGGTGATCGTCGCCGGGTCCACCTCTTTCGCGGCGGGCAAGGCGGCCATCTGGGCCGAAGCCGCTGTCGCCGCCCGCGTCCCCGGTCGCGGCATCGGCCGGGGCGAGACCAGAAGCGCGCCCTCGGGCACCGGCTCGTCGTTCAGCTCGACGGCAGGATCGTCCAGGGGTTCAAAGCCCGTATCCCCGGGCACTTCGCCCAGCGCCTCGGCAAGGGCCGCGTCGATCGCCACTTCGGTCGGGTTGGCGCTTTCCATCGGCGGGGCCGCAGCCAACGCAAGGTCGGCGCCCGGCGTCGCCAGTCCCGTCGGCGCCGAGGCTTCGGTCAGGCCCGGTCGCATCGCCCCGGCCAGACCGGACATGTCCTCCGGCGCAAGGTCGATCGGACGCGGAGCCAGCACCAGCTTGTCCGGCGGCGGCGTGGCAACGCCGGCTTCGGCAACAACGTTGACCGCCAGCCCCTGGTTATTGGCGATCTCGCCACCCGGATCCTCTGGCGCGATCCGCATCGGGCCCTCCAAAGCCTGGATCACCGGCACGCCGCGCACATCGCGCACCGCCAGCTTGTAGCCCCAGACACCCAGCCCCACGACCAGCGCCAGCGAGGTCAGCGCCCCCGCGATGTTGATCGTGCGCTGAAGCCTCGCCGCAGCCCGCATGTCACGCACACCATGGCGCGGCGTTGCACCGTCAGGTGCAAAGCCGCCGCCGAAGTCGTAATCCGCGTCCGCCATCTGCTGCCCCTGCTTGGCGAGGCGGTTGATCCACCCCTGCCCTCACGCCTCATGCCCGGCGGGGCGCTGTTGGTCAGCGCATTTCCTCGACCGGCGTCACGCCAAGGATACCAAGGCCTGCGCAAATAACAACGCCCACGGCCCGCACCAGGGCGATTTTCGCCGCGGAAACTGCGGTATCCCCCTGAATGAACCGCAAGCTCTCGTCGTCGTTGCCCTTGTTCCACAGCCCATGGAAGTCCGAGGCGAGTTCATAAAGATAGAAGGCCACCCGGTGCGGCTCGTGCCCCTTGGCGGCGATTTCCACCAGCCGCGGCCATTCCGCCAGCTTGCGGATCACATCCAGTTCCGCCTCATGACCCAGATGCGACAGATGCGCTGCCGAAAGCGAGGCATCGCTCACATCCAGCCCCGCCTCGCGCGCCTTCCGCAGGATCGAGTTCACCCGGGCATTGGCATATTGCACATAGAAGACCGGGTTGTCCTTCGACTGTTCCGTCACCTTGTCGAAGTCGAAGTCGAGTGCGACATCGTTCTTCCGCGTCAGCATGACAAAGCGGACGACATCGGGGCCCACCTCGTCGATCAGGTCGCGCAGGGTGACGAAGGTCCCCGCGCGCTTCGACATCTTGACGATCTGCCCGCCCTTCAGAAGCTTGACCAGCTGGATCAGCTTGATGTCCAGCGCGACCCTGTTCTCGGACAGCGCGCTGACAACAGCCTTCAGCCGCTTGACATAGCCCGCATGGTCGGCGCCGAATATGTTGATCAGCTCATCGAAGCCGCGCTGCACCTTGTTGTAGTGATAGGCAATATCCGGCGCGAAATAGGTCCATGAGCCGTCCGATTTCTGCACCGGACGATCCTGATCATCTCCGAAGGCGGTTGACCGGAACAGAGTCTGCTCGCGCGGCTCCCAGTCTTCCGGCGCCTTGCCTTTCGGAGGCTCCAGCACGCCCTGATAGATCAGCCCCAGCCCCTTCAGCCGCTCGATCGCCGCCTCGATCTGGCCGGTGCCATACAGCGCCTTCTCCGACGAATAGACATCCATCGTCACGCCCAAAGCCGCCAGATCCTCGCGGATCATCGCCATCATCATGTCGGTGGCAAAGGTGCGCACATCCGCCAGCCAGACGCTTTCCGGCTGGTTCAGCAGACTGTCGCCATACTTGTCCTTCAGCGCCTGACCGACCGGGATCAGATAGTCGCCGGGATACAGCCCCTCGGCGATCTCGGGGCTCAGCCCATGCGCCTCGCGATAGCGTTCATAGGCCGACCGGGCCAGCACATCGACCTGCCCGCCGCCATCGTTGATGTAGTATTCCCGCGTGACCTGATAGCCGGCAAAGTCCAGCAAAGCGGCCAGCGCATCGCCCACCACTGCGCCGCGGGCATGGGCCACATGCATCGGCCCCGTCGGGTTGGCGCTGACGAACTCCACGTTCACCTTGCGCCCCGCACCAAGGCCGGACCGCCCATAGCCCGCCCCCTGCACCAGCACCTCGCGCACCAGCCCCTGCCAGGCCGCCGGCTCCAGCCGCAGGTTCAGGAACCCCGGCCCCGCCACATCCGCCCCCGCGATCCGAGGGTCCTCCATCAGCTTGACCGCCAGGAGATCGGCAATCGCCCGCGGCGCCATCCCGGCGGGTTTGGCCAGCACCATCGCCGCATTGGTCGCCATCTCGCCATGCCCCTGATCGCGCGGCGGCTCCACCGCCACCCCCGCCAGGTCCAGCCCCGCAGGCAGCGCGCCCTCGGCCATCAGCCCCTGCAATTCGGCCACCACAAGCTCACGGATATCGGCAAACAGGTTCATTTGATCACATCCTCTCGTACCCAAGGCCATGCCAGAGCCCATGCGAGAGGTCAAGGATCGGGCGCCGGGATCACTCCCGCCGCCAGTCCTCCAGCGCCGCGTTCTCCTCCGGTTCCGCCACCGCGCCCCCCGTCACAAACGGAGACACCACGGCCCGGTTGCGGAAATAATGCGTCTCCCGTGCGCCGAAGTAGAAGGCGACGATGGCCCCCAGCAGCCACCACAAGGGCTCGGGCACCGCGTTCAGGCCCACCATGCGAAACGCGAACGCCTCGGGGTCCACCATTGCATAGACGAACAGCCCGATGGTCCCGAAGGCCAGAAACGGCCGCGGCAGCCGGTTCAACCCGTTCACCAGCCGGTCGAACCAGGACAGCGCGGGATGCTGATACTCCTCGCCCAGCTGCCGCAGGGCCGCCATCTGCGCCTCGGCCGAATATTCCATCCGCTTGGTGGCACTGGGCACGAAGACCTCCGCCACGCCCTTTGCCGCCTCCCCCAGCGCCGTGACCGCCCCGGGCGCGCCGACCAGCTTGCCGATCACCCCCATTTGGCCACCCGCGCAGCATGTTGCGCCTCGGTCAGATGATATTTCGGAGAGATGAACTCCTCGGCCCGCCTGATCCAGCCGCCCTTGCCGCCATCCCGCGCCCGGGCGAACTTGCGGCTCGCGGGGCGGCTGTCGGCCAGCGCGTAATAGTAGTTCCGCCGCGCGATCCCGTAGGCATCCGCCAGATGCAACGGCGCCGCCTCGAAAGCCATCTGTGCCGCCCGGATCGTCTGCGGCCCGATCGCGCCATCCGGGTCACAGGGGAACCCCATGTCGGTCAGCAGGCGTTGCAGGATCTTCACCGCATTGCTGCCCGCATTCACATACATGTCGAAGACGCTGGCCTGCAGAACCTCCGGCAAGGCCGCGATCCCCGACCGCCTGTAGTAATGCTCCAGATAGATCTCGACCGCCTGCGCCCGGGTCAAGGCCTTCACATCCGCCGCGTCGATCCGGCTGTCGCGGTTCACGTCGATCCCCAGCCGCCGCAGCGTCCCGATCGTCACCCCGTGGTTGGTCGCCCCGCCCGGATCGTCCGGGT
Source organism: Tabrizicola thermarum (assembly GCF_003574395.1). Lineage (GTDB taxonomy): Bacteria > Pseudomonadota > Alphaproteobacteria > Rhodobacterales > Rhodobacteraceae > Tabrizicola > Tabrizicola thermarum. The sequence continues at coordinate 371,206 of NZ_QMJY01000083.1, forward strand.
CGTTCACGAAACCGCCCTCGCGGGCGACGATCTCTTCGGCAATCTGACGGACCTTCGGCATGGGCACCCCCTTTGACGGGGACAGCCTGCCCGGGCGGCCTTAACGCCGCCCTGCCCGACCGTGCGCTCAGCTTTGCGGCTTGGCGTCGGGGTCGACATAGACCCCCTGTTCCTTCAGCGCGTCGACCACTTCCTTCGGCATGTAGGTCTCGTCATGCTTGGCCAGCACTTCGGTTGCCACGAAGGTATCGCCCTCCATCCGCCCCAGCGCCACCATGCCCTGTCCCTCGCCGAACAGGTCGGGCAGGATGCCGGTATAACGCACCGGGACCGTGGCGTTGGTGTCGGTCACTGCAAAGCTCACCTCGGTCCCATGTCCGCGCCGGATCGAGCCTTCGACCACCAGCCCGCCGATACGGAAGGTCTCGCCCGGCGACGGCGGCGCCTGCACAACCTGGGTCGGCGAGCGGAAGAAGTTGATCCCGTCCCGCATCGCATAGCCGACAAGGCCCGTGGCCCCGATCAATGCCACCGCCGCCAGCGCGATGATCTGGATGCGCCGCTGCTTCTTCAGACCCTTCAGCCCGCGGAATTCCTGCTTGCCCGTCATCGCCTGCACCCTTTGCCGTCGCGGCCTTGTCTCACCTCAGAAGTGGGGAAGCCTTGACCCTGGTCAAGTCCCGCCGATGCAGGCCGCACGTCGCACCGACGTTACGGAAAGACCGGCGCCAGCATCAAGCCCTCGGTTTCGGGCAGCCCCAGCATCAGGTTGGCATTCTGGATCGCCTGGCCACTGGACCCCTTCGTCAGGTTGTCCAGCACCGCCACCACCACGGCACGCCCCGGTTTCCGGTCGCCGATCACCCCCAGATGGCAGAAGTTCGACCCCGCGATGTCGCGCGTGGACGGCAGCGACCCGAAGGGCAGCACCTTCAGGAAAGGCTCGGATTCATAAGCCTTCTCAAGCACCTGATGCACGACCTTCGCATCGCCCTTCACATAGACCGTGGCCAGGATTCCCCGGTTCATCGGCAGAAGATGCGGCGTGAACTGCACTTCGACCTTGCGGCCCGCGAGCTTCGAGAACTCCTGGTCGAACTCGCCCAGATGCCGGTGCCTGCCGCCCGCCGAATAGCTGTGCGTGCCGCCGGACAATTCCGCGTGAAGAAGGTTCTCCTTCAGGCTCCGCCCTGCGCCCGACACGCCCGCCTTCAGGTCGATCACGATATCGTCCAAGTCGATGCAGCCCGCCGCGATCAGCGGCCGCAGCGCGAACTGCCCTGTAGCCGCGTTGCAGCCCGTCCCCGCCACCAGCCGCGCGGACCTGATCTCGTCGCGGTAGAACTCGGTAAGGCCATAGACCGCCTCCTTCTGGATCTCGACCGCCGCGTGGGGCTGCCCATACCACTTCTCGTACTCTGCCGGATCCCGCAGCCGGAAGTCCGCCGACAGATCGACGATCCGCAAGGTCCTTGGCAGCCGCGCGATCACCTCCTGCGTCGTGGCATGAGGCAGCGCGCAGAAGCACAGATCGACATTGGCAAAATCGATCTCGTCGATCTTCACCAGCTTCGGCAGGTCCAGATGCCGCAGGAACGGAAACACCTCGGCCATGCGCATCCCCGCCTTGCGGTCTGCCGACAGCGCCACGATGCGCATCGACGGATGCGTCGCGATCAGGCGGACAAGCTCTGCCCCCGTATAGCCCGAGGCCCCGAGGATGGCGATGCGATGGGTCATGGCGCGGCTCCTGCACAGAAACGCGCCCTCTTTGCGCCGCGCGTGCCCCCGATGCAAGGCCGCAGGATGTACCCGGCACAATCCGGCCCCGGTTCTTGCTCTTTTCCAAATACTCTCGGGGGGTTTGGGGGGCGAAGCGCCCCCAATGCCCGAGGAGGAGGCGCAGCCCGACGACGAGACAAAAGGACTTCGCGCGTCAGCGCTCCTTTCAAGAAGCGCCCCGACCCGGTCAGTTGACAGAAGTTAAGAAATCTTGAACGCCCACAGCCAACCCATTGAAATCAAAAGATCCCCAAACCTGCCCACGCGTGGACAGCTCATGGGCGCGGTCAGGTCAAGGAACGGGGATCCACATCACATCCTCGATCCTGGGCGCGCCTGTGGCCAGCATCACCACCCGGTCGAACCCCAGCGCGATCCCCGCGGCCGCCGGCATGATCTCCAGCGCCGCCAGAAACTCCTCGTCCAGGGGGTAGCTCTCCCCGTAGACCCGTGCCTTCTCCGCCATCTCCGCCTCGAAGCGCCGCCTCTGCTCGCCCGCGTCCGTCAGCTCTCCGAAGCCGTTGGCCAGCTCCACCCCGCAGGCATAGACCTCGAACCGCTCGGCGACCCTCGCATCCCCCGGCACCTTCCGGGCCAGGGCCGCCTCCGCCGCCGGATACCGATCCAGGATCGTCACCCGCCCGTCCCCCAGCTTCGGCTCGACCTTCTCCGACAGGACCCGGCTTGCCATGTCCGACCAGGTGTCATCCGCCGCCCGCCTGACCCCGATCCGGTCCAGCTCCGCCCCGAGAGCATCCGCGTCCGTTGACCCATCCGCCCGGATCGAGGCCATCAGATCCACCCCTGCATGGGTCGCGAAAGCCTCGGCCACCGAGACCCGCTCCGGCTCCGCGAACGGGTCGCAGGTCCGGTCCCGGAACCGCAGCACCCCGGCCCCCGCCTCCTGCGCAGCCAGGCGGAGGAAGGCCATCGTATCCGCCATCAGGACCTCGTACCCCTCGCCCACCCGATACCATTCCAGCATCGTGAACTCGGGGGAATGCAGCGGCCCCCGCTCCCGGTTCCGCCAGACGTGCGAAAAGGCGTGGATGCGGGTCTCGCCCGCCGCGAGCAGCTTCTTCATCGCGAATTCGGGCGAGGTGTGCAGGAACAGGGTCCGCCCCGCCCCGTCGTTCCCGATCGCCTGAGTCGCGAACCCGTGCAGATGCGCCTCGTTGCCCGGGCTGATCGCCAGCGCGGCCGGATCGACCTCGGTGAAACCCTCTGCCGACAGCCAGCCCCGGATCGCCGCCTGAATCCGGTTGCGGGCCAGAAGGATCGGGCGGCGGTCGGCGTGGCGGGCGGGGCTCCACCACGGGGTGGACGGGGGGGATGCGGGATTCATCTGGAAATTCCGGTTCGGATCGGTTAGGGGCGCGGGCAGATGTCGGTCGCAGGGGACCGACCCCCCGATATAACAAGGACCCGACCTTTGAAAGTCATCGCCTCCTCGCTTCGCAAGGGCAACGTCGTCGAGATGGACGGCAAGCTCTATGTCGTCCTGACCGCCTCGAACTTCCACCCCGGCAAGGGCACCCCCACCACCTCGGTGGACATGCGCCGGATTTCGGATGGGGTGAAGGTGTCGGAACGCTGGCGGACCACCGAGATGGTCGAGAAGGCCACCGTGGACGAGCGGGAGTATGACTTCCTCTACGAGGACAGCGAGGGGTTCCATTTCATGGAGCCGAATACCTACGAGCAGGTCGTCGTGACCGAGGACGTGATGGGGGCGAACAAGCCCTATCTTCAGGAAGGCATGCGCTGCTATGTGAAGACCTTCGAGGGCGTGCCGATCGCGATCGAGGTGCCGCAGAAGATCACCGTCGAGATCGTCGAGACCGAGCCGGTCACCAAGGGGCAGACCGCCTCGTCCTCCTACAAGCCGGCGATCACGGACAACGGCCTTCGGGTCATGGTGCCGCCCCATATCGGGCCGGGCACGCGGATCGTCATCAACACCGACGACGACAGCTACGTCGAGCGTGCCAAGGACTGACGCGCCGCGCGCGGCGCTTTTTTCGGACCAATCTTTTCAATGGGTTGGTTGCGGACATTAAGGAACGGGAAAGCTTTGGAAGGCACGCCGCTGGGCGTGCCTTTTCGCTGTGCCGGGGGCAGCATACCGCTTTGGCGGTCAGTCTGGTGTGTCGCCACGGCGGGCGCAGGCTTGGGGTTCGGCCCGAAAGGAGTGCCGGGCGGCGTGGCCTGGCCTTTCGCTGTGCCCGTGGCGCAATGCGCGGCCGGGGGCGTCGGGCGGTTCGCCCGGCGTCCGTTCGGGTCAGGGAGCCAGTTCGCCGGCCTCGATGCGGAAGGACAGGATGTTGCCGGGTGGCGGCAGGGGGCAGATGGCGAAGTCGGTGAAGGCGCAGGGGGGCGAGATGGCGCGGTTGAAGTCCAGCGTGATCTCGCTGTCGGTGGCGTCTTCGCCGAAGAGGAAGCGGCAGGCGGGATAGGTCTCGCCCGCCGTGGCATCGCGGAAGACGAACATCGGCTTGCCGGATTTCCAGTGCGTGGGCGTCAGGGCGACAGTCTTGCCCTGATGCTGGAAGGTCGCGCGGTGGGTCAGGGTGACGACGGCTTTCGAGCCGTCTTTCATTGCCACTTCCGAGGCTTGTGGGGCGATGCTCTTCCACTTTGCACGGATCGTCCAATCCGGTGCGTCAGGGAAATGACGCAGCGTGATCGCGGGCTGCAAGGTCAGGTCACGGACACGCAGGGCCGGGATGCCGTCAACCGTGTGGATCTCCAGCAGGAACGGATCGACCCGAAGCTGCGGGAAAGCGTCGGGGATCGGGAGGAAGGGTTGCGGCGCCTCGCCCGGTCGGGCGAAGCTGGCGCCGGTCCCGGTGATCTCCAGCGTGCCGAGGAGGTCGGGGCCGGAGGGAAGCCGCACCGCTTGCGCCGCGCCGACCGGGTGGCGGCCGGGGGCCAGCTCGATGCGGGCGACGAGGTTCAGCCAGCCGTCCGGCGCGGTCAGCGCGGCAAGCCGGGCGGCGCGCCAGTCGGCAATGGGCAGCATCAGGCGGCCTCGAACGTGATCTTCCGGCGCAGGAACTGGGTCGCCTTGTTCGAGACAGAGGCCGGGTCGCCGGTGGTAAGGAACTTCGACTGCGTGCCAGTGCCGACGAATTGCGGGCGGCGGGTCAGATAGTCGGCCAGCGCCTCGGCAACGAGGTTGGCCTGGGAATAGACCTTGACCCCCGGCCCCAGAGCCTCGGCAAAGACCTTTTCCATCAGGGGGTAGTGGGTGCAGCCCAGGATCGCCGCCTCGGGGTTCGGCATCCGGCGTTTCAGCGCCTCGACATGAGAGCGGACGAGCGCCTCGGCCAGGATTTCATCGCCCTGTTCGATGGCATCGACCACGCCGCCGCAGGGCTGCGCCTCGACATCGACGCCGATGGCGCGGAAGGCCAGTTCGCGCTGGAAGGCGCGCGAGGCGACGGTGGCAGGGGTGGCAAAGAGGGCGACGTGTTTCACGGCCACTTCGCGCGGGGGCGAGTTGTCGCCCCATTGGCGTTCGGTCAGGGCCTCGATCAGCGGAACGAAGACGCCCAGGACGCGCTTGTCGGCAGGCACCCAGGTTTCCTGCATCCGCTTCAGCGCGGCGGCCGAGGCGGTGTTGCAGGCAAGGATCACCAGATCGCAGCCCTCGGCCCAGAGTCGTTCGGTGGCGGCGCAGGTCAGGTTGAAGATGTCGTCTGCCGTGCGGACGCCGTAGGGGGCATGAGCATTGTCGCCGAAGTAGACAAAGGGGACGTCAGGAAGGCGCTTTGTCAACGCATCAAGAACAGTGAGCCCGCCAAGGCCCGAATCGAAGACGCCAACTGCCATGCCTGCCTCTACCGCCTGGGGGCGCGCATCCGCTGCGCGGACGTGCCTTTTCGGCGATCATAGGCCGGGACCGATGGCTGCGAAAGTCCCAAGGCGCGCGGTCAAGATCGGGGGAAGTCGGCTTTACTTTCGAACGCGTTTCCCTAAGTGACGCTGTTCATGCTAGGGTGCCGGGCGCAGAGGGACGAGGGAAACGCATGGATTGGGACAAGCTGAGGATCTTTCACGCGGTGGCGGAAAAGGGCAGCCTGACCCATGCCGGGGATGTGCTGCACCTGTCGCAGTCGGCGGTCAGCCGCCAGATCCGCGCGCTGGAAGAGAGCCTGTCGGTCACTCTGTTCCACCGCCACGCGCGGGGGCTGATCCTGACGGAGCAGGGCGAACTTCTGTATGATGCGACGCAGCAGATGGTGCGGCGGCTGGATGCGACGGCGGCGCGGATCCGCGACAGCGAGGACGAGGTCTTCGGCGAGCTGCGGGTGACGACGACGATGGGGTTCGGCACGCTGTGGCTGGCCCCGCGGCTGGCGCGGCTGTACGAGAAGTATCCGGCCCTTAAGATCGACCTGATGCTGGAGGAGCGGGTTCTTGACCTGCCGATGCGCGAGGCGGATGTGGCGATCCGCATGAAGGAGCCATCCCAGGCCGACCTGATCCGCAAGCGGCTGATGAACATCAAGATGCAGCTTTTCGCCACGCCCGAATATCTGGCGGCGCATGGCACGCCCGAGACGATGGACGATTTCAGCAGCCACCGGCTGATCGCGCAACATGCCGGGACGCCTCAGGTCGCGGCGGGGGCGATGCTGGTGGCGGAGCTGATGACGCATGACATCCCCTCGACGCTGACGGTGAACAACTATTTCGGCGTGTTGCAGGCGGTGCTGAACCATCTGGGAATCGGGGTGCTGCCGGACTATCTGACCGAGGATTTCCCGAACCTGGTCAGGGTCTTGCCCGATGTCGAAAGCGCCGAGGTGCCGGTGTTCCTGGCCTATCCCGAAGAGCTGCGCCATTCCAAGCGCGTCGCGGCCTTCCGCGACTTCGTGGTCGACGAGATCATGGCCTTCCGCCGCCGCCAGTCCGAGGATGCCGCCGCCTGAAATGCTGCCATGCAGCATCTGCATAGCGGCCTTGCCCAAACGTCGGGCATTCCGGACTTGTTTGCGCAAGCATGGGGCACTATCTGAACAGTCGAAGCGGTGATGAGCCTGGCTCTTGCCCCTTCGTACCTCCCTGTTGGACTTGGCCGAGCGTAATGCTCGGCCTTTTTTTTCGTCACGTTCCCACGCGGCGTATCCGAAGGATGGTGCGGTCACTGGCGGCCTGGGCGGGCCTGTGCGGCGATCCATGGGCGGGAATGTTGCCCCCGTCGCGCCCCCCTATCCGGTTGAAGGGTCGGCACGCCATGGTCTGTCGCGCAGGGCACGCGACGCGTCAGGCATCACAGGGAAAGGCCCGGCACGTTCCGGTGCCGGGCCCCTCTGACGTGCTGCCGGGCGGTCAGACGCGACGGGCTGCCGCCTCTTCTTCGATCTTCGCGTATTTTCCGCGGGCCAAGGCCGATTTCGGCCCCCCCTCGCGGCGCCGCTTTTCGGTCGCGCGGGCGGACAGATAAGCAAAGGCCGCCACGAAACCGAGCGTGCCGAACGTCAGGAAACCAAGTGCGCCGTCCATGTGCCTCTCCATGTCTGATGTCATGGGTTGGATTACGCCGCGTCACCGGGGCCGGATCAGAGGTGCGACAAAAAGTCTAGTCTTTTCAATCGCATACTGCCGCATACCGTATGCGGCGGCATACCGTCACCGGGCGAGAAGGATCACGGCCAGGAAATACAGGGCCATGCCCAGCCAGCCGAACTGCGCGGCAAGGACGGCGCAGAGGAAAAGCAGCAGCAGCACGGACAGGATCACCGTCGCCTCGTCACGCGGAGACAGGGCGGCAAGCCGCGCTTCGGCCCCCTCCTGATCGAGGCCCGGCCAGACGCGGGCAAACAGCGTGGCCACGACCGGGCGCAACCGGTCCGACAGCGACTGCCAGAGCGTATTGCGTGAGATCCGCATGATGTCCTCCCGCCCCAAGGGCTAGCATGGCACTGGAAAGTCGGGAAGGCCCCTTTCGGCCCTTGCGCGCTTGGATTACTAGCGGGGCCGGATCAATTCGTCAGGAGGACCGCCGTGGCCGAACCGCTCATCACCGCCGACGTCGTGGCCGCGCATGGCATCAAGCCCGATGAATGGGAGCGTCTGCTGGAGATCCTGGGGCGCGAGCCGACCTTCACCGAACTGGGCATCTTCAGCGCCATGTGGAACGAACATTGTTCCTACAAGTCCTCGAAGATCCACCTCAAGAAATTGCCGACCACCGGGCCGCAGGTGATCTGCGGGCCTGGGGAGAATGCGGGCGTGGTGGACATCGGCGACGGGCAGGCGGTGATCTTCAAGATGGAGAGCCACAACCACCCCTCCTACATCGAGCCGCATCAGGGCGCGGCGACCGGTGTCGGCGGCATCCTGCGCGATGTCTTCACCATGGGCGCGCGGCCCATCGCGGCGATGAATGCGCTGTCCTTCGGCCTGCCCTCGCATCCCAAGACCGCGCATCTGGTCAAGGGCGTGGTGGAAGGCATCGGCAGTTACGGCAATGCCTTCGGGGTGCCCACGGTGGGCGGCGAGGTGCGGTTTCACGCTGCCTACAACGGCAACTGTCTGGTCAATGCCTTTGCGGCCGGTCTCGCGGATGCCGACAAGATCTTCTACTCGGCGGCCTCGGGCGTGGGGATGCCGGTGGTTTACCTCGGCGCCAAGACGGGCCGCGATGGCGTCGGCGGGGCGACGATGGCATCCGCCGAGTTCGACGACACGATCGAGGAAAAGCGCCCCACGGTGCAGGTGGGCGACCCCTTCACCGAAAAGCGCCTGCTGGAGGCCTGTCTGGAGCTGATGGCCAGTGGTGCCGTCATTTCCATCCAGGACATGGGGGCCGCGGGGCTGACCTGTTCGGCGGTGGAGATGGGCGACAAGGGCGGGCTTGGCATCAAGCTGCAACTCGACGACGTGCCGCAGCGCGAGACGGGGATGACCGCCTACGAGATGATGCTGTCCGAAAGCCAGGAGCGGATGCTCATGGTGCTGAAGCCGGAAAAGGAGGCCGAGGCGCGGGCGATTTTCGAGAAGTGGGACCTCGACTTTGCCATCGTCGGCGAGACGATCCCCGAGGACCGCTTCCTGATCCTGCACGGCAACGAGGTGAAGGCGGATATTCCGCTGTCCAAGCTGTCGTCCTCTGCGCCGGAATACGACCGGCCCTGGGTGCCGACGCCCCCGGCGGCACCTTTGGGCGAGGTGCCCGAGATCGGCGCGATCGATGGCCTGCGTGCGCTGATCGGCTCGCCCAGCCATGCCCACAAGGGCTGGGTCTATGAGCAATACGACAGCCAGGTGGGGGCCGATACGCTGGTCACGCCGGGCCTGCCTGCGGGCGTGGTGCGGGTGCATGGGACCGGGAAGGCGCTGGCCTTCACCTCGGACGTGACCCCGCGCTATGTGAAGGCGAACCCGGTCGAGGGCGGCAGGCAGGCGGTTGCCGAGGCCTACCGGAACCTGACGGCGGTGGGCGCCCTGCCCCTGGCCGCGACCGACAACCTGAACTTCGGCAACCCGGAAAAGCCCGAGATCATGGGACAGTTCGTCGGCGCCCTGCAAGGCATCGGCGAGGCCTGCCGCGCGCTGGACATGCCCATCGTGTCGGGCAACGTGTCGCTTTACAACGAGACCGACGGCAAGGGCATCCTGCCGACGCCCACGATCGGCGCGGTGGGGCTGTTGCGGACGATGGACGAGCTGATCGCGGGCCGGCCCGCCGAGGGCGACCTTGCGGTGCTGGTGGGCGAGACGCGGGGCCATCTGGGGCAATCCGCGCTTCTGGCCGAGGCCTTCGGGATCGAGGCGGGCGATGCTCCGCCCGTCGATCTGGTGGCCGAGCGGCGGAATGGGGAGTTTGTCCGCGCGAACCGCAAGGCGATCCGCGCCTGCACCGACCTCAGCGACGGCGGGCTGGCGCTGGCGGCCTTCGAGATGGCGGAAGGCGCGGGGCTGGGCGTGACGCTTGACGTGACCGGCACCCCTGCCCTCTTCGGCGAGGATCAGGCGCGCTATCTGCTGGCGGTGGCTCCGGGCGATCTGGCGGGCTTGCAGGCGGCGGCACAGGCGGCGGGCGTGCCCCTGACGCGGGTCGGGCAGTTCGGGGGGGCGATCGTGTCCATGGGCGGCGACAGCGCGCCGATGGTCGAGCTGTCGCGGCTTTACCGGACGGCCTTTGCCGACAAGGTCGGGCTCTGATGCTGCGGGCAGCGGTCCCGGGGGACATTCCCTTCATCCGCAGCCTGACGACCCGGCCGGATTATGCGCCCTTCATCGGGGACGCCGACGAGGCGCAGCTTCAGGCCTGGATCGACAGCCCCGCGGACCGGGTGCTGATCTGGGAGGGTCCGGCCAGGGGCTTTGCGATCTTCCGCAGCGCCGACCAGCCGGTGGTCGAGCTGTTCCGCATCGCGCTGGACCGTGCGGGCGGCGGCCTGGGCGATGCCTTCTTCCGGGCGCTGGTCGATTTCGCCTTCCGCGACCTCGGGGCCGCCCGGCTCTGGCTGGACGCAAGCGCCGAGAACCCCCGCGCGGTCAAGATCTACACGCGCGCCGGCTTCCGGCAGGAGGGGCGGCTTCGGGCGCATTGGCACCGTCCTGCGCTGGGTCGGGCGGTGGACCTCCTCCTCTTCGGCATGCTGCGCGAGGAATGGGAGGCTCTTGAACCCGTCAGGGCCCGGGCCTAGGTTGACACCAACGACGAGGAGTACCGCGATGCCCATCGAAGCCCGCGACATCGAAGCCCTGATCCGGGAGGCCTTCCCGAACGCGAAGATCAGCGTGCAGGGTGACGACGGCGCGCATTTCGCGGCCGAGGTGATCGACGAAAGTTTCCGGGGCCTGAACCGCGTCCAGCAGCAGCGCGCGGTCTATGCGGCGCTGAAAGGCAAGATGGACGGCCCGAACGGCGCGCTGCATGCGCTGGCGCTGACGACAAAGGCTCCGGACTGATGGCACCGGGGGTCGGGCCCGGCGGGCTGGTCATGGCGATCCTGCCGCTGGTGGGTCTGATGACCATCCTCAAGGACCGGAGCCGCCGAAAGCGCGGGCAGCCCGCGCCGGTGGATCGGGATTTCGAGGCCCGGCAAGCGGCAGCACTGGAAAGCGAACGGCGGATGGCGGCCTATCTGGCGCAGCGCAGCGCAGCCAGCTATCACGGTGCGGAAGATGACGAACAGGAGATCAGGCGATGAGCGCTGAAGCGACGATCCGTGAGGTGATCGAGAAGAACGACGTGGTGCTGTTCATGAAGGGCACCAAGATGATGCCGCAATGCGGCTTTTCCAGCCGCGTGGCGGGCGTCCTGAACTTCATGGGGGTGGACTTCCACGACGTGAACGTGCTGGCCGACCCGGAGATCCGCCAGGGCATCAAGGATTTCAGCGACTGGCCGACGATCCCGCAGCTTTACGTCAAGGGCGAGTTCGTGGGCGGCTGCGATATCGTCACCGAGATGACGCTGTCGGGCGAGCTGGACCAGCTGTTCGAGGCCAAGGGTGTGCCCTTCGACAAGGCGGCGGCGGACAAGATCCGCGAAGCCAACGCCTGATCCGGTGCCGGTCAGTCCGAAAGCGGGCGGGGCGCGGGGTCTTGTGCCCGGCCCGGCCCGGTCAACTGACGGTCAACCGTCGCCCAGACAGGTCATGATCGGGTTTTCGCCCTCGGGCGTCTTCCAGTAAAGCGTCGCCTCCTGCCCCTAGGTCCACCAGACATAGGTCGAACCGTCCGAGGGCCAGCCATAGCGCGCACCGGATGCGGCCTGTTCGCCCAGAAGCATGATCTGGCGGCCGTCCACCATCAGCACGACAAGACTGCCTTCGGGCGTGTTGACATAGGTCGCGGGCACCTGCACGCCGCGGTCGCAGTAGTAGGTGACGGTCTGGAACTCGGGCGCGGCAAGGGCCGCGGTGGGCAGCGCGAGCGTGATCAAGACCGGACGGATCATGCGCGCACCTGTTCTTCGATCCGCGCAGCCATGGCTTCGGCGCGGGCGGCGATCTCGGCAAGGGTGTCCGAGACCTGTTTCGGCACGACGGCCACGTCGCGGGTGGCAACGGGGCGGGCCTCAAGCTCTGCCACCCGGGCGCGCAGGGCGCGGAGTTCGTCCTCGACGGCGGCGGTCTTGTCGGCCAGCATCAACCCGGCCATCAGCAGCATCTTCGCCTCGGGCAGGCGACCAAGCTGGGCGATGATGGGCTGCGCCTCGGCATCCAGCATCGCGGCGGCAGCACGCAGGAAATGTTCCTCGCCGGGTTGGCAGGCGACCTGGAACGGACGACCGCCGATGGTGACTTCAAGTTCAGGCATTGCGAGCCTCCGAAAGATGCGGTTCCAGGGCGGCGAGGATTTCGTCCATTTCGGCGATCTCGGTCAGGCGGGCGGCGCGCAGGGCTTCAAGCTCGGCCTGCATCGCCTTGTTGATCTGGCCAGGCTCCACCACGCCGCTGGCCTGGGCGCTGCGCAAGGATTCCAGCTGTTCGCGCAAGGCGGCGTTGACGCGGCGCATCCGTTGCAGTTCCAGCCCCTGCACGTCCAGTTCCTGCGTCAGCCGGTCGACCTTTTCCTGCAAATCACCGCGCGCCTCGCGGTCCTTGGCGGCGCGGAGGCGGGCCTGCAACTGGGCGGTGAGGGCCTTCTCTTCCTCAAGCTGGGCGCGCAGCAAAGCCTCGGCCCCCTGCCCCGCCGGCCCCGTGGCCGCCGGAGCCGCGCGTGACACCAGGGGCAGGCGGTCCAGCCCCTTGCCGATCCGTTCCAGCGCGGCGGCGATCCGCTTTTCCAGTTCGGTGATTTCCTGCATCCCTTACCCTCTTGCCCCGGGCGTCGAAGCCTTACCCGCAACCCCCTGAACGATTCCGTCCCGAATCGCCCGTCACAACCGTGCAGCGATCTTAGCGCGAAACCCGGGAAAGGCGACCGGCCTTTCTTCCCAAGGCCTTGGCCAGCAAGCTTGATCTTGCCGGTCGCGCTGGTTAGGAGGCTTGCGATCCCCTTGCCACGCTTGACCTGAAGGAATGCCGCCTTGGACATCCAGACCCTGCGCCAGAAGAACCCCGACCACTGGATGCGCGCGACCGCGATCCGCACTCTGACGCTGGATGCGGTGGCGGCGGCGAATTCGGGCCATTCGGGGATGCCGATGGGCATGGCCGATGTGGCGACGGTCCTGTTCGAGAAGCACCTGAAGTTCGACCCCAAGGCGCCGCGCTGGCCGGACCGCGACCGCTTCATCCTGTCGGCAGGCCATGGATCGATGCTGATCTATGCGCTTCTCTATCTGACCGGCTACGAGGACATGACGCTGGACCAGATCAGGAATTTCCGCCAGTGGGGCGCGATCACCGCGGGCCACCCGGAATACGGCCATGTCGCGGGGGTGGAGACGACGACGGGGCCGCTGGGTCAGGGCATTTCCAACGCCGTGGGCTTTGCCATGGCCGAGGAATCCCTGCGCGCGCGCTGGGGGGCCAAGGTGCAGGACCACTACACCTGGGTCATCGCGGGCGACGGCTGCCTGATGGAGGGGGTGTCTCAGGAAGCCATCGGTCTGGCGGGCAAGCAGCAGCTGAGCCGCCTGATCGTGCTGTGGGACAACAACGGCATCACCATCGACGGCAAGGTCAGCATCGCCGACATCACCGACCAGAAGGCGCGGTTCGCCGCAAGCGGCTGGGATGTGTTCGAGTGCGACGGGCATGATCCGGCAGACATCGACCGGGCGCTGACGGCGGCCAAGGCCAGCCCCCGGCCCGCGATGGTGGCCTGCAAGACGCATATCGCGCTTGGCCACGCGGCGCAGGACACCTCGAAGGGCCACGGCGCGCTGACCGACAAGGCGCAATTGCAGGCCGCCAAAGAGGCCTATGGCTGGACCGCCGGGCCTTTCGAGGTGCCGGCCGAGATCAAGGCCTGGTGGGAATCGCTGGGCGCCCGTGGGGCAAAGGCCCGGGCCGAATGGGAGGCGCGGATGGCGGCGCTCTCGCCCGCGAAACAGGCCGAGTTCAAACGCATCTTCGCGCTGGAGGCACCGGCGAAGCTGACATCGGCCATCCGGGCGGTGAAGAAGCAGGCGGTGGCGGACCTGCCGAAACTTGCCACCCGCGCGGCGTCGGAAAAGGTGCTGGCGGCGGTGAACCCGGTCGTGACCGAAACCATCGGCGGCTCGGCCGACCTGACGGGGTCGAACAACACGAGGACCCCGGACCTGGGCGTGTTCACCCCCGAGGATCGCAAGGGCCGCTATGTCTATTTCGGCATCCGTGAACACGGCATGGCCGCCGCGATGAACGGCATGGCGCTGCATGGCGGCATCCGCCCCTATGGCGGGACCTTCATGTGCTTTACCGACTATGCCCGGCCCTCGATGCGCCTGTCCGCGCTGATGGGCGTGCCGGTGGTCTATGTGATGACGCATGATTCCATCGGTCTGGGCGAGGACGGCCCGACCCACCAGCCGGTCGAACATCTGGCGATCAGCCGGGCGACGCCCAACACGCTGGTCATCCGCCCCGCCGATCTGGTCGAGGTGGCGGAAGCCTGGGAAATCGCGCTGACCGAGAAGACCCGGCCCACGGTGCTGGCGCTGAGCCGGCAGAACCTGCCCGCCGTCCGCAAGTCGCACACCAACCAGAACATGGTCGCCAAAGGCGCCTATGTGCTGGCCGAGGCGACGGGCAAGCGGCAGGTGATCCTGATGGCCACGGGCTCCGAGGTGGAAATCGCGCTGAAGGCCCGCGAGGCGCTGGAGGCCGAGGGCATCGGCACCCGCGTCGTGTCCATGCCCTCGATGGAGCTGTTTGCCGAGCAGGACGAGGCTTACCGCCGCAAGGTCCTGCCCCCCGGCCCGGCGCGCGTGGCCATCGAGGCGGGCGTCCGGCAGGGCTGGGACCGCTGGCTTCTGGGCGAACGCGGGCGCGAGGCGAAGGCCGATTTCGTCGGCATGTCCAGCTTCGGCGCCTCGGCCCCGATGGAGCGGCTTTATGCCGAGTTCGGGATCACCGCCGAGGCGACCGTGGCGAAGGCCAAGGCCCTGCTCTGACCGCGGACAAGGCCGCGAAGGCCGCGCCTAGTGCGCGGCCTTCGTCTTTCCGGTGACCGCAGACCACAGTGGTCCGATCACCCGCGTCGCCACGGGGATCAGCAGCAATCCCAGGACCAACCCGAACACCCCGTCCAGCGCCGCCGTCACCAGCCATGCGACGAAACCCTGCGCCACGGGAACGGCATGGGCCACCGCCTCGGCGGCATGGTGGATGGTCTGATAGGGCCAGGCCCAGAGATGCGTCACCTCCAGCCCGTGGATCACGATGTTGCCCCCGACCCAGAGCATCGCTGCCGTCCCGACCGTGGACAGGAACCCCATCAGCTTCGGCATCGCCTTGACCAGCCCCCGCCCCAGCGCCCTGCCCCCCGATGTGCGGCCCGTGGCGGCCATGTGCAGGCCCACGTCGTCCATCTTCACGATCAGCGCCACGGCACCATAGACCGCGACGGTGATCAGCGTGCCGACAACCGCCAGCGTCACCGCCTGAAGCCAGAAGCTGGGGCTTTCGATGGTGGCCAGCGCGATGGTCATGATCTCGGCCGACAGGATGAAATCGGTCTTGATCGCGCCGGCGACCTTTTCCTCTTCCAGATGGGCCGGGTCCCTGGGGTCGAAATCCTGCTCGATCTCATGGTCGGCATGGGGGGCAAAGGCATGGACCAGCTTCTCGGCGCCCTCGAAGCAGAGATAGGCCCCCCCCAGCATCAGAAGCGGCGTGATCGCCTGCGGCAGGAAGGCATCCAGCGCCAGAAGCCCCGGCAGCAGGATCACCAGCTTGTTGCGCAGGGACCCCAGCGCGATGCGCCAGATGATCGGCAATTCGCGGTCGGCGGAAAAGCCGTGGACGTATTTCGGCGTGACGGCGGCGTCGTCGATCACCACGCCCGCCGCCTTTGTCCCGGCCTTGGCGGCCGCAGCGGCCACGTCGTCGATCGAGGCTGCCGCCACCTTGGCGATGGCCGCCACGTCGTCCAGAAGTGCGAGAAGTCCGCTCATGCCCTGCCCCGGTTCGGTTCAACCGCTGATGTAGCGGGAAACGCCGGATTCGGCAAAGCGCTGCATCAGGTTAGCGCAAACAGGCTAAGATTGCGCTAACATGCTGAAAAGGTGTCGTTTTTCGCCTTGCGCGCCGGGATGGAGCGGCTAAGGCGGGGCAAGGCACCAGAGGGGGATTTTCTTCATGACCGTGACTGTCGGCATCAACGGCTTTGGCCGCATCGGGCGCTGCACCTTGGCGCATATCGCGGAATCGAACCGCAACGACGTGCAGGTGGTGGCGATCAACGCCACGGGGCCGGTAGAGACCAACGCCCATCTTCTGCGCTATGACAGCGTGCATGGCCGGTTTCCGGGCGTGGTGAAGGTGACGGAGGACGGCCTGGACCTGGGGCGCGGGCCGATCCGGGTGATGTCCAGCTACAACCCGGAAGAGCTGGACTGGCAGGGTGTGGACGTGGTGCTGGAATGCACCGGAAAGTTCAACGACCGCGACAAGGCCGCCGTGCACCTGACGCGCGGGGCCAAGCGGGTGCTGGTCTCGGCCCCCGCGAAACGCGCCGACCTGACGGTGGTCTACGGCGTCAATCACCGCAGCCTGCTGCCCGAGCACAAGGTCGTCTCGAACGCCTCCTGCACGACGAATTGCCTGGCACCGCTGGCCAAGGTGCTGAACGACGCCATCGGGATCGAATCGGGCATCATGACCACGATCCACAGCTATACCGGCGACCAGCCGACGCTGGACCGGCGGCACAAGGACCTGTATCGCGCGCGGTCGGCGGCGATGGCGATGATCCCGACCTCGACCGGGGCGGGCAAGGCGATCGGCGAGGTGCTGCCGGAACTGGCGGGGCGGCTGGAAGGCAGCGCGATCCGGGTGCCGACCCCGAACGTGAGCGCGGTGGACCTGACCTTCATCGCGCAGAAGTCGGTGACGGTTTCGGACGTCAACGAAATCGTAAGGGAAGCCTGCGCAGGTTACATGGGCATGGTCATGGCCTATGACCCCGAACCGAAGGTGTCCATCGACTTCAACCACACGCCGCAATCGTCGATCTTCGCGCCTGACCAGACCAAGGTTGCGGGCCGTTCCGTTCGCGTGCTGGCGTGGTATGACAACGAATGGGGCTTCTCCTGCCGGATGGCCGATGTGGCCGGGGTCATGGGGCGGCTTGCGCAGTAAGGGGGCGTCGGCCCCCGTGAAGGGGGCCGTGTTGACCAACACCATCGCGCTCTGGCTGGGCCTTGTGATCCTCGCCGGCATCATCGCCGATATCGCCCTGAACGGCGGGTCGGCGCTGATGTTTCTGGCGCGGAAGTTCCTCGACCTCGTGGAATGGGTGGATTTCTGGAACTGACACCGTCAAACTGCGGTTGCATTTCCCGGCGATATGGCATTGTTAGCGCTATCGGGAACGGGTCCCTGCTTCGGAGGAAGACACATGGCCGTCAAGGTTGCCATCAACGGATTTGGACGCATCGGGCGCAACATTCTGCGCTCCATCATCGAATCGGGCCGCACCGACATCGAGGTCGTGGCGATCAACGACCTGGGGCCCGTCGAGACCAATGCCCACCTTCTGCGCTATGATTCGGTGCATGGGAAGTTCCCGGCCACGGTGACGACGGGCGCGGACACCATCGACGTGGGCCGTGGTCCGATGCGGGTCACGGCGCTGAAGAACCCCGCCGACCTGCCCTGGGGCGATGTCGACATCGTGATGGAATGCACCGGCATCTTCACCTCGAAGGAAAAGTGCCAGGCGCATCTGGAGAACGGGTCCAAGCGGGTGCTGATCTCGGCCCCCGGCGACGGCGCGGACAAGACCATCGTCTACGGCGTGAACCACCACACGCTGACG